>NZ_CACSIP010000012.1 GCF_902705885.1 Mycolicibacterium austroafricanum | reverse complement strand
GGCGGGCGCGGCGCGGNCGGAGGCGGNNGCGAANATCGGCGGGATNTTCCCGGCTGCCCACTACGAGCGAATGTCTCGGCGCCTGGTGAGCTGCACTCACCACCCGCCGAAATTGTCGCTCGCCGTGGGCTGGGCGCGCACTCGCCCTGGGCTGGGCGCGCACTCGCCGTGAGGCTGGGCGCGCACTCGCCGTGAGGCTGGGCGCGCACTCGCCGTGGGGCTTGGGCGCCGAGCGCCGTGGGCTGCCCGCCGGGTGCGCTATCCCCAGAGCGGTCCCCATCCCCAGAGCCGTCCCCTACCGCCTCGCCACACAGCGGAAGTGTCAGCCCGAACCGGGACCCTGCGGTCATGCCCACCCGCCTGCGCGGCACCGACCTGCGCTACGTCGTCGTCGACCACGTCTACCGGCACGGCCCGCAGGCGATCCCGGAAATCATCGAGGAACTCGGCCACCTCGGCTTCACGGTCAGCGGCGATTCGTCCAAAACCATCTCCGACGCGCTTCGATGGGAGGTCAGACGCGGCAGGCTACGTCGACTCCGTCGCGGCTGTTACGGCCCCGCCGAAATGCCGCGAACCACTGCACAGCGCATCTATCGCCGAGCGATGACGTTGCGCGCCGAAGCCGACGTGGCCATGGGACGCACCGACGAGCGCTTCTGGCACACGCTCGGCGGCTACCTCTGAATCAGAGCCTGTACATCTCCCGCGCCATCGCTGACTGCTCGAAGATCGCATCGCGTTGCGGCGGGTAATGGTGCCGCGCCCTCGCGGCACGCGGCGAGGCCGCCACGGAGCCGGCGGCCACCCCCGCCGCGGCGGGATGCAGTCGTCGCAGCAGGGCGATGAGTGTCCAGCGCACGCCCGCCAGGGGTCTGGAATGAGAAATCGATGCCATTGCGGTTCACCTCATATTTCGTCTGCACCCGCAGGGGTGTTCACTCTCACTTCTGCAACGTAACATAAGAAAATGAAGTAGCAAACAGATAGTTAAGTTGAGGTCGAAAAAAGGAGGTCGCGAGTAGGATGCTGGGTATGGGGAGGCGGAGTTACGGTCAGTTCTGCGGCCTGGCGCACGCTCTCGACGTGGTCGGCGAGCGATGGACGCTGCTGCTCGTCCGGGAGCTCGGTTCCGGACCGAAGCGCTACACCGAGCTGGCCGAGGCGCTGGCGGGCATCGGGACCAGCTTGTTGGCCACCCGGGTTCGGCAGCTGGAAGCAGACGGCGTCATCCAACGCCGCCTCGCGCTCGACCAGCCGGGTTCGACAGTGGTCTACGAGCTGTCCGAGGCCGGCCGCGAGCTGGCCGCGGCGATCGTCCCGCTGGCGATGTGGGGAGCGCGCCACCAGATGGTCGAAGCCGATGCCGACTGCGAACTGTTCCGCGCGGAATGGCTGCTGACGTTCCTCGCCGCCGACATGCGCGAGGACGCGCCGAAGGACCTCGACGCGGTCTACGAGTTCAACATCGATGACAGCTGCGCGTGCCTGCGCATCCGCGGCGGCAGAGTGTCGGTGCGACCTGGCAAGAGCCCGACGCCCAGCGACGTGACCGTCCAGGCGGCGGCGCCGACCGTCGCGGCGCTGGTCGGGCAGAAACTCACCCTCGCCGAGGCCGTCGACGACGGCCTGCTCGACATCAACGGCGACCCCACCGCGGTCGCGGCCCTGCTGAGTGTCATCGACAAACGCCTCACCGACCTCCGGGTGGCGTAACCCTCGCCGGAACGGTATTCCAGGCGGTCGCACCTCGTTCTTTTGCGCCTGGAATACCGTTCCGGCGGGTCAGTGATTCATGCATGTCCTGCATCATTTAAGTGTCAAATGGTCTTGGACAGGAATTGATCGCACTCCTACCGTTGACGGCATGACTGTGACGATGACTCCCCACACCCTCACCGGTCAGATGATCATCGCCGGAACCCCCGTGCGCGGCACCGGCCGCGAGATCCGCGGCTTCGACCCGGCCGCCGGCAAACCACTCGAGCCGGTCTACCACCACGGCGACGCCACCAATGTCGACGCCGCGTGCGCCGCGGCCGCCGAAGCCTTCAGCGCCTACCGCGCCACCACCTCCGAGCAACGCGCGCAGTTCCTCGAAGCGATCGCCACCAACATCGAAGCCCTCGGCGAGGCCCTCGTCACCCGCACCGTCACCGAGACCGGCCTGCCGCAGGCACGCATCACCGGCGAGGTCGGCCGCACCACCGGTCAGCTGCGGCTGTTCGCCGCCGTGCTGCGCGAGGGCAGCTGGAACGGCGCCCGCATCGACACCGCCCAGCCCGACCGGACCCCGTTGCCGCGCCCCGACATCCGGCAGCGCTTCATCGCCCTGGGGCCGGTCGCGGTGTTCAGCGCCTCCAACTTCCCGCTGGCGTTCTCCGTCGCCGGCGGTGACACCGCCTCGGCGCTGGCCGCCGGCTGCCCCGTCGTCGTCAAGGCCCACGATGCACACCCCGGCACCTCTGAACTGGTCGCCCGCGCCATCAGCGACGCCGTCGCCCAGTCCGGGATGCCGGCCGGCACCTTCTCGCTGCTGTTCGGCACCGGCCAGGAGCTGGGCATCGCGCTGGTCAGCGATCCCCGGATCAAGGCCGTCGGTTTCACCGGATCACGTTCCGGCGGACTCGCCCTGGTCGCCGCGGCCGCCGCCCGGCCCGAGCCGATCCCGGTCTACGCCGAGATGAGCTCGATCAACCCGGTGTTCCTGCTCGGCGGCGCACTCTCGACCCGCGGAGCCGATCTCGGCAAGGCCTTCGTCGGCTCCCTGACCATGGGATCGGGCCAGTTCTGCACCAACCCCGGCCTGGTCATCGCCGTCGACGGGCCCGGCCTCGACGCTTTCGTCAGCGCCGCCCGCGAGGAGCTCTCGGGTGCTGCGGCCACACCGATGCTGACCCCGAACATCGCCCGCAGCTACGCATCCGGCGTCGAGTCGCTGTCACAGGCCGCACAGCTGGTCGCCCGCGGGCAAGTCAGCGGCAGCGAGGTCTGCGGGCAGGCAGCGCTGTTCACCACCGACGCGCAGAGCTTCCTGGCGTCGGAGGCCCTGCAGGCCGAGGTCTTCGGCTCGTCGAGCCTGATCGTGTGCTGCGCCGACATCGACGAGATGCACACCGTCGCACAGCGTATCGAGGGCCAGCTGACCGCCACCGTGCAGGCCGACGACTCCGATCTCGACCAGGCCGCGACGCTGCTGCCGTTGCTGGAGCTCAAGGCGGGACGAATCCTGTTCGGTGGCTGGCCGACCGGTGTCGAGGTGTGCCACGCGATGGTGCACGGCGGACCGTTCCCGGCGACATCGGACTCCCGCAGTACCTCGGTCGGAAGCCGGGCGATCGAACGCTTCCTGCGGCCGGTCGCCTACCAGAACGTCCCGAACACGTTGTTGCCCAGCGTGATCGCGGACGGCAACCCCGATCACCTGTGGCGGCGCATCGACGGCCAGCTCACGCAGGACTGACCCCAACCACACCACCAGGAGCTCCAGCACATGCGTCCCACCTTCGACGGCGTCCTGTTCTTTCCCGTCACCCCGTTCACCGATTCCGGCAACGTCGATTTCGACGTGTTGGCCCGCCACATCGCCAAGGGTGTCGAGGCAGGGCCCGGCGGCGTCTTCATCGCCTGCGGCACCGGCGAATTCCACGCGATGGATGAACAAGAGTTCGGCGAAGTCGTGCGCACCGCCGTCGAGGTGGTGGCCGGTCGGGTCCCGGTCTATGCCGGCGCCGGCGGCTCGGTGGCCCACGCCAAGCGGTTCGCCAAGGCCGCCAAGGAATCCGGCGCCGACGGGCTGCTGCTGCTACCGCCCTACCTCGTCGAGGTCCCCCAGGCCGGACTGGTGGACTACACCCGGGCCGTCGCGGGCGCGACCGACCTGCCGGTGATCGTCTACAACCGCAACAACGCCCGGTTCACCGAAGCGTCCGCCGTCGCCGTCGCCGAGATCGACAACGTCATCGGGTTCAAGGACGGCACCGGCAACCTCGACATGGTGGGGCGCATCGTGCAGGCCGTCACCGACGAGGTCGATCCCGACTTCCTGTTCTTCAACGGGCTGCCGACCGCCGAGACCACGCAGCAGGCCTACCGGGCGATCGGGGTGCCGCTGTACTCGTCGGCCGCCTTCGCCTTCGCACCCGATCTGGCGCTGGCGTTCTACGACGCGCTCAAGGCCGGTAACACCGGGTTGGCCGACGCGTTGCTTCGGGCGTTCTTCCATCCGCTGGTCCGGCTGCGTGACACGGTGCCCGGCTATGCGGTCTCGCTGGTCAAGGCTGGCGTCACGATGGCCGGCATTCCCGCTGGGCCGGTGCGTCCGCCGCTGGTGATGCCGACGCCGGAGGATCTCACCCAGCTGCAGTCGATCACTGCCGCGGGGCGCGCGGTGCTCGCCGAAGCGCTCTCCCAGGCAGTCTGAACCCATGCCGAGCAGCATCCGCATCACCGGCGCCCGCATCACCCCGGTCGCTTTCCGTGACCCACCACTGCTGAACACCGTCGGTATCCACCAGCCGTATGCGCTGCGGGCGATCGTCCAGCTCGACACTGACGCCGGTCTGGTCGGTCTCGGCGAGACCTATGCCGACAGCAGGCACCTGGCCCGGCTACAGGCTGCCGCCGAGGCGATCACCGGCCTGGACGTGTTCGCTCTCAACGCCATTCGGGCGGCCATTACGCAGCGGTTGCGCGGCGAAGACGCCGCGGTCGGCACCGCAGGCATGATCACCTCGGCGAGTGCGGTCGACCAGGTCCTCTCACCGTTCGAAGTGGCCTGCCTCGACGTGCAGGGCCACGCCTGCGGGCGTCCCGTCTCGGACCTGCTGGGGGGTAAGGTCCGAGACGCGGTCCCGTTCAGCGCCTACCTGTTCTACAAATGGGCGGCTCATTCCGGCGCCGAACCCGACCAGTACGGCGAGGCGCTCGACCCGGACGGGATCGTCGCCCAGGCCCGACGGATCATCGACGAATATGGCTTCACCGCAATCAAACTCAAGGGTGGGGTGTTCGCCCCGGAGGATGAGATGGCGGCCATCGAGGCGCTTCGGTTCGCGTTTCCCCAGCACCCGCTGCGACTGGATCCCAACGCCGCCTGGACGCCGCAGACCTCGATGAAGGTGGCGTCGAGGCTCGCCGGCGTCCTCGAGTACCTGGAGGATCCCACGCCGGGCCTGGACGGCATGGCCGAGGTGGCTATGCAGGCTCCGATGCCGCTGGCGACCAACATGTGCGTCGTCGCCTTCTCGCAACTGGCACCCGCGGTGGCCAAACAGTCGGTGCGCGTGGTGCTCTCGGATCACCACTACTGGGGTGGGCTGCAGCGTTCCCGGCTGCTCGCCGGAATCTGCGAGAACTTCGGCCTCGCGCTGTCTATGCACTCCAACTCGCACCTCGGCATCAGCCTGGCCGCGATGGTGCACCTGGCCGGCGCGACGCCGAACCTGACCTACGCGTGTGACACGCACTGGCCGTGGAAGACCGAGGACGTCGTGCGTCCCGGTGCGCTGGCGTTCGTCGACGGCTCGGTCCCGGTGCCCGAGACCCCCGGGCTCGGTGTGCAGCTCGACGAGGACGCGCTGGCCGCGCTGCACGAGCAGTATGTGCGCTGCGGCATCCGCGACCGTGACGACACCGGGTACATGCGCAGCATCGATCCGTCGTTTGAGGCCCTCAGCCCCCGTTGGTAGCCCTACGGTAGGCGTATGGCAGAGCAGTCTGCGGCGATCGACGTCGCCCATCCACCGGAGATCCTGCTTCGGGTCTTCAACCCCGTGTTGCGACGGGCGCTGCGTACCCCGCTGGGCGGCCGGATCGCCGAGTTCATGCTCGTGGAGTTCACCGGACGCAAGACCGGGCGGCGGTTCTCGGTTCCGGTCAGCGCTCACCACCTCGACGGCGACCTCTACGTGGTATTGGAGGCGCAGTGGAAGTACAACTTCCGCGACGGCGCCGACGCGCAGGTGTACCACCGCGGCAGGAAGACCGCGCTGCACGGCACGCTGATCACCGAGCACGCCGCCGTCGTCGACATCGTCCACCGGCTGTCCGGGGCCTACGGCCCGAAGAAGGCGCAACGGACGATGGGCATGAAGTTCCGCGACGACCGGGTACCCACCGTCGCGGAATGGGAGGAGGCCGTTCCCCGGCTCAAGATCGCCGCGATCAGGCTGGTACCGAAGGCCTGATGTTCTCACTCGCCCGGCTGTCGTGCTTCGTCGCCGTCGCCGAAGAGCTGCACTTCGGCCGCGCCGCCGAACGGCTGCACATGACCCAGCCGCCCCTGTCCCGCCAGATGCAGCAGCTCGAGAGTGAACTCGGCGTGCAGCTGATCGACCGCACCACCCGCACGGTGACGCTCACCCCTGCGGGAGCGGCGTTCCTGCCCGACGCGCGGCGGATCCTGCAGCTGGCCGAGGGAGCCGCCCAGACCGTGAAGCGCATCCCCGCAGGGGATCTGGGCACCGTGGTCGTCGGCTTCACCGCGGCGTCGGCGCACGCCGTTCTGCCGCGGCTGCTGGAGCGGGCCCGTGAGCGGCTGCCCGACGTGACGCTGGACCTGCGTGAGATGGTCACCGCCGCCCAGATCGAGGGGTTGATGTCCGGCGAGCTGGACCTCGGCATGGCACGCCCGCCGCTGAAGCGTCCGGGTCTGGTGTCGCGGCCGTTGCTGCACGAGCAGCTGGTCGTCGCGCTGCCCTCGGGACATCCGCTGACCGAGCTGCCGCGACAGTTGACGCTGACCGATCTCGACGGCCAGGACGTGGTGATGTACTCGCCGGTGCAGGCCCGCTATTTCAACGATCTGCTGATCAGCACGTTCACCATCGCCGGGGCGACGCCGAACTACGTGCAGTACGTGACCCAGGTGCACACCATGCTGGTGCTGGTGCGCTCCGGCCTCGGGATGGCGTTGGTGCCTGCCTCGGCGGCCACGCTACATCCCGAGGGTGTGGTGTTCCGGACCATCGGCGCGTTCCGCGATCGACCCGTCGAGCTCGACGCGGTGTGGCGGGGGGATTCCAGCAACCCGGCGCTGCTGCGGCTGCTCAAAGATGTATTGCCGCAACAGGAATGGACCACCGACGAGCTGGTCGAAGGCGTCGGCTGAGTTCCCCCGCCGGAACGGTATTCCGTGCGGTGGTCGCTCGCGATTCTGCGCCTGGAATACCGTTCCGGCGGGGGACTCCTAGCGAACCGGGGTGACGAGTTCACCTGTCGCGAGGAACGTGTCGAGGTTGCGCAGCGTCAGCGCCTCCATGGCCGCGCGCGTCTGCACCGTCCCGCTGGCCACATGCGGCAACAACACGACATTGTCCAAGCTCACCAGCACCGCCGGGACCTGCGGCTCATCGGCGAACACGTCCAGGCCCGCACCGGCGAGCCTGCCGTCCACCAGAGCCGATACCAGCGCGTCCTGGTCGACCACGCTGCCGCGCGCGATGTTGATCAGATAGCCGTCCGCACCGAGTGCGTCCAGCACCTCACGATCGACCAGGTTGCGGGTGCCGGCGCCTCCGGCCGCGGCCACCACCAGCACGTCCACCCCCTGGGCCAATTCCACCGGCGACGACGCGTAGGGGTACGGCGACCCCGCGACCTCGTGGCGGTTGTGGTAGGAGATCGAACACCCGAAAGCGTTCAGCCGCAACGCGATAGCGCTGCCGATCCGTCCGAGCCCGATGATGCCGACCCGGGTGTTGCTGACCTGCCGGGTCAATGGATAGTTCCCGTCGACCGGCCATCGGCCGGCACGCACATACCTGTCGGCGGCGGAGAACCGCCGAAGCGTGTCGATCATCAGACCCACGGCCGTGTCGGCCACACAATCGGTCAGCACATCGGGGGTGTTGCTCACCCCGACACCATGTGCGGCCGCAGCGTCGACGTCGGTGGTGTCGTACCCGACACCGAAGTTCACCACGGCGCCGAGGTTCGGCAGCGACCCCATCAGCGGTGCGTCCACACCGGTTCGACCCGACGTCACCACCGCGGTGACCTGTGCACCGTGCTCGGCCAGGAACGCCTCACGTGCTGCCGGCGCCTCGGGCAACATCCGGGCCGCGTAGTCATCGGCCAGGGTCTGCTCCAACGAGGGCTTGAGGGGGCCAACCTGCAACACGCATCGATTGTGTCGGAGGCCGCGAGGAGTACTCATAGTGCGCTCCACGCTACGACGAGCTGCGAATACCCGTCCACGTCCGAAATAGCATGGACTTATAGCTAATCAGCATTTCTGGAACGCATTCCGGCACCACCTCCGCATCCACCGCTCATGGCCGCGGGTAAAAGTCCAGTTCACGTCCGCTTTTCGCTGCCGACGGCGCCGCCGGGACGAGGCCCGAAAGCCCCGCGAAACGCCGTTCAGCTGGGGTTGACGCTGGTTCGAACGCGCTCATACCGTGTGGCTGGCATCACAGACTGCATCTACATACGTGGACGTCACGATCCCCAGCCCCGGGAGGACCCATGAAGCCAGCACCGAGCGATCGGCCCGCGTGGCCGCGTCAACGCCTGGTCGCCGCCATCGCCGGCGTCACCGTTGTCGCGACCGGCTGCACGGTCGCCAATTCCGGGGGCGGCGGCTACGACCCGGACACGCTGCGCATCGTGCTCTCCCAGGAGCCACCGACGCTGGAGCCCTGCGAGAGCTCACTGACCTCCACCGGCGTCGTGGTCCGCTCCAACATCACCGAGCCGCTCGTCGAGCGCGACCCGGACACCGGCGACCTGGAGCCGCTGCTCGCCACCGAATGGCGGCAGACCAGCCCGACCCAGTGGACATTCACCCTTCGTCCCGACGTGACGTTCTCCGACGGGGCGCCGTTCACCTCCGAGGACGCGGCCTTCTCGATCGACCGGGCGGTCAACTCCGACCTGCAGTGCAACGTCGACGGTTACGTCTTCGGCGACGAGGAATTGACCCTGCAGACCCCTGACCCCAACACCGTGATCGTCGGCACCAGCGAGCCGGATCCCATTCTGCCGCTGCGTATCTCATTCGTCGAGATCGTTCCGCGCACCACCAGCACCGTCGAGAAGGTGCGCGAGCCGATCGGCACCGGACCGTATGCGATCGCGGACTGGGAGTACGGGCAGAAGCTGACTCTGAGCCGCAACCCCAGCTACTGGGGTGAGGCTCCCGCGTTCGGCCGTGCCGAATACCAGTGGCGCAGCGAGGGCAGCGTCCGCGCCGCCATGGTCACCAACGACGAAACCGACATCGCCACCTCACTGGGACCCGAAGACGGAGCAGGCGATCTCGGCGTCCCGTTCCAGAACAACGAGACCACCGCGCTGCGTATGCAGGCCACCGAACCCCCGCTCGACGACTTCCGGGTGCGCCAGGCCATCAACTACGCGGTGAACCGCGCCGGAATCGTCAAGGCACTCTTCCGCGACCTGGGTGAACCTGCCGCCCAACTGATCCCGACGGGCGTCGTCGGATACAACGACGACCTCCCGATCTGGCCGCACGACATCGAGAGGGCCAAGGCGCTCGTCGCCGAGGCCAAGGCCGACGGCGTGCCCGTCGACACCCAGATCCGGTTGATCGGGCGCACCGCGCAGTTCCCGAAGATCGCCGAGACCATCGAGGTGATGCAGAGCGAGTTCACCGAGATCGGCCTCAACGTCCGGATCGAGATGATGGACACCGCCGCCCAGCTCGAGTACCAGCTACGGCCGTTCCCGGCCAACACCGGGCCGTACCTGCTGATGATCATGCACGGCAACCAGGCCGGCGACGCCGCGTTCACCCTCGACCAGTACATGCTCTCCGACGGTCCCCAAGCCGCCTATGGCACAGCGGAGTTCGACCGAAAGATCCGCGCCGCTGAGGAACTCACCGACAAAGCCCGCCAAGACGCGTTCGCCGAGCTGTTCGCCGAGGAACCACAGGAGATCATGCAGATGGCCTACCTCGCCCACATGCAGGGCATCCTCGGCAAATCCCCGCGGATCGCCTACACCCCGAACTCGGCGACCGGCGACGAGATGCGGTTGTCCGCGATGACCCCGGCCGGTACCGACCGCACCAACCAGTCCTGAGCTGTTCCGACGACCAGGAAGTCAAGTCATGTTCTCGTTCGTCCGACGCCGGATGTACACCAGCGCACTGCCGTTGATCATCGTGCTGCTGGGGGTCTTCCTGCTCGCCAGGCTCACCGGTGACCCCACCAACCTGTACCTGTCCGAGTCGGCGACCCCAGAGCAGCGCGAGGCGTTCGCCAACGCCAACGGGTTCAACGACCCGCTGATCACCCAGCTGGCCGACTACTTCAAAGGCGTGGTGCACCTGGACTTCGGCACCTCGTTGCGCACCGGGGAGTCCGCGTCCGAGATGGCACTGCGCGCGTTCCCCGCGACGCTGCAGCTGGCGTTCGCCACCATGCTGCTCGCCGTCATCGGCGCCGTCGTGATCGGCTGCTGGGCCGCGTACCGCCCGAACTCACTGGCCGACCGGTTCTCCAGCCTGCTGTCGATGACCGCAGCCAGCATCCCCGACTTCTGGTTCGCCATCACCGGGGTCTGGCTGTTCGCAGTGCTTCTCGGAGTGCTGCCCACCTCCGGCGTCGACGCCGGGATCCTGTCCTGGGTGCTGCCGATCGCGACGCTGATGATCCGGCCACTCGGGGTGCTCACCCAAGTAGTGCGCGGCGCAATGGTTTCCGCTCTGTCGGCGCCGTACGTGCGACTGGCCCGAAGCAAAGGCGCCGGGGACTTCCGCGTCGTCACCCACCACGCGCTGCGCAACGCTGCGGCGCCCGCGCTCACCGTCGCCGGTGACCTCGCGGTCGGCCTCATCAACGGCGCGGTGGTGGTCGAGGCAATCTTCGGCTGGCCCGGAATCGGCAAGCTGATGATCGACGCGATCCTGCAACGCGACTTCGCGGTGCTACAGGCCGCGGTGCTGCTCACCGCGGTCAGCATCTTCGTTCTCAACATCCTCATCGACGCCTGCTACGCGCTGCTCGACGCGCGGGTGCGCGAACCGGCACGGGTCTGACGGGAGACAACAGCATGACTCAAATCGACCAGGTTCCCGTCAAGCCGACTACCCCGATCGTCGGCGAGCCGGACACCGAGAACTCCGTAAAGCGGACCCGTTCGCTGTGGTTCCGGCTGCTGATCAACGACCGGGTCGCCGCCCTCGCGGCTGGCGTGCTGGGCGTGGTGTTCCTCACCGCGATCTTCGGGCCGATGCTCGTCGGCGAGCTCGCCACCCGTATCGACCTGGACAACTCCAACCAGCCGCCGTTCACACTGGCGCACGGCTGGGCCAACGTGCTGGGCACCGATCCGCTGGGCCGCAGCATGCTGGCGCGTCTGATCGTCGCCTGCCGCACCACGCTGTCGGTCGCGGTCCCGGCAGTCGTCATCTCCGCGGTGATCGGCTCCGCCGTCGGTATGTGGGCCGGCTTCTACCGCGGCTGGCGCGAGACGGTCGCGATGCGCATCGCCGACGTGATCATGAGCTTCCCGTCGCTGCTGCTGGCGGTCGTCGTCCTCTACGTCTTCTCACCGAGTGCGGCCAACATCGTGCTGGTGCTGGCCATCACCCGCATCCCGGTCTACCTGCGCACCGCGCGGGCCGAGTCCGCCGAGTTGGCCAGCCGTGTGTTCGTGGACGCGGCACGCACTTTCGGCGCCGGCGCCACCTCGATCATCGGCCGTCACGTGCTGCCGATCGTGCTGCCGACGCTGTTGACCGTCGCGACGCTGGACTTCTGCTACGTCATGCTGGCGGAGAGCTCGCTGAGCTTCCTCGGCATCGGCATCCAACCGCCCGACGTCAGCTGGGGTCTGATGGTCTCGCAGGGCCGCACCTATCTGCACACCGCGTGGTGGTTGTCGTTCTTCCCCGGGCTGGCCATCGTGATCACCACCGTGTCGGCCACCATCCTGGCCGCCTGGGCGAGGATCGCCACCGACCCCGGTCAGCGCTGGCGGCTGACTGTCCCGCAGAAGAGCCTGGCGAAGTTCACCAAGTCCGGGAAGGCTCGAGCATGACTGCACTCGCCGATCACCACGCCCCCGTCGACGCCGTCGGCGCCGCCCCGGTCCTCGAGGTCGACGGACTGTCCGTCGAGGTCCGCACCATCACCGGAACGCTGCGTGCGGTCAACGAGGTGTCCTTCACTGCCCATCGCGGCGAAACCCTGGCGCTGCTGGGCGAATCGGGATGCGGCAAGTCGATGACCGCGACCGCGCTGGTCGGGCTTCTGGAGCCGGTCGCCGACATCGTGGGCGGCAGCGCGCGGCTCGCGGGCCAGGACGGCACCGTCGACCTGCTCAAGGCCGACCGCAAGAAACGTCGCGCCATGGCCGGCACCGAGTTGGCGATCGTGTTCCAGGATGCGCTGACCGCGTTGAACCCGCTGTACACCGTGGGAACCCAACTGGCAGAACCGTTCCGGATCCATCAGGGCATGAGCAGCAAGGATGCCAAGGGCAAAGCCATCGAGCTGATGGCGCGCGTCGGCATTCCGCAGCCGGAGACACGGCTGAGTTCCTACCCGCACCAGTTCTCCGGCGGGATGCGCCAGCGACTGCTCATCGCCATGGCGGTGGCGCTCAACCCGAGTGTGCTGATCGCCGACGAGCCGACCACCGCGCTCGACGTGACGGTGCAGGCCCAGATCATGGCACTGCTGCGCGACCTGCGCACCGAATACCGGATGGCGGTCGTGCTCATCACCCACGACCTCGCGCTCGTCGCCGAGGAAGCCGACAGGGTAGCCGTCATGTACGCCGGCAACATCGTCGAAACCGGCACCGTTGCCGAGGTTTTCGGCAATCCCAAGCACCCCTACACCAAGGGGCTACTGAACTCGGTGCCCGTCAACGCCCGGCGCGGGGACGGACTCCGGTCGATCGGCGGGTCGCCGCCCGACCTGCACTCCATCCCGGAAGGCTGTGTCTACCAGGCCCGCTGCCCCATCGCGCAGGAGATCTGCGCCACCCGACGCCCCGTGCTCGACGACGTCGAAGCCGGAGCGGGCGCGTCGGCGACATCCCACCCGAGCCGCAAAGCGGCCTGCCACTTCCCGGAAGAGGTCTGCAATGTTTGAGATGCCTGGAACGCCCGAGAACCTGCTCGAGGTGCGCGACGTTCGCAAGTCGTTTCGGGTGCCGCACGCCGGCAAGAACAAGCTGTGCGCACTCGACGGCATCACGCTGGACCTGGCGCGTGGTGAGACGCTCGGTTTGGTCGGCGAGTCCGGCTGCGGAAAGTCCACGCTGGCAAGGACATTGCTGATGCTCGAACGGCCCGACGAAGGGACCGTGCGCTTCGACGGAGTCGACCCGTTCGGTCTGCGCGGCGCCGAGCTGCTGAAGTTCCGCAGCCGGGTGCAGATGGTGTTCCAGGACCCCTACGCGTCGCTGAACTCCCGGATGTCCGCGGCGGAGATCATCGCCGAACCGTGGCGCAGCCACAAGGGCTTGATCAAGGATCGCCGCGACCGTGACATGCGGGTGCGGGGTCTGCTGGATCTGGTCGGCCTGGGAGCCAAGGCCGCCGACAAGTATCCGCAGGAGTTCTCCGGCGGGCAGCGTCAACGCATCGGCATCGCCAGGGCCTTGGCGTTGAGCCCCGACGTCATCATCTGCGACGAGCCCGTCTCCGCGCTCGACCTGTCGGTACAGGCCCAGGTCCTCAACCTGCTCAACGATCTGCAGGAACAGCTGAACATCAGCTACATCTTCATCTCCCATGACCTGTCAGTGGTTCGTCACGTCGCCGACCGCGTCGCGGTGATGTATCTCGGCCGGATCGTCGAGACCGGACCCACCGAAGCCGTTTTCGAGCGCTCCAACCATCCCTACACCGCGGCCCTGATGTCGGCCGCGCCGACGCTGAACAGTGAAGCCCGCAAGCAGCGGATCCTTCTCCAGGGGGAGGTTCCCTCGCCGATCAACCCGCCGTCGGGCTGCCGCTTCCGCACCCGCTGCTGGAAGGCCACCGACGTGTGCGCGAGGGCAGCGCCGGCCGGCGTCGCGGACCCGCAGATCCCGGGGCACAGCGCCGAATGCCACCACCCGATGCTGCTGGAGGGGAGTGGACTTGAGACAGTACCGGCGTGAGCATCCCGGGGTATTGCGTCCTGGCAGCAGCGATCGTCCTGGCGTCGGCCTTGCAGTCCTCCATCGGCTTCGGCATCGGGATGTTCGCCGCGCCGATCGTGGCGCTGGTGGACCCCGCACTGATCCCCGCCACCCTGATCATGGTCGCGACGCTGGTCACCTTGATGGTGGTGGTCCGCGAACGCGAGTCGATCGACCTGGCGGGTACCGGCTGGGCGCTGACCGGCCGATTGCCCGGCACCGTCGCGGGGGCGCTGCTGCTGGCGGTGCTGCCGCACCGCGCGTTGGCGATCCTGCTGGCCGGCGTTGTGCTGGGTGGGGTGCTGCTGACCAGCAGCGGCTGGATTCCCGCGGCACGGCGACGCAACGTGGTGCTGGCCGGAGCAGCCTCGGGTCTGCTGGGCACCGCGACGGCGATCGGCGGTCCGCCGATGGCGCTGGTATGGCAACGCAACAGCGGTGCGCAGTTGCGCGGCACGATGAGTGGTTTCTTCCTGATCGGCTCGGTGATGTCGCTGATCGTGCTGGCTGCCACCGGTGCGATCACCACACACATTCTGTGGGGCTTCGCCGTGCTGATCCCCGCGGCTGTGCTTGGCTATCTGCTCTCGCATGTGCTCAACCGGCACCTGAATCCGGTTCGACTGCGTCGGCTGGCGATCACCGTCTCGGCGGCGGGGGCCATTCTGCTCATCGGCCGCGAGTTGCTGTCGATGTGAGGAGCCGGCGGTGACAGAGGACATCTCGGTGCGCAAGGTCAAGTCCGCGGTGCGCACGGTCGAACTCCTCGAGTACCTCGCCGCCCGCCATGACGAGCCCGCGCGGTTACGGGAGATCAGCGACGCACTCGGCATGCCCCGCAGCAGCGCCCACGCCCTGCTGCGCACGCTGGTCGGCCAGGGCTGGGTGCGCTCCGACAACAGCGGCACCCTCTACGGCATCGGGATCCGCGCTCTGCTGGTCGGCACCAGCTACCTGGACGGCGACCCCTATCTCCCGCTGATCACCCCCTTCCTCGACGACCTGCGCGCCCAGTGGGACGAGACGTTCCACCTCGCCCGCCTCGACGGCACCGACATCGTGTACCTGGCCACCCGCGAGTCCAAGCAGTACCTGCGCACCGCCAGCCGGGTGGGCCGGCGGCTTCCCGCCTACGCCACCTCGCTGGGCAAGGCGCTGCTGGCCGAACGTTTCGGCCCGGACCGCGACGAGCACGTCCCGGCCGAGTTGCAGAGCCTGACGCCCCGGACGATCACCGACCGCGCCGCCCTCGACCGGGAGCTCGACGACGTGCGGGTGCGCGGCTACGCCCGCGACGACGAGGAGAACACCACGGGGCTGTGCTGTTTCGCGGTGCCGCTGCGCTACTGCAAGCCGGCGCAGGATGCGATCAGCGCCTCGGTGCCCGTCGACCGGCTGACCCCGCAACGTGAACGCGACCTCATCGACGCGCTACAGACGCAGGGAGACAAGGTGACCCGCGTGGTCCGCCCGGTCGCCAACGGCGACCGCTGGTTCGCGTCATGACCGCCAGCAGACCCGGAGGACGATCATGAGCACAACAACCCCCGTCGTCACCGACGTCACCGTCGTACCGATCGCCGGACGTGACAGCATGCTGCTGAACC
Source organism: Mycolicibacterium austroafricanum (assembly GCF_902705885.1). Lineage (GTDB taxonomy): Bacteria > Actinomycetota > Actinomycetes > Mycobacteriales > Mycobacteriaceae > Mycobacterium > Mycobacterium vanbaalenii_A. The sequence continues at coordinate 350,793 of NZ_CACSIP010000012.1, read as the reverse complement.
TGTCCGGCGCCCACGGCCCGTTCTTCACCCGGAACCTGGTGATCGTCGGCGATTCCGCCGGCAACACCGGTGTCGGGGAAGTCCCGGGCGGGGAACCGATCCGCCGCACCCTAGAAGACGCCCGCGGGCTGATCACCGGGCGCGGCATCGGTGACTACCACGCCGTGTTGGCCGACATGCGAAGCGCTTTCGCCGACCGTGACACCGGCGGGCGCGGCGCGCAGACCTTCGACCTGCGGGTGATGGTGCATGCCGTGACCGCCGTCGAATCCGCGCTGCTGGATCTGCTCGGCCAGCACCTCGAGGTTCCGGTGGCGGCGCTGCTCGGGGACGGCAGGCAGCGCTCACAGGTACCGGCCCTGGGATACCTGTTCTTCGTCGGTGACCGCACCAAGACGGATCTGGCCTACCGGTCTCCCGCCGACGAGACCGCCGGCGACGACCCCGCCGACGAGTGGCTGCGGGTGCGCCACCAGGAGGCGCTGACCCCCGAAGCCGTGGTCCGGCTGGCCGAGGCGGCACGCGCCCGCTACGGGTTTCGGGACTTCAAGCTCAAAGGCGGGGTGTTGCCCGCGCCCGAGGAGGCCAAGGTCGTCACCGCACTGGCCGAGCGCTTCCCCGACGCCCGAATCACGCTGGACCCCAACGGTGGCTGGCTGCTCGCCGACGCGATCAAGACGTGCCGGGACCTGACCGACGTGCTGGCCTACGCCGAGGACCCGGTCGGTCCCGAGGCTGGGTTCTCCGGCCGGGAGGTGATGGCGGAGTTCAAACGCGCCACCGGCCTGCCGACGGCGACGAACATGATCGCCACGGACTGGCGGGAGATGGGACACGCGATCCGCTCCGGCGCCGTGGACATCCCGCTGGCCGACCCGCACTTCTGGACGATGGCCGGCTCGGTGCGCGTCGCGCAGCTCTGCGACGCGTGGGGGCTGACGTGGGGTTCGCACTCCAACAACCACTTCGACGTGTCGTTGGCGATGTTCACCCACGTCGCCGCCGCAGCTCCGGGGCAGATCACCGCGATCGACACCCACTGGATGTGGCAGGACGGTCAGGCGATCACCACCGACCCGTTCGCGATCGTCGACGGCTGCCTCACCGTGCCCGACGCCCCCGGTCTCGGTGTGCGACTCGACGAATCCGCCGTGGCCGCCGCGCACGACCTGTACCGTCGCGAAGGACTGGGCAGTCGAGACGATGCGGTGGCCATGCAATTCCTGATCCCGGGCTGGACATTCGACAGCAAGCGTCCTGCGCTGCAACGAGGTTGACATGCTGATCGTCGTCGCGGACCCGAACGTGATGCCTCACCGGGAGCGGTTCGAGGCCATCGTGCCTGCCGCCACCGACATCCGCTGGCACATCGGCGGCGTCCCCGAGGCGCAACTGCGCGACGCCGAAGTGTACGTCGGTAGCCGCTTCGACGCCGACATGGCACGCACCGCGGAGAAGCTACGGCTGATCCACGTGGTCGGTGCCGGGACGGACAAGATCGACTTCGCCGCTCTGCCGCCGGATGTTCTGGTGGCCAACACTTTCCACCACGGCCGTTCGATCGCCGAGTACGTCGTGTCGGCGGCGGTGATGCTGCGCCGCGGGTTCCTCACCCAGGACCGCGCTCTTCGCGACAATGTCTGGGCGACGCCGGTGTACGACAGCTCCATCCCCCAGCCTCCGCTCTTCGGTGGTGCACACATCGGGTTCGTCGGCTTCGGCCACATCGGGCTACGCAGCTGGAACCTGCTGCGCCCGTTCGGATGCACCGCCGCGGCAGTCACCGGATCCGGGCGGGTCACCCTCGATGCCGGACTGCGCTGGGTCAGCGATACCGGCGACCTCGACCGGTTGATGCGCGAATGCAACGTCGCCGTGGTGTCGGCGCCGCTGAACGAACACACCCGGGGCATGATCGGCGTGTCCCAACTGGAGGCGCTGGGACCGGACGGGGTGCTGATCAACGTCGGGCGCGGACCGCTGGTTCAGGAGCAGGCCCTCTACGACGCGCTCGCCAACGGCGTGATCCGCGGTGCGGCGATCGACGTCTGGTACCGCTATCCCACCGACGGCGACTGTGCGCCAAGCGAACTGCCGTTCGCCGACCTGCCGAACCTGCTGATGACCCCGCACTCGTCAGGGGTGACCAGCGACACCTTCACCGGACGCGTGGACGAAGTGGCGGCGAACATCTCGCGCCTGCAGCGCGGCGAACCGTTGCGCAACCTGGTGCCCCGCTGACCCTGCGCCGGAACGGTATTCCACGCGGGATCCACTCGGAATTTCGCGCGTGGAATACAGTTCCGGCGGAGGTGACGTGGTTCCGGCGGGGTATGGGTCAGCCGTACGGGTTGGGCTCGTGGAACCGGTTGATGATCGGGATCCGTTCGATGATCCGGTCCCGAAGCCGGGGCTCCTGCTGCGGGATGGTCGCCTGCGGCACCTGGGCGGGCGGCGGCAGCACCGGTGGCACATACACCGGCGCCGGATCGGGCGGCAGGTAGTTCGGCGGTGGCGGCGGTGGCACGTAGTCCGGCGCCGGCGGGATGTAGGCAGGCGCCGGGGCGACCGGCTCCTGGTAGACCGGCGGCGGCGCCACCGGCGCCGCGGGCGGCTCCACCATCAGCGCGGCATCGGGAACCGGCCCCTCCACGGCGACCGGTTCGGCCTCCGCGGGCACCGGCGGCGCGGCGGGCTTCGGGACTTCCTTGCCGACCTCGGGCGACTTGGTGGGCACGGGGGCGGTGACCTCGCGCACCGGTTGCTCAGAGCGTGCCATCTGCGGCACCTCGTCGTCGGGTGTCAGGGTCATTCCCAGCGCCGCCGACAACGACACCACGAACGTCACGACCGCCGCGGCCAGCACCGAGGCGAGCATCGCCGACGGCGACAGGTGCCTGCGGGCCGGTGCAGCCTGGGCATCGAGGGTCGACACCGCCGCCGCAGACGCCAGCGCCGCTCCCCTGGCGAGCGCCAAGTCGGCCTCATCGGCAGAGATGACCGGCGCCTGCGTGGCTTGCTCGAGCGCCGACAGCACGCCGTCGACGTCACCGGACCCGACCACGAACACGGCGTCGGGAACCAGCCCGTCGACGTCGCCGAGTGCCGCGGCGTCGACCCGGTCGGCCGTCACCCCGTCGGGTGTGGCCGACGCGACGACCGCGACGCCGGGTTCCACCACGCATACCACGACCCTGTCGTATCCCGCGATGTCGGCGATGCCACAGGTCAGAGCCTCCGCAGCCTCCAGGTCGGAGACCGCGATGACGTTTTCGACCTTACGGTCGGTCAGGGCCTGCCACACCGCGCTGGCGGTGGCCTCCGCGGTACCGGTCCAGGTGATGCCGATGGCGTGCACCGGCCGCGCAGCGGCCTTGTCGAACAATGCGTCGAGCAGCGAGTCAGCGTCGAAGGCCTCGTCGGCGGCGATGGGCAGCGACCCCCGGTCAAGGGTGGCGCCCTCGCCCGTCGTGCCTTCGACGAGCACCCAGCGAACCGATGAAGACGTCATCGACAAACCGAGCACGAGGTTCATGGAGCCCCCGATCTGTTTGCGATCAACCGACGACTTTACCGTTTCCCGGATACGGCGGTGAGCCGATGGTCCGAACGTCACGCCGTTGGCGCGCGAACTCGGACGGAGAGCATCCGGTGACCCGGGTGAACGCGGTGGTGAAGGCGCTGGCGGAGTGATATCCGACGCGACCGGCCACCTGCGCGGTGGACAGCTGTGAGGTCCGGATCAGCTCCTTGGCACACGCGATCCGCCACTGTTGCAGGTACTGCATCGGCGGCAGACCGATCGTGGCGGTGAACCGTTGGGCGAACACCGCGCGGGACACCGCGGCGACGCGCGCCAGATGCTCGACGGTCCACCCGCGCTTGATGTCGGCGTGCAGTGCCTGCAGTGCCGGTGCCAGCACGGGGTCGGACAGCCCGGCGATCAGACCCCGCTGCCCGCCGCCCAGCGGCGGGGCCGGGTGCACCCGCATGGCCTCGATCAACAGCACCTCGACCAGACGTTGCAGGATCACGTCCCGGCAGGCAGCAGAGGTGTCCGCCTCGTCGGCGATGAGTTCGACGATCCGGCTCAGCCGCGCCGATCCCGGCTCGTCGCGGCGGACGAGGACCACCCGCGGCAGCAGCGAGACCAGCAGCGGCGTGTTGGCGGGATCGAACCGGAAGTACCCGCCGAGCATCCGCATCGTCTCCGGCGCCGCCTCGCACCCGTGCCGGGTGTGCCGGGCAGGGTCGAGCGGGGTGACGGTGGACGCCACCGCACCACCGTCGCCGAGGGTGAAGCCCGGCATCTCCGGGAACAGCAGGAAGTCGCCCTGCGACAGCGCGACGGAGTCGAGCCCGTCCGGTTCGAGCACGCACGAGCCCTGAAGCATCAGACAGAACGCGGGGTCGCCGTAGCGAGGCTTGCGTACGCTCCAGTCCCCGGCCCCGGTGATGATCTTCGACAGCACCGCCTCCGGACGCAGCAGCGCCATCAGCTCATCCATCGGACCGGCGTCGGGCGTGCCCACACGGCAACGCTAGCCGAAACAGCGACCCCTAGTTCGCCTGTGCAAGGGCCAACGCATCCGCGCCCGCCGGGAACCGGAGGCGGTCCGAGGAATCGGTGGCTGCGTGGAAGACGACGTCGGCGACGTCCTGCGGGGTGGTCACCGCCGCCGGAGAGGCAAACGAGTTCATGATGGGTTCGGCGAAGGGTTGGTACTGCGGCGGTATCAGACCGGCCATCCGCTCGGAGCCGTTGCTGGCGAACGCCGTTGACGGGCCGTAGCCCGGCTCGATGAGCTTGACCCGGACGTCGAAGAAGCCGAGTTCCAGCGACAGCGACGCTGTGAAGCCTTCGACGGCCATCTTGCTGGCGGTGTAGACCGCCGCGAGCGGCATCGGGGTGAGTGTCACGCTGGAAGTGACGTTGACGATGGCGCCCGAACGTCGCGCACGCATCTGGGGCACCACGGCCTGCGTCATGGAGATGGTCCCAAAGGTGTTGGTCTCGAACACTTCCCGCGTCGAGTCCAGCGGTGTCGCCTCGAAGGCGCCGACGAGTCCGATTCCGGCGTTGTTGACGAGCACGTCGATCGGCCCGGCGTCGCGAACCGCAGCTGCGATGCTGTCGGGCTTGGTCACATCGAGAGCGAACACGCGGAGCCGCTCCGAGCGGGGCAGCACGTCCTCGCGCGGAGATCGCATGGTGGCGAAGACATTCCATCCCTCGTCGTGGAAACGATGCGCGGTCGCCAAACCGTAGCCGGACGAACAACCGGTGATGAGCACAGTGGTCATACGTCACAAGCTAGGAGCGGCCGCGACCATCGACAAGGCGTCAGCGTCCGAGATCGTTTCGCGATCGTCTGGCGGCGCGCGAGGCTAGCCGGCGCGCAGGTTGGGCCGATCCGGATGCTCGGCGTGCCACTGCCGTTCGACGCGCTTGACCCGCTGATGCTCCAAAGTGATCAGCAGTGCGCCTGCGGTGACCAGCGCCCCGGCGATCAGGCCGAGGATCAACGACAGGTCTCGACTGCCGTACGCGGTCGCTGCGACGGTGCCGGCGATCAGTACCGTGCCGACGCCGATGAGGATCAAGCCTGGCAACCAGAGCGTGTCGATGAACGATTCACCGGCATGCGGTTGATACGTGCGGGCGTGGTCTACCGGGTCCCGGTGCGCGCCTTTCATCGCATCCCCTTTCCTGGAGAGATGTCTCCAGGTTACGCCTGTTGTGAAGTGGATCACAGTGACGAAGGGGTGACGCCTCACGCCTCCCAGGCGAGGATGCGCTGAGCCAGCTCGGGGCCGCAGTCCTCCTGGACGAAATGGCTGCCGTGAAGCCGGGCATGCGGTTGGCCGGCGGCCCCCGGAACATGCTGGATCAGCGGCTGGTCGGCGCGGCCCAGGATCGGGTCCTTGGCGCCGAACAGCGCCAGCAGCGGTTTGTCCCAGCGGCCCAGGACCTCCCAGGCGGCGCGGTTCGCCGGCACCGCGGGATCGTCGGGTGAGGTCGGCACCAGTTGCGGGAAGGCGCGCGCCCCGGCCTGGTAGCGCTTATCGGGGAACGGCGCGTCGTAACCCGCGCGCACCGCGGCGGGCACCTTGGTGACCGTTCCGACGCCGACGAGGCGGCCCGCGGGCAGCCTGGGCGAGTACTTCGCGAACGCCCGCCAGATCCGGAACGCCGGGGGGACCCCGCGGTCGGCGGTCGGCAGGAACCCGTTCGCCACCACCACCCGAGAGAACCGGGCACCGTGCTCCGCGACGATCCGCAACCCGATCAGCGAGCCCCAGTCCTGCACGACGACGGTGACGTCGGTCAGGTCCAACGCCTCGAACCACGACGTCATCCACTGCACGTGCCGCAGATAGGTGTAGTCGTCGATGTGGCCGGGCTTGTCCGAGCGGCCGAACCCGATCAGGTCGGGCGCGAGGACGCGGTGGCCCGCCTGGGCGAGCGGCGGGATCATCGTCCGGTACAGGTAGCTCCAGGTCGGCTCGCCGTGCAGCAGCACGATGGGAGTGCCGTCCCGCGGACCCTCGTCGACGTAGTGCATCCGCAGCGCCGGGGTGTCGGTGGCGGCGACGTCGACGTAGTGAGGCTCGAACGGATAGCCGGCCAGCTGGGTGAAGCGGTCTTCGGGGGTACGCAATATGTTCATCAGGATCCGACGCTAGCGCGGCCCCAGTGCCCGGCGGAAGAGAAGCAACAGCCGCCGGGTCAGCGCGGCGGCAGGTAGTGGATGGTCGGCCGCCCGGGGCCGGCCCCATCGGGGCTCACCTGGACGTCGATTTCCCAGACCGCGGCGATCAGGTCTGGGGTGAGAACTTCGGTCGGGGCCCCGGCGGCTGCGACGCGGCCGCGGCAGAGAACGACCAACCGGTCACAGAACAGGCCGGCCAGGGACAGGTCGTGCAGCGTGACGACGGTGGTCACCGGCAGCTCACGGATGAGGGCGAGCAGTTCGACCTGGTGGCGGATGTCGAGGTGATTGGTGGGCTCGTCGAAGAGGAGTTCGCGCGGCTGCTGAGCGAGTGCCCGGGCGATGTGAACGCGTTGCTGCTCCCCGCCGGAAAGCGTGCGCCAATCCCTGCCCCGCAACTGCCATGTGCCGGTCTGCCGCATGGCCCGCTCCACGGCGTCGGCGTCAGCCCCATCGTCGCCACGCCAGATCCCGCGGTGCGGGATCCGGCCAAGGCCGACGGTTTCCTCGACGGTCAGGTCGAGGGCGGTGTTCGCCTGCTGTTCGACGACCGCGATGCGGCGGGCAACGCTGCGCCGACGAAGATCCCGCAGCGGCCGACCCTCCAGCAGGACCGTGCCGTCAGTGGGTCGGCGCAGTCCGGCAAGCAAGCGCAACAGTGACGACTTGCCCGCCCCGTTCGGTCCGAGCAGGCCGAGAGTCTCTCCCTGCTTCACCATCAGTGAGACGCCGTCGACGATGAGCCTGCCGCTCCTCGACCACGTCACGGCGTCGGCGGTGATCATCGGATCTGCCTGCGGCGCGCCAGGATCAACACGAACGCCGGCACGCCCACGAGTGCGGTGACGACGCCGACCGGCAGTTCCTGCGGTGCGAACACCGTTCGGGCGGCGGCGTCCACCCACACCAGGAAGATCGCCCCGGCAAGGGCACTGACCACCAGCAGCCGACGGTGCAGCGGTCCGTCGATGATGCGTGCCGCGTGGGGCAGCACAAGCCCCACGAAGCCGATCGCTCCCGCGGCGCTGACCAGTACCGCCGTCAGCAGCGCTGTCACCACCATCAACAGGACGCGCACCCGCGCCACCGAAACGCCCAGCGCCGCTGCGGCATCGTGACCGAAAGCGAAGGCGTCCAGCGCATCGGACTGCGTCAGGCAGATGAACAGGGCGAGGGCACAGATCCCCCCGCACACGGCAACTTGATCCCAGCTCGCGCCGCCCAGGGAGCCGAGAAGCCAGAACAGTACCCCCCGGGTCTGCTGAGCGTCCGCCGACGAGAACACGATGAACGCGGTGATGGCCGAGAAAAGTTGGGTACCAGCGATGCCGGCGAGTACCAGGCGGTCGGTTCCGCCCCCGGCAAGCACAGCAAGCGTCAAGACGAAGACAAACGCCGCCAGCGCCCCCACGAACGCACCGCTCGAAAGACTCAGCGCACCACCCAGTCCGGTGACGATCACCAACACCGCACCGGTTGAGGCGCCCGACGAGATCCCCAGAATGAAGGGATCAGCAAGCGGATTGCGCATCAACGACTGCAGTACCACACCGCAGATCGCCAAACCGGCTCCGCAGACGGCTGCCAGCAGAGCGCGCGGTAGCCGCAGCTGCCAGATGATTCCCTCGTCGATCACCGTCATGTCCGCGGTCGCATTCCACAGGTTGTGGGCGACGACCGTGTACACATCGCGCACGCCGAGGTCGGCGGGCCCGATGGTGGTCGCGGCGGCGATCGAGAGAAGTAGTCCGCCCGCACCGACGATCGTGACAAGCAGCATCCTGGCACGGTCGCTGCCGCGGCGTGCAGCACCACGGTGACGGACGTCCCCCGGCGACGTGGTTGCGCTCACCTCACGCCGAGCAGGACTTAGCGGTCGAGTGGGAGGTCTGGTAGCCATCGCACGGCGCATTCGGATCCGGATCGCACATCTAGCCAGCCACTTTCAGAGAGCGCAGACCGGTAGCCAGCTCCTCGACCGCGTCGACGTTTCGCAACGACGGGTCCATCGCGCTGCCCGGCAACACGATCCACCGGCGCTCACGGACCGCGGTCAGACGTTGAGCGACCGGGTCGGACTCGAGGAAGCGGATCTTGGCATCGGCACTGTCGCCGTCGTCGCCACGAGTCAGGTCGGCGAGAATGAGCACATCGGGATCGCGGTCGAGGATGGACTCCCACGAAATCTCCGGCCACAGCTGCCGGTTGTCGGCGAACACGTTCGTGGCACCCACCGCATCGGTGATGATGCCGGGAGCACCACAACAACCGGCGATGTAGGGCGTGCGAGTCGCCGAGTACCACCACATCAGCGTGACCCCCTCGGCGTCGAGGCCATCGGAAGCCTCGGCGCTTCGGGCTCGCAACGAGGCCACCAGGGCATCACCCCGCTCGGGCACACCGAATATGGTTGCCAGATCGTCGATCTCGGCATAAAGGTCGTCGAGGGTGAGTGACCTGTCCTGGAGCGCATCCTGCCCGCCGCACTCGCTCGAGGATTGATATGTGGGTACGCCGAACCGCTCGAACAGTTCGCGCGGCGCCACGCCTTCGTCGGTGAACGACCAGTCGAACGTCGCGTAGACGAAGTCCGGCTTCTCCGCGAGGACGCGTTCGAATGACGGGAAATCATTGCTGAGAACCGGGACTTCGGCATTGGCGGCCGCCAGCTGCGGCTGGACGGGATCGCTCCAGGACGCGCTGCCCACCATCTGATCGGACAGCCCCAGCGTCAACAAGAGCTCAGTGGCCGGCTGATTGATCGAGATCGCCCGTTGCGGCGGTGACTCCAGGACCACGGTTCGTCCGCAGTTCTCCAGACTGACGGGGTAGCCCGTGGCCGCCGTGGCGGCGTCATCACTGCGGGCGTCGATACCCGACGCCGGGTCGCCGGTTGACGCGCTGCAGCCCGTCACCAGGACGACTGTTGACAACGACAGCGCAACGATCCGGGTGCATGCGGCCACACTGGCGCCTTTCGACTGGGGACTCGATCGCGGAGTCCGTTCCATTGCCGAGCTCGACACGCTGATGCGCGGAAAGCCCGAGCCAGCAGGTATTCGGACTCGGGATCGTCCGGACGAAGCGCCTTCCCAGCCCCCACGGGGCAAGTGGCCATTGCTTCGCCCGTCCCCCATACCGCTGCGCGTCAGCTCCGGCCTCTCACCGGATTCCCTGACCCAACCGAGGTGGGTACGACTGGCTCGAGCGGACCATACCAAGGAGTCATCGGAGTTGCCCGCCGCGTCTCGGAGGAACACTGCGGCGACCGCGCGAATCGATCTTTTGTTATTGACAATCATTTTCAATAAGGTATCAGGGGCCTCGACTCCTGCGCTGGTCAGGTGCCCCCGACCGGGGGCTTGCGAGGTAGAGAATCTGACGGCGAGTTTGCTAGGAACAGTGAGACGGGTACCAGGCGGTTAACCGGCGGCCACCGGACAGTGCAAAGACACGATTAACCTGTCGGGGCGGCCTCCTCCAGGGTTGCCGGCAGTCGCACCGAGCGGCTGGCGATGAAAGGTTGGGTGTCGCTCGATGGGTTCAGCCGAACGGCTCGAACGCTGGGAGTCCCGCAGCGAGTGGGCGTTGGCCGCGGTGGCGGTTGTGTTCCTCGCCGTGTACTCGGTCCAGGTGCTCACCACCCCCGACCGCGGGGTGACGAACCTGCTCAACGGTGTGATGTCGGTGCTGTACCTGGTGTTCGTCGTCGACTACGTCGCCCGACTGATCCTGGCGCCGCAGCGGGTCCGCTGGTTCTTGCGGCACCTGCTCGACCTCGCCATCGTCGTGCTGCCGTTCCTGCGGCCCCTGCGGCTGTTGCGATTGGTGGTGCTGGTCAAGGTGCTGCACCGGGCGGGCGGCGACGCCATCCGCGGCCGGGTCGCGATGTATACGGCCGCCAGTGCGGTGCTACTGGTCTACGTGGCCTCGCTGGCGATGCTGGAGACCGAGCGCAACGCCCCCGACTCCACGATCACCAATTTCGGCACCGCGGTCTGGTGGTCAATCACCACCGTCACCACCGTCGGCTACGGCGACACCTACCCGGTCACCACAACCGGCCGGGTGATCGCCGTGATGCTGATGATCGGCGGCATCAGCCTCATCGGTGTCATCACCGCCACGGTGGCCTCCTGGATCGTGGAACGGGTGTCCGAGGAGGACACCGCCAACCGTGCCGCCACCGCCGCCCAGATCGACGATCTGCGCGAGGAGATCCGGCAGCTGTCGGCGCAGCTCAGCGACCGTGAGTCGGCCCGCGAGGAGTCGTGGTCGTCTCGCTGAATCGGCTCACCCACCGTCGCTGCGGCTCCGGGCGATCCGCCTGACCCGAGGCGAGATCCGGGCCGGGGCCGCCCGTCCGGCGATCAGGGTGGCCACGGGTCCGATGAACGCCAGGACGAACACGTACGGCATCGCGATGGACTCGAGCATCGGGATCGAGGCGCCGACCAGGGCGATGATCACCAGGGAGAACTCACCGCGCACGATCAGCGCGGTGCCCGCCCGCCACTGAGCCCGCCGGGCGACGCCCTCCCTGCGCGCCGCGTACATGCCGGAGGCGACCTTGGTGGCCGCGGTGACGACCGCCAGCAGCACCGCCGCCGGCAGCATCGGGATCATCGACGCGGGCACCACCTCCAGCCCGATCGCGACGAAGAAGACCGCGGCGAACAGGTCGCGAAGCGGGCTGAGCACTTCACGCGCCCGTTCGGCGGACTCGCCGGTGAGGGTCAGACCCACCAGGAACGCCCCGACTGCGGCGGATACGTGGACGTATTCGGCCAGGCCCGCCACCACCAGTGCCACCCCGAGCACCCGCAGCAACAGCAATTCGGAATCCGGCGGCGCCATCAGCCGCGCCACCACATGGCCCCAGCGATACGACCCGAGGAAGGCCAGCGCGAGCGCCGCCATCGCGATCGCCATCCCCACCACGGCCTGCCACCACTCGCCGCCCGCGGCCAGGACGGCCAGCAGCGGCAGGTAGGCAGCCATCGCAAAATCCTCGAGAACGAGCACCGCCAGCACCGCGGGGGTCTCCCGGTTTCCCAGCCGCCGCAGGTCGGTCAGCAGTCGCGACACCACACCCGACGAGGAGATGTAGGTGATCCCCGCCATCGCAAGCACCCCGACGAAGTCGAAGCCCAACAACCATCCGGCGATCGCGCCCGGAGTGGCGTTGAACGCCAGATCCACCCACGCCGACGGCAGGTGCTTGCGCAGGCTGGCGGCGAACTCGCTGACCGAGAACTCCAGGCCCAGCGTGAGCAGAAGCAGGACGACGCCGACCGTGGCACCGGTCTGGATGAACTCGACCACCGAGGAATCCAGCGGCAGACCGCCGTCGTGCAGTGCCAGACCGGCGAGCAGATACAGCGGGATCGGGGACAGCGAGACGCGCCGTGCCAGTGCGCCCAGCACCGTCAGAACGACCAGCAGCAGGCCGATCTCGACGAGGAACGCGACCGAACCATGCACGCGCTCAGCCCTTGTCGAAGATGCGCTCGACCTGGGTGATTCCATCAGCGGTCCCGATGACGACCAACACGTCCCCGGCGTGCAGCACGTCGGCGGGACCGGGCGACGGCAGCACCTCCTCGTCGCGCACGACCGCGACGATCGACGATCCCGTCCGGGTGCGCACGCGCGCGTCGCCGAGCGGACGCTCGGCGTAGGGACTGCCCGGTTCCACCGACACCTGTCCGGCGTCGAGGCCGGGGACCTCGTGGGTCAGGTCGGCGAACCGTTCGGCGATGCGCGGGGCCCCGAGTATCTGCGCCAGCGCCTCGGCCTCGTCCACGCTGAGGTGGAACAGCGGTTGGGCGACGTCGGGGTCCTCGGCCGCGTACAGCACGACCTCGAAGTCGCCGGCCCGCTTGGCGACCACGCCGATGCGATCCCCATCGGAGTTGTCGAACTCGTAGCGCAGCCCCACGCCGGGCAACAGCACCTCGTTGACGTCCATGTCCCAATCTTGGCGGATTCGACTTGGCCTGCGACTCGCGGGCGTCGTTCATACTGGGCCGATGACGGGTGAGGACGCCGAATGGTTGTCCGAGGACGACGCTCGCATCCTTGGCCTGGAGTCGGACGCCATCACCGGTCACACCCTGAAGCTGATGCTGCTCGAACCGGGCGAGCCCCTTGACCTGGACCGCTTGCGCAGCGATGTCGCAGGTCGACTGGCCGGGCGACCGCGGGCCACCCAACGGGTGGTCGACGGCAGTGACGGGCCCCGGTGGGCCCATGACCCCACCTTCGACATCAGCGCCCATGTCCGGCGCCGAGCCACCTCCGGGGCGGTCACCCTCACCGAACTGTGGCACTCGGTCGGCGAGTTGATGGCCGAACACCTCGACCACAACCGACCACTGTGGACCTTCGACGTCCTCGGTCCGCTGGCCGATGGCCGCGAGGCGATCGCGGCCCGGATTCACCACGCGATGGCGGACGGGATCGCCGGAGTGAAATTCCTGGACTCGGTGCTGTTCGACCCCCACCCCGACCCGCCGCAACGCGTCGGTAGCGCTGCGGCCGGGGCCGCGCCATCGCGGCTGACCGAGGCGCGACGGATGCCGGAGGCGCTGCTGCGGGAACTCGGCCGGCCGGGTCCGCGATCGCCGTTCGACCGCCCCGTCGGCGCCACCCGCGAACTGGCGTTCACCGTGGTGCCGCTGGCCGGTTTGAAGGCGATCGGGGCTTCACGACCGCACCGAGCGACCGTCAACGACGCGTTGCTGGCCGTGGTGGCCGGCGGGCTGCGCGACTGGCTGAGTCCGGACGGGGCGGCCGTGCACCGGTTGCGTGCCCAGGTGCCTGTGAGCCTTCACCACCGTGACGAGACCGCAGCCGATCCCGGAAACCGGGACTCGTTCATCAACGTCGATCTGCCGCTGGCAGAACGGGATCCGTTGACGCGACTCGATCTGATCCGCGCCGAGACCGCACGCCGAAAGCAACTCGGTGACGCCGAGGAACTCTTCGACCTCTTCCACGCGCTCGGCCGCCTTCGGCGCGTCGGTGCCGCGGCTCAGCGGCTGGCAGGCAGCGCCAGGGAGTTCAGCGTGGCCATCTCCAATGTGCCCGGGCCCGCGGCGTCAGTGGGCGTCGCCGGCAGGCGGGTACTGCACCTGTTCTCGTCCTCAGAACCCGCCATGCACCACGCCCTGCGGATCTCGGCGATCTCGTGCGCCGGTGACGTCGGGATCGGACTGTGCACCGACCCACACGCACTTCCCGACGTGGCGCGGCTCGCCGACCGGATCGAGGCCTCCTACACCGACCTGCACACCGTCGCGCTGAGGTGACCTGGGTCCCGACGTTGTTGCTGTTCGACCTGAACCGCAATCGGTTCCGCGGGCTGCCGCTGACCTGAATGTGACGGATTGCCGGCCTTCAGGCGAAATCGCCGTGCCCGGCGAGTCAGCGGAAATACAGTTTGCCTAGCTGTGGGCAATCGCCGAACACGGGTGCTGGCGGGGCCTGCGCGGTGTGCGTTCGCAAGGAGGCGACATGGGGGGATCAGAAGCCATCATGAGGACGGACCGGCGGGGAAGCCGGTACGTGGGGCGAGTCGGCGGATTGGCGTTTGCCTTGGGGATCGGCGCCGCGGTGCTCGCGGGGGCGGGGGCGGCGTCGGCGGACCCGTCCGACTCGGATGGGGGAAGCACATCGGCGAGTTCGTCGGCCACGCCGTCCTCATCAACGTCGTCCTCGTCATCAACGTCGTCCTCGTCAACAACGTCGTCCTCGTCAACAACGTCGTCCTCGTCAACAACGTCGTCCTCGTCAACGACGTCCTCATCAACGACGGCGTCGACTGGGAGCAAGCGTTCGCCCGAGCCTGAAACGGAGTCGGACGCCGAAGCGGACTCTGACGCTGCATCCGAAGAGCAGGCCGATGACGAGGCCGGTGAGCGGGCCGAGGAGGCAGCCGGTGACGAGGCCCAAGATGAAGCCGAGGAGGAAGTCGAGAACGATTCTCTCGCAGAGGTTTCCGACGAGGCGCCGGCGAATGTCCGGTCTACCTCACAGGACGCGGACGCCGCCGACGAGCCGGTGGCCCTGAGTTCGAATATCGCTGCCGCCGTTGAGGAACCGAGTCTGTTCGAGCGCTTCTTCGAGAACCAGAGCCCGACGCTGGACCACGACCCGGGCGAGAACACCGTCGTCGAAGGGCGTATCGAGGGCGACCTGAATGCCGAGGACCCCGACTCCACCCGGCTGACCTACACCGCGACCAGACCCACCCACGGGTCCGTGGTGATCAACCCTGACGGCACGTTCGCCTACACCCCCGGCGCAACGTACGCCGGACAGGACAGGTTCGACGTCACCGTCAGCGACGCCCGCAGCGGATTCCACATCCACGGCTTCGCCGGTCTGCTCAACCTGCTGTCCTTCGGGCTTCTCGGCAGCAGTGGCCACCGCACGACCGAAACCGTCTTCATCGGGTTCGAGCGCGCTGTCGTGGTGTCCGGTCTGAGCACTCCGGTGGACTCCCGGTTCCTGCCGGACGGCCGGATCGTCGTCGCGGAGAAGGGCGGCGCGATCAAGATCGTCGAGGACGGTGTCCTCCGCGAGCAGCCGCTGATCACGTTGTCGGTGAATACCCTCGGCGAGCGCGGCGTCAGCGGGTTGGCCGTGGACCCCGACTTCGCCACCAACGGGCACCTCTACGTCGCGTACACC
This sequence comes from Mycolicibacterium austroafricanum, assembly GCF_902705885.1. GTDB lineage: Bacteria > Actinomycetota > Actinomycetes > Mycobacteriales > Mycobacteriaceae > Mycobacterium > Mycobacterium vanbaalenii_A. Next base: position 335,383 of record NZ_CACSIP010000012.1, on the reverse strand, counting down.
ACCTCGGCGCTGCGCAATCGATTGTCGCGGGTGACGGTGGTCGGCAACACCGCCGGGTCGGAACTGGTGCTGCTGCAATCCACCGAATCCGCGGCGTTCAACCATCAGGGCGGCGCGCTGGGGTTCGGNCCCGACGGCAAGCTGTACTGGGGGCTGGGTGACAACGGTTCCGGACCGAACTCGCAGAACCTGACGAACCTGCACGGCAAGATCATGCGGATCAACCCCGACGGCACCACACCGTCGGACAACCCGGACCTGGGAGCCGGTGCGCTGCCGCAAATCTACGCCTACGGACTGCGAAATCCGTTCCGGCTGACGTTCACTCCGGGCGGCGGCCTGCTGGTCGCCGATGTGGGTGCGGCGTCCTTCGAGGAGGTCAACCTGGTGACGGCCGGCGGTGACTACGGATGGCCGGGCGCCGAAGGTGTCTGCAACAGTTGCTCGTCGATCAACCCGATTTACACCTATCCGCGCGGCAGCGGGGCGGCCATCACCTCGGTGCTGGTCTACGACGGGGACACGTTCGGCCCCGACTACCTGAACAAGGTGTTCATCGCCGACCTGGTGCAGGGTTGGATCAAGGTGCTGACCTGCACGCCGGACTTCACCTCGTGCGGCGATCCGCAGGACTTCGATCCCGATGCCGGCTCGACCGTCCTGCTACTGCAGGGGCCCGACGGAAACATCTACCAGCTCACGTATCAGCCGGGCTCGCTGGTGCGCATCGCACCAGCGGGTACCGCCTCGTCGCTGGACGAACTGGTCTGAGGCGGCCTCAAAGGCGGTAATCCGGCAGGTCGATGTCGTCGCGGACGCTGCCCGCGAGCAGTTTGGCCAGCGGCCCGACGTCCATCATGTTCATCGCGAAGTTGCGGAACCACAGGCCGAACCGGGTCTTGGTGGCGAAGAAGCCCAGCATCCGTTCGGCTCCGGCCTGCTTGTCGGCGATGAAAGGCCGCAGCCGGTCTTCGTAGCGGCTGAAGGCGAGTCGGTGATCTCCGGCGGCGCGCTGCAGCTCCCCGGCCAGCACGTAGGCCTCCGTCATCGCCAACCCGGTGCCCTCACCGCCGAGCAGTGAGATGCAGCCGGCGGCATCGCCGATCAGCAGCACCCGACCGTGGGACCAGTGATCCATCTTGATCTGGCTGACCACGTCGAAGTACAGCTCGTCGACAGTGTCGACGGCGGCCAGGATCTGCTCGGACTCCCACCCGACATCGCTGAAAGCGTTGCGCAGCTGCGCTTTCGGAGGTGTCTCGTCGTCGTGGCCGGCGCGCCACACGAACAGGAACATTGTGCGGTCGTCGCGCAGCGCGAACCGCGCGACCTGGCGGCCGGGGGTGTTGTAGGTGACGTAGACCAACTCGTCGCGAGGCCGGTACCCGTGCACCACGCAGGCCGCCACCTTGCAGCCGAGATAGCGCTCGAACTTCTCGTCGGGCCCGAACACCAACCGGCGGACATTGGAGTGCAGCCCGTCGGCGCCGATGACGAGGTCGAACTCGTCGGCCGGTGCGTGCTCGAAGGTGACCCCGACCCCTCCGGGTCCGTCGACGAGCGAGGTGATGCTGTCACCGAACAGGGTGTCGACCTTGCCGTCGATGGTGTCGTAGATCGCGCCGGCCAGGTCGCCGCGCGGCAGGCTGGTGAAATCGGCGCCGCTGATCTTCCGGAAGACCTCGGCATCCAGATCGGCCTTGACGTTGCCGTCGGCCCCGACCGAGCGGATCGCCTTGATGTCGTAGCCGGCGGCCAGGATCGCGTCCTCGAGACCCATCCGCTGGGCGATCCGGTAGCCGACGCCCCAGAAGTCGATCATGTAACCGCCGGTACGGAACTGTGGCGCCTGCTCGATGAGCGTCGGGGTGTGGCCGGTGCGACGCAACCAGTGGGCCAGCGCCGCGCCCGCGACCCCGGCGCCGCTGATCGCGACCCTCATGATCGGGTTCCGCTCAGTCGGCGGGCGAGGTCGGGTACGTCGTCGGCGACGACGGTGGGCGCGGGGATACCGGGCACCGGCAGTGCGGCGTTGCCCGGGCGGGTGAGCAGCGCCGCGCTCATCCCCGCCGCCTGCGCACCAATCAGATCCCACGGATGTGCGGCCACCATCATGCAGGCCGAGGCCGGCACGCCCAGGTCCTCGGCGACCACGGTGTACAGCTGCGGCGACGGTTTGAACCTCCGCTGCGGGTCGACGCTGAACTGGCGTTCGAAGAAGTCGCTGAGACCCGCGGTGTGCAGCGGGCTGCGGCCATCCGCGGGTGGGGGTGAATTGGTCAGCGTGACCAGCCGGTAGCCGCGGTCACGCAACGTGGTCAGTCCGTCGGCGACGTCCGGGTGAGCCGGCAAGGTCTGCATCCCGGCGGTGAAATCACGCAGGTCGTCGTCCCCGACGTCGACGCGGTGCACGTCGGCAATCATCTGCAGCACCGCTCGTCCCAGGGTGGCGAAGTCGGTGTAGCGACCCGACAGCGTGAGCGCCATGGAGTACATCACCAGCTGTCCGAACCACTCCCGTAGCACCCGGGGATCATCGAAGATGCGCTCGAAGCGCGGTTGCAGCGACTCGATGTCGAGGAGGGTTTCGTTGACATCGAAGACCAGCACAGACGGCTCTGGTTCGGTCATGTTCTCCCTTCCGTGACGACGCCATATCACCCTACGACCGGCGGTCGCGGCGGCTCTAGCGGTCGCGGAAACGACGTCGTGAAATAGACTGGGTCGGCGGTGTGGGTGCGGCGGTTGCCTGTCCCCCGCTCTGCGGGGAACGGCGCGGCAACGCCTTCGCCCGGCGTGCGCAGTCCTCAGAACGAAGGAACAGCGCACGCATCGGCGACTTCGGATGCGTGCGACAAGCTACGCAAAGAAAGGTCGCATGACTTCCACGAGCACCCTGGCCAATGCCGAACTACGGATGCACGAGCAAGACTACGGTCAGGATCCGCTGGCCGACCGCAACACCGATCTTTATCGCGGCGAATACGTCATGAGCTTTGTCGAAAAATGGGACGAGCTGATCGACTGGGACGCGCGGGCCCAGTCCGAAGGCCGGTTCTTCATCGACGTACTGCGCGCGCGCGACAAGAAGAGCGTCGTCGACGTCGCCACCGGAACCGGGTTTCACTCGGTCCGGCTGACCGAAGCCGGCTTCGACGTGACGAGCGCCGACGGGTCGGCCGCGATGCTGGCCAAGGCTTTCGAGAACGGCAAGAAGCGCGGGCTGATCCTGAAGAGCGTCCAGGCCGACTGGCGCCAGCTGAACAAGGCCATCCAGGGCAAGTACGACGCCATCATCTGCCTGGGCAACTCGTTCACCCACCTGCACGACGAACAGGACCGCCGCCGCGCGCTGGCCGAGTTCTACGCCGCGCTGCGCCACGACGGCATCTTGATCCTCGACCAGCGCAATTACGACGAGATGCTCGACCACGGGTTCTCGTCTAAACACAAGTACTACTACTGCGGCGAGCAGGTCACCGCCGAGCCGGAACACGTTGACGACGGCCTGGCGCGGTTCAAGTACACCTTCCCCGACGGCTCGGAATACACGCTCAACATGTTCCCGTTGCGGAAGAACTACGTGCGGCGACTGATCCGGGAGGCCGGGTTCGAACGGGTCCGCACCTACGGCGACTTCCAGGAGACCTACCAGGAGAACGAACCGGACTTCTTCGTTCACGTCGCCGAGAAGTCGGTGGAGTCGGGCGCGACGGCTGCCGATGACGCCGAGGCGTACTACGACAGCGACGACGCCGACAATTTCTACTCGCTGATCTGGGGCGGCGAGGACATCCACGTCGGATGTTACGAGGACACCCGCGACATCGGCGCGGCCGGAGTCGCGACGGTCGACCGGATGGCGCGCACACTGTCGGGCCTCGACGCCTCCAGCGTGGTCGTCGACCTTGGCGCCGGGTACGGCGGATCGGCGAGACGGTTGGCCACGGAGCACGGCTGCGCCGTCACATGCGTGAACATCTCGGAGACGCAGAACGACGTCAACCGCACCAAGAACCGCCGCGCCAGACTGGAAGGGCAGGTCCACGTCGTCCACGGCAGCTTCGATGACGTGCCGATGCCGAGTGGCAGCGTCGACGTCGTCTGGTCCCAGGACGCCTTTCTGCATGCGCCCGACCGACGGAAGGTGATTGACGAGGCCTTCCGGCTACTCAAGCCCGGCGGCGAACTGGTCTTCACCGACCCCATGCAGGCCGACGATGTGCCCGACGGGGTCCTGCAACCGGTCTACGAGCGGCTCAACCTGCGCGATCTGGGCTCGATGCGGTTCTACCGGGAGGCCGCGCAGGCGGTCGGATTCGAAGTGCTCGATCAGGTCGATCTGGTCGACAACCTGCGCACCCACTACGACCGGGTACGCGAAGAACTGCAGTCCCGGCGCACCGAGCTGGAGCAGCGGTCGTCGGCGGCCTATCTCGACAAAATGGTTGTCGGGCTGCGCAATTGGGTCGATGCCGCCGATCAGGGTCACCTCGCGTGGGGTATTCAGCGGTTCCGTAAGCCGGCCTGACCGGACTTGTCGGAGGTGGCTGCGATGATGACGTCATGTCGTCGATCGCAGCCCCTTCCGGCGCTCCGACACGCTTCGATGAGCGTCTTGAGGTGTGGTTCGAGGCAACAACTAGGCGGGTGAGGCGATCTGCCAGCCGGTAGCGGGATCGACGGCGATGCCCGTGACGTCGACGGCGTCGAACCACTGCAGCGGAATCGTGGACAGTTCCCGTTGCATGCCGGCCAGGTCAACGCCCTCCCAGCCGTTGCTCATCCCGACGAGATTCATGCCGTCATTGCCCGGTCCGCCCGAGTCGAAGATGACCGCTCCGTGCACCTGCAATGCCCGAAGCACGGCCTGGGTGGATTCGGCGTAGCCGCTGAGGTCGACGTCGTCGCGCAGCCGGAACACCATGCCCATCGGCACACCGTCGGCACCGCTGCCGTCACCGGCGCGCGCCGGCCATACATAGCCTGCGCCAAGGTCTTTGGCTATCGTGATGCCCAGCATGTGGTCGACATATCCCCGTTCGATCTCATCGGGTCGCAGCATCATCGGCACCTGCGGCATTCTCGCGGCGTTGGCGAAGCCGATGCTCGGGTACAGCGCCGAATTCATGTCGTAGTGCACGCCGCCCTGCGCGATCCAGGACGACCCCCAGATCGACCGGTAGAGGGCGTTGCCGAGGATGTCGAGGACTCCAGCGCCGGGCAGCTCGACACCGTTGGCGACGTTGATCAGCTCCTGCGAGATGCAGGTCCCCTCCTGGAACACGAACAGGTGCCGGTCCCACGCCGGATACGACGGCATGCCCTCGACCAGGGGTCGATCAGGGATCGCGTACGGCCGGTCGTCGATGCCGGGGCCCGTGGTCGAATAGCCGCGGTTGAAAATCACTGTCTCCGTGGGGTGGTCGGCGCCGACCACATTCACCGGGATGCCGCCGGTGCTGCCCATCCACTCGTTGCCGCCCCAGCCCGCACGCAGGGTCGCGCCCCTGCTACCACCGAGGTGTTCGATCCAGCCATCCGATTCGGCCAACGTGGGCAGATTCCGGATATCGGCGTGATAGATGGTGTCGGCCGGCATCAGGATGCAGCCGCAGAACGTGGATTGTGGCACCGTCGCCGGGGACTGGCTGTCGGGAGTGATCACGACGCTGACCGTCACGGTGGTACTACCGCCGTGTCCGTCGGTGATCGTGACCCCGAAGGTGTCGGACCGTCGAGCCGGCGTGGAGTACACCGATCCGGCCAGGAGCCTGGCGATGTCGTTGGGCGAGTAGGTGATCGCACCGTCCGCGCTCACCACGACCGTGCCCTTCTCGGTGGTGGTGGAACCGCTGTAGGTCAGCGTGTCGCCGTCTGCGTCGGTCCCGATCACCGCCCCGGTGACGACGCCGCTGGTGGCGTTCGGGGCGTTGACGGTGGCGCCGCCGGTCGGCGCCGTGTTGAACGGGCTGATCGCCACTGTCACCGGGATCTCGGTGACAGCACCGTACTCGTCGGCGACAGCCACCCGGAACATGTCGGATCGGTCGGCCGGCGATGCGGTGATGGCCGCGGCCTGATGGCGGGCCGCCGCCGTCGGCGTGTAGGTGAAGGTGCCGTTGCCATTGACGGTGACGCTGCCCTTGGCGGTCTGCGTGGTGGCGCCGACGAAGCTCAGCTTGTCCCAGTTGGGGTCGACGGCGGTCACCCTGCCGGTCACCGCACCGGTGCCCGCGGCGGGCGTGTTCACGGTGGTGCCGCGGGCTCGCGGCGCACTGTTGAGGGGGACGATCATGGTGGTCACGGTCGTCGACGTGACGCCGCCGCGACCGTCGCTCACGGTGACAGCGAACCGGTCGGAGCGGATGAACGGCAGGAACCGGGCCAGCAACCGGGAGAAACTCGTCGGCGTGTAGGTGAACGCGCCGGTGCCGTCACCGATGACCCGCCCGAAGCGGGCCCTGTCGGCGGTGTAGCTCAGCGCGTCGCCGTCCGGGTCCTCGCCGATGACGGTCACGTCGGTGACGCCGGTCAGCCCGTCGGGGCGGTCGACCGATGTCGTGACCGTGGGCGCCGAGTTCGCGACATTCGCGGCCGCGACGGTGTCGGCGGGTTCCTCGGCGTCACGCCGTGCCGACGACACCACTGCAGCGACGGCCTGAGTCTGCGCGGGCAGCGAGTCGTCGACGTCCTCGTCGGCTGGGTCGTCCTCGATGAAATCGACGTCGTCGATCTCTGGCTCGGCCGCGACGTCCGCCATATCGTCGTCAGCCTCGTCAGGTTCGTCGGCCAGTTCGTCTGCGATGTCCTCGTCGTCGGACACGTCGGTGTCCTCGACCACTGACTCTGGCGCCTCGTCGGAGCGTTTGGCCCGGAGGTCGCGCTTGTCGGCATCGCCGGTGTCCGACGCTGTGGTGTCCGACGCTGTGGTGTCCGACGTAGAAGTGTCCGACGTAGAGGCGTCCGACGCTGAGGTGTCCGCGGCGGCCACCGCCGTCCCGCCGAGGAGCACCGCCGCCCCGACACCTGCGGACATCGCGACACCGGCGACCCAACCAATATGTTGCTGCACCACCCCGGGGACCCCCTCCCACTTGAGCCCGAGCGTAGACCTGCGGTTAGCGGGCTGATGCCGAATCACCGAATCGCCCCCAGCCCCGCAGTCAGAGCCGTCCACGGCGAACCCTTAACATGTGGCAACTGCGCTCAACACCGATGGAGGACCATGCCGAGCTGGATCGCCGACCTGGTGCGACTCGACGGCGAGGGTGAGACCTTTCGCAGTACCGCAGCTTTCGGCGCCGGCGGCCGGCTGTTCGGCGGGCTGATCGCCGCCCAGGCGCTGGCCGCGGCCGGCGCGACGCTGGAGTCCGGCCGGTTGCCGCAGTCATTGCACGCGTACTACATCAAAGGTGGGCGGGTCGGCGTCGACGTGCAGTACGTCGTCGAACTCACCCGTGACGGCAAGTCGTTCAACACCCGCCGGATCACCGCCAGCCAGGACGGCGCGCCGATCTTCGAGATGCTGGCCTCGTTCCACCGGGCCGAAACCACCACGAATTGGCAGCGGCCCGAGTCGCCCAGCGTCGCCCTGGCGGACACCACGCTGGCGAACCCGCTCCCCGAGCAGTGGGCCGACCACTTCGAGATCCGCACCGCCGGCGCCGGAATGGACGAGTGGCCGGTCCAGCCGATGTGGTTTCGCAGCCGCGACACCATCGAGGACGACCCGCTACTGCGGGCGTGTGCGCTGACCTTCATCTCCGACGTCGGGATGGTGGCCACCGCCCGGCCGCCCGGAGAGCAGCTCCCCCAGGGCGGCGCGGCCAGCCTCGACCACGCGCTGTGGCTGCATCGCCCCTTCGACCCGCAGCGGTGGCATCTCTACGACGCCCAGGCCATCAGCCACAGCGACGCCCGCGGCCTGGCCCGCGGATCGATCGTCGACGAGGACGGCACCCTGGTGGCGAGCGTGGCGCAGGAGTCGCTGTGGCGGTTGTGATCAGCTGGCCCGCACCAATTCGACGACCGGGATAACCCGCGTCGTCTTGCGCTGATAGTCACCGAACTGCGGTTCCGCAGCGACCTGCTTGGCGTAGACCTCGTCGCGCTCGTCCCCCTCGAGTGCCCGTGCGGTGGCGCGGAACGTCTCGGTGCCCTGCTCGACGGTGACCTCCGGGTGCGTCATCAGGTTGTGGTACCAGTCCGGGTGGTTGTCGGCGCCGCCCTTGCTGGCGAAGACGAAGATACGGCCGTCGTCCAACAGCGGCACGAGGGGAGCGATGCGCTCGGTGCCCGACTTCGCGCCGACATGGTGCACGAGCACCAACGGCTTGCCCTCGAACACCCCGCCGGCCGTGCCGCCTTTGGTGCGGAACTCCGCGATCACCGTGCGGTTCATCTCGTCGAATGCTGCTTTGTCCATGTCAGGTATCTACCGCGGAAACGGCAGCGGGTATTCCCGGCGCTGCGGTGCTCTGGGTGATTGATCGGTTCTGAGTGACACGGGATCGTCAGGGGCAAGCGGAAGACCGGCGGGTGCACCCGCACCACCATTTTGGCTTGGCTCAGGGATAACTCCGACTAAACTTCATGCATGGTGGGGCCGAAGCGACTGTTTGCTGCTGCATTGCTGTTCACGGCGGTCAGTGCTTGTGCTCATGAACCGCCGCCGTACGAATCTCGCTACACGCCGCCGGCGCCCGTCGCTCCCCCACCCCCTCCACTGGCGCCGGGCGCATCGTTCGTCGATGATTTCGAGCGTCCCAACACCGACGGTGGTCTGGGCGTCAGATGGGAGATGCGCAGAGGCGAACCCGCCAACCCCGCCCTTCCGGTGGAGACAGGCGCGTTCATCCGCGATGGCCACTTCGTGTCGTCCGACGACACCAACGTCTACGCAGTCCAGACGCTTCGAGGCACCGTTCGTCGCATCGGCGCGGAGGGACGCTGGACGAAGGTCAGAAACGGAGGATACGAGACGCTGGTCATGGGCATCGCAGCAGATGACAGCCTGGGCCGAAACCTGGTGCAGCTCACGGTCTCCCCCGCCAGCTGGCGGTTATCCAAGCATCGGGACGGCGACACACCTGCGCAGGTGGCCAAGGGTACGTTCAACCCGCCCCTGGCACTGAACGGCACGTACCGATTCGAGATGGACGTAGCGGACGGATCGGTCACGGTGCGGGTTCCGGGAGTTGAGAAAGAGGTCAGGGTTGGCACCCTCGGCTTGCTCAGTGAGAACGCATTTTGGCAGCACGTCTCGACGCCGAAGGAGCTTCCGATTGGTGAGAAATTCTGCATCGACATGGTGTGGGCTGCTGAGCAAGGTCAACCGCTGACAGCGATACCCGCTCCTGCCGAGTGAGTTCGTACCGGCCCGAGCCCGTTCGGGCTCACCCGCGGCGCGGCGGTGAATGGCGTCCATCCTGAACGCAATCAGGCCCCCTCGGAAGGGGGCCTGATCAGCGTGGCAGGTACAGGATTCGAACCTGTGTAGGCGTAAGCCGACGGATTTACAGTCCGCTCCCATTGGCCGCTCGGGCAACCTGCCTGGGTGCTGCGTGTGCGCTCCAAGCGCGTTCAGCAGGATACAACGACGACCGGCCCCCGGCACAAACCGGCGGGTGGGGGCCGGTGTTCACGTTGTGCCGCGCAGCGGCCAAGATGGAACCAAGCACTCACACCACCATCGAGGGAGGGACGAGTCCAATGGCGGATTCATCGTTCGACGTCGTCAGCAAGGTCGATCGCCAGGAGGTCGACAACGCGCTCAACCAGGCTGCCAAAGAGCTGTCCACGCGCTTCGACTTCCGTGGCACCGACACCAGCATCGAGTGGAAGGGCGAGGAGGCCATCGAGATCGTCTCCTCCACCGAGGAGCGGGTGAAGGCCGCCGTCGACGTGTTCAAAGAGAAGTTGGTGCGCCGCGACATCTCCATGAAGGCGTTCGACGCCGGGGATCCGCAGGCCAGCGGCAAGACCTACAAGGTCAGCGGCACCCTCAAACAGGGCATCAGCAGCGAGGAAGCCAAGAAGATCACCAAGCTCATCCGCGACGAAGGCCCCAAAGGCGTCAAGGCGCAGATCCAGGGCGAGGAGATCCGCGTCAGCTCCAAGAAGCGCGACGACCTTCAGGCGGTGCAGTCACTGCTGCGCGGCGCCGACCTCGACGTCGCCGTGCAGTTCGTCAACTACCGCTGACGCCGTCCACCGGATGCCGCCAACGCAGTCGACCGAACCTGGCGAAGCCGCGGTCGGCGCTCAGAAATGTCGCGTTGTTCTCGACTGCGTACGCGGCGAGGTAGGCGTCGGGCACGTCGTTGCCGCGGGCGTCGATGTCAGCGGCCAACTGCCGAAACAGGTCCCAATGGCGTGAGCCGGCCCGAAGGGCGATCGTCGCCGGAGCTCGCAGCAAGGCATCGACCGCTGCCCACGCTTCGGCCGGTGAAGTGGGCTCACGAAACACCCTGCGATTTGTCATGATCCGCACGAAACCGCTTGTGACGACGTCGGGGATGCCAAGGGGTTGGTCGTCGTTCGCCCATTGCTCGAGGAGCACTCGGTACGTCTGATTCTCGGGCAGGTCCGCGCGGTACGCGTACACCAGAACGTTGGTGTCAACGCATCGCATCGAGCGATTCCTCGGTATCCATGCTCTCGGACAGCGAGGCGTTCGACGACAGATCCACGCCGGGCATCAGTCCGCCTTCGCCTATGGGCTGCACCGAGAAGGTCTCGCGTGCGCCGGCGTCGGCCGGATTGAGGCCCCGGCGGACTGCGTCCTCGAGTACAGCGGCCACCGTTCGGCCTGTGCGGGCCGCACGCTCCTTGACTTCGCGATACAGCGCGTCGTCGATACGGATGGTGGTACGCACGATGGCACCTTAGCATCCACACTAAGCACATAGATGCTTTACCAGTTCAGCGCGGTTTTTCGGCGATGCTCGCCAAACCCGCCCTGCAGCCGAGGCGGCCGCCCTAATGTGTCGCTATGGCACCCAAGCAGCGCGAACCCAACGTCGTCGTCCTCGGTGGTGGATCCTGGGGGACGACCGTCGCGTCGATCTGCGCCCGGCGCGGACCGACACTGCAGTGGGTGCGCTCCCAGGAGACCGCCGACGACATCAACAACAACCACCGCAACACCAAGTACCTCGGCGACGACGTCGAGCTCTCGAAGACGCTGCGCGCCACCACCGACTTCTCCGAGGCCGCCGAATGCGCCGACGTCATCGTCATGGGTGTGCCGTCCCACGGCTTTCGTGCGGTGCTGACCGAGTTGGCCCGCGAACTGCGCCCGTGGGTCCCGGTGGTGTCGCTGGTCAAAGGCCTCGAGCAGGGCACCAACTACCGGATGAGCCAGATCGTCAACGAGGTGCTGCCCGGCCACCCGGCCGGAATCCTGGCAGGCCCGAACATCGCCCGAGAGGTGGCCGACGGTTACGCGGCCGCCGCGGTGCTCGCGATGCCTGATCAGGGCCTCGCCGCGCACCTCGGAGAGCTGTTCCGCACCAAGCGCTTCCGCACCTACACCACCGACGACGTCATCGGCGTCGAGATGGCCGGCGCGCTGAAGAACGTGTACGCGATCGCGGTGGGCATGGGCTACTCACTCGGCATCGGGGAGAACACCCGCGCCATGGTGATGGCCCGCGCGGTGCGGGAGATGTCGAAGATGGGCGAAGCGCTGGGCGGGCACCGCGACACCTTCGCCGGGCTGGCCGGAATGGGCGACCTGATCGTCACGTGCACCAGCCAGCGCAGCCGCAACCGGCACGTCGGCGAGCAGCTCGGCGCGGGCAAGCCGATCGACGAGATCATCGCGTCGATGAACCAGGTGGCCGAGGGCGTCAAGGCCTCCAGCGTGATCATGGAGTTCGCCGACAAGTGCGGCATCACGATGCCGATCGCGCGGGAAGTCGACGGCGTGGTCAACCACGGCTCCAGCGTCGAGCAGGCCTACCGGGGCCTGATGGTGGAAAAACCCGGCCACGAGGTGCACGGGTCCGGCTTCTGAGCCTCAGTTCATGTAGGGGTTGGTGCCCTCGGGCCGGGCCACCAACGGGTTGACCGCGTTGACGATGAACGAACCGGCTGGGCTGATCACAAAACCCGACTGGTTCTTGCTGTCGACGCAGGCGGTCATCGCCCCGTCACCGCCGCAGCTGACGGTGCCGAAGCTCAAGCGGGTGTTCGGCGGGAGCTCATTGACCGGCCCGCCGTACATCGGGGTGGCCGACGCGCCGAAGGTCGGCACTCCGCCCGAGCTACCGCCGACCAGGTTCGCACCTTCCGGTCCCGCGGGGATCGGGCCGTTGCAGCCGTAGCCGCCGGAGCGCTGCAGCATGCAGGTCAGCCCTGCTGAGCCGAACACGTAGGCCGAGCCGTCGTAGACCGCGAAGTCCTTCGGGTTCACCGGCGGCATCGCGTTGATGTCGGGGGCCGGCGGCGTGGGTGGTGGTGGCGGGGGCTGGGCCGCGGCCAGACCCGACACGCTGAGAACAGCGGCCGCGGCGACACACGCGGGAGCCACGAGCCTGCCGAGGAGAATTCTGCTGCGCACGGTCACAGCCTATGTGTCGTCGACGAGGGCAGCAGTGTTTCAGAAGGTGAAGCTGCCGGCAGGGCTGAGGACGAAGCCCGACTGGTCGACGGTGTTGAGGCAGGAGGTGACCACGCCGTCGGTGCCGCAGCTCACGGTGCGGAAACTCATCCGGGTGTTGGGGGGAAGCGGCCGGGGGTTGTCGACGGCGCCGTACATCGGGCGGTCGGAGTTGCTGAAGCCGGGGCTGCCGCCGACCCAGCCGGTGACCAGGTTCGCGCCGCCCGGCGCCGCAGGCAACGGACCGCTGCAGCCGTAGCTGCCGGTCTGGCGGTCCATCACACACGTCACCCCGCCCGGGACACCGAAGGAGTACCAGGCACCCTCGTTCGCGGCGAAGTCCATCGGATTGACCGGCGGCATGGCGTTGACGTTCGGCAGCGCGGGCGGGTCGGCCGCGGCGACGCCGGGCAGGGCCAGGGCCGCCACAGCCGCTGCAGCCCCGGTGAGGATTCTGGTCAGCACGCCGCTCACCCTAAGCGGCGGGTTGCGGGCGCGCACCCTGCGCTCCGAGACCGCGCCGCGACGCTTTGGCCGGAACGGTATTCCAGCAGCAAAAATGCGCGTGCGGACCTGCCGGAATACCGTTCCGGCGGAGGTCAGTAGGGGCCGCGGCCTGCCATCGCTTCCAGCCGGGCGATCCGGTCCTCCATCGGCGGGTGCGTCGAGAACAGCTTGCCGATCTTCTCGCCCGCGCGGAACGGGTTGGCGATCATCAGGTGCGCCTGGTCGGCCAGTTGCGGCTCCGGCGGCAGCGGCGCCTGCTGCACCCCGGCGCTGATCTTGCGCAGCGCGCTGGCCAGCGCCAGCGGATCACCGGTGAGCTCGGCGCCGGACTGATCGGCCTGATACTCCCGCGACCGCGACACCGCCAGCCGGATGACCGTCGCGGCGATCGGGCCGAGTAGCGAAACCAGAAGGATCGCAAAAGGATTGGTTCCGCCGCCCCGATTGCCGCCGAACATCGTCGCGAAGAACGCCAGGTTGGCCAACGCGGTGATCACCGAGGCCATCGCGCCCGCCACACACGAGATCAGGATGTCGCGGTTGTAGACGTGAGACAGCTCGTGGCCGAGCACGGCCCGCAGCTCGCGCTCGTTGAGGATTCCCAGGATCCCGGTGGTGCAGCACACCGCGGCGTTGCGCGGGTTGCGGCCGGTGGCGAACGCGTTCGGCGCGGCGGTGTCGCTGACGTAGAGCCTGGGCATCGGCTGCCGGGCTGTCGTCGCGAGCTCGCGGACGATCTTGTACATCACCGGCGCCTGCATCTCGGTGACGGGCTGGGCGTGCATCGCGCGCAACGCCATCTTGTCGCTGTTGAAGTACACATAGGCGTTCATGCCGACGGCGAACAGCACCGCCAGGAACATGATGTTGCGCCCGAACATGGCGCCGACACCGACGATCAGACCCGAGAACACCACCAGCAACAGGAACGTCTTCGCCCTGTTGGCGTGTGGATGCCAAGTCATCGTGGCTCCTCCTTGAAAAGCTGCCGACTCGCGAAAGCTGCGAGAGTCATCGCTGTAGTCAACGCCCAGGTGGCACCTGCTGGTTCCTTCGGGGTTCAGCCGTCCCGGGTGATGGTGTAGTTCACCAACGTGGCCAACGCCTGACGCCCCGGCCCATCGGGAAGCTGCGCCAGCTCCACCTCAGCCTGCTTGGCATACCCCGCCACCGTCTCCTTGGCCTTCGCGATGCCCTGTGAGGCGCGCAACAGCCGAAGCGCCTCGGCCAGGTCGTCGTCGTCGTTGACCGGGCCGGCCAACAGTTCACGCAACCGTTCGGCGTCCGGGCCGGTCTCGCGCAGCGCGTACAGCACCGGAAGCGTGTGCACACCTTCGCGAAGGTCGGTGCCGGGCACCTTCCCCGACTCGTCGGGGTCACTGTCGATGTCGATGATGTCGTCGGAGATCTGGAAGGCCGTGCCCACGATTCCACCGAGCCGGGCCAGCCGCTCGACCTGGTCGGCGTCGGCGCCGGAGAACGTCGCCCCGAACCGGCCGGAGGCCGAGATCAGACACGCCGTCTTCTCGTAGACCACCTTGAGGTAGTGGTCCACCGAGTCGACGTGGTCGGCCGTGCCGCGGGTCTCCCGCATCTGGCCGGTCACCAGCAGCGCGAAGGTGTCGGCGATAATCCGCACCGCCTCCGGACCCAGCTTGGACACCAACCGCGACGCCGTCGCGAACAGATAGTCGCCGGCCAGGATCGCGATGTTGTTGCCCCACCGGGCGTTGGCGCTGGGCGCTCCGCGGCGCATCTGCGCCTCGTCCATCACGTCGTCGTGGTACAGCGTCGCCAGGTGCACCAGCTCGATCACCGAGCCGGCGACGGTGACCTGCCAGGCGTCGGGGTCAGGCCCCAGCTGCGCGGACAGCACCGTGAACAGCGGCCGGAACCGTTTGCCGCCGGCCTGGAACAGATGGTTGACGGCCTCGGCCATCAGTGAGTCGGCCCGGCCCAGCTCCTCGGACATCAGCGCCTCGATGCGGGCCACTCCGTCTCGGACGTCCTGCGCGAACCGGGGGTCCCCGAAGTCCACTCCCGCCACCACGTTCGCCGGTGTCCTCACACTGCCAACATACTGGGAGACGTGGACAGTCCGGCGGGCGAGGCGAACCAGGCGTCGAGCAGCGCTGACGTAGTGGTGGTCGGGGCCGGGCCCGCCGGATCGGCGGCGGCGGCGTGGGCGGCGCGCTCCGGGCGCGACGTGCTGGTGATCGACTCCGCCCAGTTCCCGCGAGACAAGGCGTGCGGTGACGGGCTGACGCCCCGCGCCGTCGCCGAACTGCGACGGCTGGGGCTGGGCTCCTGGCTGGAGGACAAGATCGCCCACCGCGGGTTGCGGATGTCGGGGTTCGGCGCGGACGTCGAGGTGACGTGGCCGGGTCCGTCGTTCCCACCGTCGAGCAGCGCGGTACCGCGCACCGAGCTCGACGAGCGGATCCGTCTGGTCGCCGTCGACGACGGCGCGAAGATGAAGCTCGGCGCCAAGGCCGTGGACGTCGAACGTGATCCGTCGGGCCGGGTGACGGGTGTGGTGCTTGCCTCCGGGGAGATGGTCCGGTGCGCCGACCTGATCGTCGCCGACGGCGCCCGCTCCACGCTGGGCCGCATCCTCGGCCGCGAATGGCACAAGGAGACGGTCTACGGGGTGGCGATCCGCGGTTACATCGCCACCCCGCGCAGCAACGAACCGTGGATCACCTCCCACCTGGAGCTGCGCTCTCCCGACGGTGAGGTGCTGCCCGGGTACGGCTGGATCTTCCCGCTGGGCAACGGCGAGGTGAACATCGGCGTCGGGGCGCTGGCCACCTCGAAACGGCCCGCCGACGCGGCGCTGCGCCCACTGATGAGCTACTACACCGATCTGCGCCGCGAGGAGTGGGGCTTCGACGGGCAGCCGCGGGCCGGGTTGTCGGCTCTGCTGCCGATGGGCGGCGCCGTCTCCGGGGTCGCCGGGCGCAACTGGATGCTGATCGGCGACGCCGCGGCGTGTGTGAACCCGCTCAACGGCGAGGGCATCGACTACGGGCTGGAGACCGGCAGGCTGGCGGTGGACCTGCTGGGGCTCGACGACTATTCGGGTGCGTGGCCGACGGTGCTGCACGAGCACTACGCGCGGGGGTTCTCGGTGGCACGCCGGCTGGCGCTGCTGTTGACATTCCCGCGGTTCCTGCCGGCGGCCGGGCCGCTGGCGATGCGGTCGTCGGCGTTGATGAAGATCGCGGTGCGGGTGATGGGCAACTTCGTCACCGACGAGGACGCCGACGCGGTGGCCCGGGTGTGGCGCGGGGCGGGCCGGCTCTCGGGCCGGGTCGACGCGCGCCGCCCCTTCACATGACAGGTGCCTTCGCTCCGCGAGTTCCGCGAGCGCGCGTGTTTGTACACCGGCGCGCCGCTATCGGTGTGCATTTGCGCGCGTTCATCGTGGGGCGAGCGTGACGTCCGTGTACCGGGCACCGTTGCGCTCGCGCCGTGACGACGTGGATCCGCAGGGTGCGATCGAGCGGGCACACGCGTTGGGGCTGTGCGGTTTCGGCGGTGATCGTGACCCGGAGCGGCTGGCCCGCCGCGTCGAGCGCTTCGCCGACGTGCCCGACGGGTCGTTCGTGTGGACCCGCGACGCCGCCGGGCTGTACTGGCTGGGCCGACTCGACGGGCCGTACTTCTACGACGCCGAAGGCGAGGACGTCGACCTGGTCCACGTCCGGGCATGCCGGTGGCTGACCGCCCCGATCGTCGAGTCCGCGACGCCTCCCGCGGTCATCGCCACCTTCGGTCGAGGCGGGCGCAATTTCCAGCAGATCCACGATCCGGACGTCGGCGGTCAGTCCGCGCGGCAGTGGGAACATTGCTGACACTGTCGAGCGCCGCGAGGGTGCGCGTTGGTACGTCTACTGCGGCGCGTCGAGGTGCAGACACGCTCGCTCGCCGAACCTAGGCCAGCGAGCGCGCGAAGCCGCTGACGTCGCGGACGCTGGCACCGAACACCTCCGGCATCGCGCTGCCGAACAGCAGGTCCCCGCCGTGACAGGTGCCGGCCACCACCCGTCCGACAGCAGGCACCCCGGCACGCAGCAGCCGACGGTAGTACTGCAGGCCTTCGTCGCGCAACGGATCGAGCTCGTTGACCGAGATCACATGTGGAGGAAGCTCTTTCAGCTCGTCGTCGGTGGCCATCGCGGGCCAGCAGGTGGCATCGCCGGCATGTGCGCTGTCGGGATCATAAAGCGATCCCAGCAGTGCGGCCTGTTCGCGACTGATGAAGTATCCGTCGTTCTCCTCGAGCGAGGGCAGATCGTCGCACTGGTCGAGCCACCGGTTCGAGATGAACGGGCATTGCGCGTAGAAGCCTGCGATCTCGTTGACCCAACCCTCCCGTTTCGCCTTGTGCGCCAAAGTCAGTGTCAGGTTGCCGCCACCGGATTCCCCGGAGGCGACGATGTGGCTGATGCCGAGGTCGCGGCGGTTGGCGCTGACCCAATGGGCGGCCGACGCGCAGTCGTCGAGCCCTGCCGGGAACGGATGCGAGCCGAGTTTGGCGCTGGAGTTGCGGAATTCGACCCCGACGACGACGAGCCCGGTCGCGGCGAGATGTCCACGCAGCCGCACGTAGCAGAGGTCCGTGGCGCTGCCGATCGCCATTCCGCCGCCGTGCAGGTGCAGGATGGCCGGTAGCGGGCCATCAGCGTCATCAGGCCTGCTGATGTACAGCGTGATGTCGTTGCCATCGACACCGGTGATGGTTGTCGTGGTGGACAACACACCGTCGGGTTCGGTGACGTCGGTGGCCAGCGTTTCGAAGATCGCGCCGATGGCTTCTTCGCTCATGGCCGCGAACGCGTGCCGCTCTTCCAGCGGCGAGTCGACGGTCAGCCCGCTCGACGGCATCCGCCCCTCCAAACCGAATCGGGAGAATGCCTCGACCATGCGAGGATCCGAGCGCGGGTCAGAGCCCAGCGTGGCGTCGGGGTCTGCGTGTCGTCCCTGCGGCATGGTCGTGACGGTAGCGCTGTTCCGGGTGCCGAAGGGGCGCTTTCGCGGGCGACGAACGCGCGCGAATGTACGGCCGGCGCGGCGTGTCGGTGTGCAGACCCGCGCGCTCGCGGAACGGAGTCAGTGCGGCTTGGTGGCGGCGTGCAGCGCGACGATGCCGCCGGTCAGGTTGCGCCACCGCACGTCGGTCCAGCCGGCCGCACCGATGCGCCGCGCGAGCTCGGGCTGCTCCGGCCACGCCCGGATCGACTCCGCCAGATACACATAGGCGTCGGGGTTCGACGACACCGCGCGGGCGATCCGGGGCAGCGCCTGCATCAGATACTCCTTGTACACCGTGGAGAACAGCGTGTTGGTCGGCGTCGAGAACTCGCAGACCACTAACCGTCCACCCGGGCGCGTCACCCGGGCCATCTCCCGCAACCCCGCGGAGTGGTCGACGACGTTGCGCAAGCCGAAGCTGATCGTCACCGCGTCGAACACCCCGTTGTCGAACGGCAGCCGGGTGGCATCGGCCGCCACCTTCGGCACCCGGCGGGCCGCACCCGCGCCGAGCATGCCGACGGAGAAGTCCGCGGCCACACACCACGCACCCGAAGCCGCCAGCTCCTCGGTCGACACAGCGGTGCCGGCCGCCAGATCGAGCACCTTGTCGCCCGGCCCGATCCGCAACGCCTCGCGGGTGGCACGGCGCCAGAACCGGTCCTGGCCCAGCGAGAGCACGGTGTTGGTCAGGTCGTAACGGCGTGCGACGCCGTCGAACATCGACGCGACCTCATGGGGATCCTTCTCCAGCGACGCGCGATTCACCCGACCGACGCTACCTGTGAACCTGCTTGTGATGGGAATGCACGGCGGCGCCGTGCGCATTGATCCACCCATGACCGAAAAGATCTGGTTCATCACCGGCACCTCCCGCGGCTTCGGACGCGAATGGACGATCGCCGCGCTGCAGCGCGGCGACAAGGTCGCCGCCACCGCACGCGACGTGTCCACCCTCGACGACCTCGTCGCCGAGTTCGGCGACGCGCTGCTTCCGATCACGCTGGACGTCACCGACCGGGCAGCCGACTTCGCCGCAGTCCAGCAGGCCCACGAGCATTTCGGTCGGCTCGACATCGTCGTCAACAACGCCGGCTACGGGCAGTTCGGGTTCATCGAGGAACTCTCCGAATCCGAGGCGCGCGCACAGATCGAGACCAACGTGTTCGGTGCGCTGTGGATCACCCAGGCCGCGCTCCCCTACCTGCGGGCGCAGCGCAGTGGACACATCGTCCAGGTGTCCTCGATCGGCGGCATCACGGCCTTCCCCGATGTAGGCATGTACCACGCGTCGAAGTGGGCGCTGGAAGGTTTCTCCCAGGCCCTCTCCCAGGAAGTGGCGCCCTTCGGAGTGCACGTCACGCTGATCGAACCCGGTGGCTTCTCCACCGACTGGGCGGGCCCGTCGGCCAAGCGCGCCGAGGCGCTGCCCGACTACGCGCAGGCGCATGCCCAGTCCGACCAGCGGCGGGCGTCGCGCTCGGCGCGGCCCGGGGATCCGCGGGCGTCGGCCCGCGCGATTCTCAAGGTCGTCGACGCGCCGCAACCACCGCTGCGGGTGTTCTTCGGCGCGGTGCCGCTGCAACTGGCCAAGGCCGACTACGAGAACCGGCTCGCGACCTGGGAGCAATGGCAGCCGGTGGCGGTCGAAGCGCAGGGCTGACGCCGCGACGCGGTTTAGCCGAGGTGGAATTCGACCATCGGCAGGGCAGTGTCGTGGAGTTCGATCGGACGTCCCAGCGTGTTCTCCAACGTCGGCCCCAACTTGGCCCAGGCACGTGGATGTCGGGTGACGTACGCCTTGAGCGCGGCATCCGCCTCGGAGGTGGTGAGGCGACGGGCTTCGGCGGGTACCGCCCGGCGAAATCCGGTCGAGATCCTGACGTTCGGCTCCGCCAGCACATTCTGGAACCACTGCGCCCGCTCACCGAATCCCGACGCCACCAGATAACGATCCGGTGCCGGATGCCCGAGAACCTCGAGCACGGCGAACCGGGCGGCGCCGGTCCTACGGCCCTTGTGCTCGAGCAGCAACATGCGGTGGCCGAAAACAAAGCCGAGACCGGCGCGGTAGACCCAGATGGGTGCACGCATCAAGGCGCGCGATTTCAGCGCTCGTTCTGCCAGTTTCACCCTGCCTGTGGAGTGGGGCGGTGTCATGTCGCTCCTCCGTTCGTCGCTGTTCCGGCGCACTCGCTTGCCGCACATAAAGGTCCTTGAGCAGAATCCACGACATGGCTCAGCAGCGCCGAGCGCGCACCCCGACCGATACCCCGGCGCCCGAGCAGGTTGACGCCGTCCTGGTGGCGTCCCGTGCGCTGGTCGGCATCGCCGCGGCGTCGATGGCCGGTGTCGACGACGTCGTCACGGTTCCGCAGTTCCGGGTGCTTGTCATGGTCTACACCCGCGGCCCGATGAATCTCGCCTCGGTCGCCGCCGGTCTGGACGTCAACCCGTCCAACGCCAGCCGCACGTGCGATCGACTCATCAAAGAGGGCTTGCTGGACCGCCGGCCCTCCGAGGTGGACCGCCGCAACATCGTCCTCACCCTGACCCTGCCCGGACGCCGACTGGTGGAGAACGTCACCCGGCGGCGCAGGACAGCCATCCAGCGGATCCTGCGCCGGATGGCGGCCGCCGAACGCGACGCACTCGCCGGTGCGCTCGCCGCGTTCGCCGAAGCGGCGGACGAGACCAACGACGAAGCCAGCGTCCTGACACTGCTCTGGCCCGCGTCGTCCTGATCGGCCGATGCGCTGCATCTCTCCTTGCTACCGGAATCCATTGCGCGTACGCAACTGACTGCGGAGTTCGATCAGCCCTGGATCGACATCGGAAGCGAGTGGAATCGTGGCCACGTTTTAGCACTCCTGCTTGCTGTTTCGAGCCTGCGGACCCGGGTACTCGCCCGGAAGCGAAGCGGCGCACTAACTGGTGCGCCCCACACCGCGGAGGAGGAATATGGCAGAAGACGTGGCGGACTTCCTGGTGAAGCGCTTGCGCGAATGGAACGTCGAGCAAGTGTTCGCCTACCCTGGTGACGGAATCAACGGCCTGGTGGCCGCCTTCGGAAGAGCCGACAACAAGCCGCAGTTCGTCCAAGCCCGGCATGAGGAGATGGCCGCGTTCGAAGCAACGGGCTACGCGAAGTTCTCCGGTCGCGTCGGCGTCTGCATGGCCACCTCGGGACCGGGGGCGGTGCATCTGCTCAACGGTCTGTACGACGCCAAACTCGACCGTGTCCCAGTGGTGGCGATCGTCGGGCAGACCGCGCGCAGCGCCATGGGCGGCAGCTACCAGCAGGAGATCGACCTCCAAGCGCTGTACAAGGACGTTGCAAGCGAGTACCTGGTCGAGGTCAACGTGGCGAGTCAGCTACCCAACGCGCTGGACCGCGCCATCCGAACCGCGCTAACCCGGCGCGCGCCGACGGCCATTATCATCCCATCTGACCTGCAGGAACAGCCTTACGAGGCGCCGGGACACAAATTCAAGCATGTGCCGTCGAGTACTCCGGGCTATGAGCACCCGATTGTGGTGCCCCACGATGACCAGGTGCGCTGGGCCGCCGACATCATCAACGCCGGAAGCAAACTGGCCATCCTGATCGGGCAGGGTGCGCGCTCGGCTGCCACCCAGGTTCAACAGGTCGCCGAACTCACCGGCGCCGGCGTGGCCAAGGCCCTGCTGGGCAAGGATGTGCTCTCCGACGACCTGCCGTATGTCACCGGTTCGATCGGACTTCTGGGCACCCGACCCAGCTACGAACTGATGCGCGACTGCGACACCCTGCTGATCGTCGGCTCCAACTTCCCGTACAGCCAGTTCCTGCCGGACTTCGGGAAGGCACGCGGTATCCAGATCGACATCGACGGCACCGCGATCGGCATGCGCTACCCGACCGAACTCAACATCGTCGCCGACGCGGCGTCCACGTTGGACAAGCTGATTCCGTTGCTCGAACGCAACGAAGACCGGTCGTGGCAGGAGACGATCGAGAAGAACGTCGCCCGCTGGTGGGAAACCATCGAGCGGCAGAGCATGCTGTCCGCCAAGCCGGTCAACCCGATGCGCGTCGCCTGGGAACTGTCCGAACGGCTGCCTGCCAACGCGATCGTCACGGCCGACTCCGGGTCCTCGACCAACTGGTATGCGCGCTGCGTGCGTTTCCGCAACGAAGTACGCGGGTCGCTGTCAGGCACGTTGGCCACCATGGGCCCCGGGGTGCCGTACGCGATCGGCGCCAAGTTCGCCCATCCCGACCGGCCGGTGATCGCCATGGTCGGCGACGGCGCGATGCAGATGAACGGTTTGGCCGAACTGCTGACCATCAGGCGTTACCAGGAGCAATGGACGGATCCGCGGCTGATCATCTGCGTGTTCCACAACAACGACCTCAACCAGGTCACCTGGGAACTGCGAGCCATGGGCGGCGCACCGAAGTTCGAGGAATCGCAGACCATTCCCGAAGTGTCCTATGCCGAGGTGGCCCGCGTGATGGGACTGCAGGCCATCGCCGTGGACAACGAGGACGACATCGGCTCCGCCTGGGATCAGGCGCTGTCCGCCGACGGACCGGTGGTGCTGGACTTCCGGTGTGACCCCGAGGTGCCGCCGATACCGCCGCACGCCACCTACGAACAGGCCAAGGAGCTGACCTCCTCGATCCTCAAGGGCGATCCCGCCGCCTGGCATCTGATGGTCCAGGGAACCAAGACCAAGGCGCAGGAGTTCGTCCCGCACCGCGGCTGAGTGTGGACCCAGGGGTCACGCCGCTTTCGCGGCGCCGAACCCGAGCACCTCGTCGTAGTGGGCGACCAGTTCGTCGCAGATCACCGGCCAGGTCCGGCCGAGCACACTGCGGCGGGCCGCCAGCGAGTAGCGACGGCGTTCGGCCACCAGATGGTCGACCGACTCCGGTAACCGCGCTTCAAACTCACCGACGGGCAGCAACAGGCCGGTGCGGTACGGCGCGACGAGGTCACGAGGGCCGCCGGCATCGGGCGCGATGACCGGCAGCCCCGAGGCCATCGCCTCCTGCACCGCCTGGCAGAACGTCTCATGCTCGCCGGGGTGCACGAAGACGTCCATGCTGGCGTACGCGGTGGCCAGAGCGTCGCCGTACAGGGATCCCGTGAAAACCGCACGGGGAAGCACGGTTTGGAGCTTGTCCCGATCGACGCCGTCGCCCACGATAACGAGCTGCAGATCATCGCGACCGGCCAGCGCCGCCAGTCGTTCCACATGCTTCTCGGGCGCGAGGCGCCCGACAAACCCGACGACCGGCTTGCCGTCCGGAGACCAGGACCGGCGCAGCCGTTCATCGCGCGCCGAAGGCGCGAAGCCCGTCACATCCACCCCGCGCGCCCACTTGTGAACCCGCGGAATACGATGCGCAGCAAGATCTTCCATCGCTGATGTGGACGGAGCCAGAGTGCGGTCAGCCCGCTTGTGCAGATGTCGGGTCCACGCCCACGCCGCACGTGAGGCGATCCCGATGCCATAGCTGCTCGCGAAGCCCGCGATGTCGGTCTGGAACACCGCGACCGTCGGCACGCCCAGATAGCGCGCGGCGTGTAGACCGCCGTAGCCGAGAAGCGCAGGCGAAGCAAGGTGGACCACGTCGGGGTCGAACCCGCGCAGCACGCCGACCAGCCGCGGCCGCGGCACACCCAGCGGCAGTGAAGTCACCTTGGGGAACATCCGCGACGGCACCCGGTGGACGCGGATACCCTCGTACACCCTGTCGGCGGGAGCCTGCCCGCGCGGGGTGTCCGGGGCGATGACCAACACCTCATGGCCGGTACGGCGAAGATGCTCGATCACCCGGAGCACCGAGTTGGTGACGCCGTTGACATTCGGGAGGAATGATTCTGCGACGATCGCGACCCGCACACTGGGACAGTGACATCACCATCTGTCGGCGAGGTTGCCAGAAGGGATATGCCACACGAATTGCCGGGCGCAACTACTCTCTCGACATGCGGATTTCCAGGACGACGGTGGTCATCGGAATCCTCGGGCTGCTGCTCGCGGTCGTCGGCTGCGCCAATGAGATCACCGGGACCGCCCTTCCCGACCCCACCAGGGTGCCCCTGAGCGTGGCCTCCGACGGGTACGGGATCGTCGCCGGGTTCGACGACGCGCCCGCACAGATCGAGATTTTCACCGAACCGCAGTGCCGTCACTGCGCCGACCTGCAAGCCGACTTCGGTGACCAGCTGGCCTACCTGATCAGCGTCGGCAGCCTGCAGGTCACCTACCGTCCCCTGACCTTCATGGACGACGACTACGACGGATACTCGTCGAAGGTCGCCAACGCGATGTTCCTGGCCACACAACCGCCGGTGTCCGGAGCGGCGGCCGACGGCTCCCAGTTTCAGCGCTTCGTCGAAGAGCTCTGGGCCAGCCAGGATTCCGGTGGGCAGCCGTTCACCGCGGATGAACTCCGCGAGATGGCGTCCGCCGCGGGGATGTCCGACACCGTAGCCGATTCCGTCGCAGGTGATAGAGAAGCTGTCGACGTCGCCGAGATGGAGGAAGCCAACTTCGGCTACCTGTTCGACATCGATCCGCTGCAGACCGGCACCCCAACGGTTTACGACTTGCAGGCCGGCGAGAAGCTCGACATCTACGACGACGACTGGCTCGACGAACTCGTCACGTCCTGACTAGACCGTCACGTCGCGTCGATCCAGGCGCCGTTCCAACATCGCGGTCATGCCCAGCGCCGCACCTGCGACCAGCCACCCGACGACCGCGATCGATCCCGCGGGGACGACCGCCAGCGAGGCATCGCGGTCCCGTACCCGCACCAGATCCGGGTTGTTGGTGTCGTACTCGACATAGATGCGCATCCCGGGTTCCAGCTCCGACGGGTACAGCACGCCGAGTTCGGGACGATAGGTCACCCGGTCGGGCGTGACGAACTCGATGGTCGACCGTCGCGGGCCGGCGTCGAGCACGTTGGCTTCGGCTACCCCGAGGTGACGTTCGATCTGCTGGTCGTTGCGCCAGGCACCGGCCACCAGCAGCACCGACTGCAACGTCACCAGGCATGCCGCCACCACGATGCCGATCCGGATACGCCGCACGATGCGGCCGCCGCGCGTCTCTCCCGGCTCACCGTAAAGGTGCGGAATGATCAGACGCCACAACGCTTTCAATCGAGCGAACGCTGCGCTGGCCGCTTCGCTCACCCGAGCCGTCTTGTTCGCTTCGCTCACCCGAGCCGTCTTGTTCGCTTCGCTCACCCGAGCCGTCTTGTTCGCTTCGCTCACAGTGAAGCCTTGATCGACGCATGCAACGCCCGCAACGACGACCTGTCGGCCTTCACCTCCAACACCCGCATGCCGTCACCCGGCTCGTCGAGCGCGTCGTCGAGTTCGCCGACCTCGATCTGCCGACTCTCCACGTGGTAGGCGCGGCACAGCGCACCGACATCGACGTCGTGGGGAGTGCCGAAGATGCGTGACGACACGTCGGCGAACCTCGGATCACCCTGCTCCAGCAGCTCGAAGATGCCGCCGCCGTTGTCGTTGGACACCACGATGGTGAGATTGCGTGGTGTCGGCTCCGTCGGCCCGATCAACAGCCCCGAGCTGTCGTGCACGAACGTCAGGTCCCCCAGAAGCGCGATGGTGCGGCCCCCGCCGGCGCGTTCGAACGCCAGCGCAGCCCCGATCGCGGTGGACACCGTTCCGTCGATCCCCGCCACGCCGCGGTTGGAGCGCACCTTCACACCGGTGGCGTCGAACCCCACCAGGGCGATGTCGCGGACCGGGTTCGACGCACCCAGCACCAGCTGGTCGCCCGGGCGCACCGCATCCGCCACCGCCGCGGCGACATGCAGGCCGGTGGTCAACGGATGGGCAGCCAGCTGCTCGCGCACGGCGCTGACGGCATGGTGATTGCCCTCCTTGCAGCGACGGAGCCAGTCCGGCGACGGCGTGCCGGTGGTGACTGCGCGTGTGCCGGTCGCCTGCGAGTTGCCCGATACGTCGGGCCAGCGCGGGCCGGTGGTCAGCGCGAAGACCGGCACCGAGGAGTCGGCCAGCAGCGCCGACACCGGTCGGTGCAGGGTCGGGCGGCCCAGCATGATGACCTGCTTCGGGTGCAGCAGCGGCAGCGCGAACGGATGCAGTGGGTTGCCCGCGGGCGGCGCGGTCGGCTCAGCGACCGTCGGCAGATGATCCAGATTCGGATGCACACCTGCGCCGTGCCCAGCAATGACCACGGTGTCGGCCGTCAGGTCGATGTCCAGCGGCTGGTCGAACGTCACCGGCGGCGTGTAGGTCCACGCCCTCCCGTCGGGACGGCCTTCTGGGGCATACAGCCGGCCTGGCTCGTCAACGTCGTCGGCGGCGGGCACCAGCGGCTCGCGCAGCGGAATGTCGAACTGCACAGGTCCGGCGTTTGCCGACCGAGATCCCATGGCCGCCACCAGAACCCGGCACGTCGCCGACCGCCACTGCGCGTTGAAGGTGTCGAGTTCGCCGGAAACCCCACCACGCAGATCGGGAGCCAGGCCGAGGCTGATGTTGGCACGCACCTGGGTGCCGAAGTAACCCAGCTGCTCGAATGTCTGGTTGGCGCCGGTGCCCAGCAGTTCGTAAGGCCGGTTGGCCGAGAGCACGATCAGCGGCACCCGGGCGTAGTTGGCCTCCACCACCGCCGGGCCCAGGTTCGCCACCGCGGTCCCGGACGTCATGGCCACACAGACGGGCGCCCGCTCGGCGGCGGCCAAGCCGATCGCCAGGAAGCCGGCCGTGCGTTCGTCGATGCGCACATGCAACCGCAGCCGGCCCGCGCGGTCGGCGTCGTGCAGCGCGAACGCCAGTGGGGCGTTGCGCGACCCCGGGCACAACACCACGTCGCGGACACCGCCGCGGATCAGTTCGTCGACGACCACCCGGGACTGCGCGGTCGAGGGGTTCATCCCTACAGACTATCGGCGAAGAATTTCAGGATCGCGGTGTTGACCACCTCGGGCTTCTCGATGAACCCGAGGTGCCCGGCGCCGGGAATCTCCAGAAAACGCCCGTTGGGCAGCGCGTTGGCGACCTCCCGGCCCAGATGGGGCGGCAGCACCACGTCGTCGGCGAAACCGATGACCAGCGCCGGGGTGGTCACATTCTGGTAAGCGGCCAGGCGGCTTTCCCGCGGGGCGATGGTCAGATGGGTCCGCATGCCGGGGGTCGGCTTCTGCGGCCACATCGTGAACATGTCGATCCAGTCGCGTACTGCGCTGTCGTCGTTCAGCGTCTTCGGCGAAAAGCTTTCCAGCAGGCGGACTTTCGCCTCGAACTCGACGGGGAGCTGAACGCCGGACTCCGCCAGCGCCAGCTCGCCCTTCCAGAAGAAGTCGCGCGAGCGGTCGTGGCGGCCGCGGGTGGCCATCAGCACCGCCGATCGCACCAGCTCCGGCCGGGCCACCATCAGCTCCTGGGCGATGTAGGAGCCCATGGACACCCCGACGATCCGGGCCGGGCCGAGGTCGAGCTTCTCGATCAGATCGGCGACGTCGCCGACCATCGTCTCGGTGGTGAACCCCTCGGCGTTCTCGGTGGCGCCGACCCCGCGGTTGTCGAATGTCACACAGCGGTAGCCGGCACGGGTGAACACCGGTACCTGATGCAGGTGCCAGGTGCGCCCTGCGCCGCCACGACCTGCGATGAACAGCACCGGCTCCCCCGCGCCGCGGTCGTCATATGCCAAATTCACCCCGCAGAGGCTACTGCAGGCGTTGTTTCGGCGTGAATATCGCCGCTCAGCGACGACAAACACGCCGAAGTCACGGGGAACGGAACCTGCCGGGCGGCGGCTGCGTCCGAACAGCATGCTCGACGGGTATCTGCGACGCCACGACGGTGTCATCACGCTCGAACAGGCGCGCGCAGCCGGCCTCAGCCACTCCGGCATCCAACGCCGCATCACGTCGGGCCGCTGGGTGCGCTGCGCCCGCGGCGTGTACTTCGCCGACGACCGGCCGTTCACCGACGCCGCCCGCGTCCGTGCGGCGGTCTGGGGTTACGGCCCGCGAGCCGTCGGCAGCGGGCTGACGGCGGCGTGGTGGCACGGCCTCACGAAGTTCGCGCCTGAAGTGGTCGAAGTGACCCTGCCGCGGGACAGCAACGGCCGCAAACGCCAGGGCTGCCGACCACGACGGCGGGACCTCCACCGCTCGGATGTCACCGAGATCAAGGGGATGCGCGTGACCAATCTGCCTCTGACCGTCGTCGAGGCCGCTGCCATCGGTGGTGGCGGCGCGAAGCTGATGGATTGGGCGCTGCAGACCCGGGTCGACTTGCCGACGCTGTGGCAGGCTCACCTCCGCCACAAGGGCAGGCACGGTGCACCCCGAGCCCGGCGGTTGCTCCGGGCAGCGGACAGCGGCGCTCGTTCCGAGGCCGAGCGACTGCTGCACGGGCTGCTGCGCGAGGCCGGTATCACCGGCTGGAAGGCGAACTACCGCGTCGGCGGCTACCGGGTCGACGTCGGCTTCCCCCGGCAGAAGGTGGCCATCGAGGTCGACGGCTTCGCCTTCCACAGCCGTGTCGAGGAGTTCCAGGTGGATCGGGTCCGTCAGAACGGCATCGTGCTGCTGAAATGGCAGGTGCTGCGGTTCACCTGGCTGGACCTGGTGGAGTACCCGGAGCGGGTCATCGCGGTCATCCGGTCGGCGACTTCGGCGTGATCATCGTCGCTGACCGGCGACGAGCACGCCGGGATCGCACGGTGCGCAGGGCCGCGTCCCACAACAGTCCGGTGCTCGCCGCCAGTGCTGCAGGTTTTGCCAGCTCCTTGGACATCATCGCGGTGGCCAGCGCCTTGGTGCTCGCCGAGGCCTTCGACATGTGGCCGGAGTCGAACGGCGGTTGCGGGTCGTACTCCATGGACAGCTGGATGGCCCTGGCCTTGCCCTCGCCGCCGATGCGGCCTGCCAGCCACAGCCCGAGGTCGATACCGGCCGACACCCCGGCGCAGGTGACGGTCTTGTCGTCGGCGGAGACGATGCGCTCGTCGCCGACGGGCTGCGCGCCGAACGTGCGCAGCACCGGCAACGCCGCCCAGTGGGAGGTGGCCCGCTTGCCCTCCAGCAGGCCCGCGGCGGCCAGGATCAGCGAACCCGAGCACACCGACGCCGTCCACGTCGAGGTCTGATGCGCGGTGCGCACCCAGTCGAGCACCTTCGGGTCGCGGGCGTGCTCGACGGTGCTGAAGCCGCCCGGGATCAGCACCACGTCCGGCGAGGGGGTTTCGTCGAACGAATGGGTGGCACCGACGAGCAGCACCGCCGAGTCCGCGGCGATCGGACCGGGCTGGTGCCACACGAACCGGACCTCGGCGTCGGGCAGGTAACGCAGGCTCTCGTAGGGGCCGATGAAGTCCAGCGCGGTGAATCCCGGGTACAGCATGATCGCGATCTGCATGGTCGATCTCCTTGTCGAGTCAGGCGAATGTCTTGCGGTACTGATCTGGAGAGATACCGAGGCGGCGAACGAAGTTGCGGCGCAACGTCTCCGCCGAACCGAAGCCGCACCGCGCGGCGATGACCGTCACGGTGTCCCCGCTTTCTTCGAGTTGGCGGCGAGCGGCCTCGGTGCGGATCCGTTCGACGTAGGCGCCGGGCGCTTCGCCGACCTCCTCGGTGAACACCCGGGTGAAGTGCCTGGGGCTCATCGCCGCGCGGCGGGCCAGCTCGGAAATGCTGTGTGCCCCTCCGGGTTCGGCCTCGATCGCTTCCTGCACGTCGCGGATCGGGGTGCGACGGGCGCGGGGCATCCACACCGGTGCGGCGAACTGGGTCTGTCCGCCCGGGCGACGCAGGTACATCACCAGATAACGGGCGACGGTTTGTGCGGCCTCGGTACCGTGGTCATCCTCGACCAGCGACAGCGCCAGGTCGATACCTGCGGTGACCCCGGCAGCGGTCCACACCTTCTCGGAACTGCGGACAAAGATCGGATCGGAATCCACGGTGACCAACGGGAATTCGGCGGCCAGCTGCGGGGCGAACGCCCAGTGGGTGGTGGCCACGCAGCCGTCGAGCAGACCGGCCGCAGCAGCCAGCACCGCCCCGGTGCAGACGCTGACCACGCGGCGGGCATGACCTGCCACCGTCGATATCCAGTCGATCAACTCGGCGTCGTTGCGGGCGGTCTCGGTACCCCAGCCACCGGGCAGAACCAGGGTATCCACCGCCTCGCCGGGGTCCGGCAGCGGCGCGGCGACCAGCGTCAGCCCGGTGCCCGTGCTGACCGGGGCCCCACCCGACGACACGATGCGCACGTCATATCCCTCATCGCCGCCGTGCGTGCGCACATACTGCGATGCCCCGGTGAACACCTCGAACGGGCCCACCATGTCGAGAGCCTGCACACCTTCGAAGCCGAGGATGAGCACCGTGCGCCGCATGCACCCAGTGTTGGCCAGTCAGCCCATGGCGTCCAGGCCATGTATCCCACAGATCAGGACAACAAGGGGTGGCAGGCGCGGATGCGCTCGATCCACCACTGCCTGCGCGCAGGCGGCGCTGCCAGCGCTTCGAGTCGCGCCGGGTCGGGTGTCACGGTCGTCACGG
This sequence comes from Mycolicibacterium austroafricanum, assembly GCF_902705885.1. Classification (GTDB taxonomy): domain Bacteria; phylum Actinomycetota; class Actinomycetes; order Mycobacteriales; family Mycobacteriaceae; genus Mycobacterium; species Mycobacterium vanbaalenii_A. The sequence continues at coordinate 304,649 of NZ_CACSIP010000012.1, read as the reverse complement.
GCAGGTGGCCGTCGACCGGTGGTACCGGCTCGGCGACGTCGTCGACGAACAACCCCCCGGTGCCCAGGCCACACGCATAGGGCAGGTCAGGCAGGCAACCGGCGGCGACCAGCCCGGCGCCGATCCCCACCGCGGAGTCCAGGGCGCTGGACACGACGACCGGGATGTCGATCTGACCGGCGATGGCCAGCATGGCGTGAACACCACCCAGCGGCGCCACCTTGAGCACCGCGACGTCGGCGGCCCCGCAGCGGACCACGTGCAGCGGGTCCTCGGCCTTGCGGATGCTCTCGTCGGCGGCGACGGGAACGTCGACGCGACGCCGGACCTCGGCCAGCTCACCGACGGTCCTGCAGGGCTGCTCGAGATACTCCAGCGGTCCGTCGGCGGTGAGCGCCCGCGCCGCAGCGACGGCGGCGTCGACATCCCAGCCGCCGTTGGCGTCGACCCGCACCGTCGGCACCAGCGCACGTACCGCGTTGACCCGGGCCACGTCGTCGGCCAGCGACTGTCCGGGTTCGGCGACCTTCACCTTCGCCGTCCGCGCGCCGGGAAAGCGGTCGAGCACCCCGGCGACCTCGGCGGCCGCGACGGCGGGCACCGTGGCGTTGATCGGGATGCGGTCCCGACGGACCTCGGGCCGAGTGCCGTAGGCCGCCTCCAGGCCCGCGGCCAGCCATTGGGCGGCCTCGGCCGGCTCGTACTCGACGAAGGCCCCGAACTCCCCCCATCCGGCAGGGCCGTCGATCAACGCCACTTCGCGGGTGGTGAGGCCGCGGAAGCGCACCCGCATCGGCAGCGCGACGACGTGAAGCCGCTCGAGCAGGTCGGACAACTCCACCGCCCCGTGTGCGGTCACCAGTACGTCGACATCGTCAACACTCATTGCAGCCCACGGCTTCTGGTCGTCTTCATCGGTGGGCCCCGGTTCGGACCGGACGCCCGTTCCCACACGCTACCAACGCCGGCTGACCGGTCCGCCGAACGCGCGCGGGAGTCACACCGCACGAGGATGTCCTTTTCGGTGCGTCCCGTTCGTCTTCTTGATGTGATTCCACAAACGGGTCACCCCATCAGAAGGAGAACGCACATGCCTCAGTACGCCGCACTCACCTACACCGCAGACGTCGACTGGACTGCCCCCGAGCAGGCGGCCGAGATGGCCGAATACCGCGAGTTCGGGGCGACACACGGCGGTTCGATCCGCGGAGGCGCCGCGCTGTACCCGACCTCGACCGCCACCACCGTGCGGGTCACCGGCGCTCGCGGCGGTGACGTCGTCCTCAGCGACGGGCCCTATGCCGAAACCAAGGAAGCGCTCACCGGGTTCTTCTTGATCGAGGCCGCCGACCTCGACGAGGCCCTGCGGATGGCCGCCGAGATTCCCGCAGCGTGGGGAGGTGCGGTCGAGGTGCGTCCGGTCATCGAGTTCGCGGGGTGAGCACAGCCGAGAGTCGGTTGGCCGAGACGATCCGGGTCGAGGGTGCGCACATCCTGGCCACCCTCACCCGGGTCCTCGGCGACCTGCACCTCGCCGAGGACGCCGTGCAGGAGGCCGCTGCCCGCGCATTGCGGCAGTGGCCGGTCACCGGGGTGCCCGAATCGCCACGCGCCTGGCTGACCGTCACCGCCCGGCGGGCGGCCATCGACGTCATCCGCCGCGAGGGCTCTCGGACCGCCAAGGAGCGTGCCGCCATGGACCTGCACTTCGACGACGAGCCACCACCCGGGCCTGTGGTCGAGGACGACATGCTGCGGCTGCTGTTCACCTGCGCCCACCCCGCACTGGCTCTCGAAGCCCAGGTGACACTCGCCCTGCGGGTGCTGTGCGGACTGTCGCCCGCCCAGATCGCCGCGGTGTTGCTGAGCAGCGAGTCCGCGGTGGCCAAGCGGTTGACCCGGACCCGCGCCAAGATCGCGCGCGCCGCGATCCCCTATCAGGTGCCGTCGAGCGACGAGCTGCCGCAACGCCTCTCGGCGGTGTGCGCAGTGGTCTACACGCTGTACACCAGCGCCCACAGCGCGACCGCCGGCCGCGAGCTCAGCGATGTGGACGGCTGCCGGGAAGCGGTCCGGCTGGCACGGCTGGTCTGCGCGCTGATGCCCGACGAAGGGGCACCGATGTCGGTGCTTGCCCTGATCCTGCTGACCGAGGCCCGTCGCAGCGCCCGCACCGACACCGACGGCAATCCGGTGGTCCTGGCCGAGCAGGACCGGGTGGCGTGGGACGCCGCGGCGATCGACGAAGGACGCTCGTTGCTGGCAGCTTCGTTGCGGCGCTCCGGCGGTATCGGTGACCCCTACCAGTTGCAAGCGGCGATCGCGGCTGAACATGCCACCGCGGCGTCCTACCGGGACACTGACTGGACCGAGATCGTGCGGCTCTACGACCTGCTCGTCGGCGTGCACCACAGTCCCTCCGCCAGACTCGCCCGGGCCGTCGCGGTGGCAGAGGCCCAGGGAACGTCGGCGGGTCTGGCCGCACTGACCGAACTCGAGCCCGACAACCGCTGGCATGCGGTGCGCGCCGAGTTGCTGGCCCGCGACGGACGCTACGTCGAGGCGATCGACGAGATGACGGCGTCGATATCGGCCGGCACCAGTGACGCCGAGGTCGAGCATCGGCGGCGCCTCATCACGCAGTGGACTCGGCGAGTCGTCTGATCCCGGCCACAGCGATCTACAACCCATCCGCACCGGCCCCGGCGACGAATACCCCACCGGGCGAGGGTTCCGCAGGTGGGCTGCGAGTTGCCAGCCTGTCGAGAAAGGAGAGTTGACATGAACCGCATCATCAAGATCGCCGGGCAGGTCGGGGAGTCCGTGTTGTCGATCGTCGGGATCCGGGTCGGCACCGAGGAACCGCACCACCTGCGACGGCCGTTGACCGACGGCGTGGAGATCCGACAGTACGGACCGCGCATCGCCGCCGAGACCACCGTCGCCGGCGAGAAGCAGGCCGCGCTGAACACCGGCTTCCGCCGGCTCGCGGGCTACATCTTCGGCGGCAACCACCACGACACCGAGATCGCGATGACCGCACCGGTCAGCCAGCAGTCTGCGGGTCAGGACATCGCGATGACCGCACCGGTCTCCCAGACCGGCAGTGCCGAGGACGGCTGGACGGTGCGCTTCTTCATGCCGTCGAAGTGGTCGATGGAAACCCTGCCGAAGCCCGACGACGACGCGGTGCGGCTGGTCCCGGTGCCCGCGGAGACGGTGGCAGTGCTGCGGTTCAGCGGCGACCGCGGCCCGAGGGCCGTCGCCGCCGCCACCGAACGGTTGCACAAAGCCTTGCGCGACAACGGTATCGAAGCGGTTGGTGAGGCGGTGGCGTGGTTCTACGACCCGCCGTGGACGCTGCCGTTCCGGCGCCGCAACGAGGTCGCGGTACCGATCGAGGCCTAAACCGTCGCGCGGTCGCGCCCCTCCCAATGTGGTTTGCGCAGATCCTTTTTCAGGATCTTGCCGGTGGGGTTGCGCGGCAACTCGTCGGTGATGTCGACGGTCTTGGGGCACTTGTAGGCGGCCAGCCGCTCGCGGGCGAACGCGATCAGGTCCGATTCGGAGACCTCCGACTCGACCACGACCACCGCTTTGACGACCTCGCCCCATCGCTCGTCGGGCACACCGATGACCGCGACCTCCACCACGGCCTCGTGCTCGGCGAGCACCCGCTCCACCTCGATGGAGTAGATGTTCTCGCCGCCGGAGATGATCATGTCCTTGAGCCGGTCCTCGACGAAGATGTAGCCACCCTCGTCGACGCGGCCGACGTCGCCGGTGCGGAACCAGCCGTCGTCGGTGATCGCCTCGGCGGTGGCCTCGGGCTTGTTGTGGTAGCCCTTCATCAACTGCGGTGAGCGGAACCACAATTCACCCTGCTCACCGGCGGGGACATCGTCGAGGGTGTCCGGGTCGACGACGCGGACCTCGGCTTGGGGCACCAGGGTGCCCGCACTCGTCAACCGCTCCGGATGGTCTTTGGCGCGGTGCGCCTCGGGCATCAGATGGCTGATCACCCCACACAGCTCCGTGAGCCCGTAAGCCTGGATGAAGTCGGTGTTCGGCCAGGCTTCGAGTGCCGCCCGCAGCAGCGGCAGCGGCATCGGCGACGCACCGTAGCCGTAGGTCTTGAGCGCGCTGAACAACTTGACCGCGTCCTCGCCGGATTCGAGCACCTTGGCCAGCACCGCGGGGACCAAGAAGGTTCGGTTGGCGCCCTTGAGGATAGCCCCGGCCAGCGCAGCGCCGTCCACGTCGCGGGTCATCACGCTCGGAACGCCGTCGTGGATGCCGAACTGCACGTACGACGAGCCGCCCACGTGGAACAGCGGCATCGACACCATGTTCTTGTCGCCCTCGTCGAACTCGAAGCCCTCGTGGGCGTTGACGGTGTGGGCGATCATGTTGGCCTGGGTGAGCTCGACGCCCTTGGGCCGCCCGGTGGTGCCCGAGGAGTACATGATGATGGCGACGTCATCAGGGTCGACGTCGTCGCCGCGTTCGGCGGGCGTCGCCGCTTCCAGCATCGCCTCGTACTCGTCGTCGCCCTCGGGCGTGATGGCGATGACGTGCTCGAGGCTGGTGAGCTTGTCGCGGATCTTGTCGATTGCGGGTTTGAACTCCGTTCCGACGATGAGCACCTTGGCACCCGAGTCGTTGAGCACGTAGTCGAGCTCGTCGGCGGCCAGCCGGAAGTTGACGATCGCGTTGGCGGCGCCGAGCGACGCCGCGGCGAACGTCAGCTCCACGCACGCCGGGTGGTTCTTGTCCAGGAAAGCGACGACGTCCCCACGCTGGACGCCGCGTTCGGTGAGCGCACCGGCCAGCCGGCGCACGCGGTCGTTCCACTGCGCCCAGGTCCAGGACCGGTCGAGGTAGTCCATGGCTTCGGCATCGGGCGTGGTGGCGGCCCAGTGCGCTACGCGGTCGTCGAGGAATCGGGGAGCGGGCAGATCAGCCATGGTCAGAAGCGTGCCACGCCGACACGCATCGCTGTCCGGTTTCGCTCAATCATCCAGATGTGACTCACAGTTTCATCCATATATGCGGGCTGGTCGAGGTGAATATGGACGTTTTGTCCATGACTGGATTGATTATGTGAAGGTTCATTCGTGTCAGTGCACCAGTGGTGCCAGGTAGGTCTTCGCGTACCGCGCCACCGCGTCGTCGTCGGTGACATCGAGGACGTCGGTGTTGACCTGAACCAGCGACGCCGCCAGGCGGATGTGCACCTCGGCGACGGCCATCAGTTCGTGGTCGGACATCGTCGCACCGGCCGCCCGCAGCGCCTTGGCCATCGCCGTCGCCGCGCTGACCAGGAACAGCCGTGCCTCGGCGACCATCTCGGTGGTCGCGGTGAACTCACCGTCGAGTTGCAGAAACCGGCGCATCACCGGTTCGCCGGTGAGCAGCCGGACCCCCTCGCGGAACGCGGCCACCGAGGCGGCCTGCGGTCCCGAGTCGATCGCGACAGTCTGCAGCCGCGCCATCGCGAACTCGAAGGTCTGGCGGCCCAGTTCGGTGATCAACGCGTCGCGGCTGGGGAACCGCCGGTACAGCGTGCTGCGGCTGACCCCGGCCTGGCGGGCCACCACGTCCATACTCAGGCGGCCGATCCCGACCAACGCGACCTCTTCGGCGGCCGCCTTGAGAATCGCCGACTCCTGTTCGGTGCGGCTGTCGGTGTTGCGAAGTCGTCGCATGAACCGGCCCGTGTCAGCCGGCCGGGCAGCTGCCCGCAGGCGGGGCGAACGACTCGAGCCCCACCGAACGATGCAGTCGCACCAACTTCTCGTACTCGATGCGGTTGCGGGCCAACGGAATCAGCAACACTCGATCCGGGAGGGTCCGCCACGCCAGCTGTAGCAGCCGGCTGTAGAGGGCGAACTCCCGGTCATGGCGGCTCTGCCATTCGAACCCGGTGAGTTCACGCACCCCTGGATGCAGGATGCCGAACGAGCACACCTTGACCACACGTCCGGCCAGCGGACGAAGCACCAGCCAGGACGGCGTGAGCGCCAGGCGGAGCGCCGGCGGAAGGACCAGCGTCGGCAGCGGCAACCGGGTCAGGTTCTCGGTGACCCGGCGCAGAAACGGATTCGCGGCCAGTTCGCCGTCGACCATGGATTCGTAGTACTCGACGGCCTCGGCGTAGCTGGCCGGAAGTTTGGCGTTCTTGCCCGGCAGTTCCAGGGCGCGAAACGACTCCAGGAGTTGCCGGTAGGCGACCTCACGTTCGTCCTCGGTCAACGTGATGCCGGTGCACGGTGTGAACGAGTTGAGCACCAGGAACAGCCCGCTGATCGCGATCCAGTTCCACAGCCGTGGGTCCAGCGCGCTGTAGCGCACGTCGGCGAACTCACCCTTGCCACGTCCACGCACGTCACGATGCAGTGTCTTGAGCCGCTCCCCCTCGGCGGCGCGATCGGTGGCGTCACCCCATATCGCCAGGAATGCCGAGAACCCGCTGCGCACACCACGATCGGCGAAGTTCGACTCGAACCGTCCGGTCTTGTCGACCGCGGCCGCCACCGGCACCAGCGCCACTTCGTCGAAAGCCGCGGCACCGAAGAAACCACCCAGGACGCTGCCCGAGTGCTTACGGAACTCGTTGATCACCTTCGGCCGGACCTCGGGCGGGATCTGCTGAGCAGAATCCTTGATGACCGCAACCATGGCGCCTCCCGAACTCATCGCTGACACAGAAACTAGCGATCTGTGTCAGCATGTCAAGGCTGTGGCAGGGACCGGGCTATGGGACGCGCCTCGTCTCGGCCGGCGGCGCCGCAGTCAGGCGCCTTCGCAGACCCCGGAATCGCGGATCGCCCTGCCGTAGACATTCAGGGTCGCAGTGTTGGCGCTGATCTGACCCGACGGCAGCCGCCGCGAGATCTTGTCGCTGATCTGGGTCAGCTGGTACCACAGCCGGTAGATCGAGTCGCCGTGGAAGAGCGGCGAATAGTCGCTCAGATCCGGGTAGTTCACGATGAACAAGGTGTGCGCGCGGGGGTTCAAGAAGGCCGCCGATTGGTCGAGGTTGGCGGCCACGACATCACCGGCCTCCCGGACACCGGTCGCCGACCAGTCATCGTGCTGGTCTCCGAGAAAATGCTGAAACCCCAAGGCCTGTTGCCGCAACTGGTCGTACCGGGCGTTGAACCATTGACAGGATTCCCGCTGGGCGGTGATCTGTTCAGGTGTGACCCGCGACCGCCAGACGTCGTACGGGAACACCGTGTAGTCAGGCGACCAGTCCGACGGGTACGGGGTGAAAGGCGGCAGCGACGGAGCGACTCCGTTCTGGCCGGGTTCCGCCGAACTCACCGGTGACGCCACCATCAGCAGCACCACGAGAACCAGAACCAGACAGTGGGTTCGAATGCCGAACATGTTCAGGAACCGCCGAATTCGGGACGCAGCACCGGCGCCAGCGCAACCAGCGGGATATGCGCCTGCACGGTCCCACCGTCCATCGACCACTGCATGACACCCGGCGTGAAGTTCGTGGGGGAATCGCGTCCCACGGGATAGTCCGGCATGTAGAGGATCAGCTCATCGGGGGTCAGCGCCCAGGCCTTGTAACCGCCGGAGTACACGTTGTCCGGTGTCCAACGGTCGACGACAAACGGGTAGCTTCCCGGCTCGTGCTGGGGAGGGGCCACGTCGAGCGCCTGCCTCACGAACGGCTCCGCCAGCGGTGGAATCACCACCAACGGATCAAGAGTCGGCTTCACCACATCGGCCAGCTGCAGCTGCCGCCCGTTGGTTGTGTCGAACGTGAATGTGCGGTACGCATTGTTGAAGTCGGGACCGTCAGCGTGATAAGTCTCCCGGTAGACCAGGGTCATCACACCGGCACGTCGGAAGATCTGGTAGTTGCCTTCGCCGAAGCTGTCGGCCACCATCTTCACCGCCGCGGTCCGCCAGTTGTCCACCAGCGTGCGCAGGTAGTTGCGGACCACCGGTCCGGCCACCGGGTCGTCGACGACCTCTGCGGGGATCGCCACCTTGATGTCGCGCATCGCCTTTCGGTCCGACAGCACCGAGGTGTGACAGTACTGGCCGTTCCAGGCACCCCCGAGTTCCGCGCAGAAAGTCTGCGCAGACGCCGCGGCTGTCGGTGCCACAATCACGCCGGCCGCCAGCACCGTGGCCGTCATCCCGCTGAACCGCACCATCGACCATTCCACCTCAGGGCAGCTCGACTTTGCCTGCACGCCAACGTTCGTCGACGTACTCCATCGTCATCTTGATCCTGCTTCGGTCGATTCGCGGGTCGGGAATCGAAGAATTGGACACCGACTGATCCACGAACAGCAGCACCACCACTTTATCCTTGGACTCGGACTGGACCGCCGACTCGACGACGACGCCGTGCGCGGCCGCCTCGTTGTCGATGAGCAACTGCCGCAACTCCACGCTGGACTCGGAATACATGTCCTTGAACTCACCGGTCGCGCCGTCGAGCACCCGATCGAAGTTCTCGTCGACCCTGGCGGAGTCAATGCTCGTCAGTACCTGCGCGTACTCGACCGCAGCCGCCTGCGCCTGCTCCCCAGCACGTGCCACCTGCCGGTCCTGCCACAGTTGCCACCCCAAGAATCCCGACGTCACGAATCCGCCGACGATCAGTACCGCCACCGCCGCGACCACCAAGCGACGCTGCCACGGCCTCCGTTCGGCTGCCACGCTTTCCGTGCCGTCGTCGGCTCCGTCGTCGCCAGCCTCGGTATCGGGTGCAGCCTCGGGTGTGGCCTCGTCACCCTCGGGTGCGGCGTCGGAAGTCTCGTCGTCGAGTTTCCGGTCGGTCTTGACAGACACATTCATCTCCTGGCGACTTTCTTCGTCGGGTTTCATCGGGGCGGCTCGATCGGCAGTGTCGGACCGCCGTACGGCGTCGGGATCGTGTAGCGCCCTCGCGGTGTCGGATCGGTGGTGCGGCCGAGATCGGCGCCCGGCGGCGGGCCGGCGCCGTCATCGCCGGCCGGACGGGGCGCATTCTTCGCTCCGCGGACCAGGACGCCGGGATGATCGTCTCGACAGTAGGTGTACATGAAAGGCTCCGGGTAGTCAGCCGAGGACGGTGGCAGGCGGGGTGTTCCGTAATCGCAGGTGTAGCGCGGATAGATGTCCCCGGTGGCCCACAGCCCGTTGTCGTGCATGATGCTGCCGATGGCGTCGAGGACCGAGGTGCGGTAATCGGGGAACAACGCGTTCAAGGCCGGGACCCGAAGATAGAGAAGCTGCGAAGTGGTGGTCAGGTTCCCCAGCAGCTGCACCATCGTGTCGGAGTTGTCGAGGAACAGATTGTCGATGGCGGTCAACGCCTCCGGAGCCTCGTTGGTCAGCCGGCGGAAACCGTCCCGCATCCGGTTCACACCGTTGAAAGTCTGGTCGAGGTTCTCCGAGGCGACTCCGATGCCCTCGTTCTTGTCGGCTGCGAGGGTGAGCACCACGCGACTGGTGCGGAGCATGCTGGTGGTCTCGGGCAGCACCGAATCGAGGGTCGACAGCAGGAATGTGCCACCGTCGATGATGTCGGCGAGCTTCTGCGGTCCGGCGTCGCCCATGCTGAGCTCTTTGCGGATGAGCTCGAGTTTGGTCGTATCCACCTGCGCGAGCGCGCCATCGGCGTTCGCGAGCAGATCGGCCAGACTCACCGGCACCGTGGTGTCTGCCTCGGCCACCACGCTTCCGTCACTCAGATACGGCCCCTCGCCGCTGGCTGCGACGAAGTCGATGTACTGCTCACCGGCCGGTGACAACCCGGACACCCGTACCTCGCTCGACGCCGGGACCGCAACCGTCGAATCGACCGTCACGACCGCGTTGACGCCCGCGGGAGTGATGTCGAGGCGTTCGACCCGGCCGATCGGGACGCCGCGCAATGTGACGTTCTGATTCGGCAGCAGACCGGCGGATTCCGGCAGCTTCACCGTCACCCGGTAGCTCGACGCTACCGGGTTGACCTGCAGCGCACCGATGAACAGGTATCCACTCGCCACGACCAAGGTCAGCAGCAGGGCGCCCGCTGACACCCAGGCCCGGCGCCGGTGGCCGACGCGGACGATACCGACGATGTGGTCCGCTACGACGCCGATCATCGTGGTGCCTCAGCCGGCAGCAACGGCGCGGATCCCGGCGGCGCCGGCGCCCCGGGTCCCGGAGGTGCCTGTGACGCGGGTGTCGGCGGCGGAGTCCATACCGATGCCGGTGGCGCCTGCGGTACCGCCCCCGGCGGTGGGGGCGGGGCCGGCGCCGCTGCGCCCGGGGCGGTCACGATCTGCCCCGGGTCGGTGAGACTCGGCATGACCGGCAACTGCGGCACTCCGGGTCCCTTCCCCACGATCCGCTCCTGCAACCGGAAGAGGGTGTACTGAATCGACCCGACGAGCTGATGCCAGTTGTAGCGCTTGGGCCCGTGCAAACCGGTGTCGCCGGCGAACCCGATATCGGGAATCGAACCGAGCACCAACCGATCGATGCTGGCCCGCACCGCAATCGCATTGCTCGTCGTCGACTTGACGAATGGCGGCATCAACCGGTTCAGCGCGTAGAGCGTCGCATCGGGGGTCAGCACCACGTCGTTCCACGCCTCGGCGATCGTGTTGGCGTCCGCGATGACACTTCGACCGCTGGTGTCGGTTCCCGCGATCGACGGGAACTTCGTCAACTGCTCAGCGGTGCCGCCGATCTGCAGGACCAGATCGGCGATCTCGTTGGTGTGGGCGGCCAGTGTCTCGGTGGCCGGGCCGGCCTGCTCCATCAACTCGCCGAGATCGTCGTTCTTGGCCTCCAGCTGTTCGACCAGTCGCGACGTCTCGGTCAGCGAGGTGGCGATCTGGTCGGACCGATTGTTCAGCGTCCCCAGGGTGTGGTTGGTCTTGCGGATCAGGTCACCGAATGCCTGGCCCTGATCACCCGTCGCACGACCCAGACCATTGATGACGTTGGTGAAGTTGCGCACCGCACCGCCGTTCACCAGGATCGCCGCTGAGCTCAACACAGACTCGACAGTGGCTGCCGCAGTGGTGGATTCGATCGGTATGGTGTCTCCGTCCCCGAGCAACGGCGTTCCCGCCGGCACCGCACCCGGAGGCCGGATCGAGACGAACACGTCCCCCAGCGGTGTCGCCGACCGCAACTCGGCGGTACTGCCCTGCGGCAACTGCACTCCGTCCCTGATGCGCAACGTCGTCACCGCGGTGTAATTGTGTGCCTCCATCGACTCCAGTTGTCCGATGTCGGCCCCGGCGAGCCTGACCTTCGCCATCGCCGGCAGGTTCAGCGCGTTGGAGAACACCGCTGTCAACATGAAACCATCTGAACCCCCGCCGGGCGCCGGCAGCGGTAGGCTCGCCAATCCGTCTGTCGCACAACCTGATATCGAGACACAGGTGGCAAGTGCCAGTGCAACCAGCGACTTTCCGGGGTGGGCCATCACTTCTGCCCCATCGCTGCGAGGCCGTCCAGCACGTAGCTCAGACCGAAGTCGGGACCGAAGTCCTGCAGGGTGCCGGTACTGCAGCCCAGCTGACGCAAACCCATCATGTTGCACATCTCTTTGACCGTCTGGGTGTCGAACAGCACCTTGTCGGTGAGCACATGCACGCGAACCGCCCCGTTGGTCCGGTCGATCGCGTTGTAGATGTTGTCCAGTGTCATCGGGGTCAGGTCGAGGAGCTCTGCGAGATCCCGCCGATGGTCCACCGTCGTGTTCAGCGCAATGTCGCCGTTGGCGACAATCTGCTTGATCGCATCCCGGTGGGTGACCAGCACCTCACCCAACTGGTTGACCACGTCATCGATCTTCTTGCCGGTCGTCCCGGTACCGAAGTGCTCGTCGGCGAGTACCTGACTGAGTTGCCTCACATGCGAGCCGAATTCCCGCAGGGTGGCATCGTTGTCGGCCGCCGCCTCGAACAACGTGCTGACGTTCCTGATGACCGCGCTCAACTGGCCCCCGGTCACCGCGCCCCGCTCGGAGCTCAGCCGCAGGGCTTCGGACAGCTCGCCGAGCGCATCCTTCATCGCCTGACCGTTCCCGTCGGCAATCGCGGCGCTGGCGTCGACGACGCCGGCGACCGGACCGCCCCCCTGGCCGTCGCCGCGAAGCGAGGTGGACAGCTTGTCGAGCACATCGAGCACCCTGGCGAACTCGACCGGCGTTGTTGTGCGATTGAGGCCGATGGTGTCGCGGTGCTGCAAGGTCGGCCCACCACGGTAGGGCGGTGTCAGTTCGATCTGCCGGTCGGTCAGGATCGAGTTCGATATGGTCACCGCCTGGACATCAGCAGGCACCTGGACGTCACCGTCAACGGTGAACTCCACCTCCACGTAGCCGCCCTTCGCGACGATCTTGGTGACCTGCCCCACCGGCATTCCCAGTACCGCAACGGTATTGCCCTCATAGAGTCCAGCCACATTGTCGAACTGCGCGGTCACCGAGATGGTGTCGAACCGGTCCGAGACAACGGACCATCCGGATGCTGCAATGCCGCCGGCAATCACCACTGCTGCGGCGAACAGCGCTACCAGCCTTGCTCTAACGGTCGTCACTTGCAGTCCTTCAGGTACTCGATCATGCTGAATTGTTTGGCCCGGCCGCTGATCGCGCACACCCACGAATCGACGAGCAATCCGTTGGCCGCGTTGAAATCGACCGCGTTGCCCGAACCGGTGGCGTTGGCCAGTCCGCGCAACGCGAGCGGGGCCGACTGCAGGACACTGCGCAGCATCGCGTCGTTCTGGCCGAGCATGTCGGAGAGCTCCCGGACATCGACCAGTAGCCCCTCCAGCTCGTCACGGTCGTCGATCACGATGTTGCTCAGCGTCTCAACAAGATTGGTGATCGCGTCCATCATGGCGTGGAATGATGCCCGCCGCATCACGAACTCGCCCAACAGATCGTTACCCTGCCGGACCATGCTGGCGATGTTCGCCTGCTGACGGCGCAGGGTGGTGCTGACCAATTCCGTGGTTTCCAGCAACGAACCGAGTTGGTCGCGTCGGTCGGCGACGATCGTCGACAGCGTATGGGTGTTCTCCAGCGCCTGCGGGACCACCGGTGGCAGCCCCTGCAACTGCTCGCCGAGGATTCCGAGCGTCTCGGCGAACTGGTCGGAATCGACCTGTTCGTAGGTGGTCGTGACGTCTGTCAGGGCCTCCTGCAGGTCGTAGGGGACCTCGGTGTGCGCGAGGTCGAAGCTGCCCTCGGGCAGCGAGCCCTCGCCGGCGGGCTGCAGTGACAGGTAGCGCGAACCGAGAATGGTGGTGACCTTGATGATCGCCCGGGAGTCCGCGCCGAGTTCGACGTCATTGCGCACCTTCAGACCGGCTTTGACATGGTCGCCCGCCAGCTCCATGCTCGTCACCTCGCCGACCGGTATGCCGGCGACGGTGACCGGATTGCCCGGTCGCAGCGCAGCGGCCTGGAGGAACTGCGCCGTGTAGTGACGGTAACCGACGTCAGTGGCCCGCACCAGCAGCAGCGCCCCGACCAGCACGCTCACCACGATGATCGCTACGAGGCCGAGGCCGACCTTGTTGCGGTCCTCCAGTGGCCGCCGCGACTTCTTCTTCGGTTCAGCCATTTGCCATGTTCCTGCATTTCGGGGAGTAACGGGCATTGTTGCCGGGGGTCGCCGCGTCGACAACGATCGGCACCACATCGTTGAGTCCGGGGAAGAATCCGGTGGCGTTGAGGTCGCAGGCATACGCGTTGGCGTACGCCCCGTCACCGGTGAGCCGCGCAAAACCCTTGAGCAGCAACGGCAGATTGGCGCCGGTGAACGCCAGCTGGGGTTCGATGCCGACCATGTGCTGGGCGAACCCGGGCTGACGATCCACAAGTTCCTTCAGATCTGGATACACCTCATCGGTGATCTCCGAGAGCTGCTGCACCACCCGTGCGATCGACCCCGTCGAGTCCACCAACTCGGAACGCTGCCCGTCGAAGATGGACACCGCCGACTGCGCCTCGGTGAGAATCTGATCGAGGCTGTCGTTGTGCCGGGCGAGGTTTCTCATCACCATGTTCAGGTCGGTGATCACCGTGCCGAGTTCTTCGTCGCGGCCGGCGAACGAATCGGTCAACCGGGATGTCTGGTCCACGAGTGCGGTGATCGACGCCTCGTCACCCTGTAGCGACTGGATGACGCCGCGGGTGAGGTTGTCGGCATCCCTCGGGTTGAGCAGGCTGAACAACGGCTCGTAACCGTTGAGCAGTCTGGTCACGTCGAACGACGGATCGGACCGCTCGAGGGGGATGACGCTGCCCGCCGGCAATGGGTCGGGCTCTCCCCTGGTACCCAGCGACAGACCGAGATAACGCTGACCGACGATGTTCTGGTACGTCACCGAGGCGACAGTGGTCCCGAGCAGCTGCTGGTTGCTCTGCACCACGAACGACACCTTGGCGAGATCACCTTGCAGCTCGATACTTTGGACACGCCCGACACGAACCCCGGCCATTCGGACGTCATCACCCTCACGCAGGCCGAACACATCGGTGAACATCGCGGCGTACGGCGCGGTCGTCCCCGCCACATCTCGCCGGAGCGTGACATACACCAACCACGTCAGCGTGACGGCCACGACCATGAAGATCGACAATCCTGCCATTGCGCCGCGGTGTTTCATCGAGGCTCCTCGCTGATGGCAACTGTCGTGCCGCGCGCGACCGGACCGAGCAGCAGCTGGGTCGCCACCGTGGCCGGTCGGCCGGTGACGATGCCGAGCTGGGTGCGTTCCTGTTGACTGCCAACAGGTCCCACGTTTCCGCCGTAGGAGGCCGGTGCGGCCTCCGCGGCCATCGGGGGATCACCCGGGCGCGGCGCGACCGGGGCCGGCGGCGACAACGGCACCGGCGGCGGGGGGACAGGGACCAGCACCGGGTTGGCGGTGCCGGGCACCGGCTGCGACGGAGGCATCCACGGTGGTAGCGGCGGATTAGGATCCGTCAGATCGGGATTGGGGTTCACCAGCGGTGGACCCACGGCGACCAGATTGCCACTGGGCCCGATCTCGGTGCCCGGCGGGGGCATCAGGTCCGCAGGCGGCTGGTAGTTCTGCGGCAACAGCACATCCGGTAGTTCGGGCCGTGTCGGCACCAGCGGGGCGGTGAAACAACTCGGCCCCTTCAGCCCGGCGTACTCCGGGCAGTCCGCCCTGGTGTAGGAGTAGGTCGGCGCGAACGACAGATTCACCCGCATGTTGCCGATGTCCCGCTCGTGGATCCAGACCTCGTCGAAGAACCGGTCCGACAACTGATTCAGTTTGACGAACGCGGGCACCCAGTGGTGCGAG
The DNA here is from genome assembly GCF_902705885.1 of Mycolicibacterium austroafricanum. GTDB lineage: Bacteria > Actinomycetota > Actinomycetes > Mycobacteriales > Mycobacteriaceae > Mycobacterium > Mycobacterium vanbaalenii_A. The sequence goes on along the minus strand of NZ_CACSIP010000012.1, from coordinate 289,337 downwards.
GTCTGGGCCAGGCTGCCGATCACCGGGGTCAGTTCGGTGGTGATCCGGACCATCCGATCGGTGTGGTTGTTCAGCGCGGTGTGCGTCGTGCCCACCGTGTGGATGCCGCCGTTGACGAGCGCGGTGAGCTGTGCGTCCTGCTCGACGAGCGTCTGCATGGGTTGCACCGCCTGGTGCAGCGCATCGACGAGCTCGGGGGCGGTCTGCGCAAGGCCGCGCGTCGCGTCAACGAGTGCCGAGACCGTGGTCTGATCCGGCTCAGTGGCCACGATCTGATCGAGCTGATCGACCAGCCGGTTCAACTGTGCACCGCTGGTGAGCAATTCGGTTCGACGGTTCTCGGTGGCCGCGTTCACCGCGGCGAGAATGCCGATCGTGTCGTCCTCGCGACCGCGCCCGGTCGCAGCGAGGATGTCCCGCAGCTTGCTGATGGTGGTCTGAAACAGCACGGTCGGCAACTCGGTGTCCTCGGGGATCTCGGCGCCGGACGCGATGGTGGGTCCGGGGCTCACACCGCTGGCCGGCCCGGCAGGGTCGACGAGTTGCACCGACGACACCGCGAAGACGTTGCTGGGCACCACCCGCGCGGTCACGGCAGCCGGAATCGACTTTGCATATTCGGGTTTGAGGACGATGTGAACGAAGTTGGGATCGCCATACTCCGCGGGCGTGACCCTCTGAACGGCGCCGACCAGCACACCATGGTACTTGACGTCGGATCGCTGCGGCAGGCCGTCGCCGACGTTAACCAGGGCTGCGACCACCCGCACGCTGGACTCAAGGCGTCCGGTGGACTTGAGCAGAAGCAGGCCGGCGACAAGTGCGGTGATCACGATCAGCGCGATGCCGCTGCCGAGGAATTGCCGTTCGGTGGGACCACGCCCGTCCAGCTCAAAGGGATTCGCCATCTAGCCTCCGAACCTCGCTCCGGCATCGATGGACCACAGCGCCATCGTGAGCAGCATGTTGACCATGATCACCACGGTGATACTGGCCCGCATTGCATGGCCGGCGGCGACGCCGACACCGACTGGGCCGCCGCTGGCGTAGAAGCCGTAGTAGCACTGGACCGTCGACGCGATCCACACGAAGATGATGGTCTTGAGGACCGAGTAGAGGATGTCCTGGCCGGACAGCATCAAGCTGAAATAGTGCAGGTACGAACCCGTGGACCCGCCGCTGATGATCTGGACCACAATTTGGGTGGTCAGGTAGCTGACCGCGAGGCACGCGACGTAGAGGGGTATCACCGCGATCACCGAGGCCATCAACCGCGTCGTCACCAGGTACGGGATAGGGCGGATGCCAAGGGATTCGAGTGCGTCGATCTCCTCGGCGATGCGCATCGACCCCAGCTGTGCGGTGAACCGGCAGCCAGCCTGGGTGGCGAAAGCCAGCGACGCCGCGATAGGCGCGAGTTCGCGGGTGTTCACCAACGACGAGATGATACCGGTGGCTGGGCCGAGCCCCAGAAGGTCCAGGAAGTTGTATCCCTCGATGCCGACCAGCGCACCGACGGTGATCCCGAGCACGATGGCCACCCCGGCGGTTCCGCCGCCGACCACCAATGAGCCGTTGCCCCAGGCGACGTCGGAGAGCAGCCGGGTGAACTCGCTCCGGTAGTGCCGCAACACCACCGGAACACCCATCACGGCGCGGCCGAAGAACACCAGCATGTGACCGAGCCGCACGACCGGCGTCGTACCCCGCCGGTACACCCGCAACAGCCCGCCGACCACGGCGGGTGAGAACGTCGACGCCGCCATCACTACAGCCCGACCCGCGGGAACATCATGATGTAGAGCTGGCTGATCGCGACGTTGACGATCATCAGCACCAGAATCGACTCGACCACAGCCGCGTTCACCGAGTTCGCCACCCCGGTGGGACCGCCCTTCGTCGACAGGCCTTTCTGACATGAGACGACCGCGACGATGGCGCCGAAGATCACAGCCTTGACCAGTGCCACCACCAGGTCTCCGGTGGTCGCGAACGACGCGAAGGTGGCGACGAAGCTGCCGGGTGCGCCGTTCTGGAAGTACACGTTGAACAGATAGCTGGCAAGGAAGCCGACGAAGCAGACCACGCCGGTGAGCGCGACGCCGATGAGGATGGCGGCGGCGAATCGGGGAACGACGAGCCGCCGGATCACCGAGACCCCCATCACCTCCATGGCGTCGGTCTCCTCGCGCATCTTGCGGGATCCCAGGTCCGCGGTGATTGCCGATCCGACCGCCGCGGCCATCAGGACCGCCGCAGTCAACGACGCTGCCTGGCGGATGACGGCAAGCCCACTTGCGGCGCCTGCCAGCGACGTGGCGCCCACCTGACCTGCCAGCAGGGCGAACTGGATGGACAGCGTGACGCCAATCGGGAGAGCCACCAGCACGGTGGGCAACACGGCCGTTCCGGCCATGAAGGCGCCTTGCTTGATGAATTCCTGCCATTGGAAGCGACCGGTCAGCAGGTCGATCAGCAGGTACTGCAGCGTGCGCACCCCGAGGACGAACTGATCCCCGACGGTGGACAGCGACGCCAGCGGATGGCGCCTGACGTAACCGTCGGCCCAGCCCACGATCTCGTCGACACCGCCTCCCAGTGCCCGACCTCCGCGGGTAGGTGGATGATCGACATGATTCGAATCGTTGTTCACTTAATATCCGTGACTTCCGTGCCGCGTGAGATCTGACCGCCCGCCGTTCATGCTGGATTTCGATATACAACAACAGTTATGATGCGATTGTCGAGCGCCTCGCCACCCCACTGAGGAGCCAGACCTACGCCCGTCGTCAAAGTATGCACGTTAACATTTTGGGTCGGAACCGTTTCCCGGAATCCATGCGGCAGCGTGGCTGCCCGCAAGGGCTGGTTGCGTTGGGGGACGTGTACCGAGCCGATTCCCGGGCTCCTGAAGAAAATTTCCTCGTTGGTGTCGATTTCCGGTCTCGCTGATCGACGTGTGTGTGAGGGCCGCCCGAACAAGACTGGACGAGCCTTCCCGAGAACGAAGGAGAGAACTGATGACTCGTTACATGCTGATCCTGCGGTCGACCCCGGAGGCCGAGAAGGCGATGGAGAACGTCGACTTCAACGACGTGATCGAGGCGATGGGCCGCTACAACGAAGAGCTCATCAAGGCCGGGGTGTTGCTCGCCGGTGAGGGACTCGCCGGGCCGGAGGACGGTTTCGTCGTCGACTTCGACTCCGACACCCCGGTGGTGACCGACGGCCCGTACACCGAGGCCAAGGAGTTGTTCAACGGTTTCTGGATGCTCGGGGTGTCGTCGATCGAGGAGGCCAAGCAGTGGGCGCGCAAGTGCCCGCTGGGCCCGGGCGCCCGGCTGGAGGTGCGACGCGTCACCGAGACCGAGGAGTTCCCGCAGGACAACGAATGGGTCCAGAAGGAACTGAAGTGGAAGAAAGAGGGCGTCTGGCAGTAGTCCGGCGGAAATGGCGCAGACCCTGTGACTGCAATTGGAACACGTTCTAGTCTGGTCCCCATGAGTGACTTGCTGCGCCATCCCCTGCACTCCGGCCACCTCACAGTGGGTGCGCTCAAACGCCACAAGGACCGGCCGGTGTTGTTCCTCGGAGACACCACGATGACCGGCGGCGAGCTCGCCGACCGGATCAGCCAGTACATCCAGGCCTTCGAAGCGGTGGGCGCCGGGACCGGAGCGGCGGTCGGTCTGCTCTCCCTCAACCGCCCTGAGGTGCTGATGATCATCGGCGCCGGCCAGTCCCAGGGTTACCGGCGCACCGCGCTACATCCTCTCGGCTCGCTCGACGACCACGCCTATGTGCTCTCCGACGCCGAGGTGACCTCGCTGATCATCGACCCCAACCCGATGTTCGTCGAGCGCGCGCTCGGCCTGATGCAGAAGGTGCCCTCGCTCGAGCAGATCCTGACGATCGGCCCGGTGCCCGCCGAACTCGCCGACAGCGGTGTCAAGGCCATCGACCTGAACGCCGAAGCGGCCAAGTACCCGGCCAAGCCTCTGGTTGCCGCCGACCTCCCGCCCGATCACATCGGTGGGCTCACCTACACCGGCGGCACCACCGGCAAGCCCAAGGGTGTCATCGGGACGACGCAGTCGATCACCACGATGACCACGGTGCAGTTGGCGGAGTGGGAGTGGCCGGAGAACCCGCGCTTTCTGATGTGCACACCGCTCTCCCACGCCGGTGCGGCGTTCTTCACCCCGGTCATCGTCAAGGGCGGCGAACTGATCGTGTTGACGAAGTTCGACCCGGCCGAGGTGCTGCGGGTGATTGAGGAGCAGAAGATCACCGCGACCATGCTGGTGCCGTCGATGATCTACGCGCTGATGGACCACCCCGACAGCCACACCCGGGATCTGTCGTCGCTGGAGACCGTCTACTACGGCGCCTCGGCGATGAACCCGGTGCGGTTGGCCGAGGCGATCCGTCGGTTCGGGCCGATCTTCGCGCAGTACTACGGCCAGTCCGAGGCGCCGATGGTGATCACCTACCTGTCCAAGAAGGACCACGACGAGAAGCGACTGACCTCGTGCGGGCGCCCGACGCTGTTCGCGCGGGTGGCGCTGCTGGGCGAGGACGGTCAGCCGGTTCCGCAAGGTGAGGTCGGTGAGATCTGCGTATCGGGACCGCTGCTCGCCGGGGGGTACTGGAACCTTCCCGATGCCACCGCCGACACCTTCCGTGACGGCTGGATGCGTACCGGCGACCTGGCCCGCGAAGACTCCGACGGTTTCTACTTCATCGTCGACCGCACCAAGGACATGATCGTCACCGGTGGTTTCAACGTGTTCCCGCGTGAGGTGGAAGACGTGGTGGCCGAACATCCTTCGGTCGCCCAGGTATGCGTGATCGGCACCCCCGACGAGAAGTGGGGCGAGGCGGTGACGGCCGTGGTGGTGCTGCGACCCGACATCGAATCCGACGACGCCACCGTCGCGGCCATGACCGCCGAGATCCAGGCGTCGGTGAAGGAGCGCAAGGGGTCGGTGCACGTGCCCAAGCAGGTCATCGTCGTCGAGTCGGTGCCGGTCACCGCGCTGGGCAAGCCGGACAAGAAGGCGGTGCGGGCGCAGTTCTGGGAGAGTTCGGGCCGGGCTGTCGGTTAGCCGTCCAGGGCGGTGAGGATGCCGTCGAGCAGCGCAGCCGCCGTCAGCGCCGCCCGCTCCACATCGCCGGCGGCGATGTGCTCGAGCAGCACTGCGTGATCGACGATCTCCACCGGCTTCTCGTGGGTGGTCGCGACGCTGGCCGTGATGGCCTCGATCAGGCCGCGGTACAGCTCGGTGAGCATCGGGTTGTGTGAGCTTCGCACCACGGCGAGATGGAACTCCGCGTCAGCGCGCGCGAACTCGTCGGTGTCCCCTCCGGCCTGGTACCCGTCGCGGCGGGCCAGCAACGCTCGAAGCTCGGACAGGTCGGCCTCGGTGCGTTGGGCGGCCGCCAGGCGCGCCGCTTCGACCTCCAGCCCGCGGCGCACCTGGAGGACGTCGCGAAGCTCGGCGCCGCAGAGTCGGCGCAGCGCCCCCGACACCTCACTGGTCGCCCGGACATAGGTGCCGTCCCCCTGCCGGACCTCGAGGATTCCGGCGTGGGCCAGGGCGCGGACCGCCTCGCGCACGGTGTTTCGTCCCACCCCCAGCGACTCCACGAGCACCGCCTCGTTGGGGATGCGCTGACCCACCGGCCATTCACCGGCCGACACCGCATGGCGAAGCTGGTCGATGACCTGCTCGACCAGGCCGGCGCGCCGCGCAGTGCTCAACGGCACAAAGACATCCTTTCAACCAATCATGGGATGTATGGCAGTGTAGCGGGGTGCGCAGTACCCCGCCGGAGATCCACCCACCCGCAGCCGACGGCCGGGACGGCGTTCCCACGGTCGCCGGCGGAGCGCTGCTGGCGGTGGCGGTCGTCCTGACCGCCCTCAACCTACGACCCGCCGTCACCAGCGTGGCCCCACTGCTCGGCGAGATGCGCACCGACCTCGCGGTATCCGCCACCTGGGCGGGGTTGCTGACCACCCTGCCCGCGTTGTGCTTCGCGGCCGCCGGTCTGGCTGCGCCGCGGTTGTCCTCGAGGTTCGGTCTCGGGCGCACCATCTCGGCGGCCATGCTCGCGCTGACCGTCGGTCTGGCGGCGCGGGTGGTCGACGGACCGCACGTCGTCATCGGCGCCACCCTCGTCGCGTGCGCCGGCATCGCGCTGATCAACGTGCTGATCCCCGTCGTCATCAAAGGTTCGTTCCCGGCCCGGGTCGGCCTGATGACCGGCATCTACACCGCCGCGCTGCAGGGCGGCGGTGCGCTCGGCTCAGCCGTGACACCCGGACTGGAGGACCCCCTCGGCGGCTGGCGCCTCGCCCTCGCGACGTGGGCGGTGGTGGCATTCGTGGCGCTCGCGGTGTGGCTGCCGGCCGCCCGGCGACACCGTGGGACGTGGGCCGAGCAGAGCAGGGTTTCAGCGCGGCCGCGCTCACTGCTGGCCAACCCGCTCGCCTGGACGGTCACGCTGTTCTTCGGCTGCCAGGCGTTCATGGCCTACATCGTGATGGGTTGGCTGCCGCAGGTGTTCATCGACAACGGGATCGGCAAGCTGCACGCCGGGCTGCTCGTCGGGCTGGTGTCGCTGATCGGGGTGCCGGTGGCGCTGGTGATCTCCCCGCTGGCGGCCCGCAGCGCCAACCAGAGCGGGTGGATCGTCGGGCTCGGTGTGGTGGGTTTCGCCGGCGCGGTCGGCCTGATGGTGGCGCCGGCCGCACAACCGGTCCTCTGGAGCGTGCTGATCGGCGTCGGCATGGGCGCGTTCGCGATGGCGCTCGCGGTGATCGCGCTGCGTGCCCGCACCTCCGAGGACACCGCGCAACTGTCGGGCATGGCGCAGGGATTCGGCTACCTCCTCGCGGGCACCGGTCCGTTTCTGTTCGGCCTGCTCCACGACATGTCCCACGGCTGGACGGTTCCGTGGACGATGTTCCTGGTGGTCTACGCCGTACAGATCGTGGCGGGCGCCCTGGCGGGCCGCGCCCGCTACGTCTGAGCCGAACCGGTAGCCGCCCGCTTCGATCCCCGCCTCGCCGGTGCTCGGGCGCTGAGCTCCGGGAAATAATGGGGAACGTGGACGCCGCCGACCTGCGACAGACCGTCGATGCGGTGTGGCGCATCGAGGCCGCGAAGATCGTCGCCACCCTGACCCGCACGGTCGGGGACATCGGCCTGGCCGAGGACCTCGCCCAGGAAGCCCTGGTCGACGCCCTGACCCAGTGGCCGGGCACCGGGGTCCCCCGCAATCCCGGCGCGTGGCTGACCACCGTCGCCAAACGCAAGGCCGTCGACCACTGGCGCAGGCAGGACACCCTCGACGCGAAGTACGCCGTGCTGGCCCGCGAGCTGGAGAATCACGTCGACGACACCTGGGACCCCGACCGCATCGACGACGACGTGCTGCTGCTGATCTTCATGTCCGCCCACCCGACGCTGTCCAGGGAGAACCAGATCGCGCTGACCCTGCGGGTGGTCGGCGGCCTGACCACCGACGAGATCGCCAAGGCGTTCCTCACCCCGCGGGCCACGATCGCCCAACGCATCGTCCGGGCCAAGAAGGCGCTTGCCGGGGTGCCGTTCGAGGTTCCGGGCCGCTCGGAGCACCCGCAGCGGTTGTCCTCGGTCCTCAACGTCATCTACCTGATCTTCAACGAGGGGTATGCCGCCTCCGCCGGACAGCGCTGGGTCCGCGGCGAATTGTGCAGCGAGGCACTGCGTCTAGGCCGAGTGCTGGCGGCGTTGGCCCCCGACGAAGCCGAGGTCCACGGGCTGGTCGCGCTGATGGAGTTCCAGTCCTCACGCCTGGGAGCCCGCACCGACGCCGACGGCACACCGATTCTCCTCGAGGAGCAGAACCGCGCCAGGTGGGACCGTGCTCAGATCCAGCGTGGCGTGCGTGCGCTGCAGCGGGCCTCTGATGCGCTGGCGCGCAATCAGATCGGTTGGGGTTACTACACGTTGCAGGCCGCACTCGCCGAATGTCACGCAGTCGCACCGACCGCCGGCGACACCGACTGGCCGCGCATCGTCGCCCTCTACGACGCACTGCTGGCGCTCGCTCCGTCTCCGGTGGTCGAACTCAATCGGGCCATCGCCGTGGCCATGGCCGACCCCCAGACGGGACCGTCACGGGCACTGGGAATCCTCGACCGGATCGAAGGTCTCGACGGATCCCATCTGCTGCCGAGCGTGCGCGGAGAACTGCTGTCGCGACTCGGCCGCACCGCCGACGCGGCAGTCCAGTTCGACCGCGCGGCCGCACTGGCCGCCAACGACCGCGAGCGCGAAGTGTTGCAGACCAAAGCTTCTCGAGCCAGAGGTGGCTAGGCACCGGGGACCGCGGTGCGTGATGCGACCGACGCTCCCCCGCCTCTGTCGAACACATCGATCACCACGTCGGCATCCCGATACACCCCGAGGTGATGCAGACCCGGCGTCGCGCCGATGATGTCGTTGGCCCGGTCCCCGGCCATCGGATACTCCTGCACCCGGTGGCGCCAGTGTGCCGCGACCACCGTCGCGGCCGGACCGAGCCGCGGCACCTCCCGGTCGAGCACCTCCCGCAGCAACTCGGGCTGCAGGTAGTAGCACAGCTCCGACAGCACCACGAGATCAAAAGGTCCGGCGGGCCAGGGCTGGTCGAGCGAGCCGCGCAACAACGTCACCCGATCCCGCATGCCGCGCGCCAGCAGCCGCCGATGGGTGGCGTCCAACGCGCCGACACTGATGTCGGTGCTGGTCACATGGTCACACCGGTCGAGCAGCTTCTCGGTGAGCACGCCGACCGAGCAGCCCGGCTCGAACGCGTGCCGGTAGCGCGGATAGGGCAACAACGCGGTGGTGATCGCGTACTTGCGCTGTTCGTACCAGCGCGCCTGCAGGTGCCACGGATCCGCCGATTCCGCGTACATACGGTCGAAGTAGCTGTCGGGCAGTCGTGTAGTCAGCGGAAGACCACCTCACCCACCGCCAGCAGCCTGCTCAGCACGAACGGGGGAAGCACCGGCGGGACCCCCGGTGCCGGCGGCACGAACTGGCTGCGAAAGGTCTGGGCCGCGAGGTTCTTGCGCTCGACGGCGAATCGGCTCAGCGGAACCGAATATGCGCGATCCCACGGTACGGCGGTGTCATCGGGGTGCGCCCAGTGCCACATCCACACCGGGTACTCCATCAGCACTGCGCCGCTGCGCTCGGCGGCCACGGCGGCCGCCCGACCGACCGCCTCGTGATCGGGATGACCGTCACCACGCCAGGTCGCCGCGCACCACGTCCCGGCCGGCTTGGTGGCCAGCAACTCGGTGAGCAGATCCGCCAGCCGATCCTCGTGCTGGGCGATCTGCCCGTCCGGAAGCCCCAGGCAGAACGGAGCATTGAGTCCCAACACCCCGGCAGCGCAGCGCAGCTCCGCGCGCCGCACTCGCTCCAATTGAAACCGTTGCAGCAGCGACTGATTCGGGTGAGCAGCGCCGCCGTCGCTGGCCGAGACGATCTGCACCCGCACCCCGGCCTCGGCCAGTTGCACCGCCGTACCACCGAACCCCAGGGTCTCGTCGTCGGGGTGTGCGCCCACCAGCACCACCTCGGGGCAGTCGCCCAGATCGAGGCTGGGCAGCCGCAACCCGGCGTCGAGCCACGCATCCGTCGGGGTGCCGCCGTCGGCCAGCGGTCGGGCCGCCAGCCGCGCGGAATTGCCGGTCCGCGCGGTGGTCACGACGCACCCCCTGCGAGCACGCCCAGGCGTTCCAGATCCCGCTCGGCATGACTCTGCCGGACGTAGATCGACAGGTCGGCCACCCGCCGCGCGTGCGCCGCGTCCAGGCACAGCGGTGCCGGGCCCAGCGCCCGCGCGGTCCGGTCGACCGCCTCGCCCACAGCGGTCTCGGCCACGGCACGGGCGCGTCGCGCCAGCAGTTCGGCACGGCCCTTGCGGTTCAACGGATCCTCGTCGATCTCGTGGGCCACCGACATCAGCATGGCGTCGGCGGCAGCCAGCGCCGCGTCCACGGCACCGAGGTGCGCCAGGGCGTGCGCGTCCGCGGTCTCGGCGCCCGCCCTGGCGTACAGCGGCGCCGCCACCGCCCGGGCGCCGCCGAGCCAGCACGCCGCGACCCCTGCTGCGCCGTGCCAGAATCCCGGCCGGGATAGGTACTCGCCCGGATGTCCGACGGCGACCGCCGGCGTGGCGGTGAATTGCACTGCCCGGGTATCGGACTCAGCCATCCCGGCGTTGCGCCAACTGCTCGGCAGCGGGTGCACGCCACGGTCTTCGAGAGCGACCGCGAACAACCCGCGCTCGCCGGTGGACAGCCGCGCGGTGACGAGCGCGTGCGAGCACAACCCTGCTCCCGAGCACCACACCTTGGTGCCGTCCAGCACGACACGACCCCTGTCGTCGCGGGCGCCCAGGACCGCGTCACGGGACTCCGCGGCCCACACCCCCCACAACTGACCGGGCTGCGGTGCGGGGCTGTCCAATTCGGCCAGAATCGCCAGCGCGTCGAGGTGGGCTTCGGCGAGCCGCCCTGCCACCACATCGGCCTCGGCGAGTGCGGCCAACCGGTGGAAGCGCTGGGCCGTCGCCCCTGCCCCGGGCAGCGGGAGATCCAGCGCACCCGACGCGAGCCACGTGTTGACCATCGCCACCGTCACGCCCCTGCACCGGCCTTCGGTTGGGGCCGCCGCCGCGCCAGGCTCTTCAGGTGCTGGGCGAAGCCGCCGGGGGCGCGGCCCTCGCGCCGATCCGACGTCGCCACCGACAACTCCCGGTCGCGGTGCACGCTCAGCCCGGCCTCCTCGAAACGGTGCACCAGTGCGACGTCCTCCCCGGTGGCCAGGGCACGGAAGCCGCCCGCGTGCCAGTAGGCGTCGGCCCGGAAACCCATGTTGGCCCCGTGCACGTGGTCGTGACCGGGTCCGCTGGACCGATACGAACGCAGGTAGCGGCGCACCACTGCGGGGGAGAAGTTCCGCCAGTTCGGCACGCGAACCACCCCGAGCACCATGTCCGCGTCGGCGTGCAGATCGGGGTCCACCATCCGCACCAGCCAGTCGGCGTCGACGACGCTGTCCGCATCGGTGGTGGCATACCAGGTGTCCGCGGGGTCGACCCCGGCGAACAGCGACCGCGCGTACTCGAACCCGGCGGCACGGGTGGCGCCGACATTGGCCGCGTCCACCGAGACGAAATGCACGTCGGGACCGAACCGGCCGGCCAGTCCTTCGCTGTCGTCGTCGCACGAGTCGAGCACCACGACCACCGAGACCGGCGTCGGAAGGCACAGCGCGGCGGTGGTCAGCGCCCGCAGGCATTCCGGCAGATGCGCCCGCTCGTTGTGCGCGGGAACCACCACGACAGTCTGCAGCGGGAACGATTCGGACGCGGCCATGCGCTTATTTAGCCGTTTGGCGGGCATTTCACACCTGGCACGATGGTGGCGTGAACGACGTCGCTGCTGTGCTGTTCGATTTCTCCGGCACCCTGTTCCGGCTCGAGGAGGACGACAGCTGGTTCGCCGGCATGGAACTCGACAGCGACGACCGCCGCGAGATCGACGGCCACGTGCAGGCCGAGCTGATGCGGCGACTCACCGCCCCGACCGGCCGGTCGGTGCACATGACGCCCGAGGCGCTGCACGCATGGGTGAACCGGGACCTGGCGCCGCACCTGCACCGCGAGGCCTACCTGCACGTGTTGCGCGAATCCGGCCTGGCCCGCCACCACGCCGAGTCGTTGTACGCCCGGGTGATCGACCCGGCGAGCTGGACGCCCTACCCGGACACCGCCGCGGTGCTCGGCGCGTTGCGCCAGCACGGCATCAGCATCGCGGTGGTGTCCAACATCGCCTTCGACCTGCGGCCGGCTTTCGACGGGGTCGGCCTGGCGGGCGCGGTCGACGAGTTCGTGCTGTCGTTCGAGGTCGGTGCCGTCAAGCCGGATCCGGCGATCTTCCAGACCGCCCTGGACCGGCTGGGAGTGCCCGCCGGGCGGACGCTGATGGTCGGCGACAGCGACGAGGCCGACGGCGGCGCCCGCGCGCTGGGCTGCGGTTTCGCGCTCGTCGACCCGCTGCCGACGTCGCAGCGCGCGGACGGTCTGGTCTCGGCACTACAGGCCCACGGGCTGTGACGGCACACTGGAGGGCATGGCCGATCCGAAGCCGCCGTGGTGGCTCAAACCGATGAACAAGGTGTTGATGGTGGCGATGAGGACCGGCCTGATGAAGGACGGTCCGCTGGTGCTGACGGTGACCGGTCGCAAGTCCGGCCAGCCGCGCTCGACGCCGATCACGCCGTTCGAGGTCGACGGGAAGCGCTATGTCGTCGGCGGGTTCCCCGGCGCGGACTGGGTGCGCAACGCCCAGTCGAATCCCGATGCGGTTCTGGTGCGCGGCAAGGTGCGTGAGCCGGTACGGATGGTGGAGCTCAGCGCCGAGCAGGCCCGCCCGCTGCTGCGGCAGTTCCCTGTCCTCGTGCCGACCGGTGTGAGCTTCATGAAGAACGCGGGGCTGGTCACCGGACCCGACCCCAACGAGTTCGAGGCGTTGGCCGGACGCTGCTCGGTGTTCCGCTTCGATAGCGTGTGACCCCGTGACCAACCCCTTCGACGCCAGTCTCTGGGAGCCGGTGGCCGGCTTCGACGACCTGACCGACATCACCTACCACCGCCACGTCGCCGACGGCGCTCGCACACCGACGGTCCGGGTGGCGTTCGACCGGCCCGAGGTGCGCAACGCGTTCCGTCCGCACACCGTCGACGAGCTCTACCGCGTCCTCGACCACGCCCGGATGTCCTCCGACGTCGGCGTGGTGTTGCTGACCGGCAACGGGCCGTCGCCCAAGGACGGCGGCTGGGCGTTCTGCTCGGGCGGCGACCAGCGCATCCGCGGCCGCAGCGGTTACCAGTACGCCTCGGGCGACACCGCCGAGAGCGTTGACCCCGCCCGCGCCGGACGGTTGCACATTCTGGAGGTGCAGCGACTGATCCGGTTCATGCCCAAGCCCGTCATCTGTCTGGTCAACGGGTGGGCCGCCGGCGGCGGGCACTCGCTGCACGTGGTGTGCGACCTGACCCTGGCCAGTCGTGAGCACGCACGCTTCAAGCAGACCGACGCCGACGTGGGCAGCTTCGACGCGGGCTACGGGTCGGCGTATCTGGCCAGTCAGGTCGGGCAGAAGTTCGCCCGCGAGATCTTCTTCCTCGGCCGCACCTACACCGCCGAACAGATGCACGCGATGGGCGCCGTCAACGAGGTGGCTGATCACGCTGATCTGGAAACCGTTGCGCTGCAATGGGCTTTGGAGATCAACGGTAAGTCGCCGCAGGCGATCCGGATGTTGAAGTATGCGTTCAACCTGCCGGAGGACGGCCTGGTGGGCCAGCAGCTGTTCGCCGGCGAGGCGACGCGGCTGGCCTACATGACCGACGAGGCAGTCGAGGGCCGCGATGCGTTCCTGGAGAAGCGCGACCCGGACTGGAGCCCGTTCCCGCGCTATTTCTAGCGATTTCGGCGCGTTTCGTCACCCTGAGCGTGACAAACCGCGCCGAAATCACCAGTGGAACGTGGTCTGGCCGTGGGGTGATTTCGCAAACGCGATGACCTTCGCCGGCGCCACCCGGAACACGTGCGCCCGTCCGGCGTCAGGGTCGAAGACCTCGTCGTCGTTCTCGAAATCCCATTCGCCGTTGTACTTTTCGCGCCACGCATCGGCGAGCCCTCGCAACACATCCCCGCCCGTGACCCGTTCGGCCCGTCCTTCCACAACGACGTCCAAGCCTTCCTTCCACCTGTTGGCCCCAGTGGTGACGACGACGTTGGCGTTGCCGTTCAGGTTGTGCGCCTTCTGCTCCTCGCTGCCGGTGCAGAACACGAAGCTCTGATCCACCCACACACCGACCAGTGGCGTGACATGCGGCCGACCGTCGGCGCGCACAGTGGTCAACCAGTAAAGCTCGGCGGCGGCCAACACATCGCGCACGGTCTCCCAGTCGGCCGGTGTGTCGGTCTCCCCGAAGCGCTTGTCCAGCTTTCCGTTGATCCTCATACCGGTACTGACTGCGCGGCGACTGGCGATTCATCGCGAACGCTGGCGCGGTAGCGCAGTGGCGACATCCCGACCTCGCGCTTGAAGGCGTTGCTGAACGCACTCTCCGAGGTGTAACCGAGCTGAAAGGCGAGAGTGCCCACGCGGGCGTCGTCGTCACGCAGCGCATGCCTGGCAAGTTGCATGCGCCAGTTGCTCAGGTACGTCAGCGGCGGCACTCCGGCGACAGTGCGGAACCGCTCCGCGAACGACGTGCGTGACATCGCCGCAGCGCGAGCGAGTACCTCTAGGCGCCAAGGCTTTCCAGGATTGTCGTGCATCAGCGACACCGCCGGGCGCAGCCTGTCGTCGGTGAGCAGGCGCAGCCACCCGGGTGGGAGTTGATCGTTCTGGGCGATGTAGGCGCGAAGCACCTCGAGCAGCAGCAGCTGGCCCTGCTGTTTGATTGCGAATGCCGCACCGACCCGGTCGCCGGTCACTTCGTCGAGCAGGCGGTTGAGGATTGCGTGCAGGTTGGTCGCCTCGGCCGCGGAGGCGCGCACATGCCCGACGGGTGGTAGGGCCTGCATCAGCAGCGCCTGTCCGATCGGGTTGACGTCGATGTGACCTCCGATGATCACGTCGGAGTCGCTGCAGTTGGCGCCGTCGACCCGTACGAAGGTATCCGATTCGTCGATCACGAGCTCGGTGGGCGCGTCGAGTCCCGAACCGCCCTGGAGCACCAGGCGCGTGCGGCGGTTGAGTATCGCGACATCGCCAGGGGCGAGGTCGATGGGCCCGATGCCGTCGGCGGTGACACGAATGTGCCCGCAGACCACGGCGATCATCTTCAGCGGGTCATGGATGTCGAAGTGGCAGATCCAGTCCCCGCGCACCGAGAACCCACCCGACACGAGGCCCTGGACCTCGATGAGGTCGAACACGTCGGAGAGCTGATCTCGAACCATATCCGTACTATCGCGCAAGAAATATGGACGCACAACCATTCAAAGTCCAATCATTCGGGCGCACTGTGGACCGATGACCAACAAACAACACCCCATCGGATCCGGTTTCACCGCTGCCTCGACCGCCGAGGAGGTCGTCAACGGCATCGACCTGTCCGGGCGCAACGTCGTCGTCACCGCCGGGCATGTGGGCCTCGGACTCGAGACCACCCGTGCACTTGCCAATGCTGGTGCCAACGTCGTCGTCGCCAGCCGTAATCCCGCCACGGCGGCCGAGGCGGTGGACGGCATAAAGGGCGCGGAGGTCGATCAGCTCGATCTCATCGATCCCGCCTCGGTAGAAGCATTCGCCGCGCGGTACCGCGACTCCGGACGTCCGCTGCACATCCTGATCAACAACGCCGGAATCATGGGCGGCGAGCTCGTCCGTGACTCCCGCGGGTACGAAGCACAATTCGCCACCAACCACCTCGGACACTTTCAGCTGACCCACGCGTTGCTACCTGCGCTGCGCAAGGCGGCAGGCGCGCGCGTCGTCGAGGTATCGTCCTGGGGTCATCACCTGTCCGACATCCGTTGGGATGAACTGCATTTCGAGAAGGACTACGACGGTATGGTGGCCTACGGTCAGTCCAAAACCGCCAACGTGCTGTTCGCCGTCGAACTTGACCGTCGGTGGGCCGACGACGGCATCCGCGGCTACTCACTGCACCCGGGCGGCATCGTCTCGACCAACCTCGGGCCGTCGTTCAGCATCGAGGACTGGCGCGCGATGGGGCTCATCGACGACAACGACGAGCCGATCATCGACCCCGAGCGGGACATGAAGACGTCGCAGCAGGGGGCTGCGACGCAGGTGTTCGCCGCGACCAGCCCATTGCTCGCCGAGATCGGTGGCGTGTATCTGACCGACAACGACATCGCACCGCTGGAGGCGGACGCCCGGCCTGTCACGGTCGACCTGGGCAGCGGCCCGCTCCAGACCACGCCGGGGGTAACCGGCTATGCCGTCGACCCAGAATCGGCCGAGCGGCTGTGGGAGCTGACCGAGAAGCTGCTCGCCTGAGTTGTCGCCGGAACGGTATTCCAGCAGAGAAAAACCGCGTGGACGCCTGCTGGAATACCGTTCCGGCGGGATACCTAGACTCGCTACGTGACTAGCAGGAACCCGCTTCGCCGGCTGGCCGATCAGGTCGTGCTGACCAGCATGCGACCCCCCATCCTCCCGACGCTGCTGCAGTACCGACCCAACCGCGAGGTGGTCGACCTGAAGGGCAAACGCATCCTGCTCACCGGTGCGTCCTCGGGCATCGGCGAAGCCGCGGCAGCCAAGCTCGCCCGCCGCGGCGCCACCGTCGTGGTGGTGGCCCGCCGCGCGGAACTGCTCGACGCGGTCGTCGCACGCATCACCGCCGCCGGCGGGAACGCCCGCGCCCACGCCTGCGACCTGTCCGATCTCGACGCGGTCGACGACCTCGTCGCCACGGTCGAGGCGGACCTCGGCGGCGTCGACATCCTGGTCAACAACGCCGGCCGGTCCATCCGGCGACCGCTGACCGAATCGCTGGAACGCTGGCACGACGTCGAACGCACGATCGCGCTGAACTACTACGCGCCGCTGCGGCTGATCCGCGGCCTGGCGCCGGGCATGATCGCGCGCGGCGACGGCCACGTGATCAACGTGTCCACCTGGGGAGTGAAGACCGAGTCGCCGCCGCTGTTCGGCGTGTACAACGCCTCGAAGGCGGCGCTGTCGTCGGTCAGCCGGATCATCGAAACCGAGTGGAGCGGGCGCGGTGTGCACTCCACGACGCTGTACTACCCGCTGGTCAAGACCCCGATGATCGCACCCACCCGCGCCTACGACGGCCTGCCGGGATTGTCCGCCGACGAGGCCGCGGGCTGGATCGTCACCGCCGCGCGCGACCGCCCGGTCAGCATCGCGCCGCGGATCGCGGTCACCGCCGCCGCGATCAACAGCATCGCCCCCGCCGCGGTCGACTCGCTGATGAAACGCCAACGGATGCAGCCCGGAGACCGATGACCGTCCCCGGGATCACCGGCCTGGTCGATGTCGTCCGGGTGCACGGTCGGGACCGCCCCGGCGCGCCCGCGTTGGTGGTCGGTGACCGAACCATCACGTTCGGTGAACTCGACGCGCGATCCAGCCGTACGGCCCAGGCGTTCGCGTCGGCAGGCATCGGGTTCGGCGACCGGGTCGCGTTCGTCGAGCGCAACGGTGCCGAGTTCTTCGATGTGGTGTTCGGGCTGGCCAAGTTGGGTGCCGTCGCGGTCCCGGTCAACTGGCGGCTGGCCGCCCCGGAGATCCGGCACATCGTCGTCGACTGCGGGGCCGAGGCGATCGTGGTCGGCGAGGAGTTCTTCGGCCACATCGAGGCCATCGAGGACCAGCTCAACGCCGAGGTGATCGCGATCGGAAACCACGACCGCTGGCCGGACTTCGCGGACTGGGTGGCGGCCCACCCAACCGTCGACCCCGGCGTCACCACCGGACCCGACGACCTGGTGACCCTGATGTACACCTCGGGCACCACCGGGCTGCCCAAGGGCGTCATGTTGACCAACACCAACTACCGCTGCAAGACCGCCGGGGTCGCCGGCCCGTGGCGGTTCGGCGCCGACGCCGTCAGCCTGGCCGTGATGCCGCTGTTCCACATGGCCGGGTCCGGATGGGCGTTCGCCGGGCTGTGGCACGGGGCCCCGACGGTCGTGCTGCGCGATGTCGACCCGGCCGCGATCCTGGAGGCGATCGCCACCCACCGCGTCACGAACCTGTTGCTGGTGCCCGCGGTGATCCAGTTGCTCCTCGACACCCCCGCGGTCGCGGACTGCGACTTCTCCCACCTGCGGGTGCTCGTCTACGGCGCCTCACCGATCAGCGACGACGTGCTGGTCCGCGGGATGGAACGGTTCGGCGCGGTGTTCGCTCAGGTGTACGGCATGACCGAGACCACCGGCTCGATCACCCAACTCGACGGAACCGACCATGTGCCGGGCCGGCTGCGCTCCTGCGGCAGGCCGTATCCCTGGGTAGCGCTGCGGGTGGTCGACGGCGACGGCGCCGATGCCGCCCCGGGGACGGTCGGCGAGCTGTGGACCCGTTCCGAGCAGAACATGCTCGGCTACTGGAACAACCCCGAGGCGACCGCGGACACCCTGACCCCCGACGGGTGGCTCAAGACCGGAGACGCCGGCTACGTCGACGCCGACGGCTACGTGTACCTGCAGGACCGGATCAAGGACATGATCGTCTCCGGCGGGGAGAACGTGTACCCGATCGAGGTGGAGAACGTCCTGATGACCCATCCCGGGGTGGCCGACGTCGCCGTCATCGGGGTGCCCGACGACAGGTGGGGCGAGGCGGTCAAAGCCGTGGTGGTGCCGACGCCGGGCGCCACGCTGCGCGGCGCCGACCTGATCGGATACGCCCGGGCCCGCCTCGGCGGCTTCAAGCTGCCCAAGACCGTCGACTTCGTGGCGGCGTTGCCCCGCACGCCCAGCGGCAAGGTGCTCAAACGCGAGTTGCGCAGTCCGTACTGGGAGCACACCGGCAGGCACATCGGCTGAGTCCGCTGCCGCGTGATAGACACGGTTGCATGGAGATCCTGGCCAGTCGGATGCTGTTTCGGCCGGCCGACTATCAGCGGTCGGTCGCGTTCTACCGCGATGGCATCGGCCTGGCCGTCGCCCGGGAGTACGGCGCCGGCACGGTGTTCTACGCCGGCCAGTCGCTGATCGAACTCGCCGGCCACGGCGCCCCCGACCACGGCGCCCCGCCGTTCCCCGGAGCGCTGTGGCTGCAGGTCCGGGACATAGAGGCGGCGCAGACCGAGCTACGGGACCGCGGCGTCGACATCGCCCGCGAGGCCCGCCGTGAACCGTGGGGGCTGCACGAGATGCACGTCATCGACCCCGACGGGGTGACATTGATCTTCGTGCAGGTGCCCGACGACCACCCCCTGCGCCGTGACAGCCGCGACTGAGTGGGACACCCGGGACTGAGTTCAGCGCGCCTGAGTTTCAGCGCGCAGAGGCCACCACCGACCAGCCGACGGACGCCAACCGTGCGGCCACCTGCTCGATCTCCTCGGCGTCCGGCTCGGTGGCGGTGACCACATGCAGCGCAGCACGCACCTCCTGCGGCGTCACGGCGCCCGAATCCTCGCCGCGTAGCACCTCCCGCGCGACGGTGACGACGTCGTCGTCGGACAGCGACCGGGCCAGTAGCGCGAGCAGCGGAAAGTAATCCTGACGCGGGATCCCGTGCGGATAGCCCTCCTGCAACCAGGAGACGACGTTGTCGACGAGGCGCGCGGTCATATCGTCAATTCTGCGGGCTCCGAGGCGGATCCGCCCTACTGCCGAACCGGTGTTCACCTGCCCGGGCGAGGTCTTCATCTGCTGTTCAACCCGCGGCCGGGAGCTAGTATCGGGTCGCCGAGGGTCCCGTCCTGATGTGGAGGTCAGCCATAGCCATCCTTCGTCCGGTCGGCATCGGGTCCGGCGCCGCAGCTCTGTCGGCGTTGCCGGTGATCGACGACATGCTCCACGGTCGCGTCAGTGTGCTGCCGGTGCCCGCCGACAGCCCCGAGCAGACATCGCAGCTGACAACGGCGTTGCGCGCCGGCGAGCAGATCAACGACGACGTGGCCGTGGTGCTGTCCACCTCGGGCACCACCGGCACCCCGAAAGGCGCCCTGCTCACCGCCTCGGCCCTGAGGGCCAGCGCCGAGGCCACCCATGACCGGCTCGGTGGTGCCGGCCGCTGGTTGCTGGCGTTGCCCGCCCACCACGTGGCCGGATTCCAGGTGCTGGTCCGCAGCGTGGTGGCGGGCACTGCGCCGGTCGCGGTCCCGGCCGCGTTCGACGCCGCCGAGCTGGCCGCCGCCGTCACCGCGTTGGGTTCCGGCCGGCGCTACGCATCACTGGTCGCGGCTCAGCTGGACAAGGCGCTGCGGGACCCGCAGGCCACCCGGGCGTTGGCCGAGTTGGACGCGGTGCTCGTCGGCGGCGGCCCGATGCCGGCCGGTGTCGCCGAAAGAGCGTCGGCCGCAGGTGTTTCCGTGGTCAGGACCTACGGGATGAGCGAGACGGCCGGCGGCTGTGTGTACGACGGGGCGCCACTGAACGGCGTCGGAGTGAAGATCGACGCCGACGGCAGGATCTGCCTCGGCGGCGCGACCGTCGCTGCCGGTTACCGCAACCCCGTGGCGCCGGACCCGTTCGCCGAAGCCGGCTGGTTCCGCACCGACGACCTCGGCGTCCTCGGCGGTGCGGGTGAGCTCACCGTCCTGGGCCGGGTCGACGACGCGATCAGCACCGGCGGGCTGACCGTGCTGCCCGGGCTGGTCGAGGCGGCGCTGGCGACACATCCCGCGGTGTCCGAGTGCGCGGTGTTCGGCGTCGCCGACGAACGACTGGGCCAGCGGGTGGCGGCGGCGGTGGTGGTCGAGCCCGGCGCCACGATCACGTTGGCGCAGCTGCGCTCTCACGTCAGCGACACGCTGTCGCCGACCGCGGCCCCGCGCCAGATGCACATCGTCGAAGCGCTGCCGCGCCGGGGAATCGGCAAGCTCGACCGCCGCGAGCTCAGCCGGATGTTCGGCGTGGACGAACCGTAGCCCACCGGTCGTCGGCGGGCACGCGCATGATGGTGGGATGAGCACAGAAGTGACCTCCGCCGACGAACTCCGCGCGATCGTCGGCTGTCCGAACGAGGCCGTCGCCAACAAGGTCGGCGACCGACTGTCCGCGGTGCACCAACACTGGCTGGCCCATTCGCCGCTGGGCTTCGTGGCGACGACGGACGCCCACGGCCGCGTCGACGTCTCCCCGAAAGGTGACCCTGCCGGGTTCGTGCACGTCATCGACCCGACGACGATCGCGATCCCGGAGCGTCCCGGCAACAAGCGGGTCGACGGCTACCTCAACGTGCTGGAACGCCCGCACGTCGGCACGCTGTTCGTGATCCCCGGCCGCGGCGACACGCTGCGGATCAACGGGAGCGCCCGGATCTTCGCCGACGCCGACTATTTCGACACGATGGCGGTGCGGGGCAAACGGCCCATCCTGGCGTTGCAGATCGACATCGAAGAGGTGTTCTTCCACTGCGCCAAGGCATTCCTGCGGTCCGACGCCTGGAAGCCGGAGAGCTGGCAACCGGGCGCGGTGCCCAGCGCCGCGCAGCTGGCCAAGTCCATCTATACGGACATGAGCCTCGAAGAGCTGGAGAAGTATCTCGGCGAGGAGAACATGCGCTCGGTGCTGTACTGAGCCGGGCTGTCACCGAATCGTTCGGGGCGGGCACCGTCAGGGTCCGCGGACGGCAATAAGCTGGCGGTCGTGCCCATCGGTCGCAGAGAGGTGATCGCGGTCAGCGCCGCCGTGGTGCTCGTCGTTGCGGCGTTCGTGATCCCGCACCTCGATCTGGGCATCGTCACCCCGCTGATCAACGCGTCCGAAGAACGCTTCCGCACCTTCGCCGGCACCGCGCCGATCTTCGGCTGGTACAACGCCCACGTCGGCCCCGGCACCGTCCCCGCGATCGCGATCGCCGCCGCGGCGGTGCTGTGGGGGCCGTCGCTGGCGCAGCGGCTGCCCTGGCGCGGGCTGCCCTGGGCGGTGTGGGTGGTGTCCTGCGGGTGGGCGTTCAGCCTGGCGATGATCGACGGCTGGCAGCGCGGCTTCGCCGGGCGGCTCACCGCCCGCCACGAATACCTGCGACAGGTGCCGAGCGTCACCGACATACCCGAAGCAGTGCGCTCGTTCGCCGGCAGAATCCTCGACTACCAGCCTGATTCCTGGATCACCCATGTGTCCGGACACCCACCCGGCGCGCTGCTGACGTTCGTGTGGCTCGACCGGATCGGGTTGAGCGGCGGCGCGTGGGCCGGGCTGCTGTGCCTGCTGGCAGGTTCGAGTGTGGCAGCCGCGATCGTCGTGACGGTCCGTGCGCTGGCCGACGAGGACACCGCCCGGTTGGCGGCGCCGTTCGTGGCGGTGGCGCCCACCGCCATCTGGGTCGCGGTCTCCGCCGACGGTTATTTCGCGGGCGTCGCAGCCTGGGGCATCACCCTGCTGTCGCTGGCGGTCAGCGGGACGGCACGTCTGCCGGTGCTGGCTGCCGCGGGAGCCGGGCTGCTGCTGGGCTGGGGAGTGCTCCTCAACTACGGGCTGGTGCTGATGGCCTTTCCGGCGGTGGCGGTCCTGCTCACGGCGACCACCTGGCGCGCCGCGCTCGGCACGCTGGCGCCGGCGCTGATCACCGCGTTGGCAGTGGTGGTGGTGTTCGTCGCCGCCGGATTCTGGTGGTTCGACGGCTACCTGCTGGTGCAGGAACGCTACTGGCAGGGCATCGCCGCCGACCGGCCGTTCCAGTACTGGGGCTGGGCCAATTTCGCGGCCGTGGTGTGCGCGATCGGGCTGGGCAGCGTCGCCGGCATCGGGCGGGTGTTCGACATCGCCGCGATCAGGCGGCGGTCCGGGCTGTACCTGCTGGTGCTCGGCGCACTCCTGGCCATCGTGTTCGCCGACCTGTCCAGGCTGAGCAAGGCTGAGACGGAACGCATCTGGTTGCCGTTCACGATGTGGCTGGTGGCCGCTGCCGCTCTGCTTCCCCGGCCGTCGCACCGATGGTGGCTGGCGCTCAACGTCACCGGCGCGCTTGCGCTCAACCACCTGATCCTGACGAACTGGTAGCAGTCAGGCGATCAGGTCGCGGCCAGGCTGGCGACCACCCGGCTGCCGATCCGTTCGATTCCCGCGAGCGCCAGCCCCACCTCGGTGGCCAGCGAGGGCACGCAGTCGATGCCCACCGACGCCCACGGAAACCACGGACCGATCGCCCGCGACGACTCCAGCCGAACCCAACCGACATCGATCCCTGTTGTCGCCGAATCGAATTCGGCGACACAACGGCCACCTGGACGCAACAGCTCCGCAGCCCGGCGCAGCACCCTCTTCGGATCGCCACCCAACCCGACATTGCCGTCGGCCAGCAGCACCGTCTGCCAGCGGCCGGTGCCCGGCAGTGGCTCGAAGACGTTGCGACGCAGCGCCGGCGCGCCACTGCTGCGCGCCAGGGCCACCGCGGTCGCCGACAGGTCCACCCCCAGGGCCGGGATCCCGCGCTGCACCAGGTGCGCGACCAGACGTCCTGGCCCGCAACCGAGGTCGATCGTCGGCCCCTTGCACATCCCGACCACCGCGTGGTCGAACCGGGCGTCGGCATGACGCCCACCCAGCCAGCTGCGGACCGGAAGCTTCTTCACCCGCCCGTCGTCGTGGCGGACCCAGCACCGTTCCCCGTCGAGCGCGCGATCGTACAACTGGCCGAACATCAGCGCGCCACGGTTTCGGTGATCCGGCGGAACCGGGAATCGGACCGACAGTCGCGACGCACCGTGTCGATGTCGTCGATGGTGTCGACGTCGGCGAGCTCACCGACCAGTTCCACATCGACGCCCTTGTGCCGTAGCGCGGTCAACGTCTGGTTTCCGGTGTCGGGCACCGACATCGGAACACCGCGCAGGCATTCGGCCATCGCGGCGTCGGTGACGCCCAGCACCCACCAGCCACCGTCGCGGGCCATGCCGAGCACGGCGTCGTTGGCGGCGAGCGCCTGCGCACACCGCCCGATCAGTTCCGGGCTCACCTGCGGGGTGTCCATCCCGATCTGCAGCACCGGCAACCCGCCGGTGGCCTCGGCTGTATCGGCGTGGGCGTTGGCCAGCCGATCGGCGAAGTCCGTCCCGCGCTGCTCGAGGACGACAAAATCCTCAAGGCGCGAACGTATCTCGCCACAGCGCTGGGCGTCGTCGAGGTTGCCCGTCAACGCCACCACCCGGGCCGCCACCCCGCTGGCGGCGACGGCGTCCAACGTGTCCAGCAGTGCCGCGGCGGCGATGTCGGCGGCCGCGTCATCCCCGAGGTCGGCGGCGAGGCGGGTCTTGGCCAGCCCGGGCACCGGCGCCTTGGCGACCACCAACACGCTCACCGGTATCACGAGATCACCCGCCAGAAGTCCAGCGCGGCAATGGCACTGCCCTTGACCGAACCGCTGACCTTGGAGGTGCCCCCGGTGCGCGGACCGTACGCGACATCACGTTCGGTGACCGTCCAGCCGGCCTGCGCGGCACGCACCAGCAACTCGAGCGGATACCCGGAGCGCCGGTCGGCGACCCCGAGGGCCAGCAACGGCTCCCGCCGCGCCACCCTCATCGGTGCGATGTCGTGCACCTGCAGGCCATGCCGGGTCCGCAGTCGCCAGCACACCGCCGCCGTTCCCAGGCGGGCGTGCCACGGCCACTTCAAGCCCGGCACCGCGCGGCGGCGCCCGATCGCCATGTCGGCGCCGCGCTCGACGTCGTCGACCAACCCGGGGAGCTCGCGGGGATCCAGCGACCCGTCGGCGTCGAGAACCGCCACGATCGGCGTCGTCGCGGCGGCCACGCCGGCGTGCACCGCAGACCCGTATCCCGGCCTGCGTTCCGCGACGACGTCGGCGCCGTGCCGGCGTGCCACCTCCGCTGTGCCATCTGTGCTGTTGTTGTCCACCACAAGAGCTCTATACCCAGCCGGCAGCGCCGCCAGCACCCCGGGAAGCGACGCAGCCTCATCGAGACACGGGAGCACCACCGTGACCGGGCTGTCGGGCATATCCGCATACGGTAAATGAAATCCCCTGGTCCCGCGACGTGCAAGGCTGACAAAACAGTGACGTAGGCGCTGGTAGTGAAGGTGTGGGGCTAACCTCGGTGTGATGACCCGGGTTCTGATCGCCGACGACGACGACGTCGTCCGCGATGTGGTGCGCCGTTATCTGGAGCGCGACGGACTCGACGTGTCGATCGCCAACGACGGCACCGAGGCGCTGCGGCTGCTCGGTTCGCAGCGCATCGACGTGGCCGTGCTCGACGTGATGATGCCCGGCCCGGACGGCCTGTCGCTGTGCCGCAGCCTGCGGCGGGGCGGCGATTACACGGTGCCGGTGATCCTGCTGACCGCCCTGGGCGAGGAGGAGGACCGCATCGCAGGTCTGGAGGCGGGCGCCGACGACTACCTGACCAAACCGTTCAGCCCGCGCGAGCTGGCATTGCGGGTCCGGTCGGTGTTGCGTCGCTCCCCCTCACCCGGCGGCGTGGTGCCGCTGGACATCAAGGCCGGCGACCTCACGGTGTCCACCGCGTCCCGCACCGTCACGATCAACAACAGGCCGGTCAATCTCACGAACCGGGAATTCGATCTGCTGCTGTTCTTCCTCACCCACGCCGACACGGTGTTCACCAGGGAGGATCTCCTCAGGCAAGTGTGGCACTGGGACTTCGGGGACCTGTCGACGGTGACCGTGCACGTCAAGCGGTTGCGTTCCAAGCTCGGCGACATGCATCGAGTACAGACCGTGTGGGGGCGCGGCTACATGTGGACCTCCGCCCGCGTGACGTCAGGGCGACCGGATGCTGACGACTGACTTCCTGGAGATCATCGGATGGGCGCTCGCCTGCTCGGTGCCGGTCGTGCTGCTGGGCGCGGTGGTCATCCGCCTGGCCCGCACGTGGTCGTTGGCCGTCAGCATGGTGGCCCTGGTGCTGATCCCGGTACTGGCGACGTTCACCGGGGTGCTGGGCGCCAGCGGGTTCATGGTCACCGAGACGTTCGAGCAGACCGCCGTCGTGCTGGTCATCGTCTCGATCGTGACGATCCCGGCGGCCGTGATGCTGGGCCGCTACCAGGCCCGGCGCACTGTCTGGGAAGCCGAGATCCGGGACTCCGAGCGCGCCGCCGAGCAATCGCGGCGCCGGCTGGTGGCGTTCGTCAGCCATGATCTGCGCACCCCGCTGGCGGGCATCCGCGCGGTCTCGGAGGCGATCGCCGACGGCGTCGTCCCCGACGACGAGGTGAAAGTGCACGCCAAGCACATCGAACACGAGTCGGTGCGGCTCTCCGAGATGGTCGACGACCTGTTCGAGATGTCGAAGATCAACGCCGGCGCGTTGACCCCGTCGTTCGACAAGGTGGCCCTCGACGAGGTGGTCGACGACGTGCTCGCCGCGCACCGGATCGCCGCCGAACGCGCGGGGGTGCAGCTCAAGGCCGACCTGCCCGCGCAACCGGTGCGGGTGGTGGGCAGCGACCGCGCACTGGTCCGGGTGCTGTCGAACCTGGTGGCCAACGCCATCGCGCACACCCCCGAAGGGGGCAGTGTCGAGTTGGCGCTCGGCTCCGACCAGGACAGCGCGTGGGCCCGCGTCGACGACACCGGTGTCGGCATCGACGAGGCGGACCTGCCCAGGGTATTCGACGTCGCCTACCGCGGGTCGAACAACCGTGTCCCGCGGGCGGATTCGTCGCTGCCGAGCGGATCGGGTCTCGGGCTGGCGATCGCGGCGGGGCTGGTGCAGGCCCATCGCGGCACGCTGTCGGCGCACAACCTGCCGACCGGCGCCCGCTTCGAGGTGCGCCTGCCGTTGGCCACCGACTGAGTCTGCTCGCGAAATATCATTCCGGGTTGTCGCCGAGGCCACTTTCACAGCCTGGAACGATATTTCGCGGGAAGGCGTCAGCCGGGCAGTGAGCCGTTGAGTCGCTCGGCGGCGGCCAGGTAGTCCTCGATGAACTCCCGCACCACCTCGCGGGCCGGCTTGACCTTGTTCATCAGCCCGACGCCCTGACCGACGAAGTAGGTCGCCAGCGCCTGGGCACCTTCATGCCCTTGCGAGGCCAGCACGTCGATGCGGCGGATCACCGGCTCACACAACATCGACTGCAATGGCAACGGCAGCGGCTGATGCCCGCCGGCGTGCGGCACCCACGCGTCGGTCCACTCCGAAACCAGCTGACGCGACGGCTTGCCGGTGCGGCCGGCCGAGCGGACGGTGTCGCGGGACGTCGCGGCCAGCATCTTGGCGACCGTGTGCGGCGCCGTCTCGGCCTCCTCGGTGGTCAACCACACCGACCCGGTCCACGCACCCGCGGCGCCCATCGCGACCATGCCGGCCATCTGCCGTCCGGTGACGATTCCGCCCGCGGCCAGCACGGGCGTCGTGGCACCCATCTCCTCGATCGCCGCCAGCACCTCCGGAACCACCACCAGCGTGCTGACCTCGCCACAATGCCCACCGGCCTCGGTGCCCTGCGCGACGATCAGGTCCACGCCGGCCGCGACCTGCTTGACGGCGTGCTCCTTGGCGCCGACCAGCGCCGCGACCGGGATCCCCCGCTCCTTGCCCGCTTCGATCATGTAGTCCGGCGGGACGCCCAGCGCGTTGGCGATCAGCTTGACCGGGTGGGTCAGCGCGACATCCAGGAGCTCGCGGCCGGTGTTGCCGGACAGCGACGAACCACCGAGCCGTCGGTTGGGCTCCGGTTCGATGTCGTGGGCGGCCAGCAGCTCGTCGACCAGGTCGCGGTAGTTCTGCGGGATGCGCTCGGCCAGGTCGGCACCGGAGAGCTTCTCACCCTTGCCCTCGAACTTCGCCGGCACGATCAGGTCCACGCCGTAGGGCTTGCCACCGACCGCGTCGTCGATCCAGGCCAGCTCCTGGTCCAGCTGCTCGGGGCTGTAGGCGGTGGCGCCCAGCACGCCGAAGCCGCCGGCGTTGGTCACGGCGGCGACCACGTCGCGGCAGTGGCTGAACGCGAAGAGCGGGAAGTCGACGCCGAACTTTTCGCAGAGCGCTTTGGAGGTCATGTCAGCAGTATTACTTGACGGCCGTCAAGATAATTCGACAACCCCGGTTTCGGCGCACTTGGTCACGCTGAGCGGGACGAGCTACACCGAGTTCGCGGCAAGGAACTGTTGGATGGCGGTCAGCATTCGCTGCCCGTCCAGCAGTGCCGGGTCATTGTGACCGGCCCCATCGATGGAGACGAACTCCTTGGGTTCGGGGGCCGCCTCATAGAGGCGGCGCGACTGCGACCAGGGCACGATGTTGTCGTCCTCGCCGGCGATGACCAATAGCGGAGCCTGCAGCGCACCGATCCGGTCGATGGACGGATAGCGATCCAGCAGCAACCGCTGTACCGGCAGCCACGGGTAGTGCACCCCGGCGACGTCGGCCAGCGACGTGAACGGTGAGCGCAGCACCAGCGCCGCCCGCGGCTGTTCGACGGCCAGGCCGACCGCCACCGCGGCGCCCAGCGATTCGCCGAAGACGGCGATGCGACCGGGGTCGACGCCCGGCCGGCGGGCCAGCCAGTCGTAGGCGGCGCGCGCGTCGTCGGCCAGTCCGTCCTCGGTGGGCCGCCCGGGGTTGCCGCCATAACCGCGGTAATCCGGCAGCAGCACCGACAGACCCATGCCGTGCAGGGCTGCGGCCAGCGGCGCCCGCATCGTGCGGTCCCCGCCGTTGCCGCTGAGCATCAGCACCGCCGGGCCCGGGCCCCCGGGCAGAAACCAGGCACCCAGCTGCAGTCCGTCGGCGGTGGGGATGACGACGTCGCGGGCCCCCGGCAGCACTGTCGACGCCGGCGGCACCGGATCGGTCGATGGAAAGTAGATCAGGCGACGCTGCTGCGACCACAGCAGCCCGAGCAGTCCCGACGTCACCAGCGTGACGATAACGGCGAGGCGGACCACTCGGCGACCCAGCATCTGCTCCTACGCGCGCAGCGGCGCACCGGCGAATGCGCGCAGCCCGTCGGCCGGATCGACGGCGGCGCGAAACCCCAGCAGCCGTTCGGCTTTGGCCGGGTCGGCGACGATGTGGCGGACGTCGCCGCTGCGGTACTCGCCGGTGACCACCGGCGTGAAGTCACCGCGCGCGTCACACAGCGCGGTCGCAACGTCGAGGATCGACACCGGTTGTCCCGAACAGACGTTGAACGTGTCGAAACCGTCGGAGTCGGCCTCGATCGCGGCGACGTTCGCCGCCGCGATGTCGTCGACGTGGACGAAGTCGCGCATCTGGCCACCGTCCTCGAAAACCCTTGGCGGGGAACCTGCTTCGAGTGCGGACCGGAAGATCGCGGCGACGCCCGAGTACGGGGTGTCGCGTGGCATGCCCGGTCCGTAGACGTTGTGATACCGCAGCGCGACCACCGAGCCGCCCGTCGACTCGCTCCAGGCCAGCGCGTAGTGCTCCTGTGCGACCTTGCTGGCCGCGTAGAGGCTGCGCGGCCGCAGCGGTGCGTCCTCGGCGACCAGATCCCACCTCACCTGCGCGCCACAGACCGGACAGCGGTGGTCGAACACCCCGCCATCCAGGTCGGCCCGGGTGCGCGGCGTCGGGTCGACGGCACCGTGCTGCGGGCAGACGTAACCACCCTGGCCGTAGACCACCATCGACGAGGCGAGCACCAGTCGGCGGCAGCCGGCGGCGAACATCTCGGCCAACAGCACCGCGGTGCCGTAGTCGTTGTGCGATGCGTAGGAGGGGCTGTCGGCGGCGTCCACACCGGCGCCCACCACCGCCGCCTGGTGGCACACCACATCCACTCCGGCGAGCAGCTCGGCGACGGCCGCGGCGTCCCGGACGTCGGCCCGGTGCATGCCTGCGGGCAGCTCGGCACCCTCGCCGTGCGCGGCGGGCAGCATCGCATCCGCGGCGACGACGTCATGGCCGGCGTCCGCCAGCAGGGCTGCGATGCGCGCGCCGATGAATCCGGCGGCACCGGTCAGCAGCACTCTCACGGAAGCTCGATCGGCAGCGCGACACCCTCGTGCGGCATGCAGTGCGTGCATTCATTGACCCGAGCGGTGCTTTCTATGGCCTCGTGGACCAGCTGCTTGAACGGCACCAGGTTCCGTTCGAACTCCGCGAACACGTCCACCGCCCGCACCCCCTGGCCGCTCTCGATGCCCGCATCCAGATCGGTGACCAAAGCAATTGCCGCATAACACATCTCGAGTTCCCGGGCCAGTACAGTCTCGGGGTAGCCCGTCATGTTGACCAGCCGGAAACCCTGGCCGGCGAACCACTGACTCTCCGCACGCGTCGAGAACCGGGGACCCTGGATCACCACCATCGTGCCACCGTCGACGACGCTGGGCAGTCCGGTCACCGCTGCCCGCAGCGACGGGCAGTACGGGTCGGCGAAGTCGACATGGACACCGCCGGAGTCGAAGTACGTGTCAGGCCGTCCAGACGTCCGGTCGACCAGTTGATCGGGCACCACCATCGCCCCCGGACCGAGCTGTGGGTCCAGGCTGCCGACCGCGCACGGGCCGAAGATGCGCCGCACCCCCAGCGCCCGCAGCGCCCACATGTTGGCCCGGTAGGGCACGGTGTGCGGTGAGAACTCATGGTTGGCGCCGTGCCTGGGCAGGAACGCCACCTCGTGGTCACCGATGGTGCCGACGGTGATCGGCGCACTCGGTGACCCGTACGGCGTGTCCAGGTTGATCGCTCGGGCATCAGGACCGAAAAACGTGTAGAAGCCGCTACCGCCGATGACACCTAACATCCGACCATTGTGGATCATCGGGATGCCGCACCAAGCATGACGTTGCGGTGACGACGCCCCGGATGCCCGTGCCGCGGGGGCGAACAATCGGCAGGCTGACGGAGAACTCTATGCGGCCACACACCTCCAGACAGCGGACCTGGCTGGCCCTGCTCATCGGCCTGACCGGTGTCGCGGCAGCGCTGTTCCTACCCTTCGCCCCCGTCATCGCCGAGCGCACCACCATCACGTGGCCGGTCCCCGACCAGCCGACGACCTCTACCAGCGCGCTGGTGGTGCCGTACCGCCCGGCCGAGCTCACGGCGACGATTCCCTGCTCGGCGCTGCGCGCAGCGACCTCCCAGACTGCGCCGGTCACCGTGCTGGCCACCGGCTCCGACGGTGACGGCCTGGTGGTAACCGGTTCGGCGGACGGCGTGCTGCTGCGACTCGGCGACCGGACGCAGCCCCTGCCCGTCCCGGCGGTCCCCGCGGACTGCCGGATCACCATCGAATCGGTCCCCGGCGGCCTGGCGGTCCGGCAGGCCGCCGGTCGCACCAGCCATCTCGCCGGTGAACCGGTGCCCCGGGTGTTCGGGTTCCGCACCGACCTCGATCCGGCGCAGGCCGCGGGGCTCTCGGTGTCCGCGGTGGTCGCCGGGCCGTTCGCGACGACGCCGACGCTGCTCAAGACGCTCGTGGTCGGGGTGCAGCTCCTGTGCGCCGTCGCCGCGCTCGTCCTACTTCGTCGGGATCGCGGCCCGCCCGGCCGGCGCCGCCCCGGGCTGCGCGGGAACCGGCTGTGGTGGATCGACGCCGCGGTGATCGCGGTGTTCTGCGGGTGGGCCGTGATCGGTCCGCTCGCAGTCGACGACGGCTGGGCGACGATGATCGCCCGCAACTTCGCCGCGACCGGCGACCCCGGCAACTACTACCGGTGGTGGAACGCCGCCGAGGTCCCGTTTTCTCTGAGCCAGCAGTTGCTCTCACCGCTGACCGAGCTCAGCCTCGCCCCGTTGTGGCTGAGGTTGCCCAGCACCGTGCTCGGGGTCGCGACGTGGTTCGTGCTCAGCCGCGGCGTGCTCGGTGCCGCGCTGCCGGCGAACGCGCGGATACGGATGCTCGCCGCGGTGTGCCTGCTCGTCGCCTGGCTGCCGTTCAACCTCGGGACCCGACCGGAGTCCTACGTCGCGCTCGGTGTCACCGCGGCGCTGGCGTTGGCGTGGCGGGCGCGGGACCCGGCCGGGTTGGCCTGGCTGGTGCTCGTGGCCGCGCTCACGATCCCGATCAGCCCGACCGCCGTGCTGGTGACCGCACCGATCCTGGTATTTGCTCCCCGGCTGATGGCGGCGGCGCGGGCGGGAGCTCCCTCCCGTGCCGAACTGTCGGCGACCGTGGTGTTGCTGTGTTGTGTGGGCGCCGTCGGGCTCACAGTGATCTTCGCCGACCAGACGTGGGACGCGCTCGTCACCGCCACCGACTGGCACAGGTTCTTCGGCCCCTCGCTGCCCTGGTACGAGGAGCCGACCCGGTACGGGTACCTGCTGCAGACCGACCAGCAGGGCAGCTTCGCCAAGCGGCTGCCGGTGCTGTTCACGATCGCGCTGCTGCCGATCGTCGGTGTGCTGGCCGCACGCCGCCGCGGACGCGACGTGCTCGGTGCGACGGCGGCGCGACTGGCCGCCGTCGTGGTGGTCGCGCTGCTGCTGCTGGCGCTCGGGCCGTCGAAGTGGTCCTACCACTTCGGGGCGACGGCCGGACTGTTCGCGGCGTTCCTGACCGTGGCGGTGATGCTGGTGGTGCGCCGGGCGCGCACCCCGGACCGCGTCGTCGCCGTCGTCGGTGTCATCGGCTCGGTACTACTGGCCGCGACCGCCGCGCTGGCCTTCGCCGGCCCGAATGCCTGGTGGTTGCCCGCGGTGTACGACCTGCCGTGGTCAGACGGCCCGGTCCGACCCCTCGGCGTGCCGCTGGACAACCCTCTGTTGTGGGCCGGCGTCCTCGCCGCGGGGATGTTGACGGCGCTGGCCGTGCTGCGACGCAGGCCGTCGGCGCAGTGGCCGGCGCTCGGGCCCGCGGTGCTCACCCTGGTCACCTTCGGCACGGCGCTGGCCGTGCTCATCGGCTCCTTCGTCGCGGCGCCGTTGCGCCGATCCGCCGGATCGCTGGCGATGGCGAACCTCGACCGGATCGCCGGCGGGCAGGTGTGCGGGCTGGCAGACGACGTCGAGGTGCTGCCCGACGGCCAGGTGCTCAGGGCAACGGAACCGGGCGGGCGGGGTTCCGGGTTCGCCGAGTCGACGGGTTTCTACCCGGGGGCGCCGCCTCCGGACCGGCCCGGAAGCGGCACCTCGGAGTACCTGTGGGGCAGCCGGACCCCCGGCGCGCAGGCCACCGGCGAGATCGTCACCGGATGGTTTGCGTTACCACCATTGGCGCCGGATAACGGTGTGGCCCTGTCGGTCTCGGGACGCACGTCGGACGGCAACTCGCTGGTGCTGGAGTTCGGCCGGGCCGACGGACCGACCGTCGCCGTCCTGGGTGCCGCCGAACCGGTCGACCGGCCCGCATCCGACGAGGACCCCGAGCATCCGTTGTGGCGCTCGGTGGGCGTGGATTCGGCCGAGGTGCCCGCCGGGGCCGACCGGGTACGCATCCACGCCGTCGACGACCGCACCGACCAGACCGGCTGGTTGGCCTTCACCGGCCCCCGGTTGCGCACGATCATTCCGCTGACCGACTTCCTGGCCGGCCGCGGACCCGTGCTGATCAGCTGGCCGCAGTCGTTCCTGTTCCCCTGTGTGCACGACATCGCCGAGGTGGCGGGGGGCGTCGCCACCACACCCCGCACCGTGATCGAGTCACCGCGGCCGTGGTTCACCGAGGACCGCGACCCCGACCTGGGCGGGACGTTTGCCGGACTCGCGACGTTCGGCCAGCTCAACGAGGTGCCGAGCAGGCTGGTCGGACATCCCGACGTCGACTGGGGGGCGGTGCTGGTTTCCGGTGATCCGGCGACACCGGACAATTACGCGCGCACCACGGATCACGCGGTGGTGTGGGGTGCCGGCGGCACCCGCGGTCAGCGACCCGAGGGCTGACCGGCGAACTACTCGGCGTCGGTCTCGTCGGCGTTGCGCTGTGCTGCGCGCCGGGCGCCGTCACGGATCTCGAACACGTCGGTGGCCAGCCCGCCGATGGCGTTCGCGACGTCCTTGACCGCGGTCGTGATGATCGAGGTGACCTCACCGACGGTCGACGCACCGGCACCGACGATCTCCTGTACGGCGTCCTTCCGGATCTCGTTCTTGCTCAGTCGGTCGTCCATGCGCTCAGTGTGCCACGGTTGGAACCCTGCGCACGCGGGGAGCAAACCGGGCACCTGCAAGACTGACGCAGTGGCCAGTTTCGCCCAGTGGATCGAGGGAGCGCGTCCCCGGACGTTGCCGAACGCCGTCGCACCGGTGATCGCCGGGACGGGCGCTGCAGCGTGGCTGGGTGCCGCATCGTGGTGGAAGGCGCTGCTGGCGCTGCTGGTGGCGATCGCCCTGATCATCGGGGTGAACTACGCCAACGACTATTCCGACGGCATCCGCGGCACCGACGATGTGCGGGCCGGGCCGCTGCGGTTGGTCGGCTCCAGGCTCGCAGCGCCCCGGTCGGTGCTGACGGCCGCGATCGCGAGCCTGCTCGTCGCCGCGGTCGCCGGCCTGGTGCTGGCCTGGTTCAGCGCACCGTGGCTGATCGCGGTCGGCGCGGTCTGCATCGCCGGGGCGTGGCTCTACACCGGCGGCTCCAAGCCCTACGGCTACCTGGGCTTCGGCGAGGTCGCCGTGTTCGTGTTCTTCGGCCTGGTCGCGGTGCTGGGCACCCAGTTCACCCAGGCGCTGCGCGTCGACTGGGTCGGCGGGGCGCTCGCCGTGGCGATGGGCTGCCTGTCCTCGGCGGTGCTGGTGGCCAACAATCTGCGTGACATCCCCACCGACACCCAGTCCGGCAAGATCACCCTGGCGGTTCGGCTCGGCGACGCCAGGACCCGGCTGCTGTTCTGTGGGTTGCTGGTGGTGGCGTTCGCGGTGCCGCTGGTGCTGATGCCGGCGACGCCGTGGGCTGCGGTGGGGTTGGTGGCGCTGCCGCTGGCGGTGCGTGCGGCCAGGCCGGTCCGGGGCGGGCAGGGCGGCAAGGAGCTGATCCCGGTGCTGCGAGACACCGGGCTGGCGATGCTGGTGTGGGCGCTGGCAGTGGCCGGCGCGTTGATGTTCGGCTGATTCCGGGCGACTTCGGCGTGGTAGTCGTCGCCCAGCGGCGGTTTGCACGCCCGAATCGCGTGGTACATACCGCTGGATGACCGCAGCCCGGATACCGTCCGACCACGACCCTGACGAGGCACAACGCATCGTCAGGGCGCTCTCCGAGGCGTTCTCGGCGAAGGTCGTCGGCCAGGAGCACCTGCGGGAGTCGTTGCTCATCGGGCTGCTCACCGGCGGCCACATCCTGTTGGAGAGCGTGCCCGGGCTGGCCAAGACCACCGCGGCGCGGGTCGTCGCCGAGTCCATCGACGGGGTGTTCCGGCGCATCCAGTGCACCCCCGACCTGCTGCCCAGCGACATCATCGGCACCCAGGTCTACGACGCGGCCACCACGTCGTTTGTCACCCAGCTCGGACCCGTCCACGCCAACGTCGTGCTGCTCGACGAGATCAACCGCTCCAGCGCCAAGACCCAGAGCGCGATGCTCGAGGCGATGGAGGAACGCCAGACGACCATCGCCGGCACCGTCTATCCCATCCCGGAGCCGTTCCTGGTGATCGCCACCCAGAACCCGGTCGACCAGGAAGGCACCTATGCGCTCTCCGAGGCTCAGACCGACCGGTTCCTGCTCAAGGAGATCGTCCAGTACCCCTCGCCCGAGCAGGAGGTCGAGGTGCTCAGCCGACGCGACGCCGGGCTATATGACCGGGACCACCGGACGCCGCCGGTGGTCGGCCTCGAGGACATCCGCCACCTGCAGCGGGTCGCCCGCCAGGTGCACATGAGCCGTGACCTGATGCTCTACGCCAGCCGACTGGTCGGCGTGACCCGCGACCCGGGCAACCACCTGCCGCGGCAGATCGCCAGGCTGATCGAATACGGCGCCAGCCCCAGGGCGACCATCGCGTTGTGCACCTCGGCCCGTGCGCTGGCAGTGCTGTCCGGGCGCAACCACGTGATCCCCGGCGACATCGCCGATCTGGCGCACCGGGTGCTGCAGCACCGGCTGATCCTCGGGTTCGAGGCGGCCAGCGCAGGGGTGACCGCCAACGTGGTGATCGAGGCCGCACTGCAGTCGGTGCGGGTGCCCTGAGCGGGGCGGGCAGTGGGTAAGCACCTCCACCGGGCCAGAGCCCACTTCGGCAGCGACACCCGCGGCATGCTCGAGGGCGGTCGCTACGCGCTGTTGCACACCCGCAGCCTGGAATTCGACGAACTGCGGCCCTACGTGCCGGGTGACGACGTCCGCGACATCGACTGGAAGGCCTCGGCGCGGTCCGCCAGCGTGCTCATCAAGAGGTTCGTCTCCGAAAAACACCACAAGGTTCTCCTCGTGGCCGACACCGGCCGCAACATGTCGGCCCTCGCACCGGGTGGCGAGCGCAAAAGCGATGTCGCACTGAACATTCTGGGCGCCATCGGGTTGATTACGCTCGGCCGCACCGACGAAGTCGGCATGGTGTACGGCGATGCCCGCGGCAGTGTGAACGTCCGCCAGCGCCGCGGCGAGAACCACATCGAGAGCCTGCTCGCCGGCTACCACCTTCATTCGGCCGGCCCCACCCCGTCCGGTCCGAGTGACATCGTCTGCCAGTTGACTTATGTGGCAACACATTACCGACACTCGATGCTGATCATCGTGGTGTCCGACGAACCGGACCGCGACGAGCGCCTCGACGAGGTGCTCGGCCGGCTGACCGCGCGGCACGACGTGATGTGGGCGATGGTCCCGGACTTGCCGGCGACCGCCGCCGGTGGTGACGACGCGTACGACGTCGCCACCGGGCGGGTGGTGCTCGGATCCGTGACGGCCGAACCGCGCGTCGTCGCCGCCTACCAGCGCGCCGAGCAGCGACGTGCCCGCGAACTCGCCGAACTGATGACCTCACAGGCGATTCCGCACGCCACGATCTCCGGTAGCGATCAGGTCCGCCGCAAGATCGTCGAGATGACGGGGGTGTGGTCGCGTGCCGGATGATCTGCTCGAGTTCGTCAGTGGACCGCGCGGCTACGCCACCGGATGGCTGTGGCTCGGGTTGGCCCTGCTGATCGTCGTCATCGCCTGGTATACCAGCGTTTTCATCGCGACCATGCCCGCCGAACGGCTGCGCCGGATACCGGTGGTCAGGGTGGCCCACGCCCGCGTGCTGCGGTACCGCTTCGCCCGGACGGTCCAATCGATCACCCGCCGGCACCGCGCCGGAGAGCTCTCCGGCGTACAGGCCGGTGCGGAATTGAGCCGCACCCTGCGCAGCTTCCTGCATCAGGCCACCGGGCTTCGGGCCCAGTACATGCAACTGCGCGCGGTCGCCGCCGGTGATCTGGCCCCCGCCGCACCGGTCCTCTCGGCGTTGGGTGATGCACAGTTCGACAGTTCCGCGACCGTTGATGTGGCCCGGTTGGGTGAACAGACAGAAGAGTTGATCCGCTCGTGGAGTTGATGTGGTGGGCGGTGGTGATCGCCGGGCTCGGCGCGCTGGTGCTGACCGGCGCGCTGGCGATGCTGCTGCCCACCGAACGAGCCCGCGGCCGCCGGCCCCTGGCCAACACCGCACGTCTGACCGGGCTACCCGAGTACCGGGCGGTGATTCGCCGCCGCACCCGGGCCAGCGCGGTGCTGTTGGCCCTGCTGACACTGCTGTTCGGCACGACGGTGCTCGCGAGCGCCCGGCCTGTCGGAACGCTCTGGGGCACCAACGACTCCGCTGCGCGTGAGGACATCATGCTGTGCGTGGGCCAGCCCGTCACCGACCCTGCCACCGGCCAGTTCCTGACCTACTTCGCCCGCCAGGCGACCACCTACGGGACCGAGCGAATCGGGCTGACGTCGCCGAACCGCAGGGTGGTCCCGTTGACCCGTGACCACCAGTTCGCCGCCGGCCGCTTCGGTGACTACGCACAAGCGGCACGGATACAGGCGCAGTCCGACGCCGCGGCGTTGAGCCCGGCTGAAGCCGTCGGCCTGCGGGCCAGAACCGACTCGTTCTCCGCGCCGGTGGGCTACAACGACTACTCGCCGACCGTCGCCGACGTTCTGGCGTTGTGCCTGACCGGCTTTCCCGGGTTCGAGACCGCGAGTGACACCCACAGGTCGCTGATCTACCTTGGCCCCGGCGCGCTGCGCCCACCCGAGGACACCACGCCGTCGCTGTTCACAGACACCCAGGTCACCGAGATGGCACAGCAGGCCGACGTACAGGTCAATGCCATCGCCACACCCGGTCGCGAAACCGACACACTGGCCACCCTCGCGGAGGTGACCGGCGGGCAGTTCCACCGATTCGACGCCGCGGGCCTCGGCAGTGACCTCGACGCGATCCGCGCCGCTCCGGCAGGCCAGGACGGCGAGCGGGCCGGCTCCCGGGAAGACACCCCCGTCGTCGTGCTCGTGGCCGCGCTGGCGCTGGCCGCACTGCTCGGCGTGTCGCTGATGGCGGTGCGGCGATGACGTTCGACCCGGTGCTGCCGCCGCCCGCACTGGGCGTCATCGTGGTGGCCCTGCTCGCGCTGAGGGTGGTGTCCCTGCGGCTGGCCGCCGGGTCCCGCTCCGGCAGGACCGCGATGCTGCGCTGGTGCGGAACGACTTTGGCCGTGCTGCTGGTGCTGGTGGCCGCCGCGCGGCCGGGAACCGGGACGGTGGGCTCCGAAGAACTCACCCCGACGGCCCGGGGGGCGAATGTGTACTTCGTCGTGGACCGTTCTGCCGACTCGGCGATCGCCGACCATGGCGAGGGCACCCGGATGGCGGGGATCCGCCAGGACATGCGGGAGCTGATCGACGCGCACCCCGGCTCCCGGTTCGCCGTCATCGCGTTCGCGTCTCGGCCCGCGATCGACTGGCCGCTGTCGAGCGACACCTGGAGCCTGGAGCCGGTCGTCGAGGCCTTGAACCCCTACGCCGACGCCACCGCGGGCAGCGACCAGGTCAATGCCGGTGCCGCCGCCAACGTGCTGCGCTACCAGCTGATCGCGGCCCGGCAGCAGTATCCGCAGGCGGACAACCTGGTGTACTACTTCGGTTCCGGGGCCGGGCAGTCCACCGCACCCCAGGGGCAGTTCGACACCGGCGATGTGGACGGCGGGGCGGTGTTCGGCTACGGCGGCGGGCCCGGCCTCGACGTGGCTGCGCTGCGTGACATCGCCGCGCAACTCGGGGTCCCCTACATCCAGCGTGAGCCCGGGCAGCCCGTGCCACCGGGCGCGAGACCGACCGCCGAGGTGACCGCCGACCCGCAGGCTACCCCCGAACGGTCCGAGCTCTACTGGCTGTTCACGATGCTGGCGTCGCTGCTGCTGCTCGCCGAGATCTACCTGACTGCGCGGGAGTTGCGCCGGAACCGGTCGACCCGACGGCAGGTGCTGACGTGACGCGCGTGTCGGCGCCGGCCCGGCTGCGGTTGCGACGGCGACTGCTGATCGCGTCGGCTCCGGTGGCCGCGGCCGTGCTCGCGCTCGCGGCGAAGCTGATCTCCGTGGTCGTCGTGGGTGGCGCGGCGCAGCAGCACTACGTGTCGGGGGAGATCGGTTCGCTGCGCGCTGATGTGGCGGTGCTGCGCATCGCCGACGTGCTCGAACCCGACACCACCGCGTTCGCCGCAGGTGGGCTCGCGGTGCTCGAGGGCCGCGCCCGCGAGGAGCAGCAGCGCGCCAGCCTGGAGGTCGCCGAACCGGAGTTCTCGACGGTATTGGCCGCTACCGACCCGGCGCACTCGTGCCCGGTGCGCGTCAACCTCGAACTGGTCCGGGAACGCCAGGGCGACATCGAGGCATGGGAAGCCCGGCTGGACGCCGCGCGGGACCGCTACGAGAGCGCCCTGACGATGATCGCCGATGCGCCAGCTGAATGTTTCGACGGCAACAACGACCCTGACCCGCAGCGACGCGCGGTGCGCCAGGACGCGCAGGCGCGTCTGACCGCCAAGATCGACGCGCTCGGCACGCTGGTCCCGCCCGGTGTGACACCGCCGCCGCCGCCCGCGGACCTGCCGCCGCCCGCGGCCCCGGCGATCACCGACCCCGAGCCCACGCAGTCGCCGGACGGGCGCCGACTCGATCCCACCGACGGCGATCCCCTCGAGGTGCTGCGGCGGTTGTTGCGCGACGCCGCAGCCGACTAACCGGGCGAGATACCACTCCAGTACTCGACGACTGTTCCGTTGGCGACCCGCAGGATGTCGTTGCCGGTCAACCGGGTCGGGCCGGTGGCGCCCGCACCCGTGGCGATCCACCGGGCTGCCACCATGTCGCCGTCGACGAACGGGCCGACCTCGACCACGAACCTCAGTTCCCGCAGCGCACCACGGGTGTTGTCGACGACCTTCTGCAGTTCAGTGGGCCCGTGGACGTCCCGGGTGGGCCAGTGCCCGACAAAATCCGGGGACACGAGTTCCTCGGCGATGCGGTACCCGCCCCACAACTCGTCCAGCCACCGTCGGTACAGAGCCTTGTGGCTAATCGGGGTTCTGTGGCTAGTGATATTCCTGTGGTTACTGATGGCCTGGTGACGGGTCATCAGCTGCTGTTCCGTCATGTGACCCGGGTTACCCAGCGGCGGCCTCAGCTATGCAGTAATAGACCCGCGATGACGGATCCGTAATAGGTCAGACTTTCGTCAGCCGTCG
This sequence comes from Mycolicibacterium austroafricanum, assembly GCF_902705885.1. GTDB lineage: Bacteria > Actinomycetota > Actinomycetes > Mycobacteriales > Mycobacteriaceae > Mycobacterium > Mycobacterium vanbaalenii_A. The sequence continues at coordinate 249,033 of NZ_CACSIP010000012.1, read as the reverse complement.
CGGGGTTCGCCGTCCGGCGCGGCGGGATCTTCAGGTGCGGCGTCGCCCCGCAGTCGGGCCTGCAGTTGTTCGCGGTCGCGGCGGCGGCGCTCATCCCACGTCGCGATGCTCTCGGTGGCGCGCCGCCGCAGCGGGGTGAACAGCCAGATACCCAGCGGCAGCGCGATCACGATGGCAAAAAGCAACGCCACCACCACCGGGAAGTCCCGGACCCCGAACAGGCGTCCGACCCCGATGATCACGAGCGTCGTGACGAGGACGAGGACGAGGCGGGCCGCGACGTAGGCGAGCACGTCGAGTAGCAGGCGGGATCTGGGCGGTCCGTCAGACACGGACCGAGCCTACCCATGACGCGTATATTGACAGGAAGGAGGTTTTAGGTGGCTTATTTGCTCCTGCTGATCGTCTTGGCCGCACTGGTCTACGTCGGCTGGCGGGTCACCCGGATGGCCGCGAATCGACCGCGCACCCGGGTGATCGGACCGGACGACGATCCGGATTTCCTGCGGCGGATCAATCCGCGAGACGACCAACCGCGGTCCTGACCGCGCATCGCCGACCTAGTCGACGGCTGGGTCGCCGTGCCGACGTGCACCTGGAAAGCCTTGTGCCACCGCGGCAGCCAGTTCGATCAGGGACTCCCTGGTCTGTGGTCGCAGCCGGTCCAGGCTGATCTCGGCCCCCTCCTCCAGGTGCGGGTCGAACGGCACCTGACACACCGACCGGCAGCGCCGCGCGAAGTGGTCGACAACCTTGGCGAGGTCGACCTTCGTGCCCCTGCCCGAGCGTGGCCGCACCCCGTTGATGACGGCGATCGAGTTGCTGACCATGTCCTCGTAGCCGTGGGCGTCGAGCCAGTCCAGCGTCGCCGAAGCGCTGCGCGCGCCGTCCACCGAACCGGAACTGATCACCACCAGCACGTCGGCCTTGTCGATCACTGCGGACATCGCCGAATGCAGCATGCCGGTGCCGCAGTCGGTGAGCACCAGACTGTAGAACCGCTCCAGCACCGACAGGGTGCGGTGGTAGTCGTCTGAACTGAACGCCTCGGACACCGCGGGGTCGGTTTCGGACGCCAGTACCTCCAGCCGGCTCGGACCTTGTGAGGTGTAGCGGCGGACATCGCTGTAGGCGGCGATCCCCTCCGCGTCGCGCAGCAGGTGCCGTACGGTGGCCGGCGTCTCGAGCGGCACCTTCTGGCTGAGCGTGCCGCGATCGGGGTTGGCGTCCACCGCGATCACCCGGTCCCCGCGGTTGGTGGCGAACGTGGCGCCCAGCGTCGCGGTGATGGTGGTCTTGCCGACACCGCCCTTCTGGGACAGCAGCGCGATCCGGTAACAGCCGCGCAACGGACGCTGCAGCTGCGCGACCAGGGTGTCGTGGCGAAGCACCTTCGGGCTCTCCCCCAGGTTGATCAGCTTGGCCGAGGACCAGTACACCCACTTGCGCCAGCCCGCCGACGGCGCCCGCCTGGGCTTGCCGAGCAGCGCGACGGTGGACAGATCGAGGTACGGCGGCGGATCGGGGGCGGCCGGATCGGGCGGTGCCGGCGCGGGCAGCGCCGGCTCCGGTGGGCGGGCAGCGACGACCGGTGGCACTCCGTGCGGTGGGGTCGGGGCCGTCCACTCGGCAGGCACCGCGGCCGCCGGGTCGACGAACCGTTGCTGTGCCCGAAAACCACCCGGCAGGTCAGACACGGGTCGGTCTCCTCCCTCCTGCTCGCCAGACAGCGCTCAGCCGACGCCTGCGTACGAATGCAGCCCGACGGTCACCAGGTTGATGAAGAACAGGTTGAAGACCATCGCCACGAAGCCGGCCACGTTGATCCACGCGGCTTTGCGGTCCCGCCAGCCCGCCGTCGAGCGGGCGTGCAGGTAGGCCGCGTAGATCACCCACGCGATGAACGACACCGTCTCCTTGGGATCCCAGCCCCAGTACCGGCCCCAGGCCTCCTCGGCCCAGATCGCGCCGAAGATCACCCCGAAGCCGAACACCGGGAATGCGAAGATCGTTGTGCGATAGGCAATTCGGTCCAGGATCTGGGCGTCCGGGAGTCGCTGCACGACGCGGGCGACGACGCCGGGGCGGCCCGGCTCGCCGAGGCGCGACATCTTGAGCAGGAACAGCACGCTGGCCACGCCGGCGACCAGGAACACCCCGGAGCCCAGGCTGACCACCGACACGTGGATGGGCAGCCAGTAGGACTGCAGAGCGGGCATCACCGGCGCGGCGTGTGAATACAGCCAGCGACCGGACACGGTGAGCAGGATCAGCACCGGGACGAGCACGAACACCCACAGCGACCGGTACTGCGGCCGGCGCAACACCACCGCCGCGGCCACCAGGCCGCAGAAACTGGTCAGGTTGATGAACTCGTACATGTTGCCCCACGGCACCCGTGCGGTGGACAGACCCCGCAACACGATGCACGCCAGCAGCGCCGCGATGCCGACGTAGATCAGCGCCAGCCCGGCCGAGCCGACGCGCTCGTCCAACGACCGCCGCGGGGTGTCGGCGACCACGCCCGGGGTGGCGCTGTCGACCGCGACCGTCTCCGAGACGCCCGCACCCACCAGCTCCCGGGTCTCGACCTTCCGGCTGCGGCTGTAGGCCAACTCGACAGCCAGCAGCAGCAGGGCCACGACCAGCACCAGCACCGACGACGTGAACGCCCAGTCCGAGTAACGGGCCAGCCCGAGGTCGATATCGGTGGAATTCATGAACGATCCGCCTTCTTGTCTTCACCAACCGGCGCACCGGTCTCGCTTCCGGCGAGCAGCCGCGCCGTCAGCCGCTCGAACTCGTCACCCCAGCCCGAGTTGTCGGTGCGGGCCAGGCCGCCCAGCTCGACGTTCACGGTACCTGCAGCCTCCGACGACAATCGCACCCAGACGCGGCGCCGCCGTACGATCAACGACACCAGCAGGCCCGCCATCATCGTCATCGCGAACACCAGCACCCAGATCTGGGCGGGGTCGTGGGACACCTGCAGGTTGACGAACGGGGTGGCGCCGTCGAACCGCACCACGGTGCCGTCGTCGAGGCGGGTGTCCTCGCCGGCGCGCAGGTTGACCCGCGCCACCTTGTCCAGCCGGCCCTGGTCGATCATCCGCGGGTCCAGCGAGAACAGCGACTGCGGGCGCCCGGTGTCCAGGCCGGTGTCACCTTTGTAGACGTCGATCGCCACCGCGGGGTCGTTCAGCGCGGGGAAGCTCGACGACAGCAGGGTGCCGTCGAGCTCCCCGGTCGGCGCGAACAACCCCTGGACCGCGAGCTGGTTGCTGCGTCGCTCCCGTTCGTCGGCGTAGGTGCCACCGGGCGGGTCGAAACGCATCGCTCCCGAGGACAGGAACGTGATCTGGTCGTCGGGCCGCCACTGCAGTGTCTGGGTGCGGGTCTGTCCGTCGGGGAAGGTCACGGTGAACGTCGGGGCGTAGCCGTGGCCCTGGAGGTAGACCCGGTCGCCGCCGACACGCAACGGCTCGTTGACCTTCAGCAGGTACGGCTGCCAGGTGCCGGTGTCGAGATCGTCGCCGGCCTGGTAGTCGATGTCCGCCTGGAAGGACACCGCCTGCCCGTTCGGCAGGTAGGTGGCCTCGAAATCGTTGACCCGCACACACATCGGATACAGCGAGGTCCCGTCGACGGTGTTGCCCGCCCGGAACGAGTCGAACGCGGCGGGTGATGCCGTGCAGAACCCCGGCCCGCCGTCGGCGATGACGATGACGTTGCCCTCGTAGCTGAACAGCTTGCCTGCGGCGATCGCGACCAGCAGACCGAGCAACGAGAAGTGGAAGACGATGTTGCCGAACTCGCGCAGATAGCCTTTCTCCGCCGAAATCTCGGTGACCTCGGCGGACTCTCCGTCCCCGGCGCCGGCTCGGCGGGTGATTCGCCGCCACCCCCGCAACCGTTCGTCGACCGCGGCCGCCACCGTGGCGACGTCGCCGCGCACCTCGGCGGTGTGGTGCTTGGGCAGCCGCCCCAGATTGCGCGGTGCAGGTACCGGGTTGGCCCGCATGCTGCGGAAATGCTCGAACAGGCGTGGTGTCAGGCAGCCCACCAGCGAGATGAACAGCAGCACGTAGATCGCCGTGAACCAGAAGCTGGAGAACACGTCGAACGCCTGGACCCGGTCCAGCCACGGTCCGATGGTGGGGTTGGCGGCGATGTACTCGGCGACCTTGACCTCGTTGAGGTTTCGCTGCGGCAGCAGCGCTCCCGGGATCGCCGCGAGCGCCAGCAGGAACAGCAGCACCAGCGCGGTCCCCATGGAGGTCAGGGTGCGCCAGGTGTTGCGTATCAGCGCGAGCAGACGCATAGGTCCCCGAGTATGCGGCGTGTCGCGGCCTTTTGTGTCTGCTCGCGCGCCGGGGGGCGGGGCGGTCATCAGATCGGGAGCCTGACGTCGCTGACGAAGGCGTCGCGCACCCAGGACACGAACTCGTTCCACAATCCGGTGGTCAGGGCGATGCCCACTCCGATCAGCAGCACGCCCCCGAAGATCTGGATGGTGCGGGTGTGACGGCGCAGCCAGCCGAGTCCGGCGACGGCGCGCGCCGAACCGAAGGCCAGCAGTACGAACGGGATTCCCAGGCCGAGGCAGTAGGCGACGACGAGCACCACACCCCGTGCCACATTGCTGCCCTCGGTCGCCGACGCCACCGCGATCACCCCGGTCAGCGTGGGTCCCAGGCACGGTGTCCACCCCAGTGCGAACACCGCACCGAGCAGTGGGGCTCCGCCCAGGGTGGAGATCCGCCTCGGGGTGAACCGGGTGTCCCGCTGCAGCACCGGAACCAGACCGATGAACACCAGGCCCATCAGGATCGTGATCACCCCGCCGATGCGTTGCAGCAGCAGCTGGTTGGTGATCAGCGTGGTCGTCATCCCCAGTACCGCGACAGTGCCGAGCACGAACACCACCGTGAAACCGCCGACGAACAGCGCCGCGGCCCCGGCCACCCGAAGTCGGGCGCCGCGCAGCGCCAGCGTCCCGGGCGCGCCGGCACCAGCCGCCGGGCCGGGGTCGACCCCCACCACCGCGGCCAGATAGGACAGGTAGCCGGGAACCAGCGGGATGACGCACGGCGAGGCGAACGACACCAGGCCCGCCAGCACGCTGATCGACAGCGCCAGAAGCAGCGGACCGCTGGCCGTCAGTTCACCGATCTGGTCGAGGTTCATTGCTCCGGGGTCTCTGACGCCAGCCGCTCGACCACCGGCTGCAGGTCCTCGGCGAGCAGTTCACGCAGGAACACCGCGGCCACCCGGTGCTCGCGGTCCAGGACGATCGTCGACGGGATGACCGTCGTGGGGTAGCGGCCACCGAACGCGATCATGGTGCGCATCGGCGGGTCGTAGATCGACGGAAACGTCACGCCCCGATCGATGATGAAGTCGCGGGGCGCGTCGATGTTGTTGTCCCGCACGTCGATGCCCAGGAACGCCACCCCCTGGTCACGGGTCGCCTGGTAGACCTGCTGCAGCTGGGTGATCTCGGTGCGGCACGGGCCGCACCACTGCCCCCACACGTTGATCACCACCACCTTGCCGGCGAAGTCCGTCAGCGACAGCGTCTTGTCGGTGTCCATCAAGTCCGGGCCGCTCAGCGGCCCGGGGTGACCTCTGCTCGCCGGTGGGTCGTAGAAGATGNCGGTCTTGCCGCCCGGGGCGACGAACTCGAATGTGCCTCCCTGGGCGACGGCGTCACTGCCGGTGGAGCATCCGGTGACCCCGAGCATGGCCACGCCCACGATGAGCGTGACCAACCGTCCGACCCGGGGCACCGATCGCCTCACTTGCCGGCCAACTCCGCGTATCCCCAGCCCACGCAGACGTCATCGTGGAAGTAGAACGACGTGACCGAGGCCAGGTTGCACATCCGCCTGGTCGGAAAGTGGTGCAGCGCTTTGTCGGTCATCGCACGGCGCAGTGTCTCGACGGGCAGCTGGTGGCTGACGCACACCCCTTCGTGGCCGGCGGCGTCGGCGCGGGCACGATGCAGCGCCCGCATCATCCTCGCCGCGATCTCGGCGTAGGGCTCTCCCCACGACGGCGTGCGCGGGTTGCGCAGGTGCCACCAGTTGCGCGGGTTGCGCAACGCCCCGTCACCGGGCGAGACCCGCTCTCCCTGAAAGACATTCTCGGACTCGATGAGTTCGTCGTCGGTGTTAATCGACAGTCCGTGCCGGGCGGCGATCGGCGCCGCGGTCTCCTGGGCGCGTTCCAGCGGCGAGGCGACCACATGGGTGATGTCGCGGTGGGCAAGCCAGTCCGCCACCGCCTGTGCCTGCACCCGGCCCCGGTCGGAGAGGTGATAGTCGGGCAACCGGCCGTAGAGGATCTGCTCCGGGTTGTGCACCTCGCCGTGGCGCATCACGTGCACCACGGTCTTCGTCTGCGTCATGCCGGCTCCGAAACCTGCGCCGCAGCGCGGGCCGCAGCGGGCAGTGCCGCCGCGACCCGGTCGAATGCGTCGTCGTCGAGCGCGGTCGAAACGAACCAGGCCTCGTAGGCGCTGGGCGGAGGGTAGACGCCCGCGTCGAGCAGGGCGTGGAAGAACGCCGGGAAGCGCCACGTCTGGGTGGCTTTGGCCGAGGCGAAATCCGTCACCGGCGCATCGCCGAAGAACAGGCTGAACATGTTGCCGGCCCGCGGAATCTGGTGCGCGACACCGGCATCGTTGAGCGCGCCGCTGATCAGCCCGGCCAGCCGGTCGGCGTTGGCGTCGAGGGTGGCGTAGACGGCGTCGTCCGCGGCGTGCAGGGTGGCCAGCCCGGCCGCCATCGCGACCGGATTCCCGGACAGCGTGCCCGCCTGGTACACCGGCCCGAGCGGGGCCAGCCTGCCCATCACGTCGGCCTTGCCGCCGAACGCCGCGGCGGGCAGCCCGCCGCTCATCACCTTGCCGAACGTGAACAGGTCCGCATCGACCGGATCCAGCCCGTACCAACCGGATCGGCTGACCCGGAAGCCGGTCATCACCTCGTCGACGACGAGCAGCGAACCGTGCTCGGCGGTGATCCGGCGCAGCTCGGCGTTGAACCCGGGCTGCGGCGGCACCACACCCATGTTCCCGGGGCTGGCTTCGGTGATGACGCAAGCGATCTCGTCGCCGAAGCGGTCGAAGACCTCCTCCAGCGCGGGAATGTTGTTGTACGGCAGCACGATCGTGTCGGCCGCGGCGGCGCCCGTCACACCCGGCGACGACGGCAGCCCCAGCGTCGCGACCCCGGACCCCGCGTCGGCCAACAACGCGTCGCTGTGGCCGTGGTAGCAGCCGGAGAACTTGACGATCTTCGCGCGGCCGGTGTAGCCGCGGGCCAGCCGGATCGCGCTCATGGTGGCCTCGGTGCCCGAGTTCACCAGCCGCAGCAGCTCCACCGGGGCCACCCGGCCGATGATCTCGCGTGCCAGCTCGGACTCCGACGGGGTCGGGGCGCCGAACGACAGCCCGTCGGCGGCCACCCGTTGCACCGCCTCGACGACCGCGGGGTGGGCGTGGCCGAGGATCATCGGCCCCCAGGAACACACCAGATCGACGTAGCGGTTGCCGTCGGCGTCGGTCAGCCAGCAGCCCGCGGCGGAGGTGATGAACCGCGGCGTGCCGCCGACCGAGGAGAACGCCCGCACCGGGGAGTTCACCCCGCCGGGAATCACGGAACACGCGTCGGCGAACAGCTTCGCGGACAAGTCGGTACTGCTCATGGCACCAGTGTCCCAGCCGCGCGCCCTGGGTCAACTACAGGGTGTAGTGGTGTCAGTGAAGCGGTGTCAGCGCGAACACCGGGTGATCGGCGTCCTCGGGCAGCTTGCGCCAGTACCCCTCGACCACCCTGCCGGCCCTGGGCTTGTACGCGGCCAGGATGGGCCCTCTCTGGTCCACCGGTACCTCTGCTGCCAGGTACTTCACCGAGCCCACCATGACGTGTGGGTCGGCGCGCACGTTCTTCACCCACTGCGACTCACCGCGGGTGGACACCAGGTACTTCACGCCGTCGACCTCCGGGACCACCACCGGGATCTGCTGTGGCTGCCCGCTGGCCCGCTTCGTGACGGTCAGGGGCTCGCTGTTGCCCACCCCGGTGGCCATCGCGAACCTGTTGAACACGGTCGCCACGAACCACGGGGGCTTGAGATACGCCATGGACAAAGAGTGTGATGGGTCTCATGCAACTCCCGCAATGGCTGGCCCGGTTCAACCGCCACGTCACCAACCCGATCCAACGCATGTGGGCGGGCTGGGCGCCCACCATGGGAATCCTCGAACACATCGGCCGCCGGTCCGGCAAGCACTACCGGACACCGCTGACGGTGTTCAGCACCGCCGACGGGGTGGCGGTGCTGCTCACCTACGGACCGGACCGGGACTGGCTGAAGAACCTCACCGCGGCCGGTGGCGGCACCATGCGCCGCTACGGCAGGACCTTCCCGGTCACCGAGCCGCAGGTGATGAGCCGCGACGAGGCGTCGGCTCACGTCACCGGGATGATGCGACCGGTGTTCGCCCGGCTGCCGTTCGAATCGGCGGTCCTGCTGCGGCGGGGTTGATCCCTGACGACACGAGAACATGACTGATCTCATCGCACCTGTGATCACCCAGGCGGATCCCGGCGGGGTGGCCGGCGTCGGCGCGGGCTTCGGCGGCGTCACCGCCTGGATTATCGCGGCGGCAGTGCTGGTGGTGCTCGCCGCGGTCGCATGGTGGATCGGTGGCGGCAACGCCTGACGCCTGACGCCTGGAGGCGCGCGGCAGTCCGAATCTTCAGCTCTGTGTCCGCGGTTCCTCGGCCATCAGCAACAGCAGGAGTACACGGCGCAGGTCGGAATGTAGTTGGGGTAGTTCGGCCATGCGCCCGGCCCGCACCTTCCGGGCGACGAGTTCGCTGGCCAACGTTGCCGCCGCCACCGCATCCACCTCGCAGGGCTCGCCCTGGACCCCCACTCGGCTACGGAGCACCACGGCGATACGCCGCAGCGCATCGGCGAAGATACTCGCGCGCCGATCCCGCGACGCGAAGGCTCGATCGCCCACGACGAGAATGTCGACGAAGAATGCGCGCGCGCCGCCCGGTCGATCCATCCACCACTGCAGGTACATGTGCAGGCCGGCATCGAAAGCGGCGAGGGGGTCCTCGGCCGTTTCGATCTCGCGCACGTAGCCAGCCAGTAGGTCCCGCAGCTGGTCACCGTGTCGCTCGCAGGTGGCGATGAAGCAATCAGCTTTGTCCTCGAACAGCGCGTAGAACGTGCGGTCGGTGACCCGTGCCCGGCGAACCACCTTGGGCACGCTCGTCGCCACGTAGCCGTTCTCGTTGACCAGTTCCTCCATCGCGATCAGCAGGCGCTCACGTTGCGATTCGAGAACTTCCTGTTTGCTGAGCTTGTGCCGACCGCGGGGCAGCGGCTGCGGCGCGGATTCAGATCCGGCCATCGTTACTCCCGTTCGGCGAACCAGCACCCTGCGCGGGGTACGCGATCACGATCGCAGGCCTTGCCTTTGGACACGTATGCATGTCTAATACTTTCCGTTGAGCCAAGCGCCGCAAGATGTGCCCGCCGCAACAAAGGAAAGAAAGTCAGATGAACGCCGAAACCCCCGGAAGTGCACCGGTAAGCACGGCCCTGTCACCTTCGTCTGAAGCCCCACGTTGGTTGCCTGCAGCTGCTGCTGTGGCGGCTGCGGGTGTCGCGATGGCGATGATCGGCGGCTCGGGGATTGCAAGTGCCTCGCCGGGCGACGATTCCGATGGGCGCAGGGGCGCAGTTTCTCGACCATCCACCAGTAATACCGCGACGGAGCGACCACGCAGATCTGCAGGCAGCGACTCTGATGCCGCGGGGCCCTCCTCGCGCAGCAGAACCGGGCCCGTATCCGGTGCCCGGCTGCGCCAGCCAGCGGTCGACGAATCCGACACCGATGTCGACGCGGCGCCAGTGGCAGACTCCGATGCCGACGAGGAGCCGGCCGCAAAACGCCACAGGGATCGCTCCGGGCGGGACCCGCATTCCGCAGCGGCCGAGGAATCCGCTGAAACCCCGACGTCCGGTGCTGATGACGGCGATTCCGAGCAACCGCCCGCGAAAGATGACCCGTCCACAACAGCAACTCCGGACGAACCTGCAGTCTCGACCACGACCGGTTCCCGCGATGACGGACGCGATGACGCCGACACGGCGCGCCGGCCAACTGCGCAACCCGGGCAAGCAACCGTTGCGGGATCCGACGTGAACGAGCGGCGGCCGGCACGGCTCCGGGATACGGAGACCGAGACCATTCGACCTGCAACCCGCACCGCGGCGATATCCGTCGCCGATACCTCCGCTGAAGTCCACCAGACGCCGCTCGGCGCCGCCTCGGAATCAGCCGTCACGGCAGCGCTGAGCTCCCCCGCCGCGGCCGAACCGGCTCCGGTGACCTACAAGAGCATCGTCGCCGACGTCATGACCTGGATCGGCCTGGGTCGGTTCGCGACGAACCTGCCCGGGCCGGGCTTGCCGGTCCCGCGCGTCCTGGAGTCACTGTGGCTGCTGGTGCGCCAGTCGCAGTACAAGTGGAACAACCAGCGCCCTGCCGCCGACCCGACCGCGTCCACCGAGCTGACCCTCGACGGGGCCGTCGTCGGAGACCTCAACGCCACGGACTACGAAGGCGATCCGCTGACCTACTCCGTGACCGGCGCTCCTACGCACGGCACCGTCGTCGTCGACGACCAGGGCCACTTCACCTACGTGCCCGACGTTCCGGCTGGGTCCGCGGTGGTCGATCAATTCACCATCACCGTCGACGACACCGCCGGAAACCCCCCGCACTACTACGGGCTACTGGGGCTGGCCGGAATACTCCAGGCGCCCACCGTGACCGTGAACGTGGCGGTCACTTCGGCCGGCGACGTCAGCATCGCGCCGCCGCCCAGGCCGCTCGAGGCGGCACTGCTGGCCGCCCAGGCGTACCTCTACGGATACCCGTTACTGGAAACCGAACGCCTGCAGGCCGAAGCGCCGGCAACCAACACCCTGATTGCGTTGACCAGCTATATCGACCCCGACCAGCACCTGGTGGTCGCGCCCAACGTCGACACCCTCTACACACTGGCGTACCTCGATCTCAGCGAGGGCCCGGTGGTGCTGTCGCATCCCGACATGGAGGACCGGTACTTCGTCTTCCAGTTGATGGACCCGTACACCAACGTGGTCGGCTACATCGGCTCGCGGACAACGGGATCGGAGGCCGCGAGTTACGCGATCGTCTGGGAGGACGGCCCGGAAGGCGAGATCCCACCGGACGCGGAGGTCATCGTCGTCCCGTACGCCGACATCTGGCTGCTGGGCCGCACCCTCGCCGGCGACGAAGCCGACCAGCAGGAGGCCGTGGCCTTGATGCGGCAGTACGCCATCACCCCGCCCGGCGGTCCGCAGACCTACCCGATCGAGGACTTCGACACGACCACCTCGGCGCCCCTGCCGACCGGAATCGAGGCGCTGGACGCGATCAGTGCGGCGATGGTGGCCAGCCCGCCCCCGGACAGCGATGCGGAAAAGCTCGCCGAGCTCGTCCGCATCGGTGTCGGACCGGGCCTGGAGGTCTCCGATGCCAACCTCAGCCCGGCGTCCGAATGGGCGGCGCAGGCGGCCGTGCGTACCGTCTCAGCACTCCTGGACCCTCTGGTGAGCATCGCGCAGTACAGCATGGCGGTGCGCAACGACGGCTGGGCCTCGCCCGACCCCGCGATCGGCGACTACGGCACCGACTACCTGCTGCGTGCCGGCGTGGCCAAGATCGGCCTGGGTGCCAACACACCCGAGGAGGCCTACTACGCGACGGCGTTCCTGGACGAGAACCTGCGACGGCTCAACGGGAAGAACTCCTATCAGCTGCACTTCGAGCCCGGCCAGGAACCGCCCGCGGACGCGTTCTGGTCGATCACCGTCTACGACGCCGAAGGCTTCCTGGTGCCCAACGAGCAGGAGATCTACGCCGTCAGCAGCACCGGGTCGGGCAACCTGGTCTACCAGGAGGACGGCTCGATCGACATCGTCTTCTCGCAGGAGGATCCGCAGGACCCGAGTGTCAACTGGATCCCCGTGCCGGATGGTGCTTTCCGGGTGTACCTGCGTGTCTACGACCCGCAGGACGCGGTGCTCGAAGGCGACTGGGTGGTGCCGGGCATCGAGCGGCTGTAGCCCCGACGGCTCAGCCGCGCGGGGTGACCCGGGCCGGGATCGGGCCCCGAGCGACCGTGGTGAACGGCACGTCGACCGGGAAGTCGGCGGCGTGGGACTCGATCCGCAGCGCCCGCACGATCGTCGCCAGTGCCAGCGTGGTCTCGAGTCGGGCGAAGTGCTCGCCGATGCACGGCCGGCCGCCCCCGAGGAACGGCAGGAAGTGCCAGCGGTCACGGGCTTTGACGTTCTCCGGGCTGAACCGGTCCGGGTCGAACCGCTCGGGGTCCGGCCAGATCGCCGGATCGCGGTGCAGCGCATAGATTCCGACCGCGACCAGCGTGCCGGCTTCGATGCGGTAGCCGGCGACGTCGATGTCGTGCAGCGTCATCCGGCCCACCCCCGCGGCGGGCGGACACAACCGCAGCGCCTCGTGGAGGATCTGCGTGGTGTAGCCCAGGCGGGGCACGTCGTCGGGTTCGAGCTGCCGGTCGCCCACCGCGGTAGCCTCGGCCACCACCCGGTCCTGCGCCTCGGGATGGCGGCCGAGCAGCCACAGCGCGTGGGTCAGCGCGGTGGCAGTGGTGTCGTGACCGGCGAGCATGAAGATGAGCAGGTCGTTGCAGATGTCCTCGTCGGACAGCCCCCGGCCGGTTTCCGGATCCGTAGCCGCCATCAGCGCGCGCACCAGCGGGGCGTCCCGGGTGGGGTCGTCCCGGCACGCTTGGAGCATGTCGGCGGTGATCTTCAGCATCGATCTGACGGCGAACTGGGCACGCCGCCGCGCCGGTGTCGGCAACCAGCGCGGCGCCCGGATCGGGCGCAGCGCCCGGTCGGCGGTGTAGGCGGACGCGACGTGCATGTGCTCGGCGATGGCCTCGGCGCTGTCGTTGAGGTCGACACCCAGCACCGAGCGGCCCAGCGACTGCATCGTGATGCGCCGGCACTCCACGTCCAGGTCGACCTCACCGCCGGCGCGCCGGTCCTCCACGAACTCCTCGGCGGCTCGTGACATGTGGCCGCCGAACGACCGCACGTTGTGCTTGGTGAACACCGGCTGCAACGCTCGCTTACGCGGCCGCCACAACTCGTTGGGCAGCACGAACAGGCTGTCGCCGGCCATGTCGCGCACCTCGTCGTGCACGATGCACCGCTCGGAGAGCGCGTCGTTGCGGCCGATCACATCGCGGATGGCGTCCGGCGAGAACACCGCCACGAAGGGCGGGAACAGCCATTTCGGCACCACTTGGATACGGGTGACGGGTCCGCCGGCGGCACGGATGGTCAGCTGACCGGTGTCCAGCGCGCGGACCAGCTTGAGAAGCTGCCGATAGGGCAGCGGGTTTCTCGGAGCCAGCGGCAGCAGGCCGGCCTCGGTGGGGGGCGCGGTCATGACGCGTGCCAGCTCAGCACTTCGCCTGCGCCCTGGGTCATCACCGCACCCGGCATCACCCGGAGCCGATAGGGCGCCAGCCGCAGGACCGCGAACTGCTCGGACGTGGGCCCGTCCTTCCACATCGGGATGACGGCCGGGTCGTACCCGACCGGTTCAGGTCCGGTGGCGAACTTCTCCCACACCGCGGTGCGGGTCTCGTCGTCGGTGTACCACTCGACCAGGCAGTCGGCTGCGCAGGTGTCGTGGTTGGTGGTCCAGTAGCTCACCGACACGTCGGGATGTACGGCCAGGTGCGCCCGCTTCACCGGACTCGGCACCGTCGCGACCCACCCGAACAGATCGGTGCCGTCCCATTCCCAGATCGGATGCAGGATGCGGGAACGCGGTTTGCTGTCGGCATCAACGGTGGCCACCGATGCCCACACGATCGAGTGGGCCATGTCGACGAATGCCGGCGCGATCTGGTCGAGGGGCGTCACGAGAATCCAGCTTAGGGAGGCCGGGGCCTGCCCGCGACCACCGCCGTCAACCCTCGAGTTTCTCCCGGAACTCGTCGGTGTTGCGGTACTGCACGTTGCCTTCTTCGGCGCTGGTCTCGACCTTGCCTTTGTCGTTGTCGTCGACCCAGTCGGTGACGGCCGTGCCGGCGACAGTGCCGCCGGTGCCGGGCAAGGTCGTGGTCGGCTGGTCGTCGGGGTTGTTCTCGGCGACCTTACGGGCTTTTTCCTTGTGCGCGTCGGTCACCTCGGGTTTCTCGGTGAGTTGCTGGCTGTTGCCCTCAGATTCCTGTTCCATGCGGTGCGGGCTGCCCAAAACTGTGATCTGCAAAACACCTCAGGCCGGCACGCTCCGCAGCGCCGCAGGCAGGCTCGGCAAAAAATGCCGACGCGCGAATTCCCGGATGTCGTCGGCGGTGTCCAACGGTTGGGTGCTGGGCAGCAGCAGCACCATTGCGGCGTAACGCAGGATGCAGTCCGCGAGTTCATCGACGGCCTCGGCGCCGATCCGCTCGGCGAAACCCGGCGGAAAGATCGTCCGCAGCGCTTCGGCCATCCGCTCGATCGCCGCGCGGTGATAGCGCCCGGCCAACTCCAGCACCAGGCCGGGCTCGTCGGTGATCACCTGGTGCAGCACCCGGTGCCCGCGGAATTTCAGGATCGACAGCGTGAACGCTTCGACGTAGTAATTCGACTGCGGCCCAGAATTTTTGAGTTCGACTGCGATGTCGGCGAACAGCCGGACGTTCTCCCGCTCGACGACCGCGCCGACTAGTTCGTCCTTGTTGGCGAAGCGCCGGTAGATGGTGGTGCGGCTGACGCCGGCGCGGCGCGCGACGTCGTCGAGCGCGACCCGACGGAAGCCATGGCGTTCGAACTCGACGACGGCGGCGTCGAGGATCTGTTCGGTGGCCCCGTCAGGACCGGGCATAACCCTTGACCGCGTAACCGCTGTAGCGCACCCGCATCGGCAGATGGTCCCAGATCCAGTTCACCGGGCGCGACCGCCACAGCGCAGCGAATCGCTGGTAGCGGCGCTCCTGCTTGTCGGTCCACGGAAGCTGCAGCAGCTCGCGCGCCCGCGGCGGCAGCCCGCCGGTGGTCAGGAACGCGGCCAGCGGGTTGAAGACGGGTTCGACCAGCCGCCACACCAGCGGGTGCACCGCCTTGGGCTTCGGGAATCCCTTGGTGACGTAGCCGACGCCGTACTTCGCGGTGGGGTGCGCGACGACGACCTGGTCCATGATCCGGTTCCAGTACTGCACGAACTCGGCGTAGGTCGCCGGCATCGGTCGGTCGCTGACGCCGTAGCGGCGGTACCACGTCTTCGATTCGAGCCAGATCTGCTCCCGCTCGGCGTCGGTCAGCCGCTTCACGAACGTGTCGGCGAAGTAGTAGACCTGCTCGACGAACGTGGCGTGCGCCCAGAAGTAGGTGTCGGGGTCCAGCGCGTGGTAGCGACCGACCACCTCACCGTCGGGGCCGGGCAGGTCACCCTTGACGTGGTGGTGGAAGTCGCGGACCTGCTGGCCGGCGTTCTCGTCGTCGGAGCCGTAGACGGTGTTGAAGATCGGCGGGATGGTGCGCCGCAGCCGCTCGGCAGTGTCGGCAAAGAACGTCGAGTGGTCGTACACACCCTGGCCGAGTTCGGCCAGCATGTTCTGCAGTACCGCAGGCCGCGGGCCGATCAGATACATCCGGTTGTCGCCGAAGTACCGCCAGACCAGCGACTGCGGGCCCAGCGGCAGCGCCTCGGGCACCGGGCTGTCGAGGTGTCCGCTCTTGTCCGCCAACTCGGTCATCCGCACAGTGTTACAGATTTTGCACTTTGTACCAAGGGCTTGTGGTGAGGCCCACACGGCATGCCCGCGAGAGTGAACCTACGGCTGTGGATTGGGTGCTGGTAGCGACCCGGAATGATATTTCGCGGGGGAAGCGCCCCGGCGCAGCCGACTCACGCCCAGCACGGCGAGCACCCCGGCGGCCGTCGCGAGCAGCAACGACAGCGTGAGCAGCGGCGGGTAGTAGACCACCGATGCCGTCGCCGGCTCTCCCTCGAGCACCGGTGCGACCACGACCTCCGAGCTCGCCGCCAGCCAGCTGAACACACAGGCCACGGCCGCGCCGCCGGCCAGCAACAACTCCAGCACCGCGCGCCGCGACCTCACGACTTCGACTCCGGCGGGATGCGCTCCTCGAGCAGATTGGTCAGCGCTTCCCGCAGGTGGTGGTGCTTGCGCGCCCACGCCTGGGCCGTGCGGTCGTTGGACAACCGCACACCGATGCCGGTGCGTCCCCGCGGCACTCCGGTGAGCTCGCCGAGCGCCCGCGCGTACTGCCATTTCGGCGTCTCCGCGCCGGTGGCTTCCGGATAGATCCGCACGATTTCGTCGGTGAGCGTGGTCTCGGTGCCCTGCCGCAACTTGTGCGCCGTCAGTTCCACCGAGGTGTGGATCCGGGCCGCCTTGACCTGGATCGCCAGGAACCCGGAGACCAGCACGAAGAACAGGCCGGGCACGAACCACTGGATGCCGTAACCGGCCGACAACTGGATCAGCATCATCGCGATCCCAGCGGCGGGACCGGCCAGCAGCCACAGCCAGCTGGCGCCGGGTTCGGAGAACAGCACGACCTGGGTGGGTTCGCCGCCGGCTGAGCTGTCGGCATCGGGGCCGTTCAAGGTCACTCGCGCCCCTCCTGCTCATAGAAGGCGCGTGCGTCCGGACGGGTCAGCAAGATCGCTCCGGCGGCCGTCGGGATCATCACTATCAGCCAGACCCCGCCCCGCGACACCAAGGTGAACATCACCAGCAGCACCACCAGTCCGAGTGCGAGCCCGAGCGCCGCACGCCGGAAACCTGGATGACCGTTGCGCATCTTGCCCGCGAAGAATCCCAGCACCAGACCGGACACCGCAAAGAGGATCCCGAAGCCGCGCAGGAAGAGCGGGATGTCCCCGCGGGTGGATCCGAGCAGCAGACCGAATGCCACCAGCAGAATCCCGGCGAGCAGCCAGCACCAGTACGCGATGTCGACCAGACGCGGCCGCGTCGGCGGCACGGGCGATGGGTCGGTCATGGTCGGGTCAGCCTAGCGAATCAGCGGGTGAAGAACTCGTGGGCGTCCTTGCGATGCAGCAGGAACACCCCGCCGGCGATGAGCACCGAGCCGATGATCACCGGACCGGCGTAGGCCAGCGCCGCGAACGCATGGCGGTCAGCGGTGAACAGGCTGGACGCCGAGAACACCACGGCGGCGATAGCACCGCCGGTCAGCACCGTGCGTACCCACCGGTATCCCTGCCTCATCAGGACGAGGAACGTCGCGACGACGACGGTGATGACGAACAGGATCACCAGGGAGAACGCCACCACCGGTCCGGGCAGGCGCTCGGATGCGGTGAACATGTCGACGACATAGCCGGTCACCATCAACGGCAGCGCCACCACCCACAGCCAGAACCCGGTGTCGACATCGGGTGGCCGGGTGGGGGATGACCCGGCCGGTCTGGTCTCCGGCGGTTCGGTCACGTCAACCAGCCGGCGGCATCGACGGCCCAGTAGGTGAGCACGATGTCGGCGCCGGCGCGACGGATTCCGGTCAGCGTCTCCAGCGCGACGGTGCGCAGGTCGATCCAGCCGTTGGCCGCCGCGGCGCTGATCATCGAGTACTCGCCGGACACCTGGTAGGCGGCCACCGGCACCGGCGAGATGTCGGCGGCGGCGCGGACCACGTCGAGGTAGGCCATCGCGGGTTTGACCATGACG
Organism: Mycolicibacterium austroafricanum; assembly: GCF_902705885.1. Classification (GTDB taxonomy): domain Bacteria; phylum Actinomycetota; class Actinomycetes; order Mycobacteriales; family Mycobacteriaceae; genus Mycobacterium; species Mycobacterium vanbaalenii_A. Next base: position 231,208 of record NZ_CACSIP010000012.1, on the reverse strand, counting down.
ATGTCGGCACCCTCGTCGAGGTCGAGCTCCACCTCGTGGACCGCCTCGCGCGCGTTGCCCGGGTCCTGCTGGTAGGTGCGACGGTCGCCCTCCAGGCTGGAGGCCACCGCTTCCCGGAACGGCCCGTAGAAGCCCGAGGCGAACTTCGCGGCGTAGGCCAGGACCGCGGTGTCGGAGTGCCCGGCGGCGTCGAGGCCGTCGCGGATGGCGGCGACCTGCCCGTCCATCATGCCGCTCGGCCCGACGACGTGGGCACCTGAATGAGCCTGTGCCACAGCGAGTTCGACATAACGACGGTTGGTGGCGTCATTGTCTACTCTGCCGACCCGGTCCACTATTCCGCAATGGCCGTGATCGGTGAATTCGTCGAGGCAGGTGTCGGCCATCAGCACCGTGTCATCGCCGAGGTCGGTGGCGAGATCCCGCAGCGCGACGTTGAGGATGCCGTCAGGATCGGTGCCTGCGGTGCCCTCGGGATCTTTGTCCTCGTCGCGCGGCACCCCGAACAGCATCAACCCGCCGACCCCTGCCGCCACCGCGTCGGCGGCAGCACGGCGCAGCGACTCGCGGGTGTGCTGCACCACGCCGGGCATGGACGATATCGGCCGGGGCTCGGTGATCCCGTCGGCGACGAACATCGGCAGCACAAGATGCCTCGGCTCGAGTGAAGTCTGCGCGACCAGCCGGCGCATCGCCGGGGTGGACCTCAGTCTCCGTGGGCGGTGGCGCGGAAAAGGCATGTGAAGCTGTCCCTTCCCGAACTACCGGCGCCGGCTCTTCTTCCGCGGCGGCGGCAGTGCCCCCTCGGCGCGCAGCCGGGCGGCGTGCTCGGCCAGCGCCTCCACCAACGGACCCACCGCGGCCACTTCCGGCTGCACGTCGACGCGCAGACCGAATTCCGCCGCGGTTTCCGCGGTCTTGGGCCCGATGCAGGCAACGATGGTACGGGCGTGCGGCTTTCCGGCGATACCGACGAGGTTGCGCACCGTCGAACTCGACGTGAAGCAGACCGCGTCGAACCCGCCGGTCTTGATCATCTCGCGGGTGTGCGCCGGCGGCGGCGCGGCTCGCACCGTGCGGTACGCGGTGACATCCTCGATCTCCCAACCACGTTCGCGAAGGCCTTCGGCCAGCGTTTCCGTGGCGATGTCGGCCCGGGGCAACAGCACCCGGTTGACCGGATCAAAAACGTCGTCGTACGGCGGGAATTCATCGAGCAGGCCGAGCGAGCTCTGCTCACCGCTGGGCACCAGCTCCGGGTTGATGCCGAAGGCACGGACCCGGTCGGCGGTGGCCTGGCCGACGCAGGCGATCTTGACCCCGGAGAAGGCGCGGGCGTCGAGTCCGAACTCGTTGAACTTCTCCCACACCGCGCGCACCGCGTTGGTGGAGGTGAACACCACCCACTGGAACCGGCCGTCCACCAGCCCCTTTACGGCCCTTTCCATCTGGGCCGGGCTGCGCGGCGGCTCGACCGCGATCGTCGGCACCTCGATGGGCAGCGCGCCGTGTCCGACGAGCCGGTCGCTCATCTCACCGGCCTGGTCCTTGGTGCGGGGCACCAGCACGGTCCACCCGTAGAGGGCCCGGCTCTCCCACCAGTTCAGCTTGGCGCGGTTGGCGACCGTCCGTCCGATCGTCACGACCAGGGCGCCCGCAGTCGCCGCGGGCAGCCCGTCGGGACCCGTGCCGGCCAGGACGGACTTGTCCATCAGGCCCGCCAGCGTGGTCTCGACGGAGCGCTGCTGGCAGGTGGTGCCGTTGGCGGTCACCACTGTCGGCGTGTTGTCGGCGAGGCCGTACTCGATCAGCGTGCGCGCCGCCTCGGGCAGATGAGAGGCCGTGGCGTGCAGGATCAGCGGTCCCGGTGCGGCGGCCAACGCCGCCCAGTCGACGTCGCCGCGCACGTCGGCAACCGTGTGCGCCGAGCCCAGCGGCAGTCCCGCGTAGGTGGGCACCGCGGTCGTGTCGGGCAGTCCGGGGACGATCTCGAAGGTCAGCTGGGTGCGCGCCAGCGCGTTCACCTCGGTGATCACCGCATCGATCGACAGCGGGTCACCCGCGACCAGCCGTACGACGTCCACGCCCGTGCGCGCTTCGGTGACCAGGATCTTGGCGACCTCGGCCGGGTCACCCAGCGCGGGCCGGACATCGGGGCCCCCCGGGATCACCGGAGACGGGTCCGGCTCGGCCGTCGGTTTGGCGGCGTCCCCGGACGTGTCGGCAGCGCCGGACGTCTTGGCCGGCTGCTCCGTGGCGGCCGGCAGCGGGCCCGACGGCGGTGGCAGCTCGCACCCGACGAGGGCGAGCACCGCCTCGGGCACGTCAGGGTCGGTGAAAACCAAGGCGGCGTTGGCCAACACGGTGCGGGCACGTGCCGTCAGCAGACCCGGGTCCCCGGGCCCGGAGCCGACGAACGTGATGCGGCCGGGCTTGCCCTTGCGCCCTCGCAGGCTCATCTGGCGAGTCATCCTTCTCTCCCGCGTTCGTCCAACAGATCGCGTGCCCCCAGCTCGAACAACTCCGCGGCCACCGAGAGCCCAAGCTCTCGTGCCCGACCGGGTGTCCCGATACCGGACGCACGGATCACATCGGATCCGTTCAGCGTCGCCACGCAGCCGCGCAGCGACAGCTCTTCGAAGACTCGGCCGTCCTCATCGATCGACTCGACCACCTCTGCGATCGCGCCCACCGGTGCGGAGCACCCCGCCTCCAGTTCGGCCAGCAGGGCTCGCTCTGCGGTGACCGATGCCCGGGTGTCGGCGTCGTCCAAATCCGCCAACAGTTCCGCAAGCGCCGTGTCACCGGCACGGCACTCGACTGCCAACGCACCCTGAGCCGGCGCCGGCAACATCTGTACCGGTTCCAGCGTCTCGGTGACAGCGTCGAGACGACCGATGCGGGCCAATCCCGCCCGGGCCACCACGACGGCGTCGAGATCACCGCTGCTTACCCTGTTCAACCTGGTATCTAGGTTGCCTCGTAGGGGGCGGATTTCCAAACCGAGACCCAGTGCTCTAAGCTGCGCGGCCCGCCGGGGGGACGACGTCCCGATCACCGACCCGGTCGGCAACTCCCCGAGCACCATCCCGTCGCGCGCCACCAGAGCGTCACGGGCGTCCGCGCGCACCGGAATCGCCGGAATCACGAAGCGCGGATCGGTGGCCGTGGGCAAATCTTTGTAGGAGTGCACGGCGATGTCGACGGTGCGGTCGGCGATGGCTTCCCGTAGCGCCGCGGTGAACACTCCGACGCCGATGTCGGCGATCGGTGCGGCGGAGCGGTCACCGGCGGTGGACACGATGACCAACTCGGCGGCGTGCCCGCGGTCGATCAATGCGTCTCGGACGACACCGGCCTGGGTTGTCGCCAGAAGGCTTCCCCGGGTCCCAATACGGATCACTTAGTGGCTTTCGGGGTGCAGGAATGTTACTCGGTCTGGTCGAGATCTGTTGCTGTGGTGTCGAATTCATCACCGGCAGCGACCGGTGCGAATTCGGCTCCACCGCCGACGAGAGGCAGTTCACCGGCTGCGACGGCGTCGACGGCCTGTTGGTCGAGTTCGAACAGTTCGCGCAGCGCCTCGGCGTAACTGTCGCCACCCGGTGCGCTGGCCAATTGTTTGACCCGCACCGTCGGCGCGTGCAGGAGCTTGTCGACGACGCGGCGCACCGTCCTGGCCACCTCGTCGCGGTGGGCTGTGTCCAATCCTGGCAACCTGTTGTCCAGCCGCAGCAGTTCGGCCTCGACCACGTCGGCGGCCCGCTGCCGCAGCGCGGTCACAGTGGGGGTCACCTCGGCCATCCGCTGTCCGGCCAGGTAATTGGCTACCTCGGCGGCGACGATGGTGCGGGCCGCCTCGGCGTCGGAGGCGGCAGCGCGGGCCGACGGCTCCCGCTGGATCCGGTCCATGTCGACCAGCGAGACGCCCGGCAACCCGGCAACAGCAGGGTCGACGTCGCGGGGCATCCCGAGGTCACACACCACCAGTTGCTTGCGCTCCTGGCCGTGGGCCAGGCCGCGGTGCACATCGGCAAGTGACACCACCGGCCGCACCGCACCGGTGCAGGAGACGACGAGGTCGGCATCCGCGAGCAGCGGGGGCAGATGGTCGAACGGGAACGCGTGGGCGTCGACGCCCTGCTCACGCAGGATCTGCACCAGTCGCTCGGCTCGCGGAAGCGTGCGGTTCACCACGTGAACCCGGCCGATGCCTGCGCGGACCAGGTGCGCTGCGGACAACGCGCCCATGGATCCGGCACCGATGACGGTCGCGGACCTCCCTGCCAGCCCGCCGGGGAGTTTGGCCTCGGCCAGGTCGAGCGCCACCGAGACCACCGAGGCCCCCGCAGCGTCGATCCCAGTTTCGGAGTGCACCCGTTTGCCCACCGACAGTGCCCGCTGCGACAGCTCGTGCAGCGTGCGGCCGACGGTGTGGTTGGCCTCCGCGGAGGCATAGGCCCGCCGGACCTGGCCGAGCACCTGCTGTTCACCGATGACCGCGGAGTCCAGTCCACTGGCCACGGCGAACAGATGCTCGACGGCGGCTTCGGCGTAGCGGACGTAGGCGTACTTGGTCAGATCGTGAAGCGACATCCCGGAGTGGTCGGAGAGCACCTGCCCGATCACGGAGAGTCCGCCGTGGAACGCGTCGACCACGGCGTAGACCTCGACGCGGTTGCACGTGGAGAGCACCATGGCTTCGGTGACCAGCGACGATTGGAGCACCTGGTCGACGATCTTGGCTTGATCGGACTCGTCGGTGCTCAGTTGCTCGAGGACCGACACCGGCGCGCTGCGGTGCGAAACCCCGAAAAGCAATACGCTCATGGCTCCCTCACCACGCTGACCACGCGTTCAACGGTAGTCGTTAACCAGCTGGGCTACCAAATTTGCCCGATCCGTCGCCGAGGCGCCGACTCACCTCACGAGGTCGGCCCGCAGCCTGGTCTCGTCGACCTCCCAGTAACTGTGTTCGGCCCCGTCGAGCAGCACCACCGGCAGCCGGTCACCGAACTCCGCCCGCAGTGTGGTGTCACCGGTGGCCGCGGCCGCGTCGACATCGGTCACGGTGAGAACGAAGCCCAATTCGCCGGCCAGCTGCGCCAGCTGGGCCGCCGCGGCCACACACATCGGGCAACCCTGACGGGTCAGCAACTCCACCTGCCGGTCCACCACGTCAGTATCACCATCCGGTGTCCTAATCTGGTAGTCGTGTCCGGTACCGGGGGATCTGATTTCGGGTTAGACAGTCCCGAACAGCAACTCGCGGGCCAGGCCAGCGCGCAGGTCGCCGCGGACGGGCTCCTCGAGCCGGACGTCACGCCGGCCCCTCCTCCACCGCCGCCGGACCTGACCGCAGCGGCGTTCTTCGACGTCGACAACACCCTGGTGCACGGCTCGTCTCTGGTGCATTTCGCCCGTGGGCTGGCCGCCCGGGAGTACTTCACCTATTCCGACCTGGCACGATTCGCGCTGGCGCAGGCGAAATTCCAGCTCACCGGGCGGGAGAGCAGCGAAGACGTGGCCGCGGGCCGGCGCAAGGCGCTGGCCTTCATCGAGGGCCGGTCCACCGCCGAACTGATCGCGCTCGGCGAGGACATCTACGACGAGATCATCGCCGACAAGATCTGGCCGGGAACCCGGGCGCTGGCCCAGATGCACCTCGATGCGGGCCAGCAGGTCTGGTTGGTCACCGCGACGCCGTACGAGCTGGCGTCGACGATCGCCCGGCGGCTCGGGCTGACCGGCGCGCTGGGGACCGTCGCCGAGTCGGTGGACGGCGTGTTCACCGGCAGGTTGGTCGGCGACATCCTGCACGGAACCGGCAAGGCGCACGCGGTGCGGTCGCTGGCCATCCGCGAGGGCCTCAATCTGCGGCGCTGCACCGCGTACTCCGACAGCTTCAACGACGTGCCGATGCTGTCGCTGGTCGGGACCGCGGTGGCGATCAACCCGGATGCCGACCTACGGGATCTGGCCCGCCAGCGGGGCTGGGAGATCCGCGATTTCCGCACCGCCAGGAAGGCCGCCCGGATCGGGGTGCCTTCGGCGCTGGCGTTGGGCGCCGTCGGCGGTGCGCTGGCGGCGGCGGTGTCACGCCGCGACAAGGTGTGACGGCCGCCGAGTGCGCGCTGATAGGCTCGCGCCGCCACCTGAGCAACGGAGAAGACCGCAGCGCACGAGTCAAAGCGAGGAGCGAAGCGGATCGCGCATGAGTATCGCTGAGAGCATCATCGGAACCCACTACCGGTATCCGGACTATTTCGAGGTCAACCGCGAGAAGATCCGCGAGTTCGCCCGTGCCGTGAAAGACGACCATCCCGCGCACTTCGAGGAGGAGGCGGCCAAGGAGTGCGGCTACGACGCGTTGGTCGCGTCGCTGACGTTCATGGCGGTCGCGGGCCGGCGAGTCCAGCAGGAGATCTTCAACCAGTTCGACCTACCGATCAACATGCAGCGGGTACTGCACCGCGATCAGAAGTTGATCTTCCACCGGCCCATCCTGGCCGGCGACAAGCTGTGGTTCGACTCCTACCTGGACTCGGTCACCGAATCGCACGGCGCGGTGCTCACCGAGATCCGCGGGGAGGTGACCGACGACGACGGGAACCCGGTGGTCACCAGCATCGTCACCGTCATGGGCGAGGCCGCCCACGACGACGAGGCCGACGAGATCACCGCGAAGGTCACCGCCGGGCGCGAGGCGGCGCTGTCGAAGTTCGTCGCGGGTCAGAAGTAACAGCTGGTCAGAAGTAGCCCGGCTACCTACCCCAGGAACATGTTGCGGCGATTCGCCAACAGCTGATACAGCGTCTGCTGAATGGTCTCGCGTACCTGATCGGTCAGCTCGAAGGTGACCATCGGATCGTCGGCCGCCGACTCGTCGTAGTCGGCGGTGTCGATGGGCTCACCGAACTGGATGTACCACTTCGACGGCAACGGCATCACGCCCAGCGGCCCGGCCAACGGGAACAGCGGCGTGATCGGGAAATACGGCAGGCCCAGCAGCCGCGCCAACAACTTGACGTCGGCGATCATCGGGTAGATCTCCTCGGAGCCGACGATCGAGCAGGGCACGATCGGCGCTTTCGTCCGCAGCGCCGCCGAGACGAACCCGCCACGGCCGAACCGCTGCAGCTTGTAGCGGTCCTTGAAATGCTTTCCCAGGCCCTTGTACCCCTCGGGGAAGACTGCCGTGAGTTCGCCGGCGGCCAACAAGCGGTGCGCGTCGTCCGTGCAGGCCATGGTGTGGCCGGCCTTGCGCGCGGCCTGACCGACCATCGGCATGTCGAAGACCATGTCGGCGGCCAACAGGCGCAGATCCCGGTGCGCGGGGTGCTGGTCGCGCACCGCCACCGACGTCATCAGCCCGTCGAACGGCAACACGCCTGCGTGGTTGGCCACCACCAGGGCCGCCCCGGACTCCGGTAGGTTCTCGATCCCACTGACCTCGACGCGGAACCAGGAGTTGAAGAACACTCTCAGCAAAGGCAGGACGATCGCGTCGTTGAGGTGGGGATCGAAGCCGAACTCATCGACGTCGTAGTCGCCCGTCATCCGCTTGCGGACAAAATCCCCGGCGGCGGCGATGCGCCTGGCGAGCTCGTTGGGCGTCCCGTCGTCGGCGGGCGACCCCGCCGCGGCACCGCGACGCTGGTCGATCTCGCGCACCACGGCGGCGATCTGTTCGGCCGAAGCGCGGTTGCCCGGCTCGGACATCAGCGAGGGATGGCGGCGCGAACTGTCGACCCGCTCGGCGGCAGCACGGCGCGCAGCCGCGCCGCGTCCCGAACTCGAGTGCAGCGGAATCACTTTCGCTTTTGGCTCGCCCGCCACCGGCATATCCTCTCCCCACCCTGCTCTAAGTAGTGCAGTCTAGCGCCCCCAGCGCTGCGCCGCCGCCACCGCGCGATCCTCGACCGACCGCACCCAGCGGGGATCGACGATGGGTGTCAGCCCCCGGCCGCGCACGTAATCGTCGAACGCCTCGGCGGTGGTCCACTTGGTGGCGTAACCGAGCTCGCTGCGCATCCTCGTGGTGTCCATGACCCGGCCGTAGCTCAGATAATCGAGTTGCTCACGATCCAGTTCCGAGTTGCGGGCAGCGCGCCATAGCGAATCCACCGCCACCAGAGCCGGACGCGGGACCGGCAGCGCCAGGCGGCCCGACCTGCGGATGGCTTGGCTCATCATGATGATGCCCGACGCGCCGATGTTGAAGGTGCCCGCTTTGCCGGCCACGGTTGCCCGCTCGAGCGCGCCGAGCGCGTCCTGTTCGTGCAGCAGTTGCAGGCGGGAGTCGTGGCCGATGACCGTGGGCACCACCGGACCGGCGAGATACCGCGACAGCGCCGTGTCCATGGCGGGCCCGATCATGTTGGCCAGCCGCAGGATGGTCACCGCGATGTCGGGCCTGCGCCGTCCCAGCCCCCGGGCGTAGCCCTCGATGTCGATGCTGTCGCGGGCGAACCCGTCACCCGGCGGCCTGCGCCGGCTGCTGGCCTCGGTGAAGAACACCGGGTCGCGGGCGCTGGAGCCGTACACCTCCGACGTCGACTTGAGGATCACCCGGCGCACCGAGGGCGCCTTCTGGCAGGCCGCGAACAGCTGGATCGCGCCCATCACGTTCAGTTCCTTGAGGGTGGCCCTGCCGCCGGAGCGGGGAGAGTAGGACGCGGCGGCGGCATGCACCACGGTGTCGACGTCGCCGTTGCGGATGACCTTGGCGATGAACGGGTTTCTGATGTCGGCCCGGACGAACTCCGCGCGGCCCATCCGCCGGAGCAGGTCCTTGCTCGGAGCGATCGCGTCGACCGCGATCACATGATTGATCAGCGGGTTCTGCGCCAGCCGCGCGGTCAGATAGCCACCGAGGAACCGGCAGGCGCCGGTGACCAGCACGACTTTCGGATAGTTCAGTGCGTCCCTGGGGTCCGATCCGTCGGAGTTGCCCCCGGAACGACCCGCAGAGTCCATCGGGACAGCCTAGCGACCGGCCGGAGGGCCTACTTGCCCAGTTTTCTGCGCTGCACCCGGGTGCGACGAAGCAGCTTGCGGTGCTTCTTCTTCGACATGCGCTTGCGCCGCTTCTTGATGACAGAACCCATGAACTCCGCTACCTAAGATCGTTTTGAAGAACCTCTGCGACATCGAACTCCGCCGATGTCAGTCTCGAACGGCCACCTTACCCGCGAGCCCAGCGCGGATGAAATCCACCTTTGCCGCCGCGTCCGGAGGCCGGCCGCGAGAATGTCCCGGCAGACGCCTGTCGGCGGTCCGCGACGGACGACGAACCCGTCAGCCGGCGTCCGCGACGGACGACGAACCCGTCAGCCGGCGTCGAAGTAGGAACTCTCCAGCATGTCGTGGACCGCCTTGGCATGCACGCGGAACGAGCGACCCACGCGGACCGCAGGCAGCTCGCCGTTGTGCACTAGGCGGTACACCGTCATCTTGCTGACCCGCATCAGACTTGCCACCTCGGCAACGGTCAGAAATTGAGCTCGAGGCGGTTGGCCTTCGGTCTGCCCGGCGTCGCGCGCCGCCTTCCCGCTGGCGGAATCCCGCGCCGACGGCCCGTTCATAGACGTCATCGCAACCCAATCCATCAGGCACAGGCAGTTCCAGCGGCTTCCCCACCGCTGGCACCGACCCGTGCTTACCACTGGGAGAATAGCGTGGCAGGTGGGGTTACTGCGACGGGTGTGGGCTAATCAATTCGAAATTGGTTAACTACTGCGGTGTAATTCCGAGCTGTTCAGAGCGGGTTTTGGCAGCTTCGACCGCGTTGGCGACCGCTGCCCGCAAGCCGCCTCGCTCGAGTTCACGCAGCCCAGCGGCGGTGGTGCCGCCCGGTGAGGTGACCGTGGCCCGCAGCTGAGCCGCCGACGTGTTCACCGCCACCCCCGTCGCCGAATCCTGGTTCGGTGCGGCGTCGTCGAGCCGCTCCAGCAGCATCGCGGCCGATCCGGCCATCGTCTGCACCGCCAGCTCGGTGGCCACCGACCGGGGCAGGCCCGCGTCCACGGCCGCGTCGACAAGCGCTTCCACCATCAGGAAGAAGTAGGCCGGACCGGAACCGGAGACCGCGGTGACGGCATCGAGCTGCGACTCAGCCACCGTGAGCACGCCGCCCACCGCATCGAAGAGCGACGAGACCTCCTTGAGGTGCTCGGGTGTCGCGAACCGGCCCGGTGCGAGCGCGCTGACTCCGCCGCCGACCAGCATCGGCGCGTTCGGCATGACCCGGATCACCGGAGAGCCGGCGGGCAGCTTGTTCTCGTAGTAGGCGGCCGTGACGCCCGCGGCGACCGTGACGAACACCTGCTCGGCGGCCTCGGTCTCGGCCTTCGCGGCGGTGTCGGCGATGTCGCCGATGACGTTCTCCACGTCGGTCGGCTTGACCGCGACGACGACGTAGGTGGCGGCGTCGACGGCGTCGGCGACCGTCGTCACGAGCACGGAGTACTTCTCCGACAGATACTTCGCGCGACCTGGGTCCCGCTCCGCCACAACCAGGTCCTTGACCTGCTTGCCGGCCCGCAGCAGCCCCGCCAGGAGCGCCTCGCCGATACTGCCACCGCCGATGATCGCGATTCTGGGCATGCCGCAAAGCATCGCACGACGGCGGGTCGGTCCGCCCCTCGGCTCAGCCCCCGGCAGCAGGGACCAACGCCAGCTGGCGACTCTGCACGATGATGCGGCCTTCGCAGTCGACCACGATGTGGTCCTCGTCGAACCAGTCCTGACCGATCTGGGTCGTCGTGCACATCACCCGCAGCCAGCCGTCGGCCGGGCGGGCCCGCAGATAGGCCGTCAGCTGGACCGTCGGCGCCCAGCCGAACCTGTTGACCCCGAACGTCACCGGGGCCGACACGTCCCCGCACAGCAGCGCGAACAGGACGTCGGGGGCCACTCCCTTGGGCCGCACCCAGTACTCGATGAGCGGCGGGCCGCCGTCCGACCGCGGGGTGAACGTGGTCAGCGACGGCCTGATGTCGCAGCCGTGCGCCAGGTGGACGATGTCGGCCATCGGGTGCCCGGGGCCGATGGGCTCCAGGCCAGGGGGCGGATCCGGCGTCATCAGCGCCAGCACCGGGTTCACCGACAGCAACGGCGGCACGTGCTGCTCGGGGGCACCCATCGTGATGGCGGCGCGCAGGGCGGTTCGGCCCTGCTGGTTCAGCTCGACGTCGACCAGGCTGACCCGGCGGCCGCGCTTGCGCACCGTGGTGACCACCTCCATGGGGCCCGGATCCGGCGCCCACAGGAAACTCCCCGACACCGCGATCGGTTCTGCGCCGTCGGCGCGGTCCATTCCGGTGAGTTCGGCGCGGGCCGCGTTGGCACACAGCGCCAGCATCGCCCCGCCGTGGACCTTCGGCCCGATTGTCCAGTGCTCGTTGAGCACACCCCCGTACACGCCGTCGCCGGCGGAGCTCAGCGCCATCGCGTCGGTGAACAGGGTGGAACCGGTCATGTGGCGTCCTAAGGGGGTCAGCGCAGCAGGTGCGCCCTGGCGAACTGCAGCGACTCGGCGAGCAACGCCTCCCGTTCGGCGGCGGTGCGCGCGCCGGAGGTCGTCACCTCGAGGATGACATGGCCGGCGAAGTCGCTCGCAGCCAGCGTCTCGCAGATCTCCACGGTCGGCTGGGTGCCGTGCCCGGGCACCAGATGCTCGTCGGTCGAGGCGCCGCTGCCGTCGCACAGGTGCAGATGCACCAGCCCCTCGCCCATCCGGCGGGCCATGTCCACGGCGTCGGTGCCCGCGGTCGCGGTGTGCGACAGGTCCAGCGTGTAGTGGGCGTGCCCGCCGTCGAGGGGGTCGTAGGACGGTGCGAACGCCGAGATCCCCGGGCCCGGGTTACCGCCCCGCTTGCGCATCCGCTCGATGGACGTCTGTCCGGCGCCGAAGAACCGGTCGGCGCGGAACGGGAACATGTTCTCCACCGCGACCACCACGTCGCTTCCGGCCTCGAGCTCGGCGACCTGGTCGGCGAAGCCCTCGGCGTAGCGACGCTGCCAGCGAAACGGCGGGTGGACCACGACGGTCTGCGCTGCGAGCTGCTCGGCGGCCCGCACGCTGCGTTCCAGCTTGGGGATCGGGTTGGCGCCCCACACCCGCTGCGAGATCAGCAGACAGGGAGCGTGCACCGACAGCACCGGCACCTCATAGCGCTCCGAGAGCGCCGCGACAGCGTCGATATCCTGGCTCACCGATTCCGCCCAGACCATCAGCTCGACACCGTCGTAGCCCAGTCGGGCGGCGTACTCGAACGCAGCCTCGGTCCGCAACGGGTAAACCGAGGCCGTGGAGAGTCCGACCTTGATGGCAGGGCGCACAGTGGCTGTATCCGGAATCTTCTTGACCAGGCCGGGCCGTCAGCCCGACTGCAGCAACGCCAACGGGCCGAGTGTGACCAGGGCCCCGACCGCCACCGCGATCAGCGTGCTTCCGATGTCCTCGGTCTTGCGCACCACCCGCACTCCGACCACCAGTCCGAGGATCACCAGCACCGACAACACCAGGGCGACGATGTTGTTCCACTTCCAGAGCTGGTCGAAGGCGACGAACAGGCCGGCCCCGAACACCACCGCGACGACGCTCTGCCCGACGATCCACAGGCCGTGCACGAACGGCGACATCCGGCGCGGCTCATCGTGCTCCTCGTCCTCGTCGTCGAGGTCGGTGTCGCCGGCGGCCGGGCGGGTCCCGCGCCGGGCGATGTCGTCGGCGACGGTCTGGCCGCCGAACAGCGGCTCCTGGGTGGACCGCAGGTAGGACGGCAGCTCGTCGACGTCCTCGTCGAGGGCGCCGTCATCCAGGGCGCTGTCGTCCAGGGCTCTGTCGTCCAGGGCTCTGTCATCAAACGTTGCATCGTCGAACTCGTCTGCCCCGGACTCCCCCGGGGAGTCGAGCAGGTCGGTCTGCACATCGTCGTCGGGCGGGTCCGGGCTCATCTGCTCGGCATCAACAGCCGCCGGGGAACCGGCGTCGTCAATCGATTCGGGTTCGGCTTCGCGATGCTCCAGATGGGCCGCGTACTCGGCGACCACGTCGGCATAGTCGCGGTCGGTGTCTTCGGCCTCGTCGGTGTCTTCGGCCTGATGGGCGTCTTCGGCCCGGTCGGTGTCCTCGGCCTGATCGGTGGCGTCGGCCTGATCGGTGGCGTCGGCCTGGTCGACGTCCGCTTCCGGCTCGACGACGCCGTTGGTCGACGGCACTTCAGGGGCTTCAGGGGCCTCGGTGCGGTCGTCGACCTGATCTTCTACCGCAGCGGACGCGGTGACGGGTTCGTCGTCGGTGGGCCGGATGATGGGGATCTCACCGGTGAGCTCGGCAACGGTGACGGCGTCGGCGTTGCCACGCCGACGGCGGCGCCGGCCACCGACCGGAGGTGCGCCGATCGTGCCGTTCTTGGCCAGCAGCTCGGCGACCGAGATCGGCCGGGTAGCGCTGTTGCTGTCATCTGATCCAGTCATCGCCTGTCGCCTTCGAGCCTCGTTGCTTCACCGTCCAGCATTACGTAAGGACATTCCTCGTGAGGCCGATTCTCCTGCGCCGCCGACGTCGGCGGATTCGCCGGCACCGCCGACCAGAGCGGTTCCGTCCGCTTCGCTGTCGAGTTTCCGCAGAATCAGTCCCTCCCGCAACGCCCAGGGGCAGATGTCGACGCTCTCGATCCCGAGGGCCTTCATGCTCGCCTCAGCCACCAGCGCGCCTGCGACGATCTGCGGCGCCCGATCGGCACTCACCCCTTCCAGTTCCGCACGGTCGGACGCGGTCATCCTAGAGATGAAATTTATGAGTTGCCGAAGACCCGCAGCGGTCAGCGTTCGCTTGACCCGCGGACCGGCGCCCGACGGCGCCGCACCCGTGAGCCGGGCCAGCGACCGGAACGTCTTCGAGGTCGCCACCGCCAGGTCGGGACTTCCCGCCTCGGCGATCGTCAACCCGGCCTCGGAAAGCTCGTTGGCCAGCCAGTCACGCAGCATGGCGACCCGCCGGCGGCCCGGCGGATCGTCGGGCAGCCACTCCCGCGTCAGCCGGCCCGCGCCGAGCGGCAGCGACAGCGCGACGTCGGGCTCTTCGTCGACACCGCTGGACAGTTCCAGCGAGCCGCCGCCGATGTCGATGTTGGTGATCCGCCCGGCGCTCCAGCCATACCAGCGGCGCACCGCCAGGAATGTCAGCCGGGACTCGTCGACACCACTGAGCACGCGCAACGCCACACCGGCCTCGGCCCTCACCCGGGCCAGCACGTCCTCGGAGTTCCTCGCATCACGCACCGCGGAGGTGGCGAACGCCATCAACTCCGAACATCCGGAACTGGCAGCGATCCTGGCGAATTCGTCGATGGTCCCGATCAGCTTGTCCGCACCCCGGCGGGTGATCTTGCCCGAGCTGTCGGTGGCCTCGGCCAGGCGCAGCGAGGCCTTGGTCGAACTCATCGGGGTCGGGTGGCCGCCGCGGCGCGCATCCACCACCAGAAGATGAACGGTATTGCTGCCCACGTCGAGCACGCCTAATCGCACTCACCCAACCTAATGGGTCTACCGTGGAAAACCGTGAGCGCGTCCGCGATGAGCCCTCGGGCGAACAGCAATCAGCAGAAGCCCGGTGAGGTCGAGCAGGATTTCGCCCGGGAATGGGTGGAGTTCTACGACCCCGACAATCCAGAACATCTGATCGCCGCAGACATGACCTGGCTGCTGTCCCGCTGGACCTGCGTGTTCGGCACCCCGGCCTGCCAGGGCACCGTCGAGGGCAGACCCGATGACGGATGCTGTTCACACGGGGCGTTTCTGTCCGATGACGATGACCGCGCCCAGCTCGACGACGCGGTCAAACTGCTCACCGACGAGGACTGGCAGTATCGCGAGAAAGGCCTGGGCAAGAAGGGCTATCTCGAAATGGACAGCTACGACGACAAGCCGACCCTGCGCACCCGAAAGTACAAGGGCGCCTGCATCTTCCTCAACCGTCCGGGCTGGCCCGCGGGTATCGGCTGTGCGCTGCACACCAAGGCCCTCAAGATCGGCGTGGAACCGCTGACCCTCAAGCCCGAAGTCTGTTGGCAGCTGCCGATCCGGCGCACCCAGGAATGGGTCACCCGCCCCGACGGCAGCGAGATCCTCAAGACGTGGATCACCGAGTACGACCGGCGCGGATGGGGCGAGGGCGGCGCCGATCTGCACTGGTACTGCACCGGCGATCCGGCGGCCCACGTCGGCGCCAAGCCGGTCTGGCAGTCCTACGCCCCCGAGCTCACCGAACTGCTCGGCGAGAAGACCTACGCGGAGCTGGCCGCAATGTGCAAGCGCCGCAGCAGTTTAGGTCTCATCGCCATCCATCCCGCAACCCGCGCCGCCGAATAGCGAGGCAGCGGCGGCTCAGCCTTCCAGCTTGTAGCCCAGGCCGCGCACCGTGACCAGATGCACCGGATTGGCCGGATCCGCTTCGATCTTGCTGCGCAGCCGCTTGACGTGGACGTCCAGCGTCTTGGTGTCACCGACATAGTCCGCACCCCACACCCGGTCGATGAGCTGACCGCGGGTGAGCACCCGGCCGCTGTTGCGCATCAGATACTCGAGCAGATCGAATTCCTTGAGCGGCAACGTGATCGCGGTACCGTTGACGCTGACCACATGGCGTTCCACATCCATGCGCACCGGTCCGGCCTCCAGCACCCCGTCGGCTATCCCGATCTCGTCGGCGTCGGCGCCACGTCGCAGCACCGCGCGGATCCGGGCGATCAACTCCCGCGCGGAGTACGGCTTGGTGACGTAATCGTCGGCGCCGAGCTCCAGTCCGACGACCTTGTCGATCTCACTGTCGCGGGCAGTCACCATGATCACCGGGACGCTGGAGCGCGACCGCAGTTGCTTGCAGACGTCGGTGCCGCTCATGCCGGGCAACATCAGATCGAGAAGGACGATGTCGGCGCCCGCGCGGTCGAATTCTGCCAGGGCCGACGGTCCGTCGGCCACCACGGTCGCCTCGAAGCCCTCCTTGCGGAGCAGAAACGCCAGTGGGTCGGCCAGGGACTCCTCGTCCTCCACGATCAGCACGCTGGTCATCGATGTACTAGTCCTCTCGTTCGTCATGGTCGTCTGAGTCCTGATCGTCGGAATCGTCGGTGTAGGCCGGAATCGACAACGTGAACGTCGAACCGGTGCCCGGCTGGCTCCACAGCCGGATGGAACCGTTGTGGTTGGCCGCGACGTGCTTGACGATCGCCAGCCCGAGCCCGGTGCCGCCGGTGGCCCGGGACCGCGCCTTGTCGACGCGGAAGAATCTTTCGAACACCCGCTCCTGGTCGGCGCGGGCGATGCCGATACCACGGTCGGTGACCGCGATCTCGATGTTGTCGCCGCGACGGCGCCTGCTGATCGACACCGAGGATCCGTTGGGCGAGTATGCGATTGCGTTGGAGACCAGGTTCGCGATCGCCGTCACCAACAGCGTCTGGTCGCCAAGCACCCGAAAGCCGGTCGGCGGGTCGGTGGTGATCGCGATGTCGGCGTTGTCGGCTGAGACCTTGTGGCGCGAAAGCGCCTCGGCCACCACCACGTCGACCTCGACCGCCTCCAGGTCGGGCAGCCGTTCGGCGCCCTGCAACCGGGACAGCTCGATCAACTCCCCCACCATGTCCGCCAGCCGGTTGGACTCGGTGACCATCTTGGCGGCGAAGTGCCGAACCGTCTCACCATCGTCGCCGGAGGCCAGGATGGCTTCGGCCAGCACCCCCATCGCCCCGACCGGCGTCTTGAGCTCGTGACTGACGTTGGCCACGAAGTCCCGTCGGGTCGCTTCCATCCGGGCGTGCTCGGACTGGTCGTCGACGTAGATGACCGCGAAGCGCCGGTCGTCCTCGGTGAGCAACCGCACCTGCCCGCGCACTGACAGCCCGGAGCGTCCCGGCCGGCTGCGTTCGCGGGGAGTCAGGTCGACCTCACCGTCGTCGCCGGTGGTCAACGTGCGCTGCGCTGCCAGCCAGGCGCGGTCGTCGAGCATCCGGTCGCGCACCAGGCCGAGTTCGCGGGCGCGTTCATTGGTGTAGACGACGTCACGGTAGGTGTCGACGACCACGAGCCCCACCGGAGCCTGCGCCACCACGTGCTCGAGCATCTGCAGGACCGTGATGCCCGCCTGTTCGGCGATCCGCCGTTGCCGGCGTTCGCGGCGGCGGGCGACCACTCCCATCCCGAACGCCACACCGATCGACAATGCGAGCAGTGCCACGATCGCGGCGAGAAGCAGCGCCGATACGACACTCACGCGAAAAGCGTACGCATTCGGTGAACATCATCCCAGCAGCGTGCGGCCAAATCGGGACAAGTCACAGACCCAAACACCGAAGTTCGGGTGCGCGTCCTTCGTTGTTCACCTGCTGTTCGCCGGTTGAGGACGTGCAGACCGGTCGTCCGGCTACTTGGCGCCCTGGGCGGCGACCGCCGCCGCACCGGCCGCCGCGGCGTCCGGATCCAGGTACAGCCCGCCGGGCGTCGTCGGCCTCAGATCGCTGTCCAGGTCGTAGCGCAGCGGGATCCCGGTGGGGATGTTCAGCCCCACGACGTCGTCGTCGGACATCCCGTCCAGGTACTTGACCAGCGCTCGAAGCGAATTGCCGTGCGCGGCGATCAGCACGGTCTTGCCCGCCAGCAGGTCGGGGACGATCACCTCGGTGTAGTACGGCACGAACCGTTCGACCACGTCTTTGAGGCACTCGGTGAGCGGGCCACCCGAGATTCCCGCGTAACGCGGGTCGCGGTCCTGGCTGAACTCGCTGCCCGGCTCGATCGCCGGCGGCGGGGTGTCGTAGCTGCGGCGCCAGGCCATGAACTGCTCATCGCCGTACTTGGCCTTGGTCTCGGCCTTGTTCAGGCCCTGCAGCGCGCCGTAGTGACGTTCGTTGAGCCGCCAGTCCCGGTGCACCGGGATCCAGTGCCGGTCCGCTTTGTCCAGCGCCACGTTGGCGGTGGTGATCGCTCGCCTCAGCAGCGAGGTGTACAGCACATCGGGAAGGCGGTCCTGTTCGGAGAGGAGCTGCCCGGCGCGGATCGCCTCGGCCATCCCCTTGTCGGTCAGGTCGACATCCACCCAACCGGTGAACAGGTTCAGCGCGTTCCACTCGCTCTCACCGTGGCGCAGCAGGATCAGCGTCGCATTATCTGCCATGCCCGAATCCTCTCACGATCGCGGCGACGGCGGCGATCAGTCGTCGCCCTCATCTTCGATGAGATGTTCAAACGCGCGCAGATTCTTCAGCGACTCACCGCGCGACACCCGCCACTCCCACTCCTTCTGGATGGAAGTGCGAAAACCCAACTCCAGCAACGTGTTGAAGTCCGAGTCGACCGCCTCGAGCACCTGCCCGAGCACCCGGTCGATCTCGTCGGCGGTGACGGTTCCCAGCGCCATCCTGCCGACGAGGTAGATGTCACCGGTGTTGTCCAGCGTGTAGGCGACGCCGTAGAGCCTGCGGTTGCGCTTGAGCAGGAACTTGTAGACACCTTCGTGGTTCTCGTCGGGTTTGCGGCAGACGAACGCCTCGACCCGCACCGAGTGCTCGCCGATGGTCAGGATGGTGTTGGTCTTGAGCCTGCGCTCACCGGGAAGCTCGACGACCAGGCCGGGCAGGCCACCGGCCGCCCCCTTGTGGTGGGTGTAGGTCAGCTCGTGCTCTTTGAGCGTGCGCTCGATGAGGTCCTGCACATCGCCACTCACGCGCGCACCCCCCGCCGCATCGAGAACCGGCGTCCGCTGCGCCGGCCCGCGGGCTGGCTCTGGTGTCCGGTCCGGTGGTCGCCGATCGCGTGTCCGTAGCTGCCCAGCAGCGCATCGACGGTGTGGCCCCACGAGAAGGCGGCGGCGTGCGCGACCGCCGCGTCCTGCATCGGAGCCCGGTCCCGGCGGACGATGTCGCCGATCGCCGTCGCCCATGCGCCGGTGTCGTGCCCGTTGACCAGCGCACCGCTGACACCGTCGCGGACCGCCACCGGCAGCCCGCCGACCGCCGCGGCGACCACCGGGGTGCCACACGCCTGCGCCTCCAGGGCGACCAGACCGAAAGACTCCGAGTAGCTCGGTACCGCGACGACATCAGCGGCCCGGTAGACGCGCACGAGCTCGTCGCGGGACTGCGGGGGGAGGAACGTCACGCGATCGGTGATACCCAACTGGGCGGCCAGCTCAACCAGATCGTCGGGCGTGGACATCCCGTTGCCCGACGGCCCGCCGGCGATGAGCACGTGGATTCCGGGCAACAGCGCCGCCGCGCGCAGCAGCACATCGGGCGCCTTGAGCGGTTGGATGCGCCCGACGAAGGCGACGATCGGGACCTCGGCATCGAGGGCGTCCAGTCCCAGCGCCGCACGCGCGGCGCGGCGGTCACCGGGGGTGAAAACCTGAAGGTCGACGCCCGGGTGCACCACATCGATGCGGCCCGGATCGGCCTGATGCAGTGAAACCAATTGCTGCGCTTCATGATCGGTGTTGACGATGAGCCGGTCTGCTTCGTCGACGACCTGCTGCTCGCCGATGGACCGCATCGGCGGCTCGGGCGAGTCGCCGGAGGCCAGCGACGCGTTCTTGACCGCGGCCAGCGTGTGGGCGGTGTGCACCAGCGGCACCGCCCAGCGGTCCGCAGCAAGCCATCCGACCTGCCCGGACAGCCAGTAGTGCGAGTGCACGATGTCGTAGTAGCCCGGTTCGTGGGTGGCCTCGGCGCGCAGCACGCCCGCGGTGAAGGCACACAACTGGGTCGGCAGGTCGTTCTTGTCCAGCCCCTCGAACGGACCCGCCACCACATTGCGCACCAGCACGCCGGGCGCCACGCGGACGACCGCGGGATCGGTGGACGAGGTGGCCCGGGTGAAGATCTCCACCTCGACGCCGCGACGCGCCAGTTCCAGCGCCGTCTGCTGGACGTAGACGTTCATGCCCCCTGCGTCACCGGTGCCCGGCTGGGCCAGCGGCGAGGTGTGCACGGACAACACCGCCACCCGGCGTGGCTGGGGCAGACCGGAAGCCAGGCCGTGCCGATCGGTCGCTGGACACACACCGTCATGTCTACACCGCCTGATCGCAGCGTCCCCGGCCAGGCGTCCGCGCACCGGCGACGCCTAGGCTTGAGCAGATGACGACGCCATCAGATGCCCGCCGGGTCGCAGTGGTCACCGGGGCGAGTGCCGGAATCGGCGAAGCGACCGCAAGAACCCTTGCCGCACAGGGATTCCATGTGGTCTGCGTGGCTCGCCGGGAGGCCCCGATCGTGGCGCTGGCCGCCGAGATCGACGGCACCGCGATTGTGGCGGATGTCACCGACAGTGCCGCCGTCGCGGCGATGGCCGGGCGCCTTGATCGGGTGGACGTACTGGTCAACAACGCCGGCGGCGCGCGCGGCCTGGAGCCGGTGGCCGACGCCGACGTGGAGCACTGGCGCTGGATGTGGGAGGCCAACGTGCTGGGCACGCTGCACGTCACCCGCGCGCTGCTGCCCAAGCTGATCGAGTCCGGTGACGGGCTGATCGTCACGGTCACCTCCATCGCTGCCGTCGAGATCTACGACAACGGCGGCGGCTACACATCGGCCAAGCACGCCCAGGGCGTCTTGCACCGCACGCTGCGCAGCGAGCTGCTCGGACAACCCGTCCGGCTCACCGAGGTGGCTCCCGGGATGGTCAAGACCGACTTCTCGCTGCGCCGCTTCGACGGGGACGCCGAGCGCGCCGAGAAGGTCTACCAAGGCGTGACCCCGCTGGTGGCCGAGGACATCGCCGAGGTGATCGGGTTCGTCGCGAGCCGGCCCTCACACGTCGACCTGGATCTGATCGTGGTCAGGCCGCGTGACCAGGTCAGCGGCGCCAGCGGGTCCCGCTTCCACCGCCAGCCCTGATTCGTTGAGACTGCGTCAGCGGCGCCACGCACTCGATGTTCTGCGCCCTCAGCGCGGTCTCAACGGGGGGGTTCAGCCGCCGGGTCGGCCGCTGACCGGCTGCGGCGCGTCCGACGGCGTCGCGGGAGCTGTGCTGGGCACCCCGGAGGCCTGCTGCTCCGACAACGCCGACATCGCGGTCCACTCGTCCCACGGCACCGCCCAGTCCCAGATATCGCCGTCGGCGTAGGACAGCTGGATGCGGGTGCCGGTGACCTCGACCGGGTCGCCGTACATCGCCGTGTTGAAGTACCGCTGCGCATCCTCGGTGGACAGGTTGATGCAACCGTTGGTGACGTTGCTGTTGCCCTGGGCTCCGGAGCTGGCCGGGTTGGCGTGGATGAACTCGCCGTTGTTGGAGATCCGCACGGCGAACCGCTCGCGGACGTTGGCGTAGCCGGCCGCCGGGTTGGTCATGTAGAAGTCCTCGTACTTCTCCGTGACCACGTGGATGCCGCTGCGGGTGACGTTGCGGTCCAGGTCGCCTTCGCCGTAGCTGCACGGCAGGGTCATGATCACGCCCTCGTCGGTGATCACCTCGATCTGGTGCGACGACGCCTCGGCCTTCACGACCTGGCGCCGGCCCACGGTGAAGTCCAGTGTCGAATCAGCCGCTCCGTACGCACCTGCGCCGAACGGCACCCCGTAGAAATCGGCGTCGACGTGCACGGTGGTGCCCGCCGGGTAGTACTCGCGGGTGCGCCAGTGCACCCGCGAGCCGCCTACCTCGTCCGGCAGCCACGCCCAGCTGCCCTCGACCGGCGGGGTGGCGGTCACCGACAGCGCCTTCTCCACCGCGGGCCGGTCGGCCTCGGCGATGGCGGTGTCGAATTGCAGGATGATCGGCGCCGCCACGCCGACGGTCTGCCCGTCGGCGAGCTGGAACCGGCCGTTGACCTGGTTGGCCGGGGAGATCGTGGTGAACGATCCGGACACCGGCACGGCCTTGCCGTCGTGACCGACGACGGTGCCGTCCCAGGTGTAGGACACCCCGTAGCCCAGGGGTTCGGTGACGGTGAACCCGGTGCGGTCCCGGTTCAGCGCACCGGCGACGACCTTGCCTTCGGGGTTGGTCAGGCTGATCTTCTGGAACCAGCCGTCGGCGACGTCGACCCCGACGGGTGAGGTAGGCCCGACGTCGACCGCGGCGTCGGCTGGTTCGAAGGTCAGCGTGGGCGCAGCGGGTGACTCCCCGGCCGCGCCGGAGGCGTCGTCACGCTGGTTCAGGCAGGCGGCCAGCGCCCCCGGTGCCACCACGCCGAACGCGACCGCGGCAAGGGCACGCCGTCTGGTGATCGACGGCACCGGGTCTCGAGGGCTCACGTGAACCGAGCGTACCTAGAAATCGCACCCGATCAGCACAGGCTCGGGTGTGAGTTCGATCCCGAAAGCCGCAACGACCCCGTCGCGGATCGTCCTGGCCAGCGCGATGACGTCATCGCTGCTCGCGTGCCCGCGGTTGGTGAGCGCCAGGGCGTGCTTGGTGGACAGCCGGGCCGGCGCCTGCGCACCCGGATAACCCTTGCCGAAACCGGCCCGTTCGACGAGCCAGCCCGCGGCCAGCTTCGCCCCGTCGGCGGCGGGATAGTGGGGAACGGGCCCGTCGACCGTGCCGGCGAGGCGGTCGAACTCCGCGCGCGTCACCACCGGGTTGGTGAAGAACGAGCCGACGCTCCAGGTGTCGTGGTCGTCCTCGTCGAGGACCATGCCCTTGCCTGCCCGCAGCGACAACACCGCCGCCCGCACCTGCGCCGGGTCCGCGCGGTCCCCCTGCCGGAGGCTGAGCGCTGCGGCGAGTTCGCCGTAGCGCAGCGGAGCGCTGCGGTCTGCGGCCTGCAGCGCGAACTCCACCTCGAGCACCACCCGGTCCGATGAGTTCTTCAGAATGCTTGTGCGATAACCGAACTCGAGCACGTCGGGCGTCACCCACCGGTCCTCACCGGTGCGCCGGTCCAGCAGCCGGACCCGGCGGATGGTGTCGGCCACCTCCGCTCCGTAGGCTCCCACGTTCTGCACCGGGGTGGCCCCCACCGATCCCGGTATCCCGGACAGGCATTCAAGCCCGCTCAGTCCGTGCGCCAACGCGGCGGCGACGACGTCGTCCCACACCGCCCCGGCCTCCGCGCGCACCATGTCGCGGTCGACGGTGATGCCGGTGTTCGCCAGCCGGACCACGGTGAGCCCGTGGAGGTCGTCGGCAAGTACCACGTTGGATCCGCCGGCCAGCACCAGCGCTTCCGGGCCGACCTCGCGCAGAGCAGCGACAATCTGGTCGGTGGTGGTGCAGGTGAGCAGCCGCTGCGCGACCGGACCGACGCGCAGCGTGGTCAGCGGCGCGAGCGGGACGTTCTCGGCGACCGCCACACCGTCGATCGACGAAGAGACCACGGGCGGTAACGGTAGCGTGGTCTTTCATGCCGCGTTCATTCGACATGGCCGCTGAATACGGCGGCACGGTCGAACAGGTCCACAGGGCGTTCAGCGACGAGCAGTACTGGCTGGTCCGGTTGGGCGATTCCGGCGCCGACCACGCCACGCTCGACGAACTGGTACTCGGGGAGGACGGCGGGATCCGCATCCGCACCACCCAGACCCTGCGGTCGGATCGTCTGCCCGGTGTGGTGACGCAATTCCACCGCGGCGATCTGAGTTTCGTGCGCGAGGAGATGTGGACGCCGATGGTCAACGGGCGCGCCTCGGCGGTGGTGTCCGGCAGCATTCCCGGTGCGCCGGCCGGGTTGACCGGAGAGGCCGTGCTGGCGCCGGCGACCTCGCAGCCGGGGGCTCGCATGGCGTTGACCGCCACGGTGGAGGTCCGGGTTCCGCTCGTGGGCGGCAAGATCGAGAACTTCATCGGCAGCCAGCTGGTCGACCTGCTGATCGCAGAGCAACGCTTCACCACGGTGTGGATCACGGAAAACGGCTGACCACGAACTAGGATCGGCGCCATGGCTCAGCGTGCTGGTGCGCCACTCGGCGCGATCACGCGGGGCACCACCGGCCACAACAGGTTGCGTCGCAGCGACCGCTGGCTGGTCCACGATCCTCGGGTCCGCAACGCCGTGCAGTCCGCCACCGATCCGCTCGTCGTCGACCTCGGCTACGGCGCCCTGCCGGTGACCACCCTCGAGCTGGCGATCCGGCTGCGATCGTTGCGCACCGACATCCGCGTCGTCGGCCTCGAGATCGACCCCGACCGGGTACGGATCGGCCGGGCCGCGGTGGCGCCGGGAGTGGAGTTCGCGCTCGGCGGCTTCGAACTGGCCGGACACCGACCTGTTCTGGTGCGCGCGTTCAACGTGTTACGGCAATATCCAGAGAACGCGGTGCGCGATGCGTGGGCGGCGATGCGACGCGGCTTGGCCCCGGGCGGCCTGATCGTCGACGGCACCTGTGACGAGCTGGGACGCCGATGCTGCTGGGTGCTCCTGGATGCGGTCTCGGTGGTCAGCCTGACGTTGGCATGCGACCCGTTCACCGTCGACCGGCCCTCGGATCTGGCCGAGCGGCTGCCCAAAGTGCTGATCCACCACAATGTTTCAGGTCAGCCGATCCACGCGTTGCTGCAGGCCGCCGACCGTGCGTGGGCCAGCGTCGCCGGCCACGGGGTGTTCGGGCCGAGGATGCGCTGGCGCGCCATGGTGGAAATGCTTGCCGCCGAGGGCTTCCCGGTCACCGCGCCGCGCCGTAGCCTGCGCGACGGGGTGCTGACGGTGCCGTGGTCGGCCGTCGCCCCCGACGGCTGAGCTGGCCCGTCAGGCCGCATTGCGCCCGCCGTCAGGGTGCGTTGGTGGCCTCGACCGGCTCCGCGGACTCCTCGGCGGTCCGGTCCACCGCTGCCAGCGCCTCATCGATGTCCTCGGCAAGCTGGATGTCCAACCCGCGCAACGTCGCCGGCTTGGTGAGAACGGCGACCACGACGTAGGTGAGCAGCGATGCGGCGAACGCGATGAACGTCGGGT
Source organism: Mycolicibacterium austroafricanum (assembly GCF_902705885.1). Classification (GTDB taxonomy): domain Bacteria; phylum Actinomycetota; class Actinomycetes; order Mycobacteriales; family Mycobacteriaceae; genus Mycobacterium; species Mycobacterium vanbaalenii_A. The sequence goes on along the minus strand of NZ_CACSIP010000012.1, from coordinate 206,304 downwards.
AACCGTCGAAGGTGGCGTCGAAGAACCCGTTCGGCAGATAGAGGATGGTGTTGTCCACCCCGTACATCGTCGGGGTCATCACGAACAGCCCGAGCCGGACCGCCAGGCCCACCACGATCGCCGCCATCGCCGCCGTCGCGGTCCCGCGGCGCCAATACAGGCCCAGCACGAATGGCACGATCAGACAGGCCAGCAGCAGGTCGAACGCCAGCGTCAGCAGGATCCCGGTCTGCGGCACCTTGAGGGCGAACAGCACCGACACCGCCGCAACCGGGATCATCGCCCACCGGGTGGCCCGCAACAGCGGATCGACCCTGCCCTCGACGTGCACCCGCTTGACGTTTCCGACGTTGCGTACCGCGACCGCCGCGGTGCCCAGAATGGCGCCGTTGGCGGTGCTCATCGACGCGCCGACGATGCCGGCCAGCACCAGCACCGTCAGGCCGATCGGCGCGAAGTCGTTGAGCAGGACGAAGAGCACCGGCCCGTCTGACCCCTCCGGCACGATCGCGGTGGATGCCAGCGCCACCAGAGCGAACGGGATTCCGATCGCGGCCGCGCCGGCCGCACCGATGAAGCACGCCCGGCGGGCGGTTTCCGGCGAGCGGGCCGAGAAGATCCGCTGCATGAAGTCGATGGCCACGATGTCACCGATCCCCAGAGCGATCAGCGTCGCCCAGTTGATCGCTGCGCCCTGCGCCGGATCACCGAGCTGGCCCAGGTCGAACGGGCCCATGCCCTCGGGGACGGTCAGGCCGTAGGTGACCGTCACCCAGATCAGCGTGGCGACCGCGGCCACCAGGATCAGGCTCATCTGCACGATCGCGGTGTAGGCGTCGGCGAGCATCCCGCCGGCCCCGGTGTAGAGCAGCACGATCCCTGCGATCAGCACCACACCCACCCAGTAGGGGAATCCGACGAAGTACTCGAACAGGAATCCGCCCGCAACCAGGTTGCCGGCCACCAGGATCGCGAACGCCACGATCATCAGGACCGACGAGGCCACCTCGACCGGCCTGCCGAACCGGAGCCGGTAGTAGTCGGGCAGTGTGGTCAGCCCCATCCGGTTCATCGGCTTGGCGAAGAAGATGCCGGTGATCAGCAGACACAGTCCCAGCCCCAGAGGCAGTGCCGCGCCCGCCCAGAAGCCGAATGCCGACGACAGGTCGGTGTTACCCAGGGTCGCGTTGGTGTCGACGGCCTGCCCCATCAGGGCCGCACCGACCAACGGCAGGGCCAGGTTTCGGCCGCCGACGAGGAAATTCGTGCTGTCACCGCCGACACGCCGGGCGACCGCGAGCCCGATCAGGGTGACGACGACAATGCTGAGACCTACGCCGAGAAGAATCATGCTGGAGCCTCCTGATGAAACGCTGGAGTCTCCCGGGCTTTTATCCCGCCGTGGAACGACCCCGGCATCACCGCCGGGCCGCCTGCGTCTCTCGGACCAGACCCGCGAACGGCGGAACCCTAGACGCGCCCCACACGCTTGTTTTCTGAGTGGGTCGGCATCCAGGAAAAACCCGAATCGTTACGTCAGGTCGCGCGCGGTGTAAACGCTACGTTTCCGTTAGCGCTGGACAGGAATTCGCGGCTGTGCCAACAATGTTCCGCAGGGGCCGTGCGAACCGGTTCCCCGGACGAGGTGCGTCGTACCCGGTCAGCGACAAGACGGCGCGTTGAGGAGCACAAGTGTCCGATGCACCCGACCCGTCACTGCCCAACGCCGAGGGCGCCTGGGCGCAACAAGCCGAGGCGAACCTGTCGGACCGCAGGCTGCGCGAGGAGATCGACCGCGGCCTGAGCTTCGGCCTGGAGGCCGCCCCGACGATCAACGACCGGACGATCTCGACGTTCGTCCGCGGGGAGAAACCGCACTTCGCCGGCGAGCGCGGCACCTTCCTGAAATGCCCGTTCATCGAGGACGTCAACCAGGTCGACGACGCCGAGGTCGCCATCTTCGGCGTCCCGCTGGACGCCGGCGCCACCTACCGGCCCGGCACCCGCTTCGGCCCGCAGGGCATCCGCCGCTCGACCAACCTGTTCGGCACCTACAACTACGAGTCCGGCGTCGACCTGCGCGAGCAACTCAACATGGTCGACATCGGCGACGTGTTCACCATCCCGGGCAACCTGGAGAAGTCCTTCGACCAGATCAGCCAGGCGATGGCGCACGTCGCACAGAAGGGCGTGATGCCGATCGTGCTCGGTGGGGACCACTCCATCGGCTTTCCCACCGTCCGAGGGCTGGCCCCCTACATGGACGGCAACATCGGCATCATCCATTTCGACCGCCACGTCGACACCCAGGAGACCGACCTCGACGAGCGGATGCACACCACCCCGTGGTTCCACGCGACCAACATCAAGAACGCGCCGGCGACCAACCTGGTGCAGATCGGTATCGGCGGCTGGCAGAGCCCGCGTGAAGGCGTGAAGGTGGGCCGGGATCGCAAGTCGACGGTGATCACCGTCGGCGACGTCGAGCGAGTCGGGGTCGAGAAGATCGCGGAGATGGCGCTCGAGATCGCCTGGAAGGGCGCCAAGGCGGTGTACCTGTCGTTCGACATCGACGTCATCGACGCCGGGTTCGTGCCGGGAACGGGCTGGCCCGAGCCGGGCGGCCTGCTGCCGCGCGAGGCCCTCAACCTGGTCAAGATGGTCTCCGAGCCCGGTCTCGCGGGGATCGAGGTCGTGGAGTGCTCGCCTCCCTACGACTGGGCCGAGCAGACCGCGCTGATGAGCTCGCGGGTGATCCTCGACAGCCTGGCCGCACAGGTCCGCTCCGGCAAGCTCGGCCACAAGTCCGCCGCGCTGGACCGACCGGCCTGGGGGCCGTAACTAGGCTGTTCGACATGGGCTCCGAAATGCGGGTGGCGTTGGCCCAGATCCGCAGCGGCACCGACCCGACCGCCAACCTCGACCTCGTCGAGGACTACACGTCGCGGGCGGTCGACGCGGGCGCGACGCTGGTGCTCTTCCCCGAGGCGACGATGTGTCGCTTCGGGGTGCCGCTGGCGCCGGTTGCGGAGCCGCTGGACGGGCCGTGGGCCGACGCTGTCCGCGACATCGCCCGGCGCGCAGGTGTCGTCGTCGTCGCGGGTATGTTCGCCCCCGTCGGTGACGGCCGGGTCACCAACACGCTGCTGGCGACCGGTCCGGGGGTGGACGCTCGCTACGACAAGATCCACCTCTACGACGCGTTCGGCTTCGCCGAGTCCAAGTCCGTCGCGCCGGGCCGGGAACCGGTGGTCATCGAGGTCGACGACGGCTCTGGACCTGTCACCGTCGGCCTGTCGCTGTGTTACGACATCCGGTTTCCCGAGCTGTACGTCGAGTTGGCCGAGCGGGGCGCCGAAGTGATCACCGCGCACGCATCCTGGGGCGCCGGGCCGGGCAAACTCGACCAGTGGACACTGCTGGCCCGCGCCCGCGCGATCGACACGAACAGCGTGGTCGCCGCCGTCGGGCAGGCCTACCCCGGCGACCAGATCGCCACGGAGGGTCCGACGGGTGTGGGTGGCAGCGTCGTCGCCTCTGCGCTCGGCGAGGTTCTGGCATCGGCGGGCAGCGACCCACAGTTGCTGGTCTGCGACATCGACCTGGAAGCCGCACGCAAGGCCCGCGAGGCGGTCGCGGTGATGCGTAACCGCTCAGGGATCACTCATCGGGGTAAGGCAGAATCGCTCAGGTGACCGATCCCTGGGCCCGTCAGCCGCAGCAGCCGCCCGGCCCACCACAGCCACCCTTCGCGCAGAACCCGCCAGACGGATTTCCCCCCCAGGGCTATACGCCCGGGCAGACGCCCCCTGGCCCCCCAGAGGAGGAGGATTCCTCGTTGCCGGCGAAGTTCAAGAAGATCTTCAGCGATCCACTCTCCATCGTGCTGGCCGTCGTCATCGTCGTGGCACTGGTGTTCGCCGGGCTGCTCGGCGGTGAGCTGTACGCCCGCAACCGCGCCGACACCGTGGTCGCCTCGGTGGTCGAGTGCGTGGTGCGAGACGACGTCACCGCGTCGTTCGGGGTGTTCCCGCCGTTCCTGGTCCAGCATGTGTCGGGCCACTACACCAACATCAGGATCGAGACCGCGGGCAACCAGCTGCGCGACGCCCGCGGAATGAAGCTGAACCTCGACATCAACGACGTGCGCCTGGAGGACACCCCCACCTCGGGTGGGTCGGTGGGCTCGCTGGTGGCCAACATCAACTGGACCGCCCAGGGCATCAAGGAGACCATTCAGCGCGCCATCCCGCTGGTCGGCAGCTTCGTGACCGGCGTGACGACCAACCCGGCGGACGGGACCATCGAACTCGAAGGTGCGCTGGGCAGCATCACCACTCGCCCCGAGGTCGTCGACGGCGGCATCTCGCTGCAGGTGGAGAACCTGACCGGGCTCGGCTTCACACTGCCGCGGGAGATCGTGCAGCCGGCGCTGGACGCGTTCACCGCGGAGCTGACCCAGGACTACCCGATGGACATCCGGGTAGATTCCATCGAGGTCACCGATACCGGTGTGGCGAGCCAGTTCTCGACCCGCAACGCATCGATCCCGAAGCAGACAGAAGACCCCTGCTTCGCCGGACTGTAGGTTCAGCCCAGACCGTCGAGTACCGCGCGGGTGCCGGACAGCCCCAATCGGGTGGCGCCGGCGTCGAGCAGCGCCGAGGCGTCCGCGGCCGTGCGGATGCCGCCACTGGCTTTGATGCCCAATCGGGTTCCGACGGCCTCGGCCATCAGTTCCACCGCACGGACCGACGCTCCCCCACTCGGGTGAAACCCGGTGGAGGTCTTGACGAAATCCGCTCGGCCGGCTTCGGCGGCCCGGCAGGCATCGATCAGCGTGCGCTCGTCCCCGAGGCTCAGCAGGGCCGCTGATTCCACGATGACCTTCAGCACGACGTCCTCGCCGATGGCGTCGCGGACCGCCGCGACATCGCCGCGAACGGCGTCGAAGTCCCCGCTCAGCGCGGCCCCGACGTCGATCACCATGTCGATCTCGTGGGCACCGTCGGCGACGGCGGCGTGCGCTTCACCGGCCTTCACCGACGAAAGGTGCTTGCCTGACGGGAAACCCACGACGGCGGCCAGCTTCGGCACCTCCGAAAGCGCGCGTCGGGCCACCACCACCATCGACGGCGACACACACACCGCGAACACCCCGAGTTCGGCGGCCTCGGCCACCAGCGACGCCACGTCGTCCGCGGTGGCCTCGGGTTTGAGCAGCGTGTGATCGACCAGCGCCGCAACCTCGGCGCGGGTGCGAGAGCCCATCAGAAGGGCTCTTCGGTGCCGCCCGGATTGCAACCGGCGGAGATCATCTGGTTCTCATCGACCTCGGGGCGCCACGGCTCGAGGTTCCAGCTGACCTTGCCGGGCTCGACCAATTCGGCGAACTGCCAGTGACAGATGAACTGCTCCCGCATCCCGGGGATCGCCGCGTCCGGGGACAGCGCCAGCACTTCGGTCCACGCCTCGTCGGCCTGGGCCCGGCTGCCCGGCATGCCGGACAACCCGCGCCCGGCAGGCGTCGGATACACCCGGAGGCTGGACAGGTCCCCCCACTTCGCCCACTCGACATGGTCGACGTACGGCGGCGCGGCGACGACCGGCGTGGCCGACGCGGTGGGCGCGGCGAGCGGCAGTGCGCAGGCGACCGCCACCACAGCCAGCAGACGGCGCACTAGCGTGACTTCCCCTGGACTTCAAGGATCTTCGGGCGGACATCAACGAGGTACACGCCGGAGGCCGCCGCGGCGATCGCCACGCCGAAAATGCCGAGGACGAGTGCCAGCAACACCCCGACACCGAGGATGACCAGCCACACCGGCTTGGTCAGCTTGTCGACCGCGGTGTACGCGTCCGGCCGCTGCATGGCCGCATGCACGAATGCATAGACCGCCGCGACCAGCACAGCGACCTGTAAAGCGAAGAGGACGTAACCCACCAAGCCTTGGAGCTCCACGCTCGACAGCCTATGCGGGTTACGTCCTCCGGTCGAACTCCGGTGTGCCTACTTCTGGGTGACCTTCTTGGCCGGCGCCTTCTTGGCAGGAGCCTTCTTCGCCGGGGCCTTCTTGGCCGGGGCCTTCTTGGCAGGAGCCTTGTTGGCGGCCTTCTTCACCGGCTCGGCAGCGGACTCGGCCTTCTTCGGCAGCTCGACGCCGACCAGCTTGGCGGCACGCTCGCCGACCGCACGGGTCTGCGTGGCCACGTTGCCCAGCGCTTCCTGGGTCAGCTCGACGGCCTGGTCGGTGTATCCCTCGACGCGGTTGGCGGCCTCTCCCAGTGCGGGCTGGCTACGCAGGCGCTCCAGCGCGGCCTCACCGCGCTCGATGAGCTTGTTGTAGGTGGTCTGCGCGGCCTCGGCGTAGCTGTCGGCGAACTTGCGCAGTTCGTCGGAGGTGAGCCGGTCGCGGATGTCGTCGAACTGCGACGGCAACTCTTCCTGCAGCTTGTTGATGCGCGCACGGCTCGCCTCGGCACGGGCCTCGGCGTCGGTGCGGGCATCGCCGGCACGCTCACGCAGTGCCGCGACGATCTCGTTGACTCGCTCGAGGGCCAGGTCGGCAGCGCCGACGGCGGCGAGCAGCGGGGCCTTCAGGTCGTCGATCTCGATCTGGTTCTTCTCAGCCATGGTCATTTCCTTTCGTTTCACGCTCTGGGGTCGTTGTTCGGCATTTGAGTGAGTTGCAGCGGACGTTGGACTGGGCTTTGGTCTTGTTCAGTCGTCGGCTCCTCATCTGCTTCGCTGACTTCGGTGGTGTCCTGCGCGCCTATCGCCTGTGCGGCTTCGAGAAGGGCGGCCTCGTTCTGCTGGCAGAACGACGTGTAGATGTCGAGCAGCACCTGCTTCTGCCGCTCGTTGATCGCCGTGTCGGTGACGATGGCGTCCCGAACCTCGCCCGGCTCCGCCGGCTCGAGAATCCCGGCCCGGATGTAGAGCACCTCAGCAGAGACCCGCAGTGCCTTGGCGATCTGGTTGAGCACATCGGCGGAGGGTTTCCGCAGTCCGCGCTCGATCTGGCTGAGGTAGGGATTGCTGACACCTGCCTTCTCGGCGAGTTGCCGCACGGACACCTGCGCGGCTTCGCGCTGGCTCCGGATGAAGCTCCCGATGTCCTGCGCAGCGTTGGACACGACAGCGGCAAGATTTTCATCCTGCGACATGATTGCCCTCTCGTTGCGTTGGGTAACCGAACAGCTACAACCCAACCGTACGACGGGGTGCTAACTTTTGCAAGCACTAGCTAGCGCAGGTCAGAACAGTAGGTGCGCCACCGAATAGATGACCAGCCCAGCCAGTGCACCTACCACGGTGCCATTGATCCGGATGAATTGCAGGTCACGCCCGACGTGCAGTTCGATCCGGCGGCTCGCCTCCTCGGCGTCCCAGCGTTCGATGGTCTCGGTGATGATCGCTGTGATCTCCGTCCCATACTGGCCGACCAGATGCTGAGCGGCCCGCACGATCCAGTTGTCGACCTTGTCGCGCAGGTCGGAGTCGTCGCGTAGGGACTCCCCGATGTGCACCACCGCGTCGGCGATACGGGCCCGCAGCGTCGAGCTCGGGTCGTCGACGGCTTCCATCAGGATGCGCTTGGCCGCGGTCCAGGCGGTCTCGGCGGCCCTGGTCACCTCGTCGCGGGCCATGATCTGGTTCTTGACGTTCTCCGCGCGCTCGATCGTCGCCTCGTCGTTCTGCAGGTCGGCGGCGAACTCGAACAGGAACTTGGTGGCCGAGCGGCGAAGCTCGTGGTCCGGGTTGCGGCGCACCTTGTCGGTGAAGTCCATCAGTTCGCGGTGGATCCGGTCACCGATCAGGCTGTCCACCCACCGCGGCGACCACGACGGCGAGTCGCGCTCGATGACCCGCTCGATGACCTCGCCGGCGTTCAGCGACCACTCGAAGGCCCGGTCCGCGAGCAGCTGGATCAGCGCCTCCTGGCGTCCCGCCTCCAACAGGGATGCCAGCACCCGGCCGATCGGCGGGCCCCACTGCGGCTCGGCGATGCGCTTGACGATCATCCGGTCCAGCACCTGTTGGACGTCCTCGTCCCGCAGCATCTCCACCAGCACCCGCAGCACCGTCGACGCCTCGGCGGCCACCCGCTCGGCATGCACGGGTTCGGACAGCCACTTCCCCATCCGGCCGGCGACCTGGGCGCCACGCAGTTTGGTCTCGACCACCTCGGGTGACATGAAGTTCTCCCGGACGAAGTCACCGAGGCCCTCGCCGAGCTGGTCCTTCTTGCGCTTGATGATCGCGGTGTGCGGGATCGGGATGCCCAGTGGGTGCTTGAACAGCGCGGTGACGGCGAACCAGTCGGCCAGCGCGCCGATCATGCCGGCCTCGGCGGCCGCCCGGACATAGCCGACCCACGGCGCCGCTCCTTGGGACTGGGCCCACGTGCACACCAGGAAGATGACCGTGGCACCGAGCAGGAAGCTCAGGGCCACGGCCTTCATCCTGCGCAGACCGCGCCTGCGTTCGGCGTCGGAGGCTGAGTCGGCCCCGGCTAGGGTTTCGGCGAAGCTGGGCCGCGCTCCGACGTCGGTTCTGTGTGCCACCTCTACATCATCCGCTACGTCAGCAACTGGCCCGGCTGTGATGTCGACGGCCACCGTGTCCCGCCAGCCTGCGCGTCCTGCCGGCCGCCGTATCATCGACGGGGACTAGGGAATGGATTACCGCGAACGTGGCACAGCAATCCCCGCCGGTGGCGGTCAAGACCGATGGCCGCAAACGACGCTGGCACAAGCACAAGGTCGAGCGACGCAACGAACTCGTCGACGGCACGCTCGAAGCTATCCGCAGCCGCGGCAGCAACGTCAGCATGGACGAGATCGCCGCCGAGATCGGGGTGTCCAAGACGGTGCTGTACCGCTACTTCGTCGACAAGAACGACCTCACCACCGCGGTGATGATGCGTTTCGCGCAGACCACCCTGATCCCGAACATGGCGGCGGCACTGTCGTCGAACCTGGACGGCTACGACCTCACCCGCGAGATCATCCGGGTCTACGTCGACACCGTCGCCAACGAGCCCGAGCCGTACCGGTTCGTGATGGCCAACAACTCGGCGAGCAAGAGCAAGGCCGTCGCCGATTCCGAACAGATCATCGCCCGGATGCTGGCCGTGATGTTCCGCCGGCGGATGGCCGAGGTCGGGATGGACACCGGCGGCATCGGGCCCTGGGCTTTCCAGATCGTCGGCGGTGTCCAACTCGCCACGCACTCCTGGATGTCCAACCCGCGGATGACGTCCGACGAACTGATCGACTACCTCACGATGCTGTCCTGGAGCGCGCTGTGCGGAATCGTCGAGGTGGGTGGCTCGCTGGAGAAGTTCCGGCAGATGCCCCATCCGTCACCTGTGCTTCCGCCGCGGCTGGTTGACTAGAGGCGTGAGCGAGCTACCGGATCTGCCCACGTTGTGGACGCACGAACCGCACGTCGAGTTGATGTTCCGTCCCGGCGACAAGGTCCGCGACATCGACACCGACGCCACCCCCGGGTTTCGCGGCAACAAGGCCGACGCGCCCACACTGCAGGAAGAGCGCAATGTGCGCTTCGCCGAGCTCCAGGAGAAGCTCTACGCCAACAGCCGTTCGGGAGACACCCGGTCGGTGCTGCTGGTGCTGCAGGGGATGGACACCGCGGGCAAAGGCGGAATCGTCAAACACGTTGTGGGCGACGCGAATCCGCAGGGGATCAAGTACACCAGCTTCGGCCGGCCGACGCCCGAGGAGCTGTCCCATCACTACCTGTGGCGCATCCGCAAGGCACTACCGACGCCTGGACACATCGGCGTCTTCGACCGTTCCCACTACGAGGACGTGCTCATCGTGCGCGTGCACAATCTGGTGCCGCAGGACGTGTGGGAGCCCCGCTACGACGAGATCAACGCCTTCGAACGCGCACTCGTCGACGGGGGCACCGCACTGGTGAAGGTCGCGATGTTCGTCTCGCTCGACGAACAGAAGAAGCGGCTCTCCGAGCGGCTCGAGCGACCGGACAAGTACTGGAAGTACAACCCGGGCGACATCGACGAACGGCTGAAATGGCCGCTCTACCAGGAGGCCTACCAGGCGATGCTGGATCGGACGTCCACCGAGTACGCCCCCTGGCACATCGTGCCGTGCAACCGGAAGTGGTACAGCCGGCTGGCGATCACCGAACTCCTCATCGAGGCGCTCAAACGCCTGAACATGGCCTGGCCGCCACCGGATTTCGACGTCGAGGCCGAGAAGAAGCGACTCGCGTCGGCCTAGATCCGGTTGCCGAGCGTGCAGTTGTCGCACGCGTTACCTGGGCTCTGTGTATAACTTCTGCACGCCCGACGGAACTGTCGGGTGACCGGACGACGATTCGGCCATGCGACAGAGACTCGTGGTGGCCACCGAAGCGCTGGCATCCGGTGCCGTCACCCGGCGCGAGCTCGCGCGCGACTACTCGAAGCTGTTTCGCAACGTATACGTCCGCCGGGGAGAGAAGCTCACCGCGAAAGACAAGGCGGTCGCGGCGTGGCTCTGGTCCGGACGCTCCGCGACTCTGGCCGGGCTGAGCGCCGCGGCGGTGCTGGGCAGCCGCTACGTCGACACGTCGGCTCCGGCAGAACTGATCCGCTCTCACCGCCGAGCGCCGCAGGGGATTCTGGTGCACAGCGGTTCGCTCAGCGATCACGACTTCTGCCGTCTCGGGGCGATCTCCGCCACGACGCCGTCACGAACTGCTTTCGACATCACCCGGCGCATGGCTCTCGTCGCTTCGGTGATTCAGATCGACGCGCTCCTCAATGCGACCGGATGTTCGGTCGACGACGTCCTGGCCGTCGCCCGACGCAATCCCGGGGCGCGGGGTGTTCGTCGCGCCCTCACTGCCCTGAGCGTGGCCGACGCCGGCGCCGAGTCGCCGCCCGAGACGACGACCCGGCTGATGGTCGTGGCGGCGGGTATGCCGCGGCCCGAAACGCAGATACCCGTCAGAGAACGTGGCCTCGTGTACCGCCTCGACATGGGCTGGCGCGACCCTCTGGTGGCCGTGGAGTACGACGGTCACCAGCACTGGACCGATCCCGCGCAGCGAGCACGTGACATCGAGCGGCACGAATGCCTGGCTTCGCTGGGGTGGACGATCATCCGCGTGAGCTGGACTCAGCTGCGCAACCAGCCTCAGACGGTGATCAACCGGGTGGCGAAGGCCCTGAAGTTGACGCCGAGCGTGCAGGTTTCGCACGCCTCACTCGAGAGTTGTGTACAACAACTGCACGCTCGACGTCAGTAGCTGTAGAAGCCCTTGCCGGACTTCTTGCCGAGTTGCCCGGCCTCCACCATCCGCTGCAGCAGCGGCGGCGGCGCGTAGTGCGCGTCCTTGTACTCGTCGTACATCGAGTCGGCGATCAGCTTCATCGTGTCCAGCCCGATGAGGTCGGACAGCCGCAGCGGTCCCATCGGATGCGACAGGCCCGCCACGACGGCGGTGTCGATGTCCTCGACGGTGGCCACGCCGGATTCGGCCATCCTGATGGCCGACAGCAGGTAGGGCACCAGGAGTGCGTTGACGATGAAACCGGAGCGGTCGCCGCAGCGCACCACCTGCTTGCCGAGCTTCTCGGCGAACTGCTCGACCCTCGCGACGGCCTCGTCGGTGGTGACGAGCGTGCTGATCAGCTCGACAAGCGGCAGCACGGGCACCGGGTTGAAGAAGTGCATACCCAACACCCGGCCCGGATTCTTGGTCGCCGCAGCGATCTTCATGATCGGGATGCTCGAGGTGTTCGACGCCAGCACGGCATCGGGATCGGTGACGACGGCATCGAGTTCGGCGAAGACCTTGGCCTTGACGGCCTCGTCCTCGATGATCGCCTCGATGACGAGCTGGCGATCGGCCAGGTCGGCCATGTTCGTCGTGAATTTCAGCCGGGCGAGCACGATCTCGAAATCGTCGGCGGCCAGCTTGCCCTTCGCCTTCGCACGTTCCAGCGAGGCGGTGATGCGCGCGCGGCCCGCGGCGGCCAGCTCTTCGGTCGGCTCGAACACCATCACATCGGCGCCTGCCTTGGCACACACCTCGGCGATCCCGCCACCCATCTGCCCGGCGCCGACGACGCCGACCCTTTCAATGCTCACAACTACTCCTCACAGCAGCAGGCCCCGCCCGCAAGACACGGACGGGGCCTGACGCTATCAACTCAGTGGCACGAGCCGCCCTAGTGGAACTGACCCTCTTCGGTCGAGCCCGCCAGCGCGGTGGTCGACGACGTCGGGTCCACCGTGGTGGCGATCCGGTCGAAGTAGCCGGCCCCGACCTCACGCTGATGCTTGGTCGCGGTGTAACCGCGCTCCTCGGCGGCGAACTCGCGCTCCTGCAGCTCGACGTAGGCGCTCATCTGGTTGCGGGCGTAGCCGTAGGCCAGATCGAACATCGAGTAGTTCAGCGCGTGGAAGCCGGCCAGCGTGATGAACTGGAACTTGAAGCCCATCGCGCCGAGCTCCTTCTGGAACTTCGCGATCGTCGCGTCGTCGAGGTGCTTGCGCCAGTTGAACGACGGCGAGCAGTTGTAGGCCAGCATCTGGTCCGGGAACTCGCTCTTGACGCCCTCGGCGAACTTCTTCGCCAGCTCGAGGTCCGGGGTGCCGGTCTCCATCCAGATCAGATCGGAGTAGGGCGCGTAGGCCTTGGCGCGGGCGATGCAGGGCTCCAGGCCGTTCTTGATCCGGTAGAAGCCCTCGGCGGTGCGCTCACCGGTGATGAACGGCTGATCACGCTCGTCGACGTCGGAGGTGATCAGCGTGGCGGCCTCGGCGTCGGTGCGGGCGATGACCACGGTCGGCACATCGGCGACATCGGAAGCCAGGCGCGCCGAGGTCAGCGTCCGGATGTGCTGCTGGGTCGGGATCAGCACCTTGCCACCGAGGTGACCGCACTTCTTCTCCGAGGCCAGCTGGTCCTCCCAGTGTGAACCGGCGACACCGGCGGCGATCATCGCCTTCTGCAGCTCGTAGACGTTCAGCGCGCCACCGAAACCGGCCTCGCCGTCGGCGACGATCGGGGCCAGCCAGTTCTCCACCGAGCGATCGCCCTCCACCTTGGCGATCTCGTCGGCCCGCAGCAGCGCGTTGTTGATCCGGCGCACCACCTGCGGCACCGAGTTGGCCGGGTAGAGGCTCTGGTCGGGGTAGGTGTGGCCGGACAGGTTGGCGTCACCGGCGACCTGCCAGCCCGACAGGTAGATGGCCTTCAGACCGGCGCGCACCTGCTGGACGGCCATGTTGCCGGTCAGCGCGCCCAGCGCGTTGACGAACTCCATGTCGTGCAGCTGCTCCCACAGCACCTCGGCGCCGCGGCGGGCCAGCGTGGCCTCCTCGACGACGGTGCCCTGCAGGGCGACGACGTCCTTGGGGGTGTAGCTGCGGGTGATGCCCTTCCAGCGCGGGTTGTGGTCCCAGTCGTGCTGGATCTGTTCCGGGCTCTTCGGCGTGCCAACGGTCGACATCGACTGCTCCTTCGTTTTGCAAATAGCAGGAGACTCACGGAGCCTCCGAGTTTGTTAACGCGCCAGCTCGTTCACTGGTGTGCTGACCCGAGGATGCCTCATGGCATAACCGCAGGTCCACCAGTTTCCGTTGCCAATTTTCGCCAACACGTGCAGTCATCTTGCAAATCTTGCGAAGGCCGCAAACGACTGAAACGGTTCAGCGTCTACTCACCAGTAGCGAATACACGCAGGTCAGTACGCCCGTACTGTTTACGAATGCGTTTCAGAGCGCGAAGATCGACGCGACCGCTTTGGTCTCCTCGCCCACGGCGTATGTGAGCGTTGTAACAGTGTGGTCGACGAGATCGGGGCCGAACCGGTCGGTCGAGCCCGGCGGATACGTGTGCCGGATGATCTCGAGCTTGTCGCCCAGTGCCACCGGCAGGTCGTGCTCGATGGTGACCCGCAACGGCGCCGCCAACAACTCGGGCTGACCGAACAGGTAGTCCTCGATCACACTCCAGTACACCGCGTTGTTCATGTGGTCGAAGATGTCGATGTCGCTGACCCGAACGGGGTACTCGCGGATGTGCTCGGCGTCCTCGCGGCTGCCGGCCTTCAGATATGCCTTCCACCTCAACCGGTCCACGTCGGTGGTGCGCTGCAGGCCTTCGATGAAGTCGTCCGCGATGCGCGCCGGCCCCTGGGTCTCCCGGTTGATGTTGATCCAGAACGCCTCGGATTCCATCAGGCCGCCCCGGCGACCGTCGATGCGGACCCGCATCTCACACCATCGGTTGGAGGTTCCCGAACACCACCGCCGCAGCCGCAGAGTGTCCTTGAACACGATGGGCTCGATCAGGTCGATCATGGTCCGGCGCACGATCCACAGCGGGTGGGTCTCCTCGAAGCCCATCTCCCGCAACTGGTCCGACCCGATGTCCTGGATGTGGCGCGTCGCGGCGTCGAACTTCAGCCTGCCCGTGCGGTCGACGTCGGCGACCCGTAAAGGCCAGTGCACGTCGAACACGTCGGGGTGCGGATCAGGTACCGGCATCATCGCTTTGGCCAGTCCCTGGGCCGGCCCCCCGGTGGTCGTCTTCACGGATTTTGATACTGCCACACGGTCCCAGTTGCCAAGTATGCAAATAGTGGCTTCGCAACGTTGCCAGTCCCGGCTACGCTGACTTATCGTGGCCAAAACGTTCGTCGGCGCCCGCGTCCGGCAGCTACGGAGCGAACGCGGTTTCAGCCAGGCCGCGCTGGCACAGACCCTCGAGATCTCCCCCAGTTATCTGAACCAGATCGAGCACGACGTGCGGCCGCTGACCGTCGCGGTGCTGCTGCGCATCACCGAGGTGTTCGGGGTGGACGCCACGTTCTTCGCCTCGCAGGACGACACCAGGCTGATCGCCGAGTTGCGCGAGGTGATGCTGGACCGCGATCTCGACGTCGACGTCGAGCCGGCCGAGATCGCCGACATGGTCGGCGCCCATCCGGCGCTGGCCCGGGCGATGGTCAATCTGCACCGTCGCTATCAGCTCACGACCACCCAATTGGCCGCGGCGACGGAGGACCGGTTCAACGTGGGGGTCAATCCGGGAGGCAGCGGGACCGGGTCCATCACGATGCCGCACGAAGAGGTGCGCGACTACTTCTACCAGCGGCAGAACTACCTGCACGAACTCGACACCTGCGCCGAGGAACTCACCGCGGGGATGCGGATACAACGGGGCGACCTCGCCGGCGACCTGACCGACCGGTTGCGAATCGTGCACGGCGTCAGGATCATTCGCCGTATTGATCTCGGCGAGGGAGTGCTGCACCGTTACGACCCGGCGTCGAAGACCCTCGAGCTCAACGCCCACCTGTCCACCGGTCAGACGGTGTTCCGGATGGCCGCCGAACTGGCCTATCTGGAGTGCGGTGACCTGGTCGACAAGCTCGTCGACGAAGGCCACTTCACCAGCGAGGAGTCTCGGAGGCTGGCCCGGCTGGGGCTGGCGAACTACTTCGCCGCCGCGGCGGTGCTCCCGTACGGCCACTTCCACGAGGTCGCGGAGAAGTTCCGCTACGACGTCGAGCGACTTTCGGCCTACTACTCGGTGAGTTACGAGACCATCTGCCACCGGCTCTCGACGCTTCAGCGGCCGTCGATGCGTGGGGTGCCGTTCTCGTTCGTTCGGGTCGACCGCGCGGGCAACATGTCGAAACGCCAGTCCGCCACCGGTTTTCACTTCTCCTCCAGCGGCGGGACGTGCCCGCTGTGGAACGTCTACGAGACGTTCGCCAACCCCGGCAAGATCCTCGTCCAGCTCGCGGAGATGCCCGACGGCCGCAGCTACCTGTGGGTGGCCCGGACCGTGGAGCGCCGCGCGTCGCGCTATGGTCAGCCTGGTAAGACGTTCGCAATCGGCCTGGGCTGCGAACTGCGCCACGCGCAGCGGCTGGTCTACTCGGAAGGGCTCGACTTGTCCGGTGACCCCGGTGTCCGGGCGACGCCGATCGGCGCCGGCTGCCGGGTCTGCGAACGAGACAACTGTCCGCAGCGTGCGTTTCCGGCACTGGGCCGCGCGCTGGACATCGACGAACACCGCTCGACGGTGTCCCCCTATCTGGTGAGGCAAACGTGAGTGCACCTGCCCGTATCCCACCCGGCGGATTCCGTGAACTGGGTCCGATCAACTGGGCCATCGCCAAGCTCGGCGCCCGCGGCATCCGGGCCCCCCGGTTCAGCCTGTTCAACGTCCTCGGCCGGCATCGGCTGCTGTTCCCGGTGTGGTTGCCGTTGTCGGGCTACCTGCTCTACGCAGGCAAGCTCTCGCGGCGCGACGCCGAGACGGTCATCCTGCGGGTCGGCCATCTGCGCGAATGCGAGTACGAACTGCAGCAGCACCGCAGGCTGGCCCGCTCCCGGGGGCTCGACGCGCAGTTCCAGGCCAGGATCTTCGAAGGACCCGACGCCGAAGGGCTGAGTGACCGTGAACGGGTACTGATCACCGCAACCGACGAATTCGTCGTCACCCGCGGGGTGTCACCCCAGACGTGGCAGGCGCTGGCCGGACATCTCAGCACCCAGCAGCTGAT
This sequence comes from Mycolicibacterium austroafricanum, assembly GCF_902705885.1. GTDB lineage: Bacteria > Actinomycetota > Actinomycetes > Mycobacteriales > Mycobacteriaceae > Mycobacterium > Mycobacterium vanbaalenii_A. The sequence continues at coordinate 189,739 of NZ_CACSIP010000012.1, read as the reverse complement.
CGAATTCTGTTTTCTGGCAGCGCAATACGACGGGCTGGCGGCGACCATCACGACGCTTGCAGTGCCGCTCGACTTCCCGGACTGAGGCGGCGCGACGCCCGACTGGGCCTCGGCGGGTTCGCCAAGGCTGATGACGTCCTCGCGTTCCTACACCGGCACCTGGCCGGGTCAGCAGATCTCGGCGGCGATGGCGACCCGGTCGCCGCCCCGGGCCTTGGCCTCGTACATCGCCGCGTCGGCAGCGGTGATCACCTCACCGATGTCTGACCCGGACCGCGTGCTGGTGGCAAGGCCGATGCTGACGGTGACGGCCGGTTGCGCAGGCGCTGCGACCGCCGACCGGATCCGCTCGGCGACCGCGCCGGCCTGATCGGCCCGGATCCGGTCCACCACCAGGAACTCCTCACCGCCCCACCGCACCACCACGGCATCGGACCGGACGCTGGCACGGATCCGCCGCGCCGTGCGGATCAGCACCTCGTCGCCCGCCGCATGCCCGAGCGTGTCGTTGACCCCCTTGAATCCGTCCACGTCGATCAGCAGTGCGCACAGGTCGGCGTCGGGCGACGCCTCGTTGAGCCGCTGCATCGAGACCGGCAGTCCGCGACGGTTGGTCAGCTCGGTCAGCGGATCGGTCAGCGACTGCTTGGAACTGCCCTGCAGCAACCAGAAGCCGAACTGCAGGGCCGGCAGGATGCACACGGTCACCAGCAACGCGATCACCGCCCGCGACACCGCCACCTGCAGCCCGTACTCGGGGGTGGACATCGCCAACCACACCGCAATACCCACGACCGCCGCCGTACACCACGCGATGTGGGCCACGTGCAGCCGCGGGCCGTGGAAGAACACCACATACCCGCCGGCGCACAGCAGGATCGGGATCCCCGACATGGCGAGGTTCGGATCGCCGAACAGCAGCGCGGAGAGGGTCATCAGCACGTCGACGAAGACGACCAGCACCGCCGACTCGCGGGGTGACGGCCACGGCAGCACCGCCCAGCGCACCCCCCAGGCCAGGGAACCGACCGCCACGACCGCCCAGCCGACCCGGATCAGCGTGCCGTCGGCGGCAGGCGGGGCGACAGCGTTCAGCGCCGCGAGCGCGCCCATCGTGGTGCCGATGGCGGCGATCAGGTACCGCAGAATGGGCAGGAGCCCGCGGCTGCGCAGAAACTCGATGCGCCACTGGTATTCGTCGCGCTGACGCCACCATTGAAGCAGCAGGCGCATCACGACACCGTCCCCCACCGGCACATTCTCGAGGTTGCCGGTGAACCCCGTCAAGTGACGAAATTCGACGTCGTTGCCGTATCGCCGGTTTGCCAGCTACAGGTACGTCACCCCGAGGACGGTCAGCGACAACAGCACCGGTGACACCGGCAGCGCCCACAGGAACACCGCCCAGATCTCACCCTTGCGCGACCTGCGCTGCCACTGCCGCCAGCCGATCAGCCCGACGATGATGCCGACGACAAACGACACCGCGGCGACGACGAGCACCCACCTCGGCACGTCTGTCGAGGCGATGGCCGCGGAGATGCCTGCCAGCCACAGGATGTGGCCGACCACCAACCCGCCGATCCCGGCGACCCAGATCGCCCTCAACTAGAAGTTGATCATGTGGCCGGCCAGCCCGTGGAAGCACTCCTGCATCGCCTCCGACATCGTCGGGTGGGTGTGGACGTTGCGGGACAGTTCGTTGACGGTCAGATCCCACTTCTGGGCCAGGGTGAGCTCGGGCAGCAGTTCGGAGACGTCGTGCCCGATCAGGTGCCCGCCGAGCAGTTCACCGTATTTTGCGTCGGCGATCAGCTTGACGAATCCGGTCGGATCGCCCAGACCGTGCGCCTTGCCGTTGGCCGTGAACGGGAACTTGGCGACCTTCACGTCGTAGCCCTCGTCTCTGGCCTGTTCCTCGGTGAGACCGAAGCTGGCGACCTGGGGCTGGCAGAAGGTGGCGCGCGGCAGCATCCGGTAGTCACCGAGGGCGAGCGTCTCCGCACCGGCGATGGTTTCGGCGGCCACCACACCCATCGCCTCGGCGACGTGCGCCAACTGCAGCTTGGCGGTCACGTCACCGATCGCGTAGATGTGGCTCACGTTGGTGCGCATGTAGTCGTCGATGCTGATGGCCTTGCGATCCGTCAGCTCCACGCCGGCCTTGTCCAGCCCGAAGCCCTCGACGTTGGGTGCGAAGCCGATGGCCTGCAGCACCTTGTCGGCCTTGAGGTCCTCGGACTTCCCGTCCTTGCTGACCGTGACCGTGACCTCGCCGCCCTCGTCACGGATGGACTCCACCTTGGTGCCGGTGCGGATCTTCACGCCCAGCTTCTTGAACTGCTTCTCGATCTCCTTGGAGACCTCGGCGTCCTCGTTGGGCAGCGCGCGGGGCAGGAATTCGACGATCGTCACGTCCACGCCGTAGTTCTTCAGGACGTAACCGAACTCCATGCCGATGGCGCCGGCGCCGGCGATGATGATCGACCCGGGCAGCTCGCGGGTCAGGATCTGCTTCTCGTAGGTGACGACGTTCTCCGACAGCGACGTGCCCGGGACGAGCCGGGTGCTGGAGCCGGTCGCGATGATCGCGTTGTCGAACTCGACTTTCTCTGTTCCACCGTCGTCGTTGAGATCCACCTCGATGCTGTTGGGACCGGTGAATTTCCCGTAGCCGTGGATCTCGGTGATCTTGTTCTTCTTCATCAGGAAGTGCACGCCGGTGACCCGGCCGTCGGCGACCTTGCGGCTGCGGTCGAACGCTGCACCGAAGTCGAAGCTCACCTCGCCGCCGATACCGAACTGCTTGGCTTCCTTGGTGAAGATGTGTGCGAGTTCGGCATTGCGCAGCAGCGCCTTCGACGGGATGCACCCGACGTTGAGGCACACGCCACCCCAGTACTTGGGTTCGACGATGGCGGTGTTCAGCCCGAGTTGGGCAGCGCGGATAGCCGCAACGTATCCGCCGGGGCCGGCTCCGAGAACGACGACGTCATAGTGGGTCACGCTTTCCCACCCTAATAGGCCCGGCGCGGTCGCTACCGGGTGATCCAGCCGAATACGTAACCGCCGTACAGCACAGCGGCCGCCGCGGTCGACGCGAACGGCGCCGACATCAGCGCGATGGCGGTCGCCGACATCGCCGGTCGGTTCTGCACCATGGCGGTGAGCAGACTGCCGACGATGCACGACACCAGGTAGACCAGCACGGCGAAGACCGGCATGGTCTTGTCCAGCGACTGATACCACCAGTAGTACAGGCCCACCCCGGCCGCCGCCGCGACGATCCACACACCGGTCACGACGAGCACGAACCGCCACCGATTGAGAAACTGGTCGACACCCGGAACCACGAGCGGTTGCGGCGAGTGCAGAGCCGGCGGCACCGGTGCGGGCCCGTCCATGAGGCCCTGAGCGGTGAAGGACCCGGTGAACTCGGGCGTGAACGGCTGGGTGTGTTCACCCTCGCGGTCGCCCTCAGCCACCGGAGGCCACCTGGATCGCGGCCAGCGCTCCGAACCAGCCGGGCCCCACGGCGAGCACCAGTGCCCCCAGCGCGGTGACCCACCGCCGGCTCGAGAACAGGATCGTCAGCAGACCCACGATCGCCGGGACGCCGATCACCACTGCGATCACGATGTCGGGACGCACCGTTGCGGTGACCTCCACGGTGGCGGCGACCGCGGCCATCATGCCGACGGCAACCCCGACGATCATCACGCCGGCCAACACCGACGGACGCGGCAGCGGGATCACGCTCTCGACGATAACGCCGCGGCAGGCCCGATCCCTCGCGGCGCGCCGCCCGCCGCGAAATACCGTTCCGGGTCGTCGCGAGGCCTAATTTCGCAGCCCGGAATGATATTTCGCGAGTGGAATCAGGGCTTCAGCGGGACCGGGCAGGCATCAACGGCCTCGGCCACCACATGGGTCCCGTTCGACGGGGGCCGAACCCCGCGCTCGAAGTCGGCGCCCGTCACCGGCGGCACGGCGCTCAGGGCCCGGTTCTCCTCATCGGTGAACGCCCGGCCCCGGGACAGAAAACGCATGCCCTCAGGTGCCTCCAAGCTGAACCCACCACCGCGCCCCGGCACGACGTCGATCACCAACTGGGTGTGTTTCCACGCGTCGAACTGGGGACCGGAGATCCACACCGGAACCCCGCCGTCGCCGACGTCGAGAACCGCCAGAAGGACGTCCCGGTCACCGACGATGAAGTCGCCGTCGGGATAACACATCGGCGACGACCCGTCGCAGCACCCGCCGGACTGGTGGAACATCAACGCACCGTGGCGCTGCTGCAGGCGTCGCAGGAGTTCGGCGGCAGCCTCGGTGACCAGGGCCCGGTTCGGTGTGTCCACACCAACCATTGTGCTCTCGCTGTTAACCATTGTGCTCTCGCTGTTCTGCGGGTGCACCGGCCGTGCGGGCGGCCCGGACCGCCGGCGCCGTCGACGGCGGCAACAGCAGCCGCCGATCGTCGGGATAACGCAGCTCGAGATCAACCGAACCGGCGAAGCGGTACGGCTGGGCGGCGAGCACGCCGGCGAACTGCTTTCGCAGCCGTGACATCTCCGCGCGCACCGTGACCACCCGTGACCGGTCGCCGTACAGATCCTCGGCGAGCTGCGGGGCTGTCCGCCCCTGTGGTGAAAGCGCCAGGGCCAAGAGGATCTCCGCGTGTCGCAGCGACAGATCATGGGTCCAGTACCCGAATTCGCCTGCCAGCCGCAGCGACGGCCGGTCCGGGTTACCGAAGTCCAGCGTCACCCGCGCCGGCTGCTGCGGGTCGCCCTGATCGTCCCCGGCCGCCGGCCTCACCAGCCAGCCACCGGGAAGGGGTTCGACCGCACACCACCCCAGCGTCGCCAACCGCACCCGACCGGGGGCCAGCTGATCGGGCAGCAGTATCCGGTTGTGCATCGGCATCGCGTCGACCGCCGCGACCCAGCCTTCGGTGTCGACGGCCAGGGCCGGGCTGCCCATCCGCGCCAGGATCGGCGCGGCGAACGCCCGCAGCCGGTTGAGCGTGCGGTCGTGCTCCTGGCGCAACTGGGACTCGGCGAGCCGCGCCACCGCGTCCACCAGCGCGATCGTCGTGGGGTGCACGGTCGGAGCCGGGCCCGAGACGTCGACGACGCCGATCACCTGCCCGGTTCTCGGATCGCGGATCGGCGCCCCGGCGCACGTCCATGGATGGTGGCTGCGCAGGAAGTGCTCGGCAGAGAACACCTGCACCGCGCGCTGGGACACCAGCGCGGTGCCGATCGCGTTGGTGCCCACCGAACCCTCACCCCAGTTGGCGCCTTCGACGAACCCCAGGCGGTCGGCGTTCATCAGCACCGCCGGCGACCCGGAGCGCCACAGCACCCGGCCCTTCGCGTCGGCGACCACCAGGATGTTCGCCCCCTCGGCCACCAGCGACTCCAAGCCGTGGGAGATCTCGTCGAGCACCTCCATCAACCCGGACGCACGCCGCAGCATCTCCAGGGCACCCGTCTCCACCACCGGTTCGGTGCCGACATCGGGGTCGATTCCGCGGGCGATGAGCCGCTGCCAGGAATCGCCGATGACCTCCCGCGGCCGGGCGGGGGCCCGGTTGCCGGCCATCGTCGCGTCGTACACAGCCGACATCAACCGCGCATACCTGCGCGGGTCCTCGCCTGCGGCCACTGCCGGTTCAGGCACGGGCGCACTGCCGATATTGCTGGGCATCGAACCCCAGTGTGCTCCGCATCTCAGCGGTAGACCAGGCCGCCGTCGATGAGGCCGGACTGGCCGGTCATGTAGTCGGCGTCAGGCCCCGCCAGGTACGACACGAAACCGGCGACGTCGTCGGGCGTCTCGGCGCGGCCCAACGCGATGCCGCCGACGAACTTGTCGTAGGTCTCGCCCTCGGCGGCCCCGGTCAGTTCGGCGAAGCGCTTGTCGATCTCCACCCACATGTCGGTGCCGACCACTCCCGGGCAGTACGCGTTGACGGTGATCCCGTCGGCGGCGTGCTCTTTGGCGGCCGCCTGGGTGAGCGCCCGCACCGCGAATTTCGAGGCGCTGTACACCCCCAGCATCGCGAACCCGTCGTGGCCGGCGATCGACGACGCATTAATGATCTTGCCTCCGCGGCCCAGTTCCTTGAACTTCGCAACCGCCGCCTGGGTGCCCCACAGCACCCCGTTGACGTTGATCGCCCACACCCGGGCCACGTCGTCGGCGGTGACATCGGCGATCGGGCCGACCAGGGCGATCCCGGCGTTGTTGACCATGATGTCGAGACCGCCCAGCGCGGAAGCCGCGAAGTCGACAGCAGCGAACACCTGGTCACGATCGCTTACGTCGGCGACGACTGTCGTTGCCTTACAGCCGATGTCGGCGATCTCCCCGGCCACGTACTCGATACCTTCGGGACGCACGTCGAGCAGCGCGACGTCGGCGCCGTCGCGCGCCAGACGCAGCGCGATCCCACGACCGATCCCGCGCCCGGCTCCGGTGACGAGTGCGACTCTGCCGTGAAGGTGTCCCGTGGGGGTCATGCGTTCGCTCCGCTCGGATCGACTCCGGGTGAATCGGTCGGGGCGACCAGCACTTTCATCTTCTTGCCGGCGTGCAGTGCCTCGAACCCCTCGTCGATCACGTCGTCGATCGGGATTCGGGTCACCCACCCGGTGGTGTCGTAGGCGCCCCGGGCCATCAGCGCGATCACCGCTTCGAAGTCCGCGCCGGTGTAACACAGCGACCCCTGGATCCGGGACTCGTTCATCACGAGGTTCAGAAGTGGTGTCTCCAGTGGCTTTTCGTAGATCGCGACGCTGATCATCGGTTTGCGTGAGCCGACACAGGCCAGGGCCGTGGCGACGGCCGGCGCCACGCCGGCTGCGTCGAACACGGCGTCGGCCCCGGCGCCTGCGGTGTGGTCGGCGATCAACTGCGCGACGTCCACGGCTGCCGGATCCAGGGTGGCGGCGCCGAGCGCTTCGACCGCGGCGCGCCGGGTGGGTGAGGGCTCGACGACGAACACGTCCTCGAGTCCTTTGCCGCGCAGCGCGAACCACAGGCCGATACCGATCGGACCGGCCCCGAAGACCATTGCGGTGTCGCCCGGGTGCACGTCGCCGAGCGTCGCGGCGTGGTAGGCCACCGACATCGGTTCGACGAGCGCACCCAGCTCCAGTGACACGTCGTCGGGCAGCGTGTGCAGCATGCTGGTCGGGACGACGGTGTACTCGGCCATGCCGCCGTCGGACATCAGACCGTGGAAGCCGATCTGCCGGCAGACGTTGTAGTTGCCGGCCTGGCACGGGCCGCAGTGGCCGCACTTGTAGATCGGCTCGACCGCCACCCGGTCGCCCTCGTTCCATCCGCTGACGCCGGCGCCGACGGCGGTGATGGTGCCGGAGAACTCGTGCCCGAGGGTCAGCGGCAGCTCCTGCCCGGTCAGCGGGTGCGGCTGGGTCGGGACGAAGATCGGACCGGCGTAGTACTCGTGCAGATCGGTGCCGCAGATGCCGTTGAAGCCGACGCGGACTTTGACGGTGCCCGGTGTGGGCTCGGGTTCGGCGACGTCGTCGATCTCGACTTTGTTCGGTCCGTAGTACACAGCTGCTCTCATATCGGCAGTTCTATGTGACGGCGGCCACAGCGCGAAAGAGTTGCAGGGGGTTGCAGGCCTGTGTGCAACCGTTCGCAACTCTTGTCAGGACCCCGGCGCGGGATGTGTCCTGGCTCACATGACTTCCACTCTCGAATCTCGCACGACTCCCGATCTGACCCCGCAACAACGCGTGGACGCCTGGCTCGCCGACTTCGAAGCCGCCCTGGCTGTGCGCGACGTCCAGCGGGTCGCCGCCATGTTCGCCGTCGACGGTTTCTGGCGCGACCTGGTGTCGTTCACCTGGAACATCAAGACCCTGGAGGGCCGCGACCAGATCGCCGACATGCTCGGCGCCCGGCTGATCGAGACCGATCCGGCGGGCTTCCGGACCCGCGAGCCGGCCACCGCCGACGACGACGTGGTGTCGGCGTTCATCGAGTTCGAGACCGGCGCCGGCCGCGGCGTCGGGCACCTGCGGCTGCGGCGCGACGGTGGGGACGACAGGGCGTGGACGCTGCTGACCGCGCTGCAGGAACTCAAAGGACACGAGGAACGCAAGGGACCCAGCCGGGTCCTGGGCGCCGTGCACGGTGACGATCCGGATCCGCGGTCGTGGGCCGAGAAGCGCGAGGCCGAGGACGCCGAGCTGGGCCGCACCACCCAGCCCTACGTGCTGGTGATCGGCGGCGGACAGGGCGGCATCGCGCTCGGGGCGCGGCTGCGCCAGCTCGGGGTGCCGGCGATCGTCGTCGACCGCCACGAGCGGCCGGGCGACCAGTGGCGCCAGCGGTACAAGTCGCTGTGCCTGCACGACCCGGTGTGGTACGACCACCTGCCCTACATGCCGTTCCCGGCGAACTGGCCGGTGTTCGCGCCGAAGGACAAGATCGGCGACTGGCTGGAGTTCTACACCCGGGTGATGGAGGTGCCGTATTGGTCGAAGACGACGTGCCTGTCGGCGAGCTTCGACGAGGCCGAGCAACGATGGACGGTCGAGGTGGACCGCGACGGGGAGCGACTCACCCTGCATCCCACCCAGCTGGTGCTCGCCACCGGGATGTCCGGTAAACCCAGCGTCCCCACCCTGCCGGGTCAGGACGTGTTCCGCGGCGACCAGCACCATTCCAGCGCCCACCCGGGTCCCGACGGCTACGTCGGCAAGAAGGCCGTGGTGATCGGGTCGAACAACTCCGCCCACGACATCTGCAAGGCGCTCTACGAGAACGGCGTCGACGTGACGATGGTGCAGCGATCCTCGACGCACATCGTGAGGTCGGACAGCCTGATGGAGATCGGTCTCGGAGCCCTCTACTCGGAGCAGGCGGTCGAGTCCGGCATGACCACCGAGAAGGCGGATCTGACGTTCGCGTCGCTGCCGTACCGGATCATGCACGAGTTCCAGATCCCGTTGTACGACCAGATGCGCGAGCGCGACCGCGACTTCTACGACCGCCTGGAGGCGGCGGGATTCGAACTCGACTGGGGCGCCGACGGTTCCGGACTGTTCATGAAGTACCTGCGGCGCGGCTCGGGGTACTACATCGACGTCGGGGCCTGCGAGATGGTCGCCGACGGCAGGATCAAGCTGGCCCACGGACAGGTTGATCACCTGACCGAGGACTCGGTGGTGCTCGCCGACGGCACCGAACTGCCGGCCGACGTCGTCGTCTACGCCACCGGGTACGGCTCGATGAACGGTTGGGCCGCCGACCTGATCGGCCAGGACGTCGCCGACAGGGTGGGCAAGGTGTGGGGCCTGGGCAGCGACACCCCCAAGGATCCGGGGCCGTGGGAAGGCGAGCAACGCAACATGTGGAAGCCCACCCAGCAGCCCAATCTGTGGTTCCACGGCGGCAATCTGCACCAGTCGAGGCATTACTCGCTGTATCTGGCGCTGCAGCTCAAGGCGCGTCACGTCGGCATGGCCACCCCGGTCTACGGACTGCAGGAGGTGCACCACCTGAGCTGACGGGCGACCGGTTGCGCAGAATGGGGGGGTGACCGACGCTCCTGCGCAGACCGACACCGACCCGTACCTCTGGCTGGAGGAGGTCACCGGCGACGACGCGCTGGCCTGGGTCCGGAGCCACAACGAACCGACCGTGGCCGAGTTGGGCGGCGAGCGCTTCGAACAGATGCGCTCCGAAGCGCTCGAGGTGCTCGACACCGACACCCGGATCCCCTATGTGCTCCGGCGCGGTGACCACCTCTACAACTTCTGGCGCGATGCAGACAATCCGCGCGGACTGTGGCGGCGCACCACTCTGGAGAGCTATCGCAGCGAGAAGCCGGACTGGGACGTCGTCATCGACGTGGACCGGCTGGCCGCCGACGACGACGTCAAGTGGGTGTGGGCGGGGGCCGCCGTCATCAACCCGGACCACACCCTGGCGCTGATCAGTCTGTCGCCCGGCGGGTCGGATGCGGCAGTGGTGCGTGAGTTCGACATGCGCACCCGAGAGTTCGTCGACGGTGGTTTCGCGCTGCCCGAGGCCAAGTCGCAGATCACCTGGGAGGACGAGAACACCGTCCTGGTCGGCACCGATTTCGGTGAGGGGTCACTCACCGAGTCCGGCTATCCGCGGGTGGTCAAGCGCTGGCGGCGGGGCCAGCCGCTCGCCGACGCCGAAACGGTGTTCAGCGGCGCCCCGACCGATGTCGTCGTCGCGGCGTCTGTCGATCGCACGGTCGGCTTCGAGCGGACGCTGGTGAGCCGGGCGCTGGACTTCTTCAACGAAGAGGTCTACGAGTTGCGTGCCGGTGAGCTGATCCGTTTCGACGTCCCGACCGATTCGAGCATCTCGGTGCATCGCGACTGGCTGCTGATCGAGCTGCGCACCGACTGGTTCCACGGTGTCGACCGGTATGTCGCGGGCTCCCTGCTGGCGGCCGACTACGACGAATTCCTTGCCGGCACAGCCGAACTGCGGGTGGTGTTCACACCCGACGAGCACACCTGTCTGAACCACTACGCGTGGACCCGCGACCGCCTGGTCGTCGTCACGCTCGCCGACGTGGCCAGCCACGTCGAGGTGTTCACACCGGGGGCCTGGACCAGCGAACCGGTGACAGGGCTGCCGGACAACACCAACACCGTCATCGTCACCGCAGACGACCTGGGAGATGAGATATTCCTCGACTCTTCGGGTTTCGACACTCCGTCGCGCCTCCGCCACGGTGCCGTCAGCGGCGCACTCGGTTCCGAGGCGTTCTCGGTGATCAAACGTGCCCCGTCGTTCTTCGACGCCGCCGACCTCGAGGTGAGTCAGTATTTCGCCACCTCCGACGACGGCACCGCGATCCCGTACTTCGTGGTCGGCCATCGCCATCGGCAGGGTCCGGGTCCGACGCTGCTCGGTGGTTACGGCGGTTTCGAGGTGGCCCGCACTCCGGGCTATGACGGCGTTCTGGGCAGGCTGTGGCTGGCCCGCGGAGGGACCTACGTGCTGGCCAACATCCGCGGCGGCGGCGAGTACGGACCCGGCTGGCACACCCAGGCCATGCGTGCGGGCCGTCATCTGGTGGCCGAGGACTTCGCGGCGGTGGCAAAGGATCTGGTGGCCCGCGAGGTCACCACGGTCGAGCAGCTCGGCGCGCAGGGCGGCAGCAACGGCGGATTGTTGATGGGCATCATGCTCACGCAGTACCCGGAGTTGTTCGGCGCCTTGGTGTGCAGTGTCCCGCTGCTGGACATGCGCCGCTTCCACCTGCTTCTGGCGGGGGCCTCGTGGGTGGCCGAGTACGGAAACCCCGATGACCCCGAGGACTGGGAGTTCATCTCGAAATACTCTCCTTACCAGCATGTTTCGGATGATCGCCGGTATCCTCCGGTGTTGATCACCACGTCCACCCGCGACGACCGGGTCCACCCCGGACACGCACGGAAGATGACTGCCGCACTCGAGGCAGCCGGCCAGCCGGTGCGCTACTACGAGAACATCGAGGGCGGCCACGCGGGCGCCGCGGACAACGCACAGACCGCGTTCCGCGCGGCGCTGGTCTACGAGTTCCTGCTGCGGACACTGAGTGAGGAGCAGTCGTGACGCCGGGATTGCCACCACGCAGCAGGACACCGCGATGGGGCCTGCTGGAATACCGTTCCGGCGCAGGGGCTCTCATCGTGGCTGTGGCGCTGTTGTTGACCGGCTGCACACAGCAGATCCAGGGTACGGCGGTGACGGCGGCCGGCTCCGGCCCGGCGCCCACAGTCGGCGACGGCGAGTGTGCCGAAGTCTCTGCCCCTCTCGCCGACATCCCGACCAAGGGAGCTCGGGAGCCGCAACTGCGGATCCCCATCCCGGCCGGTTGGGAGCGCAACTCCATGATGGACAGCCAGGTCATCCGTTACGCCATCGTCGCGCCGCGCCTGGCCACCGGCAGATTCGCCCCCAACGCCGTCGTCACCCTCGAATCGGTGCGCGGCGTCCCGCCCGCCGAGACCGTGTTCGACGAGAACCGGTCCAACCTGGTTCAGCTGATGGGCGCGTCCAACCTCAGCACCGAGAGCAACACCACCTGCGGGTTCCCCTCGGAGACCACCGATTACACCGCTCCGGCGATGGGCCCGGCCCCCGAACGGCCGATCATCATGCATGCGGTCGTCGCCAGCACCGGGACCATCACCTACCTGGCGACGTTGACGATCCAGGCGGCCACCGACGACGACCGGGCATACCAGGACGACGCACAGCAGATCGTCGACGGGTTCCAGGTGCTGCTGCAGTGAGAAGGGACGCCGATGTCTGAGGTGTTGTTGATCGCCGGTGCTCTGGCACTGGTGCTCGCCTTCGTCGTCCCCGGGAAGGACACCGCGCAGTTGCCCAAGCGCGCTGTGAAACGCCGGATCTACTGGACGGGCTCGGCCGTCGGCGGAGTGCTGCTGTTCCTCGGCGGCCTGCCCGACATCCAGAGTTCCCTCGCCTTCGTCGCCGCGACGGTGATCCTGATGACGGGCTGGGCGTACTTCCGCACTCCGCACCTCAAGATCGGCGGGCAGATCCGCTCTGCTTACGCCCCGTACCGCGAGCCCGACCCGCCACCGGGAATGTAACGCCCGCCGTCTCTGCGGGCACTACGTCGTGATGGTCGCGCTGTCTGAGAGCGGGACCCGTGTCCGAGAGGATCGTCATGACCGGCGTCACGAAGAATGTCACCCACTACCCCGCCACCGACCGAACCGGTCCGGTCACCCTGGAGCGAATGGGCGGGGGGCTCGCCCGCTACGGGCTTGTTGTCGTCATCGCGTGGATCGGTGCGCTGAAATTCACCGAGTTCGAGGCCAACGGGATCGCACCGCTCGTCTCCAACAGTCCATTCATGAGTTGGGTCTACGACGTGTTCTCCGTCGGCACGTTCTCGTTGTCGCTCGGTGCGCTGGAACTGGGCGCCGCAGCGCTGATCGCCGTCAAACCGTGGTGGCCCAGGGTGTCGATGGCGGGCAGCGTCATCGCCGTCGGCCTGTTCGTCGCGACGCTGAGTTTCCTGTTCACCACACCCGGGGTGTTCGAGGCATCAGCGGGCGGCTTCCCCGTCCTGTCGTCGACAGGTCAGTTCCTGATCAAGGACGTTGCGCTGTTAGGTGTCGCGGTGTGGACGCTGACCGACGCATTACGCAGTTCCCGGCGCTGACCGGTATTACCCTCTCGCGTAGATGACCACATCTGTGGACGAGGCCGACCTGATCGCCGCGCTGCGGGCGCGCGACGAATCGGCCTTCGCGGAGCTCGTCGACCTGCACACCGCCGCGATGCTGCGGGTGGCACGCGGGTATGTCGCCAGCCGAGAGATCGCCGAGGAAGTGGTGCAGGAGGCCTGGGTCGCGCTGATCAAGGGGATCGACACCTTCGAGGGTCGGTCGTCTCTGCGCACGTGGTTGTTCACGGTGATGATCAACATCGCCAAGAAGCGCGGCATGCGGGAGCGCAAGGACCGCGACATGCAGATCGCCGCCTTCACCGGCGGCACCGTCGACCCGGCCCGGTTCCGCGGCGGCGACGACGAGTGGCCGGGCCACTGGACGGACGACTCGACGCCCTCGGCGTTCCCCACCTCCCCCGAGGGCGCTGTGCTGGGCGGGGAGTTGATGGCAGTGGCGCGCCGGGAACTGGACAGACTCCCGGAACGGCAACGCATCGTCGTCACCCTGCGCGACGTCCTCGACATGGACTCCGACGAAGTGCGAAAGCTGCTCGACATCAGCGTCGCCAACCAGCGCGTGCTGTTGCACCGCGGCCGGGCTGCCGTACGACAAGCCCTCGAGGACTATCTGAAGGACGCGATGTGAGCCACGAAGACATGGCCTGCGACGAGCTCGTCGAGTTGATCACCGCCTACTTGGACGGGTCTCTGGATCCGGACACCCGGACCCGGTTCGACGAACATCTTCTCGAATGCGACGGCTGCGCGAGCTACCTGCAGCAGTTCCGGGCGACCGTGGCGACGCTCGGCACGATCGGTTACGACGAGATCGAGCCTGCGTTTCGCCGCAAGCTGCTCGACGCGTTCAAGAACCTGCACTAACCGGTCGAGCCGGGCCAGTTCCTGGCTGGGGCCGAGCCACAGCGTGTACGCCTACGTGCTCGACTCCCGGGGGCCGGGGAGGTAGGACTGAACCGTGGCGACTGATTTTCAGACCGTGCTGTATCGCGCCGAGGGTCCGGTAGCGACAATCACCTTGAACCGTCCCGAGCACCTCAACACCATCGTTCCCCCGATGCCCGACGAGATCGAAGCGGCGATCGGGCTCGCCGAACGTGATCCGGCGGTCAAGGTCATCGTGCTGCGCGGCGCCGGGCGGGCGTTCTCGGGCGGGTACGACTTCGGTGGCGGATTCCAGCACTGGGGTGAGTCGATGAACACCGACGGCCGGTGGGACCCTGGCAAGGATTTTGCCATGGTGAGCGCCCGCGAGACCGGGCCCACGCAGAAGTTCATGGCGATCTGGCGGGCCTCCAAGCCCGTCATCGCGCAGGTGCACGGCTGGTGCGTGGGCGGCGCCAGCGATTATGCGTTGTGCGCCGACCTGGTGATCGCCAGCGACGACGCCGTCATCGGCACGCCGTACGCCAGGATGTGGGGCGCCTACCTGACCGGCATGTGGCTGTACCGGCTGTCCCTGGCGAAGGTGAAGTGGCACTCGCTGACCGGTGAACCGCTCACCGGAAAGGAGGCTGCCGCAGTGGAACTCATCAACGAATCGGTTCCGTTCGAACAGCTCGAGGCGCGGGTGGCCGAGATCGCGGCCCGGTTGGCGACCATCCCCCTGTCGCAACTGCAGGCGCAGAAACTCATCGTCAACCAGGCCTACGAGAACATGGGGCTGGCATCGACCCAGACGCTCGGCGGGATCCTCGACGGCTTGATGCGCAACACCCCCGACGCCGAGCGGTTCATCAACACCGCCGCCACCGCCGGGGTGCGGACCGCGGTCGAACGTCGCGACGGCCCGTGGGGTGACTACAGCCAGGCACCTCCCGAGCGGCGCCCCGACCCGTCACACGTGATCAACCCGTAAGAACCCCCGCCGGAACGGTATTCCAGCAGGCCCGCACGCCCAAAAGTCCTGCTGGAATACCGTTCCGGCGAGAAGGTGGCGCGGCCTCTTTACGTTACGGAACCGTTTCGTTAATATATGCACCATGGACGCAGCCGACGTACTGGTGGTGGGCGCGGGGCCGACGGGGCTGACGCTGGCGTGCTGCCTGCGATCACAAGGGGTGTCGGTGCTGGTCGTCGACCGCGCCCCCGGTCCGGCCACCACCTCACGGGCCAACTTCCTGCACGCCCGCGGGTCGGAGGTGCTGGGCCGTATCGGTGCGCTGGGGACCCTGCCCGACGAGTCCCTGCGCGCCATGCGCATCACCAACTACCTGGGTGAGCGCCCGCTGATGACCCTGGAGTTCGGCGACCCGAAGATGCGCACCGCGGCGCCGCCGATGGTGGTGTCCCAGGCCAAGGTGGAGGCAGCGCTGCGTGCCCGTCTCGCCGACCTCGGCACCGTCCCGCACTGGGGTAACGGACTGGTCGCCCTGCACCAGGAACACGACCATGCAGTGGCCGAACTCCAGGACGGCACGCGGATTCGGGCGGGCTGGATCGTGGGCTGCGACGGCACCTCGAGCACCACCCGCCGGCTGGCCGGCATCGATCTCCCGGGCGTCAAGCTCTCCGAGCGTTTCCTGCTGGCCGACGTGCACCTGGACTGGGACCTCGACCGTGGCGGCACCACGGGCTGGGTTCATCCCGCCGGGATCGTCGGCGCGATGCCGATGCCCGACGACGACGGCCGCGGTGATCTGTGGCGGCTGTTCGTCTACGACCCCGGGTACGACGAAAAGCCGGGCGAGCGTGACATCCTCGAACGCATCCGCCAGGTCGTCCCGGAGCGCACCGGACGCCCGGTCCGCATCGGCGACGCCGAGTGGCTGTCGGTGTTCACCGTGCACCGCAGGCTGGCCACCACCTACCGTCGCGGGCGGGTGCTGATCGCCGGGGACGCCGCGCATGCGCATGCGCCCTTCGGCGGACAGGGCATGTTGACCGGTATCGGCGACGCGGAGAACCTCGCGTTCAAACTCGCTCTGGTGCTACAGAACCGGGCCGCGGACCCGCTCGTCGACACCTACGAGGCCGAACGTCGACCGTTGGCGACCGGAGTGCTGCGTGGCACCAGCGCGGTGACGCGGGTCAACGTCGCCCGCAACCCGGTCGGCCGGTTCCTGCGCGACCACGTCGCGCCGCGCATCTTCGGCCCGGCGCCGGTGCAGCGCTGGATCACCTACACCGCTTCCCAGCTGTGGGTGAGCTACCGCAAGGGGCCGCTGGGGGGTACCGGCCGAAAGCCCCGGCCTGGTGACCGGATCCCTGACATGCCCTGTCGCAGAACCGATGGCACGGTTTCGACGCTGCACCGCGAGTTGGGAGCGCACTGGGCACTGCTGTCGCCCGGCACGCCCCCGACCACCCCGTGCGTCGAGGCGGCCCGCCGCCATCTCGGCGAGCTGGTCACGATCCTGACCCGCGAAGACGACGAGGTGATGCTGGTCCGTCCGGACGGCCATCTGGCCTGGCGCGGGGAAGCCGGTCAGGCTGCGAGCTTGAACCGTTGGCTCACAAAGGCTTTGACCAGCGGCACGGTGCGGTGACGACACCAGCGGGCCGCGGGAGACCCCGCGACGGCGCCACCGATCTGGCGATCCTGCGCGCCGGGCTGGAACTGTTCATCGAGCGCGGGGTCGAAGGCACCAGCATCGAGCAGATCGCCAAGAAGGCCGGTGTGGGCAAACCGACGATCTACCGGCGGTGGGCCAACAAGGAAGAGCTGATCGCCGCCGCGATGGAGACGCTGATCGTCGACGAAGCAGGATGGGCTTCCCAGGAAGCGGTCGACACCGAATCACCGTATGCCCTCGTGGAGGCCGCGATCGACCGGGCCGCTGCCGCCGTCACCACGGTGCAGTACCGCGCTCTGGTCGCCAGGGTGTTCGGTTCGGCGGTGAGCCATCCGCAGCTGATGTCCACCTACTGGCAGCGCTACATCCTGCCGCGCCGCAAGCTGGCGGCAGCATTGCTCGCGCGGGCACGCGAACTGGGCACGGTCGCCGACGACGTCGACGTCGACGTCGACGTGGCCATCGACATGATGGTGGGTGCGGTGACCTACCGGGTGCTGCAACCCGACCCGCCCGACGTCGACGAGATGCGCCGCTACCTTCGGGCGGTGTACCGGCAGATCGGGCTGCTGCCGCCGTGAGCGGTAGTGCCCCTCAGCCCCGCTGTTCGTGCCAGCGGTCCAGCAGTGCCGGGATCTCGGCCATCAGAAAGCCGTAGAAGTCCCGCATCTCGGCGAGGCGCTCCCGGGCCGGACCCTGCTCCTCGGTGGCCTTCAGACCCGCGTCGGCCGCTTCCAGCATCGCCCGCATCGTCTCGTTCTTGCTGGTGAACAGCACTGACCAGGCATCACGGGGAAGCCGGAAATGCTCGCGCCTGCTGCCCGGGACCGGCACCCTTTCGGCGAGTCCGACCGAGGTGAGCATCTTCAGCGCCCCGGAGATCGATCCGGCACTGGCCTGCAACGTCTCGCCGAGTTCGGCCATGGTCACACTGGTCTGCTCGGTGAAGAGCAGGGTCGCCAGCACTCGCGCGGTCATCCGCTGCAGCCCGTGGCTGGTGAGGACGAGCGCGAGCTCTTCGGCGGCCTGCTGCGATTGCGGCGCCCCTGACACAGCCAATGCTCCTCACCCGGAATGCTCTTCAATAATTTCTGAAAGTCTAGTACAGTCCTTGCCGGAGCTCCGGGAAGTCTGGTCGGAAACGTGGATCACCCCTACCCGCGAAAGGCCACACCCGAGCCGATGAACACCACTGCGCACGTCGTCGACGTACGACAACTGACCTACACCTATCCGAAAACGACCGAGCCCGCCGTCCGCGGCATGGACTTCACCGTGAGCGCCGGCGAGATCTTCGGGTTTCTGGGACCCAGTGGAGCCGGCAAGTCCACCACGCAGAAGCTTCTCATCGGCCTGCTGCGCGGCCACGGCGGTCAGGCGCTGGTGTGGGGAAAGGACCCGCTGGACTGGGGATCCGACTACTACCAGCGCATCGGGGTCTCGTTCGAACTCCCCAACCACTACCTGAAGTTGACCGGCGCCGAGAACCTGAGGTTCTTCGCCTCGCTGTACGACGGCCAGACGCGGGAACCCAGAGAACTGCTGGAGGCGGTCGGCCTCGGGGAGGTGGCCGACACCCGAGTCGGCAAGTACTCCAAGGGAATGCAGATGCGGCTGACCTTCGCCCGGTCGTTGCTCAACAACCCCGAGCTGCTGTTCCTCGATGAGCCGACATCGGGCCTGGACCCGGTCAATGCGCGCACGGTCAAGGACATGATCCTCGACCTCAAGAGCCGCGGCCGCACCATCTTCCTCACCACCCATGACATGGCCACCGCCGACGAGCTCTGCGACCGGGTGGCGTTCGTCGTCGACGGCCGCATCGTGGCCCTCGACAAGCCCGCGGAACTCAAGATCGCACGCAGCCGACGTCTGGTCCAGGTCGGCTACCGCAGCCCACAGGGCGTGCTGCAGAGCGCCGAGTTCCGGATGGACGGCCTCGCCGACGATCCCGAATTCCACACCGTCCTGCGTGATCATCACGTGGAGACCATCCACAGCAGGGAAGCCAGCCTCGACGACGTGTTCGTCGACGTCACCGGCAGGAGCCTGGTATGAGCAGGTGGGCAAGCGCTTTGCGATTGGAAACCACCACACAGGTGCGGCAGCGGTTCCTCCACGCCGCGGTTGTCTCCGGCCTGCTGTGGCTGGCGTTGTTGCTGCCGATGCCGACGCAGGTGCGGCCCATCGTCGAGCCCTACGTGCTCGTCGGCGACATCACGATCATCGGGTTCTTCTTCATCGGCGGTTCGGTGTTCTTCGAGAAGCAGGAACGCACGCTGGGTGCGGTGATCTGCACCCCGCTGCGGTTCTGGGAGTACCTCTCGGTGAAAATCGCCGTGCTCATGAGTGTTTCGATGTTCGTCGCACTCGTCGTGGTGGCACTGACCCACGGTGTCGGTGCCGAGATCGTTGTGGTGGTGGCCGGGGTGGCGCTGGGCACGCTGGTGATGCTGTTGGCGGGATTCGTCTCGTCTCTGCCGTTCTCGTCGGTCAGCGACTGGTTCCTCTCGACCACGGTGCCGCTCGCGATCTTTGCGCTACCCGTGCTGCATCTGTCCGGTGTGTGGCCGAACCCGGTGCTGTACCTCATTCCCACGCAGGGTCCCCTGCTGTTGTTCGGTGCGGCGTTCGACCAGCTGACGCTCGCGCCGTGGCAGGTCGGCTACGCGCTCGGGTATCCGCTGCTGTGCGCCGCCGGCCTGTACTGGCTGGCGAGAACACTGTTCGTCCGGTACGTCGTCGAGCGGTCCGGGGTGCTGTGATGGCGACCTCCACACCGGCACTGCATGCCTGGGCGGCGTTCGGCCGCAACGACATCCGTGGCACCTACCGCGACCCCCTTCTGGTGATGCTGGTGTTGGCGCCGGTGATCTGGACCGTCGGCACCCGAGCGCTGGTGCCGCCGCTGACCGAAACACTCTCCCGCCGTTACGAATTCGACCTGGTGCCGCACTACCCGCTGATGCTCACCGCGATCCTTCTGTTGACGAGCATCATCATCGTCGGCGGCCTCGGCGCCTTCCTGGTCCTCGACGAGGTCGACGCCGGCACCCTGACAGCACTTCGGGTCACCCCGGTGTCGCTGGGGAGCTTCTTCGCCTACCGCGCAACCACCGCCGTGATCGTCACCACGGTGTACGTCGTGGCCACCATGTCGCTCAGCGGAATCCTGCAACCGGGGCTGACACCGGCGCTCGTCCCGATCGGAATGCTGGCGGGGCTGTCGTCGGTGGTGACGCTGCTGCTCATCGTCGCGGTGGCCGGCAACAAGATCCAGGGCATCGCGGTGATGCGCCTGCTGGGTATCGTCATCGCCGGATTGCCGTGCCTGCCCTGGTTCATCGACTCGGCGTGGAACCTGGCTTTTGGTGTGCTGCCGCCCTACTGGGCAGCCAAGGCGTTCTGGGTCGCCGACGCCCACGGCACCTGGTGGCCGTACCTGCTCGGCGGCGTCGTCTACAACTCGGCGGTCATCTGGCTACTGCTGCGACGCTTCATCGCCAAGAACACCGCATGAGGGTCAGTCGGAACGGCGCCCCAGCCCACCGATCATCGACGCGATCACGCCGAGGACCACCAGCGCACCGCCGGCCATCAGGGTGATGTTGAGCCAGTGGTGCAGGCTGTCTTCGGCCTGGGCGACCATCATCTCGGCGACGGTCCTGATGTCTCCGGTCGTGCGATTCAGCGCGCCTTCCAGATGGCGGCGGCCGACCTCGATTCCCGCCCATCCGGCGGCGCCCACCAACAGGCCCGAAACACCCAGCGCGGTGAGCGCTTTGCCCCGGGAGCGGGCGGCGGCCAACGTCAGCAGCGCGAGGACGGCGGCCATCACGGCGGCGCCGATGCTGACCCACGGCCCCCATGTCGCCAGCCATCGCAGCTTGCCCGGCCGCAGTTCGGGTGAGTCGACGGTGATGGGCACCGTGAGGGTCTGGGGGACCTGGAGATCCAGGGTGCCGAGCGTGGCCGCGAAGGACGGGTCGGACAGCATCGGTGCGACGTCGATCAGCCACTGGTCGGTGGATTTGCCGGCGGGGACGGCGCCGGTGAACATCCACCGGTGGGCGATCCGGTTGGCCTGCGCGAACTGACCGGGGAACCCGTCGTTGCGGGTGTAGGAGCCGGCGACCTGGCGGACCAGTTCGGGGTTGAGGGTGTAACCGTTGTCGGCACCGAGCGAGACCACCTGGGTGGTGAGCTCGGCGGCCATCGCGTCCTGCAGCCGGGGCTCCTGCGCCGCGGCTGCGGCCAGCGCGGCGTAGCCGCGCTCACCGACGATGTTCACCTGCGCCCATACCGCGGGCACCGCAGCGGCAAGCGCCACGGTTGTCATGAGCCACAGCATCAGCGCGGCCAGAAACCGCACGGGTCCTCCTTGCCGGACGATCGACGGAGACCCTGACTCGGCTAGTCGGTCAACGCGCGTCCCACGATGAGGGGGTCGGCTTCGGCGACCACCTCGCGGTCCTTGTTGTCGTAGTCGAACTTACCGAGCACGTAGCGCATGGCGTTGATGCGGGCACGCTTCTTGTCGTTGCTCTTGACCACGGTCCACGGGGCAATGTCGGTGTCGGTCAGCGCGAACATGTCTTCCTTGGCAGCCGTGTACCCGTCCCATTTGTCCAGCGACGCCAGGTCGGTGGACGAGAGCTTCCACTGCCGGACCGGATCGACCTGGCGGATGGTGAACCGGGTGCGCTGCTCGGACTGGGTCACCGAGAACCACAGCTTGGTCAGGCTGATGCCGTCGTTGACCAGCATCTGTTCGAACAACGGCGCCTGGCGGACGAACTCCTCGTGCTGATCGGAAGTGCAAAAGCCCATCACCCGCTCCACCCCGGCCCGGTTGTACCAGGACCGGTCGAACAGCACCAGCTCGCCGGCGGCCGGCAGGTGGGTGACGTAGCGCTGGAAATACCACTGGGTGCGTTCGCGTTCGGTGGGCTTCTCCAGCGCGACGACCCGCGCACCGCGGGGGTTGAGGTGCTCCATGAACCGCTTGATGGTGCCGCCCTTGCCGGCGGCGTCGCGGCCTTCGAACACGATGACGTGACGCAGACCGTTGGCCTTGCTCCAGTTCTGCAGCTTCAGCAGTTCGATCTGGAGCAGCCGCTTCTGCTCCTCGTACTCCGGGCGCGCCATCCGCTCGGCGTACGGATAGCCTTCGCGCCAGGTGTCGACCGGGATCCCGCTCGGGTGGTGCACCAACACGGGATCGTCATCGTCGTCGTCGCGAACGGTGTAGTACTCGGTTCCCTTGAGCGTGGTCACCGGCAGAAGCTATCGAGCCGGAGGTACCTCAGGGTGACGGCTCGGTGAACGCCGGATGGACTACTTCGCCGAGCGCCGGGGACCGATCAGCGCGAACCTCGTCATCAGCTTGTTCATCCGGGTGAGCGCCCTGTGCGAGTTGTTGTAGTAGTTGCCGCCCGCGCCGACGTTGGTGCGCGGCGCGACCACCGCCTCCTGGCGGCAGAACTTGCGCAACCCGTCGGCGCCGCCGAAACGCGCGCCGATTCCCGAGGTCTTCCAGCCTCCCATCGGGGCCGTCGTGCACATCAGGTTGGAGATCACGTCGTTGATGTTCACGGCGCCGCAGTCCAGCTGCACCGCAACGGCTTTCGCGCGCTCCAGGTCGCTGGAGAATACCGCCGCGGACAGTCCGTACGGGCTGTCGTTGGCCAGCCGGATCGCCTCATCGACGCTGGTCACCTTCATGATCGGCAGCGTGGGGCCGAAGGTCTCCTCGGTCATGCACGCCATCGAGTGGTCAACGTCGACGAGCACCGTCGGCGGGTAGAAGCTGCCCGAACCCGCCGGCCGCTCGCCGCCGGTCAGCACCTTGGCGCCCGCGGCCAGCGCGTCCTGCACGTGCCGCTCGGTCACGGCGACCTGGCTCTCGTCGATCAATGCCCCGAAGTCGTAGCCCTCACCGGCACCGGTCTTGAGTTTCTCGACGTCGCGCACCACCGCGGCGACGAACTGGTCGTACACCGACTCGAGCACGTAGACCCGTTCCACCGACACACACGTCTGGCCCGCGTTGAACATCGCGCCCCACACCGCGGCGTGCGCGGCCAGGTCGACGTCGGCGTCGTCGAGCACGATCATCGGGTCCTTGCCGCCGAGCTCCAGGCTGACCGGGGTGAGTCGGCGCGCCGCGCGCTCCATCACCTTGGCGCCGGTCGCGCTCGATCCGGTGAACTGGATGAAGTCGGAGTTGTCGACGACGGCCTCGACCGCTTCGCGGGCGCCCTGCACGATCGCCATCACCTCCGGTGCGCCGGAGTCCAGCCAGCCACGCACCAGCAGTTCGGCCGTCAGCGGCGTGCGCTCGGAGGGCTTGAGCAACACCGAGCAGCCCGCCGCCAGCGCAGCTATCCCGTCCATCAGCAGGTTGGCGACCGGGTAGTTCCACGGCGCGACGATGCCGACGACAGGGCGGGGCCGGTAGTGCACGGTGACCTTCTTGATCGCCAGGAACGGCAGGGAGGCCGGGCGTGACTCCGGCGCCAGTGCCTTCTCCATCGTCTTGATGTAGTACGAGGTGATCATGATGATCAGCGGCACTTCCTGGGCCGCGTCCACCGCGGACTTGCCGGTCTCCTTGATCAGCAGCGCTTCGATCTCGTCGCGGTGTTCGCCGAGCCACACCGCGTAGCGGGCCAGCACCTTCGCGCGGCCCTTGGGGCCACGAGCCTCCCACTCCTTCTGCGCGGCGCGCAGGCCGGCGGCGACGCGCGGCACATCGGCGGGATCGGTCCAGCGCACCTGGCCGGCCACCGAACCGTCCGCCGGGTTGGTGATGGTGCCGGTACCGCTGAACGGGTTGGGCAGTTCCACATCGGGCGTCGCTGTCATGTACCCATGCTAACCACTCTTGTGACCCACGTCGCAGCCGGGTTGACACCTGTCAAGTCGGGCGACCCAGGCGGCAGCACACACCACCGCGGTGCCGAGGAAGACCGCCCCGACCGCGTCGGTGAAGTAGTGGTAGGACACTGCCTGCCCCAGCACCGCGAGCACCGTCGCCACCACGGCCGCCACCACGGCCCACGCCGTCACCCCGGCGACGAGCACGGCCAGGCAGAACACCACGACCGCGAGTGTGGTGTGCCCGCTGGGGTAGGCCAGCGCGCCCTCCTTCTCCCGGCCGAACACGCGCTTGGCCAGCCGCGACAGCATGACGCCGACCGGCGGCGCCACCGCGACGACGGCGGCCGGCCGCCAGCGCCGGCGGATCACCACGATCGCCAGCAGGAGCGCCCACACCGTGAGCGTGACCCGACCGTCGGTGAACACCAGCAAGAACCCCGGCAGGCGATGCGTCTGACCCAGGTCCTGGAACCAGTCGTCCACCGGGGTGGAGCCCGTCCCGACCGCCAGCCCGAGCAGCGTCATGACCGCGAGCCCGGCCACCGGCCACCACCGGACCACGTCGAGCCGGGTCAGCTGGCGATGCCCCGGAGGTAGGCCGCCTGCCCGAGGTGTTGCGCGGCGTCGTCGACGATGCTGACCAGCCTGGCACTGGCCGTCACAGGTGGAGTCCAGTTGTGGTCCACCACCCTGGCCAACTCCTCGGCCGAGACCGAGGCGACGTACTCGAGCGACTCCTTGTGCACTGCGTGGTAGTAGCCGGCAAGTAGTTCCGCCGACGCGCGGACCTTGGCGACCTCCTCGGGAGTGTGCCCATAGCCGTGCGCGTCGCGCGGCAGGTCCAGGCCGAACCGGTCGACCCAGCCGTCGCGGAACCACACCTGTTCGATGCCGCCGATATCGCACACCTGCGCGTCCTGCATGCGGGCGGTGTGCCAGATCAACCATGTGATGGTGTTGGCTTCCGGCGTCGGCCGGTAGTACGCGACCGCGTCGGTGAGCCCGTCGGTCAGGTCGTCGGAGTGCTCGATCAGCCGGGTGAACGAGTCGCGGAGCAGTTCCCGTGCCGCGTCGATGTCAGACATGGGCAGCGCCGGCCGGAAACCCATGGAACACCGCTTCGACGTTGTTGCCGTCGGGGTCGCGGACGAACGCGCCGAAGTAGCCGGGGTGATACTCCGGCCACAGCCGCGGTGCGTGCAGCGACTCGGCCCCCGATTCGAGGGCGGCGTCGTAGAACGCCTGCACGGCGTCTGCGTCGGCCGCCTGGAACGCGAGGTGCACCTCGCGGTTGGGGCCCGCCGCGTCACCGGTGTTCATGTCGGCGATCCAGAAGTCGGGCTTGCCGTCGACGCCGTAGCCGATGGCGACCTGGAAGTCCATCTGCCGGGTGAAGCCCAGCACGCCGAGGACCTTGTCGTAGAAGGCCTTCGACTTCTCCCAGTCCGCACAGTTGATTCCGAAGTGGTCGATCATGAGCTCACCGTACATTCGGGGTATGACATATGAGCTCGTCATCCGGCACGGCACCATCGTCGACGGTCTAGGCGGCGAACCGTACGTCGGCGACGTCGCGGTGCGCGACGGCGTCATCGTCGCGGTGGACCGCGGAGACGACACAGCGGTGGACCGCGGAGACGGCACAGCGATCGGCGTCATCAACGAAACCGGGACCCGCGAGATCGACGCCACCGGCCTGCTCGTCACGCCCGGCTTCGTCGACCTGCACACTCACTACGACGGCCAGGCGATCTGGTCGGAGCGGTTGACACCGTCCTCGGCGCACGGCGTCACCACGGCCGTGATGGGCAACTGCGGCGTCGGCTTCGCCCCGTGCCGGCCCGACGACCACGACGTGCTCGTCGATCTGATGGCGGGCGTCGAGGACATCCCCGGTGTCGTGATGGTCGACGGGCTGCCGTGGACGTGGGAGACGTTCCCGGAGTTCCTCGACGCCCTCGACTCGGGACGCCGGGACATTGATGTCGCCGCGTTCCTGCCGCACTCCCCGCTGCGGGTGTACGTGATGGGTCGTCGCGGTGTGGACCGCGAACCCGCCACCGATGAAGACCTGGCATTGATGCGCAAACTCGCCGCCGAGGCCGTGGATGTCGGCGCGCTCGGCTTCGCGTCGTCACGGCTCACCCTGCACAAGTCCGAGAGCGGTAGGCCGATACCGAGTTTCGAGGCAGGCCGGGCCGAGATCGAGGCGATCGCACGTGGTGTCAAGGATGCCGGCGGCGGGTTGATCCAGTTCGTGCCCGACCTGGTCGCCGGGGACTACGGCCCGGCCCTGCAGACGGTGTTCGACGTCGCCGCGGAGGTCGGCCTGCCGGTGACGTTCACGTTGGCGATCGGCAACGCAGGCGACCCGTTCTTCGTCGACGGCCTCGACATGGTCGCCAAGGCGAACGCCGCAGGCGGGGAGATCAGCGCACAGGTCTTCCCGCGCCCCATCGGGTTGGTGCTCGGCCTCGAGCTGTCCGGGAACCCGTTCGTGCTGTACCCGTCCTTTCGGGAGATCGCCGGGTTGCCGTTGCCCGAGTTGGTCGCGGAGCTACGCAAACCCGAAGTCCGACAACGCATTCTGTCAGACAAACCGGCCGCTGACGGGCATCCGCTGATGTTCGCCGCCCAGGCCTGGGACTACATGTTCCCGCTGGGCGACCCCCCGAACTACGAGCCGTCACCGTCGGATTCGATCGGGGCGCAGGCCCGGGCACGCGGCGTCAGCCCCCTGGAGGAGGCATACGACCGTCTGCTCGACGACGGCGGTCACGCAATGCTTCTGGTCACGCTCGCGAACTTCCGCGACGGATCCCTGGACACCGTCGCGGACTTGCTGCACCGAGACGACGTCGTGCTCGGCCTCGGCGACGGCGGCGCGCACTACGGGATGATCTGCGACGCGTCGTTCCCGACCTACATGCTCACCCACTGGGTGCGCGACCGACCCTCGGGCCGGCTGTCGGTCGCCGCGGCGGTGCGCGAGCTGACGTCGACGCCCGCGCGGGTGGCGGGCCTGGCCGATCGTGGCCGAATCGCGGTGGGATACAAGGCCGATCTCAACGTCATCGACGCGGCGGCGCTGCGGCTGCACAAGCCTGTCGTCGTCGGTGACCTGCCCGCGGGCGGACGTCGCCTCGACCAGACCGCCGACGGTTACCGTGCCACGGTCGTCTCCGGCGAGGTGATCGCCGAGAACGGGGTGCCCACCGNCGCCCGGCCGGGCAAGCTCGTCCGGGGCCGCCGACCCGCGCCCGCGGATTGACGCGGCGCGCCGCGGGTACGCACTCTGGTGACCCTGCGAATCTGCGACCTCGGCGAACAGTTCGGCGCGGGCGTCGGGATCTGCGACATCACAACCGATCACCTCGACACAGACGCCGTCACCCAGTTCATCGGCGAGGTGGCGCCGATGCCGGAGGAGGCGCCGGTGACGACGGCAGTGGACGACGGTGAGGGCGGTGGCAGCGGTATGCCTCGAACCTAACGGGCGCTCACCCGGTCACGGACGCGAGCCACTGGCCCCGGACCTCGACGAAGAACCGCAGTAACCCCGTGACGACGAGATCCGAGACGTCCATCGGAAAGTTGGGGTCGGCGAACCAGGCGTACAGCCACTGGTGCGCCGACGCCGGGTCCCCTCCGCGCCGGGCGGTCTGCGCACGGTATGCGGCTCCGATCGGATGCAGTGACCGCTCGGTTTCCAACTGGTCGAGCCGGGCCCAGGCCTGTTGCGGTGACAGCTCGGACAGACTGAAGAGCGCCGCCAGTAGAGCGTCGTAGTCCTCGGTGTACTCACCGCAGCTGACAAAGCGACCCTGCACAGCCGCCACGGTCGGCGGGAGGAAGTTGTCGACCATGCTATCGGCGGAGTTCCAGACGATGATGTCCTTATTCTTCTCCATGCGCCAACCAGAGTCACGAAGGTTGGCGTGCCCGGCCAGGCGGGCCTCCGCCTGCGAAGCCCTCCCAGCAGCCCAGGACAGGCCGAGGTACACCCGGGCGATGTGCTGCCATGTGCACGGCACCGCGTTGATGTCGGCGCGGTCCTCGATCACGTCGAGCCACTCTTCGACCAGGGATACGCCGATGTCGGGCCTACCGGCCCATAGCGTGAGATCCCAGACGTCCTTGGCGATTTCGGGCCAAGCCTCTGTCTCGCGCAGTGCCAGCGCCGCCGACAATCCCGGCTCCACCAGACCCACCCGGCAGTAGACGGCCGCCTGCTCCCAACGACGGTGCAGTGAGGCGGGATCCCGCGTCAGGTTCGCGTCGACCAATGCTTTGGCGCCGGCTCGGTCACCCGCGGCGAGCAGTTCGCCGATCGTGGCGCCGCGTCGCTTGTTGCCCATCGCCGGAGTCTAATTTACTGCCGTTCTTCGGGCCATCGGGCAGGATGGACGCATGAGTGTGAGGGTGGATCTCGACCAATTAGCCGACAGACTGGCCGAATTCGCCTTCGCCTATCTCGTCTCGGTAAGCGATGACTTCCGCGCCCACACCGTGTTCGTCGAGCCGATACTGCGCGACGGCCGCCTCAGCCTCGGCACGGTCGGCAGGCACACCCGGGAGAACACCGCCGCGCATCCCGACGTCACGATCGTGTGGCCCCCGCGCGATCCGGGCGGGTACTCGCTGATCATGGACGGCCACGCGCACCTGTCGGGCGACTCTCTGACTGTCGAACCGACGCGCGCGGTTCTGCATCGCAGGGCGACTGCCGAGTCGCTGGCCTGCGACCCCGCCGGCCTGCACGACTGCGTGCCGCTCGAGGGGCAGCGTTGATTGTGGACTCCGCGACCGCTGGCCCCGGTACCGCACAAGCGACGAAAAAGCCCGGCCCCTTGCGGAGCCGGGCTTTCCCGTAGCGAAGCGTCGGACTAGAAGTCCATGCCGCCCATGCCACCGGTCGGGTCGCCGGCAGGTGCGGCGGCCTTCTCCGGCTTGTCGGCGACGACGGCCTCGGTGGTGAGGAACAGCGCCGCGATGGACGCCGCGTTCTGCAGCGCCGAGCGGGTGACCTTCACCGGGTCGGCAACGCCGGCCTTGAGCAGGTCCTCGTACTCGCCGGTCGCGGCGTTGAGGCCGTGACCCGCGGGCAGATTGGACACCTTCTCGGCGACGACACCCGGCTCCAGGCCACCGTTGAGGGCGATCTGCTTGAGCGGGGCCGACAGCGAGACCCGGACGATGTTGGCGCCAGTGGCCTCGTCGCCGGTCAGCTTCAGCTCGTCGAGCGAAGGAGCCGACTGGATCAGGGCCACGCCACCACCGGCGACGATGCCCTCTTCGACGGCAGCCTTGGCGTTGCGAACCGCGTCCTCGATGCGATGCTTGCGCTCCTTGAGCTCCACCTCGGTGGCAGCTCCGGCCTTGATCACCGCAACACCGCCGGCCAGCTTGGCCAGGCGCTCCTGCAGCTTCTCGCGGTCGTAGTCGGAGTCGCTGTTCTCGATCTCGGCACGGATCTGAGACACCCGGCCGGCGATGGCGTCGGAGTCACCGGCGCCCTCGACGATCGTGGTCTCGTCCTTGGTCACGACGACCTTGCGGGCCTGACCCAGCAGCGCGACGTCGGCGGTCTCCAGAGACAGACCGACCTCTTCGCTGACGACCTGGCCACCGGTGAGGATCGCGATGTCCTGCAGCATGGCCTTGCGGCGGTCACCGAAGCCCGGAGCCTTGACGGCGACGGACTTGAAGGTGCCACGGATCTTGTTGACCACCAGGGTGGAAAGAGCCTCGCCCTCGACATCCTCGGCGATGATCAACAGCGACTTGCCGGCCTGGATGACCTTCTCCAGCAGCGGGAGCAGATCCTTCACGGTCGACACCTTGGAGCTGACCAGCAGGATGTACGGATCCTCCAGGACGGCTTCCTGACGCTCGGCGTCGGTCACGAAGTAACCCGAGATGTAGCCCTTGTCGAAGCGCATACCCTCGGTGAGCTCGAGCTGCAGGCCGAAGGTGTTGGACTCCTCGACGGTGATGACACCCTCGTTGCCGACCTTGTCCATCGCCTCGGCGATGAGCTCGCCGATCTGGGTGTCACCGGCGGAGATCGCGGCGGTGGCAGCGATCTGCTCCTTGGTCTCGACCTCCTTGGCCTCCTTGAGGAGACGGTTCGTCACTGCTTCGACGGCCTTCTCGATGCCGCGCTTCAGGCCGAGCGGGTTCGCACCCGCGGCGACGTTGCGCAGGCCCTCGCGAACGAGCGCCTGAGCCAGCACGGTGGCGGTGGTGGTGCCGTCGCCGGCGACGTCGTCGGTCTTCTTGGCGACTTCCTTGACCAGCTCTGCGCCGATCTTCTCGTACGGGTCCTCCAGCTCGATCTCCTTGGCGATGGACACGCCATCGTTGGTGATCGTGGGGGCGCCCCACTTCTTCTCGAGGACGACGTTGCGACCCTTGGGCCCCAACGTCACCTTTACCGCGTCGGCGAGGGCATTGAGTCCCCGCTCGAGGCCGCGGCGGGCCTCTTCGTCATACGCAATTGTCTTGGCCATTGCGAAGTGTTTCCTCCGGATCGGGGATGCACGTCTTGCTGGTCGGGCGCAGTGCCCGCGACGGACGGCTTGGGTGTGCCCCGCAGGTGCGGCCCCGAGCCTCACCGTCCCGACCTAGCACTCGCCGGTCGCGAGTGCCAACTGCATTCTTAGCACTCGACCATGGTGAGTGCAAGGCAGTCCGGTGCCGATGCGGCCGAGGCGCGAGGCCGTGAGGAGCCGGACCATCGACGCGACCCCCGGAGGTCAGGGCATTCGGAGACCGTCTTCGATGACGGACGCGACCCGGTCGGACACCTTGTCGCCGTAGAGCTGCGCCGTCTTGCACACCAGTAGCAGCGCCTTGATCTCCGCGACGCCGATGTCGGGCCGCACGGAGCCGGCCTGCTGGGCAGCGGTCAGCAACTCCCCCAACACGTCGAGAAACGCTGCTTCCGCGCCGGGCGCCGCGGTCTCGAGGTCGATCCCGTATCCGGCCAGCGCGTCCACGAGCCCGTGGTCGGTGGCGCCGTTGCGGACCATGTCGCGCAGAAACGCGAACAGTGCTGTTGCCGGCGCCTCGGCGACCAGCAGGGCGTGCGCGTGGTCGACGATGAGTCGCACCCGGTCAGAGAAGACGGCGCCGAACAACGCCTCTTTGGTCGGGAAATGCCGATACACCGTGCCCGCGCCGACACCGGCACGGCGGGCGATCTCGTCGATCGGTACCGCGAGACCGTCGGCCGCGAAAGCCTCGTAGGCGACCTGGAGTACCCGTGCCCGGTTGCGCGCCGCGTCGACGCGCAGCGCGCGGGTGCGCGGGCGTTCGATTTCGCCCACAGCGCACCTCCAGATAAGCGGGGCAATCGTTCCGTATAGTGGCAATCAACCGGGGCGTTCGCCCCGCTTCACCATACCGAGGCCTCGAGGAGCACCCCGCATGACCGACTGGACCACCTCCGACATTCCCGACCAGACCGGTCGCACCGCAGTGATCACCGGCGCCAACACCGGCCTAGGCTTCGAGACCGCCAAGGCCCTGGCCGCCCGCGGCGCCCACGTCGTGATCGCGGTCCGCAACACCGACAAGGGCCAGAAGGCCGCCGCCCAGATGTCGGGAACCGTCGACGTGCAGGAACTGGACCTCTCCTCGCTGGCCTCGATCAGCGCTGCGGCTGACGCGCTGAAGTCGCGCTTCGACAAGATCGACCTGTTGATCAACAACGCCGGGGTGATGACCACGCCCAAAGGCACCACCGCAGACGGTTTCGAGCTGCAGTTCGGCACCAACCATCTGGGTCACTTCGCGCTGACCGGCCGACTGCTGGACCGACTGCTCGACGTCCCCGGCGCCCGGGTGGTGACGGTCAGCAGCAACGGCCACAAGATGGGCGGCGCGATCCACTGGGATGACCTGCAGTGGGAACGCAGCTACAACCGGATGGGCGCCTACACCCAGTCGAAGCTGGCCAACCTGCTGTTCACCTACGAGCTGGAGCGCCGGCTCGCACCCCGCGGCAAGACCGTCGCCGTAGCCGCGCACCCGGGGACCTCGCCCACCGAGCTGGCCCGCAACCTTCCGAAGCCGGTGCAGGGCGCGTTCGGGGTCGTCGCCCCGCTCTTCGCCCACAGCCCGGCGATGGGCGCCCTGCCGACGCTGCGCGCCGCCACCGACCCGGGCGTGCTCGGAGGCCAGTACTACGGACCTGACGGCATCGCGCAGCAGCGGGGCAACCCGGTGGTCGTCGCCTCCAGCGCCCAGTCCTACGACCTCGACTTGCAGCGCCGGTTGTGGACGGTCTCGGAGGAGCTGACGAAGGTGGCGTTCCCGGTCTAGCCGGGCACAAGACACGCGGGGCGGACACGCCGACCAAGATGCGGCTGCGGAACCGCCTGCCCTAGACTGCATTCCGGTCAAGCCGCGCAGGCGGCCGGGCGATTGGGAGGAGTCATGGGTGCGGGCTGACGTGGCGCCCGGCACCCAGGCGTTGCGGAGCTGGCAGCGCCGTGCGCTGGTCAAGTACCTGACCGCCAAGCCGCGCGATTTCCTGGCAGTCGCCACGCCGGGATCCGGCAAGACCACCTTCGCGTTGCGCATCGTCGCCGAACTGCTCGCCGAGGGCACTGTCGAGACCGTCACCATCGTTGTGCCCACCGAGCACCTGAAGATCCAGTGGGCGCAGGCCGCGGCTCGGCAGGGCATCTCCCTGGACCCGAAGTTCTCCAACTCCAACTCCCAGACATCCTCGGAGTACCACGGCGTGGTCGTCACCTACGCCCAGGTCGCCAGCCACCCCACCCGGCACCGGGTGCGCACCGAGAACCGCAGGACGCTGGTCGTCTTCGACGAGATCCACCACGGCGGCGACGCCAAGAGCTGGGGCGACGCCATCCGCGAAGCCTTCGACGACGCGACCCGCCGGCTCTCGCTGACCGGCACCCCGTTCCGCAGCGACGACAGCGCGATCCCCTTTGTCACCTACGAAGAGGACAGCGCCGGCCTCAAACACTCGCAGGCCGACCACAGCTACGGCTACGCCGATGCGCTGGCCGACGGGGTGGTGCGACCCGTGGTCTTCCTGGCCTACTCCGGCGAGGCCCGCTGGCGCGACAGCGCCGGCGAGGAACATGCGGCACGCCTGGGCGAGCCGCTGACCGCCGAGCAGACCGCGCGCGCGTGGCGGACGGCGCTCAACCCGGCCGGGGAGTGGATGCCCGCCGTGATCGCCGCGGCCGACCGGCGGCTGCAACAGAAACGTCAGCACGTCCCCGACGCCGGCGGCATGATCATCGCCTCCGACCAGACCGCAGCCCGGGCCTATGCGGAGCTGCTACTGAAGATCACCGGCGAGCCGGCCACCGTCGTGCTCTCCGACGACAAGGGCTCCTCGGACCGCATCTCACAGTTCGCCGAAGGCAGCACCCGCTGGCTGGTGGCAGTGCGGATGGTGTCCGAAGGCGTGGACGTGCCACGGCTGTCGGTCGGCGTGTATGCCACCAGCGCCTCGACCCCGCTGTTCTTCGCGCAGGCGATCGGCCGGTTCGTGCGATCGCGGCGGGCCGGCGAAACGGCCAGCATCTTCCTGCCGTCCGTGCCCAACCTGTTGTTGCTGGCCAGCGAGCTGGAGGCCCAGCGCAACCACGTGCTCGGCAAGCCCCATCGGGAGACGCTCGAAGACCCACTGGACGCGGAGCTGGCCGAGCAGAAGCGCGACGAACCCGACGACCAGGACCGCAAGATCGAGTACCTGGGCGCCGACGCCGAACTCGATCAGGTGATCTTCGACGGTTCCTCCTTCGGGACGGCGACCCCGGCGGGCAGCGACGAGGAAGCCGACTTCCTCGGCATCCCCGGCCTTCTCGACGCGGCATCGATGCGAGATCTGTTGCGGCGCAGGCAGGAAGAGCAGATCACCAAACGCACCGCCGACGGTGCGGTGCCGCGACCGTCGACCCACGGGCAGCTGCGCGAGCTACGCCGGGAGCTGAACACGCTGGTGTCACTGGCCCACCATCGCACCGGGAAGCCCCACGGCTGGATCCACAACGAGCTGCGGCGGATCTGCGGCGGGCCGCCCATCGCCGCGGCGACCACCGATCAGCTCAAGGCCCGCATCGAGGCCGTCCGCGGGTTCACCTCCTGACGTCGACAGCTAGCCGACGGCCAGCTTCTCCAGGTTCGCCAACGAGTTCTCCAGGTGCGCCCTCGGGAAAGGCGGGAACGCGATGTGCTCGCGCGTCGTCGCCGGCACGGCGGACCAGTCGTAGACGATGGTGACCCGGGTCTGCTGCGGGCCAGCCGGCTCCAGATCGTAATGCCATGTCCAGCCGCCGAATTCGATCTCGCCGTCCTCGCCGGCCTGGCCGGGCTCCCACCCGATCGCGCGGCCCGGCTCGAAAGCGAGCACCTTGTTGGCCATTTCGTAGTCCCCGTCGGGATGGTTGTCGTGATACATCGCGATCCGGAAGATCTGGCCGGTCTCGGTCAGCGGCTTTCCGTCGAGCGACTCGCGCACCCAGCCGGTGCCGTCGATCGCGGCGTGGTTGGCGGGGTCGGCCAGCACCTCGAACACCTTTGAGGCGGGTGCGTCGATGGTGATACTCACGTTCAGTGTTTCGGTCATGGTCGGATAGACCTCGCCCGACCGCTCAACTCATCGCAGCAGGACGATTCGGGCGTGGTTGTCGCCGCTGAGCGACGACAATCACGCCCAATCCGCTACAGATCCAGCAACTCCGGAAGGTCAGCGACCGAATCGATCACGTGATTGGGTTGCATGGCGAATTCGTCTGCGGCCCAACGGTCCAACGTGTCCTGACGGAACTTGCCGGTACGAACCAGGATCCCGGTCATGCCGACGACCTGGGCGGCCAGCACGTCGTTGTTGAGGTCGTCGCCGATCATGTACATCTCGTCGGGGTCAACCCCCAGCCGTCCGGCCGCCGACAGGAATCCCTCGGGCGCCGGCTTGCCCACCGCCGTCACCTTGCGTCCGGAGGTCTCCTCCATCCCGATCAGGTACATGCCGGTGTCGACACGCAGACCGTCGGCGGTGGTCCACGAGGTGCTGCGGTGCATCGCGACCACCGGCACCCCCTGGGCCATCCAGTCGTAGACCCACGACAGCGTGAGGTGGCTGTACTCGGGTCCGGCCCCGCCGAGCAACACCACATCGGGGGCCTCCGGCGCCCGCTGGCCGCTGAAGTCGGTCGAGTACACGATGTCGATGCCGGGCATGTCCTCGGCGATCTGCCCGCTGTTGACCAGAAAACACCGGGCGTCCGGATAGCGGTTGCGGACATAGTCGGCGGTCAGCACCGCCGCGGTGATCACCTCGTCGGCCCTGACGCTCATTCCCGCCTCGGTGAGCAGGTCGGCGATCTGGGCGCGGGTGCGGGTGGTGGTGTTGGTCAGGTATGCGCAGGCGACCTGGTTGTCGGCCAGCGTGCGGAGGGTCTCGGCCGCGCCGGGGATCGGCTCCCAAGAGGTCACCAGCACGCCATCGATGTCGAAGAGCACCCCACCGATAGCCATGTTGCGACAGTAAACGCCGACACACAGACCGCAACTGGAGACCCGGTCACCGGGCCCAGGCGGTGTCCCCGAGCCAGGGCGACGTCGACGCGGCGATCGACCAGGCGCGGTCGGCAGGCACGTCGACGACCTCGTAGCGCTTGACCCCGGCCGCCGTCGCCGCAACCAGCGTGGCCACCCCGGCACGGCGCTGCAGCAGCGTCTGGCGCACGGTCCACCCCACGATTCCCGCCGCCGCCACACAATCGCGGCGCCGTTGCAGACTGCCCGCCCGGGCCACTAGCCAGCCGCCGCCCGCCCGGTGGCCCAACGACCGGGAACGGTCGACGGCCAGGAACACGCTGAACGAAGTCAGCACCGCCAGCGCGGGCCACGACCAGACGGGCACCCCGACCGTCGCCGCGGCCACGCCCAACCCGCAAGCCACCAGGGCAGGCAACGTCATCGCCCTCATCCAGCGTCTGCGGGTCGCGACCGGACCGTGTGCGGTCAGCAGGCCGCTGACGACGTCGGGCCGGGCGATCAGGTCGGTCAGCACCGCCTCGGCGGTGGGCTTCGGGCACGGCGGCAGAAGTTGCGAGGCCTCCCCCGCGCCGGCGACCCCGGTCATCACCGCGTCCAGGCGTGCGCCGCCGAACATCCGTACCAACAACGGTTCCCGGAGTGTGCCGCCCCGCAGCCGGCGCATGTCGAAGGTGTGTTCGCGCACCCGAAGCAGACCGTGCGACAGATGCAGGATGTCGGCGTCGCGCCGCAGCTCCAGGTTCGCATAGGTCACAAGTGACTGTGCCACCGACAACGCCACCGAGGCCGCCAGCACGACCAGCACACCCACCGCGACGACGACCAGCACGCCGACGCTCTCGGCAGCGTTCACACCGGCCCGCACCGCCGGCGAATCCTGCACGGCGCCAAGCACTCCGGTCTGAGAGACCACCCCGAATGCCGCCACGATCATCACCAGGCCCGTCAACGTCAGCGGGCTGTAGCGCAGCCACGACGGCTGCCATCGAGCCAGCACCCGGCCGGGGGCGACAGGGTGCGCGGGATCCTCACGCGCCGGCGCCAGCGAGTCGGCCAGCAGGACGGCCCGCAGGCCGGGCACCTCACGCGCCGGCATCGCATCCAGCGCGAAGGACGTCTCCCCGACAGCCTGCTGGCCGGTGCTCACCTCCAGCACCGTGAGGCCGAGCAGCCGGTGCAGCAGCCGGGCATCGGTGGACACCGAGCGGATCCTGTTGCGGGGCACCGAGAGCACCTTGCGTTGCAGAACACCGGTGCGAAGCTGCACCTCGTCGGCGCCGATGCGGTAGGTGGTGGTGAACCATCGCGCCACCCCGTACCCGACGACCAGGCCGAGGCCCAGCAGCGTCCACAGCGGGTTGCCGGTCGCCGAGCCGAGCACCAACGACCCAATCAACACCGGGATCTGGCGCAGCACCTCGTGCACCGGGTGCACCAGGAGCATGCGCGGGCTCAGCCGATGCCAGTCCTGGGTGACCGGCTGGGTCATGTGGCGTCCTCGGCGCCGAGGGCGGCGATATCGGTGAGCTGGGCGACCACCCGGTCGGCAACCTCGGAGTCCAGGGCCACGATCCGCACGGCACCGGCCGACGACGCCGTCGTCACCGTCACGTTCGCCAGCCCGAACACCCGGTCCAGCGGACCCCGGTAGGTGTCGACGGTCTGCACTCGCGAGATCGGCGCGATCCTGCGCTCCTGCACCAGCCAACCCGACCGGGTGTACACCGCGGTCGGGTCGACGTCCCAGCGGTGCACGCGGTAGCGCCACACCGGCACCACGAACACGAACACCACGATGCCGACCACGGTTCCGGCCGCGAGCAGCAGGTGCGCCCAGCCGTATCGCCCGTCCATCCCATCGATGACGAACCACACCGTCTGCGCCACCATCAGGAACAGCCACGGGATGGCCGCGCCGATCGCCCACACCAGCGGCGCTCTGCGGCTCGGCCGGTGCGCCGGTTCAACCAGGTACATGAGTCGAGCATGGCCTATCGGCGCAAGTATGTTGATGCCATGAGCGCCAAATGGACTGCATCCGACGTGCCCGATCAATCCGGCAGGGTGGCGGTGGTCACCGGCGCCAACTCCGGTATCGGTTATGAAGCCGCCGCCGTGCTGGCCGGCAAGGGGGCCCGCGTGGTGGTCGCGGTGCGCAACCCGTCGAAGGGCGAAGAGGCGGTGCGACGCATCGAAGCTCGCCATCCCGGGGCGGACGTCGCGCTGGTCGAGCTGGACCTGTCATCGCTGGCCAGTGTCCGAGGTGCCGCCGACACGCTTCGCGCGGCGTATCCGCGGATCGACCTGCTCATCAACAACGCCGGGGTGATGTACCCGCCGAAACAGACCACGGTCGACGGCTTCGAATTGCAGTTCGGCACCAACCATCTCGGCCATTTCGCGCTGACCGGGCTGCTGCTGGACAACCTGCTCGTCGTCGACGGCTCCCGGGTGGTGACCGTCGCCAGCATCGCCCACAACATCCAGGGGGGTATCCATTTCGACGATCTGCAGTGGGAACGCAGCTACAACCGCGTCGCCGCGTACGGGCAGTCCAAGCTCGCGAACCTGATGTTCACCTACGAGCTGCAGCGCCGGCTGGCCGCCAAGGGCGCGCCCACCATCGCCGTCGCCGCCCACCCCGGAATCTCCAACACCGAGCTGATGCGCCACATCCCCGGGTCCGGATTGCCGGGATTCACCAAGCTGGCCGGTCTGGTCACCAACAGCCCGCCCGTGGGTGCGCTGGGGACGCTGCGGGCGGCCACCGCTCCCGACGTGCAGGGCGGCCAGTACTACGGTCCGTCCGGTTTCCGGGAACTGGTCGGTCACCCGGTGCTGGTCGAGTCCAACCGCAAGTCTCACGACGTCGAGGTGCAGCAGCGGCTGTGGGCGGTCTCGGAGGAGTTGACCGGCGTGAAGTTCGGAGTCTGATGCGTTCCGTCGAC
Organism: Mycolicibacterium austroafricanum; assembly: GCF_902705885.1. Taxonomy (GTDB): domain Bacteria; phylum Actinomycetota; class Actinomycetes; order Mycobacteriales; family Mycobacteriaceae; genus Mycobacterium; species Mycobacterium vanbaalenii_A. Next base: position 151,601 of record NZ_CACSIP010000012.1, on the reverse strand, counting down.
GAGCATCGGCAGGTGGTCGCCGGCCTGATCACCGCGCGCCGGCCGGTGACGTTGCCGGTCGCCGACACGCTCGGGCTGATCCTCGCCGCCGACGTGGTCGCCCCGCTGTCGCTGCCCGGCTTCGACAACTCGGCGATGGACGGATATGCGGTCCTGGCCGACGACATCGCCTCGGCGACCGACGACACCCCGGTGCGGCTACCGGTCACCGAGGACATCCCCGCAGGTCGCACCGACATCCCGACCATCACGGCGGGGACCGCGCACCGCATCATGACCGGCGCGCCGCTGCCGCGGGGGGCCACGGGCGTGGTGCCCGTCGAGGCCACCGACGGCGCCGTCGACACGGTCACGATCCGCGCCGGCGTCCGGCCCGGGCAGCACATCCGCCGCGCGGGCGAGGACGTCACCGCCGGCACCACCGTGCTGCGGGCCGGTCAGGTCGTCACCCCGGCGGTGCTCGGTCTGGCCGCCGCACTCGGCCTGGCCGATCTGGCGGTGGTGCCACGCCAGCGGGTGCTGGTGATGTCGACCGGCACCGAGCTGGTGGCGCCGGGCCGCGCCCTGCAGCCGGGTCAGATCTACGAGTCGAACGCGGTGATGCTGGCAGCCGCCGTGCGCGATGCGGGCGGCGACGTGGTGGCCTCGCCGATGACCGGCGATGACGTCGACGCGTTCCGTGAGACGTTGCGCAACCACACCGGCGCCGGCCGTGTCGACCTCGTCATCACCACCGGCGGCGTCAGTGCCGGGGCCTACGAGGTGGTCAAAGACGCCTTGTCGGGAACGGTGGAGTTCGTCAAGGTCGCGATGCAGCCGGGCATGCCGCAGGGAGCGGGCAGCGTGGACGGCACCCCCATCATCACGCTGCCGGGCAATCCCGTCAGCGCGCTGGTGTCCTTCGAGGTGTTCATCCGGCCGGCGCTGCGGGCCGCGATGGGATTGCCGAACCCCGACCGGCCGAGGCGCACGGCGGAGCTGGCCGAGGATCTCACGTCACCTCGGGGGAAACGGCAGTTCCGCCGCGGGGTACTCGACGCCGACACGGTGACCAGCTACGGCCCGCCGGCGTCTCACCATCTGCGGTGGCTGGCGTCGGCGAACTGCCTGCTCGAACTCGACGAGGACACCGGCGAGGTCGCTGCCGGCGAACGTGTTCAGGTGTGGGACCTGCGCTGACGCCCCACTCCTCGCGCAAGCTCTCGTCTGACGCCCCACTCCTCGCGCAAGCGCTCGTCTGTCGCCCCACTCCTCGCGCAAGCGCTCGTCGGCCGTAGAATCGCTGCACGATGGCCAGACGCCCCGACCTCAAGACAGGCCCCGCGCGACTGGCGGCCCTGATTCGATCCTCGGTCCCGCCGATGCACCCGGAGGGCCTGCCGTTCGTCGGCGTGAGCCTGGCGGTCGCGCTGGTGGGACGCCGGAATCGCTGGCTGCGCCGCACCGGGCTCGTCTCTGCGGCCGCCAACGCCGCCTTCTTCCGGCACCCGCCGCGCCAGCCTCCGACCCGGCCCGGCCTCGTCGTCGCTCCCGCCGACGGGCTGATCTGCGTGGTCGACGAGGAGACACCGCCGAGCGAACTCGGGCTGCCCGCAACGCCGTTGCCGCGCATCAGCATCTTCCTGTCCTTGTTGGACGCCCATGTGCAGCGTGCACCGATCGGCGGTGAGGTCGTCACCGTCGCCCATCGCCCCGGCCTGTTCGTCTCCGCTGATCTGGCCGCCGCCAGCTCCGACAACGAACGCAACAGCATCCTGATCCGCTCCCCCGAGGGAGCCGAGGTCGTCGCGGTGCAGATCGCCGGACTGCTGGCCCGTCGCATCGTCTGCGGCGTCAAGCCCGGTGACAAGATCACCATCGGTGACACCTACGGCCTGATCCGCTACGGGTCCCGGCTGGACACCTACCTGCCTGCCGGGTCCGACATCCTCGTCGAGGTCGGCCAGCGAGCGCTGGCCGGCGAGACCGTGCTGGCCGCGCTGCCATGATCAAACCCCGCAAGCGCCGGATGAAGGCACCGGTCATGAGTGTCCGCATCCTGCCCAGCGCGATGACGGTGGCCGCCATCTGCCTCGGGCTGAGCGCGGTCAAGTTCGCGCTCGACGGCAGACCGACCGAGGCGATGGCGTTCCTGGCGATCGCCGCCATCCTCGACGCCCTCGACGGCCGACTCGCCCGCGCGTTGAACGCGACATCCCGGATGGGTGAGGAGCTCGACTCGCTGGCCGACGCGGTGAACTTCGGTGTGGCACCGGCTTTCATCGTCTACGGCACGCTGCTGTCCACGTCCCGCATCGGCTGGATCGTGGTGCTGCTCTACGCGGTGTGCATCGTGCTGCGGCTGGCCCGGTTCAACGCGATGCTCAGCATCGAGCAGCCCGACTACGAGAAGAAGTACTTCGTCGGCATGCCGGCCCCCGCCGGGGCGATCGGGGCGATCGGGCCGCTGGCCGCCAAGATGCAGTTCGGCGACGGCTGGTGGACTTCGGAGCCCGCCGTGGTGATCTGGATGATCACCGTCTCGCTGTTGGCGGTGAGCACGCTGCCGATGCGCAAGATCCACACCTTCGCCGTCCCGCCGAGCATGGTCGCGCCACTGCTGGCGCTGCTGGCCATCGGCGTGGCCGCTGCAATCCTCTACGGCTACATCGTGATCCTGGTGATCATCGCGGCCTACGTCATCCACATCCCGTTCGCCATCCGCACCCGGCGATTCCTGTCGCAACACCCCGAGGTCTGGGACGACAAGCCGCGCCAGCAACGCGCCGCGCGGCGGGCTTTCCGTCGGGCCCAGCCTCATCGCCGGTCGATGATGCGACTCGGCCTACGCCGGCCACCGAGAGGCTGACATGTCCGAGCTCGACGTCTCGGCGCCGCGCCCGCCGCGCGCACACCTCACGCTGACGGCCCGGCTGAACAACTCGGCACTGGACAACCGCCGCGGCGTGGTTCGACTGCATCCCGAAGCCATTGCCGCGCTGGGCATCCGGGAGTGGGATGCGGTGTCGCTGACAGGCGCGCGCACCACGGCCGCGGTCGTCGGCGTGGCCCCGGCCGGCACCCCGACGGGGACCGCACTGCTCGATGACGTGACCCTGTCGAACGCCGGCCTGCGGGAAGACACCTCGGTGCTCGTCGCCCCGGTCACGGTGTACGGCGCCCGCAGCGTGACGCTGAGCGGCTCGCGGCTGGCCACCCAGTCCATCTCCGGGGCCACCCTGCGTCAGGCGCTGCTGGGCAAGGTGATGACGGTCGGGGACACCGTGTCGCTGCTGCCGCGCGACCTCGGACCCGGCACCTCGAGCTCACAGGCCAGCGCGGCGCTCGCATCGTCGGTCGGCATCACCTGGACCTCGGAGCTGCTGACGGTCACCGGGGTGGATCCGTCCGGCCCCGTGAGCGTGCAACCCAATTCACTGGTCAGCTGGGGTTCCCTCGATGCGCCGGGCACACCGTCGGCTCCCGACGGCACCGCCGGACACGTCGTCACCGAGGAACCGCCGGCGATCGGGTTCGACGACCTGAAGGGGTCGCACGCGCCGGCCGGTCGGCTCACCGAGTGGCTCAAACTCGCGCTCGACGAGCCGGAACTGCTGGAAAAGCTCGGCGCCACAGCTAATCTCGGGGTGCTGGTGTCGGGTCCGGCCGGCGTCGGCAAGGCCACCATGGTGCGCACGGTGTGCGCCGGCAGACGGCTGGTCGAACTCGACGGCCCGGAGGTGGGGTCGCTGCGCGCCGAGGACCGGCTCAACAACGTGGCGTCTGCGGTGCAGGCGGTGCGCGACGGCGGCGGTGTCCTGCTGATCACCGACATCGACGCTCTGCTGCCGGTGCCCGCGGACCCGGTGGCCACCCTGGTGCTGACCGAGCTGCGCTCGGCGATCTCGACCAAGGGTGTCGCGTTCGTCGCCACCTCGGCGGTACCCGACAACGTCGACCCCCGGCTGCGGGCACCTGACCTGTGCGACCGCGAGCTCGGCCTGAGCCTGCCCGACGGAACCGTGCGCAGACAGTTGCTCGAGGTGCTGCTTCGCGACGTTCCTTCCGAGGATCTCGATCTCGACGAGATCGGGGAGCGCACACCGGGATTCGTCGTAGCCGACCTGGCTGCCCTGGTTCGTGAGTCAGCGTTGCGGGCGGCCGCGCGAGCCAGCGAGAACGGTGAGACGCCTGCGTTGAAGCAGGAGGATCTGACCGGGGCTCTGGGCGTCATCCGGCCGCTGTCCCGGTCGGCGACCGAAGAGGTCTCCGTGGGGTCGGTGACGCTCGACGACGTCGGCGACATGATCGAGACCAAGCAGGCGCTCACCGAGGCCGTGCTGTGGCCGCTGCAGCACCCCGAGACGTTCGAGCGCCTCGGCGTGCAGCCACCCCGGGGCGTGTTGCTCTACGGTCCACCCGGCTGCGGGAAGACCTACGTGGTGCGGGCGCTCGCCAGTTCGGGCCGGCTCAGCGTGCACGCCGTCAAAGGTGCCGAGCTGATGGACAAGTGGGTCGGCTCGTCAGAGAAGGCAGTGCGCGAACTGTTCCGCCGCGCAAGGGATTCCGCCCCTTCGCTGATCTTCCTCGACGAGATCGACGCGCTGGCACCACGACGCGGACAGAGCTTCGACTCGGGCGTCACCGATCGGGTGGTGGCGGCGATGTTGACCGAACTCGACGGCATCGAACCGCTCAACGACGTCGTCGTCCTCGGGGCGACCAACCGCCCAGATCTGATCGACCCGGCCCTGTTGCGACCCGGCCGCCTGGAGAAGCTGGTTTTTGTCGAGCCCCCCGATGCCGAGGCTCGCGGCCAGATCCTGCGCACGGCGGGCAAAGCGGTTCCGCTGGCCTCGGAAGGACCCGAAGCCGTCGACCTCGACGCCCTGGCCCGCGACCTCGACGGCTACAGTGCCGCCGACTGCGTGGCGTTGCTGCGTGAGGCAGCGCTGACGGCGATGCGGCGCTCGATCGATGCCGCCGACGTCACCGCCGCCGATGTCGCCGCGGCCCGGGAGGCGGTGCGGCCGTCACTGGACCCCGCCCAGGTGGAAGCGTTGCGCGACTTCGCCGACTCCCACTGAGTGCCGGCTCGCGTTGACACTGCGCTGACGGCGGGACTCACTCGCACTTCTGCGCCACCATTCCAGTCTCAACGTGGCTCCGGAACAGATCTTGACAGTGACTAGTTGTGGGGGCATAGTCGAACTTGTCGTTGTCAAGATCTCGAGGGAGCATCGCCATGGATGTCCGCGACACAGTCACCCCCGGCCTGCGCGCCGGCGATCGCGACCGGGAGGCCACCGCGACGCTGCTCGGTCAGGCCCTGGCCCAGGGGTATCTGGACATGGACGAATACGAGAACCGGCTACAGGCGGCGTTCGCCGCGCAGACCACCCCGGAGCTGCGCCCTCTCACGGCGGACCTGCCGCTGACCCAGTTGCGGCGCGACGATCCCCGCCGTCGGGCCGCCCGGCGCGCCGCCGCCCGCCGCAGCGTCGCGTTCCACCTCGCGGCGTATCTGGCGATGGTGCTCGTCGTGCTCACCGTCTGGCTGGTCGTCGGGCTGACGGCCGGCTCGTGGTATTTCTGGCCGATCTGGCCGATTCTCGGCGCGGGCATCGGAGTCGTCGCACACGCGGTGCCGGTGAAGTTCGCACTCCCCGTCGGGTGCGCGCGTTCCTAGCGCCGGAACGGTATTCCAGCAGCGAAAAATCGCGTGCGGGCGTGCTGGAATACCGTTCCGGCGGATAGCGGCTAGCCCGGTTCGCCGTACTCGTCGAACCAGTGCGCGAGCTTGCCCCGCCGGCTCACCGCGCGCAGCCGCCGTTCCGCCGACTCCCGGGTGGCGCTGGTGGTCACGATCAGCAGTTCGTCGCCGATCTGCAGGCGGTCGATGGGTTGCGGAACGAACGAGTGCCCCGCCCGGACGACGAGCGTGATGACGCTGGGGTCGGGCAACCGCAACTCCAGCACCGTGACGTTGTGCAGCCGGGACCCCGGCAGCACCGTCATCGTGAGCAGATCCGCCCCCAGCACGTCCAGCGGCGCGGCGTCCACCTGGATCTCGCGGGTGGTGCCCTGCGGTATCAGGTCCAGACGGCGGGCAACCCACTGCAGGCTGGGCCCCTGCACCAGAGTGAAGACCACGACGAGGATGAACACGATGTTCAGCAGCCTGCCGCTGTCTGCGACCCCACCGACGATCGGATAGGTCGCCAATACGATGGGCACCGCCCCACGCAGCCCCGCCCACGACAGGAAGGTCTGCTCCCGCCACGGCACCCGGAAACCGAGTAGCGATACCACCACCGAGACCGGCCGGGCGAGCAACAACAGCACCAGTCCCGCGACAACGGCAGGCACCACCTCGGCGAACAGTTCACCCGGCGACACCAGCAACCCCAGGATGACGAACAAGCCGATCTGTGCCAACCACCCCGACCCCTCGGCGAACGACCGAGTTGCCGAACGGTGCGGCAACCCCGAATTGGCCAGCACCACGCTGGCTGCATACGCCGCGACGAAGGCACTGGCCTGTGCGGACCCGGCAGCCGCGAACGCCAGCATGCCCAGACCGAAGGTCGCCAACGGGTAGAGACCGGCCGCAGGCAGCGCGATACGCCGCAACGCCATCGCGCCGAGGAATCCGCAGGCCAGCCCGATGAGGGTGCCGACGGCGAGGTTGTATACCAACGTCACCGCGATCTCTCCGGGTTGCAGATCGAACGGAACTGCGCTGAACAGCAGCACCAGGATGACAGCCGGCGCGTCGTTGAACCCCGACTCGGCCTCCAGCAGCCCACCCACCCTGCGGGGTAGCGGCACGACCCGCAGCACGGAGAACACCGCCGCGGCGTCGGTGCTCGAGACGATCGCGCCCAACAGCAGTGCCAGCTGCCAATCGAACCCGAGCAGGAGGTGCACGCACGCGGCAGTGACCAGCGTGCTGACCGCAACCCCGACCGTCGCCAGCACCCCGGCCGGGGCCAGCACCTTTCGGATGTCGCTGAACCGCGTCGTCAAGCCGCCTTCGACCAGGATCACGCCGAGCGCCGCAGTGCCCAGACCCTGAGCCAGCTCAGCGTCGTCGAAGTTCAGCCCGAAGCCGCTCTCCCCGAGCATCACCCCGACCCCGAGGAACAGCAATAGGCTGGGCAGGCCGACGCCCGTGGCCAGCCGCGTCGCCACAATGCTCACCAACAGGACGAGCCCGCCGATGAACAGCGCCAGGTACATCTGATGCAGGCTCAATCCCACCTCGTTCACACTTGAGTCGAAGCCAGTAAATCAGCGACCGAAGGAGCCGCCCGTGCGGATCGCGATTGCCGGAGCCGGCGCGGTCGGCCGGTCGGTCGCCGCCGAACTGGTCGACCACGGCCACAAGGTACTGATCATCGAGAAGGAATTCACCCGCTACGTGCCCGATTCGGTACCAGGCGCCGAGTGGTTTCTTGCCGACGCCTGTGAACTGGCCTCGCTGCAGGAGGCCGAGATGCAGATCTGCGACGTTGCCATCGCAGCCACCGGCGACGACAAGGCCAACCTGGCCATGGCCCTGCTTGCCAAGTCCGAGTTCGGGATCGACAGGGTGGTCGCACGAGTGAATGACTCGCGCAACGACTGGCTTTTCACCGCTGCTTGGGGCATCGACGTGGCGGTCTCGACTCCTTCGGCGATGGTGGCCGCGGTCGAGGGTGCCATCGACGTGGGCCACCTGATCCGCTTGATGGCTCTGGGGCGGGGCTCTCCCATGGTGCTGGGTTCAGGGCGGGCGAATGTCGCCAAACTCACGCTGTCTGCCGACAGTTCGCTGGCAGGTCGACAGGTGGGCGACCTGCCGATGCCGCCCGACAGCGCTCTGGTCGCGGTGGTGCGCGCCAACCATTTGCTCGTCGCCGNCCCTTCCGATGTGCTGCAGGCCGGCGACGAGCTACTCATCATCGCGGCGTCCGAGGTCGAGGACCAGGTGGCGGCGACGGTGCAGAGCAACACCAGGCGAGATACCCGCTGAAGTAGCCTGCTCACCGCGCAGCCGCGACGATCCGCTGCGGTCAGGAACGCCCGATCACGTGTGGGTGACGACGCGCCGGTCGAGGTCGTGGACCAGCCTTGCCAGACCGGGCAGGAGAGGGGCCCTCACGTAGACTGACCGCGCCACCGCCTCTTCATCGGAATCCGCCACCGACCCCACGGGAGTCATGCTCGCGATACTTCTTGCCCATGCGGCCGCGGCCGCAGTGGCACCCGTGCTGGTGCGCCGGTGGGATCGTCGGGCTTTTTATCTGCTGGCTCTGGTTCCGGCCGGCTCGTTGTCCTGGGTGGCCGCCCATTGGCCCGATGAGGGTCAGGTGGCCCGCGTCGACGTGCCCTGGGTGCCCGAGCTGTCGATGAACATCGCGCTCCGGTTCGACCCGTTGGCCGCCGTGATGAGTGTGATCGTTCTCGGCGTCGGTGCGCTGGTGCTGTTGTACTGCGCAGAGTACTTCCACCACGGCGACGGGCACCGGGAGAACCGGCTCCCCAGTTTCGCCGCCCAGTTGGTGGCCTTCGCGGGTGCGATGTTCGGCCTCGTCACCGCCGACAACATGCTGCTGCTCTACGTGTTCTGGGAACTGACCACGGTGTTGTCGTTCCTGCTGGTGGGTCACTATGCCGAACGGGCGGCGAGCCGGCGGGCAGCGATGCAGGCCTTGCTGGTCACCACCGCAGGCGGGCTGGCGATGCTGGTCGGTGTCATCATCCTCGGCACCGTGTCGGGTACCTACCTGCTGTCCGAACTGGTGGCAGCGCCCCCCGGCGGCGTCGCGGTCAGCGTGGCCCTGGGCCTGGTGTTGGTCGGCGCGATCAGCAAATCGGCGTTGGTGCCGCTGCACTTCTGGCTTCCCGGGGCGATGGCCGCACCGACGCCGGTCAGCGCGTACCTGCACGCGGCGGCGATGGTCAAGGCCGGCGTGTATCTGGTGGCACGGCTGACACCGGGGTTCGCCGATGTGGCGCCGTGGCGGCTGATCGTGGTGGTCCTCGGTTCCCTCACATTGCTGATCAGCGGTTGGCGTGCGCTGCGGGAATACGATCTGAAGCTGATCCTGGCGTACGGGACGGTAAGCCAGCTCGGCATGATCACCGTGATGGTCGGCACCGGCGGTGGCGACATGATGTTGGCCGGACTCGCGCTGCTGTGTGCGCACACGATGTTCAAGGCCACTCTGTTCATGGTGGTGGGCATCATCGACCACGCAACGGGTACCCGCGACATCCGCCAGCTTGCGGGGCTCGGCGCCCGCAGCCCGGTGCTGTTCGTCATCGCCGCGGCCGCGGCCGCGAGCATGGCGGGTCTGCCGCCGTTCTTCGGATTCGTGGCCAAGGAGGCCGATTTCGAGACGCTCGCGCACAGCGGATCGCTGGGCGGCGCCGGACCGTTCGTGCTCGCCGCCATCGTCCTCGGGTCCACGTTCACCTTCATGTACAGCTTGCGCGTGGTGTGGGGCGGATTCGCGGCCAAGGGACAGTCCACACCGTCACGCCTGGTGGAGCAGATGCACCCACCCTCGCCGATATTCCTGGCGGCCCCGGCGGTGCTGGCCGCTGCCGGTCTTCTTTTCGGTCTGGTCCCGACCCCGATCGACAACGCGCTGAGCGCCTACGCGCGCACAGTGCCCGGCGGCGTGGATTACCACCTCGCACTGTGGCACGGGTTCGGTCTGCCGCTGCTGCTCTCGGCGGTGGTGGTCGTTGTCGGGACAACCGTCTTTCTGGGACGCCGTCGGCTTCCCCGCGTTCCCCGCTGGATGTCGTTGGGAGATGCCGACGAACGCTACGACGCAGTGGTGCGCGCCGCCGACCTTCTGTCGTTCCGGGCGACCGGGTTGACCCAGCGCGGCTCGATCCCCGCGATCCAGGCGACGATCATGGTCACCCTGGTGCTGTTGCCGGCAGCCATGTTGGCCTGGGGAGCCCGCGACCGGATAGATTTCCGGCTTTGGAATTCGCCCCTGGAGGCCGTGGTCGGTCTGCTGATCGTCGCGGCTGCGCTGGGAGCCACCCTCACCCGCAACCGACTGGCCGTGGTGCTGCTGATCAGCTTGACCGGGTACGGGACCGGCGTTGTGTTCGCATTGCACGGCGCACCGGACCTGGCGCTGACCCAGTTCCTGGTCGAAACGGTGCTCCTGGTGGTATTCGTCCTGGTGCTGCGGACGTTGCCTGCCGAAACAAGCGCTGAGACCGTCACGCGCCTTCGGTTGCCGCGAGCGGCGCTCTCACTGGCCGTCGGCGCGACGGTGACCACCGTCGCAGCGTTCGCGATGGCCGCGCGCACCGGGACCTCCGTTGCGGACCTACTGCCCGACGCGGCCTACTACCGCGGGAACGGCTCCAACGCCGTCAACGTCATCCTCGTCGACATCCGCGCCTGGGACACCCTCGGCGAAGTGTTCGTCCTGTTGATTGCTGCCACCGGGGTGGCTTCGATGGTCTTCCGTCACCGCCGTTTCGGTGCGGCACCGCGTGTGTCCGATGCCCATCGGCCCGCCGGGGACACCAACCGTCCGGCACCGGTTTTCAGCCTGCTGCGGGGCAGCGCGGTCCGCGACCCCGCTGAGCGGTCATTGGCCCTCGAGGTCGCCACCAGACTGGTCTTCCCGCTGATCATGGCGCTGTCGATCTATCTTTTCTTCACCGGTCACAACACCCCGGGAGGCGGGTTCGCAGGCGGGCTCACCGCGGGATTGGCTTTGGTGCTGCGCTATCTGGCCGGTGGCCAGTACGAGCTGGGTGAAGCGATACCGCTGGATGCGGGCAAAGTGCTGGGAGCCGGACTGACCCTGGCGGCCGGCACCGCGCTCGCCTCGCTACTGCTGGGCGCCCCGGTGCTGTCATCGGCGACGTTAGAGGCCACGCTGCCGGTGGTGGGCGATGTCAAGCTGGTCACTTCGTTGTTCTTCGACGCCGGGGTGTATCTGATCGTGGTCGGCCTGGTGCTCGACATCCTGCGCAGTCTCGGTTCAGGGCTGGACGAGGACATCAGTTCCCAGGCCATGGGGCAGAGTGCGGTGACCCGATGAGCCCGTCGGTGGCCGGTCTGGTGATCATCGGCCTGATGCTGAGTTGCGGTGTCTACCTGGTCCTCGAGCGCAGCCTCACCCGGATGCTGCTCGGGGTGCTGCTGATCAGCAACGCCGTGAACCTGTTGATCCTGGTCGTCGCCGGTCCGTCGGGCAACCCCCCGGTACGTGGTCGGACGGTGTTGGGTCGCGACATCACCGCCGACCCGCTGGCGCAGGCAATGGTCCTGACCGCAATCGTCATCACCATGGGCATCGCCGCATTCGTGCTGGCGCTGGCCTACCGCTCCTACCAATTGACCACCGAGGAGGAGATCGAGCGCGACCCCGAGGATGTCCGGGTCGCGCAGCAGTCCGGCGATGAGAACACCGACGTCCGGACGCCGCGTCCTCCCCAGGACCCCGATGCGCCCGCCGACCTCGACGAGCTGCCGGAATCGGAGACCGAGAAATGACCGCCGCAGCATTTCTGATCCCGATGCCGGTCTTGATCCCGATGCTCGGCGCGGCCGCGACTTTGATCGCCGGGCGACGGCCCCGACTGCAGCGGCTCATCACGCTGGTGGCGCTGTCGGCTGTCGTGGTGGTGTCCGCGGCTCTGCTCTATCTCGCCGACCGCGGCGACACGCTGGTGGTCCAGATCGGTGGCTGGGGCCAGACGACACCGGGAATCGGTCCATTGGGCATATCGCTGGTTGTCGATCGACTGTCTGCGCTGATGCTGCTGGTGTCGTCGATCGTGCTGGTGACGGTCGTGCTGTTCGCCATCGGCCAGGGTATGCGCGACGGGGACGACCGGCAGCCGGTCTCCATCTTCGCGCCCACCTACCTGGCCCTGGCCGCCGGAGTGTGCATCGCGTTTCTCGCCGGAGACCTGTTCAACCTGTTCGTCGGGTTCGAGGTGCTGCTGGCCGCGAGTTTCGTGCTGCTGACGGTTGGCGGGAATGCGGATCGGATTCGTGCCGGGGTCGTCTACGTGATGGTCTCGATGGTCTCGTCGATGATCTTCCTCACCGGCGTCGCCCTGATCTACGCCGCCACCGGCACGGTCAACCTGGCCGAGCTGGCCAACCGTCTCGATGGAATCAGCCCGGGCACCCGAGGCGCGCTGTTCGCAGTTCTACTGGTCGCGTTCGGCATCAAGGCGGCGGTATTCCCGCTCTACGCGTGGCTGCCCGACTCCTACCCCACCGCCCCCGCCCCGGTGACAGCGGTGTTCGCCGGTCTGCTCACCAAAGTCGGGGTGTACGCGATCATCAGGATCCACACCCTGTTGTTTCCCGACGGCGGTTTGGATCCGGTGCTCTTGGTGGCCGCCCTGGCGACGATGCTGCTGGGTATCTTCGGCGCGATCGCGCAGAACGACATCAAACGGCTGCTCTCCTTCACGCTGGTGAGCCACATCGGCTACATGATCTTCGGCGTGGCGCTGGCCAGCCAGCTCGCGATGGCCGGAGCGATCTACTACGCCGCGCACCACATCGTCGTCCAGACAACGCTGTTCCTGGTGGTCGGCCTGATCGAGCGCCAGGGCGGTTCTGCGACCATGCGACGGCTGGGCGGGCTGGCTGCCGCAAGCCCACTGCTGGCCGCTCTTTATCTGATCCCTGCACTCAACCTCGGTGGCATACCGCCGTTTTCGGGCTTCATCGGCAAGGTGGCGCTCTTGGAAGCCGGTGCCGCCGATGGCGCTGTGCTCGCCTGGGCGCTGGTCGGCGGCGGCGTGGTGACAAGCCTGCTCACGCTCTACGTGATGGGGCGCGTTTATGCCAAAGTCTTCTGGCGTCCACGTGCCGAAGCCCCCGAAGGACAGCTGGCTGCGGCGATGCCGTCCGCGCTGCTGGCCGACGGTGGCGGCGACGTCGATTTCAACGAGCGGGCCGATGTCGGCCGGATGCCGGCCGGCATGGTTGCCCCGACGATCGCTCTGATCGGCGTCGGCCTGTCCCTCACCGTGCTCGCCGGACCGATCTTCGGCTACAGCGAGCGCGCGGCTGCCCAGCTGTTCGACCGGCACGACTACATCAGTGCTGTGATGGGAGAGCCGACATGATCCGCAAGTACGGCCTGCGCATCGGCTTGGTGTGCTGGCTGACCCTTGTGTGGATGCTCCTCTGGGGCGTCGTTTCCGTCGCCAACATGCTGGCCGGCATCGCTGTCGCGCTGGTCATCACCGTGCTGCTTCCCCTACCGGTGATACCGGTGCAGGGCCGCTTGCATCCGGTGTCACTGCTGCGGCTCATCGGTCGCGTCGTCGTGGACCTGATCAAAGCCAGTACCCAGATCGCCTGGCTCACTGTGCGACCTGGACCTCCGCCGCAGAGCGCTCTGCTGCGGGCACCGATGTCACTGAAGTCCGATCTGACCCTGGCGTTGACCGCGTCGATCTTGACTTTGGTTCCTGGGACCATGGTCGTCGATATCGACCAGTCCCAGCGAATTCTCTACGTCCACGTGCTGGATGTTCGGCCGAAAGGCGCCATCGACGACTTCTACCGGCAGCTCGCGCACCTCGAGAAGCTGCTCATCGCGGCCTTCGAGCGAGAACACGAATGGCAGCCATCGCGGGAAGGCGCACCCGAATGACCATCGTCTGGCTGCTCAGCGCGATCCTGCTGATCACCGCGGCCACTGTCACCATGTTCCGAGTGCTCGCCGGTCCCAATACGATGGATCGGCTGGTCGCCACCGACACCCTGGTCGCGGTGGTGATGTGCGGTTTGGCAGCGTGGGCCGCTTACAGTCTGGACGCGACGGTCAAGTACGGCATCGTCGCGCTCTCGCTGACTGCCTTCATCGGATCGGTGAGCGTGGCGCGCTTCCGGGTGCCGGACAAGAAAGGAGACCCCCGGCCGTGAGCATCACTGAGTGGGTCACCGCAGTGCTGGTACTGGGCGGATCGGCCCTCGCCCTGACCGCCGCGATCGGCGTCGTGCGTTTCCCTGACACGTTGTCGCGGATGCATGCGGCTTCCAAACCACAGGTGCTCGGGTTGCTGCTGGTGCTGGCCGGCGCCGCGGTCCAGCTCCGCGGCAGCGTCGATGTAGGCGTGTTGATCCTGGCCGGGATCTTCACCGTCATCACCGCGCCGGTGATCGCGATGCGAGTGAGTCAGGTGGTGTACCGGGAAGGCACCTACCGCAAAGACCTGCTGATCGTCGACGAACTGGGCGGACAGCGTCCGGAAGGCTGATGACCGCCGACGAACTGCATGATTTGGGCCCTGACGGGGAACCCGACCCCCGTGATTCCGCGAGGCAGTGACGCACCCATCCGCGAGGCCCCCTGCCTCGACGCGATTGACGCCGCAAAGGTCAGGGCGACGGAGTCGGCGTCGCACCGTCCGCTGGTCGCCGATCCGTACGCCCGGGCGCTGCTGGGGCGCTATCACCGCGAGACCGGACACACCAGCCGATTGCCCGCCACCGCGGGCGGCTTCATCGAGGGCCGCCTCGGCTGAGTGGGTCAGTTCGACAGCTGGAACTCCACCATCGCGATGACGGTGTCCACCGCCTCGGAAAGTGCCACCACCCGCTCGGCGGCGGTCGGCGCCGCCAGCACCGCGTACTTGTCGGCCTGACCGATCGGCAGCCGGGTCGCCAAGGCGTACAACCATTTCGCGGCGTCACCGGATTCGTCGGCGCCGAGCACGATGTCGCGGGCATTGACCTGCACTCCGCGCACCGCGGCGATGCGCTCGAACAGCCCCACCATCCGGTCTTCGATGTCGCGGATCGCGGCCACGTCGACGGGATCGCCCGGCTGGTCCGGCCACAACTCGACCGCCGCCTGCGGATACGGGTCGTCGGGCTGCCATTCCAGTACCCGGATCCGTTCCCCTATCCCGCATCTCAGCCGGTAACGGCCCGAGCCCAGGTCGGCGTGCTCGGTGATGTGGGCCAGCGCGCCGACGTCGCTCCTGCTGTCCCCGCCGCCGACCTCCCGGCCCGCCTCGATCAGCACCACCCCGAACGTGGGATCCTCGGCGGCCAGGCAGGCTTGCACCAGTGCCGAGTACCTCGGCTCGAAGATCCGCAGCGGCAGCTCTTCTCCGGGCAGCATCGCCACCTCGAGCGGGAACATCGGCAACGTCGGCACCGTCACACCACCAGCTCGGCGACCAGCGCGTCGACGACGGTGCGCAGGTCGCCGTCGTGCTCCTCGGCCACCCGGCGTTGCCGCTGATACGACGCACCCACGCGGTAGATGTCGGCGACCCGCGCGAGTTCGTCGCTGCAGGAAAGCGATTCCGCCACGGGCACAAGCCGTTCCAACAGGTCGTTCAGATCTTCGGTGACGAGCCGTTCATTGCTGTCGGCGTCGAGGATGATGATGGCGTCCAAGCCGTAGCGGGCCGCTCGCCACTTGTTCTCCTGGACATGCCACGGAGGCATCACCGGCAGCGCCTCGCCGGCGTCCAGGCGCCGGTCCAGGTCAACGATCAGGCAGTGCGTCAGCGCGACCAGCGCCGACAGCTCGCGCAGGTTCGACACCCCGTCGAAGATCCGCACCTCGACGGTGCCCAGGTGCGGGGAAGGTCTTACATCCCAACGGATTTCGTTCATGTGGTCGATGATCCCGGTCTTCTTCTGATCACCGACGAAGCGTTCGAACTCGCGCCACTCCTGGAAGTGGAAGGGCAGGCCCGCGGTCGGAAGCTGCTGGAACATCATGGCGCGGTTGCTGGCGTAACCGGTGTCCTCACCCTCCCAGAACGGAGATGACGCCGAGAGCGCAAGAAGGTGCGGGTAGTGGTTGAGCATCGAGGTGACGATCGGCATCACCTTGTGCGCCGAGGACACCCCCACGTGCACGTGCACACCCCAGATCAGCATCTGCCGACCCCACCACTGGGTGCGCTTGATCAGCTCCGCGTAGCGCGGATTGTCGGTCAGCTTCTGCGCAGACCAGTTCGCGAACGGGTGGGTGCCCGCGCAGAACAACTCCATGCCGCGTTCGCGGACGATGGTCCGCACCGGTCGCAGCGTCGAGGCCAGGTCGTCCATCGCCTCGCCGACGTTGTCACAGATGCCGGTGACGATCTCGACTGTGTTGCGCAGCAGTTCCTTGTGCACATGCGGGTTCTCGCCGAGCTCGGCGATCACGGTCGCGGCTTCGTTGCTCAGATCACGGGTCTCGGCGTCGACGAGCGCGAACTCCCATTCGACACCCAGCGTCGGCCGGGCCGACCCGACAAAATCGATGCGGCTACTCGCGCCCCGGTCAGGACCCCGTGATGACACCGCAGGCCACCCGTGCTCCGGCGTCGCCGGTCGCCAGGGTGGTCTGATCCGGCGGCGGATCGCCGTTGACCTGCTGGTAACGCTCTGGCGGGATGTTGGCGAAGTTGTCGGCGTCCTCGTGGATGATGATCGCGGTGCCGGCGCCGTCGAGCAGTTCCTCGGAGGTGAACGCGTCGGTGGTGGTCACCAGCATCGCCGAACCGTCCTCGCGCACCTGCAGTGAGGACAGGTCCCCGCTTGCGGGATGTCCGCTGTGGCCCGGCACCTGAAGGTGGCCGCCGGCGGAGGCGAAGTCGGCGGGAGCGCCGCCGGTCGGCGCCACCGAATCGGCCTCACACCGTCCGACCGAGTGGATGTGCAGTCCGTGGAAGCCGGGGGCGAGCTCGCCGGCGGCGGTGGTCTGCACGGTGACGGTGGCGTACCCGTCGGCGAACGCGATCTCGGCGGTGGCGACGGTGGTGCCGTCGGCGAGGTTGAGGTCCGCGGTCAGGATCTCGCTGCCGGATCCCTGCTGCCCGCCCTGCTCGCCGGGTGAGGCCGACGGAGACGGCGAACCGGTCCAGATCGCCGGCGTGGTGCCGGGCGTGTCGGCGATGGGTTCGTTGGGACTGCAGGCGGTCAACGCGAGAGCGGGCACGGCGAACATGGTGACGGCGGCGACGGTCCTGAGCATGTGCAAGAGCCTAGCCGGTGACCGCCACAACCACTCCTGGCGGTTGCTCGATCAGTTCGGGGACGCGGGGAGCGACCGGCGCCTCCAGCAGTCGGCCCAGGTCTTCGGCGGCCTGCTGCTCGCCCGGGGCGTCGCTGAAGAACACCGTGGTGACAGTCGTCTCGGGCAACGTCAGGTTGCCGGTCTCGGTGACGTTCCAGCCGTCCTCGCGCAGCCTGTCGGCCGTCGCCTCGGCGACGCCCGGGGCCTCGGAGATGTTGAACACCCGCACGTCGGGTCTGGCGGGTTCGGCCGGCGGAGGTGTGGTGGTGGTTGTGGTGGTGGCCGTCGTCGTGGCGATCGACGAGTCGACTCCGTCGGAGTCGCTGCGCAGCGCCTGGAACCCGACAAGCAGGAAGACCACGCCGAGGAACAGCAGCACCATCACCATGGCACGCAGGGGCAGGCCCGAGGATTCTCGCTGGTTCATTGGGCCCTACTGTATCCAGAGCGGGTGGCAAGCAGAAAAGAGCTCAGGCGGCGGCTCAGGTGACGTCGAACCCGAGCCGGCGTGCAGCTCGGGCCTTCTGCCGGCTGGCGCGCAACCGTCGCAGCCGTTTGACCAGCATCGGGTCCGCTGCCAACGCCTCAGGACGGTCGACGAGGGCGTTGAGCACCTGGTAGTACCTGGTGGCCGACATCGAGAACAGTTCCTTGATGGCGTCCTCTTTGGACCCCGCGTACTTCCACCACTGCCGCTCGAAGGCCAGGATGTCGTGCTCGCGGCGGGTCAGCCCGTCGGCGGGGGCGGCGCCGTCCGCGGAGTCCCCCGACTTCTCAGTCCGCGCGATCGCCCCGTCCATTCGCTTCTTGAGCCCTTCCGACACTCGAAAATTACATCCCTGTGGTTCGGCCCGTATTCAATCACGGGTTGGTCACAGATGCCGTCACCATCGCCGCGAGTCGGCGCACCGAGGTCGCCGCTTAAGCTCTCCTGCATGGCCGTAGTACCCATCCGCATCGTGGGAGATCCCGTCCTACACACCGCGACCGAACCCGTGCCCGTCGGCGACGACGGTTCGTTGCCCGCCGACCTGGCCGACCTGATCACCGATCTGTACGACACGATGGACGCTGCCAACGGAGTCGGGCTGGCAGCCAACCAGATCGGCGTCGCCAAGCGGGTCTTCGTGTTCGACTGCGCAGACGCCCGCGGCAAGGTGACGCGGCGGCGCGGGGTGGTCGTCAACCCGGTCCTGGAGACCTCCGAGGTCCCCGAGACCATGCCGGACCCCGAGGACGACGACGAGGGCTGCCTGTCGGTGCCGGGTGAGTCGTTCCCGACCGGCCGGGCGACGTGGGCGCGGGTGACTGGCCTGGATGCAGACGGCACGCCGATCACGCTCGAGGGTTCGGACCTGTTTGCCCGGATGTTGCAGCACGAGACGGGTCACCTCGACGGTTTCCTGTACCTCGACCGGTTGGTCGGACGAAACGCCCGCAGCGCCAAACGGGCGGTCAAGTCGCACGGTTGGGGCGTGCCCGGGTTGTCGTGGATGCCCGGCGAAGACCCCGACCCGTTCGGCCACTGACCGGTGGTGGACCTGCCTGCGCCCGGTACCCGCGTCAGTCTGCGGTACCGGTTGCCGGCCGGGGCGGTGCCGCCGCACACCGATGTGGTCGGCCATCTGCTGGACGTCGGGGCGACCGTGCGGGTGCGGAACAGACACGGTGAGGTCGTCGACGTCGCGGTCGACGACGTTCTCGCGGTCCGGGTTGTGCCGGAGCTTCCGGTGCGCACCGGCGAGATCCGCAATCTCGAGCACGCCGCGGCGCTCGGGTGGCCGGGCACCGAACAACACTGGCAGGACGGGTGGCTGCTGCGCTACGGGCTCGGCAGCACTCGGCGTGCGAATTCCGCAGTGCCGCTGCGGTTCACCTCGCACGCCGAGATCGCCGCGGCCGCGGACTGGTACGCGTCTCGCGGTGTGCCCGCCCTGATCTCCGCGCCGGACCGGCTGTTCAGAGTGCCCGCCGCAGTGCCGGTGGAGGCCGAGAACCTGGTGATGGCGGGTGATCTCGGTGATGCCACCGGCGCGCCGGAGATGACGCTGACCGCGCGTCCCAGCGCGAGCTGGAGACAGGTGAACCGGCGCGACGTCCCGGACGAGGTGCTCACCGCGGTCGTCGACGGGGTGGTGGTTTTCGGCGAGCTCGCCGGCGCGGCGGTGGGGCGCGCGGTGGTCACCGAGGCGCCGGACGGCACCCGGTGGGTGGGGGTGTCGGCGGTACACGTGGCCGACGACGTCCGGCGGCAGGGCCTCGCACGAACGCTGTGCGCGGGGCTGCTGGCCTGGGGACGCGAGCACGGCGCGACCCGGGGTTACGTCCAGGTGGTCGCCGACAACACTGCGGCGCGGGCACTCTACGAGTCGATGGGGTTTGTCGTGCACCACCGCTCGCGCTATGTCCGCGCCGCGCATCTGTTGGAAACTCAGTCCTCGTAGGGTTTAGCCATGCGCCTGGCCACCTGGAACGTCAACTCCATCCGCACCAGGGTCGATCGTGTCACCGACTGGCTGGCACGCGCCGACGTGGACGTGCTGGCGATGCAGGAGACCAAGTGCACCGACGAGCAGTTCCCGACGATGCCGTTCGCCGCGCTGGGCTACGACGTCGTGCACTGCGGCTTCAACCAGTGGAACGGCGTGGCCATCGCCTCCCGGATCGGTATCGACGACGTCCAGGTCGGCTTCGACGGCCAGCCGACGTGGACTGACAAGCCCGACGTGGAGGCCGCCGCCGAGGCCAGGGCGCTGGGCGCCACGTGCGGCGGGGTGCGCGTGTGGAGTCTCTACATCCCCAACGGCCGGACCGTCGACTCCGCGCACTACGTCTACAAGCTGCAATGGCTTGCCGCGCTTCGGGAGACAGCGGCAGCGTGGCTGACCCACGATCCGGCGGCACCGATCGCGCTGGTGGGCGACTGGAACATCGCCCCGACCGACGACGACGTCTGGGACGTCGAGTTCTATCGGGGCAGCACCCACGTCACCGAAGCCGAGCGGGCGGCCTTCGGTTCGATCGTCGACGCCGGTTTCACCGACGTGGTGCGGCCGTTCACGCCAGGGCCCGCGGTGTACACCTACTGGGACTACACCCAGCTGCGGTTCCCGAAGAACCGCGGCATGCGCATCGACTTCATCCTCGGCTCGCCCGCACTGAGCGGGCGGGTCGCCCATGCCGAGATCGTGCGCGACGAACGCAAAGGAAAGCAGCCCAGCGACCATGCGCCCGTGTTGGTGGAACTGACGGACGCCTGAGACCCTGTTGAGCCCCCACCGTTCTAGGAAGATCGGGTGGCCGCTGCGACGATCGCGTCACCCTGGACCGCAACCGGCTTCGCCTCCAGCGGTGCGGTCGCCGGCCCGTTGGCCACTGTCCCGTCGAGGTTGAACCTGCTGCCGTGGCACGGGCACACGATCGCACCGTCGACGATTGCGGACACGTGGCATCCGGCGTGGGTGCACACAGATGAAAGACCGGTGAACGTGCCCGCCGCGGGCTGGGTGATCACGATGTCGTCGACGATCACCCCCGATCCGACGGGGACATCTGCCGTCTTGGCGAGTTGTTCTGGGCCACTGGGGGAATCGATGGCGTCGGCGGCTGGTCTCCTGCCATAGGTGGTGCAGGCCGACAGCACGGCGGCGAGAGCGCCGAGGCCGGTGCCGACGATGAGCGTTCGGCGTCGCGAGCGGAAGACCCCGGAGTACATGAATGACCCTTTCTAGAGAGTGAGGCCGCTGGTTTGGAAAAACCACAGCGCCGAGGTGAGCCAGGTGAACACCAGCCCGAAGAACACGAACCCGCCGACGATCGGGATCACCCAGCCACGATGGCCCTTCCGGGTGAGCAGCAGCATCTTCGTGACGAAGACGCCATAGAAGAAGCACCCGAACAGCGAGTGGAACAGCACCCGGGTGTCGGTGGCCTGGAAGCCGAGCGCGTAGAGGCAGTGCACCGCCACCGGTACCGTTGCCAACACGGCGAACCGCCCCGACCACACGTGTGCGGTACTGATCCAGGACGGGGCCCGCCCACCGAGCAAGCCGTACATCGCGAACGCCGAGGCGAACTGAAACAGCGCGAGGACCAGCGCCAGCGTCGCCGACCACGTCTTCACGGCGACGCCACTGGAGAACCCCGCGACGTTGGTCGAAAAGAACTGCGGGTCATGTACTTTGCCGAACACACCGAGTCCGACGGCGATGCACGCCCCGATGAGCACTGCGACCGCGGCGCCGATTCCAGCAGGCCGGGTTCCGGTCGACAGGGCGTCAGAAGACAGGGTTTCGGTCGCCGGTTCAGTAGACATCGTCTGCACCGTCGACTGCGGGCGACGCGACCGACCCGGCCGTGAAGTCCCACGACTTCGCACCGAGGGTCAGCGTGCCTGCGATCGAGGCTCCATCGAGGTGTCCCGTGAGCCGACCGGTCTGGTCATTGCCCGCGAGCGCGAGCGCACCGTTGGTGGCGCTGCCGCGTAACCACACCTCGACGGCGTTGCCGTCGCACGCGTACGCCTTCGCGCTCTGACCGTCGATCGTGACCTCGAGGGTGATGACTCCGGCTGCGGTCGGGATCTCGCCGACGTAGTCCGCCCTGGCGGGGAACGCTGCGGGGGGTGGCGGGCTGGGCACCTCCGGCGTCGCGGTCGCTGCCGGGGTCGCGCCGGCGGACTGCGCGACGGGCGCGTTGATCGCTGCCGGCCCCGTCTGCTGCGACACGTTCGCCACCCAGATTCCACCGCCGACCGCGGCGACGGCCGCCAGTGTCAGTATCGGCCCGATGCTGTTGCTTGCCATGTGACCAGCATGAACGGCGGCGCAGCGGGTTTCATGAAGATCCTGTGGAGGTCTCGGGGAGATCAGCCGAATGCCACTGCAGGGTTCCCTCCGCGCGGCCGCTGCGCTAGCGTGGCACCGTCCACACACGGGAGCACGCACCAAGCGCGCTGAGAGGACGGGTAGTCCCGTCGACCGTACGAACCTGACCGGGTAATGCCGGCGTAGGGAGAAGCACATGCCTGACGTTTCCGTCGACCCCTCTGTCACCACAGGCCCGATCGCGGGCAGCACCAAGATCTACCGGCACGGCGTGCCGTTTCGTCGGGTCAACCTCACCAACGGCGAACATCTCGACCTCTATGACACCTCCGGGCCCTACACCGACGACACTGCGGTCATCGACCTGGCGGCCGGCCTGCCCGCCCGTCCGGGGGTGGTGCGCGACCGCGGCACGCAGCTTCAGCGGGCGCGTACCGGCGAGGTCACCGCCGAGATGGCCTTCATCGCCGAACGGGAGGGGGTGCCGGCCGAACTGGTGCGCCACGAGGTGGCCCGGGGCCGTGCGGTCATCCCGGCCAACCACAACCATCCCGAGGCCGAACCGATGATCATCGGCAAGGCGTTCGCGGTGAAAGTCAATGCCAACATCGGCAATTCGGCGGTCTCGTCCTCGGTCGCCGAAGAGGTCGACAAGATGGTGTGGGCCACCCGATGGGGAGCCGACACGATCATGGACCTGTCCACCGGCCGCGACATCCACCTCACCCGGGAGTGGATCCTGCGCAACTCGCCGGTGCCCGTCGGCACGGTTCCGCTCTACCAGACGCTGGAGAAGACCAACGGAGACCCGGCCGAGCTGACGTGGGAGTTGTACCGCGACACGGTGATCGAACAGTGCGAGCAGGGCGTGGACTACATGACCGTGCACGCGGGCGTGTTGATGCGCCACATCCCGCTGACCGTCGACCGGGTGACCGGAATCGTCTCGCGTGGCGGTTCGATCATGGCGGCGTGGTGCCTGGCCCACCACCAGGAATCGTTCCTCTACACGAACTTCGAAGAGCTCTGCGACATCCTGGCCCGCTACGACGTGACGTTCTCCCTCGGTGACGGACTGCGCCCGGGGTCGATCGCCGATGCCAACGACGCCGCCCAGTTCGCCGAGCTCGAGACACTCGGTGAGCTCACCAAGATCGCCAAAGCCCATGGCGTTCAGGTGATGATCGAAGGCCCGGGCCACGTTCCCATGCACAAGATCGTCGAGAACGTCCGGCTCGAGGAAGAGCTCTGCGAGGAAGCACCCTTCTACACCCTCGGTCCGCTGGCCACCGACATCGCACCCGCATACGACCACATCACCTCGGCCATCGGGGCGGCGATCATCGCGCAGGCGGGTACCGCGATGCTGTGCTACGTCACCCCGAAGGAACACCTCGGGCTGCCGAACCGCAAGGACGTCAAGGACGGCGTGATCGCCTACAAGATCGCCGCCCACGCCGCCGACCTGGCCAAGGGACACCCGCACGCACAGCTTCGTGACGACGCGCTGTCTCGTGCCCGGTTCGAATTCCGTTGGCACGACCAGTTCGCGCTGTCTCTGGACCCGGACACCGCGCGTGAGTTCCACGATGAGACGCTGCCCGCGGCACCGGCCAAGACCGCCCACTTCTGTTCGATGTGCGGCCCCAAGTTCTGCTCGATGCGGATCACCCAGGACGTGCGGGATGCGATGGCGGACAAGTCGCGGGAGTTCACCGAGTCGGGCGGCAAGGTCTACCTACCGGTGGTCACGACGTGAAGTTCCTGCCGCTGCCGCCGCCGGGGCAGACGCCACAGCGCGTCATGACGATCGCCGGCTCGGACTCCGGCGGCGGCGCAGGCATCCAGGCCGACTTGCGGACCTTCGCCCTTCTCGGCATCCACGGTCTGGTCGCGGTCACCGCGGTGACCGTGCAGAACTCGCTGGGTGTCAAGGGCTTCCATGAGATACCCGTCGACGTCATCGCCGGCCAGATCACCGAGGTGGCCTCTGACATCGGCGTCCAGGCAGCCAAGACCGGCATGCTTGCGTCCTCCGAGATCATCGACACCGTCGCCGAGACCTGGCGGGGACTCGACGGCGATGCGCCGCTCGTCGTCGATCCGGTGTGCGCCTCCATGCATGGCGACCCGTTGCTGCACCCGAGCGCACTGAGCTCGATGAAGGCCAACCTGTTCCCGCTCGCCACGCTGGTCACGCCCAACCTCGACGAGGTCCGCCTGCTCACCGGCATCGAGGTCGTCGACGACGACAGCCAACGCACAGCGGCCAGGGAACTGCACGCACTGGGCCCGCAGTGGGCGCTGGTCAAGGGCGGCCATCTGCGGTCCTCGGCCCACAGCCCCGATCTGTTGTTCGACGGCACCGACTTCCACGAATTCGATTCCCCCCGGATCGATACCGGACACGACCACGGGGCCGGCGACACGTTGGCGGCTGCGATCGCCTGTGCCCTCGCGCAAGGTCACTCCGTGCCCGACGCGGTCGCGTTCGGGAAGCGGTGGGTGACCGAATGCCTGCGCGCTGCATACCCGCTGGGCCACGGCCACGGACCGGTCTCCGCACTCTTCCGCCTCGGCTGATGGACCAGATCGCCGGCATCGTGCACGAGCCCGCAGGCACTCCTGCGGGCACGGTGGCACTGACGCACGGCGCCGGGGGCAGCAGGGAGTCACCTCTGCTCAAGGCGATCTGCGAGGAATGGGCGCGCCGGGGTTGGCTTGCGGTGCGGTACAACCTGCCCTACCGCAGGCGGCGCCCGAAAGGTCCGCCCTCGGGCTCGCAAGCCGCCGACCGGGCGGGAATCCTCGAGGCGGTGGCCGCGGTGCGCGACCTGGCCGACGGACCGGTGATCGCCGGCGGCCACTCCTACGGCGGGCGCCTCACCTCGATGGCGGTCGCCGACGACGGCCTCGACCTCGACGTGCTCACCCTGTTCTCCTATCCCCTGCATCCGCCTGGGAAGCCGGAACGCGCGCGCACCGAGCATCTGCCGCGGATCGGGGTACCGACGGTGTTCACCCACGGAACCGCGGACCCGTTCGGCAGCCTCGAGGAACTGCGCCCGGCCGCCGGCCTGTTCACCGCGCAGACCCGGATCCTCGAGGTCACCGGCGCCAGGCACGACCTCGCCTCCAAGAAGCTCGACGTGCCTGTTCTGGCCGTCGAGGCCGCACTGGGCCTGCTCGGCTGAGCTATCGTCGAGTCGTGACCGCGCCGCCCCCTCCGCCATTGCCGTATCAGGGCGGCCCGCCCGGCTGGTACCCCCCGCCACCGCCCCGGAAGAAGACAAAATGGTGGGTGCTGGGCGGCATCGTGCTCGCGGTGCTGATGGTCATCGTGACCGGCGCCGTCGTCCTGCTGGTGATCACCAGCGACGGTGACGTGACGGCCACCGAGGTCGAGGTCGGCACCTGCCTGGCCGAGATCCCGGCCGGTGCCGAGGTGAGCCGGCTGAAGACCGTCGACTGTGACCAGACGCACGCCGGCGAGGTCTTTGCCCTGTTGACGATTCCCGACGGCGACTTCCCCGGCAGGCAGGCGATCGACGCGTTCGCCACGAATTGTGCGCCGGAACTCGGTATCTACTCACCCCGATCGACGACCGACGACGGGGTGCAGCTCTATGTGCTCTACCCCACCGCCGAGACCTGGGCCGACGGCGATCGGGCGGTGACCTGCATTGCGACCCTCGACCCGCCGCGCACCGGTTCGATAAAAGGCTGATACCTCGGGTACCGTTTCTCCATGACTTCGGAGCGCTTTGACGCGGTCATCGTGGGTGCCGGCTTTGCCGGCATCGGTGCCGCGATCCAGCTGAAGCGGATGGGTTACGAGAACTTCGTGATCCTGGACCGCGAGGACGACCTGGGGGGCACGTGGTACGTCAACCACTACCCCGGCCTGGCTGTCGACGTTCCCACCACCACGTACTCGTACTTCTTCGAGCCGAACCCGAACTGGTCCCGGCTGTTCGCCACCGGCAACGAGATCAAGCAGTACGCCGACGACGTCGCCGACAAGTACGACGTGCGCCGCCACATGCGTTTCAGCACCACCGTCGAGGGCGCGCGGTGGGACGAGGACGCCAGGCTCTGGCGGGTCGGGTTGGCCGACGGCCAGACGCTGTCCACCCAGTACCTGATCACCGCCACCGGTTTCCTGTCGCAGCCGCACGTCCCCGACATCCCGGGTATCACGGAGTTCGACGGCCGCATCGTCCACACCACCGCGTGGGACGACTCCTACGACCCGGCCGGTGAACGCATCGCGATCATCGGCACCGGCGCCACCGCCGTGCAGCTCATCCCCGAGCTGGCGAAGAAGGCCGCCGACCTGACGGTCTACCAGCGGACCCCGATCTTCGTGGTGCCGAAATTCGACCTGCACTTCTCCGAGCGCGCCAAGCGGCTGTTCGCACGGGTACCGGTGACCCAGCGCATCATCCGGGCCGTGACCGACTCCATCTACGAATGGGTGGTCTCGGTGGGCGTCGTGCACTACTGGCGGACCCGGGGCCGGTTCAACATCGCCGCGGCCGACCTCTCGAAGACGCTGCGGTGGGCGACGATCCGCGACAAGCAGCTCCGGGCCAAGCTGACTCCGGACTACGACTTCGGATGCAAACGTCCGACGTTCTCCAACAGCTACTACCGCACCTTCAACAAGCCCCACGTGCACCTTCAGGACGGTGGGATCGCCCGGATGGAGGCCGACGGCATCGTCGCCAATGACGGTACGAAGACGGTCGTCGACACCCTGGTGCTGGCCACCGGCTTCGACCTGTGGGAGGCCAACTTCCCCGCCATCGAGGTCATCGGACGGAATGGACGAAATCTCGGTAAATGGTGGCGCGACACCAGGTTCCAGGCCTACCAGGGCGTCTCGATGCCGCTGTTCCCCAACTACCTGTCGCTGGCCAGCCCGTACGCCTTCCTGGGGTTGAACTTCTTCAACACGATGGAATACCAGATGCGGCACATGGAACGGCTGCTCGGGGAGATGAAACAGCGCGGCGCCACCACTTTCGAGGTGACCGAAGAAGCCAACACCCGATACCTGGACCGCATGACGGAGCTGCTCGGCGAGTCGCTGTTCCTCAATGCCGACTGCGCATCGGCACGGTCGTACTACTTCAACCCCAGCGGGGAGCCCACTCTGCTGCGGCCGATGTCCACCCGCAAGGCGATCAAAGAGGCCGGCGAATTCCCGCTGACCGACTACCAGATCAACTAGGAGCTGCAGTGCCGAAAGAGAATTCGCGTGTCGCGACCGTGGGCGGTCTCGCGCTCGCCGTCACCGGGCTGGCGCACTTCGTCGCCCCGCAGCTTTTCGAGGGACTCACCGAATCGGCGTTCCCCACCAACACCCGCCAGCACGTCTACATCGACGGTGGAATCGAGACCGCTGTCGGGCTCGGACTGGCGGCACCGCAGACACGCAAGGCGGCGGTGGTCGTCCTGATCGGGTACCTGCTCTACATGGTCGGCAACGTCGTACGCAACCGGTAGCGACCCAGCAGCGTCATGTCCACCAGCCGTTCCACGGTTGCCCGGACCTCGGTCGAGTTCGAGTAACGCACCAGCCGGCCGATGTCGATCACCAGCGACATCGCCGCGTGCACCGCAAAACGTGCTTGTCCCTGTGTCCATTCCGGCCGCACGGCGACCACCAGCTCGACCCACGTCTGGACCGTCGACCTCTGCATGTCATGCAGGATCCGCTGATCGGCCGCAGTCATGTTGAGCCGTTCGTTGTAGTAGACGTAGTCCAGTTCGGGCCGGCCGAAGGACCTGGTGACGTAGGCGTCGGTCACCGCCGTGAGCGCGTCCTCGGGGTCGCTGACCGTCGCCGCGATCGTCGCCAAGTCGGCGGACAGTCGGTCCGCGGCACGCCGGAAGGCGGCGGCGAGGATGTCGCTCTTGCCCGAGAAGTACTTGTAGATACCGGAAGTCGGAATCCCCACCGCCGAGGCGATGTCGTCCATACTGGTGTCGCGGTAACCATTGAGGTTGAACAGCCTCATCGACTCGGTCAGCAGCGCTTCGTATTTGGCGGGGTCGACCCTTCGGGTGGCGACGTCGGGCTCGTGCTGCGCCCCGGCGTCGGGGAGATCCGTGGCGAGCACCTTGTCGACGAGTTGCGCCAGCAGAACCTGCACCTGGGCGGCGGGCAGCTTCGCCCGGTGGTCGACGATGCTTCCGATCACCGACAGCGCCGCCGTCGACAGCGTCGTGAGCTGCCGCGGCGTGAGTCCGGGACGAAGCGCCGCCAGCGGTCGCTGGATTCGGTGGTGCACGGTGCGGAGCTGGTCGATCAGCAGGGCCTGGTCGTCACCGTGCAGATAGCGGGCCTCCCACCGGTACAGGCCCCCGGCAGCCCGGTTCGCCATCGCCGTATCGATGAGGGCTGACACCAGCCCGTCCAGCACCTGCTGCGGTTGCGCACCGTCGACGTCGATTTCCGCGGTGCAGTCCACCAACTGCTGACCGAGGTTGAGAACCGCGCCCCGAAAGAGCTCGTACTTGCTTGAGTAGTGGCGATACAGCGCCGCAGCGGAGATCCCGACCCGCGACGCGATGGACTCCATGCTCACGCCGTGATAGCCCAGCTCACTGAACGCTTCGGCCGATGCCCGCGCAATCTGCGCCTTGCGATCCTTCGGCCGACGTCGGATGCCGTGCTCACCGGCGGTGCGCGCCATGGGGCTCACGATATCGGAGGCCGCCGCCCGCCTGCGAATCGACGTTAACTTAGGACTGGCTTGGGTTCAGCCACCCCCGGTCCGGCTGGCGGCCCGCTTCGTCATGGTGTGTAGTCGCAGACGTGCGACTCACCTGGAAGCCCGTTGATTCACGGTCGGACTCCGACTTCGTCGTCGCGCCCGACGAGCGGCTGAGCTGGCCGCGCACGCTGGGGCTGGGCGCCCAGCATGTGGTGGCCATGTTCGGGGCCACGTTCCTGGTGCCGGTGCTCACCGGATTCCCGCCCGCGACCACCCTGTTGTTCTCCGGCGTCGGGACAATCCTGTTCCTGCTCATCACCGGTAACCGGCTACCGAGCTATCTGGGATCGAGCTTCTCGGTGATCGCTCCGGTCACCGCCGCGGTCGCGGCCCAGGGCACCGGCAGTGCACTCGGTGGCATCGTGGCGGTCGGGCTGCTGCTCATCCTCGTCGGCGCGGTGGTGCACCTGGCCGGGACCCGCTGGCTCGACCTGACCCTGCCGCCGGTGGTGACGGGGGCGGTGGTGGCGCTCATCGGCTTCAACCTGGCGCCCGCGGCCAAGGGGAACTTCGAGGAAGGGCCACTGCTCGGTCTGGTCACGCTGGTGCTGCTGGTCGGCGCCCTCGCGTTCTTCCGCGGCATGGTCGGCAGGCTCGCGATCTTCCTGGCGGTGGTGGCCGGCTACCTGCTGGGACTGGTTCTCGGCGACGTCGACACGTCGGCGATCGCGTCGGCGGCGTGGATCGGGCTGCCCGAGTTCCAGACGCCGGCGTTCAGCCTCTCGGTGCTGCCGATGTTCCTGCCCGCGGTGATCGCTCTGATCGCCGAGAACATCGGCCACGTCAAGTCGGTCGGCCAGATGACACGCACCGACATGAACCCGCTGATGGGCCGCGCGCTCGCCGCGGACGGGGTGGCCACCACGCTGGCCGGCCTCGGCGGCGGTTCGGCGACCACGACCTACGCCGAGAACATCGGGGTGATGGCCGCGACCCGGGTCTACTCGACAGCGGCGTACTGGGTCGCCGCTGCCGTGGCGATCGTGTTGTCGTTGTGCCCCAAGGTGGGCGCGGTGATCTCGGCGGTGCCGGCCGGTGTGCTCGGCGGTGCCACCATCGTGCTCTACGGTCTCGTCGGCATCCTCGGCGTGCGGATCTGGCTGACCAACCACGTCGACTTCTCCAAACCCGTCAATCAGATGACAGCCGCCATCCCACTGGTCATTGGCATCGCCGACTTCACCTGGCAGGCAGGCGATCTCACCTTCACCGGGATCGCACTGGGTTCCATCGCCGCGTTGCTGGTCTACCACGGCATGCGACTGCTGGGCTTCCGGCCCGAGGTTAGGGCGCCCGCCGATGGCGCTGATCCCGCGGCGGCACCCCGTTGACCCCGTCGATGCTCCGGGCGTAGCTTCCGACCGTGAAAGCGATGGTCGAGGCGGTGATCAGCAACGCCTCGCGGTCGACGTTGTCGATCGTGTCGCGGGGGGTGTGGTAGTTCGGATCAAAGGCGACGTCGGCCTGACCACCCCAGATCCGTTCCTGAACTGCCGTTTTGCGCTGTGACGACCCGGTGGTGATCCCGCCGATCGGGACGCCCGCCGCCAGGAACGGGGCGTAGTCGGTGTTTCTGCCCAGCGGAATGTCCGCCGGGCGGACACCGGCCAGGTTGAGGTGCCCGGCCAGCGTGCGCTCGATGCCGGCGGCGCCCTCGGGGACCTCACGAACCTGCGGGCCGGTCACCGACGACTGATCGCCGTCGTCGGTGAAGTAGCCGGCGTTGGGCGAGGCGACCATGTCGAAGTTCAGGTAGAGCGCGATGTCGTCGAGCTGTTCACCGGTCAGCGAGCGAACGTAGTCCGTGGACCCGTCCGCGGAGATCTCCTCGGCTCCCCAGAACGCGAACCGCACCGCGTTGTCACCCGGTGGCCGGGCGCCGAGTTGCAGCGCGGTCTCCAGCACCGCGGCCACCCCGGACCCGTTGTCGTTGATGCCCGGCCCCGACCGCACGCTGTCGAGGTGCGCACCGACGACCACGACGTTGCCGGTGTCACCGGAGGCGGTCTGCGCGACCACATTGCGCGAGGTGGTCATCACCGGCTCATTGTCGAGCACCAACGTCACCGGCGCGGTGGTCCGGCGCAGCGCCGCATCCGCGGTGGGGTCGATGATGCCGACCGGGACCGTGAGATTTCCGTAGTAACCGGGCGTGAACAGACTGGGGGGCGCCCCGACCGGTTTGGTCGGGTTGGCCCGGCTGACCACCAGCATTCCGACCGCACCTTCGGCGAGCGCGGCGGCCTGCTTGTCGACGATCGAGCATTCGCTGTCGTCGACCACGGCGATGGCTCCCTCGACCGACACCGAGTCGTAGTCGGCCTGCTTGCACCCGGCGGGCTCACCCGGCCTGAAGGTCAGCGCACGCAGCCCGCCCGGCGGGGTGGTGATCAGCAGCGACACCTGGTCGACCCGGTGTTCGCGGCCCGCGACCGTCAGCGCCGGCGCACCCCCACGGGATCCGGAGAGTCGTTCGAACTGCGGTGTCTGCACCTCGAATCCGCTCTCCCGCAACCGGTCGGCGACGTAGTCGACACTGGCCTGGTGCCCCGGCGAGCCGTCGGCCCGGTTGCCGTCGTTGGCGTCGGCGATCCGCTGCAACTCCAGCAGATGGCGGTAGACGCCGTCGATGGTCATCTGCCGTGCCAGTTGCGCACCCAGCGCCGGTTCGGGTCGTGGGGGGTCCGACGCGCAGGACGTCACGGCCATCACCGTCAGCATCACGATGGCCGCACACCACCGTCGGGTCATGACTCTTCGAGCGGATGACGAGTACGGTCCTCACGCACCGGAATGCCGTTGCGGCCGCGCTGGTCCTGCGCGTACAGACCCACCGCGTAGGCGACGCCGCCGCCGTGGATCTGCATCGCCGTCCGGTCGATCTTGTCCAGGGTGTCGGTGTCCTTGTGGTAGTTCGGGTCGAAGGGCTCGCCGGCCTGGCCGCCCCACAGCTCGGCCTGCCGCGCCGACTTCTCCGAGTCCCCGCCCGAGAACAGCCCTCCCGCAGGCACTCCCGATCTGGTGAAGCCATCGTAGTCGGACCTGCCGTCGAACGAGGTGTCCTCGCCGGGCTTGCCCTGACTGTCGAGGTAGTCGACCAGGGTCCGCTCGATTCCGGCCGAGCCCTCGGGGACCCGGGGGTTGCCCCGTCGTGGGTCGGGTGCGGTCGACTGGTCGCCGTCGTAGGTGAAGTACCCGGGGTTGGGCGAGCCGATCATGTCGAAGTTCAGGTACAGCGCGATGTCTTTGAGCGCGTCGGCGTCCAGCGACTCGACGTAGTTGTTGGAACCGAGCAGCCCGAACTCCTCGGCACCCCAGAACCCGAACCTGACGGCATTGTTGATCTGCGGCGAGCTTCCCAGTTGCAGCGCGGTTTCCAGCACCGCCGCGACCCCGGAGGCGTTGTCGTTGATCCCGGGCCCCTCGGCAACGCTGTCGAGATGCGCACCGACCATGACGACGTCGGCGGTCGAACCCGTCTGGGTCTGCGCGATCACGTTGCGGGTCTGCTCGATCCGGACCCCGGCGTTGAGCGTGATCGCCACCGGCGCGCCCGACTGTCCGCGCACCTGCGCGCCCGCATCCCTGGTCACGCTGACAACCGGGATGCGCACCTCGGTGTCCTCCCCGAGAGTGCCGCCCATCTCGTCGCCGCCCTCGTTGTTGGCGACGATCAGCGCCACCGCGCCGCGTTCGGCGGCGGCTGCCTGCTTGGCGCCGAATGGGCACGACCCACGATCGACCAGCACCACCGCGCCTTCCACGGGCAGTCCGTCATAGTCCCCGGCGGTGCAGCCCGGCGTGTCCTCCACCCGGGCGGGCACCAGCGGTCCGGTGACGCCGGCGGGCTCGGTGCCGATCGTGTACTCCAACGGCCTGGCTTCGACAGCATTGCCGGCAACGGTCAGGGCCGGCTCGTCGGCCCACGGGATCCGCACCTCGAACTCCGGGGTGTCCACGTCGAACCCCTTGTCCCGCAATGCGTCGACGACGTAGTCCAGGCTCGCGTCATAACCCGGGGTGCCGAGCGCGCGGTTGCCGTCGTGGGCATCGGCGATCTCGGCGAACCTGCCGAGGTGCGCCATCATCGCATCGACGGTGACCTGCTGGCGGAGCCCGTCGGCGAACTCCACCGCCGCGGCCGCGTCGGGATCCGGGGTCGGCGAAGGGACGGGAGTGGCCTGCCTACTGCAGCCGCCGATCGCGAGGACGACGGCGGCCAGCACAGCCGTGATCGTCCGTTCAGTGCGCGTCACGCCACCACGTTAGCGCGAGTCCAGGTAGTCCAAGACCGCGTCGGCAGCGACCTGCGGCTGCTCGATCTGGAGGAAGTGTCCCGCCGCCGGCAGGGTCAGCACCCGGCTTCCCTCCGGCAGCACCGTGACGATCTTCTCGGCGTAGCCGGCCATCATCGCGCCGTCCTGCGCTCCCTGCAGATGCAGAATCGGCACCTGCGGCATCTCGAAGCGCCACTTGTGCAGCTCGGCGTATCGCGACGCCGGCCGACCGGGCCGGGCCAGCGCGCGGTAGTAGCCGACAGCTGCGCGGCGGTGCGCCGGACTCGGCAGCGCGGCCAGCGCCTCGTCGCGCTCGGACTCGGTCGGGTAGCCGGGTGGTCCCCAGTCGCGCCACAGCCTGGGAATGACGCGGGGCAGCAGCCGTTCAGGCAACCCGGGGAGCTGGAAGAACATGATGTACCAGCTGTTGCGCAGCTGGCGCGGCATCATCTTCAGCTGCCGGCCGACGGAGCCGCGGGTCTGGTTCAGCGCCCCGACCGGGGGCACCGCCATCGAAACGTGGACAGCGAACGGAGAGTCCGGATACGCGGCGAGGGCGTTGCTGGTGAACGCACCCCAGTCGTGACCGATCACGACCGCGTCGGCGGGCGCTCCGAGCTCGCGGTACACCGCCAGCACGTCGTACATCAGCGCACCGATGTGGTAGTCACCGTCGGGAGCGGGCCCGGTCGGTGCGTATCCCCGGGAGAAGGGTGCGACCACCCGCAGACCCCGCTCGGCCAATATCGGCGCCATCGTGCGCCACCCCCACGCGCTGTCGGGGAACCCGTGCAGGCACAGCACCAGCCGGCCGTCGGCGGGTCCCCAGGACAGCGCGGTGACGTCGAGGTGGGGCAGCCTCAGCACCAGGGTCTGTGGATCGGTCATCGGGCCCGGCCATCGAGCACCCGGATGTTGTGGGCGATGTCCTGGCTCTCCACCTCGCGGATCCACCGCACCAGACCGTTGATGGTGTCGGTGGGGTGCAGATAGTACGAGCCGAGCACACCGGCCCAGGAGTCGTGGACGCCGATGTGATCCCGGCGCCGATCGGACTGCATGTCCAGCTGATTGGCGAACGACCATGCCAGATCCCGGAAGACCCGCAACACCTGGTTGAGGATTCGGTCCTCACACAACAGGATCCGGCGGATCACCTTCACTCTCCCCGAAAGTTCGCCGAGGGTGTCCAGGAACAGCGTCACCTCACCGGCCAGCAGGTCGTTGATCCGGTTGAAGTCGTCTCTCATCGAGCGCAGGCCGGTGTCCTGCGCCGCCATCATCGCGGCGATTCCGAGGTCCAGGTTCACGTGCGAATTCACCGCTGTGAGCATGTGCTGCAGCATGATCGGCTGGTCCGGTGTCTCGTACTCGTGGCCGTCGAAACACCACTGCCAGACGTGGGTGGGGGCTTCGTAGTCCCTGGGATGGAAGTACGCGTTGAGCGCATCGAAGTAGCGCTGCGCGAAGATGATGTCGAAGCGGGTCATCCGGGCGTTGTCGTCGAAATAATCGCCGGCGGCGATCTTGTCACGGATGGCCAGGGTCGCCCGCTTGTAGACCGTGGCGAAGTAGCCGATGCCGTTCTCGGCCTCGATCGACCAGTCGATGACGGCATCGAAGTTCGCAATGACGTCGTCGACGGAGTTCGCGCGACGGAGTTCGGGCAGCTTCCATCTGGGAAGGTCGGACGGCTCGGTCATCGATCGACTGGCCCCCCGGAGCGCCGGAAGCGCTCCAGGACAGCCTCGCCGAACTGGGTCAGGACGCCCCCGTCCGGTGCGTCGGCGTGGTCCCGGCTGCCATCCGACGGCAACGACGCGATGATCTCGTGGGTCCGCTCGTCGGCCAGCGCCGTGGCACCGACCACGGCGGTCAGCAGCGCCTTCACGCCGGGGACCGCCAGGGGCTCCGGTTCGGCGAGGGCCTGCTCCACCGTGACGCACAGCTCAGCCAACGCGGCCTCCGAGTCGGCCAGGACCGCACGTCTCCAATCCGAGTCCTCGGCTGCGGTGTCGTCCATACGCCCCGTCATACCACGGACCTCTCTGGCGGACGTGGCAGACCGGTGAACGTTCGTCGTTGCGGTTGTCTTGCGGTTGTCACCGTTTTTGCTGCCTGTCATGATGCTTCGATGTCGACCGGCGCGGGAGCCCGTTCACCCGAGCGACAGGCGGTCGCCGATTTCCTGGACTCCGTCGCCACGGGTCCGGCGGCCCTCGTCCTGGAGGGCGAAGCCGGGATCGGCAAGACCACCCTGTGGTCAGAAGCCGTTACGAGCTGCGCGGAGAAAGGGATCCGGGTGCTCTGCGCCCGGGTCGGTCAGGCCGAATCGGTGCTCGCCTACGCGGCGGTGGCCGATCTGCTCACCGACGTCGACCCCGCGGTGATCGAGTCGTTGCCGGCTCTGCAGCGCCTCGCGATGGACCGCGTCCTGCTCAGAGCCGACGGCGAGGGTCCGGCGACCGATCAGCGGGTGACCGCGGCGGCGTTCGGCGTCGTCGTCGAGGAGCTCGCCGAACGCGCCCCCGTCGTCATCGCCATCGACGACGTGCAGTGGCTCGATGCGTCGAGCAAGTCCGTGATCGCCTTCGTCGCGCGCCGGCTCAGGGGCCCCATCGGCATCCTGGCGACCGAGCGCTGCGACCCTGACCAGGGAACCACGTCGTCGTGGCTGCAGCTCGGTGTCGCAGCGGCGACAGCCCGGACCCGGCTGCGTCCGCTGAGCCTCGGCGGTCTGCACGGCCTGATCCTGACCCGGCTCGGACACGCTCTACCTCGCGCGACGATGGTTCGCATCAGCGAGATCTCCGGCGGCAACCCGTTCTACGCTCTCGAGCTCGCACGCGCGCTCGACGGGCAGAAACTCAGCCCCGAGCCTGGGCTCCCGCAGACACTGGCCGAGCTGGTGCGGGCCCGGATCGGGCGTCTCGACGGCGACGTCCGCAATCTGTTGCTGGCGGTGGCCTCGGTCGCCGCTCCCACCGTGGACCTGCTGGCCCGCGTCAACACCACCACCACCGACCACATCGTCGAGCTGCTCGAAACCGTGGAGACCGACGGGATCATCACGATCAACGGGAACCAGGTGAGATTCACCCATCCGCTGCTGGCGCGTGGGGTGTACTCCGACGCCACCCCTGCCGGCCGGCGGGTGATCCACCGTGCGCTCGCCGCCGTCGAGACACAGCCCGAGCTCAAGGCACGCCACCTCGCGTTGGCCGGCACGTCCGCCGACGACACCACCCTGAGCACGCTCGACGCTGCGGCCGATGCCGCACGGCAACGGGGTGCCCCGGCGGCCGCGGCCGAGCTGCTGGAGCTGGCGATCCACTTGGGCGGCGACAAACCGCTGCGCCGGGTCCGCGCGGCCGGTGATCACTTCCGGGCCGGTGACACCGCCAGGGCGCAGGCATTGCTCGATGCGTGCCTCGGCGATCTGCGTCCGGGCTGGCTGCGCGCGATCGCGCTGAACCTGCGCGCGGCGGTCCACATCTACGACAACCGCTTCACCGAAGCGATCGCGCTGCTGAACCGTGCTGCCGAGGACGCCCGGGACACGCCGCCGATCCTGGTGCAGACACTGATGTCCCTGTCGCTGGCCCGCGGCATGGGATCTCACTCCGACGGTGCCGACTCGGCCGACTGGGTGGAGGAGATGGTCGGCACCGCTCGGCGGGCGGTGACGCTGGCCGAGGAACTCGGTGACCCGTCGATGACGTCGCAGGCGCTGACGATGTGGGTGCACACCAGGTTCATCCACGGTTACGGCGTGGACGAGGACAGTCTGGCGCGTGCGGTCGCGCTGGAATGTGTCGACGACGACGTGCCGACGGCCTTCAGCGCCGGCGTCATCCAGGCGATGGTGTCGGCGTGGACAGGAGACCTCGCCGTGGCCCGCAAGCAGTTGTCGGCGGTCCGTCAACGCTGTCTGCAGCGAGGCGACGACCGCAACATGATGGGAGTTGCCGCCTACCACGCCCTGATCGACATGTGGAGCGGAAACCTCGGTGAGGCAATGAGTTCCGCGCAGGAGTCGGTTGAACGCGCGCAACAACTCGGTGGCAGCCACGTCGAGGTGATCCCGCTGACCGTCAGAGCAGCGGTTGCGGCCTACCAGGGCGACGAGTCCGCCGCGCGCGCGGACTGTGCCGCGGTGATGCAGGCGGTGGCGGAATCCGGCGCGGCGCGGATGGCCGACTGGCCCCGGATGACCCTGGGATTTCTCGACGTCTCGCGCGGCGACTACGCCGAAGCGGCGTCGACGCTGCAGCCGTTGGTCGACCGCCTACCTCAGGTTCCGGGAATCGAGCTGATGCACGGCTGGTTCCTTCCCGACGCCGCCGAAGCCATGGTGGCACTCGGCCGCCTGGACGACGCCGACGACGTGATCACGCTGCTGGAGACGCACGGCCGGCGGTTCGACCGCGCCTGGATGCTGGCCACCGGTGCCAGGTGCCGGGCAATGCTGTTGGCTGCGAACGGATCTCTCGACGAGGCGCTCGCCAAGGCCGAGGAGGCGATGGCCGAGCACGAGCGGCTGCCGATGCCGTTCGAGCGATCCCGCTCCGAGCTGTTCCTGGGTCAGGTGCAGCGGCGCAGACGCTCCAAAGACTCCGCCGGACGGACGCTGCGGGCCGCGCTCGAGAGTTTCGAGGCGATGGGGTCGACGCTGTGGGCGCAGCGGGCTCGCGCCGAACTGGCCCGTACCAACGCCGGTCGCAGTGCCGAATCCCCGCTGACGCCGTCCGAGCAGCGCGTCGCCGAACTGGCTGCGTCCGGTCTGCGGAACCGCGACATCGCCGCGAAGTTGTTCATCAGCCTCAAGACGGTGGAACACAATCTGAGCCGGGTGTACCTGAAACTCGGCATCCGGACCCGCGCCGAGTTGGGGCGGCGGCTGGACCGACTGCGTTAGCGGCGGCCCGGATTCAGCGCGAACGGGGCTCAGCGAGAAGCGCGCCTTTTCCGCGCACCCGAAGAGTGGCCAGGCGTGCCCGGGCCAACGGG
The DNA here is from genome assembly GCF_902705885.1 of Mycolicibacterium austroafricanum. Classification (GTDB taxonomy): domain Bacteria; phylum Actinomycetota; class Actinomycetes; order Mycobacteriales; family Mycobacteriaceae; genus Mycobacterium; species Mycobacterium vanbaalenii_A. The sequence continues at coordinate 113,697 of NZ_CACSIP010000012.1, read as the reverse complement.
CCGGTGGGTTTCAGGTCACCGGTGGCGGTCAGCCGGAACGGTGGTTCGGCGGTCTTGCGACCGAGCCGGAACAGCACCCGGTCCAGTTGGCGGAACGGCCACAGGATCCGCGGCTCGGCAAGATCGTGGATCGTGCACCGGGAACGGGACGAGTTCGTGGCATCGAGGATTCCGTTGACCGCAGCGCGGGCGGCTTCGTTGGCCGCCTCCATCGTCGCGAGATCGGTGTTGGTGCGGACGAAGTCGGCTGCCAGGAAGAGGTTCGGGATGGCGGTGACCGCGTCGGGCCGGTGGGCCCACGAGGACTTCACGTTGATCAGCAGCGGCTCGGCGTTGGTCGCCTTGCCCGGGTTGGGGAACTCGATGGCAGGGTCGAGAAACCACGACAGCACGTTCGATTCGTCCAGCCGGCCGTCATCGATGTGCCGGACCAGCTGAGCCCATACCTCCTGCCGGATCTCCTCCTTCGTGCACGCGGAGGCGACCTTCCCGGTCACGGGGCCGGGCACGTCCCAGGCTGAGACGTCCACCGAGAGGATGCCCTCGACCCGGCCGTCACCGCGCTGCGTCAGATCGATGTCGGGCCAGAACTGCTTCTGTGAGATCGCGGTCAGCGCCCACTCGGAGTCGATGAAGATCGCGTGGCCGTGCTCGAGGGGCTCGTCGGTGTCCAGGTAGAACATCAGCCCGTTCATCCAGGCGTACTCCAGGTGGCGGATGAGCCCGAGCCGAGGGTCTGCCGACCGCATCGACCGCGAGACGAGGTCGCAGAACCTCTCCACGGGCAGCGCGGCGATGTAGTGGTCCGCCTCGATGTACCGGTCACCGTCTGGAGCCACGACGGTGACACCGGTGATGAGTCCCGCTTCGCAGTGGATTCCGGCGACGGTGCACTCGGGTTGCAGCGTGACGCCCAGGCGTTCGAGGTGCTCCAGCCAAGGGTCGATCCAGACCTCGCTGGTCGGCCCGTCGAGGACGTTGTCGAGGCGGCCGTCGAGGCGCAACATGTCGTAGATCAGTTGGCACAGAATGGTTCCGCCGGTTCGCGCGGACATCTCCTCGGCTTTGGCGGCCACCAGGGTGCGCGTCATCCCGGTGGCGAGGAACTTCTTGTACGCATCGGACTTGTGCTCTGCCTCGACGAAGTCCCACCAGCTCATCGACTCGAACTCGGCGAGCCGCCGCGCGTCACACGACGTCATCATCGTCAGAACACGGTCGACGAAGACCGCCAGCTCATCGAGCGGGATACCGACCTGCGTCGTCAGGTCACGAAGGAAGCGCAGCCCGTCCGCGAACTCGGTGAGCGATCCTGGAACCTTGATCGGGGAGACGAGCTCGCTGCGTCCGTCGCCCTGGGCCATCAGGATCTCGCTGCACGGCGTCAGGTGGTGATAGACGGTCCCCTTGGCGCCGGGAATGCGTTTCATGGTGTCGGTGACGTGGCGGTAGAAGCCTGGGAAGAACCGGAATCCGTGCTCGGCAGGCAGATCGGCGCGGCCATCGGTCCCCGATCCCGGGACCGGCATGGAGCGGGCCTTGCCTCCGAAGACGTCACGAGCCTCGTACACCGTCACCGCGAACCCGCGTTCGGCGAGTTCGTGGGCTGCGCTCAGACCCCCGACGCCGCCACCGAGTATCGCCACCGTCGTCATGGACCGACCCTAGCGACCCAAGCGCCTATGTCAGAGGTGAGCCTGTCCGGCGGCAGCGAGGCACGGCCGCACACGTCGCTGATGGCCAGTGCCGATGCCGCCGTGAACAACCCGTAGACCACCTCGTCGGAAGGGACCGCGAGCACCACGACCAGCCGGACCGTCGCGTCGGCTCCCGGCGTCCCCCCGGTCGCCGACCGCAGCGCCGCCACCATCGCGGCGACTGCTTCGTCGGTGAGGTCTCCCCGGTACCACTCGGCCAGGTAGCCCGGCTCAAGACCACTCACGCCCATACCCGGCGAGGCTAGGCCGGACTCCGACCGCAGGAATCGGGGATTACCCCCGCATCAGCGGGCCATCCTCAGGCATCACGGCGATTGACCGCGACGACGGCCGCCACGAACACGGCGGCGACGATCACGACGAAATAGCCCAGCGATCCGCCCGGGCCCCAGTGCATCGCGTAGCTGGGGAACAGCCACTGCACGTCCAGGAACTCGAAGACGTTGGCGAACGGTAGGTACGGCCCGATCTGTGGGCCCCTTCCCGGAAGGTTGCCCAGCAGTGGCTCGACCAGAAGCGGCCACAGCAGCAGCACGGTGACCGCGCCTGCGGTGTGCCTCAGCAGCGCCGCGACCCCGACCCCGAGCACCGCCGCCAAAGCCGCGTAGAGCGCGACGGCGACAGTGGTGCGCCACGCCGCCGCGTCGACGTCGACGCCGGCCACCAGGACCGACCCGAGAACCATGAGTGCGGCAACCACACCCGAGAACACCGCCGCCACAACAGCTTTGGCGACAAGCACCAGCGTCCGTCCCGGGCTGGCCAGGAACGTGGTGCGCACCATCCCGGTGCGATACTCCCCCGTCACCGTCATCGCTGCGACCACCATCAGCACCGGCACCCCGAACACCGCGACGCCCATCGCCGCGGTCGGCGCCGTCAGCCGTTCGTGGTCGTAGGCCGCGGCGGCCTGCAGCGCGGCGATGCCCAGGCTCAGCACGACCACCGCCGCGGTCGACCACAGCGGTGACCGCACCGTGGTCAGCTTGATCCGCTCGGCGTTGATCACCGCGGCCATCGTGGTCAGCTGGGCCATGGGCGGCCCCCTCGGTAGTCGGTGGCATCGTCCGTCGACGACAGGTAGGCCTGCTCGAGCGAGACCTGCTCGGCGCGCAGTTCGTGCAGCGTGATCGAGTGCCGGGCGGCCAGTTCCCCGACGGCGTCGGTGGTGGCCTCGTGCACCGCCAACGCCTCCGGCTCGGCTGTCACGCTCAGCCCGGAGGCGGACAGGACCTCGCGCAGCCTGCCCAGCTGTGGGCTGCGCACCCACACGGTGGCCCGCCCGGAGCTGCCGATGAACTCGGTCACCGTGGTGGAGGCGATCAGCTTGCCTCTGCCGATGACGACCAGCCGGTCGGCGGTGTTCGCCATCTCGGAGAGCAGGTGGCTGGACACCAGGACGGTGCGGCCCTCACCCGCGAGCGTGCGCATCAGGGTGCGAACCCAGTGGATGCCCTCCGGGTCCAGGCCGTTCACCGGTTCGTCGAACAGCAGCACCGGCGGGTCGCCGATCAGTGCGGCAGCGATTCCCAGTCGCTGGCTCATGCCCAGCGAGAGCGTGCCCGCCCTGGCGCCCGCGACGGCGGTCAGACCGACCATGTCCAGTACCTCGTCGATGCGCCCGGCCGGGATGCGGTTCGTCGCCGCGATCCAGCGCAGGTGATTGCGCACCGACCGGTTCGGGTGCACCTGCCGGGCGTCCAGCAGCGCACCCACGCTGCGCAACGGCTCGGTGAGCTGCCGGTAGGCCTTGCCACCGATCGTGGCGGTCCCCGACGTCGGGTGGTCGAGCCCGAGGATGATCCGCATGGTGGTGGTCTTCCCGGCGCCGTTGGGGCCCAGGAATCCGGTCACCACACCGGGCTCGATGGTGCACGTCAGATCGTCGACGGCGCGGGTGGCTCCGTAGGTCTTGGTCAGCGAGGACAGTTTGATCATGGACCGGCGGCGACCACCATCTCGGCGACCGCACGCATCCCCTCGGCGTTCGGGTGCAGCGGCGCCGGGCGGCGCGGCACCGGCCAGCCGAACCGGGTGGTCCACGGCCGGCCCGACCACGCGTGGTGCTCCCGGCTCGCCTCGGCGGCACCCACCACACCACACCCGGTCTGCGCTGCCGCGTCGGCCGTCAGCCGCTCCAGGGTGGCTGCCACCCGCCGGCCCAGCGCAACATCGGCCTCACGCAGCGGGGGCGCCGCCACGCCGGGGGGCGGCAGCAGCGTGAGGTAGTCCACGAACAGCACGGTCGCGTGCGGCGCACGGCGGCGCAACGTCCGTCCGACCTCCACCAGAGACTCGCCGACCTCCGCGAGGGCCCGGTCTCGCGCTGCGGGGTCGAGGAGTTCGCGCAACCGCGCACCCACGAACGGGACCGACCGTGCGAATCGGGGCAGCCCCGCCGCAAACAGCATCGGGACGTAGCCGGCGTCGTTTCCGCCGATGGTCACCGTCACCAGCGCCTCGGTGCCGTCGAGCGCGTCCACCTGCGGCGGCACCCCGCGTTGGGATTCGATGAGGACGTGCGCGGTGGTCGCCCCCGAGTAGGTGACGTCGACGAGGTCGAGACCCAGTGAGCGCGCGACGAGGTGCGGATAGTTGGCCGCAGACCGTCCGGCGGCCCGCGGCGAACGCGCCTCCCGCGGCTGGATGCCGGGCCCGGCGGCCATCGAACTACCCAGCGCCACATAGCGTTCTGCGCTCATCACAGCCCGGGACTGGAGGCCTGTGCCCAGAACCGCTTCGGGATCCGACCCGCCCGGCGGGCCAGGTAACCGCCCTTGACCGCGGCCGCCATCGCCGCCGCCATCGCGGCCGGATCAGCGGCCCGGGTGACGGCGCTGGCCAGCAGCACGGCGTCACAGCCGAGTTCCATCGCCAGTGCGGCATCGCTCGCGGTGCCGATGCCCGCGTCGAGAATCACCGGCACCGAGGCCTGTTCGACGATCATCTCGATGCTGTGCGGGTTGGCGATGCCCAACCCGGTGCCGATCGGCGACCCGAGCGGCATCACCGCGGCGCAGCCGGTGTCCTCGAGGCGGCGGGCCAACACCGGGTCGTCGTTGGTGTAGGGCAGCACCACGAACCCGTCGTCGACCAGTTGCTCTGCGGCCCTGATCAATTCGACACCGTCGGGCAGCAGTGTCCGCTCGTCGGCGATGACCTCGAGTTTCACCCAGTTCGTCTGGAGGGCTTCGCGCGCCAACTGCGCGGTCATCACCGCTTCGGCCGCACCGCGGCAGCCCGCCGTGTTGGGCAACGGGGTGACCCCGATCCGCGCCAGCAGTTCGAGCACACCGGTGCGGCCGTCGGCGTCGACCCGGCGCATCGCCACCGTGGTGAGCTCGGTCTCCGAGGCGATCAACGCGTCCTCGAGCACCGCGAGGTTGGCCGCCCCGCCGGTCCCGAGGATCAACCGCGAGCCGAATTCGCGGCCCGCGATGCTCAACTTGCCCGATCCGATTCCCACTGCCGTCTCAGCCACCCTGCACCGCCGTCACCACTTCCACCTTCGCGCCGTCGTTGAGCGCAATGTTCCACTGCGACCGTGGAATCACCGACCAGTCGTCGTACTTCCCGTCGCTGCGCTCGCCTCGAACTGCCACCGCGATGCCCTTCTCCGGGAATCCGAGCGATTCCAGCAGTCCTGCCACTGTCATCTGATCGTCGATCTCCACGGTCTCATCATTGACCACGACCTTCATCGCGCCACCTCGAGTTCGTCGGTGTCCGGTAGCGGCGCACCGCGCAGCTCCGCGGCGATCGCCTCGGCCGTCCACGGGGCCAGCAGGAACCCGGAGCGGCCGTGCCCCGCCGCCACCAGGGTGCGCTCGTCGAGCCTGCCGACGAGCGGAAGGTTGTCGGCGGTCATCGGCCGTAGCCCGGCGGCGCACTCGGCGAACTCGTACTCACCGAGCGCGGGCACCACCGCGCAGGCATCGTCGAGCAGTTCCCGCACGCCGGCCACCGCGGGGGCGGTGTCGCGGCCGTGTTCGTACTGCGTCGCGCCGACCACCACACCGTCGGCCCTGGGCACCAGATACACCTGGCGGCCATGCACCCGCGCGCGGATCACCCGCTGGGGCACCGGCACACATCCGCGACGCCACCGCAGCCGCAGCACCTCGCCCTTGACCGGGCGGACCGGCAGCCCGGGCCACAGCGCGGGCGCGTCGATCCCGTTGGCGATGACGACGGTGTCCGCGTCGAGGTGGGCGAGATCGTCCACCGGTGGCGCCCACTGCACGCCGAGCCGTTCGCAGTGCGCGGCGAGCGCGTCGACGACGGCCCGGTTGTCCACCGCCAGCTCGGTGTCAGCGGCGAATCCGTGCCGAATGCCTTGGGCGAGAAGCGGTTCGATGTCGCGTGCGGAGTTCGTCAGCGTGACGGGATGGCCCTGACCGGACAACCACTCGCCGACCGTCCGCAGATCTGCGGCGTCGGCGCGGTCGACCGCGACGACCAGCGACTGGCGCGCGGTCACCACCTCGGGCGGCAGTCCGTCCAGAAATCCCCGATGCCACAGCTCGAGCGACTCCAGGCCGAGCCGGAGCAGCCGTTCCTCACCGGGCCAACCCTCGCTGTGCGGCGCGAGCATCCCGCCGGCGACCCAGGAGGCGCCGCGTTGTTCGGCCCGGTGCACCCGGGTCTGCCAGCCGTCCTGGGCGGCGCGGCGGGCGACCGCCAGCCCGATGACGCCGCCGCCGACGACGGCCAGTGTCCTGGCGGTCCTGCGGGTTGTCGGCATCTTCTCCTCCCTTCGCCGGCATGATCCGGATCAGGTGCGACGGTAAGAGCGGCGCGCTCACTCTCAGTCCCCGTACCCGGGACTCCCGTGTGGTCGGTTACCAGCCTACGTCGGTACGCGGTTAGCGTTTCGCAGTGTGAGTGACTCCTCGCCGCGCACCAGGCTGCTGTCCTCGTCGCTGTACCTGTGCACCGACGCCCGCCGCGAACGCGGTGACCTTGCGGAGTTCGCCGAGGCGGCACTGGCCGGCGGGGTCGACATCATCCAGCTCAGGGACAAGGGCTCCCCCGGTGAGCAGCGGTTCGGGCCGCTGGAGGCCCAGCAGGAGATCGAGGCACTGGCGACGATCGCCGATGCGGCGCGGCGCCACGGCGCGTTGCTCGCCGCCAACGACCGCGCCGACATCGCGTTGGCGGCCGGTGCGGACATCCTGCATCTGGGCCAGGACGACCTGCCGCTCCCGGTTGCGCGGACCATCGTCGGGGACACCGCCGTGGGTCGCTCGACCCACGACGTCGACCAGGTGCGAGCCGCGATGGCCGAAGATGTCGACTACTTCTGCGTCGGACCGTGCTGGCCGACCCCCACCAAGCCGGGACGCCCCGCGCCGGGATTGGACCTGGTCCGCGCCGCCCGCGCCCTCGAGGACGCGACCGGCACCGACAAGCCGTGGTTCGCCATCGGCGGCATCGACGCCGCCCGGGTGCCGGACGTGCTGGCCGCCGGGGCGCGCCGCATCGTCGTGGTGCGCGCGATCACGGCCGCCGACGACCCGAAGGCGGCTGCCGAGCAGCTCAGGGGACTGCTCAGCTCTCGCGGATGACCGTCAGCGGGATCGAAGCGGCGAGGCTGCGCAGCCGTTCCCAGCTCGCGGCGAAACCCGGGTGCAGGGGCAGATCGGTCACCTCGTCCTCGGCCACCCAGCGCAGTTCGGCGCTCTCCCGGTTGGGGACGGTGTCGAGGAGCTCTTCGGCGTCGGCGATGACGGTGGTGTACGACCACCCCGACACCTCGGCCGTCACCACCGTGGTGCGCACGGTCAGCTGATCGGCGGGAAGCCCGGCCTCTTCGTGTGCTTCGCGCATCGCGGCCTGTTCGGGTGTCTCGTGGCTGTCGCGGGCGCCGCCGGGCAGCCCCCAGGTTCCCCCCTGGTGACTCCACGGCGCCCGATGCTGGAGCAGCACCGCCGCCGAGCCGTCAGGCCGGGGTGCCCGCAACAACAGTCCCGCCGCACCGTGCCTGCCCCAGTAAGCCGCACCATTGGCCGACACCACCCAGCCGTCACCGTCCCCGCGCACGCGTTCAGGATAGGGAACCGCCGTCCTCGAATGCACACAGTTCGCACGGCTTGCTCTTAGACTTCTTTTATAGAGTTTGGGTGAAGTCGATACGAAAGCCAGAGAGATCGAGACCAAGATGAGGTCCGCGCAACCGTGACTGTGGAGTTGGCGCATCCCTCGACCGAACCTCTTGCGTCGCGGTCACCGACAACGCCGTCGCATCCACGGTGGTGGTTCCTGTGGACGACACCCGGCCGCATCCTGAGTATCGGATTCGTGTTGGCCGCACTGGTGATCGGCAGCGCGTTCGCGACGTCGACGACGATCAACAACCGGCAGCAGGCGTTGACCACCGTTCTCGATCACACCGAGCCGTTGTCGTTCGCCGCCGGACAGCTCTACACCACGTTGTCGGTCGCCGACGCCGCGGCGGCCACCGCGTTCATCGCCGGCGTCGAACCGCGCGCGGTGCGGCAGCGCTACGAGCAGGCGATCACCGACGCCGCGGTGGCGGCGACGCGGGCATCGAGCGGGCTCACCGATGAGCCTATGGTGCAGTTGCTCGGCCGCATCAACGCCCGACTGGCGGTGTACACCGGGCTGGTCGAGACCGCGCGCACCAACAATCGGGCGGGCAACCCGGTCGGTTCGTCGTATCTGTCCGAAGCGTCGTCGATGATGCAGCAGCAGATCCTGCCCGATGCCCAACGGCTCTACGAGGAGACCTCGGCGCGGGTGGACGCCGAGACCACCGCCTCGACCGAGATCCCCGGCCCGGTGATCCTGGTAGTGGTGGCGACACTGCTGTTCGGGGTGTTCGCCAACCGGTGGCTGGCCAAGCGCACCCGAAGACGGGTCAACATCGGGTTCGTCGCCGGCGGGCTGGCGGTGCTGATCATGTTGATCTGGGTGGGTACCGCGCTGGTGATCTCGACGTCGGACAGCCGAAGCGCCAAGGACACCGCGGCCGAGTCGCTCAAGACCGTCACCAACCTGGCGATCACCGCCCAGCAGGCCCGCGCCGACGAGACCCTGTCGCTGATCCGCCGCGGCGACGAGAACATCCGCAAGCAGTCGTACTACCAGCGGATCGAGGCGATGCAGGAGCAGTTGGCCCGATACATGGCGCGGGACGACGCGATCGACAAGACCGACCTCACCGACGCCGATGAACTGCTCGACCGGTGGCGTGCCGCCGACGATCGGATCACCGCGTACATCGCGGTCGGCAACTACCAGGCGGCGACGCAGGTCGCGCTGGGGGGCGGCGAGGACGACGCGACGCCCGCGTTCGACAAGCTCGACGAGGCGTTGACCAAGGGCATCGAGCAGAGCCGCAACCAGTTGCGCGGCGACATCGTCAATGCCCGCCGGGTGCTCTCGGGCGCCACGGTCGGTGCCGCCGCGCTCAGCGTCGCGGCGGCCATCGCCGTGGCGTTGGGAATCTGGCCGAGACTGAGCGAGTATCGGTAGCGGGGGCACATGAACAGGACACTGGGAACGTTTCTGGCGGCGGCGACGCTGCTGCTGAGCGGGTGCGCCGAGGCCGCGCCGACGGCTTCCACACCCAACGTCACGCTGGCGCCACCGACGCCGGCCGGGATGGAGGAGTTGCCGCCGGAGCCGGCGCGGGCACCGACGGCCCAGGACGGCTGCGACCTGACGGCCAGCCTGCGCCCGTTCGACACCGAAGCGGAGGCGCAGGAGGCGGTCGCCAACATCAGAGACCGCGGCAGGTTGGTGGTCGGGCTCGACATCGGCAGCAACCTGTTCAGCTTCCGCGACCCGATCACCGGCGAGATCACCGGGTTCGACGTCGACATCGCCGGAGAGATCGCGCGCGACATCTTCGGCACCCCGTCGCAGGTGGAGTACCGGATTTTGTCGTCGGCAGACCGTGTCGAGGCGCTGCAGAACAACGAGGTCGACGTGGTGGTCAAGACCATGACCATCACGTGTGAGCGCAAGGAGCAGGTCAACTTCTCCACGGTGTACCTGACCGCCGACCAACGGATCCTGGCGCCGCGCAACTCGCCGATCAGGACCCCGTCCGACCTGTCCGGAAAGCGGGTCTGCGTCGCCAAGGGCACCACGTCGCTGCAGCGGATCCAGGAGATCACGCCGCCGCCGATCGTCGTCGGCGCGGTCACGTGGGCCGACTGCCTGGTCGCGCTGCAACAGCGCCAGGTCGACGCGGTCAGCACCGACGACTCGATACTGGCCGGGCTGGTGGCCCAGGATCCGTATCTGCACATCGTCGGGCCCTCACTCAGCGAGGAGCCGTACGGTATCGGGGTGGCCCTGGACAACCCCGGCCTGGTCCGGTTCGTCAACGGCACCCTCGAACGCATCCGCCGGGACGGCACCTGGAACACGTTGTACCGCAAGTGGTTGACGGTGCTGGGTCCAACACCACAGGCGCCGCCGGCAAGGTACTCGGACTGATGAGCGCAGCGCCGCCAGAGGACCACGAGGACGACCCGGGCACCCAGCCGGCAAGCCTGGACGAACTCGACATGGAGTCGGCGCCGACGATGCGCCCGATGTCCACACAGGCAGTGTTCCGCCCCAACTTCGACGACGACGACAGCGACTCGCTGCAGACCGGTGACACCGAACCGCAGGACCAGCCGACGACGCTGACCCGCACGGTGTCGCCGACCCGCCGGCTCGGGGGCGGCCTGGTGGAGATCCCGCGGGTGCCCGCCGTGGATCCGTTGGCGGCGCTGATGACCGACCCGGTGGTGGCGGAGAACAAGCGGTTCTGCTGGAACTGCGGGCGGCCCGTCGGCCGGTCGACAGCAGATGGGCGGGCACTGTCGGAGGGCTGGTGCCCGCACTGCGGCAGCGCGTACTCCTTTCTGCCACAACTGGGTGTCGGCGACATCGTGGCCGACCAGTACGAGATCAAGGGCTGCATCGCGCACGGCGGGCTGGGCTGGGTGTATCTGGCCTTCGACAAGAACGTCAACGACCGCCCGGTGGTGCTCAAGGGCCTGGTGCACTCCGGTGACGCCGAGGCGCAGGCCATCGCGATGGCCGAGCGGCAGTTCCTCGCCGAGGTGACCCACCCCGGCATCGTCAAGATCTACAACTTCGTCGAACACGACGACAAGCACGGCAACCCCGTCGGCTACATCGTCATGGAGTACGTCGGTGGGTCGTCCCTCAAACAGGCCACCCGTCTCAAGCAGACCGAGGGCACCCGGCTCCCGGTCGCCGAAGCCATCGGCTTCATGCTCGAGATCCTGCCCGCGCTGGGCTATCTGCACGTCAACGGGCTGGTGTACAACGACCTCAAGCCCGAGAACATCATGGTGACCGAGGACCAGCTCAAGCTCATCGACCTCGGCGCGGTCTCGCCGGTCAACTCTTTCGGATATCTCTACGGCACCCCCGGCTACCAGGCGCCGGAGATCGTGCGCACCGGTCCGACCATCGCCTCCGACATCTACACGGTCGGCCGCACCCTGGCGGCGCTGACGTTGCATCTGCGGACCCGCAAGGGTCGCTACGTCGACGGACTGCCCGAGGACGATCCGGTGCTGGCCGAATACGATTCCTTCGGCCGGTTGTTGCGCCGTGCGACCGACCCCGACCCTCGGCGGCGCTTCCGCACCGCCGAGGAGATGTCCAGCCAGCTGATGGGTGTGCTGCGCGAAGTCGTGGCACAGGACACCGGGGTGCCGCGCCCCGGCCTGTCAACGGTTTTCAGCCCGTCACGGTCGACGTTCGGGGTGGATCTGCTGGTCGCCCACACCGATGTCTACCTCGACGGCCAGGTCCACTCGGAGAAGCTCACCGCGCAGGAGATCGTCAGGGCCCTGCAGGTTCCGCTGGTCGATCCCACCGACGTCGGCGCGGCCGTGCTGTCGGCGACGGTGCTCAGCGAGCCGGTGCAGACGCTGGATTCGTTGCGGGCCGCGCGCCACGGGGCTCTGGACTCCGAAGGGATCGACCTGTCCGAGTCGATCGAGCTGCCGCTGATGGAGGTGCGCGCGCTGCTGGACCTCGGTGACGTCGCCAAAGCCACCCGCAAGCTCGACGACCTCGCCGAACGGGCGGGCTGGCCGTGGCGGCTGGTGTGGTTCCGCGCCGTCTCCGAGCTGCTCACCGCCGACTATGACTCGGCGATCAAACATTTCACCGAGGTGCTCGACACCCTCCCCGGCGAGCTGGCGCCGAAGCTGGCGCTGGCGGCGACCGCCGAGCTGGCCGGCGCGGACGCGTCGATCGCGCCCGAACGCAAGTTCTACGACACCGTCTGGTCCACCGACCACGGCATCATCTCGGCCGGATTCGGGCTGGCGCGGGCCCAGTCCGCCCAGGGCGCGCGCGATGCCGCGGTCCGCACCCTCGACGAGGTGCCGGCCACCTCGAGGCACTTCACGACGGCACGGTTGACCAGTGCGGTCACGTTGCTGTCCGGCCGTTCCGCGAGTGAGATCACCGAGCAGCAGATCCGCAACGCCGCCCGCCGGGTGGAGGCGCTGCCCGACACCGAGCCCCGGGTGCTCCAGATCCGGGCGCTGGTTCTCGGAACCGCGATGGACTGGCTCGCGGACAACACCGCCAGCACCAACCACATCCTCGGGTTCCCGTTCACCGAGCACGGCCTGCAGCTGGGCGTCGAGTCGTCGCTGCGCAACCTCGCCAGGGTCGCGCCGACCCAGGCGCATCGCTACGCGCTGATCGACCTCGCCAACAGCGTGCGTCCGATGTCCACGTTCTGAGCCGGGCGCCACGCCAGCAATTGCGGAATCAGTTGCTGATGTGTCAATTATGACAATGCAGCTGCCGGACCTCACAAAAATTATCTAGACAGTGCAGCAAAATCGCAGCTAGAGAGGTTTCTGTCCGTTCCGGCAGACTTATGGTCAAGCCACGGATTCCGTAGTATCGTGGGCCAACCTGGTTGATGGGCCAGCCAGTACAGCAGAACAACTTGGTGACGTCATCGACGGCTTTGAGAAGCCAGGGCCAGCTTCCCTGACGGCATCCACAGTACGAATTCCAGGTTTCGGCTGACGGAGGCCACCATGTCCATACCTGAATCACTGCCGGCTCCGAGCACGCAGCGGGTGTACCGCCCGGACCCGACATCGTTCGATCTGCGCGAAGAACACCACCGCGCCACCTTCTCGGCGTGCCAGCTGCCGCCGTCCAAAGTGCTCGTCACCATTCACGGGGAAATCGACGCGACCAACAGTTGCGCGCTCGCCCGCTACGTCGAACGACGGATCTTCGGGTCCCGACAGCTGATCCTCGACCTGCAGACCGTGGAGTTCTTCGCCGCGTCCGGGTTTGCCGCGCTGTCCAACATCAACGTCATGTGCTCCCGGGTCGGCGTCCCGTGGTCGCTGCTGGCCGGCCCGCACGTCGGGCGGCTGCTACGGATCTGCGACCCGGCCCGCGAACTCCCCGTGGCCCGCGACCCTTCAGCCGCCAAGTACCTGCGCACACGCCCGGGCGATCGCAAGCTCCTCGTTGGTGGGAATCACTAGCACCGTCGTCGGGGAGCCGTCCGGGGAGATGCGCCTGGCCGCTCTCGCCGGGCTGTCGTTGAGGTGCTCGTCGAGTTCGATCCCGAACGCCGCCAGACCAGAGAGCGCATCGCGGCGGACCGCGGCGTCGTTCTCACCGACGCCCGCTGTGAACGTGATGACGTCGACGGTCCCGAGGACGGCGAAGTAGGCGCCGATGTATTTCCGCAACCGGTGGATGTACACGTCATAGGCCAATTGTGCTGCTGCCCGGTCTGATTCGGATCCGGAATCGATCCGCCGGCGCAGCACCCGGAAGTCGACCTCGCCGCCGAGACCCCGCACGCCTGAGCGGCGGTTCAGCATCGACTCGATGTCCTCGACGCTCATGCCGGCGGTGCGCCACAGGTAGGTGATCACGCCGGGGTCGATGTCGCCGGATCTGGTCCCCATCACCAGCCCCTCCATCGGGGTGAGCCCCATCGAGGTCTCCACCGGCCTGCCGCCGACGATTGCCGAGGCCGAGGCCCCGTTGCCGAGGTGAAGCACGATCTGGCTCAGTGAGTCCTGCGGCACACCGAGGAACGCCGCGGCCTGCTCGCTGACGTACTGGTGCGACGTGCCGTGGAAGCCGTACCGCCGGATGTTCCACCGGGTGGCGATCTCGTGGTCGATGGCGTACGTGGCGGCCGCGGGCGGCAGGTCGTGGAAGAAGGCGGTGTCGAACACGGCGACGTGCGGGATATCGGGCAGCGCCTTGCGGGCGACCTCGATGCCGAGGATCGCCGGCGGGTTGTGCAGCGGAGCCAGGGGCGCCAACTCCTCGAGCCGCACGATCAGCGCGTCGTCGACGACCGTGGGCCGGTACAGGTCGGGACCGCCGTGCACGACGCGGTGCCCGACCGCGACGAGGCCGAGATCCTCGAGCCGGGTCCCGGTCTCCTCGAACAACTCGAAGGCAAGGCGCAGCGCCCCGTCGTGATCGGCCACCCGCTGCTCGCGGGAGACCGTCGTCTGCCCGGCCGTGAGTTCGGCCGACGAGGAATCCTCCCCGATCCGTTCGACGATCCCCTCGGCCAGCGACGCTCCCGAGTCCGGGTCCACCAACTGCAGTTTCACCGACGACGAGCCGGAGTTGAGGACGAGGACGGTGCGTGTCATGACCTCACCCCTGAGCCTGGATCGCGGTGATGGCGACAGTGTTGACGATGTCCTCGACGAGCGCACCGCGGGACAGGTCGTTGACGGGCTTGTTCAGCCCCTGCAGCACCGGGCCGATGGCGATGGCGCCCGCACTGCGCTGGACCGCCTTGTAGGTGTTGTTGCCGGTGTTGAGGTCGGGGAAGATCAGCACCGTCGCGTGCCCCGCCACCTTCGACTCCGGCATCTTCGTCGCCGCCACCGACGGTTCCACCGCGGCGTCGTACTGGATCGGGCCCTCCACCAGCAGATCGGGTTCGCGGGACCGCACCAATTCCGTTGCCTTCCTGACCTTGTCGACGTCGGCACCGGTGCCGGAGGACCCGGTCGAGTACGAGAGCATCGCCACCCGCGGATCGATGCCGAATTGTGCGGCGGTACGGGCAGAGGAGATCGCAATGTCGGCGAGCTGTTCGGCGGTCGGGTCCGGAACGATCGCACAGTCTCCGTAGGCCAGTACCTCGTCGGCCAGGCACATCAGGAAGATGCTGGACACCGTGGAGACATTGGGCATCGTCTTGATGATCTCGAACGACGGGCGCACGGTGTGCGCGGTGGTGTGCCTGGCCCCGGACACCATGCCGTCGACCATGTTGTTGTGCACCAGCATGGTGCCGAAATACGAGACGTCGTGGATGATCTCGCGGGCCTGCTCGACGGTCACCCCCTTGTGGGCGCGCAATGTCGCGTACTGCTCGGCGAACTGGTCGCACAACTCGCTGGTCTGCGGGTCGAGCACCACGGCACTGGACAGGTCGACCCCGAGCTCTGCGGCGCGGGCGCGCACCTGCGTCTCCTCGCCGAGAATCGTCAGGTCGGCAACCTGGCGCTGCAGCAGCCGACCCGCGGCCTTGAGGATGCGGTCGTCGTTGCCCTCGGGCAACACGATGCGCTTGCGGTCCGCGCGAGCCCGGTCGAGCAACCGGTAGGTGAACATCTGCGGTGTCACCGCAGAAGGGGTGGCAATGGCCAACTGCGCCAACAGATCCCCGGTGTCGACATGGGTGTCCATCAACGCCAGCGCGGTGTCGACCTTGCGGTGCGACCCGGTGGTCACCCGGCCGCGGGTCGCGGCGACCCTGCTGGCCGTCTCGAAGGTGCCGAACCGCGTCTCGATGATCGGCAGCCGCAGACCCAGACCCGACACCAGCGACTCGATCGACGGATGCAACGCCAGACCGCCGTTGAGGATGACGCAGGACAACGACGGAAAGCCTTCTGCGGCATGGGCGCTGAGTACGGCCAGCACCACATCGGAGCGGTCCCCGGGGGTGACCACCGCAACACCTTCGGTCAACCGCTCCAACACGTGCTCCGCCGTCATCCCGGCTACCAGGACATCCAGCACCTCGCGGGTCAGCAGTTCGGGATCACCCCGCAGTACCGTGCCCTCGACCGCGGCCTGCAGTTCGGCGACCGACGGCGCGACCAGCAGTGGCTCCTCGGGCAACACATAGGTCCTGGGACCCAGATTCTGCAGCGCCGCAGCGACATCGACCATTTTTCCGGGCTCACACCGGTTCACCACCACCGCGGCGGTTCTGGCATGCTGCGCGGCGATCTCGTCCATGCACACCTCGACCACCTGCGCGACCTGAACGGGGGTGCGGCCCTTGGCCTTGACGGCGAGCACCACCGGCGCCCCGAGGTTCGCGGCGATGCGGGCGTTGGTGGACAGCTCGCTGGGTGCTGCGACGTCGGTGTAATCGCTGCCCACGACCAGGACCGCGTCACACTGGTCGGCGACCTGGTGGAAACGGTCGACGATCTCGGCGAGCGCGGCGTCGGGGTCGTCGTGCAACTGCTGGTAGCTGACCCCGACACAGTCCTCGTAGGCCAGGCCTGCGGTCGTGTGATCGAGCAGCAGTTCGAGGATGTAGTCGCGTCCCTCACCCAGCCGGGTGATCGGCCGGAAGACCCCGACCCTGGCGACCGTCGCGGCAAGCCGGTGCAGGATGCCCAGCGCAATGGTCGATTTCCCGGTATCACCCTCCGGTGACGCTACGTAGATGGCGGACATCGGAGAGCTCGGCGCATCGGGCACGTGTCAAAGCCTGCCGTCAACTGCTTGTCATGTCCACCGGCACCCGCAGCGTGGCGAGCAGCCCGCGGTGGTCCGATCCCCGTACCACCACCGTTGTGGCCGACACCGCCGCGGCGTTCTTCACCAGGACGTGGTCGATCCCCAGCAGTGGCGGCCATTTGCCGTCTCCTGGGTAGGTGCGGGCCAGCCCGGCTCCGGCCTGCGCGCCGCCGTCCGCGTATCCCTGGCCCAGCAGCCGCCGGAACGGAGCCATGTCCGTGGTGGCGTTGAAGTCACCGGCGACGATCACCGCGCCTGCGCCGGCGGCCTGCCCCACCTCCCGCAGCGTGTCGGGCAGCTGCGCGATGTCCTGCAGCCATTGCCCGATCGGCTGCGGCCACGGCGCTGCCAGGTGAACGGACAGCACAGTGGTGTCGACCACCACCCCGGGGATCCGGATCCGGGCGCCCAACATCGGCAGGGCGTAACCGTCGATCCGGCCTGAGTCGACGATCGGGTGGCGACTCCAGATGCCGATGCCGGACGCCAGGGGTGCGGGCAGGACGATCCGGTGCGGGAACGCCGCGTCCATCCCGGCGGCTACGAGCCCGTCGGCAGCTTCCGGGGTCATCTCCTGGACGGCCACGATGTCGGCGGTGTCGCGGGCCAGCGTCACCAGAGCCGGCGGATCGGCCTGTCCCATACCGAGATTGGCAGTCAACACCCGTACCTGCACCGAAGCCGTTGCCCGGGAAGCGTCGACGGGCGGGCTGTGGAAACGCGGTACGTACACCCAGACCAGCGCCGCCGTCACCGCCAACGCCACCACGGTGAGTAACCAGCGTCTACCCAGAGCGAGAAGCAGCACCGCCACCGGCGCGGAGAGCACCAGGTAGGGCGCCACCGCGGCGGCGATCAGGGTGGGGTGGCCGGAGATCGGCAGGTAGCGAGCTCCGTACGCCGCCAGCGCGACCGCCAGCGACAGCAGACCCAGTACCGACGCGAGAATCCGCATGAACTCGCCCGGTTCGCGGTGTCAGGCCAGGCGTCGCAGCCTCGGTTCCAGGTCACGCTGGAACAGTTCCAGGAAGCGCCGCTGGTCGTGACCGGGTGCGTGGAAGACGAGGTGGTTGAGTCCCCAGCCGACGTAGTCCTTGACCTTCTCGACGGCCTCGTCCGGGTCGGAGGCGACGATCCAGCGCTTGGCCACCTGCTCGATGGGCAGCTCGTCGGCGGCCTTCTCCATCTCCATCGGGTCGTCGATGCTGTGCTTCTGTTCGGCGGTCAGCGACAGCGGCGCCCAGAACCGGGTGTTCTCCAACGCCAGCTCGGGGTCGGTGTCGTAGGAGATCTTGATCTCGATCATCCGGTCGATGTCCTCGGAGTTGCGGTCGGCCTTCTCGGCGCCCTCCTGCACGGCGGGGATGAGCTTGTCCTTGTACAGCTCCTCACCTTTGCCGGAGGTGCAGATGAAGCCGTCGCCTGCGCGGCCCGCGTACTTGGCGACGACGGGTCCGCCGGCCGCGATGTAGACAGGCACGCCGCCCTCGGGGACGTCGTAGATCGACGCGCCCTTGGTCTTGTAGTACTCACCGTCGAAGTCGACGCGGTCACCGAGCCACAGCTCGCGCATCAGCTTGACCGACTCCCGCAGCCGGGCGAAGCGTTCCTTGAACTCGGGCCACTCGCCCTCGTATCCGGTGGCGATCTCGTTGAGGGCCTCACCGGTGCCCACACCGAGGAAGATCCGGTTCGGGTAGAGGCACGCCATGGTGGCGAAGGCCTGGGCGATGACGGCGGGGTTGTAGCGGAAGGTCGGGGTCAGAACCGACGTGCCGAGGACGAGCCGCTGGGTGCGCTCCCCGACGGCGGTCATCCAGGCGAGCGAGAACGGTGCGTGACCGCCTTCGTGACGCCAGGGCTGGAAGTGATCACTGACCGTCGCGCTGTCCATGCCGTGTTCTTCGGCCGCGACGGCCAGTTCGACGAGTTCACGCGGCGCGAACTGCTCCGCCGACGCCTTGTAGCCCAGTTTCAGTTCAGCCATACCTATGTTTCTACACTCGCCGCATGCCACCGGTTCTGACAGCCATCACCGACCGCGTCCACTTCGCCCAGACCGGCCTCGTCAACTGGACGCTCGTCACCGGCGACGGCGGTGTGCTGCTGATCGACGCGGGCTTCCCCGGCAACCGCGCGGATGTCCTCGACTCACTGGGCCGGCTGGGGTTCGGCGCGCCCGACGTTCGTGCGATCCTGCTGACCCACGCGCACGTCGACCACTTGGGAACGGCGATCTGGTTCGCCGAGACCCACGGGACCCCGGTGTACTGCCACGCGGACGAGGTGGGCCATTCCAAGCGCGAGTACCTCGAGCAAGCCTCCCCGGTGGATGTCGCCGCGCACGTCTGGCAACCGAAATGGCTGAAGTGGTCGGTCTCGATCATCCGCAAGGGCGGCCTGACCCACGCCGGCATCCCGACCGCGGCGCCGCTGACCGAGGACATCGCTGCGCAACTGCCCGGGACGCCGAAGGCGATCCCGACGCCCGGTCACACCGGCGGGCACTGCTCCTACGTGGTGGACGGGGTGGTGATCAGCGGCGACGCTCTCGTCACCGATCACCCGGTCGCGCCGCGGCCGGGACCGCAGCTGCTGCCGTCCGTGTTCAACCATGACGAGCAGAGCTGCCGCAGGAGCCTGACCGCGCTGGCCACACTTGATGCCGAGGTGCTGTTACCTGGTCACGGGCCGGTGTGGCGGGGCCCGGTCCGCGAGGCGGCTGAAAAGGCGCTTCAGGCGTGAATCAGGCTTCCCACGGCGGAGCCGTGAATCAGGCCAGCGTGTCGTAGCCGAGCAGGAAGACCGCCGTCAGCGTCAGGCCGCAGGCGATCACGATGGCGGGCATCAGGATCATCGTGTCGAGTTCGTCGTCGTCGAGCACGTCTTCCTCGAAGCGGCCGAACAGCACCCGAGCGACGCCGGTGCGGCGGAACACGTGCACGAGTCGGCGGACCCACTTGGTGTCACGGCGGCGGCCGATGAACACTCGGGACAGCCCGCCGAACACGAATGTCATTGCGGCAGCGGCAAGCAACAACCAACCGATGGTCGACTCCGACACACAGGCAAGCCTATAGGTCGAGCGGCAGCGCCTTGGTGAAAGCGATCGGGTAGACCTCGCCCTCTGCGGGCAGCGGCTCTGCCAGTCTCGTGTACCCCATCGACAGGTACAGCGCCTCGGCTTCGGGTTGCCGATCGCCGGTTGTGAGGTAGATCTGCGAATAGCCCCGCGCGGCGATCTCGTCTTCCAGGCGGGCCACCAGGGCCCGGGCGTGCCCGCGGCGACGGTGGCGGCTGTCGGTCCAGATGCGTTTGAGCTCGGCGGTCGTCACGTCGAATCTGCGGAACGCCCCGCCCGTGACGGGTTGACCGTCGAGCAGACCGATCAGCAGACCGCCGCCGGGCGCCTCGAACTCCGCGCTGGGATACCCACGCAACCACGCGTGGACCTTGTCCCGGGCTCCCCCGTACCGGTCGGCGTATTCGACCGCGAGCTCGTCGATCAGCGGCGCGGCGAGCGGATCATCCTGGGTGACCGCTACGAAGCGCAGGGCACCCACGGCAGGCTTGGACATCACCCCCATGTCTAACGCATGCCGTCACGCCGCATTCCACGGCGCACTCCCTCAGAAGGGTGGCGGGTCGTCGCCGTAGTCGGGGATGTGGTCTGCGGGGTGGAACTGGTAGTCGGGGTCTCGATGGCCCGGCGGTGGGGTCGGTGCGGTCGATGCGCTTTCCCGCGAGCGTTCGGCGGCGTTGAGTTTCCGTTCGGCGGCGATCCGGGCGGTGCGGGATTCGTCGCGGGTGCGGCGGCGGCTGGGCATCATCAGGTGCCGGCCGGGTCGGGCCGGTGGGGGTGCTGCTGGTGGGTCGGACGCTGGTTGGTCGGGAGGTGGTGGGGTGGTGGTGTTCCATTGGGGGAAAAGCAGTTTCGCGAACGGCTTGGTGGTGTAAGTCAGGCCCGACGGGGTGGTGATCACCACGGTGCCGTCGGGGTGTTGGGCATCGCTCCAGCCGACCCAGAAGGTTTTGATCAGGTGGTGCAGACGGCAGTAGCACTTGAGGTTGGTGGGGTGGGTGGGCCCGCTGGGCCAGGGCTGAGTGTGGTCGATGTCGGCGTACGTTGCAGGTCGGTCGCAGCCGGGGAATCGGCAGGNCAGGTCGCGGGTGCGGACGAAGTCCTGCAGCGCGGTCGAGGGGCGGTAGCGGTCCTCCGGACAGGGGCCGGGAACGGCGACGTAGCGGATTCTGGCACCGTGGGCGATCAGGTCGGCCAACAGTGCCGGGGGCACGATCGCACCTTTGGCCCCGGGGATCAATGCCGCGGAGCGCCGCCGCCGAACCGGTTTCGCGGCCGCGGGTTCCGTGGACCTCGCGGCTGCCGGTTCCGTGGACTTCGCGGCTGCCGGTTCCGTGGACTTCGCGGCTGCCGGTTCAGTGGGCCTCGCGGCCGCGGGTTCGGTTCTGGGTGGGGCGTCGACGCCAGGCCCGTGCAGTTTCGGGTCGACACTGTCGTCGAGGCTTTCTTTGTCGGTGAAGACGTGGATAGTCACGTTGCGGGCTCGGCTGTCAACGGTGTCGGCGCCGCACTCGGGGTTGTCACATCGGCACCCCAGCGCGGTGGCGTGGGCGGCGATCGCGCCGACAATATCGGCGCGGCGTTGGGCCAGGGTGCGTGGGTCGTCGTCACACACCGTGGCGAGCATGGCGCTCAGGCGCCGCTCGAGCAGCGCCGCGTCGGACGCCGAGAGTCGCCCGTGCACGCTCACGGTGCCGGTGGCGTCGTCACGGTCCCCGATGACGAAGTCGCGGCCGCGCACTGCATTGCGGACCCGGCGTACCGCATCGGGGTCGTCACGCTCGACCCAGAAGTCGATGGCTTTTTCCAATTTGTTCTGCGACAGCGGGCCCCAGGCCGGGGCGCGGTCGGCGATTGCGGTGTCGATGCGGGCCAACGCGACCGGATCGCACACCAGGTGGGTGCGCCAGGCGATCGTGGAGATCATCGCCGCACTGATGTGCCCGGCCAGGAACCGGGCCCCGACCTTCGGGAGGCGGTCACGCAGCGTGACCGCCACCCCGATCTGGCCCAACGCTCGGCCGTGGCTGATCGTCAGGGCGCACGACAGCCCGGCAGCGGCGGCGTCGATGTCGTCGACGACCCAGTTCGGATGCTGCGCAGCGCAACGGGCGCGGCGTTCGACCTCGGCGATCACCGCCAGCTTCCGCGCCTCGGCCGCCGCCGCTGCGCCCGCCCAGCCCGCAGCGGCCTGGGCCAGCGCAGCATCGCTGAGACCGCTGAGCCCGTCTGGGCCAGGAAGCGAGTCGTCGAACATGTGTTCGAGTATAGGTGGGTCCACCGACGGGAAGCTGCAGACAAATCACCGCCGCGGCAGCAGTGCCATCAGCTGATCGGCGGTGGCCGTCCACCCGAGGTCGTGATCCTCGATCGCCTCCGGCGGCAACAGCGAGTGTTCGATCGACATCAGCGTCTGATCCTCGCCGGCGGGTTCGAACGCGACGCTGACGATGCTCGTCACCGTCGGATCCGTCCACCCCGAGTGACTCCAGGTGAAGCGCAACAACCGCGGCCGATCGATGTCGAGGAACTGCCCGGTGATCAGCACCAGCGATCCCGAGTCGTCGACGTCGAACCGGACACGGCCACCGACATGGGGTTCGACGGTGATCGCGACACACCTGACCGGGCGCGGACACATCCAGTCCGCCAACGCTTCCGGGTCCAGCCATTCATCGAAGACCTCCTCGGGCCTGGCGGGCATCACCCGTTGCACACGGACCACGGGCGGGCTGGTCACCGGCCACGCCCCTTCTTGCGCAGCCGCGCCGACAGTGCGTCCGCGCGGGTGGACCAGAAGTCCGTCTGCTCATCGATCCACCGCTGCGCGGACTTGAGACCGTCCGGTCGCGCGGACAACCAGTGCTCGCGGCCGCGCACCTCGCGCCGGACAAGGCCGGCCGACTCCAGCACGCCGACGTGTCGTGACACCCCCGCGAACGTCATCGGAAGTGGCGCAGCCAGATCGGTGATCCGCGCATCACCCTGGCGCAACGTCTCCAGCAGCCACCGGCGGGTGGGATCGGCCAATGCGGCGTACGCACGGTCCAGCAGCGGATCTTCAACCATTCTGTTGACTATAGCGCCCATGCATGTTCTTCTGGAGTCCAGAATGCTCAACGAATTCGTTTAATATCCGGACGGAGGGAAACCCCATGAAGGCACCCGAGATCGTGTCCCGGCAGCAGTGGGAGTCAGCGCTCGAGAACATGCTGGCCAAGGAGAAAGAGTTCACCCGGGCCCGCGATGCGCTCGCCGCCATGCGGCGGCGGATGCCCTGGACACCGGTCGACAAGGACTACCGCTTCGACGGCCCCGGCGGCACCGTGAGCCTGCTCGACCTGTTCGACGGGCGTCGACAACTGATCGTCTACCGCGCATTCATGGATCCCGACGTGGACGGGTGGCCTGAACACGGATGTGTCGGTTGCTCTTTGATGGCCGACCACATCGGCAACCTCGCCCATCTCAACGCCCGGGACACCACCCTGGTCTACACCTCCCGCGGGTCACAGTCGGACCTGGCGCTGATCAAGGAGCGCATGGGCTGGGACATCCCCTGGTACACAATGCTTCCCGATGAAGGCAGCGCTTTCGACGTCGACTTCGACGTCGACAAGTGGCACGGCACCAACGCATTCATCCGCTGGCAGGTCGACGGCGAGGACCGGGTGTTCCGCACGTACTTCATCAACAACCGCGGCGACGAGGCGTTCGTCAACACGGTCAACTTCCTCGACATGACCGCCCTGGGACGACAGGAAAGCTGGGAGGACTCGCCGCCGGGATACCCGCAGTCCGCGCCCTACGAGTGGTGGAGCTGGCACGACACCTACGGCGAGCAGCGGGAGTGTGGTCACTGTGCCGCTTCGTGAGGCATCAGAGATCGCCGATGTCTACCAGGACACCCAGATGCGGATCGCCCGCCTGCTGACCGACGCGCCGCCCGCCACCTGGGAGGGCCAGGTCCCGGCGTGCCCAGGTTGGTCGGTGCGCGACGTGGTTTCACACATGACCGCGGTCGCCCAGGATTGGGCGGACGGACGACTGTCCGGCGCGCCGACGGACGAACAGACGGCCGAGCACGTCGCCCGCTTCAGCGGGTGCGACGAGGCCGAGATCCTGATGATCTGGGCCTCCGCCACTGCTCGGCTCCGGGAACTGGCCGAGAGCACCGGCCTGGAACCGCCGCTCGGTGATATCGCATGCCACGAACACGACATCCGCAGCGCGATCGGAGAACCGGGGGCGCGGGATGCCGAGTCGGTGCGCTGGACCGCCGACCGCCTGCTCACGCTATTGCGCCCGCCGGTACCACTGCGGATCGTCGTGGAAGACGGCGAGTACCGCAGCGGTCCGGTCGACGGGACCGAGATCCGACTGCAGACCACGCGGTTCGAGGCACTGCGGTGGCGGACGGGGCGCCGAAGTCGCGCTCAGCTGGCTGCGATGGCCTGGTCGAGCGACCCGGCGCCGGTTCTCGACCACCTGTTCCTGTTCGGCCCGGCGACGGGCGACGTCGTCGAATGAGGGGACTTCCGAGGGGACTTTTGCCAAAAACTTGACATGTGTAAAGTTTGGCCGCATGGACAACATCCAGGGCAAGACCATCGCCATCACCGGCGCGGCCCGGGGCATCGGGTATGCGACCGCGACAGCACTGCTCAAGCGGGGTGCTCGCGTCGTCATCGGTGACCGCGACGTGGCGCTTCAGGAGTCCGCGGTGGCCCAGCTGACCAAGCTCGGGTCGGTCTCGGGCTACCCACTCGACGTGACGGACCGGGAGTCGTTCGCAACGTTCCTCGACAAGGCCCGTACCGACGGTGGCGGCCACATCGACGTGCTGATCAACAACGCCGGCGTGATGCCGATCGGCCCGTTCCTGGAGCAGTCCGAGGGGTCGATCCGCTCCTCGATCGAGGTCAACCTCTACGGCGTGATCGCCGGATGCCAATTGGTGCTTCCCGACATGGTCAGCCGCAGGCGGGGCCACATCATCAACATCGCCTCGCTGTCAGGGGTGATCCCGGTTCCCGGCCAGGTCGTCTACGTCGGTGCCAAGTTCGGCGTGGTCGGGCTGTCCGCGGCGCTGGCCGACGAGATGGCGCCACACGGCGTGCACGTGTCGGTGGTGATGCCGCCGTTCACGAACACCGAGCTGATCTCGGGAACGCGGGAGACGCCGGGCACCAAACCCGTAGAGCCTGAGGACATCGCGGCGGCCATCGTGAAGACCCTCGACAAGCCGAAGACCCACGTCTCGGTGCCGCCGTTCCTGCGCTTCACCGCGCAGGCCGCCCAGATGCTGGGCCCGCGCGGGCGTCGCTGGATGAATCGGAAACTCGGACTGGACAACGTGTTCCTGGAGTTCGACAACACGAAGCGGCAGGGCTACGAACAGCGTGCGCGGGCCGCGCAGGGTGTGGTCGAAGGGCCGAAGCAGGCTCAGTCGAACACCGGAAGCGGCTCGCCGGCCCGGTAGGACTCGATGACCTCGATGTGCTCGAAGATTTCGTCGAGCCCGAACTGGTAGTCCTCGTCGGCCCCCACGAACACCACATGGGCGATGTCGCCGCCCTCGGCTTCGATGAGCGCGACGACCGTCGCAGTGGCCATGTCGGGATCGGCCACCTCGGCGTACGACGGGGGCCAGAACCAGAGCACCCCCGTGTCGTCGTCGGTGTCCTCGCTGAAGACCCAACCGCGCTCGGTGAGCTGCGCATCGAAGCCCTCGAGATCGGCGACCACTTCGGCGACGCGTTCCTGCACATCGTCGGGTGAGAATGCCAGGGCGCGGGCCGCCTGGCGCTTCCGGCGTCGCGCCTTCTTCGCGTCGGACTTTCGGGACACTCAGCTCAGCGCCCGGTCCAGGTCGGCCATCAGATCCTCGGTCCCTTCCAACCCGACCGAGACCCGCACCACGCCGTCGCCGAGCCCGATCGCGGAACGTCCCTCCGGACCCATCGCCCGGTGGGTTGTGGTGGCCGGATGGGTAATCAGCGATTTGGAGTCGCCCAGGTTGTTGGAGATGTCGATGACCTGCAACTTGTCCAGCACCTCGAAGGCACGTGCCTTGCTGGCGCCCTCGAGCTCGAACGTCACCACCGTGCCGCCGCCGGTCATCTGACGCTTGGCCAGGTCGTACTGCGGATGCGACTCCAGGAACGGATACTTCACCCAGCTCACCGACGGGTGGGCCTCGAGGAATTCGGCGATCCGGTGCGCCGACGAATTCTGGTGCTGCACCCGCAAGGCCAGCGTCTCCAGACCCTTCAGCAACGTCCACGCGTTGAACGGGCTCAGCGCCGGGCCGGTGTGGCGCATCAGCTTCTGCACCGGCTCGTCGATGTACTCCTTGCTGCCCAAGATGGCCCCGCCCAGCACCCGGCCCTGGCCGTCGATGTGCTTGGTGCCGGAGTAGACGACGACGTCGACGCCGAGCGGAAAGCCCTGTTGCAGGATCGGGGTGGCAAAGACATTGTCCAGCACCACTTTTGCACCGGCGGCGTGTGCCATCTCGCACACCGCGGCGATGTCGACCAGCTGCTGCATCGGGTTCGACGGCGTCTCGAAGAAGACCGCCTGGGTGGGGACCGAGAGTGCCTCTTCCCACTGGGACAGGTCGTCACCGTCGACCAGCACCGTCTCCACCCCCCAGCGCGGGAGGATCTCGTTGCAGACTACGAAGCACGACCCGAACAGGCTGCGCGCGGCGACCAACCGGTCACCGGCACCCAACAACGCGCCCAGTGATGTGAACACCGCCGACATCCCGGACGACGTCGCGAAACAGGCGGGCGCACCTTCGATCAGCCGCAACCGTTCCTCGAACATCGAGATCGTCGGGTTGCCGTAGCGCGAGTAGACGTAGCGGTCGATCTCCCCGGTGAACGCCTTCTCCGCATCGGCGGCCGTCTTGTAGACATACCCCGACGTCAGATACATCGCCTCGGAGGTTTCCTCGAAGCCCGACCTCAGCAGCCCACCGCGGACGCCGATGGTGGCCTGGCTGACGCCGTCGGGCAGCGGGGTCGGCACCCGAACCGAGGGCACGGAAGGGTCGTCGCTCACGACTGTCTCCAGGGCAGCCCGAGAGCGCGCCAGCCCGTGCCGCCGCGATGTTTCTGCTCGTCGAGGTTGCCCTCGAAGCCGTCCAGCATGTTGTAGGACGGGCCGATCCCGGCCGCCGTCGCCGCCTCGGC
Source organism: Mycolicibacterium austroafricanum (assembly GCF_902705885.1). Lineage (GTDB taxonomy): Bacteria > Actinomycetota > Actinomycetes > Mycobacteriales > Mycobacteriaceae > Mycobacterium > Mycobacterium vanbaalenii_A. Next base: position 86,905 of record NZ_CACSIP010000012.1, on the reverse strand, counting down.
GGCGGGGATGGAGCGGTTGCCCGAGCGGCACAGGAAGACCACCGGGCGGTCCCCCGGGGTGACGCCCGCGCCCAGCAGGTCGTCGACGAACGCGTCGTTGTGGGTGCCGTCGGTGCGATTCCACTCGACGTAGACGACATCACGATCGAGGCTGGAGAGGTCGGCCACGCCGACGAAGCGCCACTCGGCCTCCGTCCGACAGTCGACCAGGACTGTTTCGGGGTTCTCGCTCAGCAGCTTCCAGGCCTCGTCAGGCGTGATGTCTCCCGCGTAACTCACGGTCGTGAGTGTCCCACAGCTAACCGGGACCGGTCGAACAGACCTTCCACAGCCCGTCCTGGCGCACGAAGGCGATCTCGACCGTCTCCTTGGCGTCGGGGTCGTTGTCGAAGTAGTAGGTGATGTCGGCGGTGGCCCGGTCACCGTCGATCACCACGCCGCCGGTCCCTTCGACGAAGCGCTCGCCTCGCTTGCCGGCCGAATCCCGTTGTTCGTCCATCACTTCCGCTTCCGTTCCCTGCTCCTGAGCGCAGGTGTAGGCACGGAAGTCGGCATAGTCCTGCCGCTGCAACGCATCGTTCTGCGCGACCACGGCAAAGCCGATCTGCTGCTCGTCGGTGAGGTCGTCGCCGGAGAACACGTTGAACAGCCACACCGCGATCACCACGGCGACGATGATCACCAACGCTCCGAGGAACGGGCCGGCGGTGCCGCCCTCCGACGACGAGTCCGACGGTTCGGTCACTCCGTCACCGCAGCCTGCCCAGTGCCGCCGCCACCCGGCGCGCCCGGTCGCGGGCCACGATCGGGTCCGGAGCGGTGGCGGTGGACAGCCAGAGCCAGCGGCGGACCGTCTCGTCGGCGTGACCGAACAGCCGCACGTCACTCTCGGCCACGGCCAACGCGTCCGCCAGCACAGAACGCAACTGTGCGGCGTCCTCGGGGCGTTGCGCCTCGCTGGATGCATACTCCATCTGGATCGCGCCGGGCGAGATCATGATCGTGTCGACGGGCAGACCGAGGATGGCGCGGGCGTGCAACTCGAACTCGGAGAGCCGCTGGGAGCGCAACGTCACCAGCCCGCTGTCGTCCGGCCGGGGCCGGACGTTGGAGAAGTAGACCTCGTCCCCGCGTACCAACAACTCCACGCTGAACACGCCGCGGCCCCCCAGCGAGTTCACGATCCGGGCGGCGATCGACTTCGCGGCGTCCAGGGCAGCCAGCGAAAGCTGCTGCGGCTGCCACGCTTCGAGGGTGTGCCCGTCACCAGGCTGGTGGTGGCCGATCGGCTCGCAGAAGTGCACCACCGGCCCGGCGGGGCCAGTGGTGCGCACCGTGAGCAATGTGACCTCGAAGTCGACATCGACCACCGTCTCGGCCATGACGCGCTGCAGGCTCAAGCGGCCGCCGGCCACGGCTCGGCGCCATGCGGGCTCGACGTCCTCGGGCCGCAGCAGCACTGACTCCCCCTCGCCCGGAGCGGCGGCGACCGGCTTGACCACCAAGGGGAAGCCGGCGTGCTGCGCGACGGCGGTGAGTTCCTCGACAGAGCCGGCGAACCAGAAAGGGGCGGTGGGCAGGCCCAGTTCGTCGGCCGCGAGCCGCCGCAGACCTTCACCGTCGAGAGACAACCGGGTGCTGCGCGGGGTCGGGAACACTTCGACGTCGCCCCGCTCGGCGAGGGCGAACAGCGCGTCCGTCGCGACCGCACTGGCGTCGACCACGACGTAGCCCGGCTTCTCCTCGTCGATCAGTGCCGTGAGCTCCTCGGCGTCGGTCATCCGCACCACGGCGGTCCGGTCGGCCACCGTGTGGGCGGGCGCGTCGGCGTAGCGGTCCACGGCGATCACCTCGGCACCGAGACGCTGGAATGCCAATGTCAGCTCGCGACTGCGCTCGCCGGCACCGAGCAGCATCACCGATGCCGAACCGGGTGCGGGCGAAGCCGTCTGCGCGCTCACCGAGTCGCCGTCCGTCGTGTCATTCATCGACCAACCACCCTGCCAGAACCTTCGGCCGGATGAGTCACGCCATGCGCAACGGGGTTGTCGAGTTGCCCACGGAACGCGCCCATCGCCTCGACGAGCGCGCCGAACACGCGGTGCGCGGCGGCGAGGTCACCGTCGGGGACGTCGGCCAGGGCGCGCCGGGTGTGGTCGGCCAGCGGGGCGAAGAACTCGCGCGCGACCTCCATGCCCTGGTCGGCGACCCGCAGCATCACCTTCCGGCGATCCGTGGGGTCGGAATCCCGCAGCAGGTGGCCGGAGGTGATCATCCGTTCGACGAGATAGGTGATCGCGGCACCCGACACACCCATCCGCTTCCTGAGCTCACCGGCCGTCAACGGTTCTCCGGCCGTCTCGGCGACGATCACATGCAGCAGCGCGCGGAAGTCGTTGGCCGTCATCGCGTGCCGGCCGGCGAAGTTGTGCCCGATCTGGTCGGATTCGGCGGTCAGCGCACGCACATCGGCGGCGATCTGCGCCTCCAGCCCCTCGCGATCCACATCTTGCACGGATCCAGCTTAGTCAGAATCTTCGATTGCTTAATTGTTAATTATCTGAAATATTCGGTTCCATGGCTCGTCGGCTGTCCTGGGCACTCGCACTCGTCGTCATCGCCGTGTCGGTGGCGCTGATGGGGCTGTTGAGCGGCGGTGACTCCGCCGAACAGTCACCGGTGGCGGTACCACCGGGCGCGGAGTCGGCGCGTGCCGACGCCCTGCGCGCCGAGTTCCCCGGCGGCGACCGGGCCCCGGTGATCCTGGTGATCAGCCGCGACGACGGCGCCGCGCTGACCCCCGCCGATATCGATGCCGCCGATCTGTCGCGCCAGCGGATGCTCGCCGCCGCCGACGCCGGTGACGCCGGCCCGCCCGTGCAGGTCTCCGACGACCGCCGGGCGGCGGTGGCGACGGTTCCGCTGCAGGCGGACCTGTCCGGGTTCGCGCTCAGCGACACGGTCACCGAACTGCGCACCGCGGCTTCTGAGGAGTTGCCCGGCGACCTGCGTGCCGAGGTCACCGGGGGTCCGGCGTTCGGCGCGGACATCGCCGACTCTTTCTCCGGCGCGAACGTCACGCTGCTGATCGTCACCGCGACGGTGGTGGCGCTGCTACTGATCATCACCTACCGCTCGCCGGTGCTGTGGCTGGTGCCGCTGTTGGTCATCGGGTTCGCCGACCGGGTCGCCGCCGTCGTCGGCGCCGCGGTCGCCGAGGCGATGGGGATGACACCGGACGGGTCGACGTCGGGGATCACCAGCGTTCTGGTGTTCGGCGCGGGCACCAACTACGCGCTGCTGCTGATCTCGCGGTACCGAGAAGAACTGGGCCGCAACGACGCCCATCAGGACGCCCTGCAGACAGCCGTGCGGCGCGCCGGACCCGCCATCCTCGCCAGCAACGCGACCGTGGTGCTGGCCCTGCTGACCCTGGTGTTCGCCGAGTCGCCGAGCACCCGCAGCCTCGGGGTGCAGGCCGCGTCGGGTCTGGTGGTCGCGGCGGTGTTCGTGCTGCTGGTGCTGCCTCCGCTGCTGGGTCTGTTCGGCCGCAGACTGTTCTGGCCGTTCATCCCCCAGGTAGGGGCCAGGGCCCTCACGGATAGCGGCGTCTGGCACCGGGTGGCCTCGGCGGTCGCGCGGCGGCCCGCCCGGGTGGCGGCGGTCTCGATCGGCGCCCTGGCGTTGCTGTGCACCGGGCTGCTCAGCACCCCGATCGGCCTGTCCCAGACCGAACAGTTCCGCGTGCAGGCCGAATCGGTCAGCGGTTACGACACGCTGGCGGCGCACTTCCCGAGCGGCCTCACCGACCCTGCCGTCGTCATCGCACCGACTGACCGCGCCCCGGACGTGCAACGCGCCATCGACGGCACACCCGGCGTCGTATCGGTCCGGCCGGCGGGGACCGCACCCGGCGCCGGGTTGAGCCAGTGGTCGGTGGTTCTCGACGCCGAACCGGCCTCCGACGAGGCCTTCGACACGATTGAGGCACTGCGGGATTCGGTTCAGCAGGTGGACGCCGACGCAGTCGTCGGCGGATCCGACGCCAAGGCGCGCGACGCTGCCGCAGCGGCGGGACGCGACCGCGCCGTGGTCATACCCGCCATTCTCACCGTTGTCCTGCTCGTGCTGTACGTGTTGCTGCGCTCGGCGCTGGCGCCGCTGGTCCTGGTCGCGGTCACGGTGTTGAGCGCGTTGGCCGCGCTGGGACTCGGCGGCTGGGCCAGTGTGCACGTGTTCGGGTTCCCGGCGCTGGACAACACCGCACCGCTGTTCGCGTTCCTGTTCCTGGTGGCGCTCGGCGTGGATTACACGATCTTCCTGGTGACCCGCGCGCGGGAGGAGACCCCCGAGCACGGCACCCGCGACGGCATCGTCAGGGCGGTGTCGGCCACCGGTGTCGTCATCACCAGCGCGGGCATCGTGCTGGCCGCGGTGTTCTGCGTGTTGGGCGTGCTGCCGCTGATCGTGCTCACCCAGGTCGGCATCATCGTCGGGCTGGGCATCCTGCTGGACACGTTCGTGGTGCGCACCGTGATCATCCCGGCGCTGTTCACCCTCATCGGGCCACGGATCTGGTGGCCCGCACTCCAGGGTGGGGGCGACAAGTCCGACGAGGGCCGCCACGTCGGCCGACACCGCGCCGGGGCGGCCAGCGGGTAGCGTCGACAGATGAGTCAGGCCCGCACCGCCGACGCCGAGCCGCCGCCACTGCATATGCGCCGCGAGGCCTTCGATCCGACGCCGGAACTGCGCGATATCCGCGACACCACGGGCGTGCGGACTGTCACCAACGCGTTCGGGATGCAGGTCTACCTCGTCACCCGCCACGAGGACGTGAAGACCGTGCTGTCGGATCACGCACGCTTCTCCAACGCCCGCCCGCCCGGCTTCGTCGTGCCGGGGGCGCCGGCCGTCTCCGAGGAGGATCAGGCCCGTGCCAGGGCGGGCAACCTGCTGGGCCTCGATCCGCCCGAACATCAGCGGCTGCGCCGGATGCTCACCCCGGAGTTCACGATTCGGCGGATCAAGCGCCTGCAGCCGCGGATCCTCGAGATCGTCGACCGCCAACTGGATGCCATGGCGGCTGCCGGTCCGCCGGCCGATCTGGTGGAACACTTCGCGCTGCCGATCCCGTCGCTGGTGATCTGCGAGCTACTCGGCGTGCCCTACGCAGACCGCGACGACTTCCAGCAGCGAAGCGCCCGCCAGCTCGACCTGTCCGTTCCGGTCGACGAGCGCATCGAGCTGCAGCGTCAGGGCAGGGACTACATGGGCTCGTTGGTCGACACGGCCAGAACCCACCCCGGTGACGACATCCTCGGGATGCTGATCCGCGAGCACGGTGACGACCTCACCGACGACGAACTGATCGGCGTCGCAAGCCTTCTGCTGCTCGCCGGCCACGAGACGACGTCGAACATGCTCGGACTGGGCACCCTGGCCCTGCTGCGTCACCCTGCACAGCTGGCAGCGGTCCGCGACGATCCGGCCGCGGTGGCGCCCGCAGTCGAGGAACTGCTGCGCTGGCTGTCGATCCTGCATTCCGCCATTCCACGGATCACCACCACCGAGGTCCAGATCTCAGGGGTGTCGATCCCCGCCGGACAGCTGGTGTTCGCCTCGCTGCCGCTGGCCAACCGCGACGGGCGCTTCATCGACGACCCCGACACCCTCGACATCAGCCGCGGGGCGCTCGGTCACCTGGCTTTCGGTCACGGTGTGCACCACTGCCTGGGCGCTTCACTGGCCCGGATGGAGATGCAGATCGCCTTCCCGGCGCTGCTGCAGCGCTTCCCCACGCTCTCGCTCGCCGAGGATTTCGAGGATGTGCAGTTCCGGTCGTTCCACTTCATCTACGGTCTGAAGTCGTTGGAGGTGAACTGGAATGAGTGACGGACCGGTGCGAGTCCTCGCCGACCGCGAGTTGTGCATCCAGGCCGGCAACTGCGTGATGGTCGCCGGCGCCGTCTTCGATCAGGACGACGACGGCATCGTGGTGGTGCTCGTCGACGAGGTACCGCCGGACGAAGTCGAGCGCACCCGGGAGGCCGTCAAGCTGTGCCCGTCGAGTGCTCTGGCGATCGCCGAACCACCAGCACCAGGCTGACCACCAGCACCCATATCGGGAACGCCATCGTCATCCACAAGCTGACGTCACTGGCTATCAGAACAGACAGCGCGACAAGGTACGTCACGATCACCAACCAGCCCGGCATCAGATGCGTGCGCAACCAGATGGTGGCCAGCGACATCATGAACACCGCGGCCATCCGCAGCGCGTAGGTGTTGGACAGCGCGACGAGCAGCCCCTGGCCGAAAGCCGCGACCTCGGTGCGGCTGTCTGCGTCCGCGAGCGACTCCTTGCTGGCGAGCAGGCCCGCCCCCACTGCCGTGGCCGCGAAGATCATCGCCAGGAACAGCAGACCGCTGCCGACGAGCACCGTGGTGAAGAACTTGTCCTCCAGCACGCCGAGGCCGTCACGAACCACCCCGATGAACCACAGGAACGCGATGCCCGCGAAAGGCATCAGCACCACGGCGACTCGCAGTTGCCCGCCGGAACCGTCGACCCACTGCGAGCCCAGTTCTGCCCCCTCGGGCAGTGCGGTGCGGGTCAACACCAGCACCGTCCCGAACAGTAGCGCGAACAGCACGCCGGCGAATGCCGCGGCCCGCGGTGTCGTGAGGCGGCGGAGGTGGCGGTCGACCGGATGCGTCACCGCCTCATCGTGGCATGCCGCGGCGGCCGGGGGGGTGTTCACCCCGCCCACACGTCCTCGACGTAGTGATCGGATTCGACCAGAGCTGTCAGCCAGTCGTTCGCCTGTGTCTCGTCGGCACCGGTGCGGGCGCGGTAGATGCCCAGGAACGCCCGGCGCACAGCCGGTGCCATCTTTGCGCCGTCACCACACACGTAGACGTGAGCATCCCGTGCGGGGTCACCGAGTAGTTCCCAGACCTCATCCGCGTCGGCGGCGATTCGGTCCTGCACGTAACGGACTCCATCCTGCGGTGCCCGCGAGAACGCGGGACGCATCCGCACGATCCCGAGGTCGTCGGCTTCCTCGAACTGCTCACGGAAGATGTAGTCGACATCGGGGTCGCGGACGCCGAAGAAGCACAACGCCGGCGAGAACGGCGCGCCGTCCTGTTTGGCTGCCAACCGGTCTCCCAGGAATCCGCAGAACGGGGCGACACCGGTGCCGGCGCTGACCAGGATCACATTCTTCTCGGGGTCGGCACCCGCCCGGAACGCCTGACGCGCCGGGTCCACGCGAGCGCGGATCTGGGCACCGGGACCGAGAGCAGCGAGGTGATTCGACGCGACCCCTTTGAACAGACCGCGGCCGGTCCGCGCGGGCGCGTCGAGCACGCTGACCACGAGTGCGACGACGTCCGGCGACAGCCGTGAAGAAGACGCGATGGAGTAGTGGCGTGGCGTCATCGGTTCGAGCAGTTCCAGCAGCTCCGCGCCGGTGACATCGCAGGCCGGGAACTGGTGCAGGATCTCCAGCGGGCTGAGCCCGCACGGCTCGGAAGCCGCGGCGAGTTCCTCGAGGTGCTGCCGCTCGGGCAAGCACGGATTGGTGACCGCGAGCCGGGCCAGTTGGCTGCGCGTGGCCGGCTTGCGCAGTTCGACGAAGTGGGTGAGTAACTCGCGCACACTGACCTCGCGGTCGAGCGCGATGAGCCGGCGAGAGGTGCGCCGCGGGTTGATCGACAATCGGAGTTGCGGGTCGATGTCGAGTGCCTGGAGCACCGCGTCGACGACGTCCGGCGGGTTGTCCGCGAGCACGGTCAGGTGATCACCCGTCTGATATCCGACGCCTTCGGAAAGGGTGATGCGCACATGGTGTTTGGCCTGCCCCAACGCATTGTCGCCGCTCACCAGCTCGGTGTTGTCCAACACGGTCATCGGTGTCACCGCGAACCTGGCATCGATCGCCGCGGTCACCGGACCGACGATGGTGCGCAGATCGTAGAGCGGTTCGTTGCTGTCGGTCACCGGCACTGCGTCGGGATCGCCGAAACGTTGGGACAGAGCCGCCCAGAAGGCGGCGGAGAACTCTTCGACAGTTCCGGTCAGGTCACCGGAGGTGTCCGCCGCCGCCCGGGGAACCAGGCGCTCGCCGCCCAGCTCGGTCAACCGTTCGTCGATGCGTTTCGGCACTGCCTGATACGTCTCGGCCCAGTTGTGGTCTCCGACGCCGAGTACGGCGAAGTAGGGCTGGTCGACCAGTTCGGCGTCGTCACCGAGAAGCCAGGCGAAAAACGCACGTGCGTCGTCGGTGGGCTGGCCGTTGTAGGACGACGCGACGATCAAGATCGCGTCCGCCCCGGCCATGCCGCCGGCTGCGTCGTCGAGCGGTCCGACGGTCGCGGTAGCGCCCATATCGGTGGCCTCCTCGGCGAGTTGAGAGGCCAGAGCGCGGCAGGTGCCGAGGTTCGAGCCGTGCAGGATCGCCAGTGTGGTGCCGACCTTGATCGGTGAGACCGGGTGAGCGGCCGCTCGATCGGTGGTTGCCGAGTCCGTCAGCGCAGCGCGGCGTCTTTCGGCGGGAGTGCGCCGGACCAAGTCCAGACAGAAGCCGATCGGGCGCCGGCTCAGCTCGCTGTCGAACTGCAACACATAGTGTCGGGAGTCCAGCAGCCGGTAGCGATGGACCAGCCGGGCGATCGCCATGGTGGCCTCATGAAGGGCGAACTGGCGGCCGATGCAAGACCGCTCCCCGGTGCCGAAGGGTTTGAACAGCGCTGTGGGGCGGCTCTCGGCGCGCAGCGGGTCGAACCGGTCCGGATCGAAGAGTTCGACGTTGTCACCCCATTCCGGCTGTCGGTGCAGCGCCCCCGTCAGCACGGTGACCGCTTCACCCTCCTTGACCGGGTACCTGCCACCGATGACCGTGTCCGCCAACGCCATCCGGTCGAAACCCAGTACCGGCGGGGACAGCCGCAGTGTCTCGTTGAGCACCTGCCGCAGATAACCGAGTTTGCCGATGTCATCGAAGGTGGGCAGGTGGTCGTCCTCGGGACCGAACACCTGGTCCACCTCGGTCTGTACCCGGGACAGCACCGCAGGATGGTGCACGAGGTTGTAGAGCGCGTTGGGCATCAGCTCCGAGGTGGTCAGCTGCCCCGCGATCAGAAAGGTCATGATCTGGTTGCGGATGTTCTCGGGCTCGAGGACCGGCCGACCCTCCGAATCGTGTCCGAGCATGGTGTACAGCAGATCGTCTGCCTGGCCGTTCCCGGAGTCCCGGTGCTTGTTGATGAGTTCGTCGAAATAACGGTGCAGGTTCACCAGCTCGGCTTCGAATTCCGTTGCCTTTGCCGGTGTTCCGAGTGCAGCAAAGGCGTTGGTGAAGCTCTGCGGAATCGGGGCGAGGCCGTCGTGGTCGAACGACTCGAAGCGAGCACCGAAACCGGCCAGCGCCACCGTATCCATCGCGAGCTTCTGCAAATCGCCGGAGACGTCCACCGGTTGCCGGCCCACACAGTCGTCCCAGCGGTCGACGAGCTGGCAACTGATGTCCAGCATCGAAGAGTGGTAATTGCGCAGACCCGCGTAGCTGAATCCGGGCAGCAGGACGTCGTGGGCCTTCTGCCAGTTCGGCTCGCCGTGGAACGCGGTGAACAATCCGTCACCGGCCAGTGGGCGCACCGCGGCGAGTGAGCTGGTCAGGTTCTTGGCGAATCTGCTGTCGTCGCAGAGCTCTTCGACCAGTTCTAACGAGCACGCGTAGAGCTTTCGGACTCCGCTGTAGTCCGCATAGAACAGTGGTCCGTGGAGTTCACCGAGGGTGTCGACGGGTAGCGCGTACGGCCGGCCGGTCAGATCGGCCGGAGTCGGCAGGGGCCCCTCGGCGGAGGGGACATGCTCGAGCTCCGGCGGCGGCGAGGGCGCAAATTCGGCCATGCCGGGCAGCATATGTGTGTTGCGGCTCCCGGGAACGCGGCTTGGCCCGAACTCCGTACAGGTCATTCACTCTCCGGCCGCAACGGAGTCGCCGGCCACCACCGTCCGGTTACCGCCGGCGTTCTTGGCCCGATACATCGCCGCGTCGGCGCGCTCGATCAGCTCGCGGACCGTCCGCCGCACGTCGCCCCGCGTGCCCGCGGTCACGGCGCCGATGCTGACCGTCGGCGCGGCGGCGCCGTCGCACCGGGCCACCTTCTCGTGGAGCAGTTCGGCCACCCGCAACGCGACGGCCGCCCGTCCGTCGACAACTCGGTCGTCCACCACGACAACGAACTCCTCGCCGCCGGTGCGGGCGATCACCGCCCGGGCACCGGCCGACACCACCGCGTCGCGTGCGGCGTTGGCCACGCCGATGAGCACCCGGTCTCCGGCCTCATGGCCGTGCCTGTCGTTGATGGCCTTGAACTTGTCGATATCCACGGCCAGCACCCCGACCTGCCCGCCGTCCGCCGCCAACAGGTCGTCGACCTCGTCCTCGAGACCGCGGCGGTTGAGCAGCCTGGTCAACGGGTCGTACATCGCGTCGACGGCACCGATGCGCAGCGCCAGCAGATACGAGTGCACGATCACCGGAACCCCGACCACGGTCGGTATCAACACCAGCAGGCGCACCGTGATCAACGAGACCGCTGCCGTGCCCTGGGTGATCGACATCGCGTACAACCAGGCAAACGCCGCGACGGTGAACGCCAGATGCAGCAGCAGCGCGCGCGGACCGTGCGCGATGACGACGTAGATGCCGTTGGCGGCCAGCAGTGCCAGCCCCGGCATCGCCAGGAACGCGTCCTCGTAACAGGCGATCACCGTGACCACAGCGAGGTCGGCATAGATCACGAACGCCGCCGACTGGCGCTCGGTCGGCCACGGACCGAAAATCCAGAGCACACCCAGCACCGCTGAGCTCACGGCCACGATGAGCACCAGCCACCGGCCGCCGACCGGCCCGTCGTCGGCATAGCCCCACACCATGGTCAACAGCGCGGTGAGGCCGTAGAGGAGGCAGAAGCAACCGAAGAACACCTGATGCACCCGCAACACCCCGCGGGCGCGAAAATGCCTTGCGGTCCAATCGAACTCGAACGGCTGCCGCCACCAGATCAGGAAGTACTCGCGAATCCCCTTTTCCATTCACCCCCCCGGGCGCACTCAGGGCTGGCCGGCAAGGAGCCGAATCATCAGCCCGTTCGCCTCGGCCAGCAGTCGGCCTTGCGGATCCCGTAGTTCGGCGTTGACGAATGCTTTACGCCCCTCGGCCTCCCGCACCCAACCGCGCGCGGTCAGTACGGTGTCGATCGGGGTGACGTTGCGATAGTCCACGTGCAGGAAGGCGGTCCGGCTGATCGGGCGGCCGGCGGCATGGATCACCATCCCGAACACCGAATCGAACAGCAGCGGCAGCACCCCGCCGTGGACTGCGGAGTTGCCGCCGACCGAGAAACGGCTGAAGGTCACCTCCAGCTCCACCCCGTCGGGCTCGAAGCTGATCACCTTGTACGGCGGCATCAGCAGGCTGCCGGCGCCCGGCAGCTTGGGCACCCGGTTGGCCGGGCCGACGCCCTCGGGTGCTTCGAAGGGGCCGAGCAGCCCGACGAGTTCCTCGGCGAGGTCGGCGGCCCGCTCCCAGGCGTCGGTGTCGGGATCGGCCGATACCGCCAGGTCCTGCGCGCGGCGCATCGCCGACAGGAACCGCCCGAAACCGGGCCCGGGCTGCGCCGGCTCGAAGTTCGGGAAACCGCCGTGCCGGTCGTACTCGGGATCGACCGCCCTCGGATCTCCCGCCTTGTCGCTCCTCGCGTCGGCGGTCACTTCGGGGCCAGGATGTCTCGCCGGACGATCGTCTGTTCGCGGCCGGGCCCGACACCGATGCACGAAACATGAGCCCCGGCAAGCTCTTCGAGCCGGAGAACATAGTCGCGCGCCTTGGCGGGCAGCTCGTCGAACGTCCGGCACCCGCTGATGTCCTCCCACCACCCCGGGAGTTCCTCGTAGATCGGTTCGGCGCGGGCGATGTCGCTCTGGGTCATCGGCATGTCATCGGTGCGCTTACCGTCGACGCTGTAGCCGACGCACACCGGCACCGTCTCCAGGCTGGACAGCACATCGAGCTTGGTGAGGAAGTAGTCGGTGATGCCGTTGACCCTGGTCGCGTAACGGGCGATCACCGCGTCGAACCAACCGCAGCGGCGCCTCCTGCCGGTGGTCACACCGATCTCACCGCCCGTCTTCGCCAGGTATTCACCGTTGGCGTCGAACAATTCGGTGGGAAACGGCCCGGAGCCGACGCGCGTGGTGTACGCCTTCAGGATCCCCAGCACCGTGGTGATCCGGGTCGGGCCGACGCCCGATCCGACCGACGCGCCGCCTGCGGTCGGATTCGACGACGTGACAAAGGGGTACGTACCGTGGTCGACGTCGAGCAGCGTGCCCTGCGAGCCTTCGAGCAGCACCGTCTCCCCCTGCTCCAGCGCTGCGTTGAGCAACAGCCGCGCGTCGGCGATGCGGTGCTTGAAGCCTTCCGCCTGCGCCAGCAGCGCATCGACCACCTCGGCGGAGTCCAGTGCCTTGCGGTTGTAGATCTTGACCAGCACCTGGTTCTTGAATTCCAGTGCGCCCTCGATTTTCTCGGCCAGCAGCGTGGGGTCGAGCACGTCTGCCACCCGAATCCCGATGCGGGCGATCTTGTCCTGATAACAGGGGCCGATGCCGCGGCCGGTGGTGCCGATCTTCTTGCTACCCGCATAACGTTCGACGACCTTGTCGATCGCCACGTGGTAAGGCATCAACAGGTGGGCGTCGGCAGAGATCAACAGCCGTTCGGTGTCCACCCCGCGTGCCTCGAGACCCTGCAGCTCGGCGAGCAGCACCCCCGGATCCACCACCACACCGTTGCCGATGACGTTGGTGACGCCCGGGGTCAGGATCCCCGACGGGATCAGGTGCAGCGCAAAATTCTCCCCCGACGGAAGAACGACCGTGTGACCGGCGTTGTTGCCCCCCTGGTAACGGACGACCCATTGGACGCGGCCACCGAGAAGGTCGGTGGCCTTACCTTTGCCCTCGTCACCCCACTGGGCGCCGATGAGGACGATTGCCGGCATGGCATATTCTCCCGCTGTCTCCTGCTGGTACTGCGCTCAAATACTGTGCAGCCGGTGAGCCACCCTATCCGACCTGATCGAGGCCCGTTTACAAGGAGCAGATTGGACGCTTCGCAAGTCGCGGTTCTGCTGTTCGGCGGGCGCCGGATTCCCCGGGTGCTGCGCGGCGTTCCCGTCGTCGACGCCGACGCGGTCATCGACGAACTTCCCGACTGCCGCCGCCTCGTCGTGGTCGGCTCGCACGTCGATCTGGCAACGGTGCTGACCCGACTTCTGCGCGCCGACCGGCTCGATGTCGAGGTGGCGCATGCGCCGCGGTGGTGGCAGGGGCGACGGGCGCTGACCGGCACCGCGACCCGGGTGCCGTTGATCCGCGACGAGACCGGCACCGTTATCACCGCCACGGCCCACTGGCTGCCGCCTCAGGACGCCCGCACGGTCCGCGGCGAAGCGGTGGTCGACGACGAGGTGCTCTTCGACGGGGAGGTGACGGGCGTACGGATCGAGCCGACCATCGCGATGCCCGGACTTCGTGCCCGCACGCTGTCGGGGCGGTTCCGGCCGAAGCAATGGGTGGCGGGCCGGGCCGCCCAGCTGGGAACCACCGGCGCACTCGTGGTCCGCGACGGGAAACCGGCGCCGCGACCCGTACGTCGCTCGACCTTCTACCGCCATACCCAGGGTTGGCTGCGGGTAGCTTCATGAGGTGAGCATTCGCCCACTTCACCAGTCGGTGCGTCCCAGCCCGATCTTTCTGGCCATCGTCGCCCTCACCGCAGCCGGTGGGGCCGTGGCGTGGTATTCCGCGCAACAGGTCCGGCCGATCGCCTACGTCGGCGTCTTCGTGTTCGTCATCTTCGGCTGGCTGGTGTCGCTGTGCCTGCACGAGTTCGGTCACGCCTACAGCGCGTGGCGGTTCGGCGACCGCGACGTCGCCGTGCGCGGATACCTCACCCTCAACCCGTTGAAGTACTCCCATCCGCTGCTGTCGCTGGGACTTCCGGTGCTGTTCATCGCACTCGGCGGTATCGGCTTGCCGGGCGGCGCGGTCTACGTGCAGACGGCCTTCATGACGCGTCGGCAGAAGACACTGGTCAGCCTCGCGGGCCCGGCCGTCAATCTGATGTTCGCGGTGGCGCTGCTCGTGCTGATCCGGCTGTGGTACGACCCCGCGCATTCGGTGTTCTGGGCGGGCGTCGCGTTCCTGGCTTTCCTCCAGATCACCGCGCTGCTGCTGAACATGCTGCCCATCCCTGGCCTCGACGGCTACGGGGCGCTGGAGCCGCACCTGAGCGCCGAGACGCAGCGCGCGGTGCAGCCTGCCAAACAGTGGGGCTTTTTCCTCCTGCTGATCCTGCTGGTCGCGCCGGGACTGAACCAGTGGTTCTTCTCGGCGGTCTACTGGCTGTTCGACCTGTCGGGGGTGCCTTCCGCGCTGTCGTCCGTCGGCAGCCAGCTGACCAGGTTCTGGTCGGCCTGGCTGTAGCGCGGGCTACCCGTAGAGGGCCTCGGCCACGGCGCGTTTCTGCCGACTCAGCCGGCGCACGGTCTCTGGCGCGAACCCACCGGAGCTCGGGCGTTCCGGCACCTTGCCCAGATCCTCCATCATCGTCCAGCCTGACCCGAGCGCGACCAGCGACCGGTGTTTGGGGGCGTAGTAGCCCGGGCTGATCGAGATCGCCACACCGGACGCCCCGGCCGCCGCCGCCAGCATGTGAGGGTGGAACCGGGTGGAGATCCACGTCTGAGCCGCCGACACCGGCAGACCCGCTGCCCAGACGTCGACGAACGGTAAGAAGCGCGCGCCGGGCAGCTCATGCTCGATCAGCGCGTAGACCTCCCGGTCGACCCGGGGGATCCCTTCCACCACGCACACGTCCTCGCCGCGAACCTGCCACTGGCGCAACATCGACAACGCGGCACCGGCGACGGCGCCGGTGCCGGTGCCGGCATCGTTCATGTCGGACTGCAGGCACACCATCACCTCCGGCGGACGGGAGTCCGGCCAGACATCCTGCGGGCGGCACACCCGGTGCTGCCCGAGGGACAGGAACGCGTCGTCGACTCCCGCCTCGACGCCGAGCAGCTCGGCGGATTCCGCGTCGCGCACGTCGACGACATCGAAGCGCTGTGCCAGCGCGCCCAGCAGCGGCGCGGCACCTGGCGGCTCCGGCACCAGGCCCTGCCCCGTCATCGCCGCGCGCGCGCCCGAATGGCGTGCCGCCGCAGCCGCGCCCGCCAGCAGACCGACGTGCCGCGGCCAGATCGCGTTGACGTAGCCGCCGCCCACGACGTGCACGACGTCGAGTCGGTGCAGCAGCGCGATGCCCTGGTGCCAGCGGGGCGCCATGCCGGGGTTGGCGACGGCGTGCTGCACCCAGGCCGCGAGCTCCCACGGGTCGTCAGACGGCGCCTCCCAACACAGTCGCCACAGGGTGTCGACGAAGCGCACCCGCGGGTGCGCCTGCCCGAACAGCAGCTGGCTGGGGCCGGGGGAGGGCGTGTCGACCCAGACGTCGGCGTTCGGCGCGACCTCCCGTAGGTGACGCAACCAGCCGTCGAGGATCAGTTCGTCGCCGTAGTTCGGAAAACCGGCGGTGGCTACCAGGTAGTACACAGGAGACTCCCAGTTTTCCGTCACCGTCGGATGCTACCGAGCGCCCGGCAGAGCAGCCAGGCTTGTCATATATGCGACTTTCCGCATATATTTCAGCCCATGGGTGCGGGACACGATCATGGGCATGCCGACGCCCGCGTTTCCCGAATGCTCATCGCGGCCGGAATTCTGTCGATCTTCTTCGTCGTCGAACTGACCACAGCACTGGCGATCAACTCGATCGCGTTGCTGGCCGACGCAGGCCACATGCTCACCGACCTGGTGGCGATGTTCATGGGATTGACCGCGGTGCTGCTGGCCAGGCGGGGCAGCGCCTCCCCGTCCCGGACCTACGGCTGGCACCGCGCCGAGGTCTTCACCGCGGTCGCCAACGCCGCGCTGCTACTCGGCATGGCCGGTTTCATCCTGTACGAGGCGTTCGAACGTCTCGGAGACGCTCCGGAGATTCCCGGGGTGCCGATGATCGTCGTCGCGCTCGCGGGCCTGCTCGCCAACGTCGCCGTCGTGGCCCTGCTGCGGTCCCACTCCAAGGACAGCCTCGCGGTCAAGGGCGCCTACATGGAGGTTCTCGCCGACACCGTCGGCAGCATCGGGGTGCTGATCGCCGGCATCGTCACGGTGACGACGTCCTGGCCGTACGCCGACGTCGTCGTCGCCGTGCTGGTGGCACTGTGGGTACTGCCCCGGGCCATCTCGCTGGCCCGGGCCGCGTTGCGGATCCTGTCCGAGACGTCACCGAGCCACATCGACGTGGAGGAGTTGCACGCCGCTCTGCGCGGCGTCGAGGGTGTCACCGAAGTCCACGATCTGCACGTCTGGACGCTGGTACCGGGCAAGGACATGGTCACCGCGCACCTGACCAGCAAGCGAGACTCCGCGCTGGTGCTCGACGACGCCCGTGCCGTGCTGACTGCACGCGGCCTCGGCCACTCGACGGTTCAGGTGGAACCGCCCGACGCCGCCGCGGACTGTGAGTGCGAAAGCAACACCCGGTAGCCGGGGTGTTGTCAGGACAGCCCGAGTTGCCCGCGGGCGGACGGGTCGCAGTCGTCGAGCAGGTCCAGGCACCGCTGATACTCCGGGGTCTCCCCGATCGCGTCGGCCGCTCGGGCCAGCGCGGCGACGCACCGCAGAAAACCGCGGTTGGGCTCGTGGAAGAACGGCACCGGACCGAAGCCCTTCCACCCGTTGCGGCGGAGTTGGTCAAGCCCGCGGTGGTACCCGGTGCGGGCGTAGGCGTATGCGGTGACGGCTTTGTCGTCGCGCAGCGCGTCCTCGGCGAGCAGCGCCCAGGCGATCGACGCCGTGGGGTGTGCCGCGGCCACGATGGCCGGGTTCTCCGCGGCGTCCAGTTCGGCCTCGGCCGCGGGATCACCGGGCAGTAACACTGGTTCCGGTCCGAGAAGATCACCCATCCGAGTCATGGACCCATTGTGCAGTGCGGCCGTCGGCGCGCGTCACTGCGGATGGCTAAGCTTCGCCCTAGCATCAGCCAGGGAAGGACCAGGGAGGATTTCAGCAGGGATGTCGAACCCCACAGGGCCTGACCAACCGGACGAGAACACCGACGCAGCTGAGCACGCCGGTGAGGGCACACCACCGGCGGACGCGGACGCCGAGACCGAGATCCTGCCGGAACCGGAAACCGACCACGAGCCGGCCACCGAGGTGATGGCGCCCGCCGATCCCGGGACCCACGACCAGACCTCCGAGGAGCAGTCCGGCGAGCGTCGGTTCACTGCCCCGTCCGGATTCGACGCCGGGTCGACGCAGATCATCAACCGACCCAACGACCCGGCCACCGAGGTGTTCGCCGCTGCGCAGAAACCTGTTGCGCCCCAGATGATCCCGCCACGCGGTGAGGCCCCCAAGCCGCCCCAGAAAAGGCGCAGCTGGGGATGGGTGGCGGCCATCATCGTCGTCATCGCGGCGCTGGCCGCCATCGCGATCCTCGGCACGATCCTTCTGACCCGCACGTCCACCCCGGCGGTGTCCCAGGAGGACATGGTCCGTTCCACGATCGAGGAATTCGACATCGCCGTGCAGAACGGTGATCTGTCCACGCTGCGCAGCATCACCTGCGGGGCAACCCGGGACAGTTACGTCCGCTACGACGAGAAGGCGTGGGCCGACACCCACTCCCGGGTGGCCGCGGCCAAGCAGTACCCCGTCGTCGCCAGCATCGATCAGGTGGTGGTCAACGGCGACCACGCCGAAGCCAACGTCACCACGTTCATGGCCTACGCACCGCAGACCCGCTCGACGCGCAGCTTCGATCTGGAGTTCCGTGACGAGCAGTGGAAGATCTGCCAGGCGCCTGCCAGCTAGATATCCACGTTTTGCAGACGTCAGCCTGCGGTCAGCCCGTCACGCTGCGGCCCGCGCTGTGCAGGTCGTTGCACGCCTCGACGACGCGCTCGCTCATCCCGGCCTCCGCCTTCTTGAAGTAGCTGCGCGGGTCGTAGACCTTCTTGTTGCCGACCTCGCCGTCGACCTTGAGCACGCCGTCGTAGTTGCTGAACATGTGGCCGACGATCGGACGGGTGAACGCGTACTGGGTGTCGGTGTCGACATTCATCTTCACCACGCCGTAGTTGAGCGCGTCCTCGATCTCGGACTTCAGCGAGCCGGACCCGCCGTGGAAGACGAAGTCGAACGGCTTGGACCCCTCGGGGAGGCCGAGCTTGGCCGTTGCGACCCTCTGGCCCTCGGCCAGGATCTCCGGCTTGAGCTTGACGTTGCCCGGCTTGTAGACACCGTGCACATTGCCGAAGGTGGCGGCCAGCAGGTACTTGCCGTGCTCGCCGGCTCCGAGCGCGTCGATCGTCTTCTCGAAGTCCTCGGCCGTGGTGTACAGCTTGTCGTTGATCTCGGCCTCGACGCCGTCCTCTTCGCCGCCGACGACGCCGATCTCGATCTCGAGGATGATCTTGGCGGCGGCCGCCTGTTTGAGAAGCTCCTGCGCGAGCGACAGGTTCTCGTCGATCGGCACGGCCGAGCCGTCCCACATGTGTGACTGGAACAGCGGGTCGCGACCCTTGGCGACACGCTCGGCGGAGATCGCCAGCAGCGGCCGGACATAGGTGTCCAGCTTGTCCTTCGGGCAGTGGTCGGTGTGCAACGCGACCGTGATGTCGTACTTGGCGGCGACGACGTGCGCGAACTCGGCGAGAGCCACGGCGCCGGTGACCATCTCCTTGATTCCCAGACCGGACGCGAATTCCGCACCTCCGGTGGAGAATTGGATGATGCCGTCGGAGCCGGCGTCCGCAAAACCCTTGATCGCTGCGTTGACGCTCTCCGAGCCGACGCAGTTGATGGCCGGGAACGCGAAGGAGTGCTCCTTGGCACGACCCAGCATCTCGGCGTAGACCTCGGGCGTGGCGATGGGCATGACGGGTTCCTCTCGGCATCTTCACGTGCAATTCCGACCAGTATCGCAAGAATCGCCGCCCGCGGCGTGCCGTCGCCGATCTGCGGCCGAGCCGGGCGGGCGCTCACCGGAAGCGCACACGGCTTCGACAGTCGCTGAACTGCGCCTACGCGTCGGCCGGCCTGCCAACCGCCCGGCGCGACCCGCGCCAGGACACTTGCGCGAGGGTCAATAGATAGGGTTTCACCCGATTCGCCCCCGCTGCCTCGGACCTAGCGTCAAGTGACCATCAGGCACCGTTCGGGAAGGCAATCACATGGAGTCGGCGAAGTATGTGTCGCGAGTTGGCGGATTAGCGGTAGCGCTCGGCTTGGGGATGGCGGCAGCGACCATCCCCGGCGTGGCTCTGGCCGACTCCTCCAGTGGATCCAGCTCGTCGGGCTCGTCCTCCGGCTCGTCGTCGTCAGGCTCGTCGTCGTCAGGCTCGTCCTCGTCAGGCTCGGATTCGTCGGATTCGTCGGATTCGTCGTCGACCGGTACCACCAAGCCGTCGACGCGCAAGTCGGACAATGCGTCCTCCCGCGAAACCGACTCCTCGGACAACGAGTCCGCGGACGACGACTCGACCGACACCGACACCGACACCGACACCGAGTCGGACGATGACCTCGACACCGTCACCGATCTGGACGAGACCGACACGCCTGCCGACGACGAGTCCGATGCCGACGAGCAGGACGAGCCCGAACCCGTCGACGAAGACACCGATACGCCGGCTGAACCGGCACCGACACCCACCCCCACGAAGCGCGATCCGGCCCCCGCAGCCATCACCACGCCCACCAGCCAAACCAAGCGCCCTGCACGTGCTGCCACGCCGGCACTCGTCGAGACACCCGAATCAACCCGCACCCCGGCCGCCGCTCCGGCCGAGGCCGCCGTCGCCGAGACGTCTCGCTCGAGTGCGCCCACCGACACCTTCACCGCCGCAGCCGAGCCCGCCGACGATGCGACCACGGTGGTGGAGGAGGCGCCGGCCAAGGCCCTTCAGACCCAGCCCGGCACGTTCATCAGCGTGGCCACCACCATGCTGTCCACCGCGCTCGCACCGTTCGCGGCTCCCAATCCCGCGCCCGCAGCGCCGGCGCCCTCCCCCGGCTTGTTGGCCGTGCTGGCCTGGGTGCGCCGCGAGATCGAGGCCACTTACCAGGACGTCAGCATCTCGATCGGCGGGGTGTCACTGGTGCAGCGCGGCACCGCAATGGCCACTTCGGAGGGCTTCGGCTCACTGGCCATCGCGTGGGGCGCCAACAGCACCGCGACCGCCACCGGCCTGTTCAGCATGGCCATCGTGGACGGTGATGACGGCAGCGCCACCGCGGACGGCAACTTCAACAAGGCCCGCGTGAACGGTGACGACAGCACCGCCACGGCCGCCGAGGGCTGGTTCAACACCGCACGCGCCTACGGCGACGAAAGTGCCGCCATCGCCTCTGCAGGAAATTTCAACCTCGCCCGGGTACGCGGCTACGACAACATCGTCAACGTCACCAACGGAAACGCCAGCTCAGTGCGGATCAACGGCGACGGCAACGATGCTCTCTCCAGCGGAAACCGCAACAGCGCAACGGTTTACGGCAACAACAACTCGGTGTCTCTCGCCAGCGAGAGCGACAGCACCGCATATATACAGCTCACCGGCTCCAACAGCGACGCCACAGCAGTCGCGACAGGCGGCTCTCGTGCCAGCATCACGATGAGTGCCGACGATAGTTCATCGTCAGCCAGTGCCGACAACGACTCGTACGCCCGCATCACCATGTTCGGGGACAACAACGACGCCGTCGCCAACGCCGACATGGACGGGTATGCGTCGACCCGGATTGTCGGTGACAGCAGCGTGGCCAGCAGCGACGGGAACGATGGCACCGCAACGGTGCGAGTAGTCGGCGACGGCAATGCTGCGACCACCAGCGCTGCGGCCGACGAATGGGCCCGTGCCGCCATCTACGGTGACGGCAACGCGGTGGAGGCGACGGGCGGTCGGGCCATAATTGTCGGAGACGGCAACGTGGCCACCGCAGTCGGCGACGGAACTGTCGCTCGCATCCAGGGGACCGGAAGTTCGGCGACTGCCGCCGGGGAGGACAGCACCGCGCTTGCCGTCGGCGCCAACAACTCGGCGTCCGCCGCCGGCGAGGACAACTTCGCCTTCGTCATGGGACAGCAGTCAATCGCGGCGGCGGGCCCCGGGACCGACAACAACGCACTGGCGTTGGGCAACAACCTGGTCGCCGATACCGGGCCCGGTGACGGCAACACCGTCTACGGCCAACCGATCGACCCGGAGAACAACGCGCCGGTGGCCGGCACCCCCGGCACTCCCACCCTCGACCCCGTAACCGGCGCCGTCACCGGCACCCTGGGATTCACCGACCCCGACGGCGACATCCTCGCCTACACCGTCAGCGACGGACCCGACAACGGCAACGTCGTGATCGACGCTGCCGCCGGCACCTACACCTACACCCCGGCCACCCGACCCGAGTTCGGTGAACCCGACGGCACCGACACCTTCGCCGTCACCGCCACCGACGGCCAGGCCACCGCCACGAATACCATCACCGTGCCGGTCACCGCCCTGCCCGAACCCGGCAATCAAGCCCCGGTCGCCGGACAATCCGGCATCTGGGATGTCGATGCCGAAACCGGTGTCGCCACCGCAACACTCGGCTTCACCGACCCCGACGGTGATCCGCTGACCTACACCGTCACCGCACAACCCGACAACGGCAACGTCGTGATCGACGCCGCCGCGGGCACCTACACCTACACCCCGGCCACCCGGCCGGAGTTCGGCGAACCCGTCAGCTTCGACACCTTCACTGTGGTCGCCGCCGACCCCGGTGGCCTGACCGCCACCAACACCATCGGCGTTCCCATCACCCCGCTGCCCGCACCCGACAACCAGGCGCCGGTCACCTCCCCGGACAGCTACGCCGTCGACCAGGACGGCGTGCTGACCGTCGGGGCGCCGGGCGTGCTGGGCAATGACACCGATCCCGACTCCGACTCGCTGACCGCCGCATTGGGTGATGGCCCGGAGAACGGGACCCTCGTGCTCAACCCGGACGGCTCGTTCACTTACACCCCGGACACCGGCTACACCGGCAGCGACACCTTCACCTACACCGCCACCGACGGCGACCTGGTCAGCGCCGCCGCCACCGTGACCCTCACCGTCAACCCCGTCACCACCAACCCACCGAATACCGTGATCGGCACGGTCGATGTCGGCGAGAATCCCAACGGGGTGAGCGTGACGCCTGACGGAAGCCGGGTCTACGTGGTCAACGGCGGCAACCTGTTCAACGAGGACAACGCCTCGGTCACCGTCATCGATGTCTCTGATCCAGCTAATCCCACTGTGCTGCAGACTATTCCGTTTGACATCTATAACCCGCGCGAGATCGAGGTCAGCCCCGACGGCCTGCGCGCCTACGTCACCTACGACAACGTCGTGGGCGGCAACGGGCACCTGCTGGTCATCGACACCGACCCCACGAGCACCACCTACAACACCGTGGTCGGCGATCCGATCGAGGTCGGCGACGGGCCCACCGACATCGAATTCAGCCCCGACGGCAGCCGCGCCATCATCCTCAACCAGTCCAGCCTCGACATGGTCGTGCTCGACATCGACCCCGCCAGCCCCACCTTCCACACCCTGATCGGAAGCCCGATCACCGTCGCGAACTCCTCACCGAGGGCACTGGCGATCACCCCCGACGGCACCCGCGCCTACATCGCCATCCCGAGGGCCGGCGCCAACAGGGTGGCCATATTCGACATCGACCCCACCAGCGCCGGCTACGGCACCAGCATCGGCGCCGAGATCCCGGTCGGGGACTCCCCCTCCGGCATCGCCGTCAGCCCAGACGGACTACAGGTCCTCGTCACCAACGCCTTCGACGACACCGTCACCGTCATCGACGCCGACCCGACCAGTCCCACCTACAACACCGCCATCGGGTCTCCGATCGTCGTCGGCAACGGTCCGCAGTCCGTGGCGTTCAGCCCCGACGGCACGCGCGCCTACGTGACCAACGCCTTCGATGACACCGTCACAGTCATCGACACCACCCCCGGCAGCGCCACCTTCAACACCGTGGTCGACGAGATATCGGTCGGAGACATCCCACGCGAGTTGGCGATCGACGCCGTTGGCGAGCATCTCTACGTCGTCAACGACGGCGACGAGACAGTGTCGGTGATCAACATCGTGTCGTCGAGCATCGAGCCCTAGCGAGGCGGAGATTGCGGTGAGGGTCGTGCCAGGTCAACCGGCGCGGCCCTCACCGCATTTCCGGGCATCAGCGGGGCAGACAGAGGCTCGGCACGCGGTCTCACATCACACGGTCAAGACCATCCGGTAGCGGGCGCGGCCCTCGTCCATCGCGGCATACGCCTCGGCGGCCTGCGCCAACGGGCGCTCCTCGATGAGCGCCCGCACCCCGGACAGCAGCGCGAAGTGCAGCGTCTCCTCGACGTCGCGCGATGTGCCGGACGGGTGACCGGCCACCGACAGCCCGAAGTTGATCAGGTCGAGCGGGCTGATCGGCAAGTTCTCCGGGGTGACCCCGACGGCGACGAGTTCACCTGCCGGGCCGAGGCCGCCGACCGCAGCGGCCATCGCAGCCGCGTTGTTCGCGGTGGCCAGCACCACCGCGGCACCGCCCAGCTTCTTCAGTTCGGCAGCGACGTCCTGCGCTGTCGAGTCGATGTAGTGGTGCGCTCCCAGTCGGGTGGCTTCCTCGGCCTTCGCGGCGCCCCTGGCGATCGCGACCGTCTCGAACCCCATCGCGCGGGAGAACTGCACGCCCAGGTGACCCAACCCGCCGACACCGAGGATCGCGACCAGGTCGCCGGCCTTGGCACGTGTGTGGCGCAGCCCGTTGAACGTGGTCACGCCTGCGCAGCCCATCGGTGCGGCCTCGACGAACGACAGCCCGTCCGGGATCCGCGCGAGCGCGGTGGCCGGCGCCGTCACCGATTCTGCGTAGCCGCCCGGGTAGTGCCAGCTCGGGACCTGCATGCGTTCGCACTGCATGAATGCGCCTTTACGGCAGGGGATACAACGGTTGCAGTTGCCGCCGAACCATCCGACGGCCACCCTGTCGCCGACCGCGAAGTCCTCGACACCCTCCCCGACCTCGGCCACGGTTCCCGCGATCTCGTGGCCCAGCGTGAGCGGCCACTGCAGACCGGGAAAGTGGCCGGCGTAGAACTCACGGTCGGTGCCGCAGACACCGCACGCGGCGACCGCGATGCGCACCTGCCCGGACGCCGTGTGCGGTGTGTCGACCTCGACGAGGGTGAGCGAAGCGTTGGCGGATTCGAGCTGGACGGCCTGGTGAGTGGGCATGCTCAAGCCTAAGGCGATCGAGCGGATTCTGGGACCCAGACCGCCCGCCGGTACCCTTGGAACCCGTGGTCGTCGACACTCTCGCGCTGATGCCCGATTTCCTGGACCCGATCAACCTCCTCAGCTACTTCGGGACCTGGGCGCTGATCGGCCTGCTCGTCGTCGTGTTCGTCGAGTCCGGGGTGTTGTTCCCGGTGCTTCCCGGCGATTCGCTGCTGTTCGTCGCGGGGATGCTCGCCGCCGGTACCGCCGCCGCCGCCCAGGACGGCACCGTGGACGCCAACTTCCAGCTCTGGCAACTGGTGGTGTTCATTCCGATCGCCGCGGTCCTCGGCGGCCAGGTGGGTTACTGGATCGGCCGCAACATCGGCACTGCGATGTTCAAGCCCAACGCCCGGTTCCTCAAGCAGAAGTATCTCGACGAGGCACACCTGTTCTTCGAGCAGCGGGGTCCGTTCGCCATCGTCATCGCCCGGTTCGTGCCCATCGTGCGCACGCTGGCGCCGATCACCGCCGGCGCCGCGAAGATGAACTACGGGGTGTTCACGCTCTACAACGCCGTCGGCGCCGTGGTGTGGGGTGTGGGTCTGACGGTGCTTGGGTACTGGCTCGGCCGATTCGAAGTGATCCAGAACCTCCTCGAACCCATCGTCATCGGGATCGTGATCCTCTCGGTGACGCCGATGCTCATCGAGTGGTACCGCAGGCGCAAGGCCGCCAAGGAGGCGGGTATCCCGACACCGCCCATGGAATCGGGTGAGACGACTTAGCGCCCCTGCTCCAGCGCACGGATCAGGCTGGCAGCGTCCCACGGCCCGATGTGCCGCTTGCCGTTCACGAAGACTGTCGGGGTGGCGTTGAGATCCATCTCCTCGGCGTCCTCGGCGTCGTCGGTCACCCGGTGCAGCACCTTCGACGAGTGCACCCGCACATCCTGATCGAACTGCTCGATATCGCACCCCGCGGTCACCGCGTACCGGTACATGTCGGCCCACTCCAGGTCGTCCTGATGCTCGAACAGTTCGCACGCCATCTCCCAGAACCGGCCCTGAAGGGCGGCCGCTTCGCTGGCCCGCGCCGCGTCGAAGGCGCGAGGGTGAGCCCGCTCGAGCGGAAAGTGCCGCCACACGTAGCGCAACTCGTCACCGAAATGCGCGCGCACCTCGTCGATGGCTCCGGTGGCCCGGCTGCAGAACGGGCATTCGAAATCGCCGTATTCGACCAGGGTCAGCGGCGCGTCGTCGCTGCCGCGGATGTGATCGCGCTCCGGATCGACCGGCCGGAGCAGCTTGAGCCCCACCGGTTCGGGCGGGCTCAACCAGTCGGTGACCCGGAAGATCGTCCATCCCAGCGCGAACGCGATCATCGAGGCCGCCAGCACGCCGATGCGCGCCTGATCCTGGCGGTCGGGTTCGAAGATCGCGATGTCGACGATGAACAGCGAGATGGTGAAGCCGATCCCGGACAGGGCCGCGCCGCCCGCGACGCGGCGCAGTGTGAGCCCGGGCGCGAGCTCACCCAACCGGGTGCGTCTCATGAACCAGGTGGCTCCGGTGATGCCGACGAACTTCCCGATCACCAGACCGGCGACGATCCCCCACGTCAACGGTGACTGCAGCGCCGTCGACAGGCTCTCTTCGTCCAGTCGCACCCCGGCGTTGACCAACGCGAACAGTGGCAGAACCACAAACGAGACCGTGGGCCCCACCGTCGTCTGCAGTCGCTCGTTGATCGAGATCGAGTCCCGCAGAGACCGGCTGGCCGCGCGGGCATATTGGGAGTTCGGAGACTGCCGGAAGGCCCGGATCTGATGTACGGCCCGCTCCACAGGCCCACGTTCCGGGGTGAACACCGGAATCAGCAGCGCCACCGCAACGCCGGCCAGTGTCGGGTGGATTCCCGCCAGGTACAGGGCAATCCACAACGCGACCCCACACACCGCGTATGCGGGCCCGCGCATGCCCGGCGGCAGGAAGCGCACCAGCGCCAGCGCGATGAGCAGCGTCACCGCCACGATCAGAGGACCGACCTGGATGCTGTCGGAGTAGAACAGCGCGATCGCGACCAGGGCTCCGACGTCGTCCACCACGGCGAGGGTGAGCAAGAAGATGCGCACCCGGGCAGGGAACTTGGGTTTGATGATGGCCAATGCGCCGACCAGGAAGGCGGTGTCGGTGGAGATCACCACGCCCCATGCGTGGGCGTCCTCCCCGGTGGGATTGAACAGCAGGAACACCGCTGCCGGGATCATCAGGCCCGCGGCCGCAGCGACCACCGGAACCGCGGCCCTGGACCGGTCGGTCAGCTCGCCGATGCTGAATTCTCGGGTCACCTCCAAGCCGACGATGAAGAAGAAGAAAGTCATCAGCCCGTCGTTGACGAGGTGTTTGACCGTCATCTCGAAATGGTGGACCCCGACGGTGACACCCAGGTGTGTGTCGAGAAAGTCCGAATAGCTCTGCGCCCACGGTGAATTCGCCCACAGAATGGCGAAGACGGTGAACGCGAGCAGCAACGCCGCCGCGGTGTTGTCCGTGGTCTTGGTGGCCTTGCTGCCGCGGTTGAGCCGTGCAGGCAGCAGCGGGAACCCCCGCTGGGCCGGCAGTTCACTCACCGACGTGGATCTCCGGTTCCGCCTCCTGCGCATCGAGTCCGTGGGCGGCCTCCATCAACATCCACCCGGCGAGCTGCACGGACAGATCACGTTCCGGGATCGCCGACGAGTTGACGGCGCCATCAACATCTTGCGCGAACTCCGCGTCCTTGGTGCCTGCCGTCGGGATGTCGGCGGCCCGGTCCCAGAACGCGCCGAACAGCGGCAGGCCCTCGACCGTCTGGCGATTTTCCCACGCGGCCCGCGCCGACGCGAGAACCACTGAACGCGCTGTCTTACAGGCTTTCTCGTCCTCGTCGGTATGCCGAGGAAGCGAGGTGCCCACCAGCGCCAGATAGCGTGCCAGGATCCCGTTGAACAATCCGCCGTCGCCTCCGCCGGCGCCTTTGATCACCCCGTCGGGTGCCATGTGCTCGGCGACCGCGGCCACCAACCGGTGCACCCGTACCGCGCGCCGGGCGTCCTCGGTGCGCACGGCGAGTTCTGTTTCCAGTCCGAGGACCACCCCCTGGCAGTACGTGTACTGCGCGCGGACCAGCGAGCCGGCTTTGATGCCGTCGAAGACCAGGTGGGTCTGCGGGTCGATCAGGGTCTCGTTGATCCAGTCGGCCATCTGCTGCGCGCGCCGCAACCGGCCCTCGTAGCGGGCGAGGAAGATCCCGGCCGGGCCGTTGGCGGGGGCGTTGAAGAACTGATCCTGCTTGCGCCACGGGATCCCGCCACCATCCTCGGGCACCCAGGCGCCGAGGAACTGATCGGCGAGCTTGTCGAGGGCCCTGGGCCGGCCCACTCCGGTCACGCGGCCCGCCCGCTCGAGTGCCAGCGCCAGCCAGGCCATGTCGTCGTAGTAGTCGTTGACCCAGGAACCGAGGTTGCGCAGTCGATGACCGCGAATCTGCCGGGTGATCGACTTCAGCCGTTCGGGGTCGGGATCGCGCACCTGGGCATCGACGAGGTTGTCCAACAGGTGGGCCTGCCACCAGTAGTGCCAGGTGCCGAAACGCCGGTGTTGCCCGGCGGCAGGCCAGGCCACGACTCCGAGTTGGGTGCCCGGCAGCCCCCACAACTTCTTGAGGTGCCGCTTCGCGACGGCCGCTTCCGCACTGGCGGCGCGGTTGGCCCACAACTGATCCATGGTGTTGATCCTGCCTCAACTGCGGCCATTTCGGAATGAGACAGTTTTGTCTCATCTGAGCTATAGTTGTTTCATGCCATCGACGCGTGAGGAGTTGCTGCGCGCCGCGGCCGACTTCCTCGGCCGTCGCCCGAACGCCACTCAAGACGAGATCGCCACCGCCGTCGGCGTCAGCCGGGCGACACTGCACCGGCACTTCGCCGGCAAGGCCGCCTTGATGGAGGCGCTCGAACGCCTCGCGATCGCCGAGATGGGCGACGTGCTGCGCACTGCCCGCCTCCACGAGGATCCGGCGCCAGAGGCGCTACGCCGACTGGTCACGGCGTGCCGGCCGGTGTCGCCCTACCTGGCCCTGCTCTACAGCCAGAGCCAGGAACTCGACCTGGACCACACGCTGGACGTCTGGCAGGAGATCGACAGCGAGATCACGTTGTTGTTCCAGCGCGGACAGCGCGACGGAGACTTCCGCCCAGACCTCACGGCGGCATGGCTCACCGAGGCGTTCTACAGCTTGGTCGAGGGCACAGCGTGGGCGGTGCGCGCGGGACGCGTCGCCGACCGTGACTTCGACCGACTCATCACCGACCTACTACTGCACGGAGTACAGACCTCATGAACCGCCGCTGGTTCGCGCTCGGCATCCTCACCATGGCGGTGCTGCTCATCGGTGTCGACGGCACGGTCCTCGCGTTGGCGACACCATTCATCAGCGCCGACCTCGGTGCCACCGGCACCCAGATCCTGTGGATCGGCGACCTCTACTCGTTCGTACTGGCCGCATTGCTGATCACCATGGGCAGCCTCGGGGACCGCATCGGACACAAGCGGCTGCTGCTCTGCGGCGCAACAGCATTCGCGATCGTCTCGGTGGCCACGGCGTATTCGTCGACCCCGGAGATGCTGATCCTGATGCGGGCGCTGCTGGGTATGGCAGGCGCCACCCTGGCACCTGCCACCCTCGCCCTGATCCGCGGGCTGTTCCCCGACCAGCGGGAGCGCAGCATCGCCGTCGGCGTGTGGGCATCGGCCTTCTCTGCAGGGGCCGCGCTGGGCCCGGTGGTCGGCGGGGTACTGCTCGAACACTTCTGGTGGGGATCGGTCTTCCTGATCAACATCCCGGTGATGCTGGTGCTCGTCGTCGGCGGCGTCGTGTTGCTGCCCGAACACCGCAACCCCGAACCGGGCCCGTGGGACATCCCCAGCGTGGCGCTGTCCATGGTCGGCATGCTCGGTGTCGTCTACGGCATCAAGGAGGGGTTCGCCGCCATCTCGCACGGCCTGCGGATCGACGCTGTTCTGGCCGGCGTCGTCGGCGCCGTTGCGCTGACGTTGTTCGTCCGGCGCCAGTTGCGTCTTCCGGTGCCGCTGATCGACGTCCGACTGTTTCGCAACCCGGTGTTCTCCGGCGTGGTGTCCGCCAACCTGCTCTCGGTGCTCGGCCTGTCCGGGTTGGTGTTCTTCCTGTCGCAGTACTTCCAGCTGGTTCACGGCTACGGGCCGCTGAAGGCGGGCCTGGCCGAACTGCCCGCCGCGGTGACCGCGACCGTGTTCGGGGTGCTCGCGGGGGTGGCGGTCCGGTACGTCTCACCGCGCCTGGTACTCACCACCGGGCTGGCGCTCGTCGGTGTCGCGATGGCCGCGCTGATGGCGTCGCTGCAACTGTTCACGCCGGTCACGCCGTACCTGCCGCTCGGCATCTCGCTGTTCGTCGTCGGCGTCGGGCTCGGCCTGGCCTTCACCGTAGCCAGTGACGTCATCCTGGCCAGCGTGCCGAAGGAACGTGCCGGCTCGGCGGCGGCGGTCTCCGAGACCGCCTACGAACTCGGCATGGCGCTGGGGATCGCGACGCTGGGGTCGATCGTCACCGCCGTCTACCGCACCGTCGTGATCGCACCCGGCGTCCCGGCCGACGTCGCCGCCACCGCCCGGGACTCACTGCCCAGCGCCCTGCGCGCCGCAGACGAACTGCCCGCAGATCAGGCGGNCGGCCTGCTCGCCGCGGCCAAGACCGCGTTCACCGACGGCCTGGCGATCGCCTCCGGCGTCGGGGCGGCCCTGCTGCTCACCGCGGCGGTCGCCGTGTGGCTGCTGCTGCGGCCCCGCGCCTCCTCACCAGGCCCGCTCGAGATCAGCGTGCTCCCGGATCCAGGCGTGCATGGCGATACCCGCGGCGACAGCGGCGTTGATGCTGCGGGTGGAACCGAACTGGGCGATCGACACCACTGCGCCGGCGCCGGCCACTGCATCGGCGGTGATGCCCGGTCCCTCCTGCCCGAAGATCAGCAGGCAGTCCCGCGGCAGGGTGACATCCTCGAGGCGTGAGGCCCCGGGGACGTTGTCGACCGCCACCACGGTGAGCCCGGCCTGCGACGCGAAGGCCAGTAGCTCGGCGGTCGTGTCGTGGTGGCGCAACCGCTGATAGCGGTCGGTGACCATGGCGCCTCGCCGGTTCCAGCGCCGTCGGCCGACGATGTGCACGGTGTCGACGGCGAACGCGTTCGCGGTGCGTACCACCGCGCCGATGTTGGCGTCGTTGCCGAAGTTCTCGATGGCCACGTGCAGCGGGTGCCGCCGCTCATCGATGTCCGCGATGATGGCTTCGCGAGTCCAGTACCGGTAGGGGTCCACCACATTGCGGGTGTCCCCGGAGCGCAGCAGTTCCACGTCGTACCTGGCGTCGTCGGGCAGCGGGCCCTGCCACGGCCCCACGCCGCGGCCCTCACCCCACTCGGTGGGTCCGGCGGCGTCGTCGGCGGCGTCAGTCATCGGTCGGCTCGACGATCCACAGCGCCGCGTGTGTCCCCGTCAACGACACCGTCGGGTAGAGCAGCGCGGCATTGATCTCGCCCTGGGTGCACAATGAGGCGCGGACCTGCACCGCCTCCCGTGACGCCTCGGGCAGCACGAGCACCGAGGAACCGTACACGCTGCACGCGTGACTGAGCCCTCGGCCCGGAAGCGTCGGGGCGGCCAGCACCATCATCGGGCCGCCGCGCTGCGCCGAATCGTCGCGGTATCGTGCTGCCAGACCGCTGATCTCGAGTCCCAACAGCATGTAGCCGTTGCCGGTGAACGACGTCGGGTCACCGAGAGCCGTGGGATCGAGTTTCGCCCCGTCGGCGCGGAACGCGTCCAGGCTGGTCGTCCTGATGGTCAGCCCGGTGTCGTTCTCGTTGGTGGGCATCACTCCGACCGGGAAAGCCGCGGGATAGGACGCCGTGGTACCGGCGATGCGGTCGCGCGGTGAGTACGCGTAGACCCCACGCACCTGGGTCTGGTCACGCAACGGTCCCATGCACACCGTGCCGGTCAACCGGTCCGGTGCCGGCGCCGACAACGGTTGGATGTCAAGGCTTGTCACGTCTTCACAGCCGCCGATGCCGGGGGCCTCGATCGGGTGCACCAGTGCCCCGTAGAGCCCGAACCTGATGTCGCCGGGATCGGCATGAGGGCCGTCTTCCTGCGACGGCGACGCGTCCACGTCGACCAGCACGTAGTCGGCGTCGAATCTCAGGTTGGCCACCGACATGTTCCAGCCGAGGATCGCCAGTGATTCACCCATCGAAGCCGTGGCGGCGGAGTACACGTCGGTCCGGTCGGCTGATCCCGAGCAGGACGTAGCGGCGAGAACCATCGCCACCAGGATCGCGATTACCCGCACGTGGTCTCAGGTACGGTCACGGCCCTTGCCCACCACTTTCGTCAAGGCGCGCACCACGTTTCGAGGGATCATCCGGCCACCGGTGGTGAGCGCCTTGTATTGCAGGCCGGGGATGATCACGATCTTGCCCTTGGCGAGGTCGGCCATCGTCTCCCGGACCACCTCGTCGACCTCCAGCCACAGGAACGACGGAGTGCCGGCCATGTCGATGTCGGCCCGCGCATGGAACTCGGTGTGGACGAACCCCGGGCACAGTGCGTGCACCCCGACACCGGTTCCGGACAGACCGTTGGCCAGTCCCTCGGAGAACGACACCACCCACGCCTTGGATGCCGAGTAGGTGGAGCCGCGCCCGGGCAACAGTCCGGCCACGCTGGCCACGTTGAGCACGGTGCCCTCGCCCGCGGCCAACATCGCCGGCAGCGCAGCATGGGTGAGTTGCATGACAGCGGTGACGTTGACGTCGAGCTGACGCTGCAGCACCTCGAGGTCAGCAGACCAGAACTCGCCGGCGGTGCCGAACCCCGCGTTGTTCACCAGCACGCGGACACCGGCGCGCAGTCGCTCGGCGACCCGTTCCCGGTCGGCGGCTACGGACAGGTCGGCGGGAAGCACCTCCACCCGGGCCCCCGCCTCGTCGTGCAGCTCCGCGGCGAGCCGTTCGAGCCGGTCGACGTCGCGGGCCACCAACACCAGGTCGTAGCCGTCCACGGCATAGCGGCGGGCGAACCCTCCACCCAGACCGGACGTCGGCCCGGTGATCAGAGCGACGGGGCGAGGCATCCCCAGAGGATACTTACCGCTGATAGTTCGGCGACTGCCGACCGTTGCGGGCCGGCGGCGGGGTGCGACGGATCGGCTCAGGCCGGGCCGCGCCGGCTTCGGACCTGCCGGGCTCGGGCCGGGTGGCGAAACGACCGGCGTCCGCGCGGCCGGGATGGTCTTTCATCCCGGGCGCCAACTCGGGACGTCCCGAAGGGGCCGGCGAGAGCGGGCGGCTCGGCGAGCCGCTGCGACGGGCGATCGGCTGGCCCGCAGACGCCGACGGAAGCGGCGGCAGCACCCGCAGTAGGTCGTTGAACTGGCGCACCGTGCGCAGCCCCTCGTCCCATTGGGCACGGGTGCTGGTGATCGGCATGCTGACCAGCGTCCAGTTCTGTTCGTTCCACATGATTTCGGCGCAATCCGGTGCGGTGTGCGCGAACGTCACCATCCTGCGGTCGCAGGCCCGCCGGGCGGCGTCGAGGTTGGTGGAGTACACCATCCGCGGGCCGATGGCGCCGAGCAGCCAGATGTCGCTCTCGCGTGGCTCCTTGATGCCTTTGAGTCGCATGTCGACGACCACGTTGGTGCCCACCTTGCGGTGCAGCGCGATCACGGTGGCGACGTCTTCGAGATCGAAGATGAACACCGCCTCGCCGCGGATCTGGCCGAGAACCACGTTGCGGGCGCTGACATCGCCGACGGTGGACATCACGCCGCGCTTCCAGCGCTTGAGGATGTCGGTGGACTCGTTCTCGTAGTCGAATCCGTGCGACTTGGCCCACGACTTGCGGCGTCGGCCGAGACCCCGACGTCTGTCGAGGTCGACGTACAACAACACGGCCGCACCCACGAAGCAGAGTGCAGACAGCGTGAACCAGAGCGGAACCATTGGCTCCAGAGTATCCGCTCTGGGCGATGAATCCCGAACTCGAACGGATCACAATCGCAATCGCCGGCCTGACACCCCCGCGGAACGGTATTCCAGTAGGTCAAATCCGAGTGGACGCCTGCTGGAATACCGTTCCGGCGGAGGGTTGGACGTCAGCCCAGGACCAGCGAATCGCCATCCTCGCTGACGTTGACGGGCACCACGTCACCGTCGTGCACCTCGCCGGCCAGCAGCAACTTGGCCAGCTGGTCGCCGATGGCCTGCTGCAGCAACCGCCGCAGCGGCCGCGCACCGTAAAGCGGGTCGAAGCCCCGGTCGGCCAGCCACTTCTTCGCCGGCAGCGACACCTCGAGGGCGAGGCGGCGCTGAGCCAGCCGCTTGGCCAGCTGGGCGAGCTGGATGTCGACGATGGACACCAGTTCCTCGGGGTCGAGGGCGTCGAAGACGATCACGTCGTCGAGACGGTTGATGAACTCCGGCTTGAACGCCGCCCGCACCGCCGCTCTGACCTGCTCTTCGGTGCCGCCGGCCCCGAGGTTGGAGGTCAGGATCAGGATGGTGTTGCGGAAGTCGACCGTGCGGCCCTGCCCGTCGGTGAGCCTGCCCTCGTCGAGGACCTGCAGCAGCACGTCGAACACGTCCGGGTGCGCCTTCTCGATCTCGTCGAACAGGATCACCGTGTACGGACGCCGGCGCACCGCCTCGGTCAGCTGGCCGCCCTGGTCGTAGCCCACGTAGCCGGGAGGGGCGCCGACCAGCCGAGCCACCGAGTGCTTCTCGCCGTACTCACTCATGTCGATGCGGACCATCGCCCGCTCGTCGTCGAACAGGAACTCCGCCAGCGCCTTGGCCAGCTCGGTCTTACCGACGCCGGTCGGTCCGAGGAACATGAACGACCCCGTCGGACGGTTCGGGTCGGCCACGCCGGCACGGCTCCTGCGAACCGCATCAGAAACAGCCTGCACGGCCTTGTTCTGGCCGACGACGCGCTTACCCAGCTCGTCTTCCATCCGCAGCAGCTTCGCGGTCTCGCCTTCGAGCATCCGACCTGCGGGGATTCCGGTCCACGCCGACACCACGTCGGCGATGTCGTCGGGTCCGACCTCTTCCTTGAGCATCACATTCTCACGGGCCTCGGCGACCGGCGAGGCCGCGTCGAGCTTCTTCTCGACCTCCGGGATGCGCCCGTAGCGCAGCTCGGCGGCCTTGGCCAGGTCACCATCACGCTCGGCCCGGTCGGCCTCACCGCGCAGCGTGTCCAGCTGCTCCTTGAGGTCGCGGACGATGTCGATGGCGCCTTTCTCGTTCTGCCACCGGGTGGTGAGTTCGGCCAGTTTCTCTTTGTGATCGGCCAGCTCGGCGCGCAGCTTCTCCAGCCGTTCGACAGACGCTGCGTCTGTTTCCTTGGCCAGCGCCATCTCTTCGATCTCCAGGCGACGGACCAGGCGTTCGACCTCGTCGATCTCGACGGGGCGGGAGTCGATCTCCATCCGCAGCCGCGAGGCGGCCTCGTCGACCAGGTCGATGGCCTTGTCCGGGAGGAACCGTGCGGTGATGTACCGGTCGGAGAGGGCGGCCGCGGCCACCAGCGCCGAGTCGGTGATCCGGACGCCGTGGTGCACCTCGTAGCGGTCTTTGAGGCCGCGCAGGATGCCGACGGTGTCGTCGACCGACGGCTCCCCCACCAGCACCTGCTGGAAACGACGCTCCAGCGCGGCGTCCTTCTCGATGTACTTGCGGTACTCGTCGAGCGTGGTGGCACCCACCAGCCGCAGCTCACCGCGGGCCAGCATGGGCTTGATCATGTTGCCCGCGTCCATGGCTCCCTCGCCGGTGGCACCGGCGCCGACGATGGTGTGCAACTCGTCGATGAACGTGATGATCTGGCCCGCGGAGTTCTTGATGTCGTCGAGGACGGCCTTGAGCCGTTCCTCGAACTCGCCGCGGTACTTGGCACCGGCCACCATCGAACCCATGTCGAGCGAGACGACGGTCTTGTCCCGCAGGCTCTCGGGCACGTCGCCGGCGATGATGCGCTGCGCCAGGCCCTCGACGATCGCGGTCTTGCCCACACCGGGTTCACCGATGAGCACCGGGTTGTTCTTGGTGCGACGGCTCAGCACCTGCACGACACGACGGATCTCGTTGTCGCGCCCGATGACCGGGTCCAGCTTGCCTTCCTTGGCGCGTGCGGTCAGATCGGTGGAGTACTTCTCCAGAGCCTGATAGGTGCCCTCGGGATCCGGGCTGGTGACGCGGGCGCTGCCGCGCACCTTGGTGAACGCCTCGCGCAACGCCTGGGGCGACGCGCCATGGCCGGTCAGCAGCTTGGCGGTGTCACTGTCGCCTTCAGGAGCGGAGCCCGCGGAGCGACCCGAGTATCCAGCCAGGCCGACGAGCAGATGCTCGGTGGAGACGTACTCGTCGTCCATCTCGGTGGCGAGGTGCTGCGCGGCGGTGATCGCCGCCAGCGACTGAGGCGCCAGCTGCGGCTGCGACGCCGAGCCGGTCGCGCTGGGCAGCCGGTCGAGCAGCCGCTGAGTCTCGGAGCGAACGGTCGCGGGTTCCACGCCGACGGCCTCGAGCAGCGGCGCGGCGATGCCGTCGTTCTGCGTGAGCAAAGCCATCAGCAGGTGCGCGGGCGCAATCTGCGGGTTCCCCGCCGCTGTGGCAGCCTGCAGTGCCGAGGTCAGCGCTGCCTGGGTCTTGGTCGTCGGATTGAACGAATCCACGACACCTCCCCTTCCATGTGCAGTGGGCCGCAGAACGGCCCTTCGAATGCTTGTCCCCTTGACCAACGTCGTCAAGGTTGAGTCTGTTCCGCTCAACTTTAACTTTTTTGGTTCGCAGGAACTAGGGCCTTATTACCCTCGGCCCCGGGGGGCGATCAGTACTCGCGCGACTGCTCCCAGTGGGTCGGACCGGCGCCGCCAGGCGTATACCGATGTTCACGGCCATGTCACACGGTCGAAATGACCTGCCCACAGCATTGCAGGCATGCATGTATACAAGATTGCCCGCATGACATCCGCGGTCGTCGCCTGTAGTGCGGTTGCCTCCCTGGCCGCCTGTTCGTCCGATCCGGCCCCGCAGGCCACCTCCGATGAGCGCGCCGCGTCGGCCTACACCACAGATCTGTCCGGCGTTTGCCCCGAGACCGTGGTGATCCAGACCGGTTGGTTCCCGCAGCCCGAGCGCGGCTACCTCTATCAGCTCATCGGCACCGAGGGCGTGGTCGACGTCGACAAGGGCGCATATGTCGGCCCGCTGGGCTCCACCGGCGTGAACCTCGAGGTGCGGGTCGGTGGGCCGTATGTCGGGGACCAGTCGGCGGTGTCGATGCTCTATCAGGACCCCGGCATACTGCTCGGCGAGGTGAACACCGACGAGGCGCTCAACCTCCATGGTGAATTCCCCACGGTCTCGGTGTTCGCCCCCCTCGAGCAGAGCCCTCAGGTTCTGTTGTGGGATCCCGACAAGCACGAGTTCGACTCGATGGCCGACATCGGGTCATCCGGGTTGCCCGTCTTGGTCTACGGATCAGACGACCCGTGGGTGACCTACTTCGTGGGCGAGGGCCAGTTGGCGGCCACCCAGATAGACGACAGCTACGACGGCTCCCCGTCACGGCTGGTCGCCAGCGACGGTCAGGTGGTGCAACAGGGCTACGTCACCAGCGAGCCCTACACCTATCAGCACGACTTCCCGGAGTGGGGTCAGCCCGTGGACTCATTGCTGCTCGCGGAGGCCGGTTACAACCCATATGAGAACGCCCTGGGCGCCACCCCGGAAACAATTGAGCAACAACGCGATTGCCTGGCTGGGCTGGTGCCGCTGCTACAGCAGGCCCAGGTCGACTACATGACAGACCCGGGCCCGATGAACGCACGTCTGGTATCCATCGTCGAGGAACTGGCCAGCTCGTGGACCCTGACCCTGGATGCAAACGAGTTCGCGACCGAGACCATGCGGGAACGCGGCGTCGTCGGCAACGGCAGCAACGCCACGGTCGGCGATTTTGATCCGGTCCGCATCTCCGAGTTCGCAGCCCTGGTGACACCCATTCTGGCAGAGTCGAATTCGGACTTCTCCCCGGTCGCCGACCCGGGGGTCATCTACAGCAACGAGTTCATCGACCCGGAGATCGGGCTGTGACGGTCTCCGCTGACCTGGCCGGCGAACTCACCCAGCTCGTCGGCGAGAACGGGGTCGAGACCCGGCCCGACGTACTGCACCGGTTGTCACGGGACTTCTCCTGGCTCTCACCGATCCTGACCCGCGATCTGCGCCCGGTGACCGCGGCCGCCGGGGTCCGTCCCGCCTCGGTCGCAGAGTTGGTCGCGGTTCTCGGATTCGCCTATCAGCGCGGCCTTGCGGTGACACCGCGCGGGGCGGGGACCAGCAACTACGGCCAGTCGGTGCCGATGGTGCCCGGAATCGTCCTCGACACAACCAAACTCAGCGGCATCCACGACATCGGTAAGCACGACGTGGTCGTCGAGGCCGGGGTCACGTTCGCCGACCTCGAGAACGCGCTCGCAGAACACGGCAGAGAGGTCGCGGTGATGCCCAGCACCGTGACGAGCACTGTCGGGGGCTTCCTGTCCGGTGGGAACCAGGGCATCGGGTCGATCGAGTTCGGCTCCATCTGGGACGGCTGGGTTCGCGAGCTCACGGTCGTCGGCTGCGTAGAAGATCCGGCGC
The DNA here is from genome assembly GCF_902705885.1 of Mycolicibacterium austroafricanum. GTDB lineage: Bacteria > Actinomycetota > Actinomycetes > Mycobacteriales > Mycobacteriaceae > Mycobacterium > Mycobacterium vanbaalenii_A. The sequence goes on along the minus strand of NZ_CACSIP010000012.1, from coordinate 48,642 downwards.
CCGTGGTTGTCTCGGGGTCATCGATGAACGGACACCTGCACGCCTACGGGACCACCGGCGTCATTGCCCGGGCCCGACTGCTGACCGCACCCAAACGGGACCGCACCGTGTTGTTCGCCGCATTCGACTCGCTGGCCGCCGCCACGCGGGCGGGCCGCAAGCTGATGGATCTGCCGGTGCCGCCCCGGGCGATCGCGATCGACGACCAGGCCATCTGGGAGACGTTCATCCCCCACGACGGCCATGACGGCACCGTGCTGCTGCGGGCGATGTTGGAGGTCGGCACTGCCGAGCAGGGCCGGACGGCCACCGTCGCCGACGGTGGCCGGGTGACCGCAATCGACGACGCCGCCGTGCGTCCGATGATGAGCAGCGTATACAACCACAGCACACTTCGGGCCTTCCGGTCCGATCGCGGACTGGCCGCGGTGCAGATCCGCGGTAGCGCCATTGTCGAGAACGAAAAAGAAGTCCGCTCTACGTTACCCGGCTCGCGAATTCACCTCGACGGCAACGCGCCCCGCCGGTTCGGAAAGGGATACTCCGGACTGTTGCTGTCGAACTGGGTCGACGACGCGACCCTGGAAAACGGAATCGCGGCGCTGCGTGCTATCGGCGTGGTCGTGGTCAATCCACACACATGGTTGGTCGGTAGCCACGGCGGCCTCGAGGACTACCTTGCTGCCGCGGCCGCCTTCGATCCGCGCGGCCTGCTCAATCCGGGCAAGCTGGTGCCACAATGTCGGTGACCGCAACACCCCGGACAGCCCCGGAAGGCCCCGCCGCGATGACGGATGAGCTGGCGCGCAGGTCGCGTCTGGACCCGCTGCACGAACGTCTCGCGAGCCGGCTCCGCGAGGAGATCATCAAGGGCTGGCGCCCCCCCGGCACTGCCCTCGGCGAGGTCGAGGTCGCCGCCGAGTTCGGGGTCTCGCGCAATCCCGTTCGCGAAGCGGTGCGGGTGCTCGAAGCCGAAGGGTTCCTGGTGTCGCGTCCCGGCCGCGGGGTGATCGTCGCCCGAATCGACGAGGACGAAGCCCGGGGCATTCTCGAGGTCCGGGCCAACCTGGAAACCCTCATCGCCCGCTCTGCAGCGGAAAGACGCACCGAAGACCAACTGGCACAGCTACATCGAGTCATGGCCGCGGCCGAGGACGCGATGACGCAAGGCCGGCTCGACGAGTTGCCCGCGCTCAACTCCGAGTTCCACGACCTGCTGGCGCAGGCCAGCGGCAACCAGGTTGCCCGGCGGATCATCGCCGGACTGATGATGAAGGTGGCGTGGATGTACTCGATCGACGTCGGCAACCGTGCTCCCGCCTCCTGGTGCGAACACGGCGATCTGCTCAAGGCCATCGAAGCCGGCGACGTGGAGGGCGCCGATCAGCTGATGTGCGTCCACATCGCCAATGCCACAGCGGACTTCTCGTTGAAGTACCGGCGCGACCCGATCGAGGGGCTGCGGTGAGCGCGCCGGCGGTATCGCCGACCGACCGGGCGGTGCGGGGGCTTCAGCTGAAGGGCGTGAGCATGCGCTATCCGGACGGCACCGAGGTGCTGGACCACATCGACCTCGACGTCACCCAAGGCCAGATGGTGAGCATCGTGGGTGCTTCCGGATGCGGCAAGTCCACCGTGCTCAAGCTCGCCTCTGGCCTACTGCGCCCGACGGCCGGCGCTGTGGCTGTACGCGGCGAGCTGGGCTACGTCTTCCAGGACCCGACCCTGATGCCATGGCGGACCCTGTCGGGCAATGTCGGCTACCTCGCCGAGCTCAACGGCGTGGGGCGCGTGCAACGTCGGCGGCTCGCGCAGGAGGCGATCGACCGGGTGAACCTCTCGGGTTTCGAAAAGCACTATCCTCGACAGCTTTCCGGCGGAATGCGGATGCGGGCATCCATCGCCAGATCGCTCACGCTGCGCCCGGAGGTCTTCCTGTTCGACGAACCCTTTGGCGCGCTCGACGAACTGAGCCGGGAACGGCTCAACGACGAGCTCATCGAGGTGTTCCTCGGCGCACCGTTCGCCGGGGTGTTCGTGACCCATTCGATTCCCGAAGCGGTGTACCTGGGTACCCGCGTGGTGGTGATGTCGCCGCGCCCGGGCCGCATCGTCGCCGACATCCAGGTCCCGTTCCCCTATCCACGGGGCGCGGACTTGCGGTATTCAGCGCGGTTCGCCGAAGTGTGCGCCGAGGCATCCGACGCGTTGCGGGCGGTGAGCCGATGAGTGTCACCACCGAGCCCGCTCGCGTCGCGGCCCAGGCGACCACCGTCGCGCCTCAGCGCAGCACCACGGCACTGCGGCTGCGCCGGATCGTCCTGCCATCTCTGGTGTTGTTCGCCGGACTCGGCCTGTGGCTGGCGGTCACCTACCTGCTCCTCGATGAGCGGCGCCGGTTCCTGCTGCCGCCGCCGTGGGCAGTCGCACACACCGGCCTGATAGATCAGGAATCACGTTCGGCGATCTTCTCGGCGCTCGCCCAGACCGCGACCGTCGCGCTGACCGGCCTGACGGTCGCCATTCTGCTCGGGGTGACGATTGCGATCCTGATGAGCCAGGCGCGCTGGGTCGAGGAATCGATCTATCCGTACGCGGTGATCGTGCAGACCCTGCCGATCGTGGCGATCGTTCCGCTGGTCGGCCTGTGGCTGGGCTTCAATTTTCAGAGCCGGGTAATCGTCTGCGTGGTGATGAGCCTGTTCCCGATCATCACCAACACTTTGTTCGGCCTGAAATCCGCCGACCCCGGATTGCACGACCTGGCCACACTGCATCGTGCATCACGATGGACCCGGTTGCGGACCATCGCATTCCCCAACGCGCTGCCTGCGATGTTCACCGGGATCCGGATCGCGGGAGGTCTTTCGGTCATCGGTGCGATCGTGAGCGATTTCTTCTTCCGCCAGGGTTATCCGGGGATCGGGCGGCTGTTGGACATCTACCGGGCAAACCTGAACTACGAGGGGCTGCTCGCAGCGATCTTCGCGTCGTCGTCGCTGGGCATCGTGGTGTTCTGGTTCATCGGCTGGCTCGGTCAGCGAGTGACTGGCGCATGGACGGGGACGAGCCGATGAGCACCGGAGAGCCCGGCAGCGGCCGCCTGGATCACGTCGCCCTCCAGGTCGGTGATTTCGACGACCGCTTGGCATTACTGCAACAGCTGGGTATGGCGGTGCTGCGAGTCGGCGCACTCAGCGCGGACCCCACTCGCCGGATCGCGATGCTGAGCGACGAACGCGGTTTCAAGCTCGAGATCGTCGAATCCCACTGTGACGGACTAGCCCATGTCGCCTTCGAAGTGGCCGATGTTGATGCCGCGACCGCGGCGCCTCCCTCACAACTTCACGTGCAGCGCCCGCCGTATCGCCTCGCGGCGGGCAAAGCCGACTCCGCGATGCTCGCCGACGACGCCGGGCTGACCGTGCAGTTCGTCCACTACGATCCCGACAGTCCTGACCGCACCTGACGGTGCCCCGGCAGCTGAGGTGGTCCCGCATACCCTAAGCAGCGTCAATCAGTCGACGTAGTCCCAGAAGTGCAGCTCATGCACGGTCGCGAAGACCGTGAGGGTCACCGCGTACAACACGATGATCGCCGCCGCCCCCGCAACACCGATACGGAAGCCCCTCCCCTCGACCGGGTCCAGCCAGCGACGGAACGGCCGTGACGCCGTCGGCATCAGCCACCACTGCATCGCCGCCACGCTGACGATCTGACTGAGCCACAACCCCAACCAGGGTTCTGCACCGGCATCGGCGAGCACCGGTCCGAGGAATCGTGACAGCAGCATCACAGTCGGGTAGAGCACGAGCAGCACCAGCATCGCCGACTTCCAGTTCGGCGTCATCAGAGTGCGGCCGCCCTCGATCCGCACCGTGGTGGCGAAGGGAGTCGTGTTGGACGCGGAAGCAAATTCCCGTCGCAGGGTCGAGCGCAGTCCAGACAAGGCCTCGGACCGTTCGGCTGAGCGCAGCCACTCCGACAGCTGAGCGCTGGTGCGGAACCGCACCAGCGAGATCCAGTCGCCGTGCCGGTCCGGCGGCAGCAGCACCGTCCCCTCATGGCCGGGCATGCCGGCGGCAGCGACCGCCAGGCGCACCTCCATCGCCTCGAAATCCGCCTCCTTGCCCGCCGCGACGTCATGGCGGAACAGTCCCACGCCCGCCGCCAGCGGACCGTCGTCGGTGAAGATCAGGTCGCCCGAACACGTCGAGTAACCGCGCGCCCGGCCGTCGCCGAGGACATCATCCCGGTCCGCACTGTCGAGCCAGCCGTGTAGCTGTATCTCATCGGAAAAGGTCACGGCCACAGCACAATCCAGCACCGCGTCGGGGAACGCGGAGAGTTGGCCGGCCACATGACCCGCCGCTGCCTGCGCCGACGCCAACAGATCCTGCGACCAACGACCGAAAGCGGCCGAGTCGTCCACCGGATGGAAGACGGTGACCGCCGTTGCCTCACTCATCGACGCGGCGACCCTGCACGTAGACCTGCGCGATCGAGGACTCCCGGATCCCCATCAACAACGCAAAAAGTGTCTGATCGCGCGCCATGTCGGCATCGGAGGAGCGGACGCCACGCAGGATCGAGTTCGCCAGTGCGGGGGTGCGCGACGGGTCCACCACCACGAAGTCCGCCTCTTTACCGCCGTCGAAGTTGCCGAACCGGTCCTCCATGTCCAGTGCCCGCGCACCTGCGAGGGTGCCGACGAACAGCATCTCGGCGGGGTGCATCGAGACCCCCGCCTCGTCAGCCTCATTGATGTGGACCTTGAAGGCATCACCGAGGACCCGCGGGATCAGCCATTCGTCACCGCCAGCGAAATCCGTTCCGGCGGAGATGTTCACACCGGAGGCGACGGTGCGGCGCCACGGCATCGTCCCGGAGCCGAGGAACAGTTGCGAGACCGGACAGTGCGAGATCGAGGTCCCCGTCTCGGCCATCCGCTGAAGTTCCGCGTCCTGACAGTGCACGCAGTGGGCGAGGATGGTGCGTCGACCGAGCAGGCTCGTGCCACCGACCTGCGAGCCCGGCAGGAACTTCCCGTCGTAGGTGTCCAGGTAGCTGTCGACCTGATAGGTCTGCAGGACCGAGTCCACCTCGCCGGTTCCGGGTCGGTTGTTCTCGTTGAGGTGCGAGTGCACGTAGACACCACGATCACGCACTGAATCGTAGAGCTCCCCAAGGCTTTTCAGAGTCTCAGCGGTGACCGACAGCGAGAACCTCGGGACGATGGCCACGTGCAACAGCGCAGTCGCCACGTCGCCGGTGTCAGCGGCGTGCCACCTGTCGATCTCCTCGGCGGTCAGCCGCAGTGCGTCCTCTTCCGAGGTGATCAGTGCGGCGGCGCTGTCCGGGCCGACAGTCTGGATGCCGCGACCGCTGACCATGCGCAGGCCCCGCCGCCGGGTCTCGGTGAACAACGCGTCCTGGGCGTGGGGAAACGCCGACCCGAACACCATCGCCGCGGTGGTGCCTGCGGCGATGCGACGCTCGCAGAACTCCACCGCCGCCTGGTGGGCGAACTCCGGATCCGCGAGCCGGGATTCGGCTGGGAAGATGCACTGGTCGAGCCACTCCAGCAGCTGGCCGCCCCCGTAGGAATCTCCGGCGAAGGTCTGCGGGAAATGGATGTGGGTGTCGACGAAGCCCGGCAGGAGAAACCCGGGCCGGTGGTCGACGGTCTCCGCGGAGCCAAACCGGGCAGGCAGCCGCCCGCGGTCCCCGCAGAACACGATCCGGCCGTCATCGTCGATGACCAGCGCGCCATCGGGCAAGGACACCAGGGCGCTGGGCGAGTCGGCGACCCCAGGCCGTCCAGCCAGATGGAAGACGTGCCCGAGATGAACCTGCGTCATCGAGTGAGGGTACCGTTCACGAGCCGTTACCGAGGTTCAAGCGCCACGAAGGGCGACTTCTTGTTAGGTTCTCCGGGTGTCGGGTGACTGGGGATCGATTCTCACCGAGCTCATTCCGCTCGCGCTGGTGGTGGCGCTGTCTCCGCTGTCGATCATCCCGGCGGTGCTGGCGCTGCACACGGCGCGGCCCAAGCCGACGGGGTTGGCGTTCGCGGCCGGCTGGATCCTCAGCCTCGCCGTCTTGACCGGGGCGTTCCTCTCGGTGTCCAACCTGATCGGCGGGATCGGCGAGAAACCGCCGGGGTGGGCCTCGTGGCTCCGGATCGTCGTCGGCGTCGCGCTGATCGTCTTCGGCGGTTACCGGTGGTTCACCCGGAAGAAATCCGAGCACATGCCGGGGTGGATGACCCGGATGAGTTCGCTGACTCCCGCCAAAGCGGCCGTGACCGCCGCGGTCCTGACGGTGGCCAATGTCAAGGTGCTGTTCATCTGTGCGGCAGCCGGTTTGGCCATCGGTTCGGCGGGCCTGCCGTCACCGAGCGTGTGGATCGCGGTCGGCTGGTTCGTGGCGGTGGCGGGTTCGTCGGTGGCATTGCCCATCCTCGGGTACGCGGTGTCGGGCCAACGTCTCGATCCGGCCCTGACCCGGCTCAAGGACTGGATGGAGAAAAAGCACGCGGTCCTCGTCGCCGCGATCCTCGTGGTGATCGGCCTTCTGGTGCTGTACAAGGGGATTCACGGCTTATAGCGGAAGCCCCAGCTCGTCGGCGTCCGCCGTCAGGTACCGGGTCACCGTCGGCGCCACCAGGCGCACCACGTCCTCGGTCGGCAGATCCGATAGTGGCGGCACGCAGATCAGGTATCGCAGCATCGCCGTGCCCACCAGGCTGCTCGCCGCCAGCATCGCCCGCAGCCTGGCCTGTTCGTCACCACCGAGCACACCGGAAACAGCCGTCAGCACATAGTTCTGCATGAAGCCGCGGAACGCGGCGTGCGCGTCGGGGTTGGAGGTCGCCGACGCCAACATCGTTCGCATGCTCGCCGAACTCTCCGGCGCTTCCCACACACCGAGGTAGGTCCGCACCATCCGGGTGCCGATGTCGGGTTCGTCGTCACCGGTGCCGGTGAGGGCGGCGACGAGCACCTCCGGGTCGATGATCAGCCGCAGGGACTCGCGGAACAGTTCCTCTTTCGAACCGAAGAGGTACAGCAGCATCGACGGATCGACGCGCGCCTCCTCGGCGATGGCCCGCAGCGTCGTCTTCTCGTATCCGTCCCGGGCGAACCGGGTCTTCGCCGCGGACAGAACCACGTCCCGGGATACCGGACCGCCCTGCCGCCGGCCCCGGCGCCTGCCCGTATGCGCTGGTGGTGGCATACAGCGACGCTACCATTTCAATGGCTGTTGAAATCCTGAGGGCGAAGGCTTACGCTCCCCTCAGCGGTTAATTCAACAGTCAGTGAAAAGGGGACAGGTCATGGTCACCACCAGCCCGGAGCACACCCACCATCGCTCGGAGCCCTCGCACGAGGCACCGGCAGCGGCGCGCGCGGCGGGCGTCATCGTCGCGATCACCACGGTCCTGGTGATCCTGGCGTTGGCGTTCGCGCTACCCGCCGTGCACACCGGTCCGCATGATGTGCCCATCGGGGCGGCGGGCCCGCAGGCCGCGGGCGGGCAGCTCGCCACGATGCTCGAGCAGAACGCCCCCGGCGCCTTCGAGGTCGTCTACTACCCCGGCGAAGCGGCGTTGACAGAAGCCATCCGGCAGCGCGACGTCTACGGCGGCGTCGTACTCCCCTCCGAGCCGGGCGCACAGCCCCGGCTGCTGATCGCCTCGGGTGGCAGCCCGGCGATCGCCCAACTGCTGACCCAACTCGGAAGCCAGATCAGCCAGCGGACCGGGATGCCGATGGACACCGAAGACCTCGCCCCGCTCCCGTCAGCCGATCCCCGCGGGGCCGGCATCGCCGCGTCGGCGCTCCCGATCACACTGGCCGGATTGCTGCCGGCGATCGCCCTGCTGTTGGTGCTGCGACGCGAGGCGTGGACCCGTTTCGGCGCCGCGGTGGTCTTCTCCGGCGTCGCCGGTGTCACGATCGCGATCCTGTTGCGTTATGTGTTCGGCTCGATCGACCAGAACTTCTGGGGCGTCGCGGCGGCGGTCACCCTCGGGGTGGCGGCTGCCTCGTTGACCGTGCTGGGTCTGGGTGCGCTGTTCGGCCGGGTCGGCCTGGCTGTCGGCGCGCTGCTGGCGCTGCTGGTGGGCAACCCGCTGTCGGGGCTGACGAGTGCCCCGGAGATGCTGCCCGCACCGTGGGGACAGCTGGGCCAGCTGCTGCCTCAGGGCGCAACCGCCACCCTGCTGCGGTCGACGGCCGCGTTCGACGGCGCGGGCGCGACCAGCGCGGTTGTGGTGCTGGCCTGCTGGGTGTTGGCCGGGACTGTGCTCATCGTCACCGCCGCGCTGCGTCGACCGGGATCCACAGAGTAGTGACTTAGTATCGTGCGGCGTGGGACTCGAAGACCGGGAATCGATGCGCATCCTCCGCGATGCCGTCGACCCGGATCTCGGGTCCGAGGCGCTGATCCGCGAGATCCACACTCGATGGTTCGGCGCGGATCTCGCCGCCCGGGACCTGTTCCCGCCGGACATGGCGAAGCAGCGCCGGGTGTTCGCCCAGGCCCTGTGCTGGCTGTGCGACGAGCTCATCGCCCAGCGTGCCGAGGAGCCGGTGGCCTTCCTCGCCCAGCTCGGCCGGGACCATCGCAAGTACGGTGTCACCCCGGCGCACTACGCGTCGCTGCAGCAGGCACTGCTGACCGTGCTGCGCTCCCAGCTGGCCGACCGGTGGGACCGCCGGCTCAACGAGGCGGTCAACGACGTCGTCGAGTTGGTCATCGGCGTGATGAGCGGCGCCGCGGACGCCGAGACCAGCCCGCCGTTCAGTGACGGCACCGTGCTCGAACATCTGCGGCCCACCCGCGACGTCTCGATCGTTCGGCTGAAGATGGACCACGCGCTGAACTATCTGCCCGGTCAGTACGTCCCGGTCCAGGTCCCGCAATGGCCGCGGCGGTGGCGCTACCTGAGCCCGTCGATCCCGGCCGACCCGGCCGGGTACGTCGAGTTCCACATCCGCTCGGTGCCCGGCGGGATGGTGAGCACGGCGATCGTCGGCGAAGCCCGCCCCGGCGATCGGTGGCGGCTGTCCAACCCGCACGGCGCGATGCACGTCGACCGCGACGCCGGCGACGTCCTGATGGTCGCCGGTTCGACCGGGTTGGCGCCGCTGCGTGCCCTGATCATGGATCTGACCAGATTCGGGGAGAACCCTCGCGTCCACCTGTTCTTCGGGGCGCGGTACCCGTGCGAGCTCTACGACCTGCGCACCCTCTGGGAGATCGCTTCGACCAACCCCTGGCTGTCGGTGACGCCGGTGTCGGAGCTCGAGACCGATCCTCCGTGGGCCGCCGACTACCCCGACGCGACGCCGCCTCGTGGACTTCACGTCCGGCAGACCGGTGCCCTGCCCGACGTCGTCACCCGGTACGGCAGCTGGAGCGACCGCCAGATCCTGCTGTGCGGCAAGCCCGAAATGGTGCAGGCCACCAAGGCCGCACTGATCGCCAAAGGCGCACCTGCCGAACAAATCCGCCATGACCCGCTGGCAAGCTGAGCCCACATGGCAGGATCGACTGCCATGGCCGAGTTTGAAACCGTCACGCTGCGCGATCCCTCGTCCGCGCTGACCGTCACCTACGTCCCCGGCGCGGGCATGGTCGCCACGTCGCTGTCGGACGGGGGCGCCGAACTGCTGGGTCAGCGTCGCGGCCTGCAGGCCTACGTGTCCAACCACAAGACCATGGGGATCCCGATCCTCTATCCGTGGGCGAACCGACTGAGCAGTAATGGTTACGGCGTCGACGGGGCCGTCGTGACGCTGACCCCGGGCACCGGCGGGGTGCGCACCGACGAGCACGGCGTGCCGATCCACGGGACGCTGGCCGCGTACCCGGACTGGGACGTCACCACCATGCTGGAGTCTCAGTTGACAGCCGAACTGGATTTCGCCGCCCGGCCGGCGCTGCTGGCGACCTTTCCGTTCCCGCACCTGCTGACGTTGGACATCACCCTGCTCGACCGCACCCTCACGGTGAAGACCACGGTCACTGCGACCACCGGGTCGCGGGTGCCGATGTGCTTCGGCTTCCATCCCTACCTGCAGTTGCCCGGCGTGCCGCGGGCGAACTGGAACATCGAGACACCCGCCATGCGGTACCAGCCGGTGAACGCCTGGGGAATTCCGACCGGCCGGATCGAGGACCGTCCGGCAGCCTCAGAGCTGTTGGGGGACAGGTTCATCGATGACGGGTACGACGAGGTCGCACCGGGCTCGGTGTTCGCCCTCTCGGGCGGCGACCGGCGCATCGAGGTGCACTTCGATCAGGGTTTCACCGCTGCGCAGGTGTTCGCACCCGGCGACGACGACGTCGTGTGCTTCGAGCCGATGGCCGCCCCGACCGACGCGTTGCGCCGCGGTGGGTATCACGAGGTGCAGCCAGGCGAATCTGCGACAGCCCAGTTCCGGATCAAGGTCGCCTAGCTGGACGACGATCAAGCGGCGAGGAACGAGCCGCGTTGAGGAGTCCGGCAAACAACACCAGCCGGACGACGATCAAGCGGCGGAGATGCGGTCGCGTACCTCGAAATCGAGGCCGTGCGCCTCAGCGACGTAGATGTCCTGGTTGAGCTGGTTGCCACGCATCCGGACCTCCCCGCGCGGGGAGACATAGGTGAGGTTCTCCGCTGCCGTCGTCATCTCCGCGATGCGCAGCGAGCCGGCTCTGCGCACCAGCGCGATCAGCAAGGTGATCGCCTCGTAACAGGATTCGCCGATGCTGTTCAGTGCTGGGGCGGCCGGCCCGAAATGCCGGTAGTAGTGGGCCGCGAACTCCATGCTCGCGGAGGTGTTGAGGGCTTCGAAATACCCTGCCGCCGCGAATAACCCGTCGTTGCTGCCGTACCCACTGGCCAGCAGCATGTTCTCCTCGACATGCGGACTGAGCCTCGGCACCGAGGCGGCCAGGCCGGCGCCGGCGAACTGTCGGTTGAAGGCGACCCCGTCACCACCGACGAGCAACAGCACGACGCCGGCGGCACCGGTGATCTCGACCTGCTTGATGGCAGCGCTGAAATCCTCGGTGCCCAGAGGAAGGTACATCTCGTCGACCAGCGGCCGTCCCTGGGACCTGGCGTGCAGCCGCGCCGCGGCACCGGTCTCTTTGGGCCAGACATAGTCGTTGCCGATCACGATCCAGCGATCGACACCGTACTCCGCCGTCATCCAATCCATGGCCGGCAGCAACTGACGTGACGGCGTCTCCCCGGTCAGGAACAGTCCCGGGGTACGTTCGCCGCCTTCGTAGAGCGGGCCGTACACGTAGGGAATCCGCCCCGCCGTGACCTTGGCCACCGCCTGCCGCACCGGCGAGATGTGCCAGCCGGTGACCGCGTCGATGGCCCCGGCCGCCACCAACCGTGCGATGTCGGCCGCCACCACGGCGGGCGGACGGCTGCCGTCAACGGGTAGCAGCCGCACCGGCCGCGACAGCAAGCCGGCGGTGTCGTTGAGGTCGGTGATCGCGAGTTCGGCGCACGCCTCGCACGATGGACCGTAGATCCCTGCAGAACCGCTGCGCGGCACGACCAGTGCGATGTCGATGGTCGCTCGGCGGCGATCACCGCCGAGAACCGGTGGAACATCCATCGCAGTGCCTCCTCACCGCACCCATACAGCCCCATCGTCGCGGTACTGCGTTACCGCGCCATTGCGCAGCTGTTCTGTTGGCGATAAGCCCGCCGCCGCCGGCTCATCGGTCAGCGTCTCCCGACGGGAAGCTCACCCACCCGGGCCAGCGTCCGAATCAGGAGGATCGCGGTGTCCTCACCGAACTCCTCGACCAGCAATGCCTTGACCTGCGCCTCCTGCCGGGCAAGCCGCCGCACCTTGGTCTTGCCCCTGACCGACAGGTAGATCAGTACGCGCCGGCGGTCGGTGGCATCGACGCGGCGGAGCACAAATCCTCCTTCGACGAGCTTGTCGACGATCCGGGTGAGCGTGGGCGGCGGGATCCCCATCGCCGCGGAGATGTCGCTCATCGTGAAGCCATCCCCGCTGCGGAGCGCACCAAGGACCCGCCAGCCCTCCAGGCTCGCAATCTCGGCGTCGAGCAATCCCTGCGTCAACGCCTCGGTCCACCAGCGTCCGACCCGAAAGAACACCTCGGAAACGCTCTCGATACTGGTCGAGGTCGGCACAACGCTCCTGACGTCATTGCTTCCGATGAAAACTATTGTCGACTGCAGCTTATCCCGGTCACCCGGGCGCGGCGACCGCGCGCGGGGGAACCAGGTTCCCGATCAGCGTGGCGCCCCACTCCGAGGCCAGCCCGAATCCCGCTCCGACCAACGCCGTCGTCGCGGCGACCAGTGCCGGATGCCCGAATCCTGCTGTGGTCACGCCGTTTCCGGTGGCAGCTATCGTGCCGACCGTCATCGCGAACCCGAAAACGATTGCTGGAGTCCCTGATATCCATGGCACTCGGGAAACCTGAACCATCACCAGGCTGCCGACCCCGACAGCGATCGACAGCAGCAGTGCGCTTTCGGTGGACTGAACCGACCACAGTGTCGCTGTGGCGATCGCGATCCCGGTCCAGTTGCACGCCACCGACTTCAGCAGCCCGCTGATCCCCGATCCGACGAAGAAGAACGATGCCCAAGCCAGGAACAACACCCACACCGGCAACGGCCACACCGTTGCGGTCATCAACGTCGAGAGCATCCCGAGCACCCCGACGCTGATGGACAACGCAGTCATCTTCGACATCACAGCGCTCCCTTCAGTGCCCGTGGTCATGGTCGTGGTCGTGTCCATGGTCATGGTCGGCGTGCGAAAGTCGGACTGCCTCCTCGCGAACGCGGTCCTCCAGGCCGGCCTCGTGGAGGAACTGCTTCTCCACAGCGAGTCGGGTGAACGCCTCGCCGAACTGGCGGTAGTACACCGCCGGGTCGCAGACGTCGGTCATCCCGAGGCTTTCCGACTCCCCGATCACGTCGATGAGGTGTTTCTTGAATTCGTCCCATTCGAAAATCCGGGACTTGCACATCTGCACAACGAGCCCGAAAAGCCTTCCCTGCCAGGGTGCATCGAAGATGAGTTCGCCATTGGAGCGAGGCAGTGCCGTGGCGTCACCCGGATCGTCGAATCCGACGAACGCGATCTCGTCGGTCGGCGCGCTCATCAGGCCGCCTCCGGCGCGGACACCAGTGCGGTGCCGACCATCGAGTCTCGACTGATCAGCGGCACCAGCTCGTCGGCGGTCAGACCTTCGGTGCCCTTCGGACGTTCGGGGATGACCAGGTAGCGGATCTCGGCGCTGCTGTCCCACACGTCGATCTTCACGTGGTCTTGAAGTTCGACACCGAACTCGGCGAGCACGCTGCGCGGTTCCTTGACCACCCGGGCGCGGTACTGCGGATACTTGAACCAGGCGGGCGGGATGCCCAGCAGCGTCCAGGGGTAGCACGAGCACAGCGTGCACACCACGACGTTGTGTCGGTCGGCGGTGTTCTCGACAGCCACCATGTGCTCGGTCTGCAGGCCGGTGAAGCCCATGTCCGCGATCGCGGCGGTGGCGTCGGAGAGCAGCCATTCACGGTACTGCGGGTCGGTCCACGCTCGCGCCACCACCTTGGCGCCGTTGACCGGGCCCATGTCGTTCTCGAACGACGCCACCACCGCGTCGACGGCCTCGTGCTCGGCCAGGCCCTTCTCCACCATCAACGACTCGAGCGCGTTGACCCGCGCTTCGACGTCTTTCAAAGACAGCCAATCCATCTCGTGTTCTCCTTGTCCGAAAGCGGTCACTTGCCGAGAGGTTCGAGGTAGCCCTCGAACAGATCGGCGTAAAGGTCGAATTCCTCGCTTGCTTCGTCGCCCCACAGCTCGGTCGAGCTGAACTTCACCATGTAGAGCTGGTGTGGCTCATCCTCCTGCCGGTGGGCACTGGCCGCCGGATCATGAAAAGCCCCATACAGTTTGGCGATCACTCCCTTGGCACGATTGAGGTAGCCCGGCAGGCGGTTGTGACTGGTCGCGTTGATGTTGCGCACCGCGACGGCGTCACCGACCGCGAACACCGGCGGAGTATCGGCTGACAGGTCGTGAGGCGTGCCCGCCCACAGCACGTCGACCATCTGCTGCGCGAACGGCGACAGGGTCTCGGGCTTCTGCGGGTGCGGAGTCATCTGCGGGGTACCGAGCTCGGCCATTCGTGCGTCGATCTCGTCATGGGAGATGTACCCCTTGTCGTTGAGCAGCTTCTCCACTGAGAACAGCCAGTGCGCGTAGTACGTCGAGTCGATGTATTCGCTCCACTTCATCAGCTCGATCCCGTGCCGTTGCTCGTCGAGGTTGAACGCGCCCTTGGCGATCGCCATCGCCGTGACGGCGTGCATGCGGCCCTCGAACGGATACCGCCAATCGGGGATCCCCGGTTCGAGAAATTCCTCGGCGATGGCGCCGAGACCGTCACGCCCTCCGACATCATGCGGACCATGCATCGCGGTCACGCCTCCGATCCTTATTTCATGTTGGCAATACTTCCAGACGAAACTATGCACATGATGCGTGCGCCATCGCAATTGCTGGGGCCAGCCGTAACAGGGCCTTAACCTGATTCCAAAACCGTGTTAAATGTGCGTTTCGTCCAACTCCTAACCTGGCATTCGAGTTGACGGCGAGCAGCATGCATTCGCACACTGGCGCTCGTTCAAAATATTTTCATCAGACAAATATTCAACAGAGAGGTCCCCCATGTCTCCCACTTCGACGGCAACGTCCCGGCGCGCCGGCGTGCTCGATCTACCGGACACCTCACGGCTGGAGGCAGCCCTGTGGCTGACCACCACGACCGTGGTGGCGTTGATCGCCTACTACTTCCTCGGCTATGACCAGGGCGCGGTGTCGGTGTTCGGGTCCGACACCCACGTCCACGAATTCCTCCACGACGCCCGGCATCTGCTGGGCTTCCCCTGCCACTAGAAAGGCACCGACGATGGAGAAACGAATCATCGCCCTCGGCCTGGCCGGTGGGCTGGCCGCAGGGTTGGCCACCTTCGTCTACGCCCGCCTACAGATGGCGCCGCTGATCGACGCGGCCATCGACTTCGAAGGGGCGCGTGCACACGTAGAGGAATCGCTGACCGGCGGGCACAGCCACGAACACGAGGTGTTCAGCCGAGCGGTGCAGGAGAACGTCGGGGCAGCGGTGGGCACCGTTGCGTTCGGCGTGATCGTGGGTGCGCTGTTCGCGGTGGCGCTGACGATGACGTTCGCCGCCCTCACGCGGCACGGGGTGCGAGCAGACCTGCGCGGAGCCGCCGTGGCCACCGCGGCAGCGGCGTTCGTCACCGTGGCACTGATGCCTTCTCTGGCCTACCCGGCCAACCCTCCCGGCGTCGGCGATCCCGATACGGCAGGTGAACGCACGTTCCTGTACCTGACCGTGATGGTCGTGTCGATCGCTGTTGCGGCACTCGCCCTGGCCGCGGCATTGCGGCTGGCACCGCGGATCGGCGGAGCACGAGCCGCAGTCACCGCCTTCGCCGGCTACCTGGTGTCGATGACAGCGGTCATCGTCGTGATGCCCCCGGTCCGCGAGGTCCCGGAACCCCTGACCGGCCCCGACGGTTCCGCGATCTTCCCCGGCTTCCCGGCCGAGCTTCTCGCCGACTTCCGACTGTCCTCGGTGATCAGCCACGCTGTGATGTGGACCGTGCTCGGCGCCACGTTCGCCGTCGCGCTTCCCCGGGTCGTCGCCCCAGCACCGATGGCAGCGGTGGCACATGCCGGTCGTTGAGTTCACCCCGTCCCGCGAGCAGTACGTGTGGACGTTCGGCGGCGCCGAACCTGTCATGGAGGTCGCCCCGGGCACCGTCCTGCGGCTGTGGACCGAAGATGCATTCGCCGGCCGGGTGACCTCACCCGACGACAAACCCAGCCAGGTACTCAACCCCAAGGAGCTCAACCCCCAGACCGGACCGTTCTACGTCACCGGGGCAGAGCCCGGCGACACCCTCGCACTGCACGTGGTGTCGTTGACACCGGCGCGGGACTGGGCGGCGTCGACGACCATCCCCCTGTTCGGAGCATTGACCGGAACCGACAGGACGGCGGGCCTTCAAACACCGTTGAAGGAGCTGACCTGGATATACGCAGTTGACCGGGCAGCGTCGACCGCGGTGTTCACCGCCCACGAGTCGGATTTCGAATTGACGTTTCCGCTGGCTCCGATGCTGGGCACGGTCGGTGTCGCGCCCGCACTGCGCGAAGTCCGTACCACCCTGGTGCCCGACTACTTCGGCGGGAACATGGACACCCCCGAGCTGCGCGCAGGCACCACGGTCTATCTCGGTGTGAACGTCGAGGGCGCGCTGTTCTCCATCGGCGACGGCCATTACCGCCAGGGCGAGGGTGAGACGTGCGGAACCGCCTTGGAAGGGGCCATGGACGTCACGCTCATCGTCGATCTGATCAAGGGCCACGCCCCGGCCTGGCCCCGGTTCGAGCACGACGACGCGCTTCTCACCGTGGGCTCCGCGCGTCCGCTCGAAGACGCCTGGCGGTGTAGTCAGGTGGAGATGGTGCGGTGGTTGGTCGAGCTCTACGCCCTGGGGGAACTCGATGCGTATCAGCTGTGCAGCCAGCTGTGCCTGTCGCCGCTGGCCAACGTCGTCGACGTCAACTACAGCGCAGTCACCAAGATCCCGAAAGTTCTTCTGCCCGAGGCCAGCCCGTTCTCCGGGATGCACACCTCGCTGAGGTCCCAGGGGGCGATGTTGGCGTGAGGAGCTAGCGCTGGTGGCGTGGCTGCCACACCACCAGCGCGGTGCTCTTTGCGCGCGGCTGAGCCCGCAGTTGCTCGACCTCGGCGCTCAGTTCGCGGACCCGGGCCTGCAGCGCCTCGACCTGGTTGGTCAGCTCGATGATCCGCTTGATCCCCGCCAGGTTGACGCCCTCGTCCTGCGACAGCCGCTGCACCTCGCGGAGAAGATCGACGTCACGTTCCGAATAGCGCCGTCCGCCACCGGAACTACGCTGGGGGCTGACCAGACCCAGCCGGTCGTAGGTGCGCAGGGTCTGCGCGTGCATTCCGGCCAGTTCGGCAGCCACCGAGATCAGAAACGTCCTGGCTTCCTCCCTGCGGCCGGCACTCATTGGAGCCCTCGGTTCTTCGCGCGAGCGCTCATCACAGCGAACCGGCCCATCCCGCCCGGGGATCGAACCCAGCGGCGCGCTCGGCTTTGGCGTAGGCCTCGAGGGCCTCGACGGCCTCACCCTCCAGATTGGGTGGCACCGCCACCTTCACGGTGACCAGCAGATCGCCGTGGCCCCCGGACCGCTTGGGCACGCCACGTCCACGCACCCGCAGGATGCGACCGTCCGACGTCCCCTTGGGCACCCTCACCCCGACCTTGCCTTCCAGCGTCGGAACCGAAAGCGTTGTACCCAAGGCCAACTCGTGATAGCTGACCGGGACCGTCACGGTCAGGTCATCGCCGTTGCGCCCGAACACCTTGTCCGGCCTGACATGAACGGTCACGTAGAGGTCACCCGACGGCGCTCCCCGGAGTCCGGCTTCGCCCTGGCCGGCCAGCCGGATCCGCTGACCGTCCTCGACGCCTGGAGGTATCCGCACGTTGATGGTGCGGGTGCGGGTGGTCACGCCCGTTCCCTTGCACTCGTTGCACGGGTTCTCGATGATCGACCCGCTGCCGCGGCATTCGGTGCACGGTTCGGAGAAGCCGAACGCGCCCTGATTGCGGCTGATGACGCCGGCTCCGTTGCAGTTCGGGCAGACCTTCGGGCTGGTTCCCGGACGTGCGCCACTGCCGTGGCAGTTGGTGCAAGGCGCCGGGCTGGTCAGCCGAAGTGGCATCGCCACACCCTTGGTGGCCTCCAGGAAGCTGAGCTCGGTCTCGGTCTCGAGGTCGTTGCCCCGGCGCGGACGCGACGGGCGCGGTTGCTGAGCACCCCGCCCGAAAAGCCCGCCGAACAGATCCCCGATGTTCGCACCCCCGGTTTGACCGGCAGCATCGAACAGGTCGTTCAGGTTGAACTCCTGACCGTCGCCGCCGCCGCCGAACCCGCCGAAACCTCCGCCGCCCCCGCCACCCGCACCGAAGCGGCCACGACCGAACCCGCCGCCTGCGAACAGCCGGCGGGTTTCGTCGTACTCCTTGCGCTTCGCCGGATCCGTGAGGACTTCCTTGGCTTCCGAGGCGGCTTTGTACCGTTCTTCGGCCGCGGCGTTGCCGGGGTTCCGGTCGGGGTGGTTCTCGGAGAGAATCTTGCGGGCGGCCCGCTTGATCTCTTTCTCGTCGGCATCAGAGGTGACGCCGAGCTCCTTGTAGAAGTCCTTCTCAACCCACTCTCGCTGGGCCATATCGGGTCACCTCCTCTCCCGCTCGTTGTTGTAGATGGTCAACTCTTATGATTCTGAGGGTTGTTCCGCGCTCACGTCGGCATTACCGTCGGCCGCGGTCGCGTCGGGAACAGTGTCGACGACGCCCACCATGGCGTGGCGGACCACCTGATCACCGACCTTGTAGCCGCGCCGCATCACGGTCCCAACGACCGGATGCGTGCCCTCGCCTTCGTGCTGAACGGCTTCGTGCAACGCAGGATCGAACTCGTCACCCTCGCTACCGAATCCCGAAAGCCCAAGCGCCTCAAGCGCTGTCGAGAGCTTGTCGGCGACAGACCGCAGCGGTCCGGACTCCAGGTCACCGTGGCTACGGGCCCGGTCCAGGTCGTCGAGAACCGGCAACAGCTGGGTGATCACCGACGCCTTGGCGCGGTCGGAGATCAACTGCTGATCGCGCAGCGCCCGCTTACGGTAATTGGCGAAATCCGCCTGCACGCGTTGCAGGTCGTTGAGCAACTCGGCCGCCTTGCCGGCTTCCTCGACGGATTCGCCCGCGAACTCGTCCGGCGCCGGCCCCCCACTGGGGGCCGGCCCGGCGGCCGCGGCGTCCCGCACCTGACCCGTTTCCGGGTCTATGCGCCGCTTGTCGGTGACGGTGATCGGTTCCTGTTCAGCGGAACGGTCTCGGTCGGCGTCACTCACTTGCGCTCCTGATCGTCCTCAACAACCTCGGCGTCGACGACGTCGTCGTTGGAACCGTCGGCCCCGGAGGCGTCACCGCCACCGGCAGCCTGCTCGGCCTGGGTGGCCTCGTAGATCGCCTGGCCCAGGGCCTGGCTCTCCTCACCCAGCTTCTCCATCGCGGACTTGATCGCACCGATGTCGGTGCCAGCCAACGCCGTCTTGGCCTCGGTGATCGCGCCGTCGACCTTGGTCAGCGTGTCCTCGGATACTGAAGGACCACCCGCTCCCTCCTTGGGTTCCCGCTGCTCCTTGACGAACTTCTCCGTCTGGTAGACGAGCGATTCGGCCTGGTTGCGGACGTCGGCCTCTTCGCGACGCGTGCGGTCCTCCTCGGCGTGCGCCTCGGCGTCCTTGATCATCCGGTCGATCTCCTCCTGGGAGAGGCCGGAGCCTTCCTGGATGCGGATCGTGTTCTCCTTGCCGGTGCCCTTGTCCTTGGCGGTGACGTGCACGATGCCGTTGGCGTCGATGTCGAAGGTGACCTCGATCTGCGGCACGCCGCGGGGGGCCGGCGGGATACCGGTCAGCTCGAAGGAGCCGAGCAGCTTGTTGTGCGAGGCGATCTCACGTTCGCCCTGGAACACCTGGATCTGCACCGACGGCTGATTGTCGTCGGCCGTGGTGAACGTCTCCGACCGCTTGGTCGGGATCGTGGTGTTGCGCTCGATCAGCTTGGTCATCACGCCGCCCTTGGTCTCGATACCGAGGGACAGCGGCGTGACGTCAAGCAGCAGAACGTCCTTCACCTCACCCTTGAGCACACCGGCCTGAAGTGCGGCGCCGACGGCGACGACCTCGTCCGGGTTGACGCCCTTGTTGGGCTCCTGGCCGCCGGTCATCTCCTTGACCAGCTCGGAGACCGCGGGCATCCGGGTGGAGCCGCCGACGAGGACCACGTGGTCGATGTCGCCGACTGCGATCCCGGCATCCTTGATGACCTGCTGGAACGGCTTGCGGGTGCGATCGAGCAGATCCTGGGTGATGCGCTGGAACTCCGAGCGGGTCAGCTGCTCGTCGAGGAACAGCGGGTTCTTGTCCGCGTCGACCGTGATGTAGGGCAGATTGATCGAGGTGGACTGACCCGAGCTCAGCTCGATCTTCGCCTTCTCGGCGGCTTCACGCAGCCGCTGCATCGCCATCTTGTCCTTGGTCAGGTCGATGCCGGCCGAGGCCTTGAACTTGTCGACGAGCCATTCGACGATCCGGTCGTCCCAGTCGTCGCCGCCGAGGTGATTGTCGCCGGAGGTGGCGCGCACCTCGACCACACCCTCGCCGATCTCCAGCAACGACACGTCGAAGGTGCCGCCGCCGAGGTCGAAGACCAGGATGGTCTGTTCCTTCTCGCCCTTGTCCAGGCCGTAGGCCAGCGCGGCCGCGGTCGGCTCGTTGACGATGCGCAGCACGTTGAGCCCGGCGATCTGGCCGGCTTCCTTCGTGGCCTGGCGCTGAGCGTCGTTGAAGTAGGCGGGCACCGTGATGACGGCGTCGGCGATGTCTTCACCGAGGTAGCTCTCGGCGTCGCGCTTGAGCTTCTGCAGGATGCGTGCGCTGATCTCCTGCGGCGTGTAGTTCTTTCCGTCGATCTCCACGGACCATTCCGTGCCGATCTCACGCTTGACCGAACGGATGGTCCGGTCGACGTTGGTCACCGCCTGGTTCTTGGCGGGCTGACCCACCAGCACTTCGCCGTTGCGGGCAAACGCGACGACCGAAGGGGTGGTCCGGGAGCCCTCGGAGTTGGCGACGACGACTGGGTCGCCACCTTCCAGCACTGCGACGACGGAGTTGGTGGTCCCGAGGTCGATACCGACCGCACGAGCCATAATTGCTGCCTCCTGAATAGACGTTTAGTTGGTCCTCAGATGTGTGAGTGCACCGCGCTCAAGACTGCACCTGTTGCCACCGTGGTGTCAACTCAGACTTGAGTCTGATTCACTCAACTATCGATAGAGCCAACGGGACCGTGCCGTGATTTGTTCCCGTCCGCACCGCTCGCTTGCGCGAAATACCATTCCGGGTCGCGATCTGCAGCGTCATCGCAGCCCTGGCTTCACACTCACGGTGCGACCGCCGACCTCCTCCACCAGCGTCGACCCGCGCGTCACTTGCGTCACTGTCGCCACATGCTGGGTACGCTGGTCGGAATGAACACGCGCCTGGCGATCGCAAGCGTGCTTGCCTGCGCCGGCCTGCTCGCCGGATGCCAGTCCAGCGTCGAGGGCACCGCCACGCGGGAACAGGACTCGTTCGCCGAGCCGGAGTTTTCCACCCCGCGGCCGAGCCGCCCCACCGCGGCACCGCCGTCCACCATGAACCCGCGTCCGACCCCGACGGCGCCCCGGCCCTCCAGCGGCGAGGTGCTCCAGCCCCGCAACGGGTATGTGTTCATCGAGACGAAGTCCGGCAAGACCAGGTGCCAACTCAACGCGCAGGAGGTGGGCTGCGAGGCGGCGTTCACCGATGCGCCCGAGATCGAGGGGACGCCGGCGAACGGGGTGCGCCTCACCGCCGACGGAAGGATCAGCTGGGTGCTGGGCAATCTGGGTGCCATCCCCGCCGAAACCCTGGACTATCGCACCTATTCGGCGGTGGGCTGGACCATCGAGGCCGATGTGGACGGCACCCGGTTCACCAACGACAGCACCGGACGGGGCATGGTCGTCAGTGTCGAAGGCGTCGAAGGCTTCTGACCCGGCGGCGCGTCACATCCGCCTGAAGTTTGACGTTTGATCCGACGTGGAACAGCACAGCGGATGAACGCCGACACCACCATCGAACCGCAGGTACTCGTGCTGTTCGGGGCGCGCGGCGATCGGGCGCTGTTCACCCGAAGCGACTGGGTCGACCGGCGGGCAGGTGGGAAACTCACCAAAGACGCACTACGGGAAACACGACAGAAGGGCCACCACTGACATGACCGTGGCACAGCGGGAACGGGCCGCCCTTGTTGCGACGTTCCGGGAGGTTCCGCCGGACGCACCCACCTTGTGCGAGGGCTGGGACGCCCGCGATCTCACCGCACACCTCGTGGTCCGAGAGCGCCGGTTGGACGCGGCGCCGGGAATCCTGATCCCGGCGTTCGCCGGCTACACCGAGCGGGTCCAGAAACAACTGGCGGCATCCACCGACTGGGATGCGCTGCTGGGTCAGGTCGCCGAGGGACCGCCGCTCTATTCGCCGTTCAAGCTGCTGGATCCGATCGCGAACGTGGCCGAGATGTTCATCCACCACGAGGACGTCCGACGGGCTCGTCCGGACTGGGAACCCCGGGCGCTCGACGACAGGACCGTCGCGGCGCTGCGCAGGCCGGTGGCGATGATGTCGCGGATGACGCTGCGCAAGGCACCGGCCAAGGTCGTTCTCCGCACCCCGCAGGGCCAGACGCTTGCCACCGCGGGGCAGGGCCAACCGGTCACGGTCACCGGGGAGCCCGGCGAGCTGCTGCTGTTCGCCGCCGGCCGCGACCAGGCCCGGGTCTCGATCGACGGACCGGCCGACCTGATCGAGCGGGTGAAGAAGGCCCGCGGCGGGCTGTGAGCATAGGCTGAAAGTCGTGGACCCAGTGGACTTCAGAATCTTCGTCGAACCCCAGCAGGGAGCCAGCTACGCCGACCAGCTCGCGGTCGCCCGGATCGCGGAGAGCGCGGGATATTCGGCGTTTTTCCGGTCCGACCACTATGTCGCGATGGCCGGCGACGGGCTGCCTGGTCCGACGGACTCGTGGGTGACGCTGGCCGGCCTCGCCCGGGAGACCACCTCGATCCGGCTCGGCACCATGGTGACCTCGGCGACGTTCCGCCACCCCGGGCCGTTGGCCATCTCGGTGGCCCAGGTCGACGAGATGTCCAACGGACGTATCGAATTCGGCATCGGCGCCGGGTGGTTCGAAGCCGAACACCGCGCCTACGCCATCCCCTTCCCGCCGCTGGGCGAGCGATTCGACCGGCTGACCGAGCAGCTCGAGATCCTCACCGGGCTGTGGACCACACCGGTCGGTGAGACCTTCGACTACACCGGGACGCACTACACCGTCTCCGAGTCCCCAGCATTGCCCAAACCCGCCCAATCACCGCACCCGCCGATCATCATCGGCGGCGGTGGCGCCAAACGGACCCCGGCGCTGGCCGCCAGATACGCCGCCGAGTTCAACATCCCGTTCGTACCGCTGGAAACGCTTAGCACGCAGTACGCGCGGGTCGCAGCGGCCGTCGAGGAGCAGGGGCGGGAAAAGGATTCGCTGACCTACTCGGCCGCGTTCGTGGTGTGCGCAGGCCGCGACGACGAGGACGTATCCCGGCGCGCGGCGGCGATCGGCCGCGAGGTCGACGAACTTCGCACGAACTCGCCTGCGGTCGGGACCCCGTCAGAGATCGTCGACAAACTGGGCCCCTTCATCGAAGCCGGTGTGCAGCGGGTCTACCTGCAGCTCCTCGACATGTCCGATCTCGACCACGTGGCGTTCTTCGCCGAGCGGGTCGTCCCCCAGCTCCGCTGAGTCAGCGTCCGACCGGTATCCGCGGCTACTATCGGTGGCCGTGAGCAGCCGGGATCGAGACGAAGACGCCCATGGGGAGGCGCCACCCGTCCCCTGGCACAACCGCACCTCGACCTTGCTCGGAGCCAGCCTGGCGGGCATGGCCGCGATCGCGCTGCTGGTCGTCACGATCAGCTGGGGCACCCGGCAGTTCAACGATCCGCCGCAGGCACCCATCAACTACATCGACTCGGGGACCTCGGCCACCGAGACCCGGTCGCCGACGCGCACCACGACCGGGACCATCACCAGCACCAGCCCGCCGGTCACCACCGACATCAATCCCGACCTGACGCCTCCGAGCACCGCCGACACCTCGGAATCACCTGGCCGGAACCCGAACTACCGCCCTCCCAGGACACGCGAGGACGACGCGGACGACGATTCCACCTCACGAACCACCCGCAACCGCCCGCGCACCAACGTGACACGCACGCTGAACCCGGCTCCGTAGCGGCGAGCGCGCCTACTATCGGGATTCGTGGCGCGCTACGGATCTCCTGACGACCCGAACAACTACTCGGACGAGGAGCCGACCCAGCTCAGCAACTACGGCTCCTACGACGAGCCGCCGCCCGGCGGTGTGCCCTGGTACCGCAAGCCGGTGGCACTGGTCGCGTTCGGCGCGATCGGCGCGGTGCTTATCGCCCTGATCGTCTACGGGCTGGCCAAGGCCATCACCGGCGACTCGACGTCGGACACCACCACGACGACATCCCTCACACCGGTGACGTCGACCCCGGCCCCGGCCGTGGTGCCCCCCGCGACAGTGACCGAGACCGCCACCCCGACGACGACCACCGAGGTCGCCCCGACCACCACCGAGCCGACGACCACCACGACAACAACGACAACAACCACGACGACGCCGACCACGTCGGTCACCACGAGCACCAGTACCAGCACCGTCACCCAGACCGAAACCGAGACAGTGACGGAGACTCCGCCGCCGCCGGCAGAGCCCTGAGTCCAGCTGTGACGAAGGTGCTTGTCACCGGTTTCGGGCCTTATGCCGATACCCCCACCAATCCCGCGCAGCTGGCCGCGGAGGCCGTGGACGGCCGAGTCATCGCCGGCGCCTCGGTGGTGTCGCGGATCGTGCCCGGCGCATACTTCGAGTCCGTCGCGGCAACCGTTCAGGCGGTCGACGAAGTGGGACCTGAGCTGTTGATCATGCTCGGGGAGTTCGGCGGGCGTTCCATGATCACGGTTGAACGGCTGGCGCAGAACCTCAACGACTGCGCGCGCTACGGGGTCGCCGACACCGCCGGAGAAGTACTGAACGGGCAACCCACCGCCCCCGACGGTCCCGTCGCCTACTGGGCCACCACACCCAACCGCGCGATGGTGATCGCGATGCGCCGAGCCGGCATTCCCGCCGACTTGTCCGACGCCGCCGGCACTTTCGTGTGCAATCACCTGCTGTACGGGATGCTGCACCACATCGCCCGGCACGACCTGCCGATCCGGGCGGGCTGGCTGCACCTGCCCCATCTGCCCGAGGTCGCCGCGCTCGACCGCAACCTGGGCGCTCCCAGCATGTCGGTGGACACGGCAGCGGCGGGAATCTCGGCTGCGATCGAGGCGGCGGTGACACACACCGACGACATCGCCGACCCGTTCCCGTCCCGCCTGCAGATCTAGCCGGCCTGGCAGCCGGAAGCCGAGTCAGGCGCGCATTCGGAGTCGGCGACCGCCTCGGGGACGGCTGACGTTCCGGGCTCAGGTGGTGGCGTCTGCTGCGGCTCGGGCGTGGCCGTCGGTTCCGGTGTCGGCGAAGGTTCCGGAGTCGGCGTCGGCGTCGGTGTAGGGGTCGGCTCCGGTGTCGGCGAAGGCGTCGGGGTTGGTTCCGGAGTCGGCGAAGGTGTCGGGGTTGGCTCCGGAGTCGGCGAAGGCGTCGGGGTTGGCTCCGGCGTGGCCGAAGGCGTCGGGGTCGGCGAAGGTGTCGGGGTCGGCTCTGGTGTCGATGTCGGTGTCGGTTCCGGCGCGGCGGATGTCGCAGGGGCCGCAGGGAGAGGAATCACCGGCGGCGCCGCCTGCTTGGCGACCACCCGCCGTGGGGGCGGCGGCCCCTGAGGAGACACCTGGACCACCCGCGGTGCAGGAGCGTTCGCGACCACCGTCTCGGTCGCCGGTGGAGGCGGCAACGCGGTGAGCGGGGCAAGCGCCTCCATCGGCTGCGTCGCCACCGGTGTGGAGATCCCGGACGCGCCGGCCGGGGAGGTGTCGGCTTGACCGGTCTGCGTGGTCAGCACCAAGCCCGTCATCGCCACCGCGGCCAGACAGGCCGCACCGGCGAACAACACGCCGGGCCGCCGATACCAGGGCAGCGGGTCGAACTCGGGGACATCGTCACCTCGCGGATCGAAGTGGACGTCGGGTCGCGCGTCGGCCGACTCATAGACGGGTTCGACGAACTGGGTGTCGCCGAACCCGGTGGCGCCGAGGTCGGTGGTCTCCGCCGACCAGGCCAGCGGAACCGCCGCAGCCGCCACCGTCTCGGGCAGCCCAGGTGCCGAGACGAGCGCGGTGCGCGCCTCGTGTTCGGCGCCCCGCAGGGCGAGTAGCTCCGCCCCGGCCGCGGCCGCGGCCTGCGCGTAGGGCGTGGTGGTCACAGGCAGCCGAAGAGTCTCCGAAAGCCGTTGGGTGACAAGCGGAATACGCGCACCGCCACCTACTGTGGCGATCGCCGCGAGCTGTGTCGCAGCGATCCGGTTCCGCAGCAGCATGTCGAGCAGCACCTCGACGAACCCATCGAGCGGAGCCCGCATCACCGCCTCGAGTTCCGCTCGGGTCAGCCGGATCCTCGCCCCGGCACCGACCAGCCCGGTGGCGGTCGCACCAGTCAGCCGCTCCTTCGCGGCACGGCACTGCTCACGCAACTCGCTCAGCGACTCGACCGCCGACGTGCCTGCCGGGTCGACCTCCAGGTCGGTGAGCACGCGGCCCAGCACGGCCTGGTCGATGAGGTCCCCGGAGAAGTCGGGGTAGCGGACCGTCTGCCCGATCGGCGCGAAGCCGTTGCCGGCATCGGCCAGCGTGATGCTGCTGCCCGTGGCACCGAAATCGCACAGCGCCACCACACCGCGTGTCGGCAGCCCGGGGTCGGTCTGCAGCACGGTGAGTGCGGCCACCGCGTCGGACACCACGGTCAGATGCGGAACGCGGGCGCGCAGCGCCGCCACCGCCGACTCCGGCCAGTGCGCGGGCACCGCGACGGCGGCGACGTCGGGCCGCCGCTGCGGCCGGGCGATCCGGGTCAACGTTTCGATGGCGGTCGCAGCCAACCGGTCCGCATGGTGGCTGGAGCCGTCGGGCGCCACCAGTGGCACCGGGTCACCGACACGGTCGACGAACCCCGTCAGCGACACACCACCGGGCAGCGTCACCACCGCCCGCCGGACTGTCGGCCGTCCGTCGGCGACTGCGACGAGGTTAGCTGCGCCCAACGAGACACCCAGAGAACTGCGCATATCTGTTAGTCGTTTGCGAGCACGAAAACGTTAGGCGTCCCCGGCTCACCCGATCCCGCGCCGCTACCTGCCGCGCGCGTAGTCGGCGACCAGGGCCTCCGCGCTGCGCACCGCCGCCCGGCAGGCCCGCGCGGTGAACGGGTCGTTGAGGGGGTGATCAGCCCGGCGACGCCACCGCTGAGCTGCGGCGAAGGCGGCGCGCGGCCCGTCGTCGGGGGCGTCCGCCCGCAGTCCCAGTCGGCTGGCGGCATCGGTTCCGGAGCCGCCGATCAGGCGGCGCAACGAGGCCATCTCGTCAGGGTTGAGGGTGGTCGATCGGGACCGCAACTGGCTGATCAGCCGGAGTTCCTCGAACGCGTGGGTGTCGGCCAGCAGCGGCTCGATGTCGGCGAGAATCTGCGGGGTCGCGTACACCGGATTGCGTTGCACGAACTGTCGCAGCGACAACAGCGCGGTATGCGCTTTGAGCAGATCGGAGCGCTGCGCGAACTGCTGGTCGATCACCTCGCGCAGCGCCACCAGACCGCTGCGTTCGAGCAGTTCGTCGGCCAGCGCCACCGAGTCGGTGACCCCGGCGCGCAGCACGGCGATCGAGATCCGGATCCCGAACATCCCGAACCGGTCCAGCAGCGCCGCGCGGGTCGCGGCATCAACCGGCAACGCGGCTTCGCTGCCGTCCTCGCGCACGAATCGGTCGACCGACAGCATCGCTTTGGCCAATGCGGCGGGCTCCACCGCGGCGAGTTTCTCCAGCGCCACGAACTCGCTCTGCCGCAGCGTGCGGGCGGTCAGCGCCAACAGACCCGACACCGGCACCACGGCCTGGCAGATGCCGGTGCGGTCCATCTCTGCGGTGAACCGCTGCGCGACGTCCTTGGCCGACAACATCGCGTCGATGCGGCCTGCCCCGATCTCGTCGGCGCGGGAGGCCACCCCGATCACCCCGAGCGCGCCGGACGAGCCGCCGACCAGCTGACCGATCTGCTTGAGCAGCGCGATGTCGGCGGCGTTGAGGGTGCGCAGCAGGAACACCACGGCATCGACCCGGGGCACGCCGTCGTCGGGCACCAGCAACCGCAACGTGCGGGCCGAGACGTCGCGGGACAGCGACGAGGTGCCGGGCGTGTCGATGATCGTCGCGTCGGTCAGTTCGGCAGCCGGCCATTCGACGTCGAGGTCGACGATGTCGTCGGAGTCGAGCATCGCCATGTCGAACGTCAGGCCCCGCTCCTGCGCAGGACCGTCCGACCGCCGGGTGATCGGCACGTTGGAACGTCGCCCGCCGCGATGGTTGGCGGTCACCTTCGGGGTGGGGCCGTGACGGAACCAGGTGACGATGCGCGTCGCCTCGGTCGCGTCGGTCGGAGCGATGTCCTCGCCGACCAGGGCGTTGACCAGAGTCGACTTGCCGGCCTTGAGCGTGCCGGCCAACGCGATGCGCATGGGCTGGTTGAGCCGGCCGCCGATGCGCTCGAGTTCGCGCTGCAGGTCCGGACGTTGGCGGTAGGCGGGATCGGCCCGGTAGGCCGCGATGGTGCCCCCGAGGATGGCCCGCACTTGGTCGCTTGTGCTCAGGGTTCGCCCAGTCCCGTCCCGCTCGCCCGACTATTGACCGTTCGAGCTTAGTGACCCCGTCGCCGTGGCGAGCTTGTCCGCGTGATCGAGAACCTGCCGCAGGATGTTGAGCTGGCGCTCGAGCTCCTTGACCCGGGTGTTGCGCTCGGCCTCCTCCATCTTGACCGCTGCGACAGTGGCCTGCAGCGACTCGTTGAGCGAGCGGGTGGTCTGGTTCGCGATCTCGCGGTAGTGGTCGCGCAACTGCCGCTGGATCCCCTTGAGCCGGTCCCTGGACTCCTTGCTCACCACGAACGCGACATCGTCGACGAAGCGACGGACGTTCATCTTGGCGTCGCTGCGGATCCGCAGCATCCGGTTGTCCATCTCCTCCTTGTAGGCCTTTCGGCCGATCAGCGCTCCGGCGCCCAGTGACAACGGGTTGAACATCCCGAGGCCGGCCACCGACGTCAACATGCCGAACATCAACACCCCGCCGAAGGACCCGCGCATACCCGAGACCATCCGGTCTCCGACGCGGATCGGTTTGGCCTCCAGCGCCGTCAGCGACTTGAACTCGTCCATCCCGGCGCCCATGTCGCGGGGGTTGATCGCGGGCATGCGCACGGCATTCAGCCCGGCTTCGGTGAACGTCCTGGCCACCTCGGCGGCCAGGACCTCGGCCCGTTGATACGCCCACACGAAGTTGTCCCCGACCGCCGTGGCGACGGCGTCCTCGAGCTCGGCGCCGATCTCGGCCCAGTGCTGGGTCGGATCACAGGAGTCGATCGCGTTCTCGGTGTACTGGGTGATGTTGCGGAACCGGTGCCGCAGGTCGTGGTCGACGTCGGCGGTCAGGTCCGAGATGCCGTCGTTGAGGATCTGCTGCCACAACGCGGTCTGCTGCAACGCGTCCTGGGCCTCCTGCTTGCGACGCTCGAGGTCGGCGGTCAGACCGTCGCGGGCCTGCGGATCGGCCAGCGCCGAGAGTTCGGCCTCCAGAGCCAGTTTCAGATGCTCGGCAGCTGCCCGGACCTCCGCCGTCACCTGTCCGCGCAACCGGTCGTGGTGGCGGGCGAGCACGTCCTCGGACAGGAACTTCACGATCGCCGGGAAGTTCGATTCCTCGTTGAGTTCCTTGTCGTTGAGCTTCACGGCATGGCTGCGCAGCGTCGACGACGCCGGGATCATCGGCGCGGTGACGCCGGCACGACGCAGGTGGCCGGTGTTGGCGTCGACCACCTGCCGCCAGTGTGGGTACAGGTCGGTCTTACTCGCGACGATCGCGGCGACCGGGCAGATCTCGAGTGCCTGCCGGATGAACGTCATCTCGGGTTCGGTGAACTCACCGCTGGTGTCGCTGAGCATCAGCATCGCGTCGGCATCGGGAAGCAGGCCCAGCGTCGACGACAGGTGCGGCTGACCGTGGCCGCCGACCCCCGGGGTGTCGATGAACGCCAGACCGCCCTTGAGCAGCGGGCTGGGCGCGGTCACCTCGACCCGCAGCACCTCACGGCCACCGGCCTGCGGGGCGCGGCGCAGATCGTTGCCGAGGTCGCTGGTGGGGATCTCGACGAGTTCGGGCTCCTCCCCGTCGGGCCGCGCCACCACCAACCGCGCCGAAGCCTGCTCGCCGTAGGACACCACGGTGGCCAGCACCGTGGACTCGTCGTCTCCCACACGGGCGACCGGCATGTTCAGCAGTGAGTTGAGCAGCTGACTCTTGCCCTGTTTGAGCTGACCGGCGATCACCACCCGGACCTGCGGATCGCTGATCCGCCGCTTCGCCCACGCCAGCCGGGACACCAGATCGCCGCGCTCGTTGGTGTCGGCGATCGTGCTGGTGTGGTCGATGAGCTCGACGATCACCTTGGTGGGTTGCGTCATTGGTGCCCCTTTGTCCTGTTCAGTGATTCAAAGGTAGGCGCGCGAAACTGGCGGGGACCATCACGGTCCCCGCCAGCTGCGCTACGCGGTCGCGGTGTTTCAGAACGCGTCCAGTGACGTGTCGGTGCTGTTGTTCGACGCGACGTCGGTGTCGATCCCGGTGTTGGTCTCGAAACCGGTGTCGTTGCCCGAGAACAGCTCGGTCTCGGTGCTGTTGCCCGAGAACAGATCGGTGTTGGTCTCGTTGCCCGACCCGATGTTGGACTCGAAGTTCGAGGAGTTGTCCTCGATCGAGCTCTCCGTCGACGACGTGGTCTCCGTCTGCACCGACGTGTTGACCGAGTTGTCCTCGGTGTTGTCGCTGCCGTAGTTCCCGTCGATCTGGGTGCCGGTGTTGACGTCGTTGTCGGTGATGATGATGCCGCCACCGCTGCCGCCGTCGCCACCGGCCGCGTTGCCACTGCCGATGCCGATCAGGCTGTCGCCGCCGGCTGCGCCGCCGCCGTTGCCGCCGCTGGTGTCGACGTCGTTGAGCACCGGGGCGTCGTTGTCGGCGATGAGGTCACCACCCGCGGTCTGCGAATTGTCCTCGACCTCGTTGTCCTTGCCGACCACGACGTTGGAGCCGGAGCCGGCCAGGATGTCACCGTTGTTCATGGTGTTGCCGTCGCCGAGCGCGGCGCCGTCTCCGCTGACGATGTCACCGTCGTTGTCGCCGCCGACCACCACACCACCGTCGGTGGCGGTGTTGCTGGTCTTGTCGCCGAGGGTGATGTCGCCGAAGCCGAGGTTGAACGCGCCGTTCTGGGCGTTGGCGCCCGCGGCCTGGTCCGGGCTGGCGACGGGAACGTTGTTGCCGCTCAGCAGATCGGTGTTGTTGCGGCTGCCCAACTCGGTGTTGGTGTCCGGCGCGAAAGTGGTCTGCGGCGAGAACGGCGAGGCGAAGCTGGTGTTGAGGTTGTGATGGTCGCTCACCGCGCGCTGCAAGCCCAGCACCGGGTCGCCGCTACCGAACATGTAACCGGCCGGCGCCGCAGTCGCGGCGACCGACGCCAGCTGGGCTGCGGTCACGTTGGGCAGGCCGGCGTCACGCAATGCGCCGTCGGGGTCGATGACAAAAGACGTCGCTGCGGCGGGGCTGCGGAACAGGTCGAGGATGAAGTCGATGAGGGTTGTCATTGAACTGCCTTTCTGTTCTTCCCGGGTCCTACCGTGTTCCTCGGGGAGGTTTGCTCGCCGGGCCTCCCGGCGATCTGGACACCACGTTATGGACTTGAGAACCCGCGGCAAACGGGGTCGAGACCCCTCCCTGATCCGACCGACCTAGGGATGCCGGGCTACCCCCATTAGGGGATTAGGGGGTGCGGCGGGGGCATGAGGTGATCTGCCGGGGTCCGGTCATTTCCCCACCTCATACGACAAAACCGCGCGGCCTGGAAGGGCCGCGCGGTGTGATCGGAGAGGGCTCGATCAGCTGAAGATGTCGAATCCCGGACCCGGGTCGTCACCGGGCTGGATGTCGACGACCGGCTGGCCCCACTCGTCGGCGAGACCCGGGTCGCCGACCCCGGCCGCCTCCAGCGCAGGGTCGTCGAGCTGCAGCGATGCGGCGTCGTCGGCCACGTCGACGTCGGACGGCGCATCCAGGGCCGCGCCGACGTCCTCGACGGTGTCGGTCACCACGACTGGGGCGTCTATCACTCCCGGCCCCGGTGCCGGATCGGCGAACGCATCGAAGGCGGCGGTGGCCGCGCCGCTGGCCCACACGTTGCCCGCCTGCTCCACACCCAAGGCATCCAGTCCGGCCGACGGAGCGGTCATCGACAGCGATTCCGCGACCACCGGGATCAAGTTGCCGACGTCAGCACTGGTCACGTCGGTGAGGTGGGCGTCTGCAATGGCTTGCTCGGGATCGGCGGCGTAGCGTGCCGCGGCGTCGGGATCGCGCACCAACGACATCACGAAGTCGAGTAGCGAGTTCGCCACGACCACACCTCTCTGTTCGATTCCTGTGTTACACGCTGCCTGACACGATGCTAGCCACGTCGGTCGCTCCTCGGATCGGTGCGGAACCCAGCCGTGGGTTGAGCCCATTAGGGGATCGGCCATTAGGGGAATCGCGCCACTAGGGGAAATCCGCCGACCCGGGTGAGCCAGCCGTTAAGGTGGTGACCGGCCCAGACAGGAGAGACGCCACCATGACTGAACCACTGGGGTTGTCGATCGGGATGACCCATCTGGTCGCGGCCCGCGTCGGCCGCGCACCGGTGATGCGGCGATCGATCCTGACGCTCTTCGACGACCGTGCGCCCGAGGTCGGGGTGCCCACCGGGTCGGGCCTTGTCCTCAGCGGCTTCGTCGACCGCGTCGGCGACCCTGTCCCGCTGGTCGCCGCGGATGGATCGGCGCACCGCGGCGAGACCGTACTGGCTGAGGCGCTCGAGGCGATGGCGCGCACCGTCGACGGGGGTTCACCGGTCGCCATCGCGGTGCCCGCCCACTGGGGGCCGGGAACCGTGGGGGCGCTGCGCGGGGCGCTGCGCAACAAGCCGAGCCTGGCACCCGACGGGGTGCCTGCCGCGCTGATCCCCGATTCGACAGCCGCGCTGGCCGCCCTACAGGCCGCCCCGGGGCTGCCCGACCGGGGTGTCGTCCTGCTGGTCGACCTCGGCGGAAGCGGATCCAGCATCACCTTGGCCGACGCCGCGGCGAACCTCGACGCCATCGGCCAGACCGTCCGCTACCCGGAGCTCTCGGGCGACGGGATGGACCAGGCGCTGCTCAACCATGTGCTGGCGGGGATCGCCGACGCGAACAAGGCCGATCCCGCGGGCACCGAGGCCGTCGGGGCGCTGTCCCGGCTGCGCGACGAGTGCCGCAAGGCCAAGGAACGCCTCTCCGCGGAGACCGCCACCGTGGTGCAGGCCGATCTCCCCGGATTCCGCTCCGACCTGCGGGTGACCCGCCCCGAGTTCGAGCAGGTGATCGCCGAACCCCTGGGCGGACTGCTGAACGCGATCGACGACACATTGCAGCGCAACCAGATTCAGATCGCCGACGTGACGGCTGTCGCCACCGTGGGTGGCGGGGCTGCCATCCCGCTGGTGACCCAGCGGCTGTCCGAACACCTGCGCGCGCCGGTCGTCACCACCCCGGAGTCACAGCTGAACGTGGCCGCCGGTGCGGCTCTGGTCGCCAACCGGAGCCTGGAGGCCGACGCACCCACCGGCCTGGCTGCGGCCGCCGACATCCCGACGGCGATGGGACCGGCGGCATGGGCTGCGGGCGCAGCAGGCCTTGCCGCCGGCGAATCGGCCCAGGACGGTGCCGCGTCGGCGACCTTCCGTGCCCTGGCCTGGTCGCAGGACGACGAATCGGCCGGGGATCCGCTGCCCTACACCGGCGACGACTACGCCACGGCGGCCGCCTACGGCGACCCGGGTGCGACCGGCGCACGGCCGCCGGTGGCGTTCGGCCCCGGCGACGACGGATACGACGCATACGGCGGCGATCAGGACGAGCCGCCACCGTTGCCCTGGTACAAGCGTCCGCCGGTGCTGTTCGGGGCGGCCGCCGCGGCGGCGCTGCTCGCGATGGGCGGCCTCGCCGTGACGTTGACGAACTCCACCGGGGAACCCGCCCCGGTCACCGAGACCGCCACGCCGGATCCGGGAGAACCCGCCGCACCGGTGCTGCCGGACCCGGTCACCACGGTGACGGTCGGACCTGATGGTCAGGCGACCACGACGGTCAGCCAACCGCCGCCGGTGACGCCGTCGCCCACGACAACCACCGCGGCCACCACCACCACGACGGAGCCGACGACGACCACGACGACTACCACGACGGCCACCACCACGACGACGACGCGGACCACGACGACCCGGCCGACGACGACCCAGCCGACCACCACGACACCGCCGCCGACCACCACCGCGCCCCCGCCGACCACGCAGGACCCGCCGGACCCGCCGGATCCGATCACGACGACGGTCATCGCTCCCGACGACGGTGCGTGATCTGCGCCGATGACGAGTCCGGCGCCGCGTCGGCCGACTGATCTCCCCCCGGCCTCCCGGGAGGCCGTCGCGACCGTGGACGCCGATCCGCGATCCCCCACCAAGCTGCTGGTGACCGGTGGTGTCGGCACCGGGAAATCGACGGTGATGGCGGCGGTGCGCGGGTCGTTGCGGGCGTCCGGCCGCCCCGTGGTGTCGCGGCCACTGCGGAGCGGCGATGCGGTGGACTCCGCAGTCGTCGTGGACGACGCACACCTGCTCGGCGCCGACGACCTCGACCGCCTCACCGAGCTGGTCGCCGATCCTGCCACGACGGTGGTGGTGGCTGCCGAACCGCTCGCTCACCACCCGTCGCTGCGAGGCCTCGCGACCGCGCTCGAACGCGAGAACCCTGCCGTCGCGCTGGGACCGCTGTCACCGGCCGAGGTGGGCCGCAGCGCCGCGGTACTGCTCGGCACCCCGCCTGCGGTGGAACTGGTCCGAGTGGTCATGTCGGCGACGGCCGGGCTGCCCTTTCTGCTCGGTCCCGCGCTCACCGCGGCCGCCGACGGCGCCGCCGCGGTGCGGCAGGCAGCCCGCTTCGCGCTGATCGAACGGCTTCGCCGCCTCGACGGGCGGCTACTCGACACGCTGCTCGTCTCCTCCCTCAGCGGTGACCTCGGACCCGACGACGTCGCCGCCGCGCTACGGATGCCCTCGGACGCGGCGCTCACGGCCGTGGACCGGGCCCGCGCCACCGGGTTGATCGAACCGTCACACCCGCCGGGCTTCGTACGGACGGTGCACGACGGCATCGCCCAGATCGTCGGTGCGGCAAGGCATCACGACATCGAGGTATCGGTGCTGTGCTCGCAGCTCGACCTGTCGACGCTGACCGCGGAGCTGGCGTTGCGGATCGCCGAGCACGGTGTGCGCGACGACCGGCTGGCCACCGCACTCACCGACCTCGCCGCCCGGACCGCCGGACACCCGGCACGGGCCGCACAGCTCTACCGGGCAGCCTCCGACGCCGGGGCCACTGCGCTGAGCGCCCGACTCGCCGACGCCCTCGCCCTCACCGGGGACTGCGTGACCGCGGGGCGGCTGGCCGACGAGCTGTTCACCTCCCCGGACAGCGATGAGCGGGCCGCCGCGGTGCGGATCGCGGCGAGCATCGCGCTGCACGACGGCAGCGCCGCGCAGGCCAACGATCTGTTCCGCTGGCTCGGCCCGGCACCGGACGCCGTCGTCGGCGCCGCGGCCACCGTCGCGGCGTTGGCCGCCGGGGACGCTTCCGCGGCCAGACAGACCGCGGAAGCGCCGATCTCCGGTCCCCCGACGTCCACGGCCAGGGCGGCACGCAGCATCACCGAGGGACTGGTGATGACACTGGACCGGCCGTACCCCGTCGCGGTGGCGCGGTTGAGCCAGTCCATCGACGCCGACTACGGCGCCTCCGGTGGCCAGGCCCACGTCGTCCCCGACACCCCCGCCGCGCTCGTGACGCTGGCTGCACTGCACGGCGGCGATCCGGTGCGCGCCCGCAGCGTGATCGCCCGCGCGGTGCGCAACTCCCGCCCCGGCGATCAGACCGAGCGCGCCGATGCGATTTTTGTCACTCACCGACACCGGCTGTTGTTGGGCTGGGCGCACATGCAGGACGGGCAACTCCAGGCTGCCGGTGCCGCCGTTGCGGCCACCCAGCCGCTGCACCGTCGCGACGCCCTGTGGGCGAGCGCGCTGCAGACCGCCATCGCACGGCGCAGTGGTGACAGCGGCGCCATGCAGAAGCACTGGTATTCGGCGATGGAGGTGCTGGCCGAGTGCTCGGCGGATCTGTTCGGGCTGCTGCCGCTGGGCGAACTGTGGGTAGCCGCAGCCCGGATGCGGCAGATCGATCAGCTGCAACACGCCCTGGACGAGGCCTTCGCCCTGCTCGCCGGATTGGGCGAGCCGGTGCTGTGGTCGGTGCCGCTGCATTGGGCGGGAGTGCACGCCGGCATCCTCGCCAACTCCCCGGACGCCGTCGCCCCGCACGGTCAGGCGTTGACGGCGGCCGCGCCACACACCCCTTTCGCCAAGGCGCTGGCCACAGCGGGTCGGACCTGGCTTCGTGTGCTCGCCAATTCTGTCGAGACGGACGAGGTGGCCGCCGCGGCGCGGGCGCTGGCGCAGTTCGGTCACACCTGGGACGCCACCCGGCTGGCGAGCCAGGCCGCCCTGCAGACCACCGACCCACGGGTGTCGCAGGCGATGCTGCAGCTGGC
The DNA here is from genome assembly GCF_902705885.1 of Mycolicibacterium austroafricanum. Lineage (GTDB taxonomy): Bacteria > Actinomycetota > Actinomycetes > Mycobacteriales > Mycobacteriaceae > Mycobacterium > Mycobacterium vanbaalenii_A. The sequence continues at coordinate 11,828 of NZ_CACSIP010000012.1, read as the reverse complement.
CCGCGACCTCAAGCAGACCGTCGTGAGCCCGGAGCTGCCCGACACCGACGCGCCGGACGACCGCGCCGCCGCCCTGTCCGGCGGCCCGGCCCGGGCCGCCGCACAGCTGTCCGATCGGGAACGCGAGGTCGCCGAGCTGTTGCTCAACGGCATGCCCTACCGCGACATCGGCGCACAGCTGTTCATCTCAGCGAAGACGGTCGAACACCACGTCGCCCGCATCCGCCGGCGGCTCGGTGCGGAGTCCCGCTCGGAAATGCTGTCGATGCTGCGGGCCTTGTCGGACCCTCCCGCGCCGGAGTGACTTAGGACAGCCTTCGTAGCGCCCTTTCCCAGCAGGATGTAACTATGAGCAGGCACCGAGCAAAAGTTACTCGTCGGTAACCTGGACTAAGTTACCTGCTGGTAACCTCATCACCGGAGGACACGCGTGGATACGCAGATGCTGATACGGATCGTGGCCGGGGTCCTGATGATCGCCGTCATCGGCGTGTTCGCTGTCAAGCGGGTGCTGTGGCTGACGAAGCTGATCCGGTCCGGCCAGCCGATGAGCGAGTCCAACAACCGCAAAGATCACCTGCAAAAGCGCATCACCACCCAGATCGAGGAAGTGTTCGGGCAGACCCGGCTGCTGAAGTGGAACACCGCCGGTATCGCGCACTTCTTCACGATGTGGGGCTTCTTCATCCTGCTGACCGTGTACATCGAAGCCTTCGGCCTGCTCGTCGACCACGACTTCCACATCCCGCTGATCGGCCGCTGGGACGCACTCGGCTTCCTACAGGACTTCTTCGCCGTCGCGGTGCTGCTCGGCATCATCACGTTCGCGATCATCCGCATCGTCCGCGAGCCCAAGAAGCACGGCCGTGACTCCCGGTTCTACGGCTCCCACACCGGCGGCGCCTGGCTGATCCTGTTCATGATCTTCAATGTCATCTGGACCTATGCCCTGGTCCGCGGCGCCGCCGTCAACACCGATGTGCTGCCGTACGGCAACGGTGCATTCTTCTCGCAGCTGATGGGCTGGTTGATGGCGCCCCTCGGCTACACCGCCAACTCCTGGATCGAGACACTGGCGCTGCTGGCCCACATCGGGGTGGCCTTGGGCTTCGCCTTGATCGTGCTGCACTCCAAGCACCTGCACATCGGCCTGGCCCCGATCAACGTGACCTTCAAGCGGCTGCCGAACGGCATGGGCCCGCTGCTGCCGGTGGAGTCCAACGGCGAGATCGTCGACTTCGAGGATCCCGCCGAGGACGCGGTGCTGGGCCGCGGCAAGATCGAGGACTTCACCTGGAAGGGCTTCCTCGACATGACCACCTGCACCGAGTGCGGGCGTTGTCAGTCGCAGTGCCCGGCGTGGAACACCGGCAAGCCGCTGTCCCCGAAGCTCGTGATCATGAACCTGCGCGATCACATGTTCGCCAAGGCGCCGTACTTCCTCGACGGCAAGGAAAGCCCGCTGGAGAACACCCCCGAGGGTGGTCTCGGCGAGGAGATCCGCGGCGAGAAGCACGATGAGAAGCACTCGCACGACCATGTTCCGGAATCCGGCTTCGAGCGCATTCCCGCCGATTCCCCGCTGCAGGCAACCCGCCCGCTGGTCGGGACCCTCGAAGAGGGCGGCGTCATCGACCCCGACGTGCTGTGGTCGTGCACCACCTGCGGTGCCTGCGTGGAGCAGTGCCCGGTGGACATCGAGCACATCGACCACATCGTCGACATGCGCCGCTATCAGGTGATGATGGAGTCTGAGTTCCCCGGCGAACTCGGCGTGCTGTTCAAGAACCTGGAGACCAAGGGCAATCCGTGGGGTCAGAACGCCAAGGACCGCACCAACTGGATCGACGAGGTCGACTTCGACGTGCCGGTCTTCGGCAAGGACGTCGAATCGTTCGAGGGCTACGAGTACCTGTTCTGGGTGGGTTGTGCCGGCTCATTCGAGGACCGGGCCAAGAAGACCACCAAGGCGGTCGCCGAGCTGCTCGCGACCGCAGGCGTGAAGTATCTGGTGCTCGGCGAAGGCGAGACCTGCAACGGCGACTCCGCCCGCCGCTCCGGCAACGAGTTCCTGTTCCAGCAGCTCGCCGCGCAGAACGTGGAGACGCTCAACGGACTGTTCGAGGGCGTCGAGCGGGTGGACCGCAAGGTCGTCGTCACCTGCCCGCACTGCTTCAACACCCTCGGCCGGGAGTACCCGCAGGTCGGCGGCAACTACACGGTGCTGCACCACACCCAGCTGCTCAACCGGCTGGTCCGCGACAAGAAGCTGGTCCCGGTCAAGTCGGTGGACGGCGACGGCGGCGGAGCCGACATCACCTATCACGACCCGTGCTACCTGGGCCGGCACAACAAGGAGTACTCCGCGCCGCGTGAGCTGATCGGCGCCTCGGGCGCGAAGCTGACCGAGATGCCGCGGCACGCCGACCGCGGGCTGTGCTGCGGTGCCGGTGGCGCCCGGATGTGGATGGAAGAACACATCGGCAAGCGCGTCAACCAGGAACGTGTGGAAGAGGCCATGGACACCGGCGCCTCCACGATCGCGACCGGCTGCCCGTTCTGCCGGGTGATGATCACCGACGGCGTCGACGATGTCGCGGCGAGCCGGGACGTGGAGAAGGCCGAGGTGCTCGACGTGGCCCAGCTGCTGCTGGGTTCGCTCGACAAGAGCGCCGTCACGCTGCCCGAAAAGGGCACGGCGGCAAAGGAAGCCGAGGAACGCGCGGCACGAGTGGCGGCGCAGGCACCGGCCAAGGCCCCTGCCGCCGCAGAAGAGGCTGCAGCTGCGGAAGCCAAGGCAAGCACGGCCACGGAAACCAAATCGTCGGCTCCGCCGACGGCAGCCGAATCGTCGGCTCCGCCGACGGAAACCAAGCCGGTCACCGGCCTCGGCATCGCGGGCCCAGCCAAGCGCCCCGGCGCCAAGAAGTCCGCCGAACCCGCCGCCTCCGCACCCGCCACCGCGCCGAAGGGCCTCGGCATCGCCGGGGGCGCCAAGCGACCCGGCGCGAAGAAGACCGCGGCCGCGCCGGCCGCCGACAGCGCTCCAGCGGCCGCCGACGCTCCGGCCGATGCTCCGGCCAAGGCGGAGCCAGAGGTCAAGGGCCTCGGTATCGCCGGGGGCGCCAAGCGTCCAGGCGCGAAGAAGACTGCGGCGAAGAAGGTGGCACCCAACGAGGGTGAGCCGACGGTCGTCCAGCCGCCGAACGTCGATCCGGACAAGGCCGAAGCCGGCACCGAATCGGCGGACACCGCGGACTCCGATCGTGGTCTGGAGAGCAAACCCGAGCCCGAGGTCAAGGGCCTGGGCATCGCCCCTGGCGCCCGTAGGCCGGGAGCCAAGAAGGCGCCGGCCGCTGCTCCCCCGCCGGCGCCGGAGCCTGCCGCCGAGCCCGCCCCCGAGGCGGCTGAACCGGAGTCGAAGACCGAGCCGACGCCGCCGGCGACCGGCAACGGCGAGGCCGGGGTCGTGGGCGACGAGCCGCCGGTGAAGGGGTTGGGCATCGCCAAGGGCGCCCGCCGCCCCGGCAAGAGATAACTGGATCGGCGCTCGACCGTGGGCCCTGGGTACGCAGCACCGCCATTCTGCGTACCCAACGCCCACGGTCGGCGCAGATTCGATAATCGCTGGACGCCGGTGGGACACTGATCTGCGTGAGCACCCATCAGTTGCCGTGGCAGGCAACCGGCCAGCACGGCCGAACACGCACGTTCACGCAGTCGAGCAAGCTGCAGGACGTCCTGTACGAGATCCGCGGACCCGTCCACGAGCATGCGTCGCGCCTGGAGGCCGAGGGCCACCGGATCCTGAAGCTCAACATCGGCAACCCGGCGCCGTTCGGTTTCGAAGCGCCCGACGTGATCATGCGCGACATCATCGCGGCGCTGCCGAATGCGCAGGGCTACTCGGACTCCAAGGGCATCGTCAGCGCACGCCGGGCGGTGTTCACCCGCTACGAACTCGTCGAGGGGTTCCCGCGTTTCGACATCGAAGACGTGTATCTGGGCAACGGCGTCTCCGAGCTGATCACGATGACGCTGCAGGCACTGCTCGACAACGGCGACCAGGTGCTCATCCCGGCGCCGGACTACCCGCTGTGGACCGCATCGACGTCACTGGCCGGCGGCACCCCGGTGCACTACCTGTGTGACGAGACGCAGGGCTGGCAGCCCGACATCGCGGACCTGGAGTCCAAGATCACCGAACGCACCAAGGCGATCGTGGTGATCAACCCGAACAACCCCACCGGCGCCGTGTACACCCGCGAAGTCCTCAACCAGATCGCCGAACTGGCCCGCAAGCACGAGCTGATGCTGCTCGCCGACGAGATCTACGACAAGATCCTCTACGACGACGCCGAGCACATCGCGCTGGCCACGGTGGCGCCCGACGTCCTGACGCTGACCTTCAACGGGCTGTCCAAGGCCTACCGGGTGGCGGGCTACCGGTCCGGCTGGCTGGTCATCACCGGTCCGAAGGAACACGCCAGCAGCTTCATCGAGGGCATCAGCCTGCTGGCCAACATGCGGCTGTGCCCGAACGTGCCTGCACAGCACGCGATTCAGGTAGCCCTCGGCGGCCACCAGAGCATCGACGACCTGGTGCTGCCCGGCGGCCGACTGCTGGAGCAACGCGACGTGGCGTGGACCCAGCTCAACGAGATCCCCGGGGTGTCGTGCGTGAAACCCGAAGGCGCGCTGTACGCGTTCCCGCGCCTGGACCCCGAGGTCTATGACATCGCCGACGACGAGCAACTGGTGCTGGACCTGCTGCTGCAGGAGAAGATCCTGGTGGCCCAGGGCACCGGTTTCAATTGGCCGACACCGGATCACCTACGGATCGTCACGCTGCCGTGGGCGCGTGACCTGGCCAACGCGATCGAACGGCTGGGCAACTTCCTGGTCAGCTACCGGCAGTGACGGCCTGACCGGCGGTACCCATACCCTGTCCGGGTGGCCCACTCACATTCACACTCGCATTCGCTGAGCGGTCCGTCCCCGTTCGGGCCACTGGCGGCCAAGATCGTCGTCGGGCTTCTGATCGCCTGCGGCGTCGCGACACTGATCGGGGCGGCGCTGCTGTGGCCCAGCGGGCAGAAGGCCGACATCCCGTTGCCGTTTCAGAACGCCGCCGGTGGCGCGGTGACCACCGAGGCCGGCCACGTCCTCTCCAGCAGGTCCGCGCCCTGCGGGAGTCCCTCGGCGGGGGCGGTGCTCACCGCCGACCCCATCCCCGCCCAGCAGGAAGGCGCGCCGTGCGTGCAGAACCTGGTGGCCATCGACTCCGGTCCCAACCAGGGCGCGAACACGCTGCTGGAGTTCAGCGGCGGCCCCGGCCAACCGAGTCTCGCCGTCGGCGACGAGGTCCGCCTGAGCCGAACGGTCGACGAGGGCGGCGCCACCACCTACGCGTTCTACGACTTCGCGCGGTCGTGGCCGCTGGCGGCGCTGGCAGCGGTGTTCGCGGTGGTGATCGTCGCGGTAGCACGCTGGCGCGGGCTGCGCGCCCTGGTCGGCATCGTCATCGCGTTCGGGGTGCTGGTGCTGTTCCTGCTCCCGGCGCTTCGCGACGGCGCACCCGCCGTGCCGGTAGCAGTGGTGGCCTCCTCCGCGATCCTCTATGCGGTCATCTACCTCGCCCACGGGGTGAGCCTACGGACCAGTGCCGCCCTGCTGGGGACGCTGGCCTCGCTGTTCCTGGCGGCCTTCCTGTCCTGGGGCGCAATAGAGTTCGCCCATCTCACCGGGCTGTCCGAAGACCAGAACAACGAGGTGGCCGCCTACCTGGGCAACGTGTCGATCACCGGGCTGCTGCTGGCCGGATTCATCATCGGCTCCCTCGGTGTGCTCAACGACGTCACCGTCACCCAGGCGTCGACCGCGTTCGAGCTGGCCGCGGTCGGCGACGGCGCGTCCCGGCGGGAAGTGTTCGTCGGGGCGATGCGGGTGGGGCGTGACCACATCGCCAGCACTGTCTACACGCTGGTGCTGGCGTATGCGGGTAGCGCGCTGCCCCTGCTGTTGCTGTTCAGCGTCGCGAACCGGTCGCTGGGTGACGTGCTGACCAGCGAGAGCGTGGCGATCGAGATCGCCCGTTCCGCGGTGGGCGGGATCGCGCTGGCGCTGTCGGTGCCGCTGACCACCGGTATCGCCGCACTGCTGGCGACGCCGTCTAGCGCTCCAGAAGCTCCAGCAGATAGGCGCCGTACCCCGACTTGAGCAGCGCCTGCGCCCGCGCGGCGAGCGCGTCGTCGTCGATGAAACCGACCCGCCACGCGACCTCCTCGGGCACGCTGATCTTCAAGCCCTGCCTGCGTTCGATGGTGCGCACGTAGTCGCTGGCGTCGAGCAGTGAGTCGAATGTTCCGGTGTCCAGCCAGGCGGTGCCGCGCGCCAGCACCTCGACCGACAGCCGACCCGCGTCGAGATAGGTCTGGTTGATCTCGGTGATCTCGTACTCGCCACGCGCGGACCGGCGCAGTGACCGTGCGATGTCCACGACGTCGTTGTCGTAGAAGTACAAACCGGGCACCGCGTAGTGTGACTTGGGTGCGGCCGGCTTCTCCTGCAGTGACGTCGCCGTGCCGTCGGCGCCGAACTCGATCACCCCGTAGGCCGACGGGTTCGCCACCCAGTACGCGAAGATCGCTGCGCCGCTGACGTTCTGGAACCGGCTCAAACTCGTTCCCAGCCCGGGTCCGTAGAAGATGTTGTCGCCCAACACCAGTGCCACGGAGTCGTCTCCGATGTGGTCGGCGCCGATCACGAATGCCTGAGCGAGGCCGTCCGGCTGATCCTGGACGGCGTAGCGCAGATTGATGCCGAGATCGGCACCGTCACCGAGCAACCGGTGAAATCCCGGGGCGTCCTGAGCCGTCGTGATCACCAGGATGTCGCGGATGCCCGCCATCATCAGCGTGGACAGCGGGTAGTAGATCAGCGGTTTGTCGTAGACGGGCACCAGCTGCTTGCTGACGCCCATCGTGATGGGATACAGCCGGGTGCCCGATCCCCCGGCCAGGATGATCCCGCGCATCAGCCGGTCAGATCGGCTTCGGTCAGCTCGGTCGCGGCCAGTGCGGCGGCCAGGTCATCGTGCCGGAACACCGACGTCACCTTGTCGTGGACCACCCGGAACGCGGTGGCGGCCGAGCCGGTCTCACCGGTCACCGACGTGATGCGCTGTTCGACGACGACCACGCCGTCGTGGACGTAGATCCGTCCGGGCTCGGCCTTACCGTCGAGATCGCGCGCCCATTCGGTCAGGGCGGCGTGCCCCTGGCCGGCGCCGTGGGCGTCACCGATCTCGATGTCGTCGCTGGACAGCGACAGCAGCGTGTCGAGGTCCCCGGCGTTGAGTGCGTCGTGCCAGGCAAGAACAGTGGCCATCTCCGAAGTGGTCATGTCCGCGAAACTACTGCAAATGTTCGTCTCCGACGAAGTGCGCCATCAGTACGGCGTGCTGTCCAGCCAGGCCTGCCAGACGGCGGTGTCACCGAACACCTCGAGCCCGGCCTCGGCCGCGGTCTTGCGCCGCACGGTGGCCAGCAGCAGTTCGGTGACGGGTCCGCGCAGCGCGACGCTGCCCTTGCTGTGGCTGTGCGACCACCACACGCCGTCCTCGTCGTGGACGATGGTCCATTCCCCCGTCGGCCCCAACTTCTCCTCGGTGGCGTGCAGGTGGATCGACTGCCCGCGGTCCAGCACCACGGAGTTCCGCCGGTCGACGCAGGCCCGCTCGAGCCATTCACTGAGCGCGTCACCGGCCAATTCGGGCGGCAGCTCGAACTCGGCGCCCACGGCCAGCGCCGCGTCGGCGCGGTGCACGGTCGCCTCGTGCAGCCGCCGGCGTATCCACCATCCCGCCGGCCGGGGGCCGATGAACGTCCATACCCGGGCGTCGGAACCGACCCGGTCGACCGCGTCGATCACCAGCTGCGCGCCGTCGTTGAGCCAGTCGATCGCGGCGTCGGCGTCCTCGGGCGGCTTGCCGTCGCGCACGTCGCGCGGATCCAGCGGCTGGCTGCGCCGGTCGCTGATGATCTGTGCGGCCCAACGATTCCCGCGGCCGACGTGCCGGAACAACTCCCGCAGTGTCCAGTCCCCGCAGGTGGGCACCGGTGTCGCAGGATCCGCCGACTTGATCAGGTCACCGAAGGCTCGAGTCTGCTCGAGCAAGGCTGCTCGGAAGTCCACCTCATGAACCTAACGCGGCGCGCGCCGTGCCAAGGGTGATCGGCAAGGTTGACCATCCCCGCAGCACCCGGGTGTCACGCCGGCTGCCGGCCCCTGCCAACCGCGCGTCGGGGTACCGCTCGAAGAACGTCCGCAGCCCCACCTCGCCCTCGGCGCGCGCCAGCGCGGCCCCCAGGCAGAAGTGCCGTCCGCCGGAGAACGACAGGTGTTTTCCGGCATTGTCGCGCTCGATGTCGAAGCGGTGCGGGTCGTCGAACACCTTGGGGTCGCGGTTGGCGCCGGCCAGGTGGATGATCACCAGCTCACCGCGCTTGATCGCGGTGCCGGCGACCTCGACGTCCCGGCGGGCGAAGCGCGCGCTCATCTGTACCGGCGAATCCAGCCGCAGGATCTCCTCGACCGCGGTGGGCCACAGCTCTGGGCGGGCCGACAGGGCCTCGAGGTGTCCGGGGGTGTCCAGCAGCATCCGGATGCCGTTGCCGAGCAGGTTCACCGTGGTCTCGAAGCCCGCTGCCAGCACCAGGCCGGCGGTGGCCTGCAGTTCGCGTTCGGAGAGCCGGGCCCCCTCGGCGGAGTCCTCGCTGGCCTGGATGAGCTGGCTCATCAGGTCGTCGCCGGGGTTGCGGCGCAGCCGCTGCAGGTGCCCACCGAGCCAGTCGTTGAACCCGACCAGACCTTCGTGCACCTGCATGTACTGCCGCCAGGACAGCCCGATGTCGAGGCCGGGCGCCCCGAGCTCCCCGAAGTGCAGGATGTGCTGGCGGTCGCGCTCGGGCACGCCGAGGATGTCGCTGATCACCGCTACCGGCAGCTGCGAGCAGTACCGCTCGACGATGTCGACGACGGCGCTGCCGTCGCCCCGGTATTCGGCCTCGAGGTCGTCGAGCAGCTGGTCGGCGGTCTGCTGGACCCGGTCGCGCAGCGCGGCGACGGCCCGCGGGGTGAACACCGAGGACACCAGCTTGCGGCAGCGGGTGTGGTCCGGCGGCTCGATCGACAGCAGCGAGGGCGGCTCGATCGGGTGCAGCAGCCCGGGATGGGTCTTGTCGTTGATCCACCGCAGCGGCTTAGGCAGCCCGGCGCCCAGCGACGACACCCGGAAATCGTCGGAACGCAGCAGCTCGTGGGCCACCTGATGGTCAAAGGTCAGCAGCACCGCCCGGCACCGGATGATCGGGCCGCGCTCGCGCAGTTCGTCGGCGAACGCTGCGGGGTCGGCGCGGACGTCCGGGTCGGAGATCAGCCGGGCCTGCGGGTCACCGCTGCGGCGGGCGCCGACCTTGGACAGTCCGCGGATCACTCCGTGCAGGGCCAGCCACCGGATTCGTTGCTGCAGTTCGACTGCCATCACCCGAGTTTAAGCAGGGGTCGCAGATCGGCCAAGGAATCGAAGAGATGCCAGATGTAGGACGACGAGCCGTTCTCCCGATGAGCGTGCAGTTCGGCCAGGTCGGGGTCGTTGCGGTAGCTGTCGAAGGCCTCCTTGGAATCCCACTCGACGAGGATCATCACCGTTCGCGGCTCGATGTCGCCGGTGACGGATTCGCGGAACTGCCCCAGCGCGACGACGCGGCCGCCGTGGTCGGCGACCTCCTTCGGTGAGCGCTTCGAATAGGCCAGGTACTCGTCGCGGTCGGCGATGTCGAACAGGTTCAGCGCGTACACGGTCATGGCCGCGAGGCTACGCCGCCGTCGGCGCCCCCTCCGCCCGGCCCAACGCGTGAACCCGCCAGCCCGCCTGTCGCCACAGCGCGGCGTCGAGGCAATTGCGGCCGTCGACAACAACTTTGGCGCGCACGATCTGCGCCAGCGTCTCGGGTTGCAGCTGCACGAACTCGTTCCATTCGGTCAGCACCAGCACCGCATCGGCCCGGTCACAGGCCTCCACCGCCGTCGTCGAATAGTTCAGGGTGGGGAACACCCGCCGCGAGTTCTCCATCGCCTTGGGGTCGTAGACGTTGACGGTGGCCCCGTTGAGCTGCAGCATTCCGGCCACGTTCAGCGCGGGCGAGTCACGCACGTCGTCGGATTCGGGTTTGAACGCCGCGCCGAGCACCGCGACGTTCGCGCCCAGCAGCGAACCGCCGCACGCCCTGGTGGCCAGCTCCACCATCTTGACCCGGCGACGCATGTTGATGCTGTCCACTTCGCGCAGGAACGTCAGCGCGTGGTTGGCGCCGAGCTCGCCGGCACGGGCCATGAACGCGCGGATGTCCTTGGGCAGGCAGCCGCCGCCGAATCCCAGTCCTGCGTTGAGGAATCGCCTGCCGATGCGGGCGTCGTATCCGAGTGCGTCGGCCAGCAGGGTGACGTCGGCGTCGACGGCTTCGCACACCTCGGAGATCGCGTTGATGAACGAGATCTTGGTCGCCAGAAAGGCATTCGCCGACACTTTGACCAGCTCGGCGGTCTGCAGGTCGGTCAACAGGAACGGCACCCCGTCGTCGAGGAGGGTTGCATACAGCGCACGGATGGCGTCTTCGGCGAACACCGAATCTCGTTGCACGCCAAGCACGATGCGATCGGGATGCAGGGTGTCGTGGATGGCGAACCCCTCGCGCAGGAACTCCGGGTTCCACGCCACCTCGACACCGACCCCGTCGGCGGCGAGGCCGCGGGCACGCTGACACAGCTCGGCGGCCGTGCCCACCGGCACGGTGGACTTGCCCACGATCACCGCGGGACGCCGCAGCAGCGGGACGAGGGTGTCGATCACCGCGTACACATGGCGCAGGTCGGCGCCGTATTCGCCCTTCTTCTGCGGGGTGCCCACGCCGAGGAAGTGCACGTCGGCGAACTCCGCGGCCTCCGCGTAGTCCGTGGTGAAACGCAGCCGGCCGTCGTGCAGGTTGCGCTGCAGCATCTCTCGCAGGCCCGGCTCGTAGAACGGCACGTCACCGCCGGAGAGCTTGGCGACCTTGCCCGGGTCGATGTCGACACCGATCACGTCGTGGCCCAGCTCGGCCATCCCCACCGCGTGGGTCGCTCCGAGGTATCCGGTACCGAACACGGTGCATCGCATACTGCCTCTCTAGGCAGCCGGGATGAGCTGGCCGCTACGCGACACTGAGCGCCGGGCCAACGGCAGGTGAATGCTAGCCGCGGCCGCCGTCGGACGAGCAGAACACCAGGAAGCAGCCGTCGCCGTTGAGGTCGCCGGGCACCCCGCTACCCGAGCTTCCACGCGAGGAGCCGGAATTACCGGATCCGCGGCTGGAGGCGTCAGACCCGCGACTGCCGCTCCCGCCCGAGGCGCCCGAGCCGGAACCCCCGCTGGAGCCGGAGCCGCTACCGGGCAGCGGCCACTGGGACTGTTGCGGGACCTGCGGAACTGTCGGGACCTGCGGCACGGTCGGGCGCGGTGTCGTCGGCACCACCGTCGTCGGCACCACCGTGGTCGGCCGCGGCGTCGTGGGTTGCGGCGTCGTGGGTTGCGGCGTGGTGGGTCGCGTGGTCTGCGGCGCCTCGGCGTCGTCCCCGGGGTCGTCCTCGGCGTCGTCCTCGGCGTCGCCCCCGGCGTCGTCCCGCTCCCACGGCGGTTGCCACCGCGGCCATTCCGGCTGCGGCAACACGATCACCGGGGGCGGTACCACCACCGGGGGTGCGACCACCGGGGGCGGGGCCACCGGGGC
>NZ_CACSIP010000011.1 GCF_902705885.1 Mycolicibacterium austroafricanum | reverse complement strand
GAGAGCACGGGGCGCGGCGGGCGGGAGAGCACGCGGCGCGGCGGGCGGGAGAGCACGCGGCGCGTTCCCAGCCGTAGGCCGCTACACGCGCGTCGGCTCCTCACCGACATCCCCGAGGTACCACCGGCCTTCGCCGAGCAGTTGCAGCTGCCGGGTGTGATGCTGTTCGACCGTGCTGCGATGGCTGACGCTGACCACGATGGTGTCCGGGAGCTCGCTGCGCACCAGTCGGTAGAGCATCAACTCCAGACCCTCGTCGAGTGCCGACGTCGATTCGTCGAGGAACACCGCCTGCGGCTTGGTCAGCAGGATGCGCGCGAACGCGATGCGCTGTTGCTCGCCGGGGGAGAGCACCTTCGCCCAGTCCTGCTCCTCGTCGAGCCGACCGGCCAGGTGCGGCAACGCCACCCGTTCCAGGACCGCACGCAGATCGTCGTCGGTGATCGAACCGATCTTGTTCGGATACGACACCACTGCGCGCAGATCGCCCAGCGGCACATACGGCATCTGCGACAGGAACATTGTCGCGTTGTCCTCGATCGGATACCTGATCGAACCTGAGGCGAACGGCCACAACCGCCCCAGGCTGCGCAGCAGCGTGGTCTTTCCGGTGCCGGAGGCACCGGTGATCACCAGGGCCTCGCCGGGTTGCAGTGACAGGTCGAGTGGGTCGATCAGCCGGCGTCCGTCCGGGGTTCGCACCTCGACGTCGTCGAGCTCCACCCCTTCGCCGGCGGAGTCCTCCGCGGTCAGCGATGGCAGCGCCCGGCCTTCCTCGTTGGCGATCACCAGGCCGTGCAGACGGATGATCGCGGCGCGGTAGCCGGCGAAGTCGTCGTACGCGTTGCGGAAGAACGACAGGCCCGACAGGATCGAACGGAAAGCACTCGCCGTCTGTGAGAGCTGGCCCAGGGTGATCTCGCCGCTGTAGAACCTCGGGAACTGCACGATGTAGGGAATCAGTTCCTGCGCCTGGGTGATCGAGAGGTTCCAGCCGAGGAAGCCCGCCATCCGGTTGACGTATCTCTTGTAGTTGTCCACGATCGGCGCGAACAGCCTTCGCAGGCCGGTGCGCTCGGCGATCTCGCCACGGTAGAACGCCACCGCCTCCGCAGCGTCGCGCAGACGCACCAGGGCGTACCGGAAGGCGGCGTTGAACTTTTCGTTCCGGAATGCCAGCCCGATGATCGGGCGACCGATCCAGAACGCGACGACCGTGGCGAACAAGATATAGGCGAGGCCGATCCAGAACATCGCCTTCGGCAGTTCCACGCCGACGAACGGCAGGGTCACCGGGCCCGACAGATTCCACAGGATCGCGGTGAACGAGATCATCGCGGCGATCGACGAAATGGCGCCGAACAGCAGCGTGGTGCCCGAGGTGTTGTTGGGCCGGTTGGGCAGCGGGCCGACACCCGCGGTGAAGATGTCGATGTCCATCTGGATGCGCTGGTCGGGGTTGTCGATGGTGTCGTCGATGAACCGCGAGCGGTAGTAGGCCTTGCCGTCGAGCCAGTCCCCGGTCAGTTGGTCGGTGAGCCAAGCCCGCCACCGCAGCATGAACCGCTGTGTCGCCAACAGGTCGATCATGATCGTGGCGACGTTGATCACCGCCAGCACGGCGAAGACCGTCATCGACAGCCAGAAGCCGTCCCGGCCCGATTCCCGAACGGTGTCGTCACCGGCCCCGACCCCTGCCGCGATGACTTGGAAGCTGGTCATCATGTCGTTGCCCTGGAAGCTGAACAGCACCGACAACCGGACGCTCGCGATCACCAGCAGCAGGATGCCCGCCAGCCACAGCCACACGATCACGCTGTCGCGCCCGGTGAAGTAGCCCCGGGTGACCCGCCAGAACTGGCGACCCCACTCGGTGTACCGAGCGATCAGTACCAGCGCCACCAGGGTCGCGACGGCGGCGTACGCCCAGCCCTTGGCGATCCATGCCAACGAGGTCCAGATCTCGTTGTCCCAGTTCAGCGTCGGGGTGAACGTTTCCATTCGGGCAAACTACCCTGACCGTCGGCCCGCAGCGTGGTGGAGCACGCTAACCCGAAGGCGCGAGTCGGCCCAGCCGCCACTCGCCGTCCCCCACGAGTTCCAGCCGCTGGTCGTGGAACTGGTGCACGGTCGCTCGGTGGCTGACGCTCACCAGAACGGTCCGCGGCAGCGCCGCACGTACTGCGTGGTAGAGCATCAGTTCGAGGCCTTCGTCCATCGCCGACGTCGTCTCGTCGAGAAAGACCGCCGAGGGCCGGTGCACCAGGATGCGGGCGAACGCGATGCGCTGCTGTTCGCCCACCGAGAGCACCTTGGTCCAGTCCTGGATGTCGTTGAGCCGGATCACCAGATGCGACAGCGCGACATCGAGCAGTGCCTGCTGAATGGCCCGGTCGTCGACTACCCCCGGGGATGCCGGGTAGGCGACCACACCCCGCAGATCGCCGATCGGCAGGTAGGGCAGCTGAGGGACGAACATCGCGTCGTCGCGGCCCTTCGGGAGGCGCACCTGCCCAGCCGCGAACGGCCACAGTCCCGCCAGGCTCTGCAGCAGTACCGACTTGCCCACCCCCGACGGGCCGGTGATCAGCAGGGTCTCGCCGGCGTCGAGGCGCATGTCCAGAGTGCCCACCAGCGGGGTTCCGTCCGGTTTGCGCACCTCGACGCCCACCACCTCGAGGGCGCCGGCCGCTGACCGCGCCGTGTGTACCGAGTCGAAGGCGGCGGCGCGGTTGTTCTGCTCGGCCAGCCCGTCGAGACGGATGATCACCGCGCGGTAGCTCGCGAACTCGTCGTAGGCATTGCGGAAGAACGACAACGAATCGTGGATCGCGCCGAAGGCGATGGAGGACTGCCACACGTCGCCGAAGGAGAGCCGCCCGGCGAACAATCCCTGTGCCTGGACGAGCCAGGGGAGTGGGTTGATCGCCTGGCTCATCGACACGTTCCAGCCGAAGAACAGCATCATCCGGTTGAGCCAATGGCGGTAGTTGTCCATCACCGAGTCGAGCCGCCCCTGCAGCAGCGACCGCTCGGCGGGCTCGCCGCGGTACAGGCCGATCGCCGCACCGCCGTCACGCACCCGCACCAGCGCGTAGCGGAAACCGGCGTTGCGCTTCTCGTTGAGATAACTGAGCCGGATCAATGGTCGGCCGATGACCACCGCGACGACGGTGCCCACCAGCACATAGACCAACACGATCCAGAACAGCGCCTTGGGCAGGGTCAATCCGGCGAGCGTCACCGGTTCCGACAGGCGCCACAGGATCGCACCGAAGGTCAGCACCGACAGCACGGCATGCACCGCGCCGAACAGCAGTGTGTTGCCCGAGTTGTACATCGGGTTGTTCGTCTGGCCGCCCACGCCGGTGGTGAACACATCGATGTCCTGCTGGATGCGCTGATCCGGGTTGTCGATGGGTGTGCTGGAGAACTGGGCGCGGTAGTACGCCAGGTCGCCGAGCCAATCGCCGATGAAGCGGCGGCTCAGCCAGATTCGCCACCGCATGATGAACCGCTGCATGACGTACATGTCGAGCAGCAACCGGACGATGAAGCAGCCGGCCAGCACCGCGAACACCACCATCGTCGCCCAGAACCCGGCGACGCCGCTGGCCTCGGCCGCAGCCGACGTCCCGCCCTGGAAGGCGATCTGCAGCGCGGTGAACAGATCGTTGACGTAATAGGTCAGCAGCACGTTGATCCGCACCGCGACGACGGTCGACAACAGCAGGAACCCGACCAGCAACCACACCGTGACGCTCCGCCTGCCGGTGAAGTAATCGCCTGTGACACGCCAGAATTGGCGCCCCCACTCGGTGAAGCGGCCGAGTGCCAGAAGCACGACAAACAGGCAGAGCGCCGTGAGCACGAACGTCGTCGCCACCCAGAGCGCCGAGTTCGTCAGCTCGCGGCTCCAGTCGATGGACGGCTCGAAAGTCTCGGTGTCCAAGCCTTGCACCTCCCCCCCGCCGGCCAGCCTGCCTGCGGCGAAGCTACCGCAGCCGGCCGCGACAGACCGGGATTCCGCCCCGCTCGGCCTAGGGCACTGGCGCATGCGCGGGCCGCGTACCGTGAACGTGTGGCTCGGACCTCTTCGAAAACGTCGTCGAAACCCAGAACAGGACGGATGTCCAACCGCTTCTGGAAGCTGCTCGGCGCCAGTACCGACAAAGACCAGACGCAGTCGATGGAGCTGGTCCATCGGTCCGCCGACTACGACGAGAAGGCCTCGGGACTCGACGACGAGCAACTGTGCAAAGCCGCCGGATTGCTCGAACTCGACGACCTGGCCGACTCCAGCGACATCCCTCAGTTCCTGGCCATCGCCCGGGAGGCGGCCGAGCGGACGACCGCCCTGCGGCCGTTTGATGTGCAGCTGCAGGCCGCGCTGCGGATGCTGGCCGGTGACGTCGTCGAGATGGCCACCGGCGAGGGCAAGACTCTCGCGGGCGCCGTCGCGGCCGCCGGCTACGCGCTCGCGGGTCGCAGCGTGCACGTCATCACCATCAACGACTATCTGGCCCGTCGCGACGCGGAATGGATGGGACCGCTGATCGAGGCGATGGGGCTGACCGTTGGCTGGATCACCGCCGACTCCACCGCCGCCGAGCGGCGCCAGGCCTACCAGTGTGACGTCACCTATGCCTCGGTCAACGAGATCGGCTTCGACGTGCTGCGCGACCAACTGGTCACCGACGTCGACGACCTGGTGTCCCCGCACCCGGAGGTGGCACTCATCGACGAAGCCGACTCGGTGCTCGTCGACGAGGCGCTGGTGCCGCTGGTGCTGGCCGGCACCAGCCATCGGGAGACCCCGCGCGTCGAGCTGATCCGGCTGGTCGGCGAGCTCGACCCAGGCAAGGACTTCGCCACTGACGAGGACAACCGCAACGTGCACCTCACCGAGGCGGGCGCGCTCAAGGTCGAGGCGGCCCTCGGTGGTATCGATCTGTATTCCGAGGAGCACGTCGCGACCACGCTCACCGAGATCAACGTCGCGCTGCACGCCCACGTTCTGCTGCAACGCGACATCCACTACATCGTGCGCGACGACGCCGTACACCTGATCAACGCCTCCCGCGGACGCATCGCCACACTGCAGCGGTGGCCCGACGGTCTGCAGGCCGCCGTGGAGGCCAAGGAGGGCATCGCCACCACCGAGACGGGAGAGGTGCTCGACACCATCACCGTGCAGGCCCTGATCAACCGATACCCCCGGGTCTGCGGCATGACCGGTACCGCGCTGGCCGCCGGCGAGCAGCTGCGGCAGTTCTACAAGCTCGGGGTGTCACCGATCGCGCCCAACACCCCCAACATCCGCGAGGACGAGACCGACCGGGTGTACGTCACCGTGGCCGCCAAGAACGACGCCATCGCCGAGCACATCGCGGCCGTCCACCAGACCCGCCAGCCGGTGCTGGTGGGCACCCGCGACGTCGCCGAATCCGAGGAACTGCATCAGCGTCTGGTCAAGGCCGGCGTCCCGGCGATCGTGCTCAACGCCAAGAACGACGCCGAGGAGGCCGCCGTCATCGCCGAGGCGGGCGCTCTGGGCGCAGTCACCGTATCCACCCAGATGGCCGGCCGCGGCACCGACATCCGGCTGGGCGGTTCGGACGAAGCGGACCACGATGCCGTCGCCGAACTCGGCGGACTGCACGTCATCGGCACCGGCCGGCATCACACCGAACGGCTGGACAACCAGCTGCGCGGTCGCGCCGGACGGCAGGGCGACCCCGGCTCGTCGGTGTTCTTCTCCAGTTGGGAGGACGACGTTGTGGTGTCCCACCTCGAACCCAACAAGCTGCCCCTCGAATGCGACGAGGACGGCCGGGTGGTGAGCCCGAAGGCGGCGACGCTGCTCGAACACGCCCAGCGCATCGCGGAGGGCCGGCTGCTCGAAGTGCATGCCACCACCTGGCGCTACAACCAGCTCATCGCCCAGCAGCGCGCCATCCTCGTCGAGCGGCGCGACACGTTGCTGCGCACTGCGACGGCGCGCGACGAGCTGAAGGAGCTGTCGCCGACGCGCTACCAGGAACTCAGCGAACTGCTCGGCGACGACGCCGAGGAGAAGCTGGAGAAGATCTGCCGGCTGATCATGCTCTACCACCTCGACCGCGGCTGGACCGAGCACCTGGCGTACCTGGCCGACATCAGGGAGAGCATCCACCTGCGGGCGCTGGGCAGGCAGAACCCGCTCGACGAGTTCCACCGGATGGCGGTCGACGCGTTCGCCTCGCTGGCCGCCGATGCGATCGAGGCCGCTCAGCAGACGTTCGACACCGCGCCGTCGATCGAGGACGAGCAGGGCGTCGACCTTTCCAAGTTGGCGCGACCGACCTCGACCTGGACGTACATGGTGCACGACAACCCGCTGTCGGACGACTCGATGTCCGCGCTGAGCCTGCCCGGCGTGTTCCGCTAGGTTTCTCGGATGGCCAACGCCTCGGGCGATTCGGTGGGCGGGGACGGCGCGACCGGGGAAGTGCTGCCGCAGGATCGGGTGCTGACGGTGCCCAACGTGCTGTCGGTCATCCGGCTGGCGTTGGTGCCGGTCTTTCTGTACCTGCTGTTGGCCGTCGACGCGACGGGTTGGGCGGTCGCCGTGCTGATGTTCAGCGGCGCCTCCGACTGGGCGGACGGCAAGATCGCGCGGCTGGTGGACAATCAGTCCTCGCGGCTGGGCGCTCTGCTCGACCCTGCAGTGGACCGCATCTACATGGTCGTGGTGCCGGTTGCTCTGGCGGTGGCCGGGGTGATCCCGTGGTGGATCGTGGCGCTGCTGCTCGGACGGGATCTGGTACTGGCCGCGACGCTGCCGCTGCTGCGCAGCCGTGGGCTGACGGCGCTACCGGTCACCTACCTCGGAAAGGCGGCGACGTTCGCACTGATGTCCGGGCTGCCGTTGGTACTGCTCGGCCAGTACGACGCGCTCTGGGCCCGGGTGGTGCTGGCATGCGGATGGGGCTTTCTCATCTGGGGCCTGGCCCTGTACCTGTGGTCGGGAATCCTCTACCTGATCCAGGTGGGAATGGTGGTGCGCACCATGCCGACGAGGACGTCTGGCCCATGACCGGCGCCCCCGGGCGAATAATCAACTCATGAACACCTTGGGGGGGTTCGACCCCGAATCGGGGCGAAACACCCATGAGGCGGGCAGACCGACGCTGATCCCGGTGCCGTCGCTGTTGCGGTCGCTGCTGTCCGATCACCTCGATCCCGGATATGCCGCAGCGGCGAACGCCGGGCGGCCGCGCGGTAAGGGCGCTGAACGGATCTGGCAGCTACTCGCGGCGGTGGTGGTGGTCGCCGTGTTCACGCTGGCGTGGTCGCAGGCGCAGACCACTGCGCCGGGGGTACGAGAATCACAGCAGGTGCTGGCCGGCAATGTGCGCTCCGCCGAGGCAGAGGCGGAGCAGCTCGCCGACCGGCGGGACCGGCTGGCTGCCGAGGTGGACGCCGCGCGGCGCAGCCGCCTCGACGGGGATGCGGTGGGCCGCCGGCTGCTCGCCGACCTCGACCAGGCCGACGCCGCCGCGGCGGCGGTGCCGGTGATCGGGCCGGGGTTGACCGTCACCGTCACCGACCCGGGCGCCTCGCCCGATCTCACCGACGTGTCCGAACAGCGGGTCGACGGAAGCCGGCAGGTGATCCTCGACCGCGACCTGCAGCTGGTGGTGAACTCGCTGTGGGTCAGCGGCGCCGAGGCCATCTCGGTGGGCGGCGTGCGCATCGGTCCGAACGTGACGATCCGGCAGGCCGGCGGCGGCATCCTCGTCGATAATCAGCCGATCGCCAGCCCATATGTCATCCTCGCGGTGGGCCCGCCGCACGCGATGCAGGACGTATTCGACCGCAGCGCCGGCCTGCGGCGGCTGCGGCTGCTGGAGACGTCCTACGGCGTCGGGGTCTCCGTCGCCGGGGGTGACGGGCTGGCCGTACCGGCAGCATCGGTTCGTGACATGATCTTCGCCCGACAGAGTGGACCCAATTGATCGGAATCCTCGCCCTCGTCGTCGGCATCGTGCTCGGTGTCGTCTTCCATCCCAGCGTTCCCGACGTGGTCGCGCCCTACCTGCCGATCGCGGTGGTCGCGGCCCTCGACGCGGTGTTCGGTGGCCTGCGCGCTTACCTGGAGCGGATTTTCGACTCGAAGGTCTTCGTGGTTTCGTTCGTCTTCAACGTCCTGGTGGCTGCGCTGATCGTGTACGTGGGCGATCAATTGGGCGTCGGTACCCAACTGTCCACGGCGATCATCGTGGTCCTGGGAATTCGGATATTCGGCAACGCCGCCGCGCTGCGGCGAAGGCTGTTCGGTGCGTGAGCCATGAGTGACGAGCACCCGCCGCAGCACGCCGCCGACTCCCGTCACGGCCGTCATGAACTGCACACCGGCGCTTCGCCGGGCCCGGTGCCCCGCCGCGGCCGGTCACAGGTCGTCTTCGGGGCGCTGGCCGTGCTGCTGTGCCTGCTGTTGGGCGTGGCGATCGCCACGCAGGTCCGCCAGACGGAGTCGGGGGACTCGCTCGAGACCGCCCGTCCCGCGGACCTGCTGCTGTTGCTGGACTCTCTGCAGCGGCGAGAGGCAGCGTTGAACACCGAGGTTGCCGACCTGCAGCGCACCCTGGCCCAGCTCCGTGCCTCCGGCAGCAGTGACCAAGCGGCGATCGAGAACGCGAGTGCTCGGCTGGCGGCGCTGTCGATCATGATCGGCACCGTGCCTGCGACCGGCCCGGGGGTGACGCTGACCATCGAGGACCCCGCGCCCGGCGTCTCCCCGGAGACGATGCTCGACGTGATCAACGAGTTGCGGGCAGCCGGAGCCGAGGCAATGGAGATCCGCGGGGAGCGGGGTGGCGAGGAGGTCGCCGTGCGGGTCGGGGTCGACACCTGGGTCGTCGGCACACCGGGAGCGCTGGTCGCCGACACCACGACGGTGAACCCCCCGTATTCGGTTCTCGCCATTGGCGATCCGCCCACCCTGGCTGCAGCGATGAACATCCCGGGCGGCGCGATGGACAGCATCAAGCGCGTCGGCGGCAGGATGGTGATACAACAGTCCGACCGAGTCGACATCACCGCCTTGCGGCAACCGAAACCCCGCCAATACGCTCAGCCCGTCAAATAGATCACCGATAGAGGAGCGCCGTGAGCGAGATCCCCGCCGAGTTGTCCTACACCGCCGAACACGAGTGGGTGCAGCGAACCGGCGACGACACGGTGCGCGTGGGTGTCACCGACTTCGCGCAGTCCGCACTGGGAGATGTGGTTTTTGTCCAACTGCCCGACGTGGGGACGGAGGTGACCTCCGGGGAGTCCTTCGGCGAGGTGGAGTCGACCAAGTCGGTGTCTGATCTGTACGCCCCCATCACCGCGAAAGTCGTTGCGGTCAACGGCGATCTGGACGGCAACCCGCAGCTGGTCAACTCCGATCCGTACGGCGCGGGCTGGCTGGTCGAACTGCAGGCCGACGGGGCCGCGCTGGAGGCCGGTCTGGGAGAACTGATGGACGCCGAGGGCTACCGCGACCACGTGACGGACTGAGGTGTTGTTAGGGTCGAGCAGACCGGATCGCAACGCGCGGATCCGGCAGTGGTGGACACAACTGAGTCCACTGCGCGGTACGGTCGACACCAGCGGCGCGACGGCTGGGGGTTCCGGCCGGATATCGCCACAGCAGCCAGTGAGGAGCAGCGGGTGACGGACAAGGACTTGAACTCTGGGGCTGACTCTGACGAGGTCACCGTAGAGACGACATCGGTGTTCCGCGCCGACTTCCTCAGCGAACTCGATGCACCGCCGGCACCGGGCGGCGAGAGTGCGGTTTCCGGGGTCGAAGGGCTGCCGGTCGGTTCGGCGCTCCTCGTCGTCAAGCGCGGCCCCAACGCCGGGTCGCGATTCCTGCTCGACCAGCCCACCACCTCGGCCGGTCGGCACCCCGACAGCGACATCTTCCTCGACGACGTCACCGTGAGCCGCCGGCACGCCGAGTTCCGGTTGGAGGGCGGCGAGTTCCAGGTCGTCGACGTGGGCAGTCTCAACGGCACCTACGTCAATCGGGAACCGGTCGACTCCGCGGTGCTCGCCAACGGCGACGAGGTGCAGATCGGCAAGTTCCGTCTGGTGTTCCTCACCGGGCCGAAGGGCGACGACGGCGCCGCCGGCTGACTGGCCGCCGCCGCAACCGACACGACCAACACCGCACGCCGACCCGATGACACAACCCGACGCAGCTGGACTCAGCGGGATGTCCATCGGGGCCGTCCTCGATCTGCTGCGCAGCGACTTCCCCGACGTGACGATCTCCAAGATCCGGTTCCTGGAAGCCGAAGGCCTGGTCACACCGGAGCGCACCGCATCGGGCTACCGCCGCTTCACCGCCTATGACTGTGCCCGCCTGCGATTCATCCTCACCGCTCAGCGCGACCATTACCTTCCGCTGAAGGTCATCAAGGCGCAGCTGGACGCCCAGCCTGACGGTGAGCTGCCGCAGGCCGGATCGGGGTACCTGGCACCGCGGCTGACCACCGTCACCGAAGGCTCCGACGAGCTGCCTGCCGGACGTTCCGCGGTCGGGCCGGCGCAGGCCCGGCTGAGCCGCGATGACTTGCTGGAACGTTCCGGTGTCGACGACGAGTTGCTCACCTCCCTGGTCAAGGCGGGGGTGATCACACCGATCTTCAAGGGCGGCAGCACCGTCCTGTTCGACGAGCATGCCGTGGTGATCGCCCAGTGTGCCCGCGCCCTGGCCGACTACGGTGTCGAGCCGAGGCACTTGCGGGCCTTCCGGTCTGCTGCCGACCGCCAGTCCGATCTGATCGCGCAGATCGCGGGCCCCATGGTCAAGGCGAACAAGGCGGGTGCGCGGGACAGGGCCGACGATCTGGCACGCGAGGTGGCGGCGTTGGCGATCACGTTGCACACGTCGTTGATCAAGTCGGCCGTACGCGACGTTCTGGATCGCTGAGGACTAGACTCGCGGTGGCGGGTTCTCGATGAATTCGTGGCACCCGGGCATTATTCGGCTCGGACGGAATTGGGCAGCACACCGGTGCGGAGGGCAGGCACAGATGGGTGAGGTTCGTGTGATCGGCATTCGGGTCGAGCAGCCCCAGAACCAGCCCGTTCTGTTGCTGCGTGAGTCGAACGGTGATCGCTACCTGCCGATCTGGATCGGCCAGTCCGAGGCTGCCGCCATCGCGCTGGAACAGCAGGGCGTCGAGCCCGCCCGACCGCTCACACACGATCTGATCCGGGACCTCATTGGTGCGCTTGGCCATTCACTCAAAGAGGTGCGCATCGTCGACCTGCAAGAGGGCACTTTCTACGCAGACCTGATCTTCGATCGCGACATCAAGGTGTCGGCGCGTCCGTCGGATTCGGTGGCCATCGCGTTGCGGGTGGGTGTGCCGATCTACGTCGAGGAGGCGGTCCTCGCGGAGGCGGGACTGCTGATCCCCGACGAGAGTGACGACGAGGCCGGGGGCGCCGTGCGGGAGGACGAGGTCGAGAAGTTCAAGGAGTTCCTCGACAGCGTCTCGCCCGACGATTTCAAGGCGACCTGACGTTCAGAGCCCCCGAGAGCAGTTCCGCGGACGGATGGTCACGGATGCGTCTCGTCGGACTCGACACGCGGGCGGCGTTTCTCACGGGGCCGAATCGGGCAGCCATACTTGGTCGCGACGGGCAGTCATGACGGGCCCCCAAGCGTATGCTCAACACAGTTCCGGCCGGGGTTAACGTGCGCCTCGTAGGTCAGGGCGCGGGTTTTATTGGCGAGAGGATTCGACAAGTGGGAGACACGCCACGCCAGGAGGAACTGGACCTGACCACCGGCGCACCGCCGGTGGAAAGCTCCTCTCGGGCGGTCTCCGAGCCCGTTCAGGGCGGTCTGTTCCCCGATGATTCGGTACCCGATGAGCTTGTCGGGTACCGCGGGCCGAGCGCCTGCCAGATCGCCGGGATCACCTACCGCCAGCTGGACTACTGGGCCCGCACCTCGCTTGTGGTGCCGTCGATCCGGGGCGCGGCGGGATCGGGCAGCCAACGGCTGTACTCGTTCAAGGACATTCTGGTGCTCAAGATCGTCAAGCGCCTTCTCGACACCGGGATCTCGCTGCACAACATCCGCGTCGCGGTGGATCATCTGCGCCAGCGCGGTGTGCAGGACCTGGCCAACATCACGCTGTTCTCCGACGGCACGACGGTGTACGAGTGCACGTCGGCCGAGGAAGTCGTCGACCTGCTCCAGGGCGGGCAAGGGGTGTTCGGCATCGCGGTCTCCGGCGCGATGCGGGAACTCACCGGCGCGATCGCCGACTTCCCCGGTGAGCGGGCTGACGGCGGCGAATCGATCTCCGCGCCGGAGGACGAACTGGCGTCGCGTCGCAAGCATCGCGACCGCAAGATCGGCTGATCCGCCGTCTCGCCGCGGCCACCGGTAGACTCGGGCGCGCATCGCCCTTGCGCGGGAGAGTTCCGTGGCCGCCAGCCACGGGCGCCGAAGGAGCAACACCTCTCCGTCAACCTCTCAGGCCCCAGGACCGCGTGAGGCCCCGATGCCTCTGGAAAGCGGTGGTCCCGTCCCCTGGACATTCCCGGGGACCGGCCCACCCGCCCATGGGGAAAGGTCACGGCTGAAGGCTTCAGCCGCCCGGCCGAATCTCTCAGGCGCCCGGTACGGGTCGACGACAGAGGGGGAGGAGCCCGTTCGCATGCGCTCCTCGCGCCCGCGGCAATCGTCGGGAGATGTCAGTCATGTCCGATAACACGATGTCCGAGACCGGCTCCGATTCCCGGCCCGAACCCTCCGAACTCCGTTTCGTCGACCGCCACATCGGGCCGGATGCGCAGGCCGTGGCCACGCTGCTGAACACGATCGGTGTCGCGTCGCTCGATGAGCTCGCCGCCAAGGCGGTGCCCGCCGCGATCTTCGATCCGGTGACCGCCGACGGGATCGCTCCGGGGCTCGAGCACCTGCCGCCGGCGGCCACCGAGGCCGAAGCCCTGGCCGAGTTGCGTGCGCTGGCCGACTCGAACACCGTCGCGGTGTCGATGATCGGCCAGGGCTACTTCGACACCCTCACGCCGCCGGTGTTGCGGCGCAACATCCTCCAGAACCCCGCCTGGTACACCGCATACACGCCTTATCAGCCCGAGATCAGCCAGGGCCGACTCGAGGCGCTGCTCAACTTCCAGACGATGGTCACCGACCTGACGGCCCTGGAGGTCGCCAACGCGTCGATGCTCGATGAGGGAACCGCCGCCGCCGAGGCGATGACGCTGATGCATCGGGCGGTGCGGGGGTCGAGCAATCGGATTGCCGTCCACACCGACGTTTACGCGCAGACCGCCGCGATACTCGCGACCCGCGCCGAACCGCTCGGAATCGAGATCGTCACCGCCGATCTGCGGCAGGGCCTGCCCGACGGCGACTTCTTCGGCGTCATCACCCAGTTGCCGGGCGCCAGCGGCGACGTTCATGACTGGGCCGGACTGGTCGGTCAGGCACACGAACGGGGTGCGCTGGTGGCTGTCGGCGCTGATCTGCTGGCGCTGACGTTGGTCACGCCTCCCGGTGAGATCGCTGCCGACGTCGCCTTCGGCAGCACCCAACGCTTCGGCGTGCCAATGGGATTCGGTGGTCCGCATGCGGGTTATCTGGCCGTGGGTTCCAAGCACGCCCGGCAGTTGCCCGGCCGGCTGGTGGGGGTGTCCAAGGACGCCGACGGCTCGCCGGCGTACCGGCTGGCGCTGCAGACCCGCGAACAGCACATCCGCCGCGACAAGGCCACCAGCAACATCTGTACGGCGCAGGTGCTGCTGGCCGTGATGGCCGCCATGTACGCGAGCTACCACGGCGCCACCGGGTTGACCGCGATCGCGAACCGGGTCCACCGCCATGCCGGGTCGCTGGCCGCCGGCCTGGCTGCGGCAGGCGTCGAGGTGGTGCACACCTCGTTCTTCGACACGGTGCTGGCGAGGGTGCCCGCCCGGGCGCTCCAGGTGCAGGCGGCTGCCAAGGAACGCGGTATCAACGTCTGGATGGTCGACGACGACCACATCTCGGTGACGTGTGACGAGGTGACCACCGACGACCACGTCTCGGCGGTGATCGAAGCCTTCTCCGGTGGTCCGGCCGGCGGCCCCGTGGATTTTGTGGGCGCCGACATCGCCACCCGGACCTCGGAGTTCCTCACCCATCCCGCGTTTCACAAGTACCGCACCGAGACCGAGATGATGCGGTACCTGCGCTCGCTCGCCGACAAGGACATCGCGTTGGACCGCAGCATGATTCCGCTCGGGTCGTGCACGATGAAGCTCAACGCGGCCGCAGAGATGGAGTCCATCACCTGGTCCGAGTTCGCCCGCCAGCACCCGTTCGCGCCGGCGTCGGACACGCCGGGGCTGCGCCGGTTGATCGCCGATCTGCAGATCTGGCTCAGCGGCCTCACCGGCTACGACGAGGTCTCGCTGCAACCGAACGCCGGATCGCAGGGGGAGTACGCGGGCCTGCTGGCGATCCAGGCGTACCACGCCGCAAGGGGGGACACCGGCCGCACCGTCTGTTTGATCCCGTCGAGTGCTCACGGCACCAATGCCGCGTCCGCCGCCATGGTCGGGATGAAGGTGGTGGTCGTGACCTGTCGGGCGAACGGCGACGTCGACCTCGACGATCTGCGCGCCAAAGCCGCAGAGCACGCGGAACGCCTGTCCGCGTTGATGATCACCTACCCCTCCACGCACGGGGTGTACGAACACGACATCGCGGACATCTGTGCTGCGGTGCACGACGCGGGTGGTCAGGTCTATGTCGACGGCGCGAACCTCAACGCGCTGGTCGGCCTCGCCCGCCCGGGCCGCTTCGGCGGCGACGTCAGCCACCTCAACCTGCACAAGACCTTCTGCATCCCGCACGGTGGCGGCGGCCCCGGCGTCGGGCCGGTCGCGGTGCGCAGCCACCTGGCCCCGTACCTGCCCGGGCACCCGCTGGCTGCCGAACTGGCCGACGAGCGCACCGTCTCGGCAGCGCCCTACGGTTCTGCGTCGATCCTGCCGATCACGTGGGCCTACATCCGGATGATGGGCGCCCAGGGCCTGCGTTCGGCGTCGCTGGTGGCGATCGCGTCGGCCAACTACATCGCCCGCCGGCTCGACGAGTACTACCCGGTGCTCTATACGGGCGAGAACGGCATGGTCGCCCACGAGTGCATCCTCGATCTGCGGACCATCACCAAGACCACCGGCGTCACCGTCGACGATGTGGCGAAGCGACTCGCGGATTACGGTTTCCACGCCCCGACGATGAGTTTTCCGGTGGCCGGCACGTTGATGGTCGAGCCGACCGAAAGTGAATCGTTGACCGAGATCGACGCGTTCTGCGAGGCGATGATCGCGATCCGGGCCGAGATCGATCAGGTCGGGTCCGGGGCGTGGCCGGCAGAGGACAACCCACTACGGGGTGCGCCGCACACCGCGGCGAGCCTCCTGGTCACCGAGTGGAACCACCCCTACACCCGGGAGCAGGCGGCCTACCCGCTGGGCGCGTCGTTCCGGCCGAAGGTCTGGCCGCCCGTGCGCCGCATCGACGGCGCGTACGGCGACCGCAACCTCGTCTGTTCGTGCCCGCCGGTGGAGGCCTTCGCCTGATCAGCGGCGGCGGGCACCGTGCCGAACCAGTGCCGACCGATAGAGTGACCGCATGACCGGAGGTGCGCAAGGGACTGTGGAGACCCAGCCGAAGCTGTTCATCTTCCCGCACGCCGGGGGGTCGGCTCAGTATTACGTGCCCTTCGCCAAGACGTTCTCCACCGACATCAAGCGGGTCGCGGTGCAGTATCCGGGGCAGCGCGGCAAGCAGGACTTCGCGTCGTTCACCAGCCTGCCGGCGCTGGCCGACGAGGTCTGCAAGATGGTCTCGCCGGACCGGGACCACGGCGGACCCATCGCCTTTTTCGGTCACAGCATGGGCGGGCTGCTGGCATTCGAGGTCGCCCGCCGGTTCGAAGCGGCCGGCAGGCCGATCGCCGCGTTGTTCGTCTCGGCCTGTGCCGCCCCCGGCAGAGTCGGTTACGAGGACATCCCCGAAGACGACGAAGGCCTGCTCGCCGCGGTCAGCACGCTGACCGGCGCCAGCCCGGAGTTCATGCAGAACCCCGAGTTCGCCGCCGCGATCCTGCCCACCCTGCGGGGGCTCAAGGCGATCGCGAATTACAACTGTCCCGCCGAGGTGACGTTGTCCTGCCCGATCCACGTGTTCTACGGCGACGACGACGAGATAGCCACCGCCGAGAAGGTGACGCCGTGGTCGGAGCGCACCACCGCGGGGTTCACCGTGCGGGAGTTCAAGGGCCACCACTTCTACCTCAACGACCATCTGGGCGCCCTGGTACCGGAGGTCGAGCAGGCGATCTGGGATCGCAGCGGTCGCTGACCCCGAAATCGGGCTGTGGTGTTCACCACACCCTGTGACGTCGCTGTGAGCGGCCCCGAGCACACCCGCGCACACAGATTCGCGGGCTGATCCGGGCGCTGGAAGCACCCAAAACCGCTGGTTCTTACCGAAGAGTCAGGAAAAAACTCGACGTGGCTGTGCAATATCCGCAAACCCTTTACGCACGCGTCAAGACGATAGGAGCACTGTTTTCGGCCACTCCGCCCACCTGCTCGCGCACCGGGCACCGGCAGGCTGGAGCAACTGGAAACCGTGGGACTAGGTGGGGTGTTCCCCTAGCTGGCAAAACTGTCATGCCGGTCAGGGGAATAAATTGCGTACTGACGTTTGCACACTGCCGGCGAAATCCGCCCCGAACTGCCCGCTTCCCTCTGGCAAGCAATTCGTGGTCTAATCCTTCCTCGGATTAGACGACATTATTGACGGCTCGGTGTTAGCCTTCGGGTCGAGCGGGGGGATGCGCGGCCACGGGCTGCGGATCGGTTTGCCATCCACGGCAACGTAGCCGGGACGCAGAAATATTGATGAAAGGACGTCGCCATGCCGTTGCTCGAGTCGACCATCCCTGGCTTGCTCGCGGATCGCGCGCGGACGCAGCCCGATGACGTGGCCTATACCTTCATCGACTACGACGTCGATCCCGCAGGGTTCGCCGAAAGCCTGACCTGGGGCCAGATGTACCACCGCGTCCAGGTCGTCGCAGAGGGCCTGCTGCGCCACGGCTCCAAGGGTGACCGCGCCGCGATCCTGGCGCCCCAGGGCCTGGAATACATCATCGCCTTCTACGGCGCCATGACGGCCGGATTCATCGCCGTGCCGCTTCCGGTGCCCGCGATGGGCCAGCTCGACGAGCGGGTCAACGGCGCGCTGCGCGACTGCCAGCCGGTCGCCGTCCTGACCACCTCCGCCGTCGTCGGCGAGATCATGAACTACGTCGGCGCCCAGCCCGGTGGCGTGGCGCCAGTGGTCATCGAGGTCGACGCGCTGGACTTCGACTCGCCGCGCGACGTCGAGGTCAACGTCGGGCCGCTGCCCAAGACCGCCTACCTGCAGTACACCTCGGGCTCCACCCGGGCGCCCGCCGGCGTGATCATGACCCACCGGAACGTGATCGCCAACCTCGACCAGATCTTCACCGACTACATGGAGCACCGTGGTGGGGTGCCGCCGCAGGACACCACGATGGTGTCCTGGCTGCCCTTCTACCACGACATGGGCCTCATCCAGGGTGTCTTCGCGTCCCTGCTGTGCCCGCCCGACGGGCCGGACGGGTCCTGGGGTCGGCCCGCGGTGCTGATGAGCCCGGTGGCCTTCCTGCAGAAGCCCGCCCGTTGGATCCAGCAGCTCGCGCTCAACACCCACTCGTGGTCGGCCGCGCCGAACTTCGCGTTCGAGCTCTCGGTGCGCCGCACCACCGATGCCGACCTGGAAGGCATGGACCTCGGCGGCGTGCTGGGCATCATCAGCGGCAGCGAGCGGATCCACTCCCAGACCATCCGGCGCTTCAACGAGCGCTTCGCCAAGTTCAACATGCCCGACACCACCGTGCGGCCCTCCTACGGCCTGGCAGAGGCGACGCTGTACGTGATCTCGGCGCCGTCCGGCCACACGCCCGCGACGGTGCGGTTCGACTACGAGAAGCTGTCCGCCGGGCACGCGAAGCGCTGCGGTGTCGAAGGTGGCTCGGAGCTGGTGAGCTACGGCGCCCCACGGTCGTCGACGGTGCGCATCGTCGATCCGGAGACGCGCCTGGAGAATCCCGACGGAAGGATCGGCGAGATCTGGGTCCACGGCGAGCAGGTGGCCACGGGCTACTGGCGCAACCCGCAGGCCACCGAGCGCACGTTCGGCGGCGAGATCGTCGACCCGTCGCCCGGCACCCCGCAGAACACCTGGCTGCGCACCGGTGACCTCGGTGTCATGTCCGAGGGTGAGATGTTCATCATCGGCCGCATCAAGGATCTGCTGATCGTCGACGGACGCAACCACTATCCCGACGACATCGAGGCCACCATCCAGGAGATCACCGGCGGCCGCGTCGCGGCCATCTCGATCCTGGACGACACCAGCGAGCAGCTGGTCGCGGTCGTCGAGATGAAGAAGCGCGGCAACTCCGAAGACGAGGCGCTCGACACGTTGCGTGCCGTCAAGCGCGAGGTCACCTCGGCGATCAAGAAGTCCCACAGCGTTCGGGTGTCCGACCTGGTGCTGGTGGCGCCGGGCTCGATCCCGATCACAACCAGCGGCAAGATACGGCGCTCGGCCTGCGTGGATCGTTACCGCCAGGACGAGTTCAGCCGTTTGGACGTCACTACATGACCTCTGCTTTCGACGAGGATTCTCTTCGGAACTGGTTGGTCGACTATCTCGTCACCAACATCGGTTGCAGCCCCGACGAAATCGATTTCGACGCACCGCTCAACGACCTGGCGGTCGGCTCCAGCGATGCGGTGGTGCTCACCGGTGAGCTGTCGGAACTGCTGGGGCGGACGGTGTCCCCGGTGGAGTTCTGGCAGTACCCGACGATCAACGCGTTGGCCAAGTTCTTGACCGGCGGCGAGGTCGAAGCGGTCGCCGACGCCTCGCCTGCGCATCGTTCCTCGACCGAGGAGCCGATCGCGGTGATCGGTCTGGGGTGCCGGTTCCCCGGCGACATCCACGGACCCGACGAGCTGTGGGAGTTCCTCGAGCAGGGCCGGTCGGCGGTCAGTGAAGTGCCGTCCTGGCGGTGGAAGTGGTTTGACGACGGAACCCCCGAGGGTGCCGCGGCGATGGCGGGCACCACCCGATGGGGATCGTTCCTCTCCGACATCGACCAGTTCGATGCGGAGTACTTCGAGATCTCGCCGAGCGAGGCGGACAAGATGGATCCCCAGCAGCGGTTGCTGTTGGAGGTCACCCACGAAGCGATCGAACACGCCGGCATCCGCCCTGACGCCCTGCGCCACACCCAGACGGGCGTGTTCACCGGTGCCTGCCTCGGTGAGTACGCCGTCATGGCCTCGATGGACCTCACCCAGGTCAACGCCTACTCCGGGACCGGCGGCGCGCTGAGCGTCATCTCCAACCGGGTCTCGTACTACTACGATCTGCGCGGCCCGTCGGTGACCGTGGACACCGCCTGCTCCTCGTCACTGGTGGCGGTGCACCTGGCCTGCCAGAGCCTGCGTACCGGCGATTCTGATCTGGCCCTGGCCGCAGGCGTCAACGTGCTGCTGTCGCCGGCGGTCACCCGGAGCTTCGACGAGGCCGAAGCCATGTCTCAGTCGGGTCGCTGCCACGCGTTCGACGCCCGTGCCGACGGTTTCGTGCGGGGTGAGGGCTGCGGGGTCGCGGTCCTCAAACGGCTCTCCGAAGCGCAGCGCGACGGCGACCGGATCCTGGCCGTGGTCCGGGGCTCCGCGGTGAACCAGGACGGCCGGTCCAACGGCCTGATGGCGCCCAACCCGGCCGCCCAGATGGCGGTGCTGCGCACCGCGTACACCGCCGCCGGGCTGGAGCCGCGTGAGGTCGACTACGTCGAGGCTCACGGCACCGGAACCCTGCTGGGGGACCCGATCGAGGCGCGCGCACTGGGCACGGTGCTCGGTCGCGGGCGTACCGCCGACGCCCCGTTGTTGATCGGCGCGATCAAATCCAATCTCGGGCACACCGAGGCCGCGGCAGGCATCGCGGGATTCGCCAAGACGGTGCTGGCACTGCAACACGGCCGCCTCCCCGCCAACCTCGGCTACGAGACCCCCAACCCGCACATCCCGTTCGACAAACTGCGGTTGAAGGTCGTCGCCGAACCCACCGACTGGGCGCCGACGGGCCGTCCGCGCCGGGCGGGTGTGTCGTCGTTCGGCTTCGGCGGCACCAACGCCCACATCGTGCTCGAGCAGGCGCCCGCCCCGGTCTCCGAACCGGCCGTCGTCGACGCCGATGAGCCGTCGATGACCACGCTGGTGGTATCGGGCAAGACCCCGCAGCGCATCGCGGCGACAGCGGCGACGCTGGCCGAGTGGATGGCCGGCCCCGGGGCCTCTGCGACGCTCCCGCAGATCGCGCACGCGCTGAACCACCATCGTGGTCGGCAGGCCAAGTTCGCGACGGTCTGCGCCCGGGACCGGGACAGCGCGCTGGCGGGTCTGCAGGCGCTGGCCGCGGGACAGTCCGCGCCCGGCGTCGTCGGCCCGCACGACGGGTCCTGCAGGCCGGGGACGGTGTTCGTCTACTCCGGCCAGGGTTCGCAGTGGGCCGGCATGGGCCGCCAGTTGCTGGTCGATGAGCCCGCGTTCGCGGCCGCGGTGGCTGAGTTGGAACCCACATTCGTCGAGCAGGTCGGCTTCTCCCTGCGCCAGGTTCTTGCCGGCGGAGAGCCGGTGACCGGTATCGCCAGGATCCAGCCGGTTCTGGTCGGCGTGCAGTTGGCGCTGACCCAGATGTGGCGTTCCTACGGCGTCCACCCCGACGCGGTCATCGGCCACTCCATGGGGGAGGTGGCTGCAGTCGTGGTGGCGGGCGCGCTGAGCACCGCCGACGGGCTGCGGGTGATCGCCACCCGGTCACGGCTGATGTCGCGCCTGTCCGGACAGGGCGCGATGGCGCTGATCGAACTCGACCCGGACGCCGCGGCCGAACTCATCGCGGACCGTCCCGATATCACCCTCGCCGTGTACGCCTCGCCGCGCCAGACGGTGATCGCGGGACCACCCGACCAGGTCGACGCGGTGATGGCCGAAGTGGCGGCGATGGACCGGCTGGCCCGCCGCATCGAGGTCGACGTCGCGTCCCATCACCCGACGATCGACCCGATCCTGCCCGAACTGCGCGCCGCCCTGCAGGACCTGGCGCCCGCGACCCCGACCATCCCGCTGATCACCACCACCCGGGAGCACGACGGACCCGAGCCGGTGTTCGACGCCGACTACTGGGTGGACAACCTGCGCAACCCGGTTCGCTTCCACCAGGCGGTGGCCGCAGCCGGCGCCGAGCACGGAGTCTTCGTCGAGGTCGCACCGCACCCGCTGCTCACCTACGGCATCAGCGACACGTTGGGGACCGCCCACCACCACGCCGTGCCCACACTGCTTCGGGACACCGACGAGACACTGACCTTCCACACCCACCTCAACAGCACCTTCACCACCCAGCCGCCCGACACCGTGCACGCACCGGAGCCGCATCCCGAGCTGCCGACCACCCCCTGGGCGCACACCAAGCACTGGGTGCAGGTGCACAAGCCGGAGCACCGCGGGGGATCAGCACCCCGGTCGGGCACGCTGCTCGGCGAACGGTCCGCGGTCGCCACCACTCCGCCCACCCACCTGTGGCAGGCGCGGCTGGTCCGGGAGGCCAAACCGTATCCGGGTTTCCACCGCATCCAGGGTGTGGAGGTGGTGCCGATGTCGGTGCTGCTGCGCACGCTGTCGGTCGCGGCCGCCGAGTGTGGCGCGTCCAGGCTGTCGGACCTGCGGTTCGAACATCCGATCGTGGTCGGCCAGCCGCAGGTGATCCAGGTGGTGGTCAGCGGCGAGACCATCACGGTGTCGTCGGCCCCGTCCGCCGACGCCGCCGCACACCGCTGGGTGCGCCATGTCTCCGCGGTGCTCGGCGCCGACACTGCCGCCGACGAACCGGAGGCGCAGACCGGTGAGGTCCGGGGCGCCGAACGCGGCTACGACCGGTCCACCGTGGACGAGTTGCAGGCCAAGTGGGGCGTCGAGGGGCAGCCGTTCCCCTGGTCGATCCAGACCTGCCAGGCCGCGTCCGGAGCGCTGCGCGCCGACGTCGACGTTCCCGACGCGTCGTCGGTCGCGTTGCTCGACGCCGCCGTGCAGATCGCCCGCCTCACCGACATCACCGACGAGCGCCTGCTGGTTCCCGCAGGCGCCGAGGCCGTGTCGGTGACAGGTGAGCTCACCGATACCCGCGCGGTGGTGACCGTGCGTCCCCGCTCGGACAGCGGTGACGACCTCGTCGTCGACGTCGACGTGACCGTTCCCGACGGCAGCGCCGAAGTCGCCATCCGAGGGCTGCGTTACGTCGACGTGCAGGCCGGGCCCGCCCAGCCGACCTCCGGTCCCGCCGACCCACGCACCGTCGCGCATGCCCTCGACTGGCAGCCGTGGGTCCAGGAGAGCGTCGGGAAGCACCCGACGACCGGCACCACGCTCGCGGTGCTCGGTGACGGTGACACCGCGAACGCCCTGCGGGACGGGCTCGTCGACGCCGGGTACTCCCTCGCCGACGAGGCCGAAGCAGCCTGCGTGGTCTACGTCCCCGATGCCGGGCCTGACGACAGCGCAGAAAGCGACTTCGAGTGTGCGGCGCGGCTCACCGGGGAGGTGGCCGAACTGGTGCGCCGCCTGGCCGGCCGGAACCAGCACACCGAGCCCCGGTTGTGGATCGTCACCGAGGGGGTCCGCGACGCACGCACGGCGCGGGCGCTGCGGCAGAGTTGCCTGTGGGGCGTTGCCGGCGTCATCGGCGCCGAGGAGCCGCAGCTGTGGGGCGGTCTGGTCGACATCGCGGCCCCGGCCGACATCGGGGCGTGCGCCTCGGCGATGGCCACTGTGCTGCCCGTGGCGGCGAAGTCGATTCTGGTTCTCGACAACGGCCAGTTCCTGTCGCCGACGCTGACGACGCTGGCCGAGCGGGCCGCGGACAGCCCCCACGAGGCCGTACGGTGCCGTCCCGACGCCGCCTACCTGATCACCGGTGGCATGGGCGCTCTGGGGCTGCTCACCGCCGACTGGCTCGCCGACCGTGGGGCGCGTCGCCTGGTCCTGGCCGGACGCACCTCGCTGCCGCCGCGCCGCGAGTGGCAGACGCTCGACGGCGACGCACGGGCCAAGACCGACGCGATCAGGGCGCTGGAGAAGCGCGGGGTGTCGGTCGAGGTGGCAGCCCTGGACATCGGTTCCCGCGAGGCGCTCACCGCGTTGCTCGCCAAGCGCGACGACGAGGGTGCGCCACCGATCCGCGGTGTCGTCCACACCGCCGGGCTGACCGACAGCCAGTTGCTGACCGACATCGCCACGGACCGCCTCCGGCAGACGATGTGGCCGAAGGTGGCCGGCGCCGAACTGCTCGACGAGGTGTTCCCTGCCGATAGTGTCGATTTCCTTTACCTCACGGCCTCGGCAGGCACCGTGTTCGGGGTTCCCGGTCAGGGTGCGTACGCGGCGGGCAACGCCTACCTCGACTGCCTGGCCCGCGGCCGGCATCGGCGGGGTGGGCGCACCGTCAGCCTCGACTGGGTGGCCTGGCAGGGCCTCGGGTTCGGTTCCGACGCGCAGGTCGTCGTCGACGAACTGCAGCGGTTCGGGTCCCGGCCGATCAGGCCGGAAGAGGCGTTCGCCGCCTGGGAGTACGTCAGCACGTTCGACGTCCCCCATGTGGTGATGGCGCCGATGCCCTCGGCCGACGACGCGGTATCGGCCGAGTCGGCGACCGGCCCGGCGCAGGTGCCGGTGTGGTCTGAGATGTCAGCCGAGGAGGTGCAGACCGTTCTCGAGGACGGGCTGCGCGCCATCATGGCCAATGAGCTCCGAATCGCGGAGAGCGAGGTAGAGACGGACCGACCGTTCGCCGAGATGGGCCTGAACTCGGTGATGGCGATGTCGATCCGGCGAGAGGTCGAGCAGCTCGCCGGCGTGGAGCTGTCCGCGACGATGCTGTGGAACCACCCGACCATCGGGTCCCTGGCGATCCACCTGGCCGACAAGGTGGCTCCCGACACCGAGCCGCATCAGGAAGGCGACGCGGTCGACGATTCGTCCGACAGCCTGTTGGACAGTTTGTTCGACAGTATCGAATCCAACTGATGCCCCCCACCAGACTCGATTTCTCGAATTCACCCGGCACGCGAGACCATGGACATGTCGGGAGTCGATTCGAAAGGATTCACTGATGCCGCCCTCTGATGCCACGATCCCTGCGGTGCTCGCCGACCGCGCACGGCAGCAGCCCGACGACATCGCGTACACCTTCGTCGACTACGAGGCCGACCCCGCCGGGGTGTCCGAGAGCCTGACCTGGTCCGAGGTGTACGAGCGCGCCCAGATCGTCGCGGAGAAGCTGGCGAAGGCCGGCTCCCCCGGGGACCGGGCGGTGATCCTGGCGCCTCAGAGCCTGGAGTACATCGTCGGCTTCCTCGGCGCCATCCAGGCCGGCTTCGTCGCGGTCCCGCTGTCGATGCCGCAGACGCGTCATCATGACGAGCGGGTCACCGGCGCGATGAAGGACTCGGAGCCGGTGGTGGTGCTGACCACTTCGGCCGTCGTCGACGACGTCCGCAGATACGGTCAGGCGGGCCCGGCGCAGCGGTCGCCCAAATTCATCGAGGTCGATTCGCTCGACTTCGACTCCCCGCCCAAGCCGGCACCGCAGGCGTCGCTCCCCAAGACGGCCTACCTGCAGTACACGTCGGGGTCGACGCGCAGCCCCGCCGGCGTGGTGGTCACCCACCGCAACGTCGTCGTCAACCTGGAGCAGTTGCTGGCCGACTACTACGAGGCCTACCCGGCCGGCGTGCCGGAGGACACCACGATCGTGTCGTGGCTGCCCTTCTATCACGACATGGGTCTGATCGTCGGCGTGTTCATCCCGATGGTGCTGGGTCGTCCGGCGGTGCTGATGAGCCCGATCGCGTTCATGCAGAAGCCGTCGCGCTGGATGCAACAGCTGGGTTCGAACACCAGCGCTTTCACCGCGGCCCCCAACTTCGCCTTCGAGCTGGCGGTCAAGCGGACCCGCGACGAGGACCTCGCGGACAAGGACCTCAGCGGCGTGGTGGTGATGATCAACGGCGCCGAGCGGGTGCACGGATCGACGGTCCGTCGCTTCAACGAACGGTTCGCCGCGTTCGGGCTCCCGGATTCGGCGATGCGCCCGTCCTATGGCCTGGCCGAGGCGACGGTGTACGTGGCGGCGTCGGCGGGAGGCCGTCCGCCCACCTCGGTGCGCTTCGACGTCGAGAAGCTGGCCGCCGGGCATGCGGAGCGGTGTGAAGATCCAGGTGCGTCCGGCACAGAGCTGATCGGGTGCGGCGCCGTGCGGTCGACGACGGCGCGGGTGGTCGATCCCGACACCTGCGTGGAGAATCCGGCGGGCAAGATCGGCGAGGTCTGGCTGCACGGTGACCATGTTGCCGCCGGTTACTGGCACAACCCGAAGCTGAGCGAGTTGTTCGCCGCCCAGCTGGGTGAGCCGACCGCGGGAACCCCGAAGGGTCCGTGGCTGCGCACCGGGGACCTCGGGGTGATGTTCGACGACGAGCTGTTCATCATCGGCCGAATCAAGGATCTGCTGATCGTCGACGGCCGCAACCACTATCCCGATGACATCGAGGCCACCGTCGCCGAGTTCACCGGGGGTCGGGTGGCGGCGATCTCGGTTCCCGACGACGCCACCGAGAAGCTGGTGGTGATCGCCGAGCTGAAGAAGCAGGTCGAACCAGAAGTGCTGGAATCGGTCAAGCAGCAGGTCACCTCGGCCATCTCGATGACCCACAGTGTCCGGCTCGCCGACCTCGCGTTGGTCGGGCCCGGTTCGCTTCCGTTGACGACCAGCGGCAAGGTTCGCCGCGCCGCATCTGTCGAGCTGTACCGCAACGACGGTTTCAGTCGTCTGGACGTCACTACATGACCTCTGCTTTCGACGAGGCTGCTGTTCGTCGTTGGTTGGTCGACTACCTGGTCACGAATAACGGCTGCAGTCCGGAGCACATCGACCGCGGAGCGTCGATGCACGACCTCGGGGTGGGGTCGCGGGACGCGGTGGTCCTCACCGGTGTGTTGTCGGAGTTTTTGGGACGCACCGTCTCCCCGGTGGATTTCTGGCAGTACCCGACGGTCGACGCGCTGGCCAAGTACCTGACGGGCGGCGAGGTCGAGCCCGTCGGGGACGCCGCCGACCAGGATCGCCCGGCCTCGATGGACGAACCGGTCGCCGTGATCGGCCTCGGTCTGCGCCTGCCCGGCGGTCCCGACCTCGACGGCAACATCGAAGGCCCGGACGCGTACTGGGACTTCCTCACCGAGGGGCGATCCTCGGTGCGCGAGGTTCCCGAGGACCGTTGGTCGTGGTTCGACGACGGCACACCCGAGGGCGCTGCCGCGCTGGCCGGTACCACCAAATGGGGTTCGTTCCTGCGTGACATCGACGCATTCGACGCGGAGTTCTTCGAGATCATCCCGCGGGAGGCCACCCGGATGGACCCGCAGCAGCGGCTGCTGCTGGAGGTCACCCACGAAGCACTGGAACATGCGGGCATCCCGATGGATGCGCTCGCCGAGAGCCGCACCGGCGTGTTCGCCGGAGCCAGTGCCGGCGATTACGCGCAGCTGGGTTCGACGGATCTGAGCGGGGTGGACGCCTGGTACGGCACCGGTGCCTCGATCAGCATCATCGCCAACCGGGTGTCCTACTTCTTCGATCTGCGCGGCCCCTCGGTGACCATCGACACGGCGTGCTCGTCGTCGCTGGTGGCCATTCACCTCGCCACGCAGAGCCTGCGCACCGGCGACTCCGACCTCGCCCTGGCCGCCGGCGTGAACCTGCTGCTCTCACCCGCAGGCACGCGCAGCCTGGACCAGGCCGAGGCGATGTCGCCGACCGGACAGTGCCATGCCTTCGACGCCGACGCAGACGGTTTCGTCCGCGGCGAGGGCTGCGGGGTCGCGGTGCTCAAGCGGCTTTCCGACGCTCAGCGTGATGGAGACCGGGTGCTGGCAGTGATCCGCGGGTCGGCGGTCAACCAGGACGGGCGCTCCAACGGTCTGATGGCGCCGAATCCGTCCGCGCAGATGGCGGTGCTGCGGGCGGCGTATTCGACGGCGGGGGTGAGCCCCCGGGAGGTCGACTACGTCGAGGCGCACGGGACCGGAACCCTGCTGGGGGACCCGATCGAGGCGCGCGCGCTCGGCACGGTGCTGGGTAAGGGCCGCCCAGCCGACGCCCCGTTGTTGATCGGCGCGGTCAAGTCCAACCTCGGTCACCTCGAGGCCGCGGCGGGCATCGCCGGCTTCGCCAAAGCCGTGCTGTCCCTGCAGCACAACAAGATCCCGGCGAACCTGGACTACCGGAACCCGAACCCGCACATCCCGTTCGACAAACTGCGGTTGAAGGTCGTCGACGAGCACACCGACTGGGCGCCGGCAGGCCGGCCGCGGCGGGCGGGGGTCTCCTCCTTCGGGTTCGGCGGCACCAACGCCCACGTGGTGATCGAGCAAGCGCCGGTGACGATTCCGTCGCCCGCGGCCGAGGCACCCGCGGTGACGACCCTCGTGGTGTCGGGCAAGACACCCGAACGCATCGCATCGCAGGCGGCGATGGTGGCCGACTGGATGACCGGCCCCGGCGCCGAGGCCTCGCTGAGCGACGTGGCGCACACCCTCAACCACCACCGCTCCCAGCACGGCGCGTTCGCCACCGTCGTCGCACGCGACACCGCGCAGGCGGTCGCCGGACTTCGGGCCCTGGCGGCCGGGCAGTCGGCCCCCGGCGTGGTTGGCGCAGCATCGGGCAGTCCCAAGCCGGGCACCGTGTTCGTCTACTCCGGGCAGGGCTCGCAGTGGGCCGGCATGGCGCGACGGCTGCTCACCGACGAGCCGGTGTTCGCCCAGGCGCTGGCCGACATCGAACCGGTGTTCGTCGAGCAGGTCGGCTTCTCGCTGCGCGACATCATCACCGGCGGGGAACCCGTCAGCGGCGACGCCCAGGTGCAACCGGTGCTGATGGGTCTTCAGCTGGCGCTGACCGAGTTGTGGCGTTCCTACGGAGTACATCCCGACGCGGTGATCGGCCACTCCATGGGCGAGGTCACCGCGGCCGTCGTCGCCGGAGCGCTCACCCTCGCCGACGGCCTCAAGGTGATCGCACAGCGATCCGCGATCATGTCCCGCCTCGCCGGGCAGGGCGCCGTGGCACTGCTCACCCTCGACGCCGACGCCGCCGTCGCCGCGATCGCCGACCACCCGAGCGTCGAGATCGCGGGTCATCTGTCGCCGCGACAGACCGTGGTCGCGGGCCTGCCCGGCCAGGTCGACGCCGTCATCGCCGCGGTCACGGCACAGAACACCTTCGCCCGCCGGGTCAACATGGTGGTCGCGTCGCACACCGCGCTGATGGACCCGGTGCTGCCGGACATCCGCGCCGCGCTGGCCGATGTGCGGCCGAGCATCCCCACGCTGCCGTTCCTGTCCACGGTCACCGATCCGGCGTCGTCGCCGGTACTGGACGCCGACTACTGGGTGGACAACGTGCGCAGGCCCGTCCGGTTCAGCCAGGCCATCACCGCCGCGGCGACAGATCACGGCACCTTCATCGAGGTCAGCCCGCACGCCGTGCTGGGTCAGCCGATCAGCGACACGCTGGCGGGGGAGCAGGGTCACCTGACGCTGGGCACGCTGGCGCGCGACACCGACGACACCGTCACGTTCCATGCCAACCTGAACGCCACCCACACCTCCCGCCCGCCACAGTCCCCGCTCGGCGCCGAACCGCACACCGTGCTGCCCGCCACCCCGTGGCACCGCACCCGGCACTGGGTGGACGTACGCCCGCTGCGCCGGGTCGGTGGTGGCCACGCCGGCGCGCTGCCGGCGGACAGCATCGTTCCACCCGAGTGGTTCTGTGAACTCACCTGGCCGGTCAAACCCCTCGTCGGGGCACCGGACCCGAACGTCGACCCCGTCGAGGGCCGCTGGCTGGTGATCGGCGACGACGTGGTGGCCGGCCAGCTGGCCACGCTGCTGGGGGAGCGCTCCTCGGTCACGACGTCGCCCGCGGCAGCGGAGCCGGTCGCGCTCGCCGAGGCCGTCACGAAGGCCACTCACGTGCTGTACGCGCCCCCGGTGAGCGACGACGACGAGCTGGGTTACCGCATCTTCGAGACGGGCCGCGTCGTCGCCTCGGCGGCCGCCGCGAGTGACCGGGGGCCGAAGCTGTTCCTGCTGACCCGCAACGCGCAGCCCACGGCCGAGGGGGACCGTGCCAACCCCGCGCACGCGGTGTTGTGGGGTCTGGGCCGCACACTGGCCCTGGAGCACCCGGAGATCTGGGGCGCGGTCGTCGACATCGACGAATCGGTGCCTGCGGTGGTCGCGGCCCGCTGGGTGTCTGCCGAGGCCCACGCCAGTGACGGTGAGGACCAGATCGTGTTCCGGGCGGGCACCCGCCGGGTGGCCCGACTGGTGCACGCGCTGCCGCCCGCCGCCGCGCCCGAGGCCGAAGCCCTCGATCCCGACGGCGCCCATCTGGTCATCGGCGCGACCGGCAACCTGGGCCCGCAGATCATCGAGCAGCTCGCGACGATGGGCGCGCGGACCGTCGTCGCGGTGTCCCGCAACCCGGGCACCCGGCTCGACGAGATCACCGCCCGGTTGGCGCCCCGCGGCACCACGGTCGTCGCCGCGGCCGCCGATGCCGCCGACGAGGCGTCGCTGCGGACGCTGTTCGACCGGTTCGGCACCGACCTGCCGCCGCTGGCGGGTATCTATCTCGCGGCGATGAGCGGCGGTCCGGTGACCCTGGCCGAGATGACGCACGACGACGTCCTCGCGATGTTCCGGCCGAAAATGGACGCGGCGGCGGCACTGCACAAGCTGTCCCTGGACCACCCGGTGCAGCAGTTCGTGCTGTTCTCGTCGATCTCCGGGGTGCTCGGCTCCCGCTGGCTGGCGCATTACGCCGCGACCACCACCTACCTGGACACCTTCGCCTACGCCCGGCGCGCCGCGGGGCTCCCCGGGTGCGCGATCAACTGGGGGTTGTGGAAGTCGCTGGCCGACGTCCAGACCGGGTTCGAGCGCCAGGCGACGGCGGAGTCGGGGCTGGAACCGATGGAGGACGCGGTGGCGATCACCGCGTTGCGGTCGTTTGTCGGGCCTCAGGCGCCGGCCCGGGCCACGGTCGTCGCCGCCGACTGGCCGAGGCTGGCCACGGCCTATCGCACCCGTGCGGAGCTGCACATACTCGACGACCTGCTCAACGACGAGACGGTCGACGGGTCCGTCGCGCTGTCGTCGGACACCACGTTCCGGAAGCAACTCCGGGAGTGTGAGCCCGAGCAGCGGATCGATCTGCTCGCCGATCATGTCAGCGCGCAGGTCGCGGCCGCGATGGGCCGGACCTCGGCACACACCATGGATCCGACGGTGGGGTTCTTCCAGTTCGGCATGGATTCGCTGATGAGTGTGACCCTGCAGCGGTCGCTGAGCGAGAGCCTCGGCGAGGTGCTCCCGGCCTCGGTGGTTTTCGACTATCCGACCATCGAAGCCCTCACCGATTATCTGGCGTCGATACTTCCTGAGATAATCGAGACCGCCGGTACCGACAACGGGGTCGCAACCGCCAGCAACGTCACGGAAGACGCCTACGACGACCTGGCCGAGGACGAACTCCTCGCCAGACTGTCCGAAAGATTGAGTTAGAGCGACATGACCCAAACATCGCCAGCATCGCCGGATCGCCGGGCGATCATCACCGAGGCACTGCGCAAGATCGACGATCTGAGCGCGCGGCTGGAGATCGCGGAGCAGGCGGAGACCGAGCCGATCGCCGTGGTCGGCATCGGTTGTCGGCTGCCCGGTGGTGTCGGCAACGCCGACGAGTTCTGGAAGTTGCTGTCCGACGGCGAAAGTGGTGTCGTTCGGGTGCCTGCCGACCGGTGGGACGCCGACGAGTTCTACTCGGCGGACCACACCGTGCCCGGCACCATCTGCAACCGCGAGGGCGGTTTCCTGACGTCGTGGCAGCCCGACGAGTTCGATGCGGAGTTCTTCTCCATCGCCCCGCGCGAGGCCGCCGCGATGGACCCTCAGCAGCGGCTGCTGCTGGAGGTGGCCTGGGAGGCGCTGGAGAACGCGGGCATCAACCCACGGACCCTCCGCGGGTCGGCGACCGGCGTGTTCGTCGGGCTGACCACCAACGACTACTACCACTCGGTGGTCGGCACCTTGCGTCCCGAGGACATCGACCCGTACATCCCGTTCGGCAACGCGCCCAACTTCGCGGCCGGCCGGCTGTCGTACTTCCTGGGGATCCGCGGGCCCGCGGTGGTCAGCGACACCGCCTGTTCGTCGTCGCTGGTGTCGATCCACCTGGCCTGCCAGAGCCTGCGCCGCCGGGAGAGTGACCACGCCCTGGCCGCCGGGGTCAACCTGATCCTGAGCCCGGAGAACAACATCGCGTGTTCGCGGTGGGGGATGCTGGCCCCCGACGGCCTGTGCAAGACCTTCGACGCCGACGCCGACGGCTACGTCCGCAGCGAGGGCTGCGGCGTCGTCGTGCTCAAGCGGCTGACCGACGCGCTGCGCGACGGGGACCGGGTGCTCGCGGTGGTCCGCGGTTCGGCCGTCAACCAGGACGGCGCCAGCAGCGGCCAGACCGTCCCCAACGGCCCGGCGCAGCAGGAGCTGATGCGCAAGGCGCTGGAGACGTCCCGGCTGGCGCCCGCCGACATCGACTACA
Source organism: Mycolicibacterium austroafricanum (assembly GCF_902705885.1). Taxonomy (GTDB): domain Bacteria; phylum Actinomycetota; class Actinomycetes; order Mycobacteriales; family Mycobacteriaceae; genus Mycobacterium; species Mycobacterium vanbaalenii_A. The sequence goes on along the minus strand of NZ_CACSIP010000011.1, from coordinate 81,215 downwards.
TCGAGGCGCACGGCACCGGCACCGCACTGGGCGACCCGATCGAGCTGGACGCGCTCGGCACCGTCTACGGGGACCGCCAGGAGTCGGCGCCCCTGGTGCTGGGTTCGGTAAAGACCAACCTGGGTCACCTGGAGTCCGCGGCCGGCGTCACCGGCTTCATCAAGACCGTGCTGAGCGTCCACCACGGCTTCATCCCGAAACAGCTGTACTTCAAGAAGCTGACCCCGCAAGCCGGTGAGGCGGCGTCGCGCTTCACCATCGCCGCGGAGCCACTCGAATGGCCGACCACCCCGGCGGGCCGGCCGCGCCGTGCGGCGGTGTCGTCGTTCGGCGTCAGCGGGACCAACGCCCACATCCTGCTCGAACAGGCGCCCGACGCCGAAGTGGTTGCAGCCGAACCGGAACCGCCGATCAGCACGCTGATCGTCAGCGGTAAGACCCCGGCCCGGATCGCGTCGCAGGCCGGCAGTCTGGCCGACTGGCTGCAGACACCCGCAGGCGCGGCCGCCGGCCTCGCGGACGTCGCGGAGACCCTGAACCACCGCCGGGCTCAGCACGCCAGGTTCGCCACCGTCGCGGCGTGCGACCGCGAACAGGCGATCGCCGGGCTGCGTGCCCTCGCCGGTGGCTATCCCGCCCCGGGCGTTGTCGGGCCCAACAACCCCTCCCTCGGGCCGGGCACCGTGTTCCTGTACTCGGGACAGGGCTCGCAGTGGGCCGGCATGGGCAGGCGACTGCTGGCCGACGAGCCGGCGTTCGCCGCGGCCGTGGACGAACTGGAACCCGACTTCGTCGCGCAGGTCGGCTTCTCGCTGCGCGACGTGCTGACCTCGGGAGAAACCGTGGTCGGCATCGACCGGATCCAGCCGGTGCTGGTGGGCGTCCAGCTCGCCCTGACCGCGCTGTGGCGGTCCTACGGTGTGACGCCCGACGCCGTGATCGGACATTCCATGGGCGAGGTGACCGCCGCGGTGGTCGGCGGGGCCCTGACCCCGGCGGACGGCCTCAAGGTGATCGCCACCCGGTCGCGGCTGATGAAGCGGCTGTCGGGGCAGGGCGCGATGGCCCTGCTCGAACTCGACGCCGCAGCCGCCGAGGAACTGATCGCCGAGCATCCCGGATTGACGGTGGCCGTGTACGCCTCGCCGCACCAGACGGTGATCGCCGGACCGCCAGAGCAGGTCGACGCCGCGATCGCAGTGGTGGATGCCCAGGACCGGCTGGCCCGACGGGTCGACGTCGACGTGGCCTCGCACCACCCGATCATCGATCCGATCCTCGACGACCTGCGCAGCGAGCTGGCGGGGCTGACGTCCAGGCAGCCCACGATCCCGATCATCGTCACCACCGACGAGCGGCCCACCGACGGGTCCTGCGTCTTCGACGCCGCCCACTGGGTGGCCAACCTGCGCAACCCGGTGCGGTTCGCACGCGCGGTGGCCACCGCGGGCGCCGACAACGCGACCTTCGTGGAGGTCAGCCCGCACCCGCTGCTCGGCTACGCGATCAAGGACACGCTGGCCGGCCTCGCCGGAGGCGAGAATCCGGACGCCACCTCCCATCTGAGCCTCGCCACCCTCCAGCGCGACGCCAACGACACCGTGGCGTTCCATACCAACCTGAACGCCACCCACACGGTGCGCCCGCCGAAGGTGCCGCACCGGCCCGGCCCGCGGGTCCAGCTGCCCGCAACGCCGTGGCACCACACCCACCACTGGATCCAGACCTCCAAGAAGCCGGAACCGGTGCAGCACAACGGCGCCGCAGTGTCCTCGACGCACCCGGACGGGGGTTTCCACAAGTGGTTCCACCGGCTGAGCTGGCCGGTACGCGAACTGGGTCTCGCCGGGGCCGACGGATCGTGGCTGGTGCTGTCCGACGAATCCGGCGCCGACCTCGCGGAGCTGCTCGGGCCGAAGTCGCGCTCGCTGCCGCTGTCGGTGCTCGCCGACGACGACTCGGCCGGCTCGGTACGCGCCGCGCTGACCGGGGTCGATCACGTGGTCTATGCACCGTCGACGCCCTCGGGACGCCTCGACGCGGCCGCCGGTTACCAGGTGTTCGGCGAGCTGCGCCGTCTGGTCGTCGCGCTGGCCGGTGCGGCACCCGCGCCCAGACTGTTCGTGGTCACCCGCAACGCCCAGCCGATCGCCGACGGTGACCGGGCCAACCCGGCGCACGCCGTGCTGTGGGGACAGGGACGCACGCTGGCGCTGGAGCATCCGGAGTTCTGGGGTGGCCTCGTCGACGTCGACGACACCGTTCCGCCGGAGCTCCTCGCGCAGTATCTGAAGGCCGAGGCGGCGGCCGAGGCCGACCAACCCGACGGTGACGATCAGGTGGTGTACCGCAGCGGGGAGCGGCGGGTGCCCCGTCTGCAGCCGCATCCGCTGCCGGCCGCCGCACTGACCAGGCTGGAGAGCGGTACCAGCCATATGGTGGTCGGGGCGACCGGCAACGTCGGGCCGTACCTGATCCGCCAACTCGCCGAGATGGGTGCCTCGACGGTGGTCGCGGTGTCCCGGCGCGGCACCGGGCTCGCCGAGCTGGCCGCCGAGCTCGCCGACAGTGGGACGACGCTGGTCGAGGTCGCCGCGGACGCCGCCGATGAGACCGCCATGGCCGCGGTGTTCGACCGATTCGGTGCCGACCTGCCGCCGCTGGACGGCGTCTACCTCGCGTCCCTGGCCGGCGGTGAGGCACTGCTCACCGAGATGACCGACGACGACGTGAACCCGATGTTCCGGTCCAAGATCGACGCCGCGGTGGTGCTGCACAAGCTGACGCTGAAAACGCCGGTCCGCCGGTTCGTGCTGTTCTCGTCCATCACCGGCTTGCTCGGCTCGCGGGCGGTCGCGCACTACACGGCCGCGAACGCGTTCGCCGACGCCTTCGGCTATGCGCGTCGGGCGCTGGGCCTGGCTGCCACGGTCGTCGACTGGGGGCTGTGGAAGTCGTGGTCGGACGCCCAGCCCCAGATGAAGGCCGCAGGCCTGGAACCGATGCCCAACGACGTCGCGATCCGGCTGCTGCCGGCGGTGCTCAGCCCCGACGCCGGGGTGCACACCGTGGTGGCCGGCGCCGACTGGGCCCGGCTGGCGGACGCCTACCGGATGCGTGCCGCGGTCAAGGTGCTCGATCATCTGGTCTGCGCACCTGGAGCTGACAGCGGCGACCTCGAGGCGCTGCCCACGCCGGCCTGGGGCACGGTGCTCGGCGAGCCGGTCACCGGCACCACCCACGATCATCTGTGGCGTGCCCGGCTGCTGCCCGACGCGCGTCCGTACCCGGTCGCTCACCGGGTCCGTGGTGTCGAGGTGGTGCCGGTTTCGGTTCTGCTGCAGACACTTTCGACAGCCGCGGCGCAGTTCGCCGATTCGAGCGTGGTCGGTGACGTGCGGTTCGAGTACCCGATCGTCGCCGACCAGCCGAAGGCCATCCACGTGGTGGCCGACGCGACCTCACTGTCGGTGTGGTCGAGCCCGGGTCCCGACAGCCCCGAGCAGCGCTGGACCAGGCACGCCGGCGCCGAGCTGAGCACGGCGCCGGGCGACACCCCGCAGGGTGATCAGAGCCCCGGGGCCGAGAAGTTCGACGGGGCCTCGATCGCTGCCCTGCAGCAGGCCTCTGGCGTGGAGGGCCAGCCGTTCACATGGACGGTCACCGGGTGCGCCACCACCGCGGCGGGGGTTCGCGCCGACGTGGAGCTGCCGGAGTCGGCGGAGTCAGCTGTGTCGCTGTCGGCGGCGCTGATCGACGCCGCGGTGCACGTCGCCCGGCTCGCCGACGCCGCGAACGACCAGCTGCTGCTGCCCGCCGGGGTCGAGAGCGTCGAGGTGGCCGCCGGGCTGACCGCCGGGCACGGCGTCGTCGAGGTGTACCGACGCGCCGGGGAGGCCGACGGGCTGGTCGTGGATGTTCTCGTCAAGGCCGCCGACGGTTCGACGAGCGTGGACATCCGCGGTCTCGCCTACACGGCGGTGGAGTCGGTATCCGCTCCGGCTGCTGACGAGACGACTTCGGCGACAACGGATGTTGTCGACTGGGCGTCGATGAGTCACAAGCAGACGGTGAGTGAGCTGCGGATGCGGCTGCGGGCGATCCTCGCCAGGGAACTCGGGATGCCGGAGGACGCCGTCGATTTCGACATGCCGTTCCCGGAGCTGGGGCTGGACTCGATGATGGCGATGAACCTGTTGCGTGACGCCAAGGCGCTGGTCCGCATCGACCTGTCGGCGACGATGTTGTGGAATCACCCGTCGATCTCGCAGATGTCGGAGTTCGTCGCCGAACTGCTGGCGCCGATGCAGCAGGCCGCCGAAGATTCCGAAGAAACAGAAGGATCCGAGGACAGCTCGGACTCCTTCAGTGTGCTCGACGAGTTGTTCGAAAGTATTGAATCCGAAGTCGATTCGGCCACGGCCGGTAGTGAGGGCGCTATCTGATGAAGACGACCTTCGACAGGATCTCGGGCATGACCGCCGAGCAGCGCGACAAGCTGGCGGAGCAGTTCGAGAAGGCGTCCCGCGTCGCGGGGGCCGAACCGATCGCCGTGGTCGGCATCGGCTGCCGCCTTCCCGGCGGGGTGACGGGGCCCGACAGCTACTGGGAACTGCTGGAGAGCGGCACCAACGCCGTCATCGAGGTCCCCGCCGACCGCTGGGACGGCGACGCCTACTACGACCCGGACCCGATGGCTCCGGGCCGGATGCCCACCAAATGGGGTGCCTACCTCGACGACATCACCGGTTTCGACGCCGAGTTCTTCGGCATCACGCCGCGGGAAGCCGCTGCGATGGACCCCCAGCAGCGGGTGCTGCTGGAGGTGGCCTGGGAGGCGCTCGACAACGCCGGCATCGCCACGAACCAGGTGCGTGAGCTGCGTGCCGCGGTCATGATGGGCGTCTACTACAACGAGTATCAGAGCTCGTCGGCCGGCAACCCCGACACCATCGACGCCTACTCGGCCACCGGCAACGCGCACAGCGTGACCGTCGGTCGGATCTCCTACCTGCTGGGCCTGAAGGGCCCGGCGGTGGCCGTCGACACCGCGTGCTCGTCGTCGCTGATCTCGATCCACCTGGCCTGCCAGAGCCTGCGGATGCGCGAAAGCGACCTGGCACTGGCCGGAGGGGTCAGCCTGAGCCTGCGTCCCGAGACCCAGTTGGCGCTCGCCAAGTGGGGCATGTTGTCGCCGCGCGGCGCCTGTCACGCATTCGATTCCCGCGCCGATGGTTTCGTTCGCGGCGAAGGGGCCGGCGTGGTCGTGCTCAAGCGGCTCACCGACGCCGTGCGGGACGGGGACCGGGTGCTGGCGGTGGTGCGGGGTTCGGCGGTCAACCAGGACGGCCGCTCCAACGGTCTCACCGCACCCAACGCGCCCTCGCAGCGCGATGTCATCAGCCGGGCCCTGCGCTCGGCCGACGTCCCCGCGGCGACGGTGAACTACGTCGAAACCCACGGCACCGGAACCGGTCTGGGCGATCCCATCGAGTTCGACGCGCTGGCCGCGGTGTACGGCAAGGGCGACGCGCCGTGTGCGCTCGGCGCGGTGAAGACCAACATGGGCCACCTCGAGGCCGCCGCGGGTATCGCGGGCTTCATCAAGACCGTGCTGACGCTGCAGCACGCAACGATCCCGCCGAACCTGCACTTCGAGAAGTGGAACCCGTCGATCGATCCTTCGGGCACCCGCCTGTTCGTGCCGACCGAACCCGCCGGGTGGCCGGCGGGCGAGAACCCGCGGCGCGCGGCGGTCTCCTCGTTCGGTATGGGCGGTACCAACGCCCACATCGTGCTGGAGCAGGGCCCCGACGTGGTGCCCGCCGCGCCGGCGTCAGCTCCGACGGTGACCACGCTCGTCGTGTCCGGAAAGACCCCGGCCCGGCTGGCGGCGTCCGCCAAGGCGCTGGCGGACTATCTGGAAAACGACGGCGCCGAGGTGCCGCTCGCCGACATCGCTTACACGGTGAATCATCACCGCAGCCGCTACAGCACCATCGCCACGGTGTGCGCCCGGGACCACGCCGACGCGGTCACCGGCCTGCGCGCGCTGGCCGCGGGTCAACCGGCCCCCGGTGTGGTCGCGGCGCACGACGCCAGAACGGGATCGGGGACGGTGTTCCTGTATTCCGGGCAGGGCGCGCAATGGGCCGGCATGGGCAAGACGCTGCTGGTGTCCGAGCCCCCCTTCGCCGCGGCCGTCGACGAGCTGGAACCCACGTTCGTCGACAAGGTCGGATTCTCACTGCGCCAGGTGCTGGAGGCCGGTGAGCCGGTCGTCGGGATCGACCGCATCCAGCCGGTGCTGGTCGGGATGCAACTGGCGCTCACCGCGCTGTGGCGGTCCTACGGCGTCGCACCCGACGCGGTGATCGGCCACTCGATGGGGGAGGTGACCGCCGCGGTGGTGGCGGGTGCGCTGACCCCTGCCGAGGGCCTGGACGTGATCGCCACCCGGACACGGCTGATGAAGCGGCTGTCGGGTCAGGGCGCGATGGCGCTGCTGGAGCTGGACGCGACGGCGGCCGAACGGCTGATCGCCGACCGCCCCGACGTCACGGTGGCGGTGTACGCCTCACCGAAGCAGTCGGTGATCGCGGGTCCGCCCGAGCAGGTCGACGAGCTCGTGGCGATGGTCGATGCGCAGGGCAAGCTGGCCCGTCGCATCGAGGTGGACGTGGCCTCGCACCACCCGACCATCGACCCGGTGCTGCCGGAGCTCCGCGACGCCCTGTCCTACCTGGCTCCGGCGGCGCCGAAGATCCCGCTGGTGTCCACCGTGGCGTACGCAGGTTCTGCGCCGCTGTACAGCGCGGACTACTGGGCGGCCAACCTGCGCAACCCGGTGCGGTTCAGCCAGGCGGTGCACGATGCCGCCGCTGACAACAGCAATTTCATCGAGATCAGCCCGCATCCATTGCTGACGCACGCCATCAGTGACACCTTGAGCGCACAGCCGACCAGCCGGACGTTCCACGTCGGTGCGACCGTCAACCGCGACCAGCCCGAGATGCTGGCATTCCACTCGCAGCTGGCCGCGGTGCGGCCACCGGCGGCGGCGGCTCCGGAAGGGACCGAGGGCCGGGTCGCCGATGTGCCGCCGACGGTGTGGCAGCACGAGCCGTACTGGATGGTGGACCGCTCGGCCGGACGCGAGTTCTCCGGTTCCCACCCGCTACTGGGGATGCATGTGGAGTTGCCGGCGGGCAACGGCCACGTCTGGCAGTCCGATGTGGGCCTGGACGCGCATCCCTGGCTGGCCGACCACATCGTGCACGGCCTGCCCGTAATGCCGGGCGCCGGTTTCGTCGAGATCGCGTTGGCTGCCGGCTGCGAGGCACTGGGCCTGCCCGCCACCGGTGTCGAGGTCGAGGTCGAGGTCGAGCAGATGCTTCCGCTCGATGAACACACCAGGCTCACCACGCAGATCGTCACCGATGAGGACGGCACTCAGCGTGTCGAGATCCACTCACGGTCCGAGGCAGGTACCTGGACCCGGCACGCCGTCGGCAAGGTCCGCGCTGCAGCCGAGCCGACCGCACCCGGCAGGATCACCGCAACGGCGGGGGAGGGCACGCCGGTCTCGCCGTCGGACTTCTACACCGCTCTGCGTCGCACCGGTGCGCATCACGCGCACGCGTTCGCCGCGCTGACCCGCATCGTGCGTGGCAGCGGGACCGCCGACACCGAGATCGTGTTGCCCGACGAGGCGACACCGCACCGGGGCATCGTGTTGCACCCGGTCCTGCTGGACGCCGCACTGCAGGGGCTGGCCGCCGCGATGGGAGACGAGGTTCTCGCCGACGCCACCGATGTCACGTACCTGCCCGTGGGCTTCGGGTCCATCCGGGTGTTCGGCGACATCGGCCGACGGGCCAAGTGCCGTGCCGAACTCGTCGGTGTCGCCGAGGACAGCGGTGACGCGACGGGCCGGGTGACCATCACCGACGACACCGGCGCCGTGCTGGCCCGCGTCGACGGTGTGCACCTCAAACGCATTCAGCGGCGCACCGTGCCGCTGCCGTTGTCGCAGAAGATTTTCGACACCAGATGGGTCGAGTCACCCGTCAGCCCGGCGGGCTCGCAGACCGGCAGCTGGCTGATCCTGGCGGACGGCGCGGCAGCGATGACCACCGCGCAGGAGTTCGCGAATCGGTTCGGCGGCCCGACCCGTCGGGTGATGACCGCCGACCTCGGCGACGAATCCGCAGTGCGGGACGCATTCGCCGCGGCGACCGCGGATCCGGATCTGCCGCCGGCCGGCGTGATCGTGATGGTCGACCAACCCGAGTTCGACGGCACCGATGCAACGGGCGGCCTGACGCATGCGCGCGACCTCATCTGGGGGATCGCGGGCACGGTGCGCGCGATCGTCGGCAGCTGGCACGGCAGGCCACCGCGGCTCTGGCTGGTCGGCCGGGGCGGCCTGGTCGTCGGGCAGAGCCCGGAAACGCCTGCGGTTGCGGGCAATCCGGGAATCGGCAGCCTCAAGGGGCTGGTCCGGGTGCTCGCCTACGAGCACCCGGATCTGCGCGCGACACTGCTCGATGTCAGCGAAGACGCCGGTGCTCCGGACCTCGTCGAGACGCTCGCGACCGAGCTCGACAGCGACGGCGACGGCGCCCACACCGAAGACGTCATCGCCTGGCGTGGCGGTACCCGTTACGTCGAGCGGCTCTCCCGCGCCACCCTTCCCGCCGCCACGGGGGATGTGGTGGTCCGCGGTGACGGTTCCTACATCGTCACCGGCGCGCTCGGCGGGGTCGGCATGGCAGTGGTGCGGTGGCTGGTCGACCGCGGGGCGGGACGCGTGGTCCTCAACGGCCGGGGCGCCCCGTCGGACGAGGTGCAGGCCGACCTCGACCGGCTCGCGGAGCGCACCCAGATCGTCACCGTGCTCGGTGACGTCGCGCAGCCCGGCGTCGCCGAGCGGCTGGTCGCCGCAGCGGAAGACACCGGGATGGCGCTGCGCGGTCTGATCCACTCGGCGGCGGTTCTCGACGACGAGCTCGTCGTCGGCCTGACCCGCGAGAGCCTGGACCGCATCTGGGTTCCGAAGGTCACCGGCGCACTGCGGCTGCACGAGGTCACCGCCGGCGCCGACCTCGACTGGTGGGTCGGGTTCTCCTCGGTCGCGTCCCTGCTCGGTTCACCCGGCCAGGCGGCGTACGCCTGCGCGAACGCCTGGCTCGACGCACTGGTCGAATGGCGCAGGGCGGCCGGACTGCCCGGGGCCGCGATCAACTGGGGTCAGTGGGCCGAGGTGGGTCTGGCCAGCTCGCTGCGCTTCTCCGTCCTGGATCCGATAACCCCCGACGAGGGGGTCGACGCACTGGGTGGGGTGCTGGCCGCAGGCTTCTCGCGGGTCGGCGTCGCCCGGTTGCGGTTGGACCGGGCAGCGGCGGCGTTCCCCGAGATCCACCAGATCGGTTTCTTCGCCGACCTCGCAGGCGCGCTCGGCGGCGACGACGACGACGAGGACTGGGGCGGGGCCGAGGCGCTCAAGGAGATGGACGCCGCGGAGATCAACCGCGTCGTGCTGGCCCGGCTGCGCCGGCGCATCTCGGCGGTCATGGGCTATTCGGACGACAGTGCCGTCGACACCGGCCGGCCGCTCACCGAGATGGGGTTGGACTCGCTGATGGCGGTGCGGATGCGCAACACCATCCGCGGGGACTTCGGGGTGGAGCCGCCGGTCGCCCTGCTGCTGCAGGGTGCCTCGCTGACCGATGTGGCGCTCGACTTGATCCGTCAGCTCGGGCTTGCCGAAGAAGACAGCTCCGAACGCCCCAACGCCCTGCGTGATCGGGCACAGCAGCGTGCCGCAGCACGTCAACGAGCCGCATCGCGGCGGAAAGTGGGACCACGATCGTGACCAGCAGTACAGGGAATTCGCCGGCCGGGGACATCCCCGACAACGCGATTGCCGTCATCGGCATGGCCGGAAGGTTCCCGGGCGCGGACTCCGTGTCGGCATTCTGGCGCAACCTGCGCAGCGGGGTGGAATCGATCGTCGACCTCTCCGAGGACGACCTGCTCGCCGCCGGTGTCACCGAGCGTTCGCTGGCCAATCGGTCCTACGTACGCCGTGCGGCGTTGCTGTCCGGCATCGAGGAGTTCGACGCGGACTTCTTCGGTTTCACCCCGTACGCCGCCCGCACCCTCGATCCCCAGCACCGGCTGTTCCTGCAGTCGATCTACCACGCGCTCGAGGACTCCGGATACGACCCGGCTGAACTCGAGGCCACCGTGGGCGTGTTCGGGACCAGTTCCACGAGCGGCTATCTTCTGCACAACCTGATGTCGAACTACGACCCGATGATGGTGATCGGGCAGGGCGCCAGCTTCGAGATGGTGAACCTGTCGCTGTCCAACGACAAGGACCACCTGGCGACCCGGGTCGCCCACCAGTTCAACTTCAGGGGACCCGCGCTGTCGGTGGCGACGGCGTGTTCGTCGTCGCTGGTGGCCGTGCACCTGGCATGCCAGTCGATCCTCAACGGCGAGTGCGACATCGCGCTCGCCGGTGGCTCGTCGCTGCGGATCCCGCACCGGGTCGGCTACTGGTACGAACAGGGCACGATGGTGTCGCCGACAGGGCACTGCCGTCCGTTCGACGTCCGCTCCGACGGCACCATCTTCGGCAGCGGGGTCGGCGTCGTCGTGCTCAAGGCGTTGCAGGACGCACTCGACGACGGTGACCGCATCCATGCGGTGATCCGCGGCTCGGCGCTGAACAACGACGGTTCGACCAAGATGACCTACGCCGCGCCGAACGCGATGGGCCAGGCCGAGGTGATCGCCGAGGCGCACGCGGTCGCCGGGGTCGACGCATCGTCGATCAGCTACATCGAGACCCACGGCACCGGCACCCCGCTGGGCGACCCGATCGAGATCGAAGGGTTGCGCCAGGCTTTTGACCTTTCCGAGGAAACCCGCAGCGGCCCTTGCTATCTCGGTTCCGTCAAGTCGAACATCGGCCACCTCGAGACCGCCGCCGGCATCGCCGGCCTGATCAAGGCGATCCTGTGCCTGGAGCACCGGGCGATCCCGGCGACCCTGCACTACACCAGCCCGAACCCCGAACTGCACGTCGACCGCGGGCCCTTCCGGGTGCGCGGTGCGGACGGGCCGTGGGAGGCGGACGGGATCCGGCGTGCCGGTGTCAGCTCGTTCGGTGTCGGCGGCACCAACGCGCACATCGTGCTGGAGGAAGCGCCGACGGCGTCCGACCGGGTGCCGGCCGCCTCGCCCTCGCGCCCCCAGGTGCTGGTGCTGTCCGCCAAGACCCAAGAGTCGCTCGCCCAGGCACGGGCAGCCCTGGCCGACGAACTGGCAGCGACCTCGGAGGCCGACGGATTCCGCCTTCCCGACGCCGCCTACACGCTCGCCCGGCGGCGTAAGGAGCCGATCAGGCTCGCCGCGGTGGTGCACGATCAGCAGGACGCGACGGCGGTGCTCGGCGCCGCCGAGACCGACAACGTCTTCATCGGCACGGGGGAGGCCGACTGGGACACCTCCGAGACCGCCGGGGACAGGGTCGCATTCCTGTTCCCCGGCCAGGGAGCCCAACACATCGGGATGGCCCGGGGTCTGCACGACAGCGAACCGGTCTTCGCCCGTCACTTCGACGAGTGCGCAACAGCTTTCAGTGACGAGATGGGTTATGACCTGCGCGCGGAGATCTTCGACGGGGTGGGTCGCAACCTCGAGCACACCGACCGCGCCCAGCCGGCGCTGTTCACCGTCGAGTACGCGCTGGCCAAGCTGATCCAGTCCTACGGCGTGCAACCGTCGATCATGGCCGGACACAGCATCGGTGAGTACCCGGCCGCCACCCTGGCCGGCGTCTTCGATCTGGACACCGCGGTCAAGGTGGTGTCGATGCGGGCCCGCCTGATGCACGCCGCGCCGCGCGGCGTCATGGTCGCGGTCCCGCTGAGCCCGGAGGCGATCGCCGAACATCTCACCGCGGACGTCGATCTGGCCACGATCAACGACCCGGGCAGCAGTGTGGTGGCCGGCAGCGAGGACGCCATCCGCACATTCCAGGCAGCCCTGGCCGAGAAGGGCATCGTCGCCCGCCGGGTCCGCACGTCACACGCGTTCCATTCGCGGCTGATGGATCCGGTGGTCGGTGAGTTCACCGCATTCCTGTCCCGGATGACGCTGCGGGAACCGCAGATTCCGTTGCTGTCGAACATCACCGGCACCACCATGTCGGCTGCCGAGGCGACCAACCCGGGCACCTGGGCACGCCAGATCCGGGCCACGGTGCGGTTCGCCGACGAACTGGACATGCTGTTGGCCGATCCGGATCGGGTCCTGGTGGAGGTCGGCCCCGGCGGCACGTTGACGTCCTCGGCGGGTCGGCACCCGCGATGGTCGCAACGGCACCGCGCCGTGCGGCTGATGCGTCACCAGGCGCAGAACCGCAGCGACCACGACACCTTCCTGCTGGCGCTCGGTCAGCTCTGGGCGGCAGGCGTCGACGTCGATCTGAACCCCGGCCAGGGATCCGACGAGAACCCGACGCTGGTGACGCTGCCGGGTTACCCCTTCCAGAAGCAGCGCCACTGGGTGGAGCACAACGCCGGCGCGGCGTGGCTGACCGGAGGCGCGGGTGCCACCGGCATCGCCGACGCGGGCACCGCCACCGGGGCGCCACCGGCGACGGCGGGCGGCAAGTCGCAGGTGGAAACGGCGATGCTGCGCATCTGGTCGCAGTGCCTCGGTCTGTCCGACATCGACCGCAACGCCAACTTCTTCGAACTGGGTGGAGATTCGCTGATCGCGATCAGCGTCGCGATGACCGCCGGCCATGAAGGCCTCGACCTCACCCCGCAGGATCTCTACGAGAACCAGACGGTGGCGTCACTGGCCAAGGTGCTGACGGCCCGCTACGCCGAGGGCGGGCTGGCCCGCCAGAGCCTCGACGATGCCGTCCATCCGCCCGTCCCACCGAACGTGGCCTACTTCCTCGAGCACGGCCTGCGCGATGTGGGCCGCTGGCGGACCCCGGTGATCCTGCATCTGCGCTCAGACGTCACCGAGGACGACGTGCGGGCGGTGCTCACCGCCCTCACCGGTGTCCACGACGCGCTGCGGGTGCACCTCGTGGAGCGTGCCGGCACGTGGGACCAGCACATCGCAGAGCCGGGCGAGTTCACCGAGCTGGTGACCCGGCAGCTGCCCGACGGTGTCTCGTCGGGCAGTCCGCAGGAACGCGAGGCGGTGCAGGCGATCCTGGACGAGCAACTCCGCGAGCACCAGCTGTTGAGTTCACCGCTGACGGCGACGTTCATCCGCGGCACCGGCGGCGGGTCGTCCTACCTGACGCTGGGGGTACACGGCATCGCCGGCGATGACGTCTCGCGTGACGTGCTGATCACCGACATCTTCACCGCGTTCAACCAGCGGATGTCGGGCGAGGAGATCGTCCTGGCGCCGGTGCCCGCCTCGTGGCGGGAATGGTCACAGCGCTGCGCCGCACTGGCCAGCCATCCCGCCGTGCTGGACAGCCGCGACTACTGGCTCGAGGTTGCCGCGAAACCGTCGTTGCGAGTGGCCGGCCCCGAAGCCGCCGAACCGCCCGGCACCGACGACCTGGTGCGGTTCTCGTCACCGCTGTCGGCTGCCGACACCGGTGAGGTCGACGACGCACGCCGCCGGCTTCGGCTGCCGATCGAGGAGATCCTGCTCGGTGCGCTGGGACGCACGTTCGCGACTGTGATCGGCGAAGGCACCGTCGCCGTCGATCTCGGTGGCCGGGGACGGTCGGTGCTCAAGCCGGACGTCGATCTGCAGCGCACCGCCGGCTGGTTCACCACCATCCACCCGGTCGCACTGACCTGCGCATCGACCGAGCAGACCAGCGCGACGCAGCTGCTCGAGGACGTTCGGGACACGTTGAAGGCGGTACCGCATTACGGGATCGGATACGGCCTGTTGCGGTACATGTATGCCCCCACCGCCCGCGTGCTCGGTGCCCACCGTCCCGCCGACATCCTGTTCTCGCACATCGGGACCATCCCCGACGCACCGGCCGACCAGCCCGAGGACGCACCTGTGCGATTCGACTCGGACACGGCGATGCCGATCCGCGACGTGCTGCCCGGCCTCGGCCACGCCCTGGAGCTGCGTGTCTTCCGCGTCGCCGGGGTGCTGCACCTGGACTGGTGGTACGACAGTCGCCGACTCGGACCCACCGATGTGGAATCCTTTGCCCGTCAGTACTCGTCGGCGCTGCTGGACATCGTCCGGGCCGCGCTGGCCGAGGAGGACGCCGATTCGGCAGACGGCGAGTTGGCTCTGGTCGACCTTTCGTGATGGGAACCGGGCGTGATCAGGCAGGAGGAGCGCATGGTCAGCTCTGACAAGGCGGTGATCGTCGCTGGGATCAAGAAGTCCTTCGGTGAGGTCGCCGCGCTGCGCGACGTCAGTTTCGAGGTGGAGCGCGGCGAGGTGCTGGGGCTACTCGGTCCCAACGGCGCGGGGAAGACGACGACGGTCAACATCCTGTCAACGCTGATCACCCCGGACAGCGGGCGTGCTCTGATCGCGGGGCACGACGTCGTCAGCGATCCCGCCGGGGTCCGTCGCTCGCTGATGCTGACCGGTCAGCACGTCGCGCTCGACGACCTGCTGACCGGCCGCGAGAACCTGTTGATGTTCGGGCGCCTGCAGGGTCTGAAGAAGAAGCTGGCCAAGGAGCGTTCGCAGGAACTGCTGGAGCAGTTCGACCTGGTGGACGCCGCAGACCGTCCGGTCGGCAACTACTCCGGCGGCATGAAACGTCGCATCGACATCGCCTGCGGGCTGGTGGTGCGGCCCGAGGTGGTGTTCCTCGACGAGCCGACCACCGGGCTGGATCCGCGCAGCAGGCAGGCGATCTGGGAGCTGGTGACCGACTTCAAGGACGCCGGTATCGCCACGCTGCTGACCACGCAGTACCTCGAGGAAGCCGACCTGCTCAGCGACCGCATCATCGTCATCGACAAGGGCACCGTGATCGCCGAGGGCACCGCCGACCAGCTCAAGGAACGCACCGGCGGCACCTACTGCGAGATCGTGCCCCGCCATGTGCACGACCTGCCCGCGATGGTGTCGGTACTGGGCTCGATGCTGCCCGACACGATCCGGGCGACGCTGTCGGAGACCTCCGACCGGATCTCGATGCCCGCGCCCGACGGCCCCAAGTCGCTGATGGAGGCACTGCACCGGCTCGAGGACGCCGACATCGAGCTGATGGACATCGCGTTGCGCCGGCCCTCCCTCGATGAGGTCTTCCTCGCACTCACCGGCGACGCCGGCCGGGCCCGGCAGGACCGGACAGATGACCTCGAGGCAGCGGACGCATACGCGTGATCGACCAGTCCACGGTTCCGCACACCGCCCGGCCGCCGGTGTCCACCGTCCAGCAGTGGTGGGTGCTGACTGCCCGCATGATCACCCCCACGCTGCGTAACGGGGAGCTGGCCACCCAGATCATCGGCTCGATCGTCTTCACGATCGGCTACTACCTGCCGCTCAAGCAGCTGATGGGTGCGGTGCAGCCGTTGAGCAACTACGCCCAGTACCTGACCCCGCTGATCGTGTTGCAGGCGATCTGGTTCGCGGCGGTGTCGGCGGCGTTCCGGTCGGCGACCGACTCGGTGCAGGGCATCAACCGGCGGTTCCGGGCGATGCCGATCGCCTCGCTGACCCCGCTGGCCTCCCGGATGACCGCGAGCATGTACCGCTGCTGCATCGCGCTGACGGTGTCGGTGCTCTGCGGCTACGTCATCGGGTTCCGATTCCACGAGGGCGTGCTGTACGCGGTCGGATTCGTCGGTTTCGCGTTGCTCATCGGTGCGGCGCTGGCGTTCATCGGTGACCTGATCGGTATCGCGACCGAGAATCCGGAGGCGACCGCACCGCTGATGCTGGTGCCCCAGCTGACGCTGGGGTTGGCCTCGGTCGGTCTGCAGCCGGTCGAGAACTTTCCCGAGTGGATACAGGGATTCGTCCGCAACCAGCCGCTGTCCCAGTGGGTCTACGGGTTGCAGGCGTTCGCCGGTGACAGCACCGACGCAGCACCCGAGGTGACGTGGTCGGTGCTTGCGCCCGGGCTGGTGTGGGCGGTGGCCTGCATCGTGGTGGCGGTCTCGCTGCACGCCGTGGTGTCCCGGAGGCGGCGCTGATGACCGTCGCTGCGCAGCCGTCTGCGGCTCAGGCCCCCCACCGGCCCGGTGGCAGGCACCGGATGCAACGGGTGTGGGAGAACTCGCCGAGGCGGCTGATTCCGCAGACGTGGGTGCTCACCGCGCGCATCCTGCGCCGCTGGAGCCGTGACCCCGCGACCCTGGTGCAGTCACTCGTGATGCCCGCGGGCTTCCTGGTGGCGCTGGACATCGTGCTCGGCGACGGCATCGAGGCGGTCACCGGCAACAGCGGCCTCTACGGCCAGGTGCCGCTGGTCGCTCTGGTCGGCGGGATGACCGGCGCGATCATCGGGGCGGTCAACATCATGCGCGAGCGTGAGGTCGGCCTGTTGTCGCGGTTCTGGGTGGTGCCGGTGCACCGCGGTGCGGGCCTGCTCGCCCGGCTGACCGCCGACGTGGTCCGGATGGTGGTGATCACGCTGGTCGTGCTGGGCGTCGGGGTGGCCCTGGGCTTTCGCTTCGAACAGGGGATTCCGGCGGCCATCGCCTGGGTGTTCATGCCGGCGGTCTTCGGGGTCGCGCTGTCGGCGGCGGTGCTCACGTTGGCGCTGTACTCGTCGAACACGATCGTGCCGCAGGCCACCGAGATCATCATCGCCATGCTGATGTTCTTCTCGATCGGGTTCGTGCCGCTCGATCAGTACCCGGACTGGCTGCAACCGATCGTCGAGCACCAGCCCGTCAGCTACACCATCGAGGCGATGCGGGGCCTGGCTCTCGAAGGGCCGATCGCCGAACCCGTGATGTGGACGATGGTGTGGTCGGTGGGCATCTTCGCGGCGTGCCTGGTGCCGTTGGCGATCGGGTATCGCAAGGCCAGCAAGCGTGGTTGACCCCAATCCCCGGTGACCACCAGACCGTTTCCGACCTCTTAGGGAGCTCCGACAACATGTTTCCTTCTTCCGGTATCCGCAAGCTTGCGCGCAGCGAGGAGATGTTCGCCGAAACGCACAACTTCGTCGGGCTGGGCGCAGAGGTGAAGGGGACCGTCGACGCCGACGCGATGTCCGAGGCTTTTGATGCGCTGCTGCAGGCACATCCGGTGTTGGGCGGGCATCTGGAACAGTCGCCCGACGGCCGCTGGGAGATCGTCCTCGACGACCTGATGCATCCCGGGATCGAGGTGGTCGAGCTGGCGGGTGACGCACCGGCGCCACCGCTGATCTTCGACCAGACGGCGTCACTGGTGCACCTGCGACTCATACTGCGCGACGGGCAGGCGCAGCCGACGCTCTACATCCACCACAGCCTGGCCGACGGCCACCATCAGTTCAGCCTCGTCGAGGAACTGTTCTCCACCTACACCGATCTGGTCACCACCGGTGCCGCCAAACCGGTGACCGTGCACTCCGCGCCGGACCCGCTCGAGGTGGTCCTGGCCGACAGGAAGGTGGAGAAGAAGCCCAGATCCGGTCTGGAACGTCTGCTGGCCGCCATGTTCGCCTACGATCTACCCCCGTCGCGGCGCGCCCCGTCAGAGGTCAATCCGGTGCTGCCGCAGCTGGTTCCGATGGCGTACTGCAAGCTCTCCGAGCGGGACACCGAGAACATCATCGCGTTCTGCCGGGCGAACAAGCTCGGTCTCAACAGCCTGCTGTCGGCGACGGTGCTGACCGCCGAGTGGCAGCTGCGCAACACCCCGAACATCCCGGTACCCTACGTGTATCCGGTCGACCTGCGATACCTGCTGTCGCCGCCGGTCTCGGCGACGGAGTGTACGAATCCGGTGGGTATCGCCACCTACCTGGCCGAGATCGAGTCGGGCACCGATGTCGTCGACCTCGCGCGCGACATCAACGACACCTTCAAGAAAGACATCGCCGAAGGTGTGATCCAGCAGAGCTTCCTGCATTTCAGCCCGCAGTACGTGGGCAATCCGCCCGGTTTGCCCGATGTCGTGATGTTCACCGACAACGGCATCGTGCCGCCGATGCGCACCCCACCGGACATGGAGCTGACGGGCAGCCACGGCGAGCTGTACTTCGCGGTGAGCTCCGGCATCGAGATCTACACCAGCAAGATCTTCGCCGGCCGACTGATGATCGAATACCACTCGCACGGACCGGAACCCGAGAAGTCGGTGCAGGCGATCGAGGCGCTGCTCACCAGCGTCGCGGCGCGACAGGCAGCAGACGGTGTCAGCTGACGGGCCCGAACGCGTAGCGGTGGTACTGCAACGCCGTTCGCAACGGCGGTATCGCACGCACTGCGCGGCCCAGGACACGAAACGGCCTCGACGCCCGGGCTGCGGTACTCGCGTCGAACAACGTCGCCACCGCCAGCAGCCGGGTGCCCGGCACCTGGTCCAGGATGTCGCGGGGACTGTTGACAGCCCAGAACAGTTCGGATCCGGTCCGTCGCACCAACGTCTGGGTTTTCTGAGACCGGATGCCGACCCAGTTGTAGAAGTCGATCTGCAACTCGCCCGAACCGAATCGGTCGACGACGCCGCGCAGCAGGGCGATGCCTTCCTCCTCGGTCAGGTACATGCTGATGCCCTCGGCGAGGAACAGCACCGGCCGATCCGCCGGAATCTGTTCGAGCCAAGACAATTCGGTCGCGGGGGTGGGGAGCAGATGATAGTTCGGCCGGCTGGGATAGATCTGCTCACGCAACGCGATCACATCGGGAAAGTCGACGTCGTACCACTGCACCTCGGGTCCGGGGTCGATCCGGAAGACCCGGCTGTCCAACCCGCAGCCCAGGTGCACGACGGTGCACTCACCGTGGACGGCCAGGAACTGACGGGCCCAGATGTCGTACTGCGCGGTGCGCACGGTGACCAGCGGGGCCCACTTGCCGCTCACACCGAGCTCGCGCCAGTCGTAGTCGATGCGGCCGATGGCCTCCTTGGCGAACCGGTCGCCGAGCACCGGGCACTCGAAGTCGGCATCCAGCGCTTTGAGGTACAGGGTCGTCAGCATCGTCTGCGCGGGGCCGGTGAGATCGATGGAAACCTTCTCGGTCATGCACCAGAGGTTATGCGTAAACGCCCCTGCGGGACAATCAGCGTGGCCCTGCGGCCTGACACAGGCGCCGGGCTCACAGCGAAAGGAGCGGATGTGTATTCAGCGGATGTGCCCGAGGGGTGTTCACGATGACCGACGATGCCGGGCAGCCTCGCGATGATGCCGCGCGCAGGGTGTTGTTCGTCTACTACTCCTATACAGGGCAGACGCAGAAGGTGCTCGACGGCGCCGCGGAGGCCTTCCGCCAGCGCGGATGCCAGGTGCACATGGCTCCCATCGAGTTCATCGATCCCCGGTACTCCGAACGGTTCTCGCGATTCCCGATGCGCAAGGTGTGGCCGGACATGCTCAGCGTGCTGCCCGCGCAGAACCGGGGTGAGACGGGCGAGATCCGCACTCCCGATGCGGTGCGCGCCGGAGACTACGACCTGATCTGCCTGGGTTCGCCCACCTGGTGGGACACGGTCAGCATGCCACTGCGTTCGTTCCTGAAGTCCGCCGAGGCCGCGCCCCTGCTCGACGGTAAGCCCTACGCAGTGTTCGTGGTGTGCCGGCGCAAATGGCGCGGCAACCTGGAAGCGGTGCGCGAACTCGCCGACAAACAGGGTGGCCGTTTCGCCGACAGCATCCATTTCGGTTATCCCGGCGGCGAACTGCCCTCCCTGCTGTCTTTGGCGAGCTATCTGGGATCGGGGGAGTACCGCGAGCGCTACCTCGGCGTGAAACTTCCACCCACCAACATCAGTGACGGACAGGTGGATCAGGCCCGCAAGTTCGCGGGCAAGCTCGCGGATCGGTTGTTCGGTGGGCGCGATGCCACGCCCCTTTGACGTCCACACCGATTCACCGGCCAGTGTCGCGAAGATCTGTTCGGCGTTCGGAAACAGGACCTACTGGCAGGCCAGGATCGCCGAGTTCGGCGGCGGCGCGACCACATTGGACACACTGTCGGTCGAGTCGGACGGCACCATCTCGGTGGCCACCACCCAGGATCTGCGCCACGATGTGCTGCCTGGTGTGCTCGCCAAGGTGTTCCCCGGCGATCTGAAGCTCTTACGTACCGAGACGTGGCGGCCGACCGATGACGACAGGGTGACCGGCGAGGTCACGCTCGCGGCCTCCGGGGTTCCGGGGTCCGCGGTCGGCGCGGCTCTGCTGGCTCCACGACCGGCCGGATCGGGCCTGTCGCTGTCGGGAACCGTCGAAGTCAGGTTCCCGCTCGTCGGAGGCCGGATCGAGAAGTACATCTGCGATCAGATCGTCGTCGAGATCCCTGCGCTCCAACGTTTCACCTCGGATTGGATATCAACCAATGCCTGACACGCCCGAATCCGACGCTCGCTACACCTACACCCCCGGGGAGGTTCCGACAACCCCGGAAGCGCTTGCCCGCCTTGAGATGCCGCTGATCGAAGCGATGCTGACCCAGCGTGCGGTCCGGCGTGTCTACCCGGACCCGATCGACGACGCCATCGTGATGAAGTGCCTGGAGGTGGCCCTGCACGCACCGACCGGGGCCAACGGGCAGAACTGGGAATTCATCGTCGTGAAGGACTTCGAGACCAAGAAGAAGCTCGCCAAACGATACCGCCAGGCCTGGAACCTCTACTATCAGACCGTCATTCGCCGGGCCGCCAAAAAGGACCCATCCATGGCCAAGACGGCCCGCGCGGTCCAGTGGCAGGTGGACCACTTCACCGAGGTGCCCGTGCTGATCGTGGCGTGCCTGCGACTGGGCGCCAAGGACGGTCGCGTCCCGTTCGTGCCGATGCCGCACGCCGCACTGTCCGGTTTCTTCGGGTCCATCTACCCGAGCGTGCAGAACCTGCTGCTGGCGGCGCGGGCGATGGGTCTGGGCGCCTCGTTGATCACGCTGCCGCTGTGGAGCGTCACCTCCACGCGCCGCACGCTCGGCCTACCGGTGTCGGTGACCCCGTGCTGTGTCGTGCCACTTGGTTGGCCGCGGGGTCGCTACGGCCCGACCACTCGCCGGCCGGTCGCCGAGGTGATGCACTTCAACACCTACGGCAACCGCCCGTGGATGGGCACCGACTGAGGGCGCCCATCCCCGGGTGACGCGTCAGTCCTTGCTGTCTCCGCCGGACGACTTGCTGTCTCCACCGGACGAATCGCTGGACGACTTGCTGTCGGACTTGCGGTCCTTCGAAGACCCGGTATCGCTCGAGTCGTCGGCCTTGCGGTGCTTGCCGCCCGTGCTCGTGGAGGGGGCGGCCTCGCTGCGATCGTCGTTGTCGTCGTCGGTGGCAGTGTCGTCGTCGTTGTCGGTGGCAGCGTCTTCGCTGTCGGCAGCGGCAGTGTCGTCGCTGTCGGCCTGATCCTCGGCGGCCTCGTCAGCGTCCTCGCTGTCGACGTCCGACACCTCATCGGTCTCGTCCTCGTCCGCGTCCTGGACGGACGCGAACTTCTGCTTCAACGCGTCGGTGGCCTTGTCCACGACCGAGAGTGGGGACTCGACAGGGGAGTCCACCGCCTCGGATTCCAGCGTCTCGCCTGCGGAAGTCTGATCGGCGGCCACCTCAGCGGTGTCGGAGTCCGGTGCGCTCGAGGCGGCCAGGGTGGAAACGTCGACCATTTCGGGTCCGTCGGCGACGACGGCATTGGACGCGGCGAGCAGAACCGTCTGGTCGTCGGCGCCCGACTCCTCGACCTCCTCTTCCGGGGCCGGCAGGAAGTACTTGAAGAACTGCTCGATCTCGCGGACGGCGACCCAGTCGGGCAGATGGCCGGTGACCTGGAGTGCGGCCCCGAAATTCGCTACGGCAGTGACGATCTCGTACCACGTGACGGTCTTGATGCCCGTCGGCTCGGCGACCAGCGAGTCCCAGACCGACTGGATGGGCTCGGCCGGGTCCAGCTTCACCGTCTGTTCGGACCACTCTGTCTCCTGACCGTCGATCGGGTTGATGACGGTGGGGAAGGTGTAGCCGTCCTCGCTGTAGAACTCGCTCATCGGGACCTTGAACATCCTGTCGAGCATCCCGGGCAGGTCCTCGCACTCGTAGGCGCAACCCGCATACATCGGGAAGTTCGCCGTGACCCACCAGTCCAAGTGCGTCCCCCACGGCTGGGAGAACGCCGGGAACGGGATGAGGGTGTTGATCATCTCCCGGAACATGGCGGGATTGGCGGGATCCCAGCCCCAGACGTTGTTCGGGTGGGAGTCGTTCCAGCTCCCGCTGATCACCATGGCGCTGGCGAGTCGATCCAGCGCTGCGACCATGTTGGCCGGTGCGCTGAGGGCGTGCTCGATCATGTTGATCGGCACGTACGCCAGCGACGACGCGGTCAGGCTGACGTCCTGCTCGACCACCCGGGCGGCGGTCTGTGCCGGCGGCTCGATGGGCGCGACGGCGATGACGCTGGCTCCCACCAGGGCCACGCCGGTTGTGATGACCGGTTTCACAGCTACTCGCATGACATCCATCTCTTCAGGCAGTTACTTCGAATGACCGCATGACCATACCCTGTCCCACACGGCGGAGCCCGCCGGTTCGGCAAACATTCACAATTCGCCGCCCGCGGACCGACAGCGAACCGTGGTCACCGGCCGCGCCGACGGTCCGACCAGCGTCAGGACCACCCGACCGCATGTCGCCAGTCTCGCCGAAAGGGTGGTGGAGGGCGACGCATAAATTGACGCTCGCGCGAAATATGCTGCCATCGGCGGGTTTCCGGCGTCATACCGGCACTGAGCAGCATCAAGCCCCTCGAGTTCGCGGAGCGAACACCGACGCGACCGCCGCCCGCACGCTGCAGTCGCCCTCCGGTCAGCGGACCGAGGACTGCACGTTACGGCGCGTCGACGCCGGATTCGAGCAACCGCGGGACGGGACGGGCCCCGTTGTCGGGCCGGTCGTCCGTCGGGGGAGGGGCGCCGCCATCGGCAAACCGCCCGGCGAGCACTCAGAGCTTCCTGAGTCCGCGCAGAACCGCGTTGTACGGCATCGTCGCCGCCATGCCCTTGCGCAGTTTGGGGTTCAGTTGGCTGCCGTTGATGACGAGCAGATATCGCAGTCCGTGGTCGCGCCACTCGGCCACCTGGTCGAGGACCTCGTCGGCCGTCCCGTGGAAGCAGATCTCCTTCATCAGCGACGCCGGCACGCGAGCGGTGTAGGACAGCGCGGTCTGCTGGTCGATCATCTGCGGCACCAGGTCCTGCACGCCCGAGAAGTCAGACCCGAGGGGATGCTCGACCCCGTGCCGCGCCCACGCCTCCGCGGGCGCCGCCAGGGCGACGGACTTGACGATCACCGAGTCCAGCGCCTCGTCGACGTCGTCGCGGGTGCGACCGGTGACCACCGTGCGGTTGACCGCCGGGGTGATCGACATCGGGTCCCGGCCGTTGTCGGAGGCGGCGGTGCGCACCCCTTCGAGCGCCCGCGCATAGTCGGCCGGTCGCGAGATCACGAAGGGCACCCAGCCGTCGGCATAGCGTCCGGTGGCCCGCAGCATCCTGGGCCCGTGGGCGGCGACCCAGATCTCGGGCCACTTGCCCTTGTACGGCGGAAGATCGAACACCGCGTGCCGCATCGGGAAGTACGCCGACTCGCGTGTCACCGGTTCGCCACCGGACTCCCACAGCGCCCGGATGGTCGCGAGCGCTTCGACGAACCTCGCCACCGGTTTGGACCATTCCACCCCGTAAGGCTCGTTGCCCTCCCTCTCCCCGACGCCGATGCCGAGGATCGCCCGGCCACGGGTGAGCAGGTGCAGCGTCGCTGCGGCCTGCGCGGTCACCACGGGATGGCGGCGGCTGGCGTCGGTCACACAGACCCCGAAGCGCAACCGGCGCAGGCGGTTGCGTGCGGCGAGATGGCCCAACATGGTCCACGGTTCCAGGATGGCGTCGACCTTGGGGACCAACCGGGAGGCGGGGCCGAGGTGCTCAGGGGTGGCGATGGAGCGTGGCACCAGTGAGTTGATGTGGTCGCCCACCCAGAACGAATCGGCGCCGGTGGCTCTGGCGGTCAGCATCGCCGCGGACGGCAACAGCGTCGGTGAGACCCGGGTGTTCACGATCCCGTCGAGCAGTCCGAAACGGAATCTGGGCGCAGCAGACCGCGCACGGAAAGTCATGGTACGGACGGTACTACCGCCGGGCATCGGCAACTCGGATGGTAGGTTTGACCGGCTCGTTCCCCGCTCGGGGACCCTCCATCGAAAAGGCGCCGAACCTGTCATGTCACCTGCTGCGCTCGAGGTGATCGACAAGGGCTCGACCAGCCCGGCACATCCGGTCCCGCTGCTGTTCGTCCACGGGGCGTGGCACGCCGCGTGGTGCTGGGACGAACA
Organism: Mycolicibacterium austroafricanum; assembly: GCF_902705885.1. Classification (GTDB taxonomy): domain Bacteria; phylum Actinomycetota; class Actinomycetes; order Mycobacteriales; family Mycobacteriaceae; genus Mycobacterium; species Mycobacterium vanbaalenii_A. The sequence goes on along the minus strand of NZ_CACSIP010000011.1, from coordinate 56,728 downwards.
TTTCCTGGACTTCTTCGCCGACAGAGGCTACCGCGCGGTGGCGCCCAGCCTGCAGGGCCACGGCAACAGCGCCGCCACCAAGCCGTTGCGCGCGCTGTCGATCGCCGATTACGTCAGCGACGTCTGCGCGGTGGCTGAGAGTCTGCCCACGCCTCCGGTGGTGATCGGTCACTCGATGGGCGGGTTCGTCGTCCAGAAGTTCCTGGAATCCCGCGACATCCCCGCCGGGGTGCTGATGGCGTCGGCACCCCCGAAGGGCTACCTCGGTTCCGGTCTGCGTTGGTTGCGCCGCCACCCCTGGCACTTTCTGAAGCTCTCCGCATCCGGACGGTCGTTGGCCTACGTCAGCACGTCCTCGCTGGCGCGGGAGCGGTTCTTCTCCCCGCACACCCCCGACGATTTGGTGACGTCCTACGCTGCGCGATTGCAGGAGGAGAGCGCACGGTCCGGCGTCGACGGTCTCATTGCGCTGCCACGTCCCAAACGGGTGCGTGCCCCGCTTCTCGTCCTGGGGGCTGGTCACGACGGTGCGGTGACCGCCGCGGAGGTGCGTGCGACCGCCCGCGCCTACGGCACGGAACCGGAATTCTTCCCTGACCTGGGCCACAACATGATGCTCGAACCCGGCTGGCAGGTTGTGGCCGAACGCATCCATGCGTGGCTCGGCGACCGCGGCTTCTGATTCCACCGTGATTCCACCGTCGACCGGTGTGGTGCCGCTGCGACGGGTGTTAACACTGGTGACCGCTCCGCCGATAGGTAATTGACGCCGCCAGCAAAAGCATCTGCGGAGCGGAAGGGGTTGCGGAGCATGTTGCTGGCGCCGGCTGGGGCGCGGTGCTGCCCACGGCCCCGTCGCGGGCTCGAGCGCGTTCGTCACCGGTGCGTCACCTGCCGTTGGCCTTGATTAGCTGTGACGCACCCAGGTGCAAGATTGTCCTGCAAAACACTCGTGAAATCGCATGTCACGTGAATTGCCTGCGATGCGGCAGACCCCCCGCGGCAACGCCGGGGCCACTGATGTCTCGGCGCGCGACGGCACGGGAATTCTGGCAGGCTGGACAGTAATTGTGGTTTTCTCTGAGAGTTAGCGGCAGTCGTGGAGTTTTCCCACAGCAATTCCTTGCGTTCGTCAGGAATGTGATAATCTCCGCACACTCATTGCCGTGACCGGATCGTCATCACATTGCAACCAGCTGGAAGGCTTGCACATGCACTCAGCGCTTCGTCCGTACGTGACTACGGGCATCGCACTTGTCGGGACGGGTGCCATCGCCCTCGCCCCCCTCGCGCCGCCGACGCAGGTCCAGGGCACGCCCACAATGAGCAAGCAGGTCACCCAGCCGGTCACGCTGTCGGCCAAGGTGATCACCATCAACCCGTCGCCAGACGCGGTGAACATGGAAGATCAACTGGGCGGCAGCTACTGCCCCGACGCGACCACCTGCGTCGAGCTCGAATACCTGCCGATCTGGAGCTCACCCGGACAGTTCCAGTTCGGCGTTGACGCGCTCAAGGAGGCGCTGGCCAGCTACCCCGGTGAGGACATCACCATCTTCGGTTTCAGCGAGGGTGCGGTTGTCGCCTCACAGTGGCTCGCAGCCCACTTGGAGGACCCAGTTGCCTATCCGGCACCGGAGAACCTGACCTTCGTCGTCATCGGCAATCCGACCCGGAAATACGGGGGCTCCGGCGTGCCGTGGGGCCAGCAGTGGCCGGAGGACAGCGGCTTCAACGTCATCGACGTGATGAACCAGTACGACCCGACGGGCGACATGCCGACCAACCCCTTCAATGTGCTGGCCGTGCTCAACGCCACCATGGGGTTCTTCACCAACCACCTCGGCAACGGCTACACCGACGTCGACATCAACGATCCCGCCAACAGCACCTGGGAAGAGGGCGGCATCGAGTATGTCTTCGCCCCGAGCCCGAAGCTGCCGCTGCTCGACCCGCTGTACCGGCTCGGTCTGGATGATCTCGCCGACGAGCTCGACGCGCCGTTGCGCTATATCATCGAGCAGGGCTACAACCGTGACCCCCGGATCACGCTTCCGGACTACGACCCCGGACCGTCGCCCTTCAATATCCCGATCAACCTCGTCGAGATGTTCGCCAACGTTCCCGCGAACATGGTCGCTGGGACCAACCGCTTCGCCAACGCGATGCGGGTCAGCGAAAGTTGGTGGGTCTACTCACCGGTCAACGTGCTGGGCTGGGATCCGCCCAACAGGGAGATGACCCGGGCGTTCGTCGATTTCCTGCTGCCCATCCCGTCGCTGTCCACCCCGATCGGCATCGCCGCCGACTACTGGGCGCGGGCGAACCTGCCGATGAACGAGGGGTGCACGGGCACCGGCCGCGGCCAGTGTGACGACCCCAGCGCACTCACCAATCAGATGTTCAAGGTGATGCTCTGGGACCTGTACAGCCCGGACGGCTTCACCTTCGAAGGCCCCATCACCCCGGAGTTCAACCCGGTCAGCGAGAACGAATGGTATTGGGGCCAGGAACTGGGCGAGGACGGCGAACCTGTGCCGTGGTACGGGGAGACCGTCTACCTCGAGCCGTTCGCGGAGCTCACCTCGTTCTGGGAGTACCTGAACGCGCCACCGGAGGGCATCGAGACCCCGTCGCTGAGCGATCACCTGAACGCGGCCGTGAACCTGTTCGAGGCATTGATGGTCACCTGGTACCCGTTCGTGCCGAAGAGTCAGATCTGGAACCCGAACGAGACGTTCTTCGCCTACCTGGTCCGGCCGTTCGCCAAGGTCCTGTGCCCGGACTGCAACGAGGTCGATCCGTTCATGCCGGCCGACTGGAAGGTCGGCGACGACATCCCGAAGGGTGCCTACATCCCGCCGTCGGTCAAGGATCAGTACGACGCGGACGGCAACTACATCGGCGAGCCCATCGAGGGCGCCGAGGATGCGCCCGAGTCGCAGTCGATCCTGGCGTCGCTGTTCACCTCTGACGAGGCCGAGGCCACGGAGGAGACCACCGAGGAAACCACCGAAACCGAGACCGACGAGGCAACCGATGTCGTCTCGACCGCGGTGCAGAACCTGCGCGAGAAGTTCGAGCAGGCTCCGGCCGCAGAAGAGGAGACGCCGGCTTCCGAGGACGTGACCGAGGACGTGACCGAGGATGTCACTGACGAGGCTCCGGCCGACGAGGACGTCACCGACGAGGCCCCGGCCGACGAGGACGTGACCGACGAGGACGTCACCGACGAGGACGCCGACGCCGACGCCGACGCCGAGGAGCAGAGCGACGGCAAGACCGACAGCGGTGCGTCCGCCGAGGACAAGGACGCCAACGACGAAGCGTCCGAGGCCAAGGACGATGCGAAGGACTCCGGTGAGACCGGCGGCAAGCATCGCAAGAGCGACGACAGCGACTCCAAGAAGTCCGAGAGCAAATCGGAGAGCAAGTCCGAGAGCAAATCCGACAGCGGGTCCGGCAGCGACAAGAAGAGCTCGGCGAGCAGCAATTCGGGCGGCGGATCCGATGACTGAGAAGGCCCGTAGTATCGCCCCGTGACTACGGAGCAGTATGACGCCGTCATCGTCGGCGCAGGATTCGGTGGGATGGGTGCGGCCATCCAGCTCAACCGGCTGGGCTACCAGAACATCGCCATCCTCGACCGCGAGGACGACCTCGGTGGAACGTGGCACGTCAACCGTTACCCAGGCCTGACGGTTGACGTCCCGTCCACGACGTACTCCTACCGGTTCGAACCCAACCCGTACTGGTCTCGGCTGTACGCACCGGGCGCCGAACTGAAGACCTACGCCGAGCACGTCGCCGACAAGTACGACCTGCGGCGTTACATGCGTTTCAACACCGTCGTCGATGGCGCGCGGTGGGATGAGGAAGCCCAGGTGTGGGTGGTGACGCTCTCCGGCGGCCATACGCTGCGCACCCAGTTCCTGATTCTGGCCACCGGCTACCTGTGCCAGCCCAAAAAGCCCGACATCGACGGGATCGACAGCTTCGCCGGCACCGTGCTGCACGCCCAGGAGTGGGACGATTCGTATTCGTTGAAGGGCAAGAGGGCGGCGATCATCGGCACCGGTTCGACCGGTGTGCAGCTCATTCCGAAGCTGGCCGACGAGGTGGCGGAGCTGACCGTCTACCAGCGCACGCCGATCTGGGTGATGCCCAAACTCGACTTCGGGTTCGGCCCCACAGCGCAGCGTCTGTTCGCGAAATTCCCTGCGACGCAACGGGTTCTGCGAGTGTCCAGCGACCTGTTCATGGACATCATGGTGACGCTGGCGATGTGGCGATTCCGTCAGTTCCGCCCGGTGAACCGGATCGCAGCCACCATCGGCCGGCTGCACCGCTTCCTGGCGATCCGCGACAAGGGATTGCGCCGCAAGCTGACGCCGGGATACGACTTCGGGTGCAAGCGCCCGACCCTGTCGAACGTGTACTACCGCACGTTCAACAAGTCGCACGTGCATCTGGAGACCGCAGGCATCGAACGCATCGAGCCGGACGGCATCGTGGGCAAGGACGGCTCCAAACGTCCCATCGACACCTTGGTGTTGGCGACGGGATTCGACGTCTGGGAATCCAATCTGCCTGCCATCGAGGTGGTCGGCAGAGAGGGCCGCAATCTCGGAAAGTGGTGGCGGGAGAACAAGTTCCAGGCCTATGAAGGTCTGACGGTGCCACTGTTCCCGAACCTGCTCACCCAGGCCAGCCCATACGCATGGGTGGGCATGTCCTGGTTCGACACCGTCGAGTACCAGATGCGCCACATGGACCGGTTGTTCAGTGAACTGCAGCGCACCGGCGCCCGCACCTTCGAGGTCACCGATGAAGCGAACGCACGATTCCTGGAGCGGATGCTGACCCTGCTCGACGACTCGGTGTTCGTCCTGGGCAACTGCGCGAACTCACGGTCGTACTGGTTCAACGGCACCGGGGAAGCGCCGCTGTTCCGGCCGACCACGGTGCGCCAGGCGGTCAAGGAGCAGGAGCGCTTCCCGCTGAGCGACTACGCGATAGCCTGATCTGACGCGAGATCGCGGGCACGCGCATCCACATTTCACTCGAGCACCAGCATGAAGGGGTGACGACATGGCAACGGCCACCACGGAGCCAGTGCGGCTGCCGCCGGGCCCGCGGGTCCCGAAGCTGATCCAGGGCGCCGCGGTGCTGGCGCTGCGCTACGGTTCGATCGCCGCGCTCGGCCGCCGCTACGGTTCCACGTTCACCCTGCAACTGCCCGTCTTCGGGGAGACCGTGGTGATCAGCGATCCGGTGCTGGTGAAGGATCTTTTCAGCACCAGCCGGGAGTTGGTCGGCCGGCCGCAGAACAACCTGGGCGGTGATGTCCTCGGCCCGGGCTCGATCTTCAACCTCGAAGGGGACGAGCTGCTCGCTCGGCGCAAGCTGCTGCTGCCACCGTTCAATGGCAAAAGCATGCGTGGCTACGAGACGATCACCGAGCAGGAAGTGCTCGGGGAGATGCAGTCGTGGCCCGAAGGGGTCGAGTTCGAGACGCTCGAACCGATGATGCGGATCACGCTGAACACCATCTTGCGTGCCGTGTTCGGCGCCAAGGGTGACGAACTCGACGAGCTGCGGGTGCTCATCCCGGCCGCCGTCGAGTTCGGCTCCAAGATCGCGCTGTTGCCCTCCCTCGTGCGGCGCGACTTCGGGCCGTGGAGCCCCGGCGGGAAGTTCGCGCAGTACCGCAGCCGGATGGACGAGGTGTGCAGATCGTTGATCGCCGATGCCCGGTCGGATCCGAATTTCACCGAGCGCGGCGACGTGTTGTCGCTGCTGTTGCAGGCCCGGTACGACGACGGCTCCTCGATCCCGGATCCCTACGTCGTCGACGAGTTGCTCACGATGCTGGTGGCCGGGCACGAGACGACCTCGACCCAGCTGGCCTGGACCATCGAGCGCATTCGCAGGCACCCCGATCTGCTCCGCAGGCTGACCGAGGAGGTCGACGGGGGCGGATCCGAACTGATGCAGGCGACGATTGCCGAATCACAACGGACCCGGCCCGTGCTGACCGCTGCCCTTCGTCGGGCGAGAACACGAATCCGCCTGGGGGAGTGGGTGATTCCCGAAGGGGATACCATCATGGCCAGCACCCAGCTGGCGATGGCCGCCGCGGAGAGCTTCCCCGACCCGGAAGTGTTCGATCCCGACCGATTTGTCGGCAAACCGCCGAACCCGTTCGCCTGGATACCGTTCGGCGGCGGCATGATGCGGTGCATCGGCGCCTCGTTCGCCACGATGGAGATGGACATCACGCTGCGCACGATGCTGCGTGAGTTCCGGCTCGAACCCACTGACGAGCCCGACGAGAAGCCGCACAGCCGGGGCGTCACGGTGACCCCGGGGCGCGGCGGACGCGCGGTGGTGCACCGGCGCAAGCATGGCGGCCCGCAGCAGAACGACTCGGTGTCAGTGGCCGAGAGCAACGGCTAGAACCGGTACTGCAGGATCCTGGCCTTGCGGGCGATCGCCGGGATCCGGTGCGCCAGTCGGCTGGCCAACCGTAGGCCCGAGGGGAACAGTGCGGCCTCCGGCCGCTGCATGGCGCTCGCCTCCTCGGCGAGCGTGAGGTCCCGGTTCCACAGTTCGGGTCGGCGGGCGTCCTTGAACCCCGGGAAGTTCCACTGCCGGTGCGGCGAATTCGCCTTGCTCGAGGTGGTGAGCCTGCCCATCAGCTGGTTGATCCTGCCTACCGGCCCGTAGTCGTTGAACGCGATCACCCCCGTCCCGAAGTGTTCGGTGGCCCGCCGCAACAGGCTGATCACCTGCGGTTCCTCCAGGAACGCGAACAGTCCGTCGGCGAACAGCATCGTCGGTCGATCCGCCGGGATACCGTCGACCCAGCCGGGTTCGAGCAACGACACCGCGACGGACCGAGCACGGTCACGGGACGGCAGGAGTGACTCGCGCAAGGTGACCATGCGGGGAAGATCAACACTGAACCAATCGACGCCCGGCGGTGGGTCGACGCGGTAAACCGCACTGCTCAACCCGGCACCGAGATCGACCACCACCGCTCCGGGGTTCTCGGCGACAAATGCGCGGATGCGCTCGTCGAGCATCTTCGCCCGCAGCGCCACCAGGGCTACCACACTGGCTGTGGCGCCCAGGCCGGCGAAGTCGAACTCGATCTTGTCGACTGTGGCAGCGGCAAGCGCGTCACCGAGGATGGGGTGTGCCGCGCGGCTGTCGAGCGCACGCGCGTACTCGGTGAGCAGCGCGGTCTGTTCGATGGGTTCGAGGCCACTGACATCCATTCCGCCAGCAAAGCACATGGCTCACGGCACCGCTCACCGGGGTTTGATTCGCCGTCGACGGAGGCAAACTCGCTGTCGCCGAGTGCTATTCGTCAGAGTTTCCCGAGTCCTTGGAGGCTGAGTCGGTCGACTCGCTGCCGCTGGAGGACTGCGAGTCCTGACTCGACGACTTGGACGGTGAATCATCCGACGAGGCCTTCGACCTCGACACCTTCCTCGACGGCTCGTCGTCTTCGCTGGATTCGGGCTCCGAATCGGCTTCGGTCGACGGCTCCACGTCCACGTCAGCGTTCTCGTCCACGGCCTCGTCGACGCTTTGCTCGGAGTCGGTATCCGCGGCCGGCTCCTCCACGACGTCGTCGATCTCAACAGCTGCGTCCACGTCGATCACATCCGAGGACTCTTCCTCGTCGGTGGGCAGGGACTCGTCAGCGACGCCGGCCTCCGCGGTGAGCGCACTGCGCTGCGTGCTGGTAGCCATCAGCGCTGCCTCCGGCTCCGGCTCCGGTTCGGGTTCCGGGGCGGGGAGCCCGGGCGCGTCGGGCAGGTAATACCGGTCGTATGCGCGGTCGACGATCTCCTTGAGTGGACCGTTGAGTGCGTCGGCCAACGCGGTGAGCCCGAGCAGGCGCAGCGGCCTCAGCAGCGGGAGATGCTCGGTCGGCACGAAGACGTAGGTGGTGTTTCCCTCTGTCCACACGTAGTTCGCCGGACTGTAGATGTCGACTTCCTCGTAGTCCTGGTGGGTGAACATGAAGCCCGCGCTGGTGTTCAGCATCGCCAACAGATTGAAAGGATTGTCAGGAAAATCCGAAGCTGCGTCGTACTCCCTGGAGACGTCGAGCACCTTGTAGTCCGTCTCGGGCATGGTGTCGTAGTTCCGATCGGCCCCACCGTATTTGCGCGTCGGATTGCCCATCAGCACGAAGCTCAACTGCTCGGGCGACGGAGCGCCCTCCTGTCCCGCGTTCTCCTCGAGCCAGAGCGAGGCCGCCCGCGCGCCCTCACTGTATGCGAAGACAATCTGCCGGCCGGTCGTGCCGTCGCCGAGGGCGTTGTTGATATTGGTGACACCGACTGACCTGCGCAGGTACGAGTAGACCACCTGCTGGCAGGTCCGCGGTGCCTCACACATCACTCCCTGGAGGTCGTCGTCATTTCCGCGCGGGATCAGGCTCAGCGTCAGCACGCGCGCCGGCCCCGGCGGCAACAGCTCGAACTCCGCCGCGTAGGCGGAGGGCACCGTGGCGCCCACCGCCACCCCCGCGAGTGGCACGCTCGCCACGGCTGCAGCGGCCAACCACTTCGCCAGGCTCTTCTTACCCTTGGCGCCCTCAGCTGCTGTGTTCATGCACACCCCCATGATTCTGCTCCCCGCTAGTTTGCTGCTGTTGTGAATCCTACGCCCGCATGAGGGTGTTGCAGTGCAAATGTATGGCCGGTGTTCCGCGTTTCTCGGAACCGAAGTCCACATCGAGGGCCGGTTGGGCATGCGGCATCGATACGGGAACCAAACGGACCGGCCGGTTTGCTAGCGGGGTATTGCGGCCTGGGCTACCGAATCCGGTCTGCCACGAACGACGTTGCCTGGTCGACCATTCCGTTCTTGATGTAGGAGAAATGTGCTGCGAAGTTCAACCCAGTGGAGCAGAACGGGTCATCGAGCCCACACAGGTCGATCGTTTTCGGACCGTAGGCGCTGCTCATTTCCGGCAGCGGGCCACCGCCGCGGATGTCGCGCAATGGGTTTCCGAAGACCGCGACCGCAGCCACGTGGTCGGCCAGATGTGGGGGCATCGGGGTCGGGGTGAACCGCCCGAGCGGGCGCGGGTCCACGGTGATCAGGTCGATGACCCCCGCCCCCTGGGAATTGCCCCCGAGAACGAGCTTCGTGTCCGGGCAGTTGTCCGCCATGTACTGCACCCGACCAGCTGCGTCCGCGGCGCCGGCAGGCGCCGAGGTGTCGAAATCGAAGCTTGCGGGATAGTTCACGCCGTAGGCGCCCACCGACGTGTTGGGGGCCTTGCCCCGCAGGGATTCGACGAACGCGTCCCCGAGCCACCCCAAGCCCGCCGGCGCGCCCGTACCGCGAGCCCAGATCACCTCGACCTCGGGGCAGGGGTCGGCCGACGCCGAGGGCAGCACGCTCACTGTGGGCAGTATCGCTGTCGCGGCCAGTAGGGCGCCGGCGATCACACCGGGAGTTCGTCGCACACGCATGTGTCCATGCTGACACACCTATCGATATTCGCCGGTCAGGATATGCGGCAGTGGAGTTCAGGCGATCGTGTAGTCGCTGAGCGGAAAGGTGTCGTTTTCCCGGTTCGTCTGGTTGGTCGATGCCGGACGCACCAGCGTCTCACCGGTCGGACTGAAGTAGTAGGACCGAGACCCCGCGCAATCACCGCGCCGGAACACCGTCTTCTCCAACAGGTGAGACATGCGGTCGCGGAAGCGCGCGTTGGCTTCCTCGGTCACCTCGAACGTCGTCGCGTTGCGGCGTTGCACTTCGCCGAACAATCGATCCATGTGGCGCATCTGATATTCCACCGTGTTGAAGAACGACAGCCCACTGGATGCGTATGGACCCGCGAGGCTCAGGAAGTTCGGGAATGAGGGGATCGACAGGCCCTGGTAGGCCTGGAACCCGTTGTCGCGCCACCACTTCCCGAGGTTTCGGGCATCACGACCGATGATCTCGATCGCCGGGATGTTGGCTTCCCACAGGTCGAAACCGGTGCACAGCACCAAGGTGTCGATCTGGGTCTTGGTCCCGTCGCACGCGACGATGCCGTCGGCCTCGACCCGTTCGATGCCCGAAGCCTGAAGGTGCACGTTCGGTTTGGTGAACGTCCGATAGTAGGAATTCGAGTACGTCGGCCGCTTGCACCCGAATTCGTACTCCGGAGTCAGCTTGGCGCGCAGCTCCTTGTCCCGGATCGACACGAAGCGAAGTGCCTGCGACACATAGGAGGCACCGGTGTTCAGCGACCGAAAGTACTTGAAGTTCAACACCGACAGGATCATCATCACTTCGAGGTTGATGTCGGAGGTGAACCGGAACGCGCGCTGGAGCAGAGGTAACCGGGCAAACAGCTTGCGCAACAGTGCCGGGATCGGGAAGTCGATCTTGGGCACGACGTGGATCGGCGTCCGCTGGTACACCGTCAGCTCCGCGGCGTCCTTGGTCAGCTGGGGGATCAGCTGCACCGCCGTGGCGCCCGTGCCGATCAGCCCGACCCGCTCTCCGGCGGCCGAGTAGCTATCGTCCCAGTCCATGCTGTGGACGATCCGGCCGGCGAACTCCTCGATACCCGGGATGTCGGGCTTGCGGGGCTGCGAGAGATATCCCGTGGCGGTGATCAGGAACCGAGAGGTCAGCGTTTCACCGTCGGACAACGCCACCAGCCACTGCTGAGCGTCGTCGTCCCAGCGTGCCCCGTCAACCGGGCTGTTGAAGCGCATGTGCCGTCGGAGGTCGTATTTGTCGGCGACGTGCTCGGCGTACGCCTTGAGCTCAGACCCGGGCGCGTAGAGCCGCGACCAGTACGGGTTCGCTTCGAACCAGTACGAGTAGGTGGGCGACGGGATGTCCACGGCAAGGCCGGGGTAGTGGTTCACGTGCCACGTTCCCCCCAGGTCGTCCTCGCGATCCAGGATCAGGATGTTCTGGTAGCCCATCTTCTTGAGCTGGATCGACGCACCCATTCCGCCGAAACCGGCGCCCACGACGATCACGTCGAACTGCGGTACACCCATGGGATAAACGCTACCTCACAGCAAATCGAGCAACATTGCCTGGATCTTAGGACGACGCGGCCGCCACCGCTCGGCGACGCCCGGTGACCTGACGCCGCGAAGCCCCGGCGCGGGGAGCCGGGGCTTCGTGGGTCTGTCGTGCAGAAATGCTACTCCGTGCTGTCCGAATCAGTCGATCCCGAGTCATCGGAGTCCGAATCATCGGAGTCCGAATCATCAGAGGACCCGGAACGCTTGACGTCCGTGTCGTCTTTGGCGTCGGTGGCCTCGGCCTCAGCAGCCTCAGCAGCCTCAGCGGCCTCAGCGGCATCCGCCTCAGCAGCGTCAGCCTCAGCCGCATCAGCTTCAGCAGCCTCAGCGTCGGCAGCCTCAGCGGCCTCCGCCTCAGCAGCGTCGGAATCGGCGGCGTCGGAATCGTCGACCTCGTCCACCTCGACCGCGGCTTCCTCCTTCACCGAAACCGCCTCGACGGTTGCCTCGACCGGCTCGCTGACTGCCGTCTCGGTCGACCCCTCAGCGACCGGGACAGAGGCTTCTTCGGATTCTTGGGCCTCCTCGACCTCTTCGACGGCCTCCGGAGCTGCGAGGGTCCGCAGCGCGGTGGTCTGAACGTCGTTACGGATGTAGGCCTTGTCGATCTTGGCCTTCAATTCGGCTTCCCGGGACGCGAGGAAGGGCAGCAGCTGCACCAGCGGCAGCTTGGCGGTGGGCACCAGGTAATGCGTGGTGACACCACCGAGCGAGTTCGTCGTCACCGTGATGTTCTCCTCCGGAACGGTGTCCAGATCGGTGAACATCATCGGCACGTGGACGAAGATCCCACCGGCGATCGCATTGAGCACGGCGGTGAAATTCCACCAGCGGTCCGGGAAGTCGGCCATTCCGTCGTACTCGCCGGTCACCACCGAGATGGCGTATGCCGTCTCCGGCGCCGGCTGGTAGGTGTAGTCGTAACGCGGGTTGTAGTTCGCGTCCTTGATCAGTTCCTGGCGGCTGGAGTCAGCGACCAGAATGAACCTGATCTCGTCCGCGCCCGGCGCCTCGGGATCAGCGGCCATCAGTCGCAGTACCTCGTTGACGACGAGCGAGCCGGCGGACAACCCGACGACGGTGACCTGCTCGCCTGGTGCCGCCAGTCTGTCGAGTGCGGCATCGATCTCGGTATTGAGGTTGGTGATGCCCACGTTGATCGACTGCCCCAGGGTCAGATCGCCACGCCCCGTGTAAGGCCCCGCCTCGGCAGGCCAATTGACGCTGACCCGCTCCTGGCCGTGCAGCTCGTCGCCGAGCAGTTGAGCCATGATCAGATCGTGCAAGGACGGTGTCGACAACCCGCCGACGACGAGCGCGGAGCTACTTGCCCACCCTCCGGTCGCGGTTGAAACAGCCAAGGCAGCAGAGGCGACGAGGGTGCCGCAGGCAACGCCCGCCCGGCGAATAGTAGTACGCATAGGAACTCCCCGATAGATACAAACGAAGTGGTTAGCCGTCATCGGCTGAACTGAGCATATTGCGTCCGAGAAGCCGGCGAGCAGCAAAACATCGACAATTCCAATTGACGCGAATTTGGCAAACTACCTTTATATTGCTGTAATTCATTCTTTATAACAACTCTACAATGGTAGAGTCGGGATAGCGCCTGGCTACGATTGAGTAACCTACGTCAGCGTAGGAATTCGAAACATTCGATGTCAGAGTGAATATAATCCTGAACTGACTTTTTGGTAAGAAACGCAGAGGCCTGGAATTACAATTATGTTATTCAGGTTTGGCAAGGGATTGCGCCGAAGATAACCGTTCGTTGCTGGCCGCCACCACGCAAAAAATAATTTATGGTACGTACCACGGGTAGCAGCACACCTTTACCAGCAGGCAACCACGGCCTGAACAAAGCGATCACAATGTGGACACTTGTCCGGAAAGAGATTCGCCCGATACCCGTGCGTAACTGACTCCGCGGTAAGAATCGGCGACGGCCCGGCAAACAACCTGCTGGGATGGTTCCGGTGCAGGTCACCGCCCGCGGTGTTTTCGCCCCGCCGGACTCGCCGACGCTTCGGCCCGATGGAACGGATTGTCGCGTCTCGCTGGATGGAACTTATTGGCGCCCAAAGTAATTCGACGCCGCTGCGGCAGAGGCCAGCACGGAAACAGGTAGGTAATCGACACTGCCTGCGAACGTGCAGTGAATCGATCTTGATAGCCACGGCGAGCCATCAGGCTCAAGCGGCGAGGATTTCGGTCATTAGGTGTTTGCTGTTCCGACACGCCGCTCGAGCAAACCTGAGGTAATGTGCCTCGGGTCGGGGAACCTGCAGTACTCGGACCACTCCGAGCAACGCTGCGTACGAGCGCGCGCCACACTTGGCAGCCGAGCGGCCGGCCTGTCCGCAGGGCCGGTCCGCCGAAGAAGGCGCGACAGCTCGCGACGAGGCGTGTCTCGAAGTGGTGACGGAACCGCCTCGCCGACAGTACGTATCGATCCGCGGATTCCCGCGTGACATGAGGAGAGCGCACGTGAAGCAGGTACTGAAGGGGGCTCTGGCCGCGGCGGCGTTGCCATTCGCCGCGTTGCCGCTCGCGCTCGGCGGCGGTGCACCGGCCGGGGCCGCCGTCCTGACACCCGAAGGTCCTGCGACCGTCCTGACACATGGACCGGCCCCGTGGGACATGCCTCAGTACCTCCAGGGGGCCGGCTGCGAGGCCCCGAGGAACTGTCAGGAAGTGCTGTACTGGTGGATCATCAGCACCACGACCTACGAGATCGGCGTCAACGAGAACCTCACGAATCTCGACTACGCCATCAATCGAGCCGACGGCCCGAAGATCGTGTACGCCTTCAGCGGTGGCGCCCGAATCGCGACGGCCTGGCTGACCGAACGGGCAGAAGACAGCGATGTCGCCGCAGACGACCTGTCATTCCTGCTCATCGGCAACGGGACTCGCAAATACGGCGGGGCCAGTACCTGGACCCTCGGGGACGCGATCACCGCGCCGCCGACCCGCTACGCCGTCATCGACGTAGCACGTGAATACGACCCGGTCGCCGATTTCCCGACCAACCCGTTCAACCTGCTGGCGACGGCCAACGCATTGGCCGCGTTCAACATCGTCCACATGAACTACCGTGACGTGGACCTCGACGACCCCGACAACTATGTCTGGACCGAGGGCAACACCACGTATGTATTTGTGCCCACCGACTACCTGCCGCTGCTGCAGCCGCTGCGCAACCTCGGTCTCCACGAACTGGCCGACCAGTGGGAGGCACCGTTGCGCGCGATCATCGACAGCGCCTACTCCCGGCCCTACCTGCCCGCGGAGCCACAGGGTGAAGAGGGCACGGATGCGGTGAAGTCGCTCTCCGACGAATCGTCGAGCACTGCCGTCACCACGTTGGAAATCGGCTCCGACGCCGCGGCTTCCAAGGTTTCCGACGAGTCCGATCAGGCGGGCGGCACGGTCGAGACGGGTGAGGCACCCGTCTCCGAGGAGCCGACACCCGAACCCACGGGGGGCGTTCCCGACGCCGAGTCCACTGACTCCGAGACCAGCGACGACGCCGAGTCCACTGACGCCGAGACCAGCGACGCCGAGTCCACTGACACCGAGACCAGCGACGCCGAGTCCACTGACACCGAGACCAGCGACGCCGACTCCGAGGCCAGCGACGCCGACTCCGCCGACACCGAGCAGGCAGGCGACACCGACGAGGCCTCGGACGACGCCCTCGAAGGGGGCGGCGAGGATTCCGCCGAATCCGACAAGCCCGCGGGTCCCAAGCACCGCGCGCCACTCAACGGCACCAAGAAGACGGCCGCAGGCAGCCGCACCGATTCCACCGGCGCCGACTCGAGCAGCGATGCCGGTGACAGCGATGCCGGCGCCTCGGATGACAAGTCCGACAAGGCCTCAGACAACGACACTTCCTCCTGAGGCAAACCCGCGCCCGGTGGCCCGACCGCTATCCTTCCCGGGTGGCAACCAACGACAAGTCCGCCCTGTCCGGGAAGGTCGCGTTCATCACCGGTGGCGCGTCGGGGATCGGCGCTGCTCTGACAGCCAAACTGGTCGAGGCGGGGGTAGAGGTGTGGATCGCCGACCGTCAGTTCGAGGTCGCCTCCCAACTCGCCCAGCGACTCGGCGGCAGCGCGGCGAGGGTGCACGCCGTCGAGCTGGATGTGCGGGACCCTGCCGCGTTCGAGGAGGCCGTCAAAGCGACCGTGCAGACCTCCGGGCGCATCGACTACCTGTTCAACAACGCCGGTATCGGCATCGGCGGTGAGGTCGACACCCTGACGCTCGATGACTGGAACGACATCATCGACGTGAATCTGCGGGGGGTCGTCCACGGCGTCTCGGCCGCGTACCCGATCATGATCGCGCAGGGCAGCGGTCACATCGTCAACACCGCGTCGATGGCGGGCCTGATCACTACGTCGGCGCAAGGCGGTTACTCCGCGACCAAGCACGCCGTCGTCGCCCTGTCCAAAACCATGCGTGTGGAGGCGGCCACCCACGGCGTGAAGGTCTCGGTGTTATGCCCCGGGGTGGTCCGCACTCCGATCCTGTCCGGCGGCGCATACGGCCGCAACAAGTCGGTCAGCCGCGAGGACCAGCTCAAACTGGGAGAGGCACTGCGGCCCATGGACCCGGGCGACTTCGCCGACCGGGCGCTGCGCGCGATTCGGCGCAATCAGGCGATCATCGTCGTGCCCCGGTGGTGGAAGGCACTGTGGTATCTGGAGCGGCTGTCGCCGGCGCTGTCGATGCGCACCGCAGGGGCCGCGCTGCGCCGCACCCGTCAGGTGCAGTCAGGCGTACCGCTTCGCTAACCGCCGCGCCTTCCGCGGGCTCAACGCCGTCCGTCGGAGGTCGCCGTCGTAATGGGCGAGCACCCGCCGGTCCATCACCCGCCGCCACAACGGCGGGATCAGCGCCACCACCACCATCGTCGCGTAGCCTGCGGGAAGTTGCGGGGCCTCCTCGGCGTGGCACAGCGCCTGGTACCGGCGCCGTGGGTTGGCATGGTGGTCGGAGTGCCGCTGCAGGTGGAACAGAAACACGTTGGAGATGATCGAGTTGCTGTTCCAGCTGTGCGAGGGACGCACGTGCTCGTAGCTGCCGTCCGACCGCTGCTCCCGCCGCAGCCCGTAGTGCTCGAGATAGTTGATCGTCTCCAGCAGGAAGATGCCGATCGCCGCCTGTCCGAGCAGCCAGGGCAGCACCTCGATGCCGAACCCCAGCACCAGCGCGGCGAACAGCGCGATCGTCATCAGCCAGGCATTGAGCGCGTCGTTGCGCAGCGTCCATGCGGATTTTCCGCCGCGCGCCAACCTGCGGTGTTCGAGCGCCAGCGCGGAGCGCAGGCTCCCCAGGATCGACCGATAGTGGAAGAAGTAGATGTTCTCACCCATCCGCGCGCTTGCCGGATCCTCGGGCGTGGCGACCCGGGCGTGGTGGCCCCGGTTGTGTTCGACGAAGAAGTGCCCGTAACCGGTCTGCGCGAGCGCCACCTTGCTGAGCCATCGCTCCGACTCCGCCCGTTGGTGGCCCATCTCGTGGGCGGCGTTGATCGCCACACCGCCGATGCCCCCGACGGTCAGCATCAGTCCGACCTTGTCGAGGCCGCTCAGGGCGACTCCGCCGCCACCGCTCCAGAACCAGCACGCGAGCAGCAGCGACAGGTACTGGGCAGGCAGGTAGAGGTAGATCGCCCACCGATAAAAACGGTCGTGTTCCAGCCAGGTCAACGCGCTGTCAGGCGGGTTCTCCGCATCGGGGCCGACGAGATAGTCCAGCGCCGGGATCACCAACAGCATCAGCGTGGGCCCGGACCACCAGAAGACTCCCCATCCGGTCACCGTGACCGCCAGCCACGACATCGGGACGAGGGTGGGGATGATCAGACCGAGCAGCCATACGTAGCGTTTCCGGTCACGCCAGCCGCGAGAAGCCACCACCGGCTGCCGCCCGGTACGGGTCTTGAACTGGTGTCGAGTCGGCATCGTTTTCTGCGCTACCCCTCTTAGCTGCCGCCACCTGGTCATCCCGGCCCCCACGCGACGAAATCGTATCGCTGTCATACCATCGGTGCACGTGACGGACAATACGGGCAGCGAAATCTGATCATATCGTGACGTTACACGTGGACTTGGAGCGGCCTGCAGCGGCTTGCTGGACGGCTGCTCAGCCCTCGGGCGGCCGGACCTTTTCGGGCAGCGGCCGCCATCGCCACCCGCCGAAACGGCGGGCTGCGCCACCGTCACGGGTCGAGGGCCAGCGTGCCCTGAGTGTAGATCGCCCGGCCGATCGCCGAGGGATGCGACACGTCAGGACACCATGCTCGCGATCGCCGACGCCAGTTCGGGCCCCGCCGAGGTCTCCAGGTTCTGATAGCTGCCCCCGGTGATCTGTGCGACCGACTCCCAGGTGGCCCGGTCCGCGTCGTCGCCGAAATCGATGACGTTGACCGCCACCGGACGCTCGGGGTCGAACGCACCCCTGATGTACTGCTGAAGGCCCTCGGCGCCCAGCGATTGATCCGTGTGTGGTCCGGCGGTGATCACGAGGACCGAATTCTGCTGGCCTTCTCGGTATGCCGCCGATGCGTCGGTGTAAACCAGTCGCAGCGTGGTGAACGAGACCGCACCACCGCTCGAGGCGCTCTGCCCGTTCAGCGCCGCGGTCAGAGCCTCTGATCGGGGCTGCCCGTCGAGCGGTTCGGACAGCGCCCCGAGGCCGACCACAGACCGCCCTGCGACGCCGTCGAACGTCCACAGCCCCACGCCGGAATCCCCGGGGAGCACCTGCACCCGTGCCCTGAGCGCGTCGGCGACGTTGGCCAGTCGCGACCTGCCACCTTCGTCTGACGGCATCGACTGGTCGAGCATGATCGTCACGGTCGGACTGGCGACCGGAGTGGTCAGCGTGTCGGCGATCGTCGCCCGCAGAGCTTTGTCGCCGACGTTCAAGGGCGCCGCGACCGGCGCGAAGTCGACGACCTCACTGGATGGTGGCGCGACCCCGTCGGCGCGGAACCCCGCTGCGGCGAGGTCGCCGAGTTGCTCGGGTTTGCGGAGGAACCGGGCGAACTCGCTGGCAGCGGTGATCTGTTCCTGGGTCAGCCAGTCACCGGCGAGCAATACGGTGGGAAAGTCGGCCATTGCTGTCGGACCTGGTGGCAGCCAGGTTGCCAGCTTTGCGGCCGCGTCGGACACCGACGACGCGCGCACGAAGACCTGCTGCTCGGTGGTGACGACGGCGTGGACCGGCGAGGTCGCCGGATCGGATGCGTCCACGAGGGCGTCCAGGGCGGTTCCCGCGCTGGTGTCGGCGAGTTCGGGTGCGCCGCCGATCAGCGTGCTGACCGCGCCCAAACCCGCGCTCGCCGGAGCACCGGACGGCGCGGCGGCGGCCGCCACAGCCTCGGCCGCCAGATAGGTGGCGTCACCGTCCTGGGTCAGCGGCATCGCCAGG
The DNA here is from genome assembly GCF_902705885.1 of Mycolicibacterium austroafricanum. Taxonomy (GTDB): domain Bacteria; phylum Actinomycetota; class Actinomycetes; order Mycobacteriales; family Mycobacteriaceae; genus Mycobacterium; species Mycobacterium vanbaalenii_A. The sequence goes on along the minus strand of NZ_CACSIP010000011.1, from coordinate 38,207 downwards.
CGAAGCCCGCCCCACCCCGGGAGTCCGAGCCCGTCGAGCGATGCGGGATCTGCCTGCAGCCCCGGCAGCGTTCCCCAGGTCTGTTCGTCCAGGGCACCTCGCAACTGCGGGGACACCGCGAGCACCACCGGCGACGTCACCAGGGACCGGCTGTCGCTGATGGTCTGGGCGCCGGCCGCGACCTCCAGCCGAGCCTCCGACACCGAGCTGGCCGGAATCCACAGTGCGGGGCGCTCGCCGAGGTCGGCCGGCCACTCGCCGGTGAAACCATTGACGACCTGGTCGGAATCGGCGGACTCGACCGCCACTTTGACACAGCGGTCGCCCACGGGAGCCGCGGTCTCGTTGTAACGCTCGGCCAGCGCGGCGATCGGCTCGGTGATCGCCGGGTCCGCGACGACAGCGACATCGACTTCACCGTCGACACACCGCGCCGCGGCGACGTCGGACCGGTTGGACAGCGCATCCCCGAAGAAGCGCCACAGGATAACGACACCGACGAGCACGACCACGCTCACCAGGGCGACAATGACACCGATGCTGACGCCCCGCCGAGTCGGCGTCACCGAGCGGTGGCTACCGGTCCACTCTCCGCCGTCCCAGTCGCCGCCGTGCTGCGGGCCTGCAGACCGCGCCGGAGGCGGGCTGTGCGGGTAGGCGTCAGCCTCGAAACCCCGCTCGTCGGGCTCGACACCGTCATCGACCCCGAACCGCTCGGTCTGCTCATCCGCGGGTTCCTGGCCGGCGGAGTCCTCGGGATCGGGAAGGCTGTGTCTTCCCATGTCAGCCGGTCCCGCCTGCGCAGATGTGCGGTCGACCAGTCAGTACCGATTTCACCACATCAACCAACGTTGTTAGCCGCCTTGAACTCTCGGCGCCTGCGGTGCAGGATCGGCTCGGTGTAGCCGTTGGGCTGCTCACCGCCGGACAGGATCAGTTCCTGTGCCGCCTGGAACGCGATGTTGTTGTCGGGGTCGGGAGTCATCGGCCGGAACTCCGGGTCCCGGGCATTCTGCTCGTCGACCACCGCCGCCATCCGCCGCAGGCTCGCCTTGACGTCCTCTTCGGTGATCACCCCGTGGCGCAACCAGTTCGCCAGCAGCTGGCTGGAGATGCGCAGCGTCGCACGATCCTCCATCAGCGCCACATCATGGATGTCGGGCACCTTCGAACAACCGACGCCGGCGTCGATCCAGCGCACCACGTAGCCGAGGATCGACTGACAGTTGTTGTCGACCTCCTCGCGGATCTCCTCCGGGGCCCACGCGAGTTCCTTGGACAACGGGATCGTCAACAGTTCCTCCAGCGAGGACCGCTTCTCGCCCTCGAGGTCTTTGTGCACCGCGTACACGTCGACCTCGTGGTAGTGCATGGCGTGCAACGTCGCCGCCGTCGGCGACGGCACCCAGGCGGTGGTGGCACCGGCCTTGGGCTGGCCGATCTTCTGCTCGACCATGTCGCCCATCAGCTCGGTCATCGCCCACATGCCCTTGCCGATCTGCGCCCTGCCGGAGAAACCGGTGGCCAGCCCGATGTCGACGTTCTGGTTCTCGTAGGCCTGGATCCACGGCTGCGACTTCATCGCACCCTTGCGGATCATCGGACCCGCCTGCATCGAGGTGTGGATCTCGTCGCCGGTGCGGTCCAGGAAACCGGTGTTGATGAACACCACCCGGTCGGCGGCAGCCTTGATGCAGGCTTTGAGGTTCACCGTGGTGCGGCGCTCCTCGTCCATGATCCCCACCTTGATGGTGTTCTGCGGCAGGCCGAGCACGTCCTCGACCCGGCTGAACAGCTCGCAGGTGAACGCCACCTCTTCCGGGCCGTGCATCTTGGGCTTGACGATGTAGATCGAACCGGCGCGGCTGTTGGCCAGCGGTCCGTTCGCGCCGTCGTTGTCGGAGGCCTCCCGCAGTCCGTGGATTGCGATCAGGCTGGTGAACAGCGCATCCTGGATGCCCTCGGGAACCTCTGCGCCGTCCGCTCCGTCCGCGTCGAACACGATCGCGTCGTTGGTCATCAGATGGCCGACGTTGCGGACGAACATCAGGCTGCGGCCGGCCAGCGTGAGTTCGCCGCCGTCGGGGGACTGGTAGGTGCGGTCCTCGTTGAGGACGCGGGTGAACGTCTCATTGCCACCCGAGGAGGACTTCGTGACTTCCTCGTTGAGATCGCCGCGGTTGAGACCGAGCCAGTTGCGGTAGCCGAGGACCTTGTCATCGGCATCGACGGCGGCCACGGAATCCTCGAAGTCCATGATCGTGGTGACGGCCGATTCCAGCACGACATCTTTGATGCCTGCCGCGTCGGTGGAGCCGATCGGGGAGTCCGGATCGATCAGGATCTCGACGTGCAGACCGTTGTTGACCAGCAGCACCGCTTCGGGGTTCGCCGGGTCGCCGAGGTAACCGACGAACTGCTCGGGGGTGGCCAGGTGTGACCTGCCGTCACCCAGGGTCACCGCGACCTGACCGTCGTCGAGCGCGAGTGAGGTGATGTCGGCCCATGAGCCCGACGCCAACGGCACAGCCTGGTCGAGGAAGCGACGGGCGTAGGCGATGACCTTGTCACCGCGCACCGGGTTGTATCCAGAGCCCTTTTCCGCGCCGTCCTCCTCACCGATGACGTCGGTGCCGTAGAGCGCGTCGTAGAGCGATCCCCAGCGGGCGTTCGCCGCGTTCAGCGCGAACCGCGCGTTGAGGATCGGCACCACCAACTGCGGACCGGCGGTGGTGGCGATCTCGGCGTCGACGCCCGCGGTGGTGATCGTGAAGTCCGCCGGTTCGGGCTGCAGGTATCCGATGTCGGTGAGGAACCGCTGGTACTCGTCGGCGTCGAAAGGCCCGATCACCCTGGCGCGATGCCACTTGTCGATCTGCGCCTGCAGGTCGTCCCGGCGGGCGAGCAGATCCTGGTTCTTGGGTGTCAGGTCGGCCACGACCTTGTCGACACCGGACCAGAACGTGTCGGGGTCGAGGTCTGTGCCCGGCAGCGCCTCGCTGTTGATGAAGTCGTACAACACGGGGGCGACGCGCAGGTTGCCCACCTTCACGCGTTCGGTCATGGTTCCTCCCTCGCCTGCACGTGCGCCTCGAGGCGCACCTGCCTTGTGCAATCGGTATGCAGCAATGTCGATCCAGCTTACCCAGCGGTAGCAGGGCTAATACCCCGTGGCGTCGTCCAACAGCGCTGTGCAACGGCTCAACAGCGTGGCCCGCAGTGGTGCGGCCCGTTCACTGATCGCTTCCTGCGCCCGAGCGTATTCCCGACGACCGTCGGTGGTTTCGACGGCAATCGGCTCGAACCCGAACTCCCGCAGATCGTAGGGGCTCGCCCGCATGTCGAGAACCCGGGCGTCGGTGGCGAGCTCCAGGCAATCCAGCACCAGCCCGGATTCGATGAGCGGCCCGAGCTTGAACGCCCACTTGTACAGATCCATCCCGGCATGCACACATCCCGGCTGCTCCGCGTCCATCTGGGATTCCCGGGTCAGGTGCGCGGCGTTGCGTCCTGCCGCCGGCTCGGTGAAGAACCGGTATGCGTCAAAATGACTGCAGCGCAGCGGCATCGAATCGACCACCGCATCCGTGCAGGCGGCGCCGAGGCGCAGCGGCACGCCAGCATGGCGCACCGAAGGAGCGCGGTACACCATCGCCCACTCGTGCAGACCGAAACAGTTGAGCCGCGCCGGCCGGGAGGCCACCGCACCCAGCAGTTCCGCGATGAACCTCACAGTGCCTGCCCGCGCATGAAGGTAGTCACGGCTCACCGTGACGCCGTGGGCGTGCCGGGTGTACCCGGTGCGATCGAGGTAGCGATCCGCGGCCGCGCCGGCGAGGACGGTGCCGTAGCCGGGATGCCACAGCCGCAACTGGCGGGGCCGGAGGCTGTAGTAGGTGAACAGGAAATCGAACACGGGATGTGCGAGTCCCGCACGCCTGCGCGCCAGGTGCGGCGCCAGCAGGTCGTCGGTTCGCCGGCGGTGGGCCGCGGCGCGTTCCAGCCAGAGCTCAGATACCGCGGCGAGCCGCGAATCAGATACCGCGGCGAGCCGCGAATCAGATACCGCGGCGAGCCGCGAATCAGACACGATGGGTGCCGTCGCGGACGGTTCCCACCAGGTCCTCGACCAGATCTTCGAGCGCCACCATCGCGGTGACAGCACCGTCGGCCGCGGTGACGAGCGCCAGATGACTGTTGGTGCGACGCAGCCGGGACAGCGCGTCGGGCAGCGGGAGCGAGGCAGGCACCCGGGGTAGCGGTCGCACCATCGACGAATCCACGATCGTGGCGTCGTCATACGGGTCGTTGACCAGCGGCAGCACGTCTTTGATGTGCAGATAGCCGATGAACGCGCCATGGGGGTCGGCGACGGGGAATCGGGAGTATCCGGTCTCCGTCAGGGCCTCTTCGAGGGCGCCGACCGTCGGGCCGGCCCCCTCCCCGGAAACGGGGACCGCTCGGATGCGGTCTAGCGGTATCGCGACGTCGTCGACCACTCGGTTGCGGATCTGCAGGGCGCGGGTCAGCCGGGTGTGCTCCTCGGGATCGAGCAAACCTTCGGACAGCGACTCGGCGATCATCTCCGACAGTTCGACGGTTGACACCGTCACGTCGAGTTCGTCCTTCGGTTCCACACCGAATCCGCGGAGCGTGACGTTGGCGCACCAGTTGTAGAACGCGATGAACGGCCGGGCGGCACGGATGTAGACCAGGTAGACCGGAATCAGCAGCATGGCGGTGGACTCGGGCCCGGCGATCGCGATGTTCTTGGGCACCATCTCGCCGAGCAGCACGTGCAGCGTCACCACGATGGACAGCGCCACCAGGAACGACACCGTGTGCAGCAACGCGGCCGGGATGCCGAGGAGGCCGAACGGCTTCTCCAGCAGGTGCGCGACCGCCGGCTCGGCCACCCGGCCCAGCAGGATCGAGCACACAGTGATGCCCAACTGCGCGCCGGCGAGCATCAGCGACAGATTCTCACCGGCCCTGATGACGGTGACCGCGCTTTTCTTGCCCTGTTCGGCCAGCGCCTCGAGACGGTCGCGGCGGGCCGAGATCAGCGCGAACTCCGAGCCGACGAAGAACGCGTTGGCGCCCAACAGCAGCACCGTGAGCAGGACGCCGAAGATGTCTCCCATCAGCTGGCCCCATCCACGTCGCCGCGGTGGCCCAGCTCGGCGAGCTCGAGCAGGTCGATCCGGCGGCCGTCCATCCGCAGCACCGTCGCCCGCCAGCGCACCGGATCCTCGATGGAACCATCCGGGTTGAAGGCGGTCAGCTCCACCGATTCGCCCTCTTCCGGGATGTGGCCCAAGGTCTCGAGCACCAAACCGCCGATGGTTTCGTAGTCGCCTTCCGACGCGCGGAACGCGGTGCTCTCGGCCACCTCGTCGATGCGCAGCAGCCCGGACACCTGCCAGCCTCGCCCGGCGGCCACCACGTCCGGCGGTTCGTCGTCGTGTTCGTCGCGGACGTCTCCGACGATCTCCTCGATCAGATCCTCGACCGTGACCATGCCCGCCGAGCCGCCGTACTCGTCGACCACCAGCGCCGTCTGCAGGCCGTTGGCGCGCACCTCCGACATCACCGCGTCGCCGTCGAGGGTCGACGGCACCTTGGCGACCGGCTGCACGATATCGGCCAGCCGGGTGGAGGACCGTTCCCCGTACGGCACCGCGAACACCTGTTTGACGTGGACCACACCGATGGTTTCGTCGAGGTCGCCCCGGATCACCGGGAAGCGGGAATGCCCGGTCCGCACCGCCGCCTCGCTGAGGTCGGCCACCGTGTCCTCGGCCTCCAGCGTGTCGATCTTGGACCGCGGTGTCATCAGCTCCTCGGCGGTGCGCTCCCCGAACTGCAACGAGCGGTTCACCAGGACGGCGGTCACCGGGTCGAGCGACCCGCTGCGCGCCGACGTGCGCACCAGCGACACCAACTCCTGCGGTGACCGCGCAGAGCGCAGTTCTTCGGCGGGCTCGATACCCATTCGTCGGAGAATCCGATTCGCGGTTCCGTTGGTGAACCGGATCAGCGGCGTGAACGTGAACGAGAAGAACAGCTGGGGACCCGCCGACCACCGCGCGGTCGGAACGGGCCGGGCGACGGCGAGGTTCTTGGGTACCAGCTCGCCGAACACCATGGAGATGGAGGTGGCGAGCAGGATCGCCAAAGCCAGGGCCAGGCCGCTGACGAACTGCTCCGGCACCCGGACGGCACTCAGCCCCGGCGCGATCAGCCGCGCGACGACGGGTTCAGCGAGGAACCCGGTGGCCAGCGTCGTGATCGAGATGCCCACCTGAGCGCCGGACAGCTGGGTGGACAGCGTGCGGTGGGCCTTCTGGACGAGCTGGTCGCGGCGGTCACCGGTGCGGACGTTGGCCTCGACGGTGCTGCGCTCGAGCGCGGTCAGACTGAACTCCGCGGCGACGAACACCGCAGTTCCCGCGGTGAGCATCATGAACGCCAGCAGCGCCAGCATGGACATCAGCGGGCTCACGGCAGTGCTCCCGCGGTCGGGGCGGCGCGGAGCAGGTCGATCGGGCGACCGGAGACGCCGGGCAGGGTGCCCGGCCGACTAGGGGACGGCTCGGCCTCGGCGGGCTCATCGCCGGGCTGCTCGGCGTGTACGGCCGGCTCGGATGGGCCTCCGTCCAGTGCCTGCGGCACCTGGTCCCTTTCGTTTTCGCGCGGACGATTCGCGGCAGCGCTGAGCCGCCGGATTCGACTGATGGTCAACACATGCTAGCTGAGCCACCGGGCATTTCTCGCCCGGCCACCGTTCAGTTAGCCTAACCTCACCCAATGGTAGGTTCGGTCCCAGATCGCAGGTGTGCCGCAGCCAGCACGCCGTTCACCAACAGATGGAGCTCACTTGATGTCGATGTCGATCTCCCGCGCCGTCGGCGCGTTCGGAATCGTGGCGGCGATGCTGGCTTTCACAGCCTGCGGGTCGCAATCACAGTCTGAGGACAGCGACAAGATCGTCGTGTACTCCGGCCGCAGCGAAGAACTGGTCGCACCGTTGATCGAGCAGTTCACCACCGACACCGGCATCGAGGTCGAGACACGTTATGCCGGCTCCGGTGAGATGGCGGCACAGCTGCTCACCGAGGGGGACCGGTCGCCCGCCGACGTGTTCTTGTCGCAGGACGCGGGCGCGCTGGGCGCAGTGTCCAAGGCAGGGTTGCTGGCACCCATCGACGCCGCGACGCTGGAGGCGGTTCCCGCGCAGTATTCGGCAGCGGACGGCACCTGGGTCGGTGTCTCCGGCCGGGCGCGCGTGATCGTGTACAACCCGACCCTGGCGCCCAATCCACCCGACACCATCGACGGTCTGCTGGCGCCGGAGTGGAAGGGCAACATCGGGTTCGCCCCCAGCAACGCCTCCTGGCAGGCGTTCGTGACCGGGCTGCGGGTGCTCCGCGGGGAGGACGGCGCCGAGGAATGGTTGCGGGCGTTCGAGGCCCAGGATCCGCAGGCATACGAGAACAACGTCGCGGTGCGAGATGCCGTGGATTCCGGCGAGGTCGCACTCGGCCCGGTGAATCACTACTACCTGTACGAGCTGATCAACTCCAAAGGTGCTGACGCCGTCACCGCGGAGAATCAGTTCATGGCGCCGGGGGATCCCGGCGGCCTGGTCAACGTCGCCGGTGTCGGGGTGCTGAAGTCGGCGCCGAATCCCGAGGGGGCACAGGCATTTGCCGCATATCTGGTAGGCGAGTCCGCCCAGCAGTACTTCGCCGAGGAGACGGCGGAGTTCCCACTCGTGGCCGGCGTCGCATCATCGGCCGCGATTCCGCCGCTGAGCGACCTGCAGCCGCCCGCAGTGGACCTCTCACAGCTCGACGACATCGAGGCCACGCAGGAATTGCTGGTCGAGACCGGCTTGCTGACCAACTGACCGGGTTGAGGTGACCGTGGGGCGCAGCCGGCCGCCCGCGCTGCTGCTGATACCGGCGGCCCTCGTTGCGGCCGGCACGCTGATCCCGCTGGTCTATCTGGCAGCGCGGGCGTTGGAGCGCGGCTGGCCGTTTGTCATCGAGGAATTGGTCCAGCCACGCACCGCAGCGTTGGTCGGCCGGTCGCTGCTGCTCGTGGTCGTGGTCACCGCGGCGTGCGTGGTCCTCGGGGTGGGGTTGGCGGTGCTGGTCACCCGCACCGACATCCGGGCCAGGCGCGCCCTCGCGGTCACCCTGACCCTGCCCCTGGCCATGCCGAGCTATCTGCTGGCCTACCTGTGGGTCTCCGCCTTTCCCGGCATTGCCGGTTTCTGGGGCGCCTGTCTTGTCCTGACGCTTGTCAGCTATCCGCTGGTGCTGCTGACCACGATGGCCGCTCTGGCGCGCGTCGACCCGGCCCAGGAGGAGGTGGCGCGGTCGCTGGGCCTCGGGGGATTCGCGGTGCTCTTCCGGGTGACCTTGCGCCAGGCCCGCGCCGCGATCGCCGCCGGCGCGCTGCTGGTCGGCCTGTATGTGCTCAGCGATTTCGGTGCGGTCGCCGCGATGCGTTTCGAGGCGTTCACATGGGTGATCTACGGCGCGTACCGCTCCGGGTTCAACCCCGCCCGGGCGGCGGTGCTCTCGCTGGTGCTGATGGCGTTCGCGGTGGCGCTGGTGCTCGCCGAAAGCCGCGCCCGGGGGCGGGCCGCCTCGTCCCGGATCGGCGGCGGTGCGCCCCGGCCTGCGCCGTTGAATCGGCTCGGGGCCTGGAACTGGGTCGCACTGTTGGTGCCGGTGGCCGTTCTCACCGCCGCGATCGTCGTTCCCAGTGTGACGCTGGCAGATTGGCTTCTGACGGCGGGTCCGCGGTGGGATGTCGCGGAATGGTTCTCGGCACTCGGATCGACGGTCTGGCTCTCGGTTGCTGCCGCGGTGGCGTCGACCGCCGCGGCGCTGCCGCTCGGCGTCCTCGCCGCCCGGCACCGCGATCGGGCCACCCGGACGTTGGAAGGGGTCAGCTATGTGGCGCACGGGTTGCCGGCGATCGTGATCGCGATCTCGATGGTGTCGCTCGGCGTGCTGCTGCTGCGTCCGATCTACCAGCGCGAACCGCTGCTGATCCTTGCCTATACGGTTCTGTTCGTGCCTCTGGCGATCGGATCGGTCCGTACGGCAGTGGAAGCCGTCCCCGCTCGCCTGGAGGAGGTGGCCCGTTCGCTGGGCCGCACACCTCAGCGCGCCTTCGGCGCGGTGACCGCCAGAATCGCGCTGCCCGGCATCGCAGCCGGTGCGGCGCTGGTGTTGTTGACCTGCATGAAAGAATTACCGGTCACGCTTCTGCTGCACCCGACCGGCACCGACACCCTGGCGACTCGGCTGTGGAACTACAGCACGGTCAGCGACTACGCCGCCGCAGCGCCCTACGCGGCGGCTCTGCTGGTGTTCGCCGCCGTCCCGACAGCGATATTGGGCTTGTGGAGCACCGGCGCAGGCGGTGTGCGCAGTGACTGAGGTGAACACGCCGGCCGTTGCGGCCCAAGGCATCTCCAAATCCTTCGGCGATCGCCAGGTGTTGTCCGACGTCGACCTCGTGCTGCCCGAAGGTACCATCACCGCGGTGCTGGGTCCCTCGGGCTGCGGCAAGACCACGCTGCTGCGGATTCTCGCAGGCTTCGAGAATCCCGATACCGGAACGGTGCGCATCGCGGGGGAGACGGTGGCGGGCGGCCCGACGACCGTACCGGTGCACCGGCGGCGGGTGGGCCTCATGCCGCAGGAAGGTGCCCTGTTCCCGCATCTGAGCGTCGGGCAGAACGTCGCGTTTGGGATGGATCGGGCGTTTGGGATGGATCGGGCTTTTGGCATGGCTCGGGCCTCGCGCAGGGACATCCATGACCGCGTCGCGCACTGGCTGTCGGTGGTCGGGTTGGACGGGCTCGCCGATGCCCGGCCGCACGAGATCTCCGGCGGGCAGCAACAGCGGGTGGCGCTGGCGCGTGCGCTGGCCGCCCAGCCTCGCGTGCTGCTGCTCGACGAACCGTTCGCCGCGTTGGATGCCGGACTGCGCGTGCGGGTCCGCGAAGAAATCGCCGCGATCCTGCGCGCCGCCGGAACCACCGCGCTGCTGGTCACCCATGACCAGTCCGAGGCGCTGTCGCTGCCCGATTCGGTGGCGCTGCTGATCGACGGGTCGATCGCCCAGCACGGCACGCCCGCCGATCTGTATGCCCGGCCCACCAGCCTGGCCAATGCCCGGTTCGTCGGCGCCACGATCGAGCTGGCCGGCTCGGCCAGTTCGGGTGTGGTGCGCACCGCGCTGGGCGCGCTGCCCGTCCGCCTGCCCGTGCCCGACGGGTCGGCCGTGGTGGTGCTACGACCCGAACAGCTGCGGTTCGGCACGGCGACCTCCGGAGAACCCGCCCGCGTCACGGCGTGCCGGTTCTATGGCGCGGACACCGTCGTCCACGTCGAGCTGACCGACGGCAGCGCGGTCTCGCTGCGCAGCCCGGGGGAGTGCGCGCTGGCGGTCGGTTCGGCTGTCACCGTGGAGGTCGCAGGCGATGTGCTCGCCTATCCGTCACCAACCAGTCGGCAGCGGGTGGCCCTCGGCGAACCCGGCCGCTGACTGCACCCCGACCACGGCCTTGGCGTGTAGTTCGGCCAGCGTGGCCGCGCCGACATAGGTGCAGGTGCTGCGCACTCCCGAGGTGATGTGGTCGAGCAGGTCCTCGACACCGCCCCGGGTGGGGTCCAGGCTCATTCTCGACGTCGAGATGCCTTCTTCGAACAGCGCTTTGCGCGCCCGGTCGAAGGCGCTGTCGGCCGCCGTACGGGCGGCCACCGCGCGCTTGGAGGCCATCCCGTAGCTCTCCTTGTACGGCTGGCCCGCGCGGTCTCGCATCAGGTCGCCGGGCGACTCGTAGGTACCGGCGAACCAGGAGCCGATCATCACGTTGGATGCGCCGGCGGCCAACGCCAAGGCCACGTCGCGTGGATGCCGGACGCCCCCGTCGGCCCACACGTGACCACCGAGTTGTGCTGCTGCCGTTGCGCATTCGAGTACCGCGGAGAACTGCGGGCGGCCGACGCCGGTCATCATCCGGGTGGTGCACATGGCGCCGGGGCCGACGCCGACCTTGACGATGGACGCGCCGGCGTCGAGCAGGTCGCGGGTGCCCTCGGCGGAGACGACATTGCCCGCCGCGAGCGGCAGACCGAGGCCCAGCGACGCCACCGCCTTGATCGCGTCGATCATCTTGGCCTGATGGCCGTGCGCGGTGTCGACGACGAGCACGTCCACACCGGCCTCGGCGAGCGCGGTGGCCTTGGCCGCGACATCACCGTTGATGCCGACCGCAGCGGCGATCCGCAGCCGCCCTGCCGCGTCGACCGCGGGGGAGTAGAGGCCCGCGCGGACGGCTCCGGTGCGGGTCAGGACACCGGCCAGGGTGCCGTCGGGCTCGGTCATCACCGCCACCTCGACCGGGGCGTGTTCGAGCAGATCGAAGACCTTGCGCGGGTCGGTTCCGACCGGGGCGGTGACAAGCTCAGTGGTGGCGACGTCCCGCACCCGGGCGAAGCGGTCGACGCCGGTGCACACCGACTCGGTGACCAGGCCGATGGGTCGGTTCTCGAACACCACCACAGCCGCACCGTGTGCTCGCTTGTTGATCAGCGCGCAGGCGTCGGAGACCGACGCGTCGGGGGCCAGCGTGACCGGGGTGTCCATCACCAGATCGCGACTCTTGACGAAGTCGACGGTCTGCCTGACCGCCTGGATCGGCAGGTCCTGCGGCAGCACCACGAGCCCGCCCCGACGGGCGACGGTCTCGGCCATCCGCCGTCCGGCGACGGCTGTCATGTTGGCGACGACCACCGGGATCGTGGTCCCGGTGCCGTCGGACGTCGACAGGTCGACGTCGAATCTCGAGGCGACGTCGCTGGGCCCGGGGACGACGAAGACGTCGTTGTAGGTCAGGTCGTACGGCGGCTGGTGGCCTTGAAGGAACTGCACGCACTCCAGCCTAGGGCCGACGCCGCTACGCCTCGACCTCGCTGCGATCGCCGCTCCACAGGGTGTGGAAGCGCTTGGCCCGGTCGGTGTCGATGCGGCCGTAGGTGTGCGCCCCGAAAAAGTCGCGCAGCCCCTGCGTCAGGGCCGCGGGCAGGCGTTCGGTGCGCAGCCCGTCGTAGTAGGACAGCGCCGAGCTGAAGCCCGGGATCGGGATGCCCAACTCGGTCGCCTTCACCACGACGCGGCGCCAGCTGTCGATCGCGTTCTCGATCGCGGCACGGAAGTACGGATCGACGATCAGCGTGGGCAGTTCGGGATCGTTGTCGAACGCGTCCTTGATTCGGTTGAGGAACTTGGCGCGGATGATGCAGCCACCCCGCCAGATGGTGGCCATGTCGCCGGGGGTGATGTCCCAGTCGTATTCGGCCGAGCCTGCCTGGATCTGGTTGAAGCCCTGGGCATAGGCGATGATCTTCGACGCGTACAGCGCCTGACGGATGTCCTCGGTGAATTGCGCGGCCTCCGCAGGGCGGTCGCCGAGATCGCCCGATGCCAGGCCGGTGGTGGCCTTGCGCTGCGCCACCGAACCCGACAGCGCACGGGCGAACACCGCCTCGGCGATGCCGGTGACGGGCACCCCCAGGTCGAGCGCGGACTTGACCGTCCACCGGCCGGTGCCCTTCTGCTCGGCCTCGTCGAGGATCAGGTCGACCAGCGGCGTGCCGGTCTTGGCGTCGGTCTGGCGCAGAACCTGCGCGGTGATCTCCACCAGAAAGCTGTCCAGCTCACCACGATTCCACTCGTCGAACACGTCGGCGATCTCACCGGCCGATTTGCCGAGCCCGTCGCGCAGCAGCTGATAGGCCTCGCCGATCAACTGCATGTCGGAGTACTCGATGCCGTTGTGCACCATCTTGACGAAGTGTCCTGCGCCGTCGGGCCCGATGTGGGTGCAGCACGGCACGCCGTCGACGTGGGCGGAGATCTCCTCGAGCAGGGGGCCGAGGCTTTTGTAGGACTCGGCGGGTCCGCCCGGCATGATCGAGGGGCCGTTGAGCGCGCCCTCCTCGCCTCCGGAGATGCCGGCGCCGACGAAGTGCAGGCCCCGGTCGGCCATCGCCTTCTCCCGGCGGATGGTGTCGGTGTAGAGCGCGTTGCCCCCGTCGATGATGATGTCGCCGGGTTCCATCGCGTCGGCGAGCTCGTCGATCACCGCGTCGGTCGGGTCCCCGGCTTTGACCATGATCAGCACCCGCCGCGGCTTCTCCAGCGCGGAAAGGAATTCCGGGATGGTCTCACTGCGCACGAAGTCGCCGTCGGAGCCGTGTTCGGCCAGCAGTGCGTCGGTCTTGGCGACCGAGCGGTTGTGCAGCGCCACCGTGTAGCCGTGCCGGGCGAAGTTGCGTGCGATGTTCGACCCCATCACGGCGAGACCGGTGACACCGATCTGCGCCGTACCCGCGGACCCTGTCGGTTCTGGGGACTGCGACGAGCTCATAGACGAAACCCTTCTCTCGTGACGGCACAGCTACTGGTCATCCAACACCCAGCGTGGGTGGGACGCTCACGCAAGAAACAGTCGATGCAGCTCGTTGAGCCACGGCACCGCCAGGGCGACGGTCGGTACGACCAGAACCGCCGCCGCTGCGAAGTACGCGCCTGCTGCGACGATCCGGCTGTTCGGCTCACCGCAGAGGCGTCGTACCCGCACCACCGTCGTCGGCCCGCCGGCGGCCAGAGCGCCTCGCGGGGTCGGGCCGGCCGCACACGCGACCAGCGCCCGGGCCAGCGGGGTCGGACCGGTGGTGCGCACCGCCGCGTCGTCGGCGAGCATCTCGATCAGCAACCGCACCGCGGTCAGCGCGTTGGCGCTGCGGACGAACCTGGGAAACGCGGCGTGGACCGCGGTGAACATCTCGAGCACGAGGTCGTGACGGGCCCGCAGATGGGCACGCTCATGGGTGAGGATCGCGGTGACTTCGCTGTCCGACAGCGTGCTCAGCGCGCCCTCACTGACCACGACGCGGCTGCGGACACCCGGCAGGCAGTACGCCAGTGGCTCGGCCACGTCCAGGATGCGGAGTCCCACGCCGGCCAGGGGGCGCGGATAGTGGCTGCACAGATGGGGGGCGCTCAGGTGCGACGCACCGACGAGGTCGACGACCATCCGGTGGTGGGCACGCCGACGCCGGGTGGCGATCGCGACGTTGAGCACGGACATGACCAGCCGGGCGCCGATCACCAGGGTGAGAGCGAAAACGGTGACGTACACGGTCCACAGTGGCCACCCCAGGACGGTGATCTCACTGGTGAGGGTGGCCGTGGGGCGCCCGTCCTCACCGGGCACGAACAGTCGGCTGGCGATGGCGATTCCCGCGGAGAACGCCGAGAGCACCGCGGCCAGGGCGATCGCCTGCCACAACACAATTGCCGCGCGTGGCGCACGCAGCGGCCAGCCGGCTCGCGCCAGCATCGCCGGCACCGGCCCCGACAGGAGCAGAGCGACGATGGTGAAGGCCAGCGCGGACACGCTGTAAGTGTCTCTCAGCCGGTACCCGAACCGCCAGCGGGTGGGTTGTGACGTTCTTTGTCCTCGAGTTCAGCCAGCGCCCGGCGTAGCGCCGCCGCCTCGCCGGCACCGACCCGCTCGACAAAATGCACCAACGCGGCCTCCCGGCTGCCGGAGTCGGCGGCCTGGTCGAGCGCGTCCACCATCAGCCCGGCGACCAGTTCGTCGCGACCGTGGGTGGGGGCATAGCGGTGTGCGCGATCATCGCGGTGCTGGACGACCAGATTCTTCTTCGCCAGCCGCTGCAGCACGGTCATGATGGTCGTGTACGCAAGGTCGCGGTGCGCTGCCAGGGCCTCGTGCACCTGGCGCACCGTCTGGGGCTCATCTGCGAACCACAGGTGGTCCATCACGGACCGCTCCAGCTCCCCGAGCCGTGTCACCTTGGCCATCTCAGTTCATCTCCTACCAGCAGTAGCCCAAAGCGTACTACGGGATTACTACCGCGTGTCGTATCCGTTCCGAGCCCAGGTCGCGGGTCCGGGAAGTCGGGCGGCGCAGGCCGGTGGAGCCTCGTTCACCCCTCCATTATCGCCCTTTGTGAGTCCAATCACAGGGGGTAGCCCGCGACAGGCTCGGCACTATAGTAAGGCTAACCTAACCCAGAGCTAACTCAGATTGGAGGTGCCATGACGGTCGCGATCGAGGATCCGCTCATCGCAGGAATGTCGATCGGCAGAACGCTGCCGATCCACGAATCCAGCCGGCGGCTCCGCGAGCTGTACCGCGAATGCCCCCGGGTCTACGGCGTGGCGGTGATGGGCGATCTGTCCCGCCGCCGATGGTGGCCGCTGGCCGAGGTCCTGACCACCGACCGGCTCCAGACGATGTTCGACGCCGGGGTCGCCGAGACCGAGAGCCGGTCATCCGTCGCACAGCAGCTCGCCGCGACCTTCGCCCACGTGGTCGTCGGCCGGGTGATCCCGCTTCTCGTCCTCGAGGGACGCGCCTGGGACACCGGACTGGAGAACCTCTGGGTGCACGTCGACTCCGAGGGCGCCATCGATTGGGTCGGCGTCGCGGATCCGACGGTGCGCGGACTGCCCGACGATCCGTTCTTCGGCGACCGCACGAAGATCGGCGTCGGCCGGTCCGCCCAGGACGGGATCGTCGCGCTTCCCAGCGAAGCAGCCCTGACGACGTGGATCGCCCATCGCAGCCACCGCGCCCTGGCGCCTGTGTTCCTCAAGCTGGCCGACGTCAGCGGCGGGGCGATGACGGTGGCGTCGATGTGGCACCTCGTCGGCGGGTCCGTCGTCGGCGCCGCGACCCAGATACCGCTGCTGGCGGGCTCGAGCGAGGTGGTCAGCATGCGTCGCGGGCAGGCGGTGCTGGACGCCTTCGTCGGCTTCGGGTTGCCCGTGCGCGGAACATCGCGGATGACTTCGGCGAAAGCCTTGATTAATTAGGGCAGCCTTGCCTATGCTCTAAAGCAGTTCACGATCCGAACCACCGGACCGCGCCGGAGTCCTGAGGGCTGCAGAGACCCCCGGTCCACACGAAGGACGGGCCCCACGCACTGCGTGGGGCCCGTCCGCATTTCTGCAAAGGGCGATCCCGGCCGGCGGCGATCTCTGGTGCCCCGCGTGCACGTGCGCGCGGAGCACGTGTAAACACGAGCCGTGACGACTGACTTTCCCGGCCTCGGCGACGGATTCGACCGCCTGCTCGGACTGACGTATCTCGACATGACCCCCGACGGCGGGCGCGCACAGCTTCAGATCAGCGACGAGCTGCTCCAGCCGCACGGCATCGTGCACGGCGGCGTGTACTGCTCGATCGTCGAGAGCCTGGCCAGCGTGTCCGCCTCGGTCTGGCTGGCCGCCAACGGCGGTGGCCGCGTCGTCGGCGTCAACAACAACACCGACTTCCTGCGCGCCGTCGGCTCCGGCACCGTGACCGCTTCGTCCACGCCGATTCACCGCGGCCGTCGCCAGCAGCTGTGGCTGATCGCCATCACCGACGCCGACGACCGGCTGCTCGCGCGCGGTCAGGTGCGACTGCAGAATCTGCCTGACGAATAGCCGCGCTGCCGACTGCCGCCCGCCGTGGCAGGATCGCGAACTATGCGTTTGACCCCGCATGAGCAGGAGCGGCTGCTCATCTCCTATGCCGCCGAGCTTGCCCGCCGTCGCCAGGGGCGCGGCCTCAAGCTGAACCATCCCGAAGCCGTCGCGTTGATCACCGACCACATCCTCGAGGGGGCCCGCGACGGCCGCACGGTGGCAGAGTTGATGGCCAGCGGACAATCGGTGCTGGGCCGCGACGACGTGATGCCGGGGGTGCCCGAGATGCTCGACGACGTCCAGGTCGAGGCCACCTTCCCCGACGGCACCAAGCTGGTCACCGTCCACCACCCGATCTCGTGAGGCAGGAGTGACGTGATCCCAGGCGAAGTCGTGTACGGCGAAGGGACCATCGAGATCAATCCGGGAGCCCCCCGGCTGGAGTTGGAGATCCTCAACACCGGCGACCGCCCCGTTCAGGTAGGCAGCCATGTGCACGTGCCGCAGGCCAACGGCGCCCTGCAGTTCGACCGGGCCGCCGCACACGGACACCGGTTCGACATCCCGGCTGGAACGGCTATCAGATTCGAACCCGGTGTCGCACAACGCGTTTCGCTGATCCCGCTGACCGGCAACCGTGAAGTCCACGGCCTGAGCCTGAACCCGCCCGGCAGATTGGACGCGACCGATGAGTGACTTGTCCCGCTCCCGCTACGCGGCCCTGTTCGGCCCGACCACCGGCGACCGGATCCGGCTGGCCGACACCGACCTGTTCATCGAGATCACCGAGGACCGCAGCGGCGGACCCGGCCTCGCGGGCGACGAGGCCGTCTTCGGCGGCGGCAAGGTCCTGCGCGAATCCATGGGCCAGTCGCGTGCGACCCGCGCCGACGGAGCACCCGATACCGTCATCACCGGCGCCGTGATCCTGGACCACTGGGGAATCATCAAGGCCGACATCGGTATTCGTGACGGGCGCATCACCGCGATCGGCAAGGCCGGCAATCCCGACATCATGTCGGGCGTCCACCCCGACCTGGTGGTGGGCCCTTCGACCGAGGTCATCGCAGGCAACGGCCGAATCGTCACCGCCGGCGCCATCGACTGCCACGTCCACCTGATCTGTCCCCAGCTCATGGAGGAAGCCCTCGGCGGTGGCATCACGTCGATCGTCGCGGGCGGCACCGGCCCCGCGGAGGGCAGCAAGGCCACCACCGTGACGCCCGGCGCATGGCACCTGGCCCGGATGCTCGAGGCACTGGACACGTGGCCGATGAACATCGCGCTGCTCGGTAAGGGCAACACCGTCAGCGCCGAGGCGATGTGGGAGCAATTGCGCGGCGGTGCGGCAGGTTTCAAGCTCCACGAGGACTGGGGCACGACGCCCGCCGCGATCGACGCGTGCCTGACCGTCAGCGAGGCCGCCGGCGTGCAGGCCAACATCCACACCGACACCCTCAACGAAGCCGGGTTCGTCGAGGACACCCTGGCCGCGGTCAAAGGGCGCTCGATCCACGCGTATCACACCGAAGGCGCCGGGGGAGGGCACGCGCCGGACATCATCACGGTCGCAGGCCAACCGAACGTCCTTCCGAGCTCGACCAACCCGACCCGGCCGCACACCGTCAACACCCTCGACGAGCACCTCGACATGCTGATGGTGTGCCATCACCTCAACCCCGGTGTGCCAGAGGATCTCGCGTTCGCCGAGAGCAGGATCCGGCCGTCGACGATCGCCGCCGAAGACCTGCTGCACGACATCGGGGCGATCTCGATGATCGGCAGCGACGCCCAGGCGATGGGACGCATCGGCGAGGTCGTCATGCGGACCTGGCAGACCGCCCATGTGATGAAACAGCGTCGCGGCGCGCTGGAGGGCGACGGGGCCGCCGACAATCACCGGGCCCGCCGTTACGTGGCGAAGTACACGATCTGCCCGGCCGTCGCGCACGGTCTCGACCACGAGATCGGGTCGGTCGAGGTCGGCAAGCTGGCCGACCTGGTCCTCTGGGAGCCGGCGTTCTTCGGCGTGCGACCGCACGCCGTGCTCAAGGGGGGAATGATCGCCTGGGCGGCGATGGGGGACGCCAATGCCTCCATTCCGACCCCGCAGCCGGTGCTGCCTCGCCCCATGTTCGGTGCGGCACCCGCGGCGGCGGCCGCTACGTCGGTCCATTTCGTCGCGCCGCAGGCGATCGAAGACGGCCTCGCCGACCGGCTCGCCGTCAACCGCCGACTCGCCGCCGTGGGCAACGTGCGGAAAGTGGGCAAGGCCCAGATGCCGCTCAACGACGCGACGCCTCACATCGAGGTGGATCCCGACACGTTCACCGTGCGCATCGACGGGGAGGTCTGGCAGGAACAACCCGCGACCGAGCTGCCGATGGCACAGCGGTACTTCCTGTTCTGATGTCGAACCTGACCACCTTGCTGGCCTTGTCCGACTCACGGCTGCCGACCGGGGGGCATGTGCACTCCGGCGGCATCGAGGAGGCGGTCGCCAGCGGGCTGGTCGTCGATCTCCCCACGCTGCGCGCGTACCTGCGTCGCCGGATACGCACCACGGGACTGGTCACGGCGTCGGTGGCAGCAGCGGTGCACAGCGGGACGCTCGGCGCTGCGGCCGGCGGGCGCGGCGACACCGAGACCGACGCTCGCACACCGGCTCCCGCCGCCCGCAAGGCATCTCGTGCCCAGGGGCGCGGGCTGATCCGGCTGGCACGGCGGGTCTGGCCCGACAACGACTGGGCGGCGCTGGGCGCGACCCCGCACCTCGCGGTGGCTGCGGGCGCGGTGGGGGCGGCGAGCGGTCTGGCCCCCGAGCACACCGCGCTGTCGCTGGTCTACACGACGATGACGGGGTCGGCGACCGCGGCGCAGCGGCTGTTGGCGCTGGACCCTGGCGACGTCGCCGCGGTGACGTTCGAACTCTCGGCGCTGTGCGAGCAGACCGCCGCGGAGGCCGCCAAAGGGCTCTCCGATCTTTCAGACCCATTGCTGGACGTTCTCGCCCAGCGCCACACCGAACGCGAACGTCCACTTTTCGCGTCCTGAGAAGCAAGGTACCTCCGATGCCACCGCATTTTCTGTCCTCGGATTCTGTCGGCCAGCCGCACGTGCACACCGACCGTCCGCGTCGTGAACGCCGGCCGGGGGAGCCGTTGCGAATCGGCGTCGGCGGCCCGGTCGGGTCCGGCAAGACGGCTCTGGTGGCCGCGCTGTGCCGCCAGCTCCGCGACGAGTTGTCGTTGGCGGTGCTGACCAACGACATCTACACCACCGAGGACGCCGACTTCCTGCGCCGCCACGCAGTGCTGCCCGATGACCGGATCGCCGCCGTGCAGACCGGCGGCTGTCCGCACACCGCGATCCGCGACGACATCACCGCCAACCTGGACGCCATCGACGACCTCGTCGCCGCCCACGACGATCTGGATCTGATCCTCGTCGAGTCCGGCGGCGACAACCTCACCGCGACGTTCTCCTCGGGGCTGGTGGACGTGCAGATCTTCGTCATCGACGTCGCCGGCGGAGACAAGGTGCCCCGCAAGGGTGGACCGGGGGTCACGTACTCGGATCTGCTGGTGGTCAACAAGACCGACCTCGCACCGCTGGTCGGCGCCGATCTGGACGTGATGCGCCGCGACGCGGCCACGGTCCGCGATGAACGCCCCACGGTGCTGATCTCGCTGACCGCCGATCCGGCGGCCACAGCGGTGTTGGGCTGGGTGCGTGAGCAACTCGACCTCGCGCAGGCGGTCTAGGTGCATTCGGAGGTCGTGATCATCGCCCGGGCGAACCGCTCCCCGCACATCGAATCCGCCGGCGGCATCGCCGCGCGACGCACCGAGCGCGACACCGTGCACCTGGTGTCGTCGGCCGCGACGCCGCTGGGGGGCGACTCGATCCACATTCGGCTCGTGGTGGAAGCCGGTGCCCGCCTGAGGCTGCGCACTGCGGCGGCCACGATGACCCTGCCGGGGGCGGCCACCACCGAATCACATGCCGGCTGGACGCTCGAGGTCGCCGGCGAGCTCGACCTGGATCCGCTGCCGACGATCGTGGCGGCCACCTCTGCGCACTTCGTGACCACTCGCGTGACCCTTGCCGACAGCGGCCGTCTCCGGCTGGTCGAGAAGGTGCAGATCGGCAGAGCCGGTGAACGCCAGGGCTTCTGGTCGGGCGCACTGAGCGCCGACATCGACGGAAAACCGCTGCTGCGGCACCGCGTCGAGCTCGGCAACGGATCCCTGGCCGACGACGAGATCGCCGCTCCGAAAGCGAGCATCAGCGAACTGCACTACCCACGCAGCGACGTCGAAACCGCGGGGTTGACGCTGGCGCTGGCCGGGGGAGGGTGCCTGTCGACCTGGCAGGGCGCCCGGCTGTGACTAGCTGGCAGCCTTCTCCGTGTCCTGGACCGAGGCCGCGATCTCCTCGAGTTCCTCGATCCGGGTGCGGGCGTAGGCCTGCTGCTCGGTGATCGTCAGCTGGCCGCGATTGCGGCCGAGGAACGTCACCGTCCACGACAGCATGGTGACGATCTTGGTCTTGAAACCCACGAGGTAGATCAGGTGCAGGAACAGCCAGGCCAGCCACGCGATGAAGCCGCCGAACTCCAGCGGACCGATCTTGGCCACCGCACTGAACTTCGACACCGTGGCCATCGAACCCTTGTCGAAATAGCTGAAGGGTTCCCGCTGGGACGGGTCGGCGCCCTTGAGTCCGGCCGCGATGGCCTTGGCCGCGTATTTTCCGCCCTGGATGGCTCCCTGGGCCATCCCCGGCACGCCCTCGACCGCAGCCATGTCACCGACGACGAACACGTTGGGATTGCCCGGGACCGACAGATCAGGCAGCACTTTGACCCGTCCCGCCCGGTCGAGTTCCACTCCGGACTGGTTGGCCAGATCACGGCCCAGCGGACTGGCTGACACACCGGCCGACCACACCTTGCACGCGGACTCGATACGTCGCAGCGTGCCGTCGGGATCCTTGACGGTGATCCCGTTGCGGTCGACGTCGGTCACCATCGCGTTGAGCTGGATGTCGACGCCCATCTTCTCCAGCCGGGCTTGTGCCTTCCTGCCGAGTTTCTCACCCATCGGAGGCAGCACTGCAGGAGCGGCATCGAGCAGGATCACCCGCGCCTTGGTCGAATCGATGTGCCGGAACGTGCCTTTGAGGGTGTGGTCGGCCAATTCGGCGATCTGCCCGGCCATCTCGACACCGGTCGGGCCCGCGCCCACGACCACGAACGTCAGCAGCTTCTCCCGGCGGGCGGGGTCGCTGGACCGTTCGGCCTGCTCGAACGCACCGAGAATGCGCCCACGCAGTTCCAGTGCGTCGTCGATGGACTTCATGCCGGGAGCGAATTCGGCGAAGTGGTCGTTGCCGAAGTAAGACTGGCCCGCGCCGGCCGCGATGATCAGGCTGTCGTACGGCGTCACATAGGTGTGGCCGAGCAGCTCGGAGCGGACGGTCTTGGTCTTCAGGTCGATGTGGGTCACGTCGCCGAGCAGCACCTGTGCGTTCTTCTGTTTGCGCAGGATCACCCGGCTCGCCGGGGCGATCTCGCCCTCGGAGATGATCCCGGTCGCGACCTGATACAGCAGCGGCTGGAACAGGTGATGGGTGGTGCGGGCGATCATCTTGATGTCGACGTCGGCCCGCTTGAGGTGCTTGGCGGCGGTCAGTCCACCGAATCCCGATCCGATGATGACCACTTTGTGCCTGTCGGATGCAGTAGCTCCGGGATGGCTCATCACTTCTCCTTGGCGGGATTACCTGTTCACTTCAACGAATACGTTAGCCGCCGGGCTTCCGGCGGGCGCGGTGAGATGCCCCACCGGACCGTGGTCAGCCGGCCACCAGCGGCTTGAGCGCTTCACCCAGCGCGGTGATGTGGCCGGGCTGGTAACCCTGCAGGCTGGTGGGCAGGTTCATGATCACCGCGTCGATGCCGGCGTCGAAAACCTTGGTCTTGAGTTGCTCGGCGATCGACTCGGCGCTACCGGCGACCATCCGCTGGCTCATCTCTGCCGGGATGACGTCGGCGGTGACGTTCTCGTCGACCATCGTCGTGACCAGCATGCTGGTCTCCAGCGTGGCCGGGTCCCGTCCGATGTCCTCACACCTGGCTTTGACGACATCGAGCTTGGTGGCCAGTTCGTCGAAACCGGCGATGACGTTGAGATGGTCGAAGTGTCGAACCGCAAGCGGAATCGTCTTCTTCTCGCCGCTGCCACCGATCATCAGCGGGATGTGTTCACGAAAGCGAGGATTGGCCATGGCTTCCTCGACTCGGTAGTACTTGCCGGTGAACGTGGGGCGCTCGCCCTTGATCATCGGCAAGATGATCTGCAACGCCTCGTCGAGCTTGTTGAAACGATCGGTGAACGTGCCGAACTCGTAACCGAGCTGATCGTGTTCGAGCTCGAACCAGCCCGTCCCGATACCCAGGATCGCCCGTCCCTGGCTGATCACATCGAGTGTGGTGATGGCTTTGGCAAGCAGCGTCGGGTTCCGGTAGGTGTTGCCGGTGACCAGGGTGCCCAGCTGGACGCGCTCGGTGGCGGTAGCCAGGGCACCGAGTGCGGTGTAGGCCTCCAGCATCGGCTCCTCAGGGCTGCCGAGCATCGGCAACTGGTAGAAGTGGTCCATCACGAAGACCGAGTCGAATCCTGCCGCCTCGGCTTCCTGCGCCTGGGCGATCACGGTGGGGAACATCTCGGCGACGCCGGTGCCGTAGGAGAAGTTGGGGATCTGAAGTCCGAGTCGAATCGTCACTCCGTCGAGCCTAGCCAGCCGACGCCGATTGTCGACCCCTCGTACCGCGGCTCCGCGCTACGAGCCGAAGTTCGCCAGTGCGCCGTGGCTGACATGCAGCGTCTGGCCGGTGATGTGGCGGGCGGCGGGGGTGGCCAGGAACAACGACAGCCGCGCGATCTCGGCGCTGACCGATGGCGGCGTGGTGCCCAGCCCGTCGTATCCGGGCTCGATCCCGCGCCCGGCAGCGACCGCGTTCACCGTGATTCCTCTGGTACCGAAGTGGTGAGCCTGTCCCGCGGTCCACTCGGAGACCGCGGCCTTGATGGCGGCGTCGGCACTGCCTTCTCGTACCGGGTCCGGGATCACCGTGACAACGGAGCCGCCCGAGCGCAGATGATCACCGAGGACCTGCACCGTCAGCACCGCCGACACCACGGTGTTGTCGAAGATGCTGCGCCATTCGTTGAAGTGATCGGCCAGCGTGTAGGTGCGCGGGTCACCGGCGGTGCGTTTCGGGACCGGCACGTTGACGATGGCGTCCAGGTGCGCGGGGAACTGGCCCTGCACTGCGGCGACCGACGCCGGATCGGTGTTGTCGAACACGATCGCTCGGGCGTCGCTGGCATCGAGTTCCTTCACCGCGACGTCGAGTTCGTCACGGCGAC
The DNA here is from genome assembly GCF_902705885.1 of Mycolicibacterium austroafricanum. Taxonomy (GTDB): domain Bacteria; phylum Actinomycetota; class Actinomycetes; order Mycobacteriales; family Mycobacteriaceae; genus Mycobacterium; species Mycobacterium vanbaalenii_A. Next base: position 14,232 of record NZ_CACSIP010000011.1, on the reverse strand, counting down.
TCCCCGCGAGCACCACGCTATGACCGGCTTCGCTGAAACTCGCTGCGATCGTGCGGCCAAGATCGGTATCGCATCCTGTGACCAGTACGTCCATCGTCGGCCCTCCTGTCGTGTTCAACGCTGAACCCCAGCGAGTGACGCCAATGTTACTGGACAGTAGCTAGCGCGTGAAACTCGGCGCGCCGCGAGTCGCACGGTGGTGCCGACGCGGCCGGTAACAGCGGGGCGCGAAGTCACGATCTACGGAGCAGACCCACACCAGACCTCAGACCCGAGACCACAAGGCCACCCCGCGCCACGCGCGGGGGCCTTCGGCTGTCAGCAACTGCCCAACTAATTCCCTTGCAGGGAGTTCAATGTATGCAGCAATGTCTCAGTTTGGCATTCAATGAGCAATTCGCACTTGCGTCACGGCTGTAACACGGTAGTTTCTTCCCCATGGTTCAGCCGGACGCGAATGCTCACCGCCGTAGCGGGCTCCCCAAGTCTCTCGGGCGCGCGGCGCTGACGAGTGCCACCACAGCGGCAATGATGGCAGCGTTGACCCTGCCGGTGGCACACGCCCAGCCCGCGCCGCCGCCACCGCCTCCGCCCCCGACGGTCGCGGAGGGCGCACCGCCGCCTGCCGCGCCGCCGCCACCGCCGGCCGACCCCAACGCCCCGCCGCCGCCGCCGGCGGATCCGAACGCACCGCCACCACCTCCGGCGGACCCCAACGCACCACCGCCACCGCCACCGCCACCGGCGGATCCCAACGCACCACCACCACCACCGGCGGCGGATCCGAACGCGCCGCCACCCGCCGATCCCGATGCGCCTGCGCCCGACCCGGGACGCGTCGACAATGCCGCGGGCGGTTTCAGCTACGTCGTGCCCGCAGGCTGGAAGGTCGCCGATGCCACCCAGCTGTCGTACGGGCAAGCGCTGCTGACGAAGCTGCCACCGGAAGGTTCGCCTCCGGACGCGCAGCCGCCCAATGACACCAGCGTGCTGCTCGGCAGGCTCGATCTGAAGCTGTTCGCAGGCGCCGAGACCGACAACACGAAGGCCGCCCAGCGCCTCGCCTCGGACATGGGCGAGTTCTTCATGCCCTTCCCAGGCACGCGGGTCAACCAGAAGACGGTGCCGCTGGATGCTGCAGGGATGAGCGGCGTCGCCTCCTACTACGAGGTGGAGTTCACCGACACCGCCAAGCCCAACGGCCAGATCTGGGCCGGAGTGGTGGGCGCCCCGACCCCCGCAGGAACCCCCCGCGGTCAGCGGGCACCCGAGCGGTGGTTCGTGGTGTGGTTGGGCACCGACGCCACCCCGATTCCCCAGGATGAAGCCGTGACCCTGGCCAACTCGGTCCGGCCGTGGACACCTCCGCCGCCTCCGCCGCCGGCGGATCCGAACGCACCGCCACCTCCGCCGGATCCCAACGCGCCGCCGCCGGATCCCAACGCGCCGCCGCCGCGGCCCGAGGTCGGGGTGCCGGTTCCGGTCGACCCGAACACGGCCCCGGGAATGCTGCCGCCCGCATAGCGGACCGGGCCTGACCTGACCCGCCGTTCGTTCACGTTTCCGGTGCATTCCGAAAGCCGAACCGTTACCCGTGACGGGTATACCTGGGTCTAGCCCGCCCGCGTCCGCGCCGGGCTGACCGGCAAGTGGCAGGAGATCCTCATGGAAATCGTTGCAGCCACCGAGTTGCTCGCGCGCTCGTCGACTCTGACGAGCGTCGGGTGGATCGGATACATCATCATCGGGGCGATCGCCGGTTGGATCGCCGGGAAGATCATGAAGGGCGGCGGGTCCGGGATCCTGATGAACATCGTCATCGGTGTGGTCGGAGCCCTGCTCGGCGGGTTCTTGCTGAGTTTCTTCCTCGACACCGCCAGCGGCGGTTGGTGGTTCACCCTGTTCACCGCGATCCTCGGCTCGGTGATCCTGTTGTGGATCGTCGGCATGGTGCGGGGCAGAAGCAAGGTCTGACCACAACGTGACATGGCGGGGGCGGTGAGCCGGTCGGCGATGCAGGCCTGGCAGGTGCACCGGCCCGGGCCGATGTCGTCCCGGCCACTGGTGCGTGCCACCGTCGACATCCCGCGACCCGGCGCCGACGAATTGTTGGTGGCCGTACTCGCCTGCGGGGTCTGCCGGACCGACCTGCACGTGGCCGAAGGCGATCTCCCGGTTCGCCGCCATCAGGTGATCCCCGGCCATGAAGTGGTCGGAGAAGTCGTCGAGATCGGGGCCGACGTGCCGCCGGGGTTCGCGGTGGGGGACCGCGTCGGGATCGCCTGGCTGCGCCACACCTGCGGGGTCTGCAGGTACTGCACGCGCAGCCAGGAGAACCTGTGCCCGCAGTCTCGCTACACCGGCTGGGACGCCGACGGCGGATACGCCGAGTTCACCACGGTCCCCGCGGCTTTCGCGCTCCGGCTGCCCCCCGGCTACGCAAATGCCGAGCTCGCACCGCTGCTGTGTGCGGGCATCATCGGCTATCGCTCGCTGGTTCGCGCCCAGCTACCCCCGGGAGGCAGGCTGGGTATCTACGGGTTCGGGGGGAGCGCCCACCTCACCGCCCAGGTGGCGCTGGCGGGAGGCGCCGAGGTGCACGTCATGACCCGCGGTGAACAGGCGCGCGAGCTGGCCCTGACGTTGGGCGCCGCCTCGGCGCAGGGCGCGGACGACCCGCCACCTGTGGCACTGGACGCCGCGATCCTGTTCGCCCCCGTGGGCGAGCTGGTGTTGCCCGCCCTGGAGGCGCTGGACCGCGGCGGCACCCTCGCGATCGCGGGCATCCACCTCAGTGACATCCCGCCGTTGAACTATCAACGCCACCTGTTTCAGGAACGACAGGTCCGTTCGGTGACGTCCAATACCCGCGACGACGCTGCGGCGTTCCTGGACTTCGCGGCACACCACCGTCTCCAGGTCACCAGCCCGCACTATCCCCTGGACCGGGCCGACGACGCGCTCAGCGATCTGGGAAGCGGGCGGATCTCCGGGGCTGCAGTGCTGATCGTCTGACCGGTCAGGTCAGATGCCACACCAGGGCGGCGGCCAGCGCACCCAGCCCGTTGAGCGACCAGTGCAGGGCGATGGGCGCGATCAGGCTGCCGCTGCGCCGTCGCAGCCAGGTGAAGACGAAGCCTGCCACGGCAGTGGCCAGGACGGCCCCGACCACACCCACCACGGTGCCGAACACGCCGCCACCGAGAATTCTGGTGAAGCCGACGTTGCTCGCCGTCAGACCCATCGACGTGGCGATGTGCCACAGCCCGAACAGCAGTGATCCGGCGGCGGCAACACCTCGCCAGCCCCACGCGCGGTCGAGCGCACCGTGTAGCACTCCCCGGAAGGCCAGTTCCTCGGGGATCACGGTCTGCAGCGGGATGATGATCATGGAAGCGATCAGCGCACCCGACAGCGTGGCGTAGTTGTTGTTGAGGAACATCGGACGTGTCCACGGCAGCAGCGCACCGACCGCGATCACCGTCGCGACGAGCGCGACAGCTGCCAGCGCGTAACCGGCGCCGGCCCTCCAGTGCTCTCTGGCGAGCCCGAGTTCAGCCCAACCCAGCCCCCGCGCGCGGACCAGCAGCAGCAACGCGACGGCGGCCGCGGGGACCACAGCAATGCTTGCCCACGGAGTGGTGAAGTGCGCCAGCAGGTTGGTCAGCGCGAGCACCACGACCACGACGGCGACGTCGGCGTAGATCCGAAAGTGGTGCAGCGCCGACAGCTGAGCCACCAAAGGGTGGGGCTCCGCTGGCGCGGCGACCGTGCTGGCGTCAGTCATAACTGCTCCAGAGTACCGACCCGGAGCAACTGTGCTGGTCAGCTGTGACCGAGCAGACTGCCGCGGCTACTCGTTGTCACCGCCGGTGTCCGCGGCCGCGGCGACGGCGTTCGTGTCCACGCCCGCTTCCTTGGCTGCCGGCCACACCCACTCCTTGACCTCAGGGATGTCATCGCCGTGGGCGCGGGTGTACTCCCGGGCGGCGATCCGCTTGTCGGCCATCTGCTGGCGCAACGTGGCACACGTCGATCCCAGGGCGGGCACGCGGTCGATCACGTCCATCACCAGGTGATAGCGATCCAGATCGTTGAGCATCACCATGTCGAAGGGTGTGGTCGTGGTGCCCTCCTCCTTGTACCCGCGGACATGCAGGTTGGCGTGGCCAGTGCGCCGGTAGGTGAGGCGGTGGATCAGCCACGGGTAGCCGTGGTAGGCGAAGATGATCGGCTTGTCGGTGGTGAACAGCATGTCGAACTCCCGGCTGGACAGGCCGTGTGGGTGCTCGGTGCTGTCCTGCAGGCGCATCAGGTCGACGACGTTGATGAAGCGGACCCTGAGGTCGGGCAGATGGGTGCGCAGCAGGTCGACCGCGGCAAGCGCCTCCAGCGTCGGGACGTCGCCGGCGGCCGCGAGGACGACGTCGGGGTCGGCGCCGAGGACTTCGTTGCCTGCCCACTCCCAGATGCCCAGCCCGCGGGTGCAGTGGGCGACGGCTTGTTCCATGGTCAGGAAGTTCGGTGCGGGCTGCTTACCGGAGACCACGACGTTGACGTACTGGCGCGACCTCAGGCAGTGGTCGTAGGTCGACAGCAGCGTGTTGGCGTCCGGCGGGAGGTAGACGCGCACCACGTTCGCGCTCTTGTTGACGACGTGATCGATGAAGCCGGGATCCTGATGGGAGAAACCATTGTGATCCTGACGCCAGACATGGCTGGACAGTAGATAGTTCAGGCTCGCGATGGGCCGCCGCCACGGGATGTGGTCGGTGACCTTCAGCCACTTGGCGTGCTGGTTGAACATCGAGTCGATGATGTGGATGAAGGCTTCGTAGCAGTTGAACAGGCCATGCCGGCCGGTCAGCAGATATCCCTCGAGCCAGCCCTGGCATTGATGCTCGGACAGCACTTCCATCACCCGGCCCGCCCGAGCGAGGTGCTCGTCGACCTCGGGTCCGAAGAACTCGGCGTTCCACTGCTTGTCGGTGGCGTCGTAGACGGCCTGCAGCCGGTTCGACGCCGTCTCGTCGGGTCCGAAGATGCGGAAGTTGTCAGGGTTGAGCCTGATCACCTCGGTGAGCCACTGGCCCAACACCCTGGTGGCCTCGGCGAGGGTCGCGCCCGGCTCGGGCACGTCGACGGCGAAATCGCGGAAGTCCGGTAGCCGGAGATCCTTGAGAAGAAGTCCACCGTTGGCGTGGGGATTGTCGCTCATTCGCAGCTGTCCCTGCGGTGCCAGCTCGGCGATGTCGGGCTGCAACCGCCCGTCGGCGTCGAACAGTTCGTCGGCCCGGTAGCAGGCGAGCCAGTCGGCGAGCACCCGCAGGTGCTCCTCGGTGTCGCGGGCGTTGCCCAGCGGCACCTGGTGAGCACGCCAGGATCCCGTCGTCTTCTTGCCGTCGATGTAGTCGGGCCCCGTCCAGCCTTTCGGAGTCCGGAAGACGATCATGGGCCAGGACGGTGGGGAGTCATCGCCCGCGGCCGCCCTGGCTTTTATAGCGGCGATCTCGTCGAGGACGTCATCCAGCAGAGCGGCGAACCGGCGGTGGGCGTCGGCATGGTCCGCGCCGGCCTGCGCGTCGTCCGCATCGTCGGGAACCTCGAAGAAGTACGGGCGGTGTCCGTACCCGACCATCAGGCTGCGCAGCTCGTCCGCCGGGATGCGGGCCAGCACCGTCGGGTTGGCGATCTTGTAGCCGTTGAGGTGCAGGATCGGCAGCACCACCCCGTCCTTGTTCGGGTTCGTGAACTTGTTGGAGTGCCAGCTGGTGGCCAGCGCGCCGGTTTCTGCCTCACCGTCACCGACCACCGCCGCAACCAGCAGATCCGGGTTGTCGAACGCAGCGCCGTACGCATGCGACAGTGCGTAGCCCAGTTCGCCGCCTTCGTGGATCGAGCCGGGCGTCTCCGGTGCCACATGCGAGGGGATGCCGCCCGGGAAGGAGAACTGCCGGAACAGCCGGCGCATCCCTTCGGCGTCCTGGCTGATGTCGGGGTAGATCTCGCTGTAGGTGCCCTCGAGGTAGGTGTTGGCCACCAGGCCGGGTCCGCCGTGGCCGGGGCCGGTGACGTAGATCGTCGACTGCTCGCGCTCCTTGATCGCGCGATTGAGGTGGGCGTAGAGGAAGTTCAGGCCGGGGGTGGTGCCCCAGTGGCCCAGCAGGCGCGGCTTGACATCCTCACGGGCCAGCGGAGTCCGCAGCAGCGGGTTGTCCAGCAGGTAGATCTGGCCGACTGACAAGTAATTGGCGGCGCGCCACCACCGGTCGATTCGGCCCACCATCTCATCGCTCAGCGGGCTCCGGTCGACGGTCTTCGGTTCGGTCGAGGCAGTCATCTCTCCATCCAACTCCGCATCGGGGTGTGGTCCAACCAGTACCCGATGGCGCGGGCGTTAATCTTTCGCGCACCGTTATCGTGAGCAGTCATCCACGGCGGCAGAAGGGCAGGGCGGCGATGGTCGACGAACCGCCGTTGCTGGCGTCGCTGCGGGTGCTCGACCTGTCCTCGGGCGAAGGGGATGCGGTCAGCCGGATCCTCGCCGATCTCGGCGCCGACGTGCTCAAGATCGAGCCGCCCGGCGGCAGCGCGACGCGGCGCGACCGACCGACGGTGGCGGGTGCCGGTATCGGTTTCGCGCTGGACAACGCGAACAAGCGCTGCGCCGTGCTGGATCCGGGCGCACCGGATGATCGGCGACGGCTGATCGAGCTCGCCGGCACGGCCGATGTCGTGATCGATTCGCAGAAGCCTGGCACCGCAGCGACATTCGGGACGTCCTGCGCGGCGTTGTCGCAGCGGTTCGACAATCTGGTGACGATGTCGGTGACCGATTTCGGCGCGTCGGGGCCCCGCGCATCGTGGCGAGCCACCGACGCGGTGTGTTACGCGATGTCATCGGCGTTGTCGCGCACCGGGCCGACCTCGGGCACGCCGGTGTTGCCGCCGAACGGCGTGGCTTCCGCCACCGCGGCGGTGCAGGCCGCATGGGCGATTCTGGCCGCCTACTTCGACCGGTTACGGTGCGGCAAAGGCGAGTTCATCGACTTCTCACGTTTCGAGGCGGTGGTCCAGGCGCTCGATCCGCCGTTCGGTTCCGAGGGTCAGGCCGCGGTCGGGCTCAAGGCCCCCACCGAGCTGTGGCGCGGCCGCCCGCGCAACCAGCAGATCTACCCGATCTTCGAATGCCGGGACGGGCATGTGCGGATCTGCCTGTTGTCGGCGCGCCAGTGGCACGGTATGCGGGCCTGGCTGGGCGAACCGGAACAGTTCTCGGACCCGAAGTTCGAGACCATCGCCGCCCGCTACGCCGCCTCCCGGGAGCTCAACGCGGCCATCGCCGATCTGTTCGCTCCGCAGACGATGGCTTCGCTGGTCACGCAGGGACAGACCCGTGGGGTGCCGATCGCCGCAGTGCTCACCCCGGCAGAAGCGCTGGCGGCAAAGCACTTTCGAAGCGTAGGCGCGCTGACCGAGGTCGCCCTGGCGCCGCGGACGTCGGTGACGATCCCGGTCGGCCCGCTGGTGATCGACGGCGTCCACCACGGGTACCGGCGCAGCGCACGCGCCGACGAACCCGAATGGCGGGGCCCGCGGCCCGCTGAGCGCTCGACCGCCCACCCGGCCGGCGGGCCCTCACGGCCCTTCGACGGCCTCCGGATCCTGGACCTCGGTGTCATCGTCGCCGGCGGCGAGTTGGGCCGGCTGTTCGCCGATCTCGGCGCAGAGGTCATCAAGATCGAGAGCGCGGCCTACCCCGACGGCCTCCGGCAGTCACCGCCGGGCAAGCCGATGAGCCGGTCGTGGGCGCTGACGCATCGCAACGAATACGGCTTGGGGCTGGATCTGCGGCAGCAGCCGGGGGCCGAACTGTTCAGCCGTTTGGTGGCGGCCTCCGACGCGGTGTTCGCCAACTTCAAACCGGGCACCCTGGCTTCGCTCGGATTCTCCTACGACCGGTTGCGCGAGCTTAACCCCGGCATTGTGCTGACCGAGAGCAGCGCGTTCGGGGATCGAGGGCCCTGGAGTTCGCAGATGGGCTACGGCCCACTCGTGCGCGCGGCCACCGGCGTCACCCGGTTGTGGACGTCCTGCGACGCCGAACCGGACACGTTCTACGACGTGACGACGATCTTCCCCGACCACGTGGTCGGGCGGCTCACCGCGATCGCGACCGCCGCCGTGCTGATCCGGCGCCGACGGACCGGTATCGGCGGGCACGTGCACATCTCGCAGGCCGAAGCGGCGATCAACCAGCTCGCCCAGGCCTACGTCGCCGAATCCTGCAGGGCCGCCGGGTTGGATGTGGCCGAGGGTGACGGCGTCGACGCGGTGTTCCCGTGTGCCGGTGACGACGAATGGTGCGTGATCTCGATGTGCGATCCGGCGCAGCGCGCAGTGGTCGCCGACGTGGTCGGACGCTCGGGACTTCCCGAGGACCGCACCGAGCTGATCGCTGCGGTGTCACAGTGGACCGCCACCCAGGACAAGAACGAGGTCGTCGCGCGACTGCAAGACCTCGGCGTCCCGGCCGGGCCGATGAACCGTGCGGCCGACGTCGCCGCAGACCCCCAGCTCGTGTTCAGGAAGCTGTTCAGCGACATGAACCACCCGCTGCTCGACGCAGCGGTGCTCGCCGAGACCTCGCCGGCGCCGTTCACCCGCATCCCGCGCGCAGAGCTGCGGCCGGCACCCATGCCCGGCGAGCACACCCGGATGATCTGTCAGAAGGTGCTCGGGCTCAGTCCCGAGCAGATCGACGGGCTGATCGCCGATGGTGTGCTGTTCACCCATGAGAAGACGACCTAGGAAGGCCATCTCCATGTCTCTCGACCCCAGGACACCGGTGCTCGTCGGCTACGGCCAGGTCAACCAGCACACCGAGAACCCCGATGTCGAACCCGTCGATCTGATGGTGGCGGCTGCGCGCGCCGCCGCCGACCCGCGGGTGCTCGAATCGGTCGACGCGGTGCGCATCGTCAACCTGCTGTCGTGGCGCTACCGGGATCCGGGATTGCTTCTTGCCCAACGCATTCGGGCCGACAAGGCGGGCACCCGGTACACCGGGGTCGGCGGCAACGTGCCGCAGACGCTGGTGAACCTGGCTTGCTTGGACATCCAGCAGGGCAAAGCCGACGTGGTGCTGATCGCCGGCGCCGAGACCTGGCGTACCCGAAGCCGGCTGCGCGCCGCCGGTCAGAAGCCGGACTGGACGCGCCAGGACGATTCGGTACCGGTTGCCCCCGGTTCCGATGACGGGGTGCCGATGGCCGGGCCTGCCGAGATCCGGATCAACCTGGACCGTCCGGCCTACGTCTATCCGATGTTCGAGCAGGCGGTGCGCATTGCCGCGGGGGAGAAGCCCGATGAACACCGTCGCCGCATCGGTGAGCTGTGGTCCCAGTTCAGTGCCGTCGCCGCGACGAATCCCCACGCTTGGAGCAGGGACGCCCTCAGCGCAGAGCGGATCTGGCAGCCGGCGCCGGACAACCGGATGATCAGTTGGCCCTACACCAAGCTGATGAACTCCAACAACATGGTCGATCAGGGAGCAGTGCTGATCGTGGCGTCGGCTGAGAAGGCCGACTACCTCCAGATATCCAGGGAACGCTGGGTTTTCCCCTACGCCGGGGCCGACGCGCACGATACCTACGCGATCGGCGAGCGGGCGGAGTTCTGTACTTCACCGGCGATCAGGATCGCCGGAAACCGGGCGCTGGAACTCGCAGATGCCCGGATCGACGAGATCGAACTGGTCGACGTCTACTCCTGCTTTCCATCGGCGGTTCAGGTCGCCGCCGGGGAACTCGGGCTTCCGATCGGGGACCCCGGCCGACCCCTGACGGTCACCGGCGGCCTCACCTTCGCCGGGGGCCCGTGGAACAACTACGTCACCCACTCGATCGCCACGATGGCCGAGCAGCTGGTGGCTCGACCGGGTACTCGCGGCCTGATCACCGCCAACGGCGGCTATCTGACCAAACACAGCTTCGGCGTGTACGGCACCGAGCCGCCGGACCACGAATTCCGTTGGGAGGACGTCCAAGCCGAGGTCGATGCCGAACCCACCCGCACTGCGCTGGTCGACTGGAGCGGGGTGGGGACCGTCGAGGCGTGGACCACCCCGGTGGATCGCGACGGCAAGCCCGAAAAGGCGTTCCTGGCGGTGCGGACACCCGAGGACGCCCGGGTCCTCGCGGTGATCACCGATTCGGCCGACGCCCAGGCGACCGTGCGTGACGACATCGCAGGTGCGTCGGTACGCGTCCACGAGGATGGCACCGCGGCGCTGGCGTGACTACAGCAGTCAGGGGGCGTCGGCAGGCACATCGGTGTAGGTCATCGTGTAGCCGTCAGCCGAGAAGGTGAACCCCTTGCCGCTGAGCTCGGACAGGCACGAGATGCCGGAGCTCTCCTGGACATTGCATCGGAAGCCGGCGACCGCCAGAATCCGGTTGAACGGCAACACCACCGCAGGGCCCGGATCGAGTCCGAACTGCGGCGCCGACACCGCAGAGAACTGCGGGTCGTCGGTCCGGTCCACCACGAGGATGTTCGGCGCCGCCGGATCGCCGTCCGGGCCGGGGACCTCATCGGGTGCGCCGCTGATCGGCAGTGCGGATGTCGGCGCCTGGGCGCTCTGGCAACCCGCCCTGGTGCGCGGCAGGACCGCGCACTCCCAACGCCCGCTGGGACTGGTGAAGTAATACCCGGTGGACCCGTCAACCTCGGACGCGTAGTCGAACGCGTTGACCAGGTGCGCGTTGCTCGGCCGCGTGGTGGTCGCCGCCGGTGGCGGAGCCGAGCTCGCGGTGGGTGCGCCGTCGTCGGTGTTGACCACCACGGACCCTGGGGCGCACGAGCAGATCAGCGTCGTCATCAGCGCGCCGAGGGCGGCGAATCTCATCGCATGCATGGTGTCGAGTGTGCCGGGTGCTGAAAAGCTCATCGGTCACCCGTGGATCTTCTCGCGCAGTTCGCGGCCGTCGAAGCCGCGGCGACGGCGGAGAGCAGGACTGAGCGTCCTCGGCGAGCAGACACAAACTCGCACGAAAACCCGGGGGATTGTGCGAGTTTGCGTCTGCTCGCGGTTGTCAGGCAGCGACCTTCGCGGTCTCGGCGGCCGGATCCAGGGCCAGCGCCACGATGTCGGCCACGTCGGTCATCGGCTTCACCTCGAGTGCGTCGAACACCTCGGCCGGCACGTCGTCGAGATCGGGTTCGTTGCGCTGCGGGATGAAAACGGTTGACAGTCCGGCACGTTGGGCAGCGAGTAACTTCTGCTTCACCCCGCCGATCGGCAGCACCCGGCCGTTGAGCGTCACCTCGCCGGTCATCCCGACATCGGCGCGCACCTGACGCCCGGTGGCCATCGACACCAGAGCGGTCACCATCGTGACACCCGCCGAGGGCCCGTCCTTGGGGACGGCGCCGGCAGGGACGTGCACGTGGATCTTGCGATCCAGGGCCCTGGGGTCCACACCGAGTTGTTCGGCATGAGCGCGGACGTAGGAGAGCGCGATCTGCGCCGACTCCTTCATCACGTCGCCCAGCTGGCCGGTGAGCACAAGACCGGCCTCACCGTCGGTGGCCCCTGCCTCGATGTACAGCACATCACCGCCCAGACCCGTCACCGCCAGACCGGTCGCCACTCCTGGCACCGCGGTTCGCTCCTCGGAATCCGGGGTGAACCGCGGACGACCCAGGTAGCCCACGAGATCCGGCTCGTCGATGGTCAACGGCGCGGGGTCGGCAGCCAGTTTTGTGGTGGCCTTCCGCAGCGCCTTGGCGAGCAGTCGCTCGAATTGTCGGACACCCGGTTCGCGGGTGTAGTCCGCAGCGATCTTGCGCAGAGCAGCATCGGTGACCGCGACCTCATCGGTTGTCAGCGCCGCGCGTTCGGCCTGCCGGGGGAGCAGGTAGTCGCGGGCGATGGCGACCTTGTCGTCTTCGGTGTAGCCGTCGATCTGCACCAGCTCCATGCGGTCCAGCAGCGCCGACGGAATGTTCTCGATCACGTTGGCCGTCGCAAGGAACACCACATCGGACAGATCCAGGTCGAGATCGAGGTAGTGGTCCCGGAAGGTGTGGTTCTGCGCCGGGTCGAGCACCTCGAGCAGCGCCGCGCTGGGATCGCCGCGGTAGTCGGAGCCCACTTTGTCGATCTCGTCCAGCAGCACAACCGGGTTCATCGATCCCGCTTCGCCGATGGCGCGCACGATCCGGCCCGGAAGAGCGCCGACGTAGGTACGCCGGTGGCCCCGGATCTCGGCCTCGTCACGCACCCCACCGAGGGCGACGCGGACGAACTTGCGGCCCAAGGCCCGGGCCACGGATTCACCCAGCGAGGTCTTGCCGACACCGGGGGGACCCGCCAGCACCATGACGGCGCCGGATCCCCGACCGCCGACGACGGACATGCCCCGCTGAGCTCGGCGGGCGCGCACGGCGAGGTACTCGACGATGCGGTCCTTGACGTCCTCGAGCCCGTGATGATCGGCGTCCAGGACCTCCCGGGCCGACTTCAGGTCCGTCGAGTCCTCCGTCGTCGTGTTCCACGGCAAGTCCAGGACCGTGTCCAGCCAGGTGCGGATCCAGCCGCCCTCGGGGCTCTGCTCACTCGAACGCTCCAGCTTGCCCACCTCGCGCAGGGCCGCTTCGCGGACCTTCTCCGGCAGGTCGGCCGCCTCGATTCTGGACCGATAATCGTCAGTGCCCTCTTCGCCGTCCGGTCCCAGCTCGCCGAGTTCCTTGCGGATCGCCGTCAGCTGCTGGCGCATCAGGAACTCCTTCTGCTGCTTGTCCATCCCGGATCGGACGTCCTCGGCGATCTTGTCGTTGACCTCGACCTCGGCCAGATGCTCGCCGGTCCATCGGATGAGCGAGCTCAGTCGCTCCGCGACGTCTTCGGTCTCCAGCAGTTGCCGCCGCTGGACATTGCTCAGGTATGACGCGTAGCCGGCGGTGTCGGCGAGCGCTGACGGATCGGTAATCTTGTTGACCACGTCGACGATCTGCCAGGCCTCGCGGCGCTGCAGCATCGCCAGCAGCAGCTTCTTGTACTCGGCAGCCAGCGCTGTGGTCTCGTCGGTGACTTCCGGATCGGCAACCTCTTCGACCGACACCCACAATGCTGCACCGGGGCCGGTGGCGCCGGACCCGATGTGGGCGCGGTTCTCACCGCGCACGACCGCCGCCGCCCCGCCCCCGGGCACGCGGCCGACCTGCACGATCGAGGCGATCACACCGTAGGTGGGGTAGCGGTCGTCCAGGCGGGGCGCGATCAGCAGCTTGCCGCTCTCACTCGCCTGAGCAGTGTCGACGGCGACGCGGGCGGCCTCGTCCAGTTCGATCGGCACCACCATTCCGGGCAGCACGATCGGTTCGCTGACGAACAGGACCGGCACTTGCAGAGCTTCAGGCATCAATCTCCTCCAAAGTTGAACCTATTGCGCTCAACCCTGTCGTTGGTTGCTTTGTTCCCGCCACGAATATCGCCCGCAGCGGAACTGTGGGAATCCGCGCAAGGTGTCGGATTGTCTTTGAGCTGCCGGAAGCGCCCCGGAAAGTCATCAACGTGTCGGCATCAGCCACCGTGAGGTTGTGACATCTGTCGAGGGTGCAGCAACCGAAGTCAGCTAGATCGCCGACGACGGTGACCCGGTCGCGGCGGACTTCGTCGAACCGGTGCTGGAGATACTGGCGGAAGGGATCATCGAACCCGACCTGGCCGCGTAGCTTCCGCGCCGACGCGCCGCCACACATGCAGCGAAAGGGTGATTGGTTGTGGACACGCCGACGTTGATGTTCGGAAAGATCCTCGCCCTGTACATGCTGACGGCCGGCATCGCCTTCATCGTGGCGACACCGTTCTATGCAGACCTCACCCGGAAAGCCGACAAGTCGGACGCGGTGGCGGTGAACATCTCGGGCATGGTCCACCTGTTCATCGGCTTCGGCATCCTTGTCAACCACTTCGTTTGGGACAGCCCGCTCGCGGTACTCGTCACGCTGCTGGGCATCTTCTTCGTCATCCGGGGGGCGGCGTACTACTGGGTCCCCCAATTGGTGCTGCGGCCGTCCGAAGGGCGCGCATCAGGCCTTCGCGGCATGGGTGCGGCATTCATCGGGATCGGCATGCTGATGGGGTACCTCAGCTTCTTCGCGTAGAGCACCGAGACGCCCAACCACGCGTGACCATCCCCCGCCCAACCACGCGTGGCCATCCCC
>NZ_CACSIP010000010.1 GCF_902705885.1 Mycolicibacterium austroafricanum | reverse complement strand
GCGGTGGTGGCGGTGGGGGTGTGGTGTCCGCGGTGTCGTAGTCCTGCGGAAGCGGCACGTACTCAGAAGGCGGCGGAACCCACGGCGCGATGGCGTCGGCGATGCTGCCGCACGCATTCACCGAAACGTGGCGTCCGCCGACCGAGCCGCACACGTCAGCAGAAGCCTCGGGCGGTTGCGGCACCGCGTAGAGCCCCAAGGTGACCAGACACAGCCCGATCGGTCCGACGACGCGCATCACCCACATACGCCGGATCGTATCGCGTGAGCGCTGTGCTGCCAGGCCCTTGCCGCGACGAGTTCCGGCAACAGAACGTGGTTGTCAACGGTGCTCGCGGGGCCATGACACGAACGTACAAGGACGTTGGGGTGACAGATACGCGAAGCGTGGTGGCGCCATCAAAAACAAGCCGGGGGGATCGCTGCCGTCGGCCCAACGGCGCGCGCGCATGCCCGGATGGCGGGTAACGTCCAGCACGAGAGGCGATCCCGTAGGGCCCCGATGTCCCTGGACCGAGATGAGGCGCGATGCCGACAGTCACCACCGACGATGGTGTGGAGATCTTCTACAAGGATTGGGGCTCGGGTCAGCCGATCGTCTTCAGTCACGGTTGGCCGCTGTCATCTGATGACTGGGACGCCCAGATGATGTTCTTCCTGGACAAGGGTTACCGGGTGGTGGCCCACGACCGGCGCGGTCACGGCCGTTCCACCCAGGTCGCCGATGGCCACGACATGGATCACTACGCCGATGATCTCGCCGCGGTGGTCAGGCACCTGGAGTTGCGCGAAGCGGTGCACGTCGGGCATTCCACCGGTGGTGGGGAGGTGGTGCGTTTTCTGGCTCGCCACGGCGAGGGGCGCGCGGCCAAGGCTGTGCTGATCGCCGCGGTGCCCCCACTGATGGTGCAGACCGACGCCAACCCGGGCGGGCTGCCCAAGGCGGTGTTCGACGACTTCCAGACCCAGGTGGCCACCAACCGTTCGGGGTTCTATCGCGCGGTTCCCGAGGGTCCGTTCTATGGCTTCAACCGTGACGGCGTCGAACCGGTCGAAGCGTTCATCGCGAACTGGTGGCGCCAGGGCATGATGGGTGGCGCCAAGGCGCACTTCGACGGGGTGGTGGCGTTCTCCCAGACAGATTTCACCGAGGATCTGAAGAGAATTCAGCTACCGGTGCTGGTCATGCACGGCGACGACGATCAGGTGGTGCCGTACGACGATTCCGGACCGCTGTCCGCGCAGCTGCTGCCCAATGGAACACTGAAGACCTACAAGGGTTTTCCGCACGGAATGCCCACCACGCATGCCGAGGTGATCAACAGCGACCTTCTCGAGTTCATCCGGGCATGACCGGCCTAGGTCAGCCCGCGGGCCGGCCGGCTTCGAGGGCCTCGCGTTGAATCTGGTCGAACTGGGCACCCATCGCCTCGGCCAACCCGGTGGCCCCTGACAGCGGGCGCACCATCACCGTGAAGTCGTCGATCAGCCCGGCGTCGTCGACATGGAGGAAGTCGCACCCGGAGATCTGCTTGCCTGCCACGGTCGCCTCGAATACCAGAGCATGGTCCCGGCCGTTGCTGTCGCTGATTTCGCGGACGTAGCGGAAGTCCTCGAACACCCGCATCACGGCGCGCAGGATCGCCGCCGTCATGGCCTTGCCCGGGTAGGGCTTGAAGGCGACCGGGCTGGTGAACACGACATCGTCGGCCAACAACGCTTCGATGGCGGCGTCGTCGCGAGCTTCGACGGCCTTGCGGAACGGATGCATCACACACCTCATGTCTGGTTTTGGGCTGGCGTGGTCGTCGCCCGTGGACACACGGTATCGCCACCGTCCCGACGGCGCGCCGAACGCTCGCGTCGCGACCCCCCGACCAGCGTGATGGTGGCGATGAATTTCTCCAGAACGCTTGGCAGAGGGACGGTTAGCGGTTGCTGGGTCCGACGCCGCGGTGGCGGAGGTAGCGCCCCGTGCGGCGATCAACTGCCATACCGTGGCGATATGGCACGCATTTCGGGCTCCCTGACAACTGGTATTCATGCATCGGCTGGAATTCTCGTGTTCCGGGTGGTGATTGGTTTTCTGTTCGCGCTGCACGGGACGGTGAAGCTCTTCGGCTGGCCGCCGGGGGTCGGCAGCGCGGCACAGTTCGGCGCTTGGCCGTCGTGGTGGGCGGGGCTCATCGAACTGGTCGCGGGTCTGCTGGTGATGGCCGGATTGTTCACTCGTGCAGCAGCGTTCGTCGCGTCGGGCACGATGGCGGTGGCCTACTTCTGGCAGCATCAGGCCGACGGGTTGCTACCCATCCAGAACGGCGGTGAATCGGCGGTGCTGTACTGCTTCGCTTTTCTGCTGCTGACCCTGACCGGCGGGGGTCTGTGGGCACTCGACAATCTGCCTGGACGGCGCAGCACGTCCGCGGACCCTGCCGTTGATTCCGGGCAGAGCCGCGAGAACGCCGGAGCCGGCGTTGCGGGACGCTGACGAGTCCTTTGCTCGACCCGGGCAATTGCGGACGTGACACCTGTTAGTGGCCTCGCTGCCGGGCTCTCTGCGCCGCTGCAAGCTGTTTCGCCACTTTGCTGTGCTGGTCAGAATCATGGGGGTTTGTCGATTGTTCCTGCTTGGGGGGCGCGCATGCGACAATTGTGGTTCGGTTTCGACGTCCAGGATCCAGTTCGGGGTGAGGGAAGGTTTCACTGATGCGGCGCTTACGCGGCGCTACCGGCGCGCTTGTGCTATCGACCGCGCTCCTCGTGGGGGGCGCGGGTGGCGCAGTGGCGGCGGCGGACACCGGTGACAGCTCCACCCGTGCCGGACAGGACCGGGCCGGCGCTTCGGACACCTCCGGCGCGAGCAGTCGTGAATCGGCCAGGACCACGGTGCGCGACCTCGTGCGCAGCGCCACGAGCGCCGTCGAATCACACCGTGATCGCGTATTGGGGCCTGTCCGCGGCGCCGATCGGGCGAAAACCCGAGACGCCGACGTCGACCGCGATGCCGTGACGGCCACCGATGACGGCGGCGAATCGGCCCCGGTCATCGACGATGTCGTTGTCGACGACGTCGTCACGGATGGTGTCGCGGACGAGGCAGGGTCTGAGTCGGGTCAATCGGTGGACGACAGCGTCACGACGGCCACGGATCCGGCAGTGCCGGCATCCGACGACGTGGCAGAAGTGGCGACCGGGTCACAGTCATCCGCGCCTGAGCAAACCGGTGGCACGGAGCCGGCCGGGACGACGGAGAGTAGCTCGCCGGAGCCGGTCGGTTCCGGTTCGGTGTCGCCGTACGGGTCCGCCGATGAGCAGGAGCCGGCGGTGGTGAGCGAGCCCAGGCCGTTGGTCCGGGTGTTCACGACGATGACGACGGTGGTGGTGTCTCTGGGAAGCGCTGCTGCTGCGGTGCCTCCGGTGGTCCTCTCGCTGCCCTTTTCCGAGACGCCGATCTCCGATGTCATCGCGCTGCTGGAGACCGTCATGGCGTCGGTCTCGGAGTCCGCGACCGCCGCCCGTCAGTTGCCCTATGACCTCGCCGCGCTGCTCAGAGTGGAGGTCACAGGCACCAACCCCGTGGGGATCGCCGGGCATTCCGAGAGCCGGCTCGAGATCCTCCCCGAGGGCATCGCCCCGGTGGTGGACACTGCGGCGGCGTCGCCGCTGTCCCTGCCGATGACCTCGGAGCTGTTGTTCGGCGACCTGCCCGGGCAGTCGAGATCGGGAGCGTTGACGTCCGCGGCTTTCAGCGCTTTCGCGGCTTCACCGCACAGCGTGCCGTCGCCTCTGGCTGCGCGGATGGGTGAGCACCAATCCCTGATCGATCGTGCATTCGGCGCACTGCTGGTGCCGCTGTCTCTGTGGGCGTTGGCCACCGGTGCTCTTCCGGGACTCGCCGGACTGATCATCGTGTTCGGTGCGGGCATCCGCGTCGGATACCGAAATGCCAAGGCGGGCTTCGCAATGCGGGTGTCAGGTATCGCGCGCTTCGCGGGCTCCGGGCCACTCGGTGTGGTCCGCTCAGGTTCGTTCATCGCCCTGCACAACAGGGCGGCAGCCGATACCCAAGGGGCACTGCGCTGGTCGCGTTTCGGCGATCAAGCTGCCTGAGCCGCCGAAATGTCCTAAGACTTTTTGTGGCTGGAACGACCTTTGGCGGGTCTGATCTTCGGTGCCGCTGACCAGATTCTCGATGAGGTCGGGAAGCTCGGGAGCCAGCTGCATCGGCGGGGGTGGCTGCCGCGAAAATTCAGTCACATTCGGATATCAGATGCCGAGTACGGCCTTTGCGATGAGGAAGTAGATCAGCAACCCGGTCGCGTCGACGAATGTCGTGATGAACGGATTGGAGAAGACCGCGGGGTCAGCGCGAATCGTCCGCGCCAGCAGCGGCATCGCGCCGCCCACGGTGGCGGCCATCGTGCAGACACTGAGCAGTGTCAAGCCGATCACGGTGCCGAGCTGGCGGTCGTAGATGACGCTGGTGGCGGTGAACGCGACCGCTCCGAGTAGCAGTCCGAGCGACAGGCCCACCCGAAACTCCCGAAACAGCACTTTGAACAAGTCTGACGGCTCGACGTCGCCGAGTGCGAGCGCGCGGGTCACCGTGGTGGCGGCCTGGTTGCCCGTGTTGCCGCCGGTGCCGATCAGCAGCGGGACGAACAGGGCCAGCGCCACCACCTGGGACAGCGTGTCCTCGAAGACCTCGAGGACCTGGACGGTCAGCGTGGCGCCGATGGCCAGGACCAGCAGCCACACCACCCGCGAACGGACCAGGCTGGCGACCGGCGCGGTCAGGTACGGACGCCGCAGAGGTTCCACGCCGCTGATGCGGGCCTGATCCTCCGACTCGGCGTCCTCCAGGATCTGCAGCGCATCGTCCACGGTCAGGATCCCGACAAGGCGGTTCTCGTTGTCCACCACGGGCAGCGCCAACACCTTGAGATCGGCGCAGCGTCGGGCGGCGGCTTCGGCACCCTCGGAGGCGCGCACCCAGTGTGCCTTCCGCATCACGTCCGCGACGGTCGTGCCGGGCGCGGCGTTCAGCAGATCGCGCAGACCGGCAGTGCCGACGAGTCTTCGCTGCTCGTCTGCGACCGGCAGCGTGTAGACGGTCTCGGCGTCGTCGAGGTGGCGTGTCACCCGGACCAATGCCTCGGCCGTGGTCAACTCGGGCCGCAGCGCCACGAACTCCGGGCTCATCCGCCGGCCGATGGACCGCAGCGGGTAGCCCAGAATGTCGGCCGTCTTCTCCCGTTCGGCTGGCGGGAGTCCCTGGAGGAGTCGGCGCGCGACCTTGGCGGGCAGCTCGTCGAGCAACTCCACCCGGTCGTCGGGGTCCAGTTCGGCGAACAGCGCCGAGACGGTGTCATCCTGCAGAGCGCCGACCAGATCGCGTTGCAGGCTCAGATCCAGTCTCTCGAACACCTCGAGGGCCTGATCCTTGGGCAGCATCCGGTACAGCACCGCCCGGTGCTCGCTGTCGGATCGCTCGATGATGTCGACCACTGCCTCCGACGACAGGGTCTTGACCACAGCAGTCAGCGGTGCGAGGTCGCCGTCGTCGATGGCACGGTCCACCGCCCGGCTGACCGTGTCGCGGAGTTGCGCGTCGGTCTCATTCACCGAGTAGCGTCCCGGCGTAGAAGCTTCACTGGTGACAACTGCCGCTGCCGACTCGACATGCGGACCATTGAACACGACTGGGCGGCCGCTGACCACGCGGGGGTCTGTTACTTCAGGCCGAATGAAATACGTTGTGTCGCAGGAGTTACAGGAGAGCCGCCGTGCGGCGACAAGCGTTCACCGGGGTGTGATAGGGCCCGCGGCACACGCCCCACTGGGCAGGCGCGGCGCTCTCAAGAGAGAATTGGCGATCGTCGCGATATCGAGACAACTCCAGCAGCACATGGGGCCGCCGCCGACGTGGGCACCACCATCGCCAAGTGAGCAAGGGGACCGTGTATGACAGTTGTCGCCATCTATCTCGTCATCACCTTCGGTCTCGGGGGCCTCGCCCTGGTGGCACGACTGCCTCCGCTGGTCGGGTTCCTGGCGGCGGGCTTCGTCATCAACGCCCTCGACGTCGAGGACATACCGCAACTGGACGTGCTGGCGGATCTTGGTGTCACTCTGTTGCTCTTCGCCATCGGTCTCAAACTGGACGTGCGGATCCTGCTGCGGCGCGAGGTGTGGCTGACCACGTCGGTGCACATGACGATCAGCATCGTTCTCGGCGGGGCCGCCCTGTGGCTGGCCGCGGTGGCCGGAGTGGCGATGCTGGCAGGCCAGAGCATGCAGACGATCGCCCTGCTGGCGTTCGCGCTGTCGTTCTCGAGCACGGTCTTCGTGGTCAAGGTCCTCGAGGAGCGGGGCGAATCCCACGCTCTCTACGGCCGCGTCGCCATCGGCATCCTGGTCATGCAGGACATCATCGCCGTGGTCTTCCTGACCGCCACCAGCGGTCACCTGCCCAGCCCGTGGGCGCTGGCGCTGGTGGGCCTGTGGCCGCTCACCCGCGTGCTGCGCAGGATCTGGAGTCGGCTCGGCCACGGTGAGATGCAGTCGCTGTTCGGCATCGTGATGGCCCTGGTGCCCGGCTATGCACTGTTCTCCGCGCTCGGCCTGAAGGGTGATCTCGGTGCCCTGGTCATCGGGGTGCTCCTCGCGTCTCACCCGGCGTCCTCCGAGCTCGCCCGGTCGTTGTTCCACATCAAGGAACTGCTGCTCGTGGGGTTCTTCGTGTCGATCGGTCTGACGGGGCTGCCGGACCTGCCTACCGTTGGCGTGGCTGCGCTGATGGTGTTGCTGCTGCCGTTTAAGGCGGCCTGGTACGTGCTGTTGCTGTCCCGCCTGAAGCTGCGGTACCGTACCGCGCTGTTGGCCGGGCTGAGCTTGATGAACTACTCCGAATTCGGCTTGATCGTGGTGTCGGTCGGGGTCTCGGTCGGGATGCTCGCAGAAGCCTGGCTGGTGGAGATGTCGATCGCGGTGGCCATGAGCTTCGTGGTGTCGGCACTGGTCAACGGCCGCGGGCACCTGATGGTGGAGAAGATCGCCGCCCGGCTGCCGGCCCAGGACGAACACCAGTTGCATCCGGAGGAACGTCCCGGAGATGCCAGCGACGCCGAGGTCGTGGTGATCGGGATGGGCCGTGTCGGGTTCGCCGCATACCAGCGACTGACCGACCACTATGGGCTGCGGGTGGTCGGTGTTGACTACGACGGGCCCCGGATCGAGCGCCTGGCGGCCGAGGGGCTGCGGGTCATCGAAGGTGACGCCACGGACCTGTACTTCTGGAATCAGCTACGGCGTTCGGGTTCGGTGCGTATCGCCGTGTTGGCGATGCCACGTCACGGCGCCAATGTCACCGCGCTCGAATGCCTGCGCGAGTCGGGCTTCAGCGGCAAGGTCGCCGCGGTCGCGCGATACGACGACGAGGTGCAGTGGGCCAAGGACCACGGTGTCGGCATCGCGTTCAACGTGTATGCCGGTGCCGGACTCGAGCTGGCCGACCAGGTCGCCGACGGCGCCGACGGCTCCTCCGGGGAGGCCACGGTTCGACCGAGCGAGAACGGACCGTCCGAGACGACTTAGCGAGGG
Organism: Mycolicibacterium austroafricanum; assembly: GCF_902705885.1. Classification (GTDB taxonomy): domain Bacteria; phylum Actinomycetota; class Actinomycetes; order Mycobacteriales; family Mycobacteriaceae; genus Mycobacterium; species Mycobacterium vanbaalenii_A. The sequence continues at coordinate 106,193 of NZ_CACSIP010000010.1, read as the reverse complement.
GAATCGCCCGGCGCGGGTATGGTCGGCCCATGAACGCGGGGCCGTTCGCCGATTACGAACCGGTCGCGGCCGGCCGCGAGGCGCTCGGGCAGGCGAACTGGGCTGATGCGCGGGCTCGCTTCGAAGAGGCGGCGGCGCGCGGGGACACCCCCGAGGCGTGGGAGGGCCTGAGCCGAGCCGCGTGGTGGCAGGGTGATCAGGACACGGTGTTCGTCGCGCGGGAACGCGCCTACCGCTGCTACCAACAGGCAGGAGATCGGTGTGGTGCGGCGCGGATGGCGATGTGGCTGGCCTCGGACCATCTCGACTTTCGGGGCGATGACGCCGTTGCCACGGCGTGGCTGAGACGGGCGCAGGCGCTCGCCGCCGATCTCCCGCCATGCGCCGAGCAGGGTTACAACCTGCTGCTCGCCGCCGACATCGCGCTGCTCTCCGCGTCGGACCCGGCCACCGCAGTGCAGAAGGCGAACGAGGCCGTCGACTTGGCGCGCCGAATTCCGGACGTCGGTGTGGAGGTCGTCGGCCTGGCGATCAAGGGAAGCGCGCTCGTTGCGCTCGGGGCGGTCGACGAGGGTCTGCGGTGTCTCGACGAGTGCGCGACACTTGCTGTCGCCGAAGATTTCTCTGAGATGGCCGCGCCGGGTTGGGCGCTCTGCCACACGGTGTCGGTGTGCGCGAACGTCGGCGACTTCGGGCGCGCCGCACAGTGGTGCCGCGCGCTGCACAAGTGGTCGGCGGCATGGCAGGCGCGGCATTTCTTCGGCGTGTGCCGTACCGCGTACGGCGACGTGCTCGCGACCCGCGGCGATTGGCGCACGGCCGAGCAGGAGCTCGTCAGCGCCATGGAGGATCTGCGTGTCACCCGTCCTGCTCTCGCGGCGCCGACGGCCGTGCGCCTCGGTCGGCTGCGCGCGTCGCAGGGTGACCTGCCGCAGGCGCGCGCCCTTTTCGAAAGCGCCCTGCCTGCGCCGCCGGCGCTGCTGGCCCTCGGGGAGCTGAATCTTGCCGCCGGGGACGCGAGCGCGGCCGCCGATGCGGCTGACCGTGTTTTGCGCAACCTCGGCGACGCGAGCATCCTGGACCGCTTTCCGGCACTCGAGCTGCGTGCACGAGCGTGCGCGGCGGCGGGCGACCCCGCCGCCGCGATCGCTCTCGTCGACCAGATCGATTGCCTGGCAGCGCAGCTCGGCACGCCGTACATGCGCGCGCGCAGCCGTCACGTGCGTGCGGACGTCCTGGCGGCGGCGGGCGATCACGACGGCGCTCGGAGGGCCGCCGAGGATGCTGCCGACCTGTATACCGCCAGTTCGGCGCCCTACGATGCGGCCTGCGTGCGGATCGTCCTGTCCGCTGCACTGGAAGCGCTCGGCCACCACGCGCGCGCCGAGGAGGAGACCCGCGCGGCGCACCAGGCATTCGCGCTGCTTCGCGCGCCGCGTGATGGGGACCGGCTCGACGCCGAGGGACTCAGCGAGCGAGAGGTCGAGATCCTGCGGCTGGTGTCGCAGGGTCTGGGTGACGGCCAGATCGCCGAGAGGCTCTTCTTGAGCCCGCACACCGTGCACCGCCACGTGGCGAACATCCGGACAAAGCTGCGGACGCCCTCGCGGGCGGCGGCGGTGTCCTACGCGACGCGCCACGGCCTGCTCGATTGACGCTGGCCGATTCCGGCCATTGCGCTCAATGGCCGGTTCTGGCGATGTGCCACCGATGGCGGCGACGGCAGGCTGGCGCCATGCCGAACAACACGATCACCTCCAAAGTCGACGAGCTGCGTTTCCGCCTGCAGGGGGGCGTGCACGAGCCGGGTGACGCCTTCTATGAGGACAGCTGCACGCTGTTCAACACCATGATCGACACCCGGCCGCGTTTTGTCGCCGAGTGTGTCGTCATCGACGACGTGGTTGCGGCGCTTGCCTTTGCGCGCGACCATGCACTGCCGATCGCGGTCCGCGCCGGCGGGCACTCCGTCGCCGGCCTGTCACTGTGTGATGACGGCGTGGTGCTCGACGTCCGTGGCATGGCCGACATCAGCGTCGACGTCGACCGCCGGATCGCGCGGATCGGCGGCGGGGCGATCTGGGCTGATGTCGACCACGCGACGCAGGCGCACGGACTGGCCACGACGGGCGGGCGGGTATCGACCACCGGGGTGGCGGGGCTGACGCTCGGCGGCGGTTCCGGCTGGCTCGAGCGCAAGCACGGACTGGCGTGCGACAACCTCGTCGCCGCGGAACTGGTCACCTGGGACGGGCGGATCGTCCGCGCGTCGGACGACGACAATGCCGAGCTGCTGTGGGCGTTGCGGGGCGGTGGCGGTAGCTTCGGCGTCGTCACCGCGCTCGAACTCGAGCTGCATCCTGTCGGGCCAGAGGTCTGGGGCGGGCTCGCCCTCTTCGGAGCCGAGCGCACCCGCGAGGTGATGCGAACGTTCCGCGACGTCATGAACGACGCGCCGGACGAGCTGGCTCTCATCGTCGCATGCATCACCGCACCTGATGACGACGACGACGTTCCGACGCACCTTCGGGGTCGTCCTGCGGTCGCAGTGGCGGGGATGTGGGCGGGCACCCTCGCGGACGGTGAGAGCGCACTGGCCCCGATCCGGGCACTCGACCCCGACGCCGACTTCTTCGGCCCCACAAGCTATGCCGATTTCCAGTGCTCGCTCGACGACCCACCGGGGTACCGGAACTACTGGACGGCAGAGAACGTCGTCGATCTGCCCGACGAGGCCATCGACGTGCTCGCCGAGCGCGCGATCGAACTGCCGGCAGGCCCGTCGCAGCTGTTCATCGTGCCCTGGGGTGGCGCCGTCACCCGTTTCGGCGCAGACCATTCGCCACTCGCGGGGCGCCAGGCACGTTTCATCGTGCATCCGCTTCTGCTCTGGCAGGACGCTGCCGACGACGCGCGCTGCCGCAACGTCGCTCGGGCATTTCGAACCGATATGGCGCCGTGGTCGACGGGCGCGACATATCCGAACTTCCTCGGCGACGAGGGCAGCGCGCGGATGGCCGCGGCCTTCGGAACCAGCGCGCAGCGGCTCAGCGCTGTCAGGGCGGAATGGGACCCGCACGGGGCGTTCCGCACGCATCAAGCGTTCCGCGTGCAGCCGACCGCGAGCCGATTCACTGCGGCAGGCGGGTGACGACACCGCGATCGCCGTCGACCCGTACCCGGTCGCCGGTGGCGAGGACCCGGGTGCCGACCAACGTGTTGACCACGCAGGGCAGGCCGTACTCCCGAGCCACCACGGCGCCGTGTGACACCGAGCTGCCGATATCGGTGACCAGCGCGGCGATCACCGTGAAGTACGGCGTCCAACCGACGTCGGTGACCGGTGCGACCAGGATCTCTCCACGCTGCACATCACGGGCATCCTGGATCGACTTCGCCACGCGGACAACACCTTCCACAACACCACGGCTGGCGGGCCGGCCGACGATCTGGTCGCCGTCGAAGGCGCTCGGTGGCGCCGTCACGACCGGTGTGGGTCGGCCTACGGAGACATCATCGAACTCGAGTGAATCCTGGAATGCCAATGCCTCGCGGCGTTGCCGTGCGCGCTGCACGAGCGCGATGGTGTCGTCCTCGCCGAGGAGCTGGGCCAGTTCGCTGCGGTCGAGGAAGAACACCAGATCGGCGTCGGGCAACCGACCAGATCGGACCAGCACCTCGCCCAGATGGTGATAGCCGCGTTTGAGCGCATGCGCCATCAGCGCCATCTTGGCTTTGGTCTCCTCGCGGCCACGCGCGCCGCCCTGCGCCAGCCGGGCGAGCAACCTGACGACGCGGGATCTCGGCGCGTCGGCCGCGCTGCGCACCGGTTCACGGTCAGCCGGCTCGTCAACTGCCCCGAGCATCACCTGCATCATCGCTCCCAGGCCGCCGGAGTCCTCGGCCCAGGAGGGGTCGCGCATGCACAGTTCGCGGTATCCGCGGTGGCCGTGCCGAAGCAGGAACTGCCGCAGCATGATCCCGGTGGGGCTGTCCCCGTCCCGCAACGCGGTGACCGCATCATCCGGTGCGGCGGACAGGAACTGTTCGGCGGTGGCGGCGTCGGCGGCGATGTTCCGGACCACCGAGTGGAGTTCGTCGAGCATCATCGCGCTCTCCACGTCGGCCGCCCCCGCCATCAGCCGCATCGCGTCGGCTCGGCCCTCATCCTCGCTGCGTCCGTTCTTGGTTGCCTGTTTGATGAGGAAGCTCTCGAGGATGTTGGCCGCCACTGCGGCCCGTGATGACGATCGCACATGGGTGAGCGTGACGTCGCAGTAGAGGGTGACGCCGGATTCCAGCTGATCCAGGACAACCCGTGGGTCGTCGCTGGTCGGGATCTGGAACCCGGCGATCTGGTTGCCGAGTCTGCGGATGGCCGGGCCGGCGGACAGCGCATGCGAGGTGAGCCGGACTGTGTTGACGAGCTTGCGGCCGAACGGCTTCGGCGCTTTGGGTTCCAGTTCGTCGATCACCCGTCCGCAGATCGACATCGAGAACTGCTCCAGGGAGTTGCCGAGGATGCCCGAACTCAACGCCGTGCCCTCGGTCATGTTCAAGAACATGTGTCCGTAGAAGTACCCGACCTGAAGCCACGGCTTCTCGTAACGGTCCTGGGCCCGCGCCACCACCTGTGTCGTCTGCATCGCATAGTCGATGGCGTGGCCGGACACCGACGCGGTCAGTGGGCAGAACGCACCGGGCATCATCTCACCGATGTTGCAGCGGGTGTAGACGTGCGTTGGACCGGCCACCGGTGAGTCCATCTCGTTGAGGTCACCGGGCAGCGTGGTGAGCGGCCGCGCCTGCAGCCACCACAGTTTCCCGGAGCGGTCGATGGCCCATTCGAGATCCAGTGGTCTGCCCCAATGTTGCGCAGCAATCAGCGCGCCGGAGCGGATCTCGGCGACTTCTTCTTCGGAAAGCACCGGAACCGCGCCGACCTCGTGCACGACGGGGGAGCCGTCGGAGTTCAGCACGATGTGGTCGGGGGAGGCCGTGCCGTCGACGAGCGCTTCTCCTAGTCCGGCGATCGCGTCGATCACCATGAGGTCGCGCCGGGCTGTCGCCGGGTCCGCGGTGAACACCACGCCGGCTGCGCGCGCGTCGACCATCTGCTGGACGACGACGTTCATGGTGGCCGCGGCGTGGCCGCTGTAGGACGACGCGCGTGGGGAATCCGCGGATTCGGCACACTTGCGCACCGCCGCGGCGAAGCCGTCCACGGAGTCGACGTTGAGCACGGTGTCGTACTGTCCGGCGAAAGACTGGTCGTCGCCGTCTTCTCCGACCGCCGAGGACCTGACGGCCACCGGGGTGGCGCCGGCGGAGACCATTTGTGAGAACCGGTCGGCGGCAGCATCGCAGGCGTCGTGAGCAGAGGCTTCTGCGAGGACGAAACCCGCGGGCACCGCGAGCCCCAGGCGCCGCAGTTCGGCAAGTCCGGCCGCCTTGCCGCCGAACCGGGAGTCGGCGATGTCGTCGAATTCGATTGTCGTCGGTGCCATGTCGTCAGCCCAGCGCATCCACGATCTCGGCGAGAGCGTCGATCGCGATGGGCCCCGGTTGGTACAGGCAGATCCGGTCCGACACCCCATCGACGCGGTCGCGGATGCGTGCGGCGACCTCGGCCGGGGTGCCGCAGGCGGCGATGGTGTGCAGGATCTCGTCGTCGATCAGGGTGGCCATCTCCTGCCAGCGGCCCTGCTTGGACATCGCGTTGAGTTCCGGCTGCAGGTCGCCCCATCCGTGGGCGTCGAGCACCGGCCGGTAGGCGGGGGTGGAGCCGTAGAACGCCAACAGCATTCGCGTCGAGGTGTGATCTGGGTTTTCCTCAGAGCCGACCGACACGATGATCTCGGGCAGCACGGCGAAGTCGTCTTCGTGGCGGTCCGCCGCGGCCAATCCCTCGCGCACGGCTGGCAGCGTCGTCTCGTGCAGGAACTTTTTCGACCCGAACGGCATCACCAGCAGACCGTCGGCCACCTCCGCGGTCGCCCGGGTCAGTCGCGGTCCCAGCGCGCCGAGATAAATCGGGGGCGGCCCGAACGGGTTCGGTCCGGGAACGAAGGTCGGCGTCATCAAGGTGTGGCGGTAGTATTCGCCGCGGAAATCGAGTCGCTCCCCGGTGTTCCAGGTGGCGAAGATCGCTCGCAGCGCACCCACCATTTCCTTCATCCGGGCGACGGGACGGTCGAACTCGGCCCCGTAGCGCTTCTCGATCTGGGCCCGGATCTGCGTGCCCAGCCCGAGGACGAACCGCCCCTCGGTGAGCAACTGCAGGTCGTTGGCCTGATGGGCGAGCTGGATCGGGTTGCGGGGGAGTGCGATCGCGACGTTCGACATCACGTCGAGACCCTTTACCGTCGACGCCAGCACCAGCGGGGTGAACACGTCGAAGGGGCCTTCGAAGGTGAACACGCCCGAGGCGCCGGCCTCGCGCAGTAGTTCCGCCCGTTCGATCGCGTCGGTGGGCCCGAACAACGCTGTCATGATCTTCATGCCGCTCCCTTAATCCGCCACGTCGGTCCAGTCGGTGAAGCCCGAGGGGTGGTGCGGGCCGATGACAGCGTGCTCGAACAACCCTGCGCCCTCGCGGGTCCGGCCGTCGGCCTCGGTGCACACCGCCTTGCCCACGTGGTCGATGAGGCTGAACGGCGCTCTGGCCATCACCGCCGGGTCGGTCAGGTCGAAGGTGACCCGTTCGGTGAACGGTCCGTCCTTCCAGGTGCCGTGTCCCCATGAGGAGTCGCCGCCGTAGCCGGACCCGAAAGCTATGGGCGCGAACAGTTGTGATTCGACGTCGAGCTGGATTCGGTCACCGGAGCGGTTCATGAACTCCACGTGGGCGCCGTGCGGGATCCGGGTTCCGGGCCGGTAGTGAATCGTGGCGCGCACACCGTCGAGTTGTTCGACCGTTCCGTCGCGCCAGCGTCGGGTGCAGTCGTAGAGGCTGCGGTGACCGTCGGGATTCTCCTGCAAGATCAGAAACAGCTGATAGTCGTCGAAGGCCAACGGCAGGTACAGCCACCACATCCCTTGGAACGCGGTGTCGGGCCGGCCGGTCGGTTCCGGTTCGCCCACGGGCCGGATGCCCCAGGATCTGTCGCGGCTCGCCACGCTGGTGTCGTGGTCCACCGCCAACCGTTCGCCGTCGACGTCGATCCAGCCCTGCCACGTACCGACCTGGGCAAATCGGCACGCCTGCAACGTCACTCGCCGCTCGGTGAGCATTTCGTGGGGGTGCTCCAGAGCAGCGGGGAACAGGCCTTGCCACGTCAGGTCGGCGGAGATGCCCTCGGTCTCGGCCACAGTGAGGTGCAGTTCCTGCAGTGGTTCGACCACCTCGAGGCGGTACCCGTTGACGTTCTGGTGGAGACGGTCGTCGTCGAGCGCGTCGCTGAAGTGCACGGCGGTCTGGGTGTCACCGCGCCGCACCAGGAAATAGGCGTCCTTGACGCCGAGTCGCGGGTAATAGCCGATACCGGTGAGCGCCATGAAGCGGCCGTCACGATCGAGGACGTTGAAGTAGGACCGATCATAGAAATTGCGATCCGAGGTCGCCGGGGAACTGATCGGCGACGGCGTCTGATGGATCGGGTACTCGTCGAGCGGGCTGAGATTCACAGACTCTCCGTTAAGATACGATGCATCCTATATTGGAACTAGGCTGGGACCCATGACAGCAGATCAGCGCACCGATGGCAAGGCACCCGCCCGGCAGGCGCCGGGGAGGCCCCGCGACGGCAGGATCGACGCCGCGATCATCGCGGCCACCCGGGAGCTGATCCTCGAGACCGGTTACACCGCGCTGTCGTTGTCCGCGATTGCCGTGCGTGCCGGGACGACCACCGCAGCCATCTACCGGCGCTGGTCGGGCAAGGTGCACCTGGTTCACGAAGCAGTGCTGTCCGACGAGGTGATCTCCGCACCGAACGGCTCCGGTGACATCCGTCAGGACATCCGGGCACTGGTCGAGACCACCCGCGCGATGTTCGACCGCCCCGAAGTGCGGGTGGCGCTACCGGGTTTGATCGCCGACACCGTCGCCGACCCGGATGTGCACAACATGATGATCACCAGGCTCACCGGCAATCTGGCGGACTTCGAAACGAGGTTCGGTCAGCAACGCCGCGGTGACGACGAACTGCCGATGCTCGCTGAAGTGGTGGCGGGCAGCGCGATCTTCCGCATCCTGATCCGCCAGAATGCCGCTCTCGACGATGCGTGGGTGGACGCGATGACCGAGATGATCACCGAACGGTGGCCCGTCGAGTAGGCGCCTGTTCTCCACCGTCGGCGGAGAAGAGACGAAGGTCCCACTGATCCGGGTACATCGATACTGCAGCTTGCCGGCCTCACCTGAGTAACCTTCGCGATGACGGACCCCTTGATCGGTGCGCGAGCGTAACGGGTCCTGTGGGTGGATGGGGGATCGAAAGACATGAACTCTGACGGTGGGCGACTCGAAGCGCGGTTCGAGTGGGCGTCGCAGGCACGGTGCCGGGGAATCGATCCGGAGGAGTTGTTCGTCCGCGGCGCGGCGCAGAAGCAAGCTGCGCGGATATGTCGCCGCTGTCCTGTGGTCTTGCAGTGTGCGGCGGAGGCGCTCGACACTCGCACCGAGTATGGCGTCTGGGGCGGGATGACCGAGCGGCAGCGGCGCGCACTGCTGAACCGCCATCCTGAGATGAGATCCTGGGCCGGCTACTTCGAACGTCAGCAGAACACGACCACCGCAGGTCACATTGGGTGATACGGCGCTCGGATGGTGCGTGCGACGTCCCGACGCAGCAGTTCCCTGGTTTAGTAATCAGCCGTTGTGGGGCACTGTGGGGGAATGGGCGTCAACACAAAGGTCACTGTCGAACGAACCATCGATGCACCCGTCGACGTGGTTTTCGACATCCTCTCCAACCCCCAGCGGCATCACGAACTCGATGGCTCGGGGTTTGTCCGCAGTGTGGACCATGCCGACCGGCTACAAGAAGTCGGCCAGGTGTTCACCATGAACATGCAGGGCAGCCATATGGGCGGCGAGTACAAGACCGATAATCACGTGTCCGGGTACGCGAAGGACAAGCTACTGGCGTGGAAGACAGCGCCTGCGGGTACCGAGCCTCCGGGATGGGAATGGCTGTGGGAGTTGGAATCTCAGGGACCCAATGAGACGTTGGTGCGCCACACCTATGACTGGTCGAAGGTCACCGACAAGAAGCTGCTCGAGAAGGTCAAGTTTCCGCTGGTAAGCGAGGAACAGCTGACCGATACGCTGGCGCGGCTTGCGTCGGCGACGTCGTCCTGAGCGGCTGGCGGTTCAGGAGAAACTCCTCAGCGCTTGTTCTTCGGAATTCGGTTCGCCACAGCGTCAATGCGGTCAGCACCGGCGCAAACGGTAGGCGCATGAACCGGCTGGTGTCGCTGTTGAGGTGGAAGGCGTCGACCTGGTTGAGATATTGGGCTCACTCGGCGCTCGTCGTCAACGGCACGCACGCGGCGGACTAGCCTCTCGCGTTCGAGTCGCTTGGCTGGGTGGGGGATTTTCATCCGGCGGTCACCGCCCTGAGTTGGGCGACCGTCTCACGGATGTGCACGGCGATGCTGCGCTCCGCGGGGTCGTCGAGCCAGCGCACGAAGGCGACCTTGAACACCGCAGTGCCTGCCTCCGCAGTCAGGCTGGCCGCGGGTTCGGGGACGCCACGACCGCGGAGCGCTTCTCCGATCAGTGTCGCGATCGACGCGAGCTTGATCGATTCGCGTTCTTGCAGCGCCGGATTGGCATCGATGACGGCCTGGCGCTTCTTTGAGTACGGTCGGCGCTCGTCGAAGAAATCGGCAGTCGATTCGAACGCGGCGGTGACGGCGGCAAGTGGAGCCAAGGACTCGGGCATGGTGGTCAAGGTGTCGGCGATGCTGCGAGCCAGTTCGTCGCCGCGGAACAGCACCTCGCGCTTGTCGGTGAAGTGCCGGAAGAAGGTGCGTTCGGTGACTCCTGCCCGCTGGGCGATCTCGGCGACGGTGGTGTGGTCGAACCCGCGCTCGGCGTAGAGCTCGAGCGCGGCACGCTCGAGCCGTCCCTGCGCATCCGGCTCCCATCGGCCCATGGGGGAATAATACGGCGATGGCAGGCGCTGACATCAAATGTAAACTGATGTCAGTAGCTGACATGCCAAAGAAGGGACACGTCACATGCTCGTTTTTGTCACGGGTGCGTCGGGACATATCGGTTCGCTGGTGGTTCGCGAGCTGCTCGACAACGGTCATCGCGTTTCGGGTCTGGCCCGTTCCGACGCGGCTGCGGCGTCGGTGACGGCGGCCGGAGGCCAGGTGGTCCGCGGCACATTGGACGATCTTGATGTGCTGGCCGGCGCCGCCAGTGAGGCCGACGGCGTCATTCATCTCGCGTTCCAACACGACTTCAACGATTACACCGGTGCCGCCGAGGTTGACCTCGAGGCGGTGAAGGCCATGGGAGAGGCGCTGGTCGGTTCCGGCAAGCCGTTCCTCACGACCTCCGGGACCGCGATGCTGGCCACCGGCCCGCTCAGCACGGTGGGCACGGTGGGCACGGTGGGCACGGAGGAGAGCGAACCCAGCGCGCAGGGCGCGCGTGCGCCTTCGGAGAATGCCACCCTCGCACTCGCCGCCCGAGGAGTGCGCGCCTCGGTCATCCGGCTGGCGCCAACGGTACACGGACCCACCGATCTTCACGGGTTCATCCCGACACTCATCGAGAATGCGCGAAAGACGGGGCAGGCCATCTATGTCGGCGACGGAGCCAATCGCTGGCCCGCCGTGCACAATGTCGACGCGGCACACCTGTACCGACTGGCGTTGGAGCACGCACCGGCCGGTTCCAGGCTGCACGGAGCCGCCGAGGAGGGCATCCCGTTCCGGGACATTGCCCAGGTCATCGGCGACCAACTCGGCGTACCAACCGTCAGTGTCACCCCGGAGGAAGCCTCGAGCCAGCTGGGCTTCATCGGTTGGGTTGCCTCACTGGACAATCCGACGTCGAGCCAGATCACTCGGCAGCTGCTGGACTGGGACCCCCAGCGGCCGACCCTGCTCGAAGACCTGAGGGCCGGGCGCTACTTCGCCAGGGACGTGTAGGTCGAACGGCCGGTGGGGCGCCCCCCAGGTGTCGCGCCCCGCCGCCCAGGTGAGCCGCGGGCGAACTACTTGGGTGGCATCCTAATTCCGCCATCAACGCGGACAACTTCGGCGTTCATGTAGGAGTTGGTGATCAGTTCGACCACCATCGAGGCAAGTTCTTCGGGCTTACCGAGCCGCTTGGGGTACAGGACCGACTCGCCGAGCTTGGCCTTGAACGCCTCCGAGTCCGGGCCCTCACCGTAGATCGGGGTGTCGATCAGGCCCGGCGCGACGGTGTTGACGCGGATCCCCACCGCAGACAGGTCCCGGGCCACCGGCAGCGTCAACCCGACGACGCCGCCCTTGGACGAGGAGTAGGCCGCCTGGCCGATCTGGCCGTCGAAAGCCGCCACACTGGTCATGTTGACGATCGCGCCACGTTCGCCGGAATCGGTGGGATCCAGTCGGCTCATCGCCGTCGCTGCCAGCCGGATGCAGTCGAACGTGCCGACCAGGTTGATGGCGAGCACCTTCTTGTAGGCATCGAGGTTGTGCGCCGACGCGAATTCGCCATCCTTACCGATCGTCCTTTGCGCCCAACCGATTCCGGCCGAGTTGACCAGCGTTCGAAGAGGTCCGAGGTCGACGGCGGTGTTCACCGCGTCTTCGATCTGAGCCGTGTCGGTGACGTCGACACTGACAAACGCGCCGCCGATCTCGTGTGCGAGCTCCTCGCCGCGTTCTGCTTGCATGTCGGCGATGACAACGCGGGCTCCCTGGGATGCAAGCAGTCGGGCTGTCGCCGCGCCGATACCGGATGCTCCGCCGGTGACAATCGCGCTGGTTCCGTTGATTTCCACAGCGAGAGTGTAGAGGAGACGTTGGGTCCGGCGTCCGCGGTTTCTGTTCTGCCCGCCCACCGGTTCACAGCGTCCCACGTTGAGAATGCCGGTCTGCTGCCTAGGTGGTTGGTCGTCGCCAGCCCCGCCCCGCCGCTCGGCGTAACGCGACGCAGCACGTTCGAACGGCGCGGGTATGCACGCGAGGACGGCCACGGTCGCGGAAACCGCTGAGACGACGGGCTCAGAACTGGGGCAATTGTCGACGAACATGTCGGCGCTGCTGAGCGGGCGAAGGGGGTGTCGGTGTGCCTCGGCCTACCCCGCAAGACCGGTGGTCGGTCCAGCCCCGGTCGATCCCCGAAACAGCGGCGGGCTCTCGTGAGTCAGGCCCAAGTATATGATCAGCAATTAAAGTAAGTCCCAGTCCGGTTTGCGAAGAGTGCGGGGAGTTCATGCGGTTGCTGCTGGTTCGTCACGCCGAAACCGATTCCAACGTCGCCGGTCTCATCGATACCGGCATTCCGGGTCCTGGGCTGACAGTCGTGGGGTATCGGCAATCCCACGCTCTGGTCGAAACGTTTTCCGGTGAGCGCATTGAGTCGATTTATGCTTCGACTCATGCTCGAACGGCCTTGACTGCGCAACCATTGGCGCGAGTCCGCGGAATCACCGTCGAGGTCGATTCCGGGCTGGGTGAGATCTCGGCGGGCACGCTGGAAATGCGCGGGGATTCAGGCGCGGTCGCTGAGTACCTTGCGGTGCTTGAGGCCTGGGTGCAGGGGAGGCTGTCGCGCCGCATGCCCGGCGGTGAGAACGGCCACGAGTTTCTTGCCCGATACGACTCGGCCTTGCACCGGATACGTGCGGCGGGCTGTGGGGTTGTGGCGGTATTCAGCCACGGTGGGGCCATCCGCACCTGGAGCTTGATCAGGGTCCGCGGCGCTGCAGGTGTGCTCGACGTCAACCGTGATGTCGGAAACACCGACGCGATCGTCATCACACACGAAGATTTGGGGTGGCGAGTCGGCGGAATGCATGAGGCCCAGAATGCCTCTTGCGCTCGGGTGGATCCCCTGCAAGACTTCGAGTAACTGTAGTCAGTACCCAGTTACTAAGGATTGTGGGTAGATCGTTGTCGGATATCGAGGCCGCCGCCTCAGCTACTTGGTCGTTCGACCCCTATGCCGCGGCGGCGAACCACACCACCGATGAGGCATACTCGCGGATGCGTGTCGAGTCGCCGGTTTACCAGCTTCCCGACACGAACGTCTTCTTGATAACCCGCTACGACGACATCATCACCGCCGCGCGCGACACAGCGACGTTCAGCAACGAGTTCGTCAGCCCCGGCATCGCGCTCGGGCAGGGTTCCTCGGAGATCTCTGACGAGCTCGCTGCCATCCGCGCCACCGGGTACCCCCAGGTGCCGACGATGTTGACCCGAGATGACCCGGCACACAGCAGGTTTCGCCGGCTGACGACACGAGCGTTCAGTGCGAGGCGCATCGATTCCTGGGCCGCCGACATCGAACGCATCAGTGCCGACCTCATCGACGGCTTCATTGATGCCGGCGAAGTCGAGTTCGTCTCCGCGTTCGCCGTACCGCTACCGGTTCGCGTGATCGCCTTCGCGCTGGGGGTCCCAGCCGAACGTGAACGTGACTTCAAGGCGTGGACCGATCATGCGACGGCGGCCATCGGGGCCGACCCTGGCGACGACGCGCGATTGGAGGCCGCCCGGGGTCTGGTGCAGTTCCAACGGTACTTCGCCGGCGAGCTGCAAGATCGACGGTCCCATCCGCGTGACGACTTCTTGACCGATCTGCTGAACGCCAAAATCGCCGCCGACGACGACGACATCGAAGACCGGCGGCCCCTGGACGAGACCGAAATGTTGAGCATCTTGCACCAGCTGCTTGTCGCGGGCAATGAGACGACGACAGCATTGCTCGCCTCGGCCGTGATCGAACTGAGCGACAAGCCCGAGTTGCGCAATGCGATCCGCAACGACCGCAAGGCGACGCAGGCTGTCATCGAAGAACTGTTGCGGCTGTCCTCACCTGCTCAGGGGATGTTCAGGATCGCACGTCGCGACGTTACGGTCGCCGGCACGTTGATCCCCGAGGGCGCCACAGTGGTCCTGATGTACGCCTCCGGCAACCGGGATGCCGAGCGGTTCGAGTGCCCGCACGAGTTCAGCATCGACCGTAAACCGATGCAGAACTTGGCCTTCGGACACGGTTTGCACTTTTGCATCGGAGCGCGCCTGTCGCGGCTGGAAACCGAGATCGCGCTGCGCCAACTGTGCCAGCGGATGGACGATATGTGGCTCACCGCAACTCCGACCTACAAACCCAGCTTTGTTCTCAGCGGGCCGCTCACCGTCCCGCTGGCGTTCAAGAAGACCGAGCAGCACGCCGAGTAAGCGGAATAGAAGTTCCCAACCAACGAAAGAAGCGCGATGTCTGACAAGAAGCCCAGCCTGGGAGATTTCCACTTCCGAAACGTGGCGGCAAGCTACGAACCGAACCTGGCGCTGTTGATGCCGGATCAGCCGTTCTGCGGAGTGGCGCTGCAGTCGCAGTACCTCTATGGGGGCCTCACCAGCGAGTCCGGTGTCACCTACGTCCTGGAACGCAAGTTCATCGGGCCGATGTCCGGTGGCAATTACGTGCTTACCAACAGGTCGGGAACGATGGACCTCGCACCGGAGTCGGGCCGCACCGCCAAGGGCGAACTGGTGCGCAAATTCGAGCCGGATAAGCGCCATTGGGCCTCCAAGGGAATGCTGCACGACAGCGCTGAACTGCCGATCGACCTCACCATCACCGATGACGTCCTCACCTGGAGCGAGGGCGATGCGCTCGACCTGTCCGGCACCCGTCCCGCCTACGGCGTGCAGTTCTACGCACCCATGCGTGACGAACCGCTGGCCTACGCCAGCCAGCCCTACTGGGTGACGGGAACCATCCTCGGTGAGAAGTGCGAGGGCCCGTTGTTCTTCGACCATCTCTACTTCCGCCACGGCGTCGAGTGGAAGGAATACCGTTGGTACACAGACCTTCAGGTCTCATGGAACGTCTTCGCGAACAAATTCGAAGACGGGTCGGTGGAGTGGGGCCACATCGTCCGCGGTCGGCAGGACTGGTCGGTCGGAGCGGTGATGGCCAACGACGAAGAACTGGCGATGTGCACTGACGTGCGTGGCGACTTCACGCTCGACGACGAAGGGTACGTCGCAGAGGCGGACTACGACTGTGGTCCGGCGGGAACGTGGACCTTCACCGGAGACCCCACGCAGACGCTGGCAGGTTTCAACAACGCGCGGTGGGGCGGCTACCGAGCGCAGGGCGGTACCACGCGCCGAAAGGGCGACGATCGCGCGATCGTTGGCGGCTGGACCTGGCTCGAGTGCTTCGCAGACCGGATCACCTCGGAAGGTCTTCTCCGGCAGCCATAACCAGCGCGTGCCGTCAACTGATCGGAGGGGTTAGATGCGCAGGTTGGCGCACCCGTTCACCGGATGGATATACGAGTGGCCCGACGATGGTATCGGCCCGGTCATGGTCACCGATCGCAACGGCGTCAGCGGTCGATTCGACCGAGACGGACGGCCCGTTGCCGGTGATCTCGGGTATGCCGACCCCGAGATGTGCCGGTGGATCGCAAGCGGAGGCCCCGCCGTCGGTGGTGCGGCGGGGCGTAGCCGGCGATTCGTGGTTCCGACCCCAGCGGCAATGGAGGCTTCGTGACGACTGAGAGTGCGTCCGTGCGGCGCGCGCACGCGACAGGAATGAGCTACCAGGAGATCCTCGACGCCGACCGCAGCGAACCGCCGGCAACGTACCGGTGGCAGTCGCCTGACCGGCACGGCCCGGTGGAAGTACCGGTCTCGCGGTACCTGTCTGCCGAGGCGCATCAGTTGGAGAAGAGGTATCTCTGGTCACGGGTATGGCAGATCGCTTGCCGCTCTGAGCAGTTGACCAATATCGGCGATACGGTGGTTTACGACATCGCTGACAAGTCGTATCTGTTGGTGCGCGCGGCCGACGGACCCGACGGCATCAGTGCGTTCCCCAACGCCTGCCTGCACCGTGGCCGCGCCCTCCGGGACGGCCCAGGCCGGGTATCGGAGTTGCAGTGCAGCTTTCACGGATTCTGCTGGACGCTGGAGGGCGCGCTGCGCCGAATCCCCAGTGCGTGGGACTTCCCGCACCTGGACCCGCAATCCATGTCGCTGCCCCGAATACGGGTCGGCGAGTGGGGTGGATTCGTCTTCATCAACCCGGACATCGACTGCGAGCCCTTGGCCGACTACCTCGGCGTGCTGCCCGAACTCTTTGCGCGCTGGCCGTTGGACGATCGCTATACGAAGGCCCATGTCAGCAAGGTGATCAACGCAAACTGGAAGGTCGTCCAGGAAGCCTTCATGGAGAGCTACCACGTGGTGACGACCCATCCGCAGCTGCTGCCCGGCTTCGGTGATGCCAACAGTCAGTACGACGTCTTCGGCAACGTCGCCCGCGCGTTGAGCCCGCGTGGGGTGCCCAGCCCCCTGCTTGCCTGGACCCCGACCGAGCAGCAACAGCTCGATTCGGCACTGGATGTTCGTCAGGACGATCCCGCCCTTTTCGCGCTCGGCGAGGGTGGCCGGGCACGCCACGCTCTTGCGGATGCGGCCTCGGCGGCATTGCGGCCGAGCCTCGGTGATGCCGTCGACGGCCTCAGCGAGGCAGAACTCGTCGACAGCTACTTCGTCAATATATTTCCCAACGTTCACCCGTGGGCTGCCTACAACCAGATCTTCTACCGCTTTCGCCCCAACGGCGACGACCATCAGAGCTCTGTCATGGAAGTCATGCTGCTGGCTCCGTTTTCGGGTGCTCGGCCCGTCCCGGCCGCCGAGGTGCGACTCGGTGCCCAGGACCCGTGGCGGGACGCAATTGATGTCCTCGGGTCGTTGGCCCGCGTCTTCGATCAGGACGAGTTCAATCTCGAAGCGGTGCAGCGCGGTCTGCGCAGCACCCAGCGTCGCACTGTGAACCTAGCCACCTATCAGGAGGGCAAGATCAGGCACTTTCACGAGCTCTACGAGCAATGGATACCCGAGCTGACCTGAACAGGTCAACGCACAGAAGATGGCAACGCAGACGGAGGAACGATGGAGTTGCACGGCAAGACGGTGATCGTCACCGGGGGAGGGGGCGGGATCGGAAGCGCCGCAGCTCGTCTGCTTGCCCGACGTGGCGCCTCCATCGTTCTCGCGGACCGGGACAATCGCCTCACCGCGCCCGTCTTGCAGGAGTTAGCTCCTGGTAGTCACCGCAGTGTCAACGTCGACGTCAGCGATGTGAAGGCGGTTACCGACCTGTTCAATTCGCTCGACGACAACGATACCCAGCTCGTCGGCGTGGTGAACGCTGCGGGCATCGTGTCGGGAGGCCCACCGTGGCCCGCCGGCGACCTCGATCGGATGGCCACCGTCGTCGCAGTCAATACCCTGGGAACCCTGGTGTTTTCGACTCTTGCCGCCCGGCGGAGCGCCACTACCGAGATGGCTGTGGTGAACGTCGCCTCGGCTGCGGCGCTTCGCCCACACGCGCCGGATCCGGCCTACGCCGCGAGCAAAGCGGGCGTGGTCGCGTTCACCCGGTCGGCAGCCGCCGCCGGGTTGCCCGGGCTACGGGTCAACGCCGTCCTGCCCGGTGTGGTCCGGACACCCATGTTGGACAACACCGGCGAAAACGGAGTGGCCCCGTGGTTGGCACCGCGCCTTTCGCAGCCGCTACTGAGCGCAGGACAGGTCGCCGAAGCGATCGAAGACCTTGTCGCGGGAGATCAGAACGGTCAGATCTGGTCTTTGGAACTCGACAAGACCAACCCGACTCGGGTCTTGCGGAGCGCCCTGTGAGCGCGCCCCCGAGTTCCACCGCGGACGCTCTCGCACTGGCCATCACCGATGCGGACGACCCGGTGATCTGCCGCAATTTGCAGGTGGTTGCCGAGCATGTCGATGCGGAGATTGCCGGTGATCTGGACAGGCTGATGGCCACCCTCGTCGACGAGCCCATCTACCACGTCTGGGGAGCATCACAAAGTGTTGGGCCGCAGGGACACGACGAGGTCCGCGCCAACTACGAGAACCTGGTTACAAGTGGTAAGAACCGGCTGGAGTACCGGGTGAGCCGCGTGGTCGCCGACCGCAGCTGCGTCGTCACCGAAGGACACTTCGTGTTCGCGTATCCGGGGGTGGTGCTGCCGCACGACGAGTTGCCCACGGGCGAAGCGATTCTCGCTGACCATTGGTATCTCGTCGAGTACAAGTGTGTCGTGCTGTGGCCCGTCGATGCCGCCGGTCGTATCGAAGGCGAAGAGCTCTACGCCGGTGAGGTGCCCCAGGTGGTCAGAGCGCTGTATGACGGCGAGTTGACCGGCTTGGGTCCTCGGGACCGGCGCAACGGCACTCTGACATCAGGATGGATATGACACTTGCACATCGTGATTCGCATTCGATCGAGGAGAAGGCCATGACCACTGTTGCAGGGGCCCCGCAACTGGAAGCCCAGAACGTCCCTGAGCGTGCCGCTCTGGCCCGCATGTACGAACTGATGCTCACCACCAACCTGGCCGATGACAAGGCCCGTGAGGAGGCGAAGGCCGGCCGGTTGCAGGCGGCGTTTTATCCCGTGCGGGGCCTGGAGGGCGTGTGCGCTGCCTTGAGTTCGGCGTTGCGGCCCGACGACCAGCTGGTGTCGACGTATCGGAACCTCGGAGACGCACTGGCCAAGGGTGTTTCGCTGCGCGCGATCGTGGCCGAGTTGTACGGTCGGGTCGACGGAACGTCCCACGGCAAGGGCGGGGGAATGCACCTGCACGACCGCGCCGTGGGCTTCATGACGACCACCGGAATCGTCGGATCGGGGCTGCCGATTGCTGCTGGGTTGGCGTTGGGCGCCCAACTGGACGGCGACGATCGGGTGGTCGTCGTGACTTTCGGAGACGGCGCGACGTCGATCGGCGCGTTTCACGAGGCGATGAACATCGCCGCCCTGTGGTCGCTTCCGGTGGTCTTCCTATGCCAGAACAACCAGTGGGGCGAGCACACGCCCATCGCCGAGTATGCGGCCAACGTCGATCTGACCGCGCGCGCGGCGTCGTACGGCATGGCGGCCACCCGCGTCGACGGTTTCGACGTCATGGCGACGCTGCGCACACTGCGCAGAGCTGTTGCCGCTGCCAGGAGCGGTGCAGGTCCCGTTTTCGTCGAAGCTGTCACCTACCGGCTGACCGGGCACACGGGAACCGCGGACTTCAGTTACGTTCCCGCCGACGAGTTGGACGCAGCGATGAAGCGCGACCCGGCGCCGAACTTCCGAACCTGGCTGCACGACGATCACGGATTCACCGACGAAGAATTGTCCACGATTGAACACGAAGCCCAAGAAGCGGTCTCAGACGCGTTCGACTTTGCGCAGGCGAGCCCGTTCCCGGCGCCCGAGGCGCTCTACGCCGACGTGTTCGCGCCGAACCGCACATGAGGAGCTGACCATGACCCTTACTTCAGAAACCGGTGAACTCGAGGTGATGAAGTTGGCGGGGGCGGTGACTTCGGCCCTGGAGTGCGCCATGACTACCGATGAAAAAGTGATCCTTCTCGGTGAGGACATCGCTGACCCCATCGGGGGCGTGTTCAAGATCACCAAAGGCCTGTCGACGAAGTTCGGTAGCCACCGGGTCCGGGCGACACCCATCTCCGAGCAGGCGATCGCCGGCACGGCGATCGGACTGTCGATGGTCGGCTATCGCCCGGTGGCCGAGATCATGTTCTTCGACTTCATGACTGTGGCCATGGACCAGATAATCAACCACGCAGCCAAGATGCGGTATATGTCGGGCGGCGCGACGCCAGCTCCGATAACAGTGCGAACAACTGTGGGTGGCAGCAGGTTCGGTGCGCAGCATGCTCAGATGTTGGAGGCATGGTTCATGCACACGCCGGGGATAAAGGTCGTCATGCCATCAGGCCCGCGAGACGCCAAGGGCCTGCTGACATCCTGCATCTTTGACGACGACCCGTGTCTGTTCATCGAGCACATGGGGCTCAATTTCAGTGTCAGCGAAGAAGTCCCGGTTGAGCACTTCCAGGTCCCGCTTGGTAAGGCGAACACGCTCAGGACCGGATCCGATGTGACCATCGTGACCTACGGCTCCATGGTCGGGCCATGCCTGGCGGCACACGGCACGCTGGCAGGAGCCGACATCAGCTGCGAGATCATCGATCTGCGCACCCTCTATCCGCTCGATCTCGAGACGATTTTCGAGTCGGTCACCAAGACCCGGCGAGTCCTCGTGGTCCACGAAGCCACGCAATTCTGCGGGCCGGGCGCCGAGATCAGCAGCCAGATCCACGAGCAGCTGTTCGGCGAACTGCTCGCTCCTGTCCTGCGTCTGGGAGCCGAATACACTCCAGTTCCGTTCTCGCCGGCTCTCTCGGGTTATCCGACGCACGACAAGATCGTCGCGGCAGTGCTCTCCGCGGTGCGGCCGTGACGGTCAACGTGCCGGGTTCAATCGAACACAATGCGATGGCCCACCGCCTGCAGTGAGACCTCCAGGGCCTGTGCTGACCGACGGCTAAGGGCCCCTCCGTCAAGGCGCAAGGGCATGACCGAGATCATCAGATGAACCAGCGTGCGGGCAGTCAGGACGTCGTTGATGCTGTTCACACCTGAGTCATCTGCCGAGACGTCGTCCCGCTCGAGGTAGCGAAACGCTGCTGCTGCGTGGCGGGCCTCGTGCTCCTCGCGGAACTGGGCGCTGCGCGGGGTGGCGCCCGGTAGCTGGCTGTAGAGCATCTTCGATGCCCGCGGATGCTCGTCAGCCCAGCTGTTGCCCGCGTGGATGACTGCGCGCAGTTCCTCCGGAGACCCCGGGGCGTGCCCGGCGCGAGCAGCCTCGACGGCGGCATCGAGGCTGTCGTAGACGGCCTCGATCGCGGCGTCGAAAAGGTCGGCCTTCGTCTCGAAGTGATAGTAGATTCCGGACTGCACGACCTTTGCGCGCTGCGCAATGTCGTTGATACTGGCCTCCGCGAACCCCTTCTCGGCAAAGACGGCAACCGCAGCTTCGATGATGTCGCGCCGGCGCGAGGGCCGATGCGCTGCACGGCGGCCGTCGTCGGCTTTCTTGCGTTGGGCAGACAGTGACGTCCTCCGCTCGTGTTGATCTCGGATGTCCGGACTTACTATAGATCCATGACAGTTAAGCGCGCGGCCCATCGCCCTTCGCGCAAGCATGAGATCGTGGCAGCGGCGTTGCGTCTGTATGCTTCGAGGCCTCGGGAATCGATCGCCGTCGCCGACATCGCCGCGGAATCGAGGATGACGTCAGCGGCGCTGTATTACCACTACGCCACCAAAGAGGAAATCCTCCTGCACGGGCTGACATCCTTCGCCGAGGACTTCGCCGCGGAGGCGTCGGCATACTTGAAGAGCGATGACGCGGCGGTGCACAACCTGGTCGTACACCTGTTGGGCTGGATGCAGGACCAGCGTGACGCGGCGGCCGTCTGGTTCGCTCACAGTGACGGGTTGAGCACTGCGGTCGAGGCGGTTCGCCGCACCACCAACGAGAGCGTGCTCGGCGATGTGATCAAGGCGGTGAGAAGGGCGAAACCGCAGTATCCGCTGCCGCACGCGTCGGTGGTCGCCGCGGCGCTGATGGCGCAGATCGACGTCTGTGCGCGTGCCTGGTTGGCCAACGACGAGCAATGTTCAGGGGTCAGCGAGGATGACTTCCGCACTGCAGTAGCGGGCTTGAGCGCCCGAATCATCAGCACGCCGATTTGACGCGTCGAATCCGCTAACCCGATATGGCGCGCCGGGCATCCCAATAGTTGGCGCGCAGCGAGCGTTTGTCCACCTTGCCCATCTCGTTTCGGGGAAGCCGGGGCACGAATTCGTAGGTTCGCGGGCACTTGAATCCGGCGAGCTCGGTGCGGCACCACTCGCCGAGTTCGCCGATGTCGAGGTCCGCACCGGTGGGCACGAGGAGCGCGTGCAGCGCTTCGCCCATGTCGGGATCCGGCACGCCGATCACGGCGACTTCTTCGATGCCCGGGTGGGTGATGAGGACCTTCTCGCACTCTGCTGGGTAGAGGTTCACACCGCCGGAGATGACCACGTCCGCCAGACGGTCGGTGATGTAGACGAACCCGGCCGCATCGACGTAGCCGATGTCGCCCAGGGTTGCCACGCCCGGCTTGATGTAGGCGCGCCGAGACTTCTCGTCGTCGCCGTGATATTGCACGGCCCGCCCGTCGTTGAGTTCGATCCCGAGTATGCCGACTGCGCCCGGTCCGAGCTCGACACCGGCGTCGTCGAAGGCTGCGATCCGCAGCGGTGGGACGGCTTTGCCCACCGATCCGGGATGCGATTTCCAGTCCTGGCTCGAGATTCGAGCGACGGTGCCGATCTCGCTGCCGCCATAGGATTCCACGAGGATCGGACCGACCCAGTCGATCATCGCCTGCTTCACCGCTCGCGAGCATGCGGAACCGGTGTGCGCCAACATCTTCAGGCTGCTCACCTGGGTTGCGCGACGCAGGTCCTCAGGCAGCGATAGCAGTCTGGTGAAGTGAGTAGGAACCATGACACTGGACGTGATGCCGTACCTCGCAATCAGAATCAGGGCCTCCGCCGGGTCGAATCGCGGCATCACGACCACCGGCTCGCCGGCGATGAGGTGCCGCACACTGGTCAGCGGGCCGTTGTGCTGGAGCGGCCCCACCACCAGATGCGGACCGGCGGGAAATGTGGAACGGTCGGCCAGTTCCCGCAGGTACTGCCACGCCGACGTGGCGCGTTGGGGTGGCAGCCACTTGGCCTCGGTTGCGCTGGGGTGGCCCGTCGTTCCCGAGGTGTAGACCATCAGCGGACGTGCAGGACGTGCGTCCAGAGCCACTGCGGGTGGTGTACCCGCGCAGAACTTTTGCCACTCCAGGAACCCCGCGGGTGGATCGTGGACGCCATGAGCTGCAGCGATATCGACCACACCGCCCACTTCTGTTGCGGCGGCGACGGTAGTTGGTCCGACGAGCACGGCCCGGCAGTCGGCGGTCTGCAATTCGTGGACCAGTTCGGCGGGGGTGGCCTGGCGGTGAATCGCCACGGTGCCGACACCGCTGACCAGACCCGCCACGTGTGCAACGAGGGTCGGTGCCGCGTTTTCACCGCTGACGCCCAGCCTGGCGCCTTCGGGAAGCATGGCCAGGTGGCCGGCGACGCCGCGAACGGCCGCAGCAAGCTGTGTCCAGGTCAGCGTCGTCGTGCCATCGGTGAGCGCGATGTCGTCGGGCGAACTCACGCTGCGTTCAGAGATGCCACCGAGATACATACCGCCTCCGTTGTTGAGGATCCGTTCTTGCAAACGCATCCGTGTTACTAGAGACTACACTCAGTAACTCACGCGCCATGCCAGCACTGGAGGTTCGCTAGTGGCCTATTTATCACCCGAACTCTTCGCGACCACCGACCCGCTGCGGTTGGCCGGATCGCGGTGCCTGAACTGCGGTCATGTTCACTTCCCGCCGGGTGAGCAGTGTCCGAATTGCGCGGAAGGCGAGAGTCGGCGGTTTGCACTACCCGAGCATGGCGTCGTATGGACGTGGACGGTTCAGCGGTTCGCGCCGAAGGCGCCCTATGTCGTCGCCGACGAGGGGTTCATGCCCTTCGCGGTCGGCTACGTGGACTTGGACTGCGTCCTGGTCGAATCGGTGCTGCTCGGCCCACTCGACAAACTGTCCATCGGAACGCCCGTCCGCCTCGTCAGCTGCCAGCTCGGCGGTTCGGACGACATGCAGTCCTACGCGTTCAGCGCATGAGCAGGGCCGACGATGTCTTCGTTGTGGGCCTGGGCATCCACCCGTTTGGCCGGCATCAGGGAGTCACCGGGCTCGACATGGGCGCGGCTGCGGTCAAGTCGGCGCTCGATGACGCCGGATTGGCCTGGCGACAGATCGATCTCGCGGTGGGCGGAAGCAACACCGCTAAACCGGACACCCTCGTGTCACGCTTGGGACTGACGGGTCTGTCGTTCGTCTCGGTGCGCAACGGATGCGCCACGGGCGCCCTGGCGTTGTCGACGGCCGCGAATGCTCTTCTTGCAGGGGAAGGCGAACTGGCCGTTGTCGTCGGGTTTGACAAGCACGAGCGTGGCGCGTTCAACAGCGACGCGGCAGCCTACGGGCTGGGTCCGTGGTACCCGAGGTCGGGTCTGATGGTCACCACTCAGTACTTCGCCATGCGAACCCGCCGATACATGCACGACCACGGGGTGACCGAAATCGACCTGGCCGAAATGGCGGTGCTGTCCAGTCGCGCCGGCGCCGTCAACCCTGTCGCGTGGCGCCGACGTAAGCTGACCGCCGCGGAGGTGTTGGCTGCACCGATGGTGTCAGATCCCCTGACGCAGTTGATGTTTTGCCAGCCCAACGAGGGTGCGGTGGCACTTGTGCTGGCGCGTGGCGAACGCGCATTCGAGCTGTCCGAACAGCCGGTGCGGGTGGCGGCAATCGCGGCGCGATCCCGAGGTGTCGAATCGTTCGAGGTCTATTCACCGTCGATGACTCCGCGTCGGTCGGGAAGCCCGACGGCCGCGGCGGCCGCTGCGGCGCTCAGCTCGGCGGGGATCTCGGCAGCAGACGTCGACATCGCGCAGGTGCAGGACACCGACTCAGGGTCGGCGATCATCTCGTTGGCCGAGACCGGTCTCTGCCAGGACGGTGAGCAGAGCGATCTGTTGGCCGACGGCAGCCTCTCGTCCGAGGGTGGTTTGGCGGTCAACAGCGACGGCGGCTGTCTTGCCAACGGTGAACCGATCGGGGCTTCGGGTTTACGGCAAGTCCACGAAGTTGTGCGTCAGCTGCAGGGCAGAGCACTTGGCCTGCCCGCGCACCCGCGACCCCAGATCGGCTTCACACACGTGTACGGCGCACCCGGAATCTCCGCGTGTTCTGTTCTGACAAAGGTGGATTCGTCGACATGACCCTGCCAGACATAGCCACGTGGGAGCACGAGGTGCGGACGTGGCTGGAAGCCGAAGTCGGGCGCCGCGAGGACCTCGGCCACACCCCGGACCTGGAGGTGTTCCGGGATGTCACCCCCGACCAGGAAATCGAGATCCTCAACCGCGTGCGTGCCTACCGACGGGCTCGGTTCGACGCCGGTTACGGCGCCTTGACCCTTCCTCCCGAATGCGAGGGGGCGGGACTGCCGGCGTCCTTTGCTGCCCGATTCAGCCAGATCGAACGCGACTACGCCGTGCCTCCGTCAACCGAACTGATCAGTGTCACCACGAGTCTCGTAGCGTCGGCCGTTGCCATCTACGGAAGCCAGGCGCAACGGGACCGTTACCTTCGCGCGCTGCTGCGCACCGACCTGCTCGCTTGCCAGCTCTTCAGTGAACCAGGCGCTGGCTCGGATCTGGCGGGATTGACATGTCGCGCCGAGTCCGACGGTGGCCACTGGAGGGTGCATGGCCAGAAGGTGTGGACATCGGGTGCCGGGCATGCTGATCTCGGCCTGCTCCTGGCCCGCAGCGACCCGCACGTCGGTAAGCACCGTGGCATCACCGCATTCCTGGTGCCGATGGGGTCGCCCGGCATCACCATTCGGCCGATTCGCCAAATGAGCGGAGCGAGCTCGTTCACCGAGGTCTTCTTTGATGCGGTAGCGGTTTCCGACGAATTGAGGATCGGCGACACCGGCCAGGGCTGGGAGGTCGCCAAGGCGACGCTGGCCTTCGAACGTCAGGCGTCCGGCAGCGGGGCACGACAGAAGGGCGGGACGTTCGGTGACCTGCTCGCCGTGGCGCGTAGGACCGGCCGGCTCTCTGACCCGGTCGTGCGCCAACGCCTCGCTGACATCTATGTGTTGGCCGAGTTGCGAGCTGCGACCAGCGAACGAGTTGCCCGGGCCGCGGCCGCAGGCCAGGCGCCCGGACCAGCCGGATCGGTCGGCAAGTTGGTTGCCTCCGAATTGCTCGTCGACATCGGCGAATATGCGATCGAACTGCTGGGCAGCGGCGCCATTGCCGACCATGGCGACGGTGCGTTCGCCTGGACCGCCCACGTGCTTGGCGCGCCGGGATATCGCCTCGCCGGTGGGACCGATCAGATCCAACGCAACGTCATCGCCGAACGCGTTCTGGGCTTGCCCGCCGAATCACGCCTCGACGTGGGCCACCCATTCTCCGAGATCGATCGACGATGACTGCCCACGTGACTGACTGCCAGAGGAGTTCGACATGATGACGACCGCCGGGACCGCCGACGTCCTCGGTGAGCTGCGGGCCACCGTTCGGGACTTTGGTCAGCACATGGGCGGCACACAGCTTGCGCGCCGCGTGATGGAATCGGCGACGCCTGGTTTCGACGGACGAGCGTGGCAATTGCTCTGCGGCCAACTCGGCATCGCCACCATCGGTATGCCCGAGGGTCTCGGTGGTGTAGGGGGGCTGCCCGAATTGGTCGCGGTCGCCGAGATATTCGGCGAAAATCTGCTCGCCGTGCCATTCTTCGGAAGCACGGTGCTGGCTGGCCAAGTGCTCGCCCGATGCGGAGTTGCCGCACGGACCACTGTGGAGGAAATGTCCGAGGGCACGATATGCGCGCTTGCGGCAGCAGCGTCGGTCGGCGCCCAGCAGCCGCTCACATTGGCGGCCAACGGCACGGTATCCGGATACCTGCCCGCGGTGCTCAACGCCTCAGAGGCCAACGTGCTGATCGCGGTCACTGCCGGGGCGGTGGTTCGGGTGGATCTGCCGGATCCCGACTGTGAGGTGACCTCGCTGCGAACGCTCGACCTGACTCGGTCTGTCGGTTCGGTGAAGCTCCGCGATGCTGCCTGCACCGTGTTGGCCGAGATCGATCCGGCCGAGGCGCTCAAGCCCGCATTGGACGTGGCCGCCCTGGTGCTTGCGGCCGAACAGGTCGGTGGCTCGCAGGCCTGTTTGTCGATGACCGTCGACTACGTCAAGGACCGCCGGCAATTCTCCCGTCCGATCGGCAGCTTCCAGGCCGTGAAACATGCGTTGGCCGACGTACTCGTCGATCTCGAGTTGGCCCGTTCGGCTCTGTCGCGCGCGCTCGACGTCGCCCCGGGCGGCACTCGATTCACCGAAGCGGCTGCGGTAGCGCGTATTTGGTGTAGTGAGGCGTATCTTGCGGCCAGTGCCGAGGCGATTCAGCTTCACGGCGGTATCGGCTTCACGTGGGAGCACGACGCGCACCTGTATTTCCGCCGGGCCAGGTCGGATGCCCTGCTGCTCGGCACCACGGCCGAGTGGCGTGAGCATCTGGCGCAGAACCTGCGGTGGGCGTGATGTCAGCCCCGATGAGTAACAAGAAATGAGTTACAGAAACTCGTTGACTGGATCCCGTTCGATCAGGCATTGTGTGTTCGTGATGCGCATCACAAGAAGAGGGAGAGCAAATTGCCAAGGCTAGTCGAGCAGTCGACGCCCCACCGATTGTCTGAGATGACTCCAGAGTGGCTCACCGTGGTGATGCAGTCGGCGGGCCAGCTGGGGGACGACGACGTCGTGGCGGGTTGGCACGCCTCGCCGATCGGTGAAGGCGTAGGGCTGTTGAGCGATCTGGCCAAGCTCGAGCTGCAATACGGTTCGGCGGCCGGCCCGGTGCCCGCGCTGATTGCAAAATTCGCGGTCGCCAACGAGGTCAATCGGGCTGTGGCCCAGGGATTGCAGACCTACGAGCGGGAGGTCAAGTTCTACCAGGACCTGGCCGCCGAGGTGGGTTCATGTTGTCCGCAGTCTTACTTCTCCGACCTTGATCCGGCGACCGGCGATATGGTGCTACTCCTGGAAGATCTGACCGACTATCGCGCCGGAGATCAGACCCGAGGGTGCACGGTCGCCGAGGCGGAGTTGGCGCTCGACGCGGTAGCTCGGCTGCATGCCGCGACGTGGCACGCGGAGCAGCGCGAGGACCTGGCCTGGTGGCCGACCATTGAAGGTCCGCTGTACAGCGGAGCCATCGGAGTCGCCGTGGTCAACGTGTTCGCCACGACGATGCAGAGCTTTTCGGCCTTCGTTCACCCCGACGTCGTCGCCGCGGGCGAGCGCTACACGACGGCGGTGCCCGAATTGCATCGCCGGATGGCGCAGGGGCCGCAGGCGCTCATCCACGGCGACTATCGCTTGGACAACTTCATGTTCGGGACGCGGCCCGACCAACGTCCCTTCGTGATGCTCGACATGCAGGCGCCGATCGTGACCAAGGCCGTTCACGACGTCGGATACCTGCTGTCGCAGAGCCTCGACGTCACAGCACGCCGATCCAACGAGCAGCAACTGCTTGTGCAGTACCACAGCGCGTTGGTCAGCCATGGCGTCAGCGACTATTCCTTCGAACAGTGTTGGGAAGACTACAAACTTGCCATCCTGCACTGCTTGGAGTACGCGATCATCATCGCCGGCACGCTGGAACCGGGTAATGCCCGCGGGCGCAAGTTCGTCGAGGCCTGCCTACACCGCTCATGCCAGGCCATCGTGGACCTGGACCTGCTGAGCCTGCTTCCCTAGACCCCTCGAACTACGCACGGAGGAACACATGCAGCTCAAGGACAAAGTGGCCCTGGTCACCGGCGGGACTCGAGGCATCGGGTTCGGCATCGCCGCGGCATTCCTGGCCGAGGGTGCCTCGGTCGTCATCACCGGCCGAAGCCAGGACAAGGGCGACAAGGCGTTGGCCGAGCTCGGACAATCGGAGCGGGCCGTCTTCATGGCCGGTGACGGCACTGACCGGGAAAGCATCGAAGCGGCGATCGACGGCACCGTGTCGCGGTTCGGTCGGATCGACGTGCTGGTCAACAACATCGGTGGTGCAGATGCGTTCGCGCCGGTGGCAGTGATGTCCGACGAGGTGTGGGAGCGTGGTTTGCTGTTCAACCTGACCAGCGCGTTCTACGCATCCCGAAAAGCCCTGCAGTACATGCTGAGTCAACAGCACGGCCGGATCATCAACATGTCCTCGGTGGAGGGCAAACACGGCAAGCCATTCATCGTGCAATACGTGACGGCTAAGCACGCACTCAACGGGTTCACCAAGGGACTGTCGAAAGAGGTTGCTGCCGAAGGTGTCACGGTCAATGCCATCTGCCCTGGGCTGGTCATCACCGACCTCATCAAGGAGTCGGCGGCAGCAGCGGCAGGTTCGGCCGGCGTCAGCGCCGAGGCTTTCCTCGACCAGTATGCCGCAGAGGCGGCGCTGGGCAGAGCTATCACTCCCGCCGAGGTCGCCGCGATGGCAGTGCTGCTGGCCTCCGACGCCGGATCTGGTATCACGGGTGCGCTGCTGTCCGTCGACGGTGGGACCGCGGCCTATTGATGCACGAACGGGGCTGACCGGCATGATGTTGGCGTCAAATCCCTCGGTGGCAGCCGGAGCCAGCATCACCGTACGACAACAGGTCGTCGAGCTCCCTGGTGGTCATCGGGTGGGTGTGCACGTCGCCGGGGCAGGAGTGCCGATGGTGTTTCTGCACGGGATCGGCCTCAGCGGCGCGATGTACTCAGGGCTACTCGGCGGACTTCCACAGCTGGGCTTTCTGGCCGTCGCCGTGGATGCCCCTGGCTACGGCCGGACGGCCCCGTTGGCCGACGGCGCCAGCTTCCACGAGCGAGCGCGGTTTATCGACAGGGTTCTCGTCGAGTTGGGCATCCGTCGTGCGGTCCTCATCGGTCACTCGATGGGTGGCCGCAACGTCATCGAATTGTCGGTCATGAGACCGGATCGCGTCATCGCAGCGGTACTTCTGGATGCCGCCGCAGGCCATACCTTCGACCGGGTTTCGCGCCGCGCGGCGCTGCGGCTGCCGACGCTGCTCGCCGCGTTCGCGCGCGCCCGCTGGGATGCCCGCAGCGGAACCGGCTACCTGTCTGGAGATGACAGCGCCCGATACCGACGGCTCAAACGCAAGGTGTCCCGACAGGCACTGCGCAACGGTGCCGAGCTGCACCGTACCGCACACGCCATCGCACACGCTCAAGAGTCGACTCCGATGCTGGAACAGATGCGCGCGCTGGGTATCCCGACTGTCGTGGCGCACGGAACCCACGATCTGGTCATGCCCATCGAGTCCGGCCTGGACTGCGCGCATTCGGCGGAGGCGGCGTTGTACCTACTTCCGCACGCTCACCACTCCTGGATGCTTCCGGACCCGCGGTTGGCCACCGAGTTCATCGAGGGCCTGGTACACGCCGAACTCGGAACGGCAATCGCCGCCGCAGCGGCGCAATCCTGCCTGCCCGAGTGCCCGACGGCGGCCGACTGGCACAGAGCGTGCCTCGACGTGGACGCGCGGGTTCTCGAGTTGGCAAGAGAAATGGGACCGGGCACCGAACGGATGGGTCCCTACTACGGCCCCCCGATGCAGCGCGCCGTGCGTGTCGAGATCGCGGGGCGGACTTCAACAAGAGGAGCGTCATGAAAACGCAGGCACTGGTTTCCCGCGGACCCGACACGCAGTTCGAGCTCTGCGACGTCGAGATCGACCCGCCGCGCTCCGAGGAGGTCCTCGTCCGATTGGTCGCCACGGGAATCTGCCACACCGATCTGTACTTCAGGAGGCTACTTCCTGCGGCTATGGGGCCCTGCGTCTTCGGCCACGAGGGCGCAGGAGTCGTGGAAGCGGTGGGCCGCGACGTGCGCGGCGTACATCCGGGCGATCACGTCATCTTGAGCTACCGCAGTTGCGGGGAATGCTCGCGGTGCCTGGGCGGACAACCTGCCTACTGTGTCGGCGCCGCAACGCTCAACGCGCCGGGATTGCGGCCCGACGGTTCGGCCCAGCTCACGTGTGATGGTGCGCCGGTGCTGGCCGACTTCTTCGGTCAGTCAAGCTTCGCGCGCCATGCGCTTGCCCTGGCTCAGAACACCGTGGTCATCGACGCTGACGTGCCGTTGGCTCCTATCGCGCCGCTGGGATGCGGCTTTCAGACCGGGGTCGGTGCCGTGCTCAATGCGCTCTCGCCCAGCCCTGACTCCCGGTTGGTGATCTACGGAGTGGGCAGTGTCGGTTTAGCCGCCCTGCTCGCGGCCAGGATGACCGGTGTCACCACCGTCGTGGCCGTCGACCCGGTTCCCGCACGCAGGAAACTGGCAGAGACGTTCGGAGCGGTGGCCGTCGATCCGGACGCGGACCCGATGGCGGCGCTTAGGGATGCCCTGGGGCCGGAAGGGGCCAGCCACGCATTGGACACCACCGGCAAACCCGCCGTCATTCGGGGGGCTGTGGAGAGCTTGGGGGCACGCGGGCTGGCGGTTCTCGTCGGGCTCGGTGACCCTTCGGTGACTCTCGACGCTCAGGACATCCTGATGAACGGCAAGATGATTCGGGGATGCATTGAGGGTGACTCACACATCCATCGGTTCATCCCGGAGCTGGTCAGTGCTTTCCGCCGCGGAGATCTGCCGCTGGATCAGCTGGTCAGCACATATCGGCCAGAGGACGTCAATACGGCAATCGACGATCAGCTGCAGGGGCGGGTGATCAAGCCGGTCATTCTGTGGTAGTAGCCGAACCCACTGTTGCCCACGCCGCCGAACGGTGCACCGTTGGGAAGGACGTGGATGGCAAAATCGTTTCGGGACATACCGCCAAGCGGACCCGTTGCGAGAATATTTCGTATTCGGGACTCGACGGGCCGTACCAGTACGCGGCCAGCGGCGGGGGCCTTTCGGCAATCTGTGCCACCACGTCATGAACTGCGTCATAGGGGATGACGCTGAGAACAGGACCGAAGACCTCTTCGTGGTACAGCCGCATGCCGGCGTCGAGATTCCACGCGAGGGTGGGCGCCATCCAGCGGTGTTGCGCTGACGAAGGCTCCTCACCGTTGGGTCGCAGAGTCCGGATCTTCGCACCTTTGGATTCGGCATCGTCGACGAGGTTCTTCAGCCGGATGTAGTTGTTCTCGTCCACAATCCACGGGTAGTACGGATTCTCGGCGATGGTCGGCCACGTGCGCCATGCGCGTTCCGCGTGCTCGAGAAACTCGTCCAGCCTCTCCCCGGGCACCAGGGCGTAGTCGGGGCACAGACACAGTCGACCGCCGTTCATCATCCGTCCGGCGGTGATCCGATTTGCGGCCCGCACGATATCGGCGTCTCGTGCCACCCGCGGGGTTCTTGCCGCCGAGCTCGAGGGTCACCGGCACCAGGTGATCAGCGGCCGATCGCTGGACGAGCTTGTCGACTGCGGGAGATCCGGTAAAGAATAGGTGGTCGAAAGCCAGCCGGGCGAACGCGCCGGCAACCCCACTACGCCCAGTGGTTACTGGTAGCCAATCGCGGTGATGACCACGTTGATGACGAACAATGCCATGAAGCTGAAAACCACAGTCTCGTTCACCGCGTTGCCCACACCGGCCGGGCCACCACCGACGGAAGTTCCCTTGTAGCAGGCGATCAGCCCGGCGCACATCCCGAAGATCGCCGCCTTGGACAACGCGAACGTCACGTCCCGTCCGTCGATGAGCAGGGTCATTCCCGACACGAACGCACCCGGTGTCACGTTCTGGAAGAACACCGAGAACAAGAACCCGCCGACCAGGCCGACGATGGTGACCACGCTGTTGAGCATCAGGGCGACGACTGTGGCGGCGAGTACACGCGGGACAACCAGCGACTGCACCGGATTGATCCCCATTACCCGCATCGCATCCAGCTCCTCGCGAATTGTTCTGGCACCCAGGTCTGCGCACATCGCCGTCGCGCCCGCGCCGGCGATCACGAGGACGGTCACCACCGGTCCGATCTGCTGCACCGCGCCAAGCGCCGCACCACTTCCGGAGAAGTCGGCAGCCCCGAACTCGATGAACAAGATGTTCAGCGTGAAGACCACCATGACGGTGAACGGGATAGCGAGCATCACTGTGGGGCCGATAGACACCCGCGCGATAAACCATGCCTGCCTGATGAATTCGCGCCACGCGAAGGGAGGCTTGAACATCAGCACGAACGTGTCGAGACTCATCGCGAAGAATCCGCCGATCCCGCGGAATGACTTGCCGGCGGTGGCGGTCACTGCCATAGCGCGACTGTCCGACTCGCCGGAGCTACGCCCGTCGTCTTGACGTTCATACTTCCTCCTTGATGGTTTGCTAGCGGTCTGTCTGTCGTTCCAGCCCGGCGGTTGCTGAGGTGCGTTCGACGCGGGGGTTTGTGACTTGTCTGTCTAGCATGGATTGGCCGAGCATAGCAGCAACCGAGGCCGAAAAAAGCAGAGAAACTGGTATAGATGCGCACTAGGAGCGACTTCGTTTCTCGGGCGTGAATCCATTAACTGTGGGTTTCGGATCAGTCTGGCGCGGTCCTGTCTTCGGGTATTGCCCGCCCGGGCGATTGTGGTGTAGCTTACTGTCTTGGCGACTTAGTGGTGTGCATCTCAAGTTTGCTATGTATGACCGTAGGGGATGTGAGGAGGCTTTTGATGGCTGAAGTGGCTGGTGCCGTTCGTGTTTGGGTGGCGTTGCCTTGACCGTTGCGGCCGCCAGCACCTTGCGCCCCCGACTTCGTCGCACTGTCAGCCGCGTGACGGAAGGGCTGACCCGACTCGGTTTCCAGACGCGGTTCTACGCGACGACAGTGAGCGGCATCTGGGATGCGTTCGTCCACTACAAGATCGAGCTCGTTCGGCTCATCGCCCAGATGAGTCTGGGGGTGGGTGCGCTGGCCGTCATCGGTGGAACCGTCGTCATCGTTGCTTTCTTGACGTTGTCAGCCGGTTCGCTGGTCGCCGTGCAGTCGTTCAACCAGTTGCAGCAGGTTGGGGTAGAGGCGCTCGCAGGCTTTACGTCGGCATTCATCAACGTGCGCATCGTCGCGCCCCTGGTTGCAGTGATCGGGCTGGCGGCAACCATCGGCGCAGGGACGACGGCCCAACTCGGCGCCATGCGGATCAACGAGGAGATCGACGCGCTGGAAGTCATGGGTGTGCGCTGCATTGCTTACCTCGCATCTACTCGAGTGGTGGCAGGGGTCATCGTTGTGATGCCGCTGTACTGCATCGCCGCTCTGATGACCTTTGTGGCAACCAGGCTTGGCACCACCCTCGTCTACGGGCAGTCAACCGGCGTCTATGACCATTACTTCAATACCTTCCTCAATCCGACGGACCTGTTGTGGTCGTTCGGACAGGCCGTGGCGACATCGGTCGTCGTGATGCTCGTGCACACCTACTACGGCTTCACAGCGTCTGGTGGACCGGCGGGAGTTGGTGAGGCAGTAGGCCTTTCGGTGAGGACATCTCTGGTGGGGGCGTCGTTTGCCACCCTCTTCGTTTCATTGGCCGTCTATGGTCAATCCGGCAGCTTCCATCTGTCGGGATAGTGCCAATGGATGTTGATCGCCGCGACCGCGGACTGCACCCGATCTGGTGGGCTGTCGGCCTGTTGGTCGTCTTGAGCCTGCTCATCGGGATGTCTGGGGCACTGTTTCTGGGCACGTTCCGCACCTTCGTTCCAGTGACGTTGACATCGGACCGGGCGGGCCTGGTGATGGAGGAGGGCGGCAAGATCAAGATGCGCGGTGTCGAAGTGGGCCGTGTCGGTGCCGTCCGCCGCTTGAACAGCCAGGTCAGTCTCAAGCTGGAGATCGATCCAGAGCAAGCCAAGTTCATCCCGGCCAACGTCGAGGCCCAGATCCGTGCGACGACGGCATTCGGGTCCAAGTATGTCGACCTGACCTATCCGGCCGACCCGAGCCCGAACCACATCGTTGCGGGCGCCGTGCTGCAGTCGCAAAACGTGACCACCGAAGTCAACACGGTGTTCCAGAGCTTGACCAACGTGTTGGCCCAGATCGATCCGCCCAAACTCAACAGTGTGCTGAGCGCCTTCGCTGAAGGCCTGCGCGGTCTGGGCCCGAGGATCGGCGAGGCGACGACGGCTGCCAACCGCGTTCTTCCCAAGCTGAACTCGCGAATGCCGACGATCCAGCAGAACTGGCGCTCACTGCGCGGCTTTGGCGATACCTATGCCGGTGCAATGCAGGACATCCTCGCAACACTGGACAGTGCGACCACCACCAGCGCCACCATCGACACCCACGCGGCCCAGCTGGATGAGTTGCTGGTCAGCGTCATCGGCTTCAGCCGCAGTGGAATCGAACTGCTCGGACCCAGCAAGGACAATCTGGTTGCGGGTATCAACGCGCTGCAGCCGACGACAGCGCTGCTGCACAAGTACGACCCGGTGTTGACGTGTCTGCTCGTGGGCGCCAAGTTGCTCACCGATCCGGAGAGCGAAGGTGGCTACGGCGCCGCGGAGTGGAATGGTGGCCGAAACGGCAAGTCTGAAATCCTGGACATTGCACTGCTTCTCGGCGACGATCCGTACCGCTTTCCACAGAACCTACCCATCACCGGCGCCAAGGGCGGCCCAGGCGGCAAGCCAAGCTGCGGGTCGCTGCCTGATGTGTCCAAGAACTTCCCGCAGCGTTACTTGGTGACCAACACCGGATGGGGCACCGGCGTGGAGATGCGACCCAACCCCGGTATCGGATTCCCC
Source organism: Mycolicibacterium austroafricanum (assembly GCF_902705885.1). Taxonomy (GTDB): domain Bacteria; phylum Actinomycetota; class Actinomycetes; order Mycobacteriales; family Mycobacteriaceae; genus Mycobacterium; species Mycobacterium vanbaalenii_A. Next base: position 70,668 of record NZ_CACSIP010000010.1, on the reverse strand, counting down.
GGCTATGCGAACTACCTCCCGGTAACTCGCGGAATCCCGGAGCCGCCGAGCCTACGCAACCAGGGCGGACCGGCCCCCGGACCCATTCCCTATCCGGGTGCACCGCCGTACGGGGCCCAGCAGTACGGGCCCAACGGGACCCCGTTGTATCCGGGACTTCCGCCGGCCCCGCCGCCCGGTGCGCCACGGGCGCCCGGACCGGTGCCTGGCGCGGAACCGTTCGTTCCGCCGTTCCCCATGGATGTGCCGCCGACACCGGCACCGTCTCCCTAGCCGCAATGTCACGTAATCGGGAAAGGTGCGACTGTTGAAGAAGAGTCTGGCAAGCGTCAGTTGGCGCCTGGCGATCTTCATGGTGGTCTGCGTGTTCTTCACCTTTGCGCTTTATGCCACCTTTGCTCAGTTGCGGTTCGAGGCCAACAACACCTATTACGCGCTGTTCTCCAACGTGTCGGGCCTCAAGGAGAACCAGTTCGTCAGGATCGCCGGCGTGGAGACCGGCAAGGTGAAGTCGGTCAAGGTGCGCCCCGACGCGTCGGTGCTCGTCGAATTCACCACTGAACCGTCGGTTGTGCTCACCGAGGGCACCTTGTCGGTCATCCGCTACGACGACCTGATCGGCGGCCGGTACATGTCTCTGCAGGAGGGGGTGGGCAGCACCAAGCGACTCAACCCTGGAGCGACGATTCCACTGACGAATACCGAACCCGCGCTGGACCTCGACGCGCTCATCGGTGGATTCCGGCCGCTGTTTCGCGCATTGGAACCTGAACAGACGAACGCGTTGACCGAACAGATGATCAGTGTCTTCGAGGGCCAGGGTGACGCGATCGGGTCGTTCCTTGACCAGACAGCCGCGCTCACGGCGACTTTGGCCGACCGGGACGAACTCATCGGACAGGTGATCACCAATCTCAATTCCGTGCTCGGCTCGCTGGGTGACCAAGACACCCAGTTCGCCAAGGCGGTGGATTCTCTGGCTGCCTTTGTCGGAGCGCTGTCCGAGCGCAAGCAGGATCTGGCCAATGCCATCGGCTACGCCAACGCCTCCTCGAGGTCGATTGCCGACATGCTCGAACAGTCGAGGACACCGTTGACCGAAGTGATCCGCGAAACCGATCGCAGCGCTGGAATCGTGGTAGCCGACCACGACTACCTGGACGACCTCTTGCAGCAACTGCCCGATGCGTACCAGATGCTGGGCAGACAGGGGCTCTACGGTGACTTCTTCAGCTTCTACCTGTGCGACTTGGTGCTGAAAGTCAACGGCAAAGGTGGCCAACCCGTTTACATCAAGGTTGCGGGTCAAGATTCCGGGAGGTGCACCCCTCGATGAAGATGTTCGCCGAGCGAAATCCTTTGCTCATCGGCGCTGTCGGCGTCGGCTTGACCGCGGCCGTGATGGTGGCGGCACTCAACTACCGTTCCCTGCCTTTGCTCGATCGTACCGACGACTACGCCGCATACTTCGCCGATGCCAGCGGGTTGTACACCGGTTCGGACGTCGAGGTGTCGGGCGCCGGCGTGGGCAAAGTCACCAGTATCTCCCTCGATGGAGCTCAGGTGTTGGTGGAATTCACTGTAGCCGAGGATATTCCACTTGGTGACCGCACCGAAGTGGCGATCAAGACAAAGAGCCTGCTCGGCGCCAAGGTGATCAACGTGACTCCCCGCGGACAGGGTCGGGTCTCGGGCACTATCCCCATGGAGCGCACGGTATCGGCGTATCAGCTACCCGATGCCCTCGGCGATGTCACCGCAGCTATCAGCGGGCTCAATACCGATCAGTTGGCGCAATCCCTCACAGTGCTTTCGGAGACGTTCAAGGAAACCCCGCCGAACATCAAGGTCGCTGTCGACGGTGTGGCGCGCTTTTCGGACAGCCTGAATCGTCGTGACGCCGAGTTGCGAAGTCTGCTGGCGAATGCCAACAAGGCTTCGGGAGTGTTATCCGAGCGGGCCGACGTGATCGCCAAGTTGATCGCCGACAGCAATGCCCTGCTGGCTGAATTACGCACGCAGAGCGCTGCTCTCGATCAGATCTCCAGCAGTCTGTCGGCGGTCAGCACGCAGATCAAAGGATTCATCACCGACAACAAGACGACTTTCAAACCTGCCCTCGAGAAACTCAACGGAGCGATCAGCATCGTCGACAACCACAAGGAAAAGGTCCAGGAGTCGATCAAGAAACTCAACGCGTATGCGCTTTCGCTCGGCGAGTCCGTCGGATCCGGGCCCTTCTTCAAGGCCTACCTCGTCAACCTGATTCCGGGGCAGTTCATTCAGCCCTTCGTCGACGCCGCATTCTCCGACCTCGGAGTGGATCCCAACACGTTGCTGCCTTCACAACGCACCGACCCACAGGTGGGCCAGCCCGCGACACCGGCGTTGCCGATACCGTATCCGCGGACGGGGCAGGGCGGACCACCCAAGCTCACCGTGCCGGAAGCTATCACTGGAAACCCCGGCGACCCGCGCTACCCGTACCGGCAGCCGCTTCCGGCCCCGCCGCCGGGTGGACCGCCACCAGGACCACCCGCGCTTCCCCCCGACGGCGTCGCGCCGCCGGTGCCCGTCTCGCCGCCAGTCCATCAAGAGGCAGCTGGTGAGCCTCAGCCGGTCGAATCGCCCACATCTGCGCAGCCGGGCGCACCGGCTAGATCGGAAGGCCCGCGATGAAGCCTCAGCCCCGAGCCATCACGATCGTCGTTCTGGTCATCGCGCTGGTGGGTGGTGTGCTGGTCTTGACCGGCGTCGCTGACCGCGTCAATCGACTCCGCCTGACCGCGTACTTCGCCAACAGCAATGGAATATTCGTCGGTGACGACGTCCGGGTCCTTGGCGTACCGGTCGGCGAGATCGAACACATCGTTCCAGAGCCCCAACGGGTCAAGATCACCTTCTGGGTTGACGACACCGTGAAGATTCCTGCGAACGCCAACGCGGTGGTGATCTCGCCTTCGTTGGTGTCAGCGCGGGCAATTCAGTTGACACCCGCCTACACCGGTGGTGCGGTGATGCCCGAGGACTTTGTCATCCCACAGGAACGAACCGCCGTTCCCGTCGAGTGGGACGATCTGCGCGAGCAACTGCAACGTCTCACCGACACACTGCAGCCGACGCAGCCGGGCGGTATCAGCAGCCTCGGTAATTTCGTCGAGACTTCAGCGGCCAATCTCCGTGGGCAAGGGGTCGACATTCGCGACGCCATCGTCAGCATGTCGCAGGCCTTTTCGGCGCTGGGCGATCACAGTACTGATCTGTTCAGCACGATCAAGAACATTTCGGTGATCGTCACGGCCCTGCAGTCCAGTCATGACTTGATGCGACAGCTCAATGTCAACCTCGCGGCCGTCACCGGCCTGTTGACCAATGACCTCGGCGCGGTGGGTACCGCAATCGCCGATCTCAACGGGGTGGTTGACGACGTGAGATCCTTTGCCGCCGAAAACACCGAGACGATCGGAATTACAACCGACAAGCTGGCGTCGATCACCACGGCGGTCAACCAGAGCCTCGGCGACATCAAGGAGGCGCTGCACGTCACGCCGAACACGTTTCAGAACTTCATCAACATCTATCAACCGGCTCAGGCGACGTTCACAGGAGCCCTGGCGGCGACGAACTTCGCCAACCCGCTCAGCTTCCTGTGTGGAGCGATCCAGGCTGCATCTCGGTTGAACTACGAGCAGTCCGCCAGGTTGTGCGTCCAGTACCTGGCGCCGATCGTCAAGAACCGTCAAATGAACTTTCCGCCCTTGGGTGAGAACCTCTTCGTGGGAACGGGCGCCCGCCCCAACGAGATCACCTACTCCGAAGACTGGCTGCGGCCCGACTATGTACCACCTCCGACGCCACCTGCACCACCGGCCAGCCCTGCCGAGGTTTCGGCAGGCGAGCCGCTGGCCGCCGAGGCGCCAGTCGCTGCGTCACCGGCCCCGGTACCGACTGATCCGTCACAGGGATTGCAGGGCATCATGGTTCCCGCCGGGCCCGGATCATGAAGCGGTGCAGCAGAAGAGCTGTGGCAGCGATGATGCTGGCGGCGGCGGCTCTGCTCGCTGGATGCAGCGATTGGCAGGGTGCGAACACGTTGCCGCTGCCGGGATTGGCCGGTCAGGGCGCCGGCTCCTACACGATCCAGGCGCAGATGCCCGACGTCGACAACATCCAACGGAACTCACGGGTGCGCGTCGGGGATGTGACGGTCGGAACGGTCACATCGATTGAGCGGCAAGGTTGGCACGCTTTGGTGACGATGAGTCTGGACGCGGACGTGCAACTGCCTGCCAACTCAACAGTCAAGCTCGGCCAAACCAGCCTGCTAGGCAGCAAGCACATCGAGCTCACTCCACCGCGTGACGCGGCCCCGCACGGCCGGCTGCACGCAGGCTCCGTCATCCGGCTGGCGTCCAGTGGCGCCTACCCGAGCACTGAGCAGACCCTGACTGCGTTGTCCTTGCTGCTCAACGGCGGAGGCATCGGACAGATCCAGGAGATCACCCAAGAGCTGTCCACGGCATTCACCGGTCGAGAAAAGGACTTGCGCGAACTCATCACGCAGTTCGACACGTTCGTCACGAATCTCAACGATCAGACCGACGACATCATCGCCGCCAGCGAGAGCCTCAACAATCTCGCCGGACAGGTCGCGGCGCAGAAGCCAGTGGTCGACAAGGCGCTCGAGACCATTCCAGAAGCCCTCGAGGTGCTCGAGAGCGAGCGCCAGACATTTGCCGAAGCCCTCGATCAGTTCGGCAAGTTCAGCGCCCTTGCCGCCGATACGTCCAATCAGACCCGGGAGAACCTCGTCAAGGAGCTCAAGGAACTGGCACCGGTGCTCAAATCACTGGCTGACGCCGGACCGGCACTGACGCGCGGTGTGGGAGCCCTGACCACCTATCCGTTCCCGATGTCCTCGCTGTCGAAGTGGTTTCGAGGCGACTACGCCAACCTCACTGCGGTCGTTGACCTGACACTGAGTCGGCTCGACTCCGCGCTGTTCACGGGTACACGTTTCGAGGGCGAGTTGACCGAACTGGAGATGCAGTGGGGACGCACAATCGGCCAGCTGCCCAGCCCCTATACGTCGGGCAACCCCCTCATCGTTCCCTACAAGCTGGATCAGGGGCCCTGATATGCGGATGACTCGACGCCTCTGGATCCAGATCGGCATCCTCTTCGTCGTCGCCACGACGGCATTCGCGGTCATGATCTTTGGTTATCTGCGTCTGCCCACCCTGCTCTTCGGAGTCGGTCGTTACTCGGTAACGATGCAGTTGAACGAAGCTGCCGGACTGTACGAGCGAGCCAACGTGACCTATCGCGGAAGTGAGGTGGGGGAAGTCGAGGCGGTGCAGCTGACACCGTCGGGTGTGAACGCGATCCTGTCGCTGCGATCGGATGTGGCGGTGCCGTCGGATCTGACCGCCGAGGTGCACAGCACGTCAGCGGTGGGGGAGCAGTACGTGGCGCTGGTACCCCGCGACGGCAGCGGGCCCCCACTCGAGGACGGCGACGTGATCACCGTTGCGAACACGACGGTGCCGCCGGACATCGGCGCCCTGCTCGACGCCACCGACCGGGGTTTGCAGGCGATCCCCAAGGATGACCTGCAGACCGTCGTCAACGAGGGCTTCACCGCCTTCGGGGGTCTGGGTCCGGAACTGCACCGGCTCTTCAAAGGATCGACAGCGCTCGCGATCGACGCCGACCGCAACCTGCCGGATCTTGTCAACGTCGTTGACAACTCGGCTCCGCTGCTCGACACCCAGTCCGATACGTCGGCATCGGTGCGCGCGTGGGCCGATCACCTTGCAGGCCTGACTCGTGAAGTCGCTCAACATGACCAGGACGTGCAAGGCCTGTTGCAGGGCGGTCCGTCGGCCGCGGACCAAGCGCGCCAGCTGCTGGACCGGGTGAATCCAACGGTGCCCATCCTGGCGGCCAACCTGGCCAGTGTGGCCCCGGTGTTGGTTACCTATCAACCCAATCTCGAGCAGATGCTCGTCCTACTGCCCCAAGCAGTCGCCAACTCCCAGGGAATCAGCCTGCCAAACCGGTTCACCAAATTGGACTACAAGGGCGGCTATTTGAGCTTCAATCTCAACCTGAATCTTCCGCCACCATGCACCACCGGTTTCCTACCCGTGCAGCAGCAGCGTGATGCGTCGTTCGAGGACTATCCCGACCGCCCGGCCGGAGACCTCTACTGCCGCATACCGCAGGATGCGCCGTTCAACGTCCGAGGTGCACGCAACATCCCGTGCGTGACGAAGCCGGGCAAGCGTGCCCCGACAGCTGCGATGTGCGAGAGCGACGAGCAGTACGTTCCACTCAACGACGGCATGAACTGGAAGGGTGACCCTAACGCCACCCTGTCGGGTCAAGACGTACCGCAGTTGCCTCCCGGCGTTCCACCGGCCGCCCCTGTGGTGGCGGCCGGGCCTGCGCCACCTGTTCCCGCGTTGGCTGCTGCCGAATACGACCCTGCGACCGGCACTTACCTGGGTCCCGACGGCCAGCTCTACACACAGTCAGATCTGGCGCACACCACACCGAAGGAGCAGACGTGGCAGTCGATGTTGATGCCGCCGTCGTCGCCGTGACCACCGCCCAGGAGGACTTCCCACGCGACGCGTCAGCCCCCCCTGGCCGGATTTCGTGTCATCGATCTCACCGATGGCCCCGCAGGAACGGCCGGGAGATTCTTGGCCGAGGCCGGGGCGGATGTCATCCTCGTCGAGCCGCCCGGTGGGGCGAAATCCCGTCGCGAGCATCCTCAATTCGGCGGCCACGGGCTGTGTTTCGCGACTACGCACTTCAACAAGCGCGGCGTGGTACTCGACCTGGGCACGAGTGAGGGTAGGGGGCAGCTTCTCGGCCTTCTCGATGGAGCCGACCTGGTGCTCGAGTCGTGGGCGCCCGGCAGTCTGGCCGAGTTGGGCATAGGCCCCGAGGTCATGCGGAAACGCAATCCGAGGCTCGTCGTCGTCTCCGTCACGGGGTTCGGTCAACACGGCCCTTACCGTGATTGGAAGTCCAGCGAGTTGGTGCTCACGGCGATGTCTTCGGCGCTGACCCGAAGCGGAGCTCCGCACCGTGAGCCGCTGATGCCGCCGGGCGAGCTCGCGAGCCAGACTGCGGCGGTGCACGTCGCCTTCGTGGCGCTTCTGGCGGTGTACCGTGCGCTGCGTACTGGACGCGGCGAGTCTGTCGATTGCTCGTTATTCGACCTCGTTGTGCAGGACTTCGATCCGGGACTCGGTATGGGCGGCACGGCCACCATGGGACAACCGCTGCTGCAACTGCCACCAGGGCGCCCGGATCGTCGTATGTTGTATCCGATCGTTCCGTGTGCCGACGGGTACGTGCGAATGTTCGTCGCATCGGCAAAGCAGTGGCGGGCGTTGTTCGGCTGGATGGGGGAGCCAGCCGAATTCGCGGACCCGTCCTACGAACAACTTGTCACGCGGTTTCAGAACTGGGACCAGATTCAACCCGCCATCGTCGAGCTCTTCGCCGACAAGAGCCGCGCTGAGATCGTCGAGGCTGCGGCCGGACTGGGCATCGCGGTCGCTTCTTTGAACACCGCGCGCGAGATCCTCACAAGTGATCATGTGCGGGAACGCAACTCGTTCACCCGTGGGGAAGTCGCACCGGAGTTGGTCGGAGTCATACCCAACGGATACGTCGAATACGACGGCCAGCGAGCCGGTTTCCGGCATCGCGCCCCAGAGCTTGGCGAACACACCATCGAGGTGCTGGCAGAATCGGTGGCGGCCCGCGGCATCGCGGACCATGGGGGCGTGAGCCGTCCGCTCGAGGGTCTGCGGGTGCTCGATCTGGGAGTCATCGTGGTGGGGGCCGAAACCGGTCGGGCTTTGGCGGATCAAGGCGCCGATGTCATCAAGGTCGAGAACGCCGCCTTCATGGATGGCGCCCGCCAGTTCGATCAGCCCGACAAGTGTGGTTTCACCTCGGCGATCGGCAACCGCGGAAAGCGCAGTCTCGGCCTTGACCTGCGCAGCGCTCGGGGCCGAGAGCTGTTCTGCCGGCTAGTCGCCCAGTCCGACGTCGTCCTCACCAATTTCAAGCCGGGAACTCTGAAATCCCTTGGACTCGAGTACGAATCGTTGCGAGCCGTCAACCCACGAATCATCGTGGTCGAAAGCAGCGCACTCGGGGATACCGGGTCGTGGAGCGGCCAGATGGGATACGGGCCGCTGGTTCGCTCGACTGTCGGCCTGACCCAGCTGTGGCGGCACCCCGACTCCGCCGATGCGTTCGGCGACGACATGACGGTGTATCCCGACCATGCTGCGTCCCGAGTGGGAACTGCCGCGATCATGGCGGCCCTGATCGACAGGACCCGAAGCGGCATCGGCCGGCGGATCAGCGTGGCGCAGATGGAGACGGTGTTCTGCCATTTGGCGATGAGTTATCTCCGAGAATCCCTGGAACCGGGCAGCCTGGTGGCCCGAGGTAGCGTGAGCGAATTCGATGCTCCGACGGGGTTATACCGATGCCGAGGCAGCGACGCCTATTGCGCCATCGACGTCGACGGTGACCAGCAATGGTTGAACCTGGCACAGGCGATGTCGCGCGCAGATCTCGCCGACAATCCCCAGTATGCGACGGCAGCCGGCCGGGTGGCGCATCGTCGGCTGCTCGACGAGGCGGTCGCTGAATGGACCGCACATCTGGCACCGCGCGCCGTCCAGGATCAGCTCCAAGCCGCTGGGGTGGCCTGCGGAGCGGCCGTCCACGTCGAGGCGCTGCTGACCGACCCACACCTTCGCGCACGGCGCCAGCTGGGCGAGTTCGTGCAACCGGGCTTCGACACGCCGCTGCCGGCGGAGCTGGGTCCAGCTCTGTTCGGTGAGATACCCGAACCACAATTGAGGCCTTCTCCGCTGCTGGGAGCCGATACGCGAGCGGTCTGCCGAGAGCTGTTGAGCTTGACCGACGCCGACGTCGACGAGCTGATCGCGGCAGGGGTCCTCGCGGAGTGAGGCCCGGTCATGACTACCATCCCAGTCGAGAAACTTCAGTTCCAGCTGGCTGCAATGACATTAGCTCTTATCGGTCTCATCCTGGGGATAGGGCCAGAGGTATCCCGGGCTTTACACATGATTCGTCGAGGCAGCTAATGACTGGTGGCCCGAAATCATCTGGCAACAACACAGCTCTGCCGCCGGCTGCCGTCGGAAACCTTGCTGACCGAGAGGACGTCGTCATGGCCCGCTACACCTGCTCTTCGTCGATGATGTCGACAGTTGCCCTGACGGTTGCTGTGGCGGTGCTGGGGGCACCTGCGGCCCATGCCGACAACAGGCGGCTCAACGAAGGCGTGGTTTCCAACGTGTACACGATTCAGCACCAAGCGGGTTGCACGAACAATGTTGTTGTCAACGACCAGCTCCAGCTGGCCGCGCAGTGGCACGCTCGAGATGTCTTGAACAACACCAGCATCGGCGGTGACATCGGTTCAGATGGGTCGACCGCCCAGCATCGCGCCAATGCCGCAGGCTTCAAGGGAGTGGTTGCCGAAACCGTGGCAATTAACCCAGCTTTGGCAATCAGCGGCATTGAGCTGATCAACCAGTGGTATCACCGCCCCGACTATATGGCGATCATGTCCAACTGCGCACATTCGCAAATTGGGGTCTGGTCGGAGAACAGCCTCACCCGCACCGTGGTGGTGGCGGTTTACGGCAGGCCGGTCTGAGAGGACTCCCACCTCCCGGCTCCACCTCTTCGAGAATCAGCGGCCCTGCAAGTCTGGTTCGAAGGAACGAGGCCGATCGGATCTTGTCTCAGAGGTATTGAGCGGGCGACCCTGGTCGTGGACCGCTGGAGGATTCGTCAGAGGTCCGTTTTGCGCCGATGGGTACGCAAGCCAGCGGGGCGCCATGTGTCACATCTTCGACACGGAGCGCTTGATGGTGTTCGGAGCGATCCGCAGCAGTGTCGGTAGCAGCTTGGTGGGGCCTGGCAGAGCCATCGACCGCCGGTGCTCCAACGCCTTGAGGGTGACGGCAGCGACTTCCGCGGGTGATGTCTTCTTGCCCGTGAAATCGGCGTTCATGGGCGTATCCGTCGCGGGTGGAAGTAGTTCGAGAACGTGGGTGTTGGGGGCCAGCTGTCGGCGCAGCGCTTCGGCGAAGCCATGCAATCCTGCTTTCGCGGCGCCGTAGGTGGGCGCGCGGGTCGGAGAAATCAAGGCGAAGCCTGACGTTACGAACACGATCGCGGAGATCTCCGGCCAGCGGGACAACACGTCCCCTGTCAGCTGGATCGGTGCTGTCAGATTGAGAGCAAGTTCCTGCTCCAGATCTTTGGTGGCATCCGGGGCTTCAGTGAAATCTCGATTGACGAAGATCCCTGCATTGTTGATCAGAACGTCAAGCCGACCGAACCGTGCGGCTACCGCGTCCAGCATGGCGATCCTCGCTTCCGTACTGGTTACATCTGCCTGAACGGCTAGTGCGTTCGGGTGCGCGCGGGAGAAGCGCTCCAGGGCCGCCGTCGACCGACCGCAAACCGCTACCGCAGCGCCCTGAGCCAGAAAAGCCTCGGCCAGGCTCAGCCCGATGCCCGAGGTCCCCCCTGTGATCAGGACAACCTGTACCGACTCCCCACGCCTGGTCATGTGAATAGCCAGCCTTCCATCAGTTTGTGTACCGAATGGTACTGAAAGTAGGCTAGCACTTCTGTACCTAATGGTCCAAAAAATGGTGGTCGGTGCCCGCCGAGGTCGATCTGATCGCTGGAATCGCAGCAAACTCATGTTGTTGGTGCGTAGCGGATAGCTGGCGAAGGGCCGCGATGCCGCCAGTGCCCGCTTCGGCTGTGGGCGCAGCTGCTCCTAGCCGATCACCTCGTCGGCTACCCAGTGTGCGACGCGCCTGGGGTACGGCGCAGTCAGCATCAGTACGACGTGACTGAATCCGGCGTCGACGGCCTCGGCAACAGCTGCGCGGGTGACGCGAGGTCGATCGTAGAAGACTGGTAGCGCTATGGAGCGCGTAATGGCGGCCGGATCACGCCCGATGTCGACACACAGTTGGTCCAGCAGCGAGTTGCGCGCCGTGACGTCGGCGATGTCGCCTCCTGGGATGTTCCAGACGTCGGCATGCTCGGCTGCCACGCGCAGCGTCGCAGTGGACCTGCCCCCGATGACGATCGGCGGCGGGCGTTGCACAGGTTTGGGATTGCAGAGAGCACCAGAAAGTTGCACGGACTTCCCGTGAAAATCGAAAGGAACATCTTCCTTCCACAGCCGCCTGATGACCGTACAGGCCTCGGCCAGGGCTTCGACGGAATGCGCAAAGTCGTGGTAGGGCAGCCCATTCGCGTTGTACTCGCGACGCGCCGCAGGGTGACTTGGGCGAGAACCGGCGCCGATGCCGAAATCAAGACGGCCATTCGCGACGATGTCCACGGTTGCGGCGATCTTCGCCAGCATCGCCGGCGGCCGAAAGCGGTTGCTGGTCACCATGATACCCAGTCTGAGGCGCTCGGTCAGTGCCGCGAGTGCTGACAGCAGTGTCCAGCCCTCGAATACTGGTCCATCGATGTCGCCGTGAATCGGCATCAGGTGGTCGAATAGCCACGCGTGCTCGAGTGCGGGGATATCGTCGGCGTCCCGCCACACCTCCAGCAAATCAACATAGGAAACCTGTTGAGGCGCAGTCAGGATGCCGAATTTCGGGTTCATGACGGCGCCGGCTCCCATGAGCGGGGCTCTCTGGCATGATGACTAAACGGAACCATGCTCCGAACTATACGGAATCATGTTCCGCTTATCAAACATGTGTTGGGAGGCGGCATGGAGAACGTCCGCGGAGCCACGGTGCGACCTAAGCGGGCGGACGCGCGGCGCAATGAACAGATTCTGCTCGACGCTGCCGCAGCCGCGTTCGTCGACGGGGGAGTGGATGCGCCGGTGCGCGACATCGCGGCCAGGGCCGGGGTCGGGATGGGCACAATCTATCGGCACTTTCCGACCCGTGCCGATCTGATCATCGCGGTATACCGCCATCAGGTTGACGCCTGCGCGGAGGCGGGACCGGCGCTGCTCGCAGACAACCCGCCGTTCGTGGCACTGACCAAATGGATCGGCCTCTTCGTCGATTTCCTCGTCACAAAACACGGGCTAGCCGAGGCGCTGCAATCCGACACTGCGCGGTTCGAGGCACTGCATACCTACTTCCTGGAGCGACTCGAGCCAGCGTGTTCTTCGCTGCTGTCCGCCGCCGCCGCCGCTGGCGAAATCGAGGGTGACGTGAACTCTTACAGCCTGATGCGTGGAATCGGAAATCTCTGTATCAGCAGCGGCGAGGACTCCCGCTACGACGCGAAGCGGTTGGTCAGCTTGCTTCTTGACGGGCTGCGCTCGGTGTGAGCACTGTTTGGCTTTCTAGGGAACGGTGAGCACGATCTTGCCTTGAATGTGTCCGTGGTCGGCGCGTTCGTGCGCCGTGCGGGCATCCGCGAGGGGAAACGTGCCGTCGATCGCGGTGCGCACGGTGTGGGCGTCGAGCAGGCGTCCGAGTTCCTCCAGTTGTGTGCCGTTCGAGCGCACTTGGGTCATCGAAACAGTGACGCCGCGCTGTCTGGCATCCTCGAAGTCGCAGAAGCCCGGAAATACCGGGAATAACGCGCCGCCACGGCTGAGCGTGGCCAAGAAGCGTCCGGTCGCGGGACCTCCGAGCGTATCGAGGACCAGATCGACGTCGTGCGCGACGTCCTCGGGACGATTCTTCGTGTAGTCGATGACTTCGTCTGCGCCGAGCTCGCGCAGGAACGACTCGTGTGCACCCGACGCCACCGCGATTAGGTACGCCCCCTTCCATTTTGCGAGCTGTACGGCGATGTGCCCCACCCCACCTGCTGCACCATTGACCAGAATTGTCTTGCCGTCGAGGGGCACCGGGTGATGCAACTTCGGTTGAAGCGGGTTCGGTTGGTCGTGCCCCAGCTCGATCAGGAACTGCCACGCGGTGAGCCCTGACATCGGCGCCGCTGCCGCATGTACGTGATCGACGCCAGCCGGCTTGCGTGCTAGATCTGACGCAGGCGCACTGACGTATTCGGCATACGCAGCGCTGTCCCCGAAACTCGGAAAGCGAACCATGCCGAAGACGTCGTCGCCGACCGAGAAGCGATGCACATCCGGCGCGACAGCCTCGACGACGCCCGAAACGTCCGATCCCGGAATGGCCGGCAACTGTATCGACGGCGCCATGTCGGCGGGAAGCTGCTGTTGCCGATATCCATCGCGTAGGTACCAGTCTGGGGGATTGATGCCGACCGCGTGGACGCGGACGAGCACCTCGCCCGCCTTCAGCTCAGGGACCGGCACCGTCTCGTAGCGCAGCACTTCGGGGCCGCCGAACTCGTGCAGCTGAATCGCCTTCACCGGTTTTCTCCTCTCGCATAGGCTCTTCACAACTCGACGGCATGGTCGAGTCAGTAGAACGTCCGTTGACAAGCGGTGGCAGCGTTCCCTCATATCAGTGCTCGCCTGCGCCTGCGGCGGTTAATCGCAGATGGGTCTTTGGACCGCTGAACGCCTCGTAGTGCAAGGTCGGCTTGCCCTAGTTGGAAGCCCGCAGGTAGGCACTGTTGGTGCTAATCGGTTGCCTGGGATGCCCCCCGCGATGGTGTTGACCTCGCCGATGTCGGCCCCCGTAGGCGGCGTAGCCGAGGGGGCGCAGCGTCTCGAACGAGAAGGACTCGTCAGTGTCGGAAACGATCCGCATGGCGCTCCTCCTCTATCGCAACGCCGTGTTGCTATAGCATCAGGCTGCCACAGGACGATGGCTAAAGCAATTGAGAGAGGTATTAATTGGCAAATCGGCAGTTTAATCGGGGTGTGCGGACGGGCGGTCGTAGCGCGCGGGTCCGCGCAGCGATCCTTGCCGCCACTTTCGACGAGCTGCTTCAAGGCGGGTACGCAGGGCTGAGCGTGGAAGCGGTGGCGACCCGCGCCGGCGTGAACAAGACAACTGTCTATCGACGGTGGCCAACACTCGACGATCTACTGGTCGATGCGCTCACGGAGTGGTCGCTTGAGGCGCTGCCGGTGCCGGACACCGGCAGTATCGAGGCCGATCTCGTCACGCTCGGAAGGGAATTGGCCGACGTGCTGAACGAAGGAGTCGGACGCCAGATTGTCGCAATCGTGCTGACCGCAGGCCTGAAATCCGCTCGGCTCAGCGAAGCAACTCGACGCTACTTCGATCACCAGGCCCTGCGTGCACTTCCGACTGTAAATCAAGCGATCGGTCGGGGTGAGCTTCCTGCCACGTGCGATGCCAACGCATTGCTCACCGCCTTCCGAGCCCCCTTGTTCTATCGAATGGTCACGACCGGCGACCCCATCGACGAGGCCTTGATCACCCACGCCGTGCGAGTCGCCCTCAACGCGGCCCGCGCCGGGTTGCTGTCGAAGTGATGACGCGATCTACAAGCGAAAGCACCACCGGAATCGTGACACGGAGAGCATCAGCCAGTCCACCGTCTGTCTCACCGGACATCAAGTTTCGGGATAGACGGACTGCATGCCCAGTGCACACCCCAAATCGGGACACCGCCGACGTCGCGCGCTGCCCGGGCCTGTAGCTCGCCTTCGTGAAGGGGCGAGGCGCGACGTACATCGTGGTGAGCATCAATGGTGAACGAAGCCATCCGATCCCGACATCAGAAGGGTTGGCCGTAGACGGCGACCACCACAGTTCTGTCAAGTAGATTCTCCGACCACACACCTATTTCCGTGTTGGCACAGTTGCGCATGGTGGCGAGGTATCTGGGGTTCGCGTACCACCGGTTGATGAGCTCCATCCCGCTGATTGCGAGCGCGGGATTGATCGCGACGGTTTGCTCGACGTTGCCGTGGTAACCCGCTGCGGTAGCGCGGTCTTGTGGCGATGACCCGTCTGAACCCGCGTCCCCGTCGAGCCAGCGTTGGTTCAGCACGTCGATGGTGTGCCACTGCGCTGCCAGTTGCAGCTGGGGGTTGATCTTGATCGCGGTGGGGCAGCTTTCACGATACTGGACGATGGTGACCATCTGAACGACAGTGTTGTTGAGCCTGCTGTTGTCGGCATGGCTGTGAGGTGGGCCGGCCACTGCGGCCACCAGCGCAAGCGCGACGAGCAGCGCCACTGACCCGCTCGATCGGCCAAGGACAGATGCGGGGAAACTGAACGAACGCATAGACATTCACCTCTCGGTGCGATCAGAGGGGGGTGAAATCTGAGATGAGCCAGCGACCGTCGACGTTGTCCAGCGTGACCTTGACACTGGATGCGGTCTCTGTGGGCGGGTCATCTGCGACCGTTGTGGTCTGATTGACGAAGACGATGACCACGGCGTGGTGAGCGGTCGCTGAAATGGGAGCCGCTGCCGAAACAGCGGCGGTTGAGAAGATGCGTTGCTGTTTTGCTCCCGGGATGACGACATCGTCGGTCAGCGTGGTGAACGCGTCGAGAAAGCCACCGGTGAGATTCTGGCGTGCCGCTACCAGATCGGTGTCGACGGAGTCAGGTTCATAAGTGAGCAGTGCAACGGTCCCTTCGCTGGCTGCGCGCACCGACTCGTTGCTTGCCTTGAGTTCCGCCTGTGTCGACACCAGCTGCCATTTCAGGAATCCGGCGGCGGTTGCCAGTAGAAGAAGTACGACTGGCAGGACACCGAAAGTCAGCGCCCGGGTCACAGATCTGCGGCGTCGCCCCGCGCCGACGTCTGCGATGGCTTCGGCACCGTCGTCAGTCGGCGGAGCTGTGTCCTCGGACTCGTCGTCGGTCTCGAATGCGTCTCCTTCGGTCAGACGAGCCTCCCGGCTACGGAACGTACTGAACATTGGACACCTTCTCCCTTGACCCCACGCGCTGAACGCTGATCCGCATCCGCCACAGCCTTGCCGGCGCCTCGGTCCCCGCGAGCCACGTCTTCACCGATATCGCGACCAGCACATCGGCGTGGTCGCCGTCGACGGATTCCAATCCCGCTTCGATGACCGTCCCTTCTGTCCTGGACTGGGCACGTTTGACGGTCTCGACGAAGCCCGCCGAGCGCTGCTCGAAATCCTCGTGGAAGGGGCCGATCGACGATTCGAGGATCTTGGTCACCTCGGCGTCGGCATTGTCCGGGTTGATAGTCGTCAGATTCACCGCACCGTCACGTCCCGCCGCCAGGAACTGAGCTCGTTGATTCTGATCGCGCACTGCGTCATGGTTCTGCACACCCAGCCAGCCGACCAACACGGACAACGCCAGCAGGGCAGCCAGCCCGAACGTCACTGCCACTCGCGCGGTGTCACGGGGAGAACCGGCACTCGGAATACTGGCCGATTCGTGTGCTTCAGTGACAATTTCGGTATCGGAGATGCTTTCCCGCTCGGCTTCTCCGGAGCGGGTCTGGACCGCGGCCATACCGATTCCCTTCTCGTGAAGCATCTTCAACGACCCGAAGTGAGAAAACGCCGGATTCTGGACGGCGCCCTCATTCGTGGGATCTTCGTGCTCTGGCTACGCGAGGATTTGCTGCAACTACTCGACGAGCCTTCGTGAGGTGTTGCGTCACGTCAAGGTGGGTGTCTTCAAATGATGGAACCAGTGCGCTGGGCAGTACGGGTAGGCAACCCGAATACCTGCCAGCGGCACGTGCTCACCATATGAAATGACAGCGATTGTTGCTTGTCTCCCGCGGTGTTGGACTCTGCCCTAATGGTCACCGTAGTCCAACACGGCAACAAACCACCGTTGCTCGACCTCGAGAGGAGCGGTCGGTAGTAGTCATGGAAGCGTTTGCCAAACAGATGCGAGCCGTCGGTGGATTCTTTGCCACTGCGATCGACACGGCGGTAGTCGCACCGCGACCGCCGTTCGCATGGCGCGAGCTGATCTTCCAGATGTGGTTCGTCGCGCGAGTGTCCATTGCGCCGACGATCATGCTGGCACTGCCGTTCACTGTCCTGTCGGTGTTCATCTTCAACATCCTGCTCGTGGAGTTCGGTGCCGCGGACTATTCCGGCGCGGGCGCTGCGTTCGGCGCCGTCACGCAGATCGGCCCCATGGTCACCGTCCTCGTGGTCGCCGGCGCCGCAGCTACCGCAATGTGCGCCGACTTGGGGGCGCGCACCATCCGGGAAGAACTCGACGCGATGCGGGTGATGGGAATCAACCCGTTGCAGGCTCTGGTAGTACCGAGAGTCCTCGCCACGGTGGTCATTGCCCTGCTGTTGAACTCAGTCGTTGCCGTGGTCGGTGTCGTCGGTGGCTTCTTCTTCTCGGTGTTCGTTCAGAATGTGACGCCCGGGGCGTTCGTCGCCAGCATGACGCTGTTCACCGGGCTTCCCGAGATCATCATCTCGCTGGCCAAAGCGGCCTTGTTCGGTCTGGTGGCCGCGCTGATCGGTTGCTACAAGGGCATTTCCGTCGGCGGCGGGCCCGCCGGTGTGGGAACCGCGGTGAACGAGACCGTGGTGCTCTCATTCATGGCACTGTTCGTCATCAACGTCATCGTGACCGCAGTCGGCGTGAAGGCGACGATGTGACCGGCAATGCTCCGAGCACCCTGATGCCCAGGTTGCATCGCGCCGTCAAAGACTTCACCACGGGCTGGAACCGCGTCGGGGTCCAAACCCAGTTCTACGGAACGGCGATCAAGTCGATCGGTGACGCCGTCCTGCACTATCGCGGTGAGATTGCCCGCCAGATAGCCCAGATGAGCCTAGGTACCGGAGCACTGGCTGTGGTCGGGGGCACCATCGTGATCGTCGGATTCCTCACCCTTTCCACCGGTGCGCTCATCGCGGTCCAGGGTTACAACACGCTGGCAGGGGTTGGAGTGGAGGCGCTCACCGGCTTCACATCCGCGTATCTCAACGTTCGAATCATCGGTCCACTGACCACGGGTATCGGCCTGGCTGCGACCATCGGAGCGGGTGCCACCGCACAGCTGGGCGCCATGCGTATCGCCGAGGAGATCGACGCACTCGAGGTGATGGGAGTCCGTTCCATCGCGTACCTGGCATCGACCAGACTGCTCGCAGGAATGATCGTCGTCATCCCGCTCTACTGCGTCGCCGTACTGATGTCGTTCATCGCTGCCCGTGTCGGCACCACATTCATCTACGGCCAATCGACAGGTGTATACGACCACTACTTCAAGACATTCCTGAACCCGATGGACCTCGTGTGGTCTTTTGTGCAGGCCCTCGCCATGGCGGTGGCCGTGATGGTCATCCACACCTATTACGGGTTCACCGCGGCCGGCGGGCCCGCAGGCGTGGGAGAAGCCGTCGGGCGGGCAGTCCGCGCCTCGCTGATCGTCGTCGTGTTTGTGACCCTGGTCATCTCGCTGTCCGTCTACGGGCAGTCGGGCAACTTCAATCTTTCCGGATGACGACCGTGAAGCACCGCGATGAATCACGCATCCACCCCGCCTGGTGGACAGCCATCCTCATCCTCGTCCTCTTCATGGTCGTGGTGATGACCGCCGCGTCGTTCAGTGGCTGGTTTCGCTCAACGGTTCCCGTGACGCTGACCTCTGACCGCGCGGGGCTGGTCATGGATCCCGGTGGGAAGGTCAAGATGCGCGGACTGCTGGTGGGCCGCGTCGGAGAGGTCAGCCACGATCAAGGTGAAGCGGTCCTGCAACTGGACATCGACCCGGAGTACCTCGACTACATCCCGGCGAACGTTGTCGCCGAGATCGATGCAGCGACAGCGTTCGGCGCCAAGTACGTAGAACTCATCTACCCCGACGAGCCATCCGCCGAGCGGCTGAGCGCCGGTCAGTCACTGCAGTCGCGCAACGTCACCGCCGAGGTCAACACGGTGTTCCAGAGTTTGGTCGGTCTCCTCGACAAGATCGATCCGGCGAAGCTCAATTCGATTGTCTCTGCGATCGCCCAGGGCCTGCGCGGACAGGGCACCGCCATCGGTGAGGCCACCACGGCCACCAACGAAGTGCTGCTCGCACTCAATCCGCGTGCCGACTCCATCCGGGCCGATTTCCGATCCCTGAAGGGATTCAGCGACGCCTATGGAGTTGCCGCCGAGGACATCCTGCAGACCCTTGATTCGCTCAGCACGACCGCGACGACGATCAGCGACCGGGAATCCTCACTGGACGCATTGCTGGTCAACGTGATCGGCCTGGGAGACAGCGGCATCAACCTCGTCGCGGCAAGTAAGGACGACTTCGTCCACACCGTCAACACGCTGGAACCGACGACAGCGGTGGTCAACAAGTACAACCCGATGCTGACCTGCCTGTTGGTCGGCGCCAAGTGGTTCATCGACAACGGCGGTGCCGAGTCCATGGGCGGTAACGGCTATTCGATCGAACTCGACGCCGCACTGGCGTGGGGACAGGACCCCTATCGCTACCCGGACCACGTACCCATCGTCGGCGCCAAGGGAGGGCCTGGCGGAAGACCGGGATGCGGATCGTTGCCGGATGTCACCCAACAGTTCCCGGTGCGACAGCTGATCACGAACACCGGTTGGGGCACCGGCAACGACATCCGCGTGAACCCGGGGGTGGGCTTCCCGGGATGGGCGAACTACTTCCCGGTGACGCGCGCCGTTCCCGAGCCACCGAGCATCCGCAACTTCAACGGCCCGGCACCCGGTCCGATCCCCTACCCGGGTGCACCGCCGTACGGAGCCCCGTTGTATGCACCGGACGGCACGCCGTTGTATCCGGGGCTCCCACCCGCACCACCGCCCGGGGCTCCGCGCGAACCCGGGCCGTCGCCGGGATCTGAGCCCTTCGTGCCCCCGATCCCGGCCCAGATGCAACCGACACCGCTGCCGCATGCGCCACCGGCATCTGCTCAGCCATGACGTGCGCACCGCCAAATCGACCCATTACTAGGAGGTCCTGATGAGAAGCAACCTCAGCGCAGTGGTCTGGCGGCTCATGATCTTCGCAGCAGTCTGCCTACTCGGGCTGTTCGTACTGGTGGCGGTTTTCGCCCAGCTGCGGTTCGGTCCCAAACACGAATATGTCGCGGAGTTCACCAACATCGGGGGACTCAAGAACGGCGACATCGTCCGAATCGCAGGCGTGGAAGTGGGCAAGGTAGCTGACATCGCCATCCGGTCCGACGCATCGGTGGCAGTCGATTTCAACGTGGACGACACCGTGCAGCTCACGGAGACGAGTCGGGCCGTCATCCGGTTCGACAATCTCTACGGGGATCGGTACCTGACGCTGGAAGCTGGTGACGGCGGTGGTAAGCCACTACCACCGGGGTCGACCATTCCCATATCGCGCACCGCCCCGGCGCTGGATCTTGACACGTTGATCGGCGGCTTCCGCCCGCTCTTTCGTGCGCTTGATCCCGAACAGGTCAACGCGTTGTCGTCGCAGCTGATACAAGCATTCCAGGGGCAGGGCGACGCGATCGGATCAGTACTGACGCAGTCGGCAGCACTGACCAACACCCTGGCCGACCGCGATGAGCTGATCGGACAGCTCATCACCAACCTCAACACAGTGCTCGGCACACTCGGTGACAGCAACGAGGAGTTCGGACAGGCGATCACCGAGATCGCCTTGACCACAGAGGTATTAGCAGAAAGACGGGTCGACATCAGCAATTCCATCGCATACGCGGACAACGCCGCGTCCAACGTTGCCGACCTGCTGGCCCGCTCGCGTCCGGCGTTGCAGAAGATCACGAACGAAACCGATCGCGTGGGAACTATCGTGCTCAACGAGCACGACTACTTCGACGACCTGCTCAATACTCTGCCGGACGCGTACAAGATGCTCGGTCGCCAAGGGCTTTACGGAGACTGGTTCGCGTTCTACATCTGTGAGGCGATCATCAAAGTGAATGGCAAGGGTGGTCAACCGGTCTATATCAAGGCTGCGGGGCAGACTTCGGGTAGGTGCACGCCGAAATGAAACCCATGAGCGAACGAAACCTGATCGTAGTCGGCACGATCGGTTGTTCTTTGGTAGCGGCAGCGCTGATCGGTGCCCTCAACTACGACAAGCTCCCCTTCATCGATGGAAATCGCCACTATGCAGCGTATTTCGAGGATGCGGCCGGTCTGCGGCCGGATTCACCGGTGGAAGTATCCGGATTCCGGGTGGGACAGGTCTCCCGAATCACGCTCGACGGCAACCGGGTCTTGGTGAACTTCAATCTCGACGACGGTATCCATGTCGGCGACCGAAGTGAAGCAGCGATCAAGACCAAAACCCTCCTCGGTGCGAAGTTCGTCGAGATCACCCCGCGGGGTGAGGGCCAACAATCAGCACCGATACCCATGGAGCGCACGACTTCCCCGTACCAGCTTGCCGATACGTTGGGTGACCTGTCGATGACCATCAATGACCTCAACACAGACGAACTCTCGCAATCACTGTCCACCTTGGCCGAGACCTTCTCGAACACGCCGCCGGATCTGAAAGTGGCGGTGCAGGGTGTTTCACGCTTCGCGGACACCCTCGCGCGGCGTGATCAACAGTTGCGTTCGCTGCTGGTGAGCGTCAACGAGGTTTCGGGCGTGCTGTCTGAGCGCAGCGAACAGATTGTCAGGATCATCACCAACGCCAACGCCTTTCTGGCGCAGTTACGTAACCAAAGCCGGGCGCTCGATCAGATATCGGGCAACATATCTGCGATCAGTCAACAGTTGCGTGGCTTCATCGATGACAACAGCCAAACGTTCAAACCCGCGTTGGACAAACTCAACGGTGTGCTGACGATTCTCGACAACCGCAAGGCCAAGATTCAGGAGGCGGTGGTACGCCTCAACGCCTACTCGATGTCGCTGGGCGAGTCGGTCTCGTCCGGTCCGTTCTTCAAGGGTTACGTCGTGAACCTACCGCCAGGGCAGTACATCCAGCCGTTCGTCGACGCTGCTTTCTCCGATCTGGGGCTTGACCCGAATGTACTCATGCCATCGCAGATCAACGATCCGCCGACCGGTCAGCCCGCGACGCCGGCTCTGCCGACACCGTTTCCCCGGACCGGGCAGGGGGGTGAACCGCGGATGACGCTGCCCGACGCCATCACCGGCAAACCGGGAGACCCGCGCTATCCCTATCGGGAGCCGGTGCCCGCCCCTCCGCCGGGGGGACCGCCCCCCGGCCCGCCCGAAGGCTTGCAGGCGCCGCCCAAACACGGCCCGGTGTCCGTCCCGGCACCGGGTGAATCGCCCGCTGAGCCGCATCTGACAGGACAACAGTGATGACCAAACGCAGGTGGATGACCGGTCTGGCTGTGGCATTCGTGTTGATCCTCGTCGCAGGCGGGGTCTTGCTGTTCAGAACCTTCGAAAGGGCGGATCGCACCTATGCCACCGCCTACTTCGCGAACAGCACCGGCCTGTATCCCGGGGACGACATCCGCATACTGGGTGTGCGGGTCGGTGGAGTCGAAACCATCGAGGCCCAGCCCCAACAGGTCAAGATCACGTTCTGGGTCGACGACCAGTACAAGGTGCCGGCTGACGCCCAAGCGGTGATTCTGTCTCCGTCGCTGGTGTCGGCGCGTGCGATCCAGCTCGTTCCCGCCTACACGGAGGGGCCGCAGATGAAGAACGACGCAGTGATCCCGCAGACTCGGACGGCGGTGCCCGTTGAATGGGACGACCTGCGTGAACAACTCACGAAACTCGTCGAGGCGCTGCAACCTGTCGAGCCCGGCGAGGTGAGCACGCTGGGCGCGTTCGTCAATACCGCGGCGGACAACCTCCGCGGCGAAGGTGCCAATATCCACCACACCTTGGTCAAGCTGTCGCAGGCCTTTTCGGCGCTGGGCGACCACAGCGGTGACATGTTCGGCGCGATCAGGAACATCTCGCTCGTGGTATCGGCGTTGCAGGACAGTACCGATGTGATGCGCAGTCTCAATCGCAACCTGGCCGCCACCACAACGTTGCTCACAGACCAGCCCAATGAAGTGCGTCAGGCGCTTGCCGATATGAACGCTGTCGCCCGGGAAGTGACGGGTTTCGTCGCCGAGAATCGGGAGCCGGTCGGTATCACCGCCGACAAGCTCGCCTCTATCAGTGGTGCCCTTGATGAGAGTCTTGGCGATTTGGAGCAAACACTGCACCTCGCACCGACCCAGTTGTCGAATTTCGTCAACATCTACCCGCCGGCGATCGGCGGGTTTGCCGGTGCGTTCAGCCTCAACAACTTCGCCAATCCCATCCAATTCCTCTGTGGCGCAATCGAGGCTGCGTCTCGTCTCGGTTCCGAGCAGGCAGCGAAGCTGTGTGTCCAGTACCTCGCACCGATCGTGAAGAATCGGCAGTACAACTTCCCGCCGCTGGGTGTGAACCCCGTGGTCGGCGCCTATGCCCGGCCAAACGAGATCACCTACAGCGAGGATTGGCTGCGGCCCGACTACATCCCGCCCGGTCCGCCGCCGCCGGACACCGGTCCGGTGCCCGCGGGCATGCCCTCGCAGACCCCACCAATGCCTGACGGTGGAGCTGCGCTGCCAGCCGAGGCGCCGGAAGTCGGTTCCACAGACCTTCACGACATGATGGTGCCTGCTGGAGCCGGTTCATGAGGATGTCCCGGGCCGGCGCATGCGCGGCAGCGCTCATCGTGACGGTGGTCTCCCTGTCCGGTTGCGAATGGCGAGGCGCGAACTCCCTTCCACTGCCAGGAACCAGGGGCGGAGATCCCGATTCGTACACGATTCAGGCGCAACTCCCCGATATCGGCAATATCCAGCGGAATTCGAGGGTCCAGGTCGGTGACGTCAACGTGGGCACGGTCACCAAGATCGAGCGCCAAGGCTGGCATGCCCTGTTGACCATGACGATTGACGGCGATGTTGACCTGCCGGCGAACGCCACCGCCACCATCGGCCAGACCAGCCTGCTCGGCACCCTCCACGTCGAGCTGGAAGGCCCGAAGGTGGACCCGCCCAAGGGCAGGTTGCGCGACGGATCTGTGATCCCGCTGTCGTCCGGCCGCTCGTACCCGACCACCGAGCAGACGCTGGCGAGCGTCTCGATGCTTCTCAACGGCGGGGGGATCGGTCAGATTCAAGACATCACACAGTCGCTGAGTACGGCATTCGCGGGACGCGAGGACGATATTCGAAGCCTGATACAGCAACTGGATCTCTTCATCGGCAACGTCAACGAGCAGACCGAAGACATCATCGGCGCCACCGACAGCGTGAACAACCTGATGGGCCAGATCGCAGATCAGAAGCCGGTCGTGGACCAGGCGTTGGACACCATCCCGCAGGCGCTGACCGTGCTGTCCGAGCAGCGCCACAACCTCGCCGAAGCGCTGGACAAGGTCGGCAAGCTGAGCGCACTGGCGACGGATTCCGTGACGCAGACCAAGGAGAATCTGATCAAGGAGTTCGAGGACCTCGCGCCGGTTCTGGAATCGCTGGCCAACGCCGGACCGGCCATGGTCCGGTCTCTGAGCTACCTGTCGACATTCCCCTTCGTCAAGGAGAACATCGGCAAATTTTTCCGCGGGGACTTCGTCAACCTCACCGGCATCTTTGATCTGACACTCAGTCGGATCGACGCGGGTTTCTTCACCGGGACGAGGTGGGAAGGCCACCTGACCGAACTGGAGATGCAATGGGGTCGTACCTTCGGCCAGATGCCCAGCCCCTATACCGGCGGCAACCCACTCATGGTGCCGTACAAGGTGGATCAGGGCCGCTGAGATGAGATTGTCGAGGCGGGTAATGCTCCAACTCCTGGTTTTCACAGTGGTCTCGGTGATAGCGGGCATGGTGATGGCGGTCGGCTACATGGGTCTGCCGAGCTTGTTGTTCGGCGTCGGACGTTACTCAGTGGCAATGGAGCTTCCGGCCACGGGGGGACTCTACAAATCAGGAAATGTGTCCTACCGCGGTCAGGAAGTGGGCCGGGTCGTCGATGTGCGCATGACGGACACGGGTATCGAGGCTGAGCTGTCTCTGGACTCCGAGGTGGGCATTCCGGCCGATCTCGATGCCCAGGTACACAGTCGTTCGGCCATCGGGGAGCAGTATGTCGATCTGATCCCGCGGACCGATGCCGGTGCGACACTTCTGAAGGACGGTGACGTCATACCGCTGGATCGGACATCCGTACCTCCGGATATCGCCACGATTCTCGATGACACCAACCGCGGACTGAGCGCCATACCGCAAGAAAACCTCGAAATCGTGCTCGACGAGGGTGCCGCGGCAGTCGGCGGACTGGGCCCCGATCTCGCCCGTCTGGTGACCGGGTCCACCACGCTGGCCATCGACGCGAGAGCCAACCTGGATCCGCTGACGGACCTCATCGATCAGTCAGGGCCGATACTCGATTCACAGAGTAAGACGTCGGATTCGATCGCCTCCTGGGCGGCGAACATGGCGAATCTCACTGAGCAGATCAAACAAGGCGACGCGGATGTCCGAGGCCTTTTCGCGGACGCCCCGGCGGCAGCAGCAGAAGCCAGACAGCTCTTCGACCGGTTGCAGCCCTCACTGCCCATCATGCTGGCCAATCTGACAGGCGTGGCGGACGTCGCGCTGACCTACCACGCCGGAATCGAACAGGTTCTGGTCCTGTTGCCACAGGCCATCGCGATCCTGGACAGCTCGCTGGTGCCCGACCTCGGCCTCAAGACGGCTTACAAGGGACCCTTCGTGACATTCGACCTCAACCTCAACATCCCGCCGCCATGCATGACCGGGTATCTGCCGCCGAGTCAGCAGCGTTCTCCAGCTTACGAAGACTACCCGGATCGTCCGGCCGGCGATCTGTACTGTCGCGTGCCTCAAGACTCGCCGTTCAATGTCCGCGGAGCGCGAAATCTGCCCTGCGCCACCAAGCCGGGCAAGCGTGCACCTACCGCAGAGATGTGCAAGAGCGACGAGGTCTATGTGCCGCTCAACGATGGCTACAACTGGAAGGGTGACCCCAACGCGACGCTGTCGGGGCAGGACGTCCCCCAGGTGCGTCCAGGGGCGCCGCCGGCATCCGCGGCTCAACCCGCACCGGCTCAGCCGCCCTCAACGACGGTGCCGAATGCCGAACCGGCCGCACCACCAATAGCATTCGCCGAGTACGACCCGGCGACCGGCAGTTACGTCGGCCCGGACGGTCAGCTATACACACAATCGAACCTGGCCGATGACGGCAAGGATCAGACGTGGCAGTCCATGCTCGTGCCCCCGGGTGTCGGCTGAGGGTTGCCGATGTGCCGCGAGAACCTGCCGAAGAGTTGTTGAACCGAAGGCACCGAAAGAGGAGATGCGAGCGTGAACAGTGAGGCAACGTCGATCCAGGCCAAGCGGACTGTAGATGTCCTGGACTCCTTCATGGCATATCAGGAGGTTGGTGAGGGAGATCCGATCGTCTTCCTGCATGGCAATCCGATGAGTTCATTCCTGTGGCGCAACATCATTCCGCATGTCCAAGACCTAGGGCGTTGTATCGCACCCGATCTGATCGGCATGGGCGATTCCGGGCGTCCGGCGTCAGGAGACTATCGCTACGCGACTCACCGAGCGTATCTGGAGTCGTTCTGCGAGGTGCTGGACATCCGCGAGCGGGTGGTGCTCGTTGGTCACGACTGGGGTGGAGCGCTCGGGTTTGACTGGGCACGAAGCCATCCCGCAGCGATACGTGGCATCGCGTACGGAGAAACCCTTGTCCACCCGACAGTCGGCGATGAGCCTGCGGAGCGCACGGAACTCGTGAAGTTCTGCCGATCGGACGAGGGTGAGGAAGCAATCCTGTTCGGAGATTTCCTGCTCGACATCTTCCTCCGGCAAAGCACGCTCCTGCCGGTGGCCGCGGACGTGGAGCAGGAATACCGAAGGCCTTGGCTGGAAGTCGGGGAAGGCCGTCGTCCGATACTGACCTGGGTACAGGAAGTGCCCACCTTCGGCGACCCTGTGGACGTCTATAGAGTTATCGATCGTTATGCCGCATGGATGGCATCCTCATCCGTGCCCAAACTGCTCATCGTCTCGACCGAGGGGCAGCTTGCGGGCCGCCATCTCGAATTGTGCAGAACCTGGCCCAACCAGTCAGAGATCACCGTCGAGGCAAAGCACTTCTTTCAGGAAGATGCTGCCCAGATGGTTGGTCCCGCATTGCGTCGTTGGATACAGGGATTGGATTGATCCGTCGCCTTCGCTGCGCGGGCGAAGCTGAAACCATCTGCTGTAAGTCAGTTTTCAGATAGCGACTCGGGCATGCCCTCAGCTTGACACGCCCGACGGCGGCTGGCGATCCTGAACCCATCGAGGTACCGGGCGGCACTGTGCGCAGCCCGGATGGGGTCCGTGGGTTCCCATCACCCCTGGAATGAAAGGCAATGTCATGCCGAACGACGTTTTTGTGTACGACGCGCTGCGCACTCCACGCGGTAAGAATCGCGGTGGCGCGTTGCACGGAGTCAAGCCCGTGAGTCTCGTCACGGGACTGCTGCAGGCACTGACGCAACGCAATCCTGGCCTCGATCCCAGCCGTATCGACGACATCGTATTGGGATGTGTCACACCGCTGGGTGATCAAGGCGCGGATATCGCGAGGATCGCAGCGATCGCCGCCGGGTATCCCGACACGGTTGCCGGTGTGCAACTCAACCGATTCTGCGCATCGGGACTGGAGGCGGTGAACGTCGCTGCCCAGAAGATCGCCTCCGGTTGGGAATCGTTGGTGCTCGCTGGTGGCGTGGAGAGCATGTCCAGGGTTCCGATGGGTACCGACGGGGGAGCATGGGCGAATGACCCCGAGACCAACCTGAGAACCGGATTCGTCCCGCAGGGCATCGGTGCGGACCTCATTGCCACGCTGGAGGGCTTCAGCCGGCACGATGTCGACTCCTACGCTGTTGAATCACAGGCCAGAGCCGCAAAGGCCTGGGCCAATGGATCTTTCGAACGGTCAGTGGTGCCGGTGCTCGACCGAAACGGTCTGACGATCCTGGAGCGTGACGAGCACCTGCGCCCCGGCACCACCGTGGAGATGTTGGGCAAGCTCAAGCCGGCATTCGCCACCCTGGGCGGCCAGGCAGGGTTTGATGCGGTGGCGTTGCAGAAGTATCACTGGATCGAGAGGATCGACCACGTCCACACGGGGGGAAACAGCTCCGGAATCGTCGACGGTGCCGCACTTGTCCTGGTGGGCAGCGAGCGGATCGGTCGCGACCTGGGACTGCAGCCCCGCGCACGTATCGTGGCTACCGCCGTGAGTGGTTCAGATCCCACCATCATGCTGACTGGTCCTACCCCGGCCACCCAGAAGGCACTTCACCTTGCCGGGCTGGGTATCTCGGATATCGACCTGGTGGAGATCAACGAAGCGTTCGCCTCGGTGGTGTTGCGCTTCATGAAGGACCTCGGTGTGCCACACGAAATCGTCAACGTCAACGGTGGCGCGATCGCGCTCGGACACCCCCTGGGTGCGACGGGTGCCATGCTCGTCTCGACGCTCGTCGATGAGTTGGAACGCCGCGACCAACGGCGCGGGCTCATCACACTCTGCGTCGGCGGCGGTATGGGTATCGCCACGATCGTTGAACGGGTCTGAAAGGAAAATTCGTGACCGGCAACACTATTGAATGGGCCGAGGACTCTGGCATCGTCACCTTGACGTTCAACGATCCCGCACAGTCCGTCAACACCATGAATCTCGCATACGTCAGTTCGTTCGGCGAGGCGCTCGACCGACTCGCGGCGATGGGCGACACGCTGTCCGGGGTGGTCATCAGTTCGGGGAAGAAGACGTTCTTCGCCGGTGGTGATCTCCACGACCTGCTAGCAGCGACCCCGGCCGACAGTGCCGAGTTCAGCGCCCTCACCACGACCATCAAGAGCCAGCTGCGCTCACTCGAAAGTCTCGGCGTGCCGGTCGTCGCCGCCATCAACGGCACCGCTCTCGGGGGAGGTCTGGAGCTGGCGTTGGCCTGTCATCATCGGATCGCACTGGACAATCCCCGGATCCGGATCGGGTTGCCCGAGGTCACACTCGGACTGCTGCCCGGTGCCGGCGGCATCGTGCGTACCGTCCGGATGCTCGGCCTCGACACCGCACTGACGAAGGTGCTCCTATCGGGTAGCACCTACCGTCCGACAGACGCCGTCGCGCTCGGACTCATCGACGAACTGGCCTCCAGTGCAGAAGAACTGCACGCCAAGGCGCGCGTCTGGATTGCCGCCAACCCGCAGGCACGTCAAACCTGGGACGATGCCGATGCCATCCCCGGCGGCCGCGCGGATGACCCGGCCGTCCAGGCCGCCCTGCCCTCGCGGGCGGCCGCGCTGCGCGCCCACCACAAGGGCGCGCCGATGCCGGCGCCGGCAGCCATTCTGTCGGCGGCAGTCGAGAGCACCCAGGTCGACATCGACACCGCACTGGCTGTGGAGACGCGGTACTTCGTCGAGCTGGCCACCGGGCAGATCGCCACCAACATCATCCAGGGGACCTTCTTCGACCGGCAGACCGTGCTTCAGGGCGCCAGCCGTCCCGACGGTTTTCCGCAACACCGGGCCGAATCGGTGGCGGTCCTGGGTGCGGGGATGATGGGAGCCGGTATCGCTTTGTCGAGCGCGCTCTCGGGTTTGCGGGTGGCGCTGAAGGATGTCGATCTGGCACGCGCCGAAAAGGGAAAGGCCCACGCGGAGAGGGCACTCCGCAAGGAGTCTGACAAAGGTAGGCGCACCCAGGCGGAGGTCGACGAGATCCTCGACCGCATCACGCCGACCGCCGAAGTCGCCGACCTGGCTGGCTGTGATCTGGTGATCGAGGCCGTCTTCGAAGACCCGGACCTGAAGGCCGAGGTCTTCGGCGAGATCCTCGACGCGCTGGCACCGAATGCGGTGTTGGCGTCGAACACCTCGACACTGCCGATCACCGGTCTAGCCCGGGCCGTCGGCAGGCCAACCGATTTCATCGGTATGCACTTCTTTTCACCGGTCGAGCGCATGGATCTTGTCGAGATCATTGTCGGTGAGCAGACCAGTGAGCAGACGCTGGCCAAGGCATTCGACATCGCTGTGCAGCTGGGTAAGACCCCGATCGTCGTCGGCGACGGTCGGGGGTTCTTCACCAGCCGAGTCATCCTGTCCCGATTGCTGGAGGCAGCAGCCATGCTCGGCGAGGGCATTGCGCCGGCATCGATAGAGCAGGCATCGCTGCAGGCGGGATACCCGGTGGGCACCCTCGCGCTGATCGATGAGCTCACAGTGACGTTGCCCCACAAGATTTTCAGCCAGTTCCGGGCGGAGGCCCAGGTCAGCGGCACCTCGTTCGCCGATCACCCAGGCGATGCGGTGCTGGCGACGTTGATCGACGCGCAGCGCACCGGCCGGGCTGCCGGCGCCGGGTTCTACGAATACGACGATGCGCGGAGAGTGGGGCTGTGGAAGGGCCTGGAGGCACACTTCGGGCCCGGACAGCCGGCAGATGATCTGCAGGAACTCATCGACCGGTTGCTGTTTGCCGAGGCACTGGACACCGCGCGCTGCTTGGACAGCGGCCTGTTGCGATCCACCGCCGACGCCAATGTCGGGTCCATGCTGGGCATCGGTTTCCCGGTGTGGACGGGTGGCGCGGCACAGTTCATCGCCGGCTACCCAGGCGGCCGCACCGCGTTCGTCGCGCGCGCGACCGAGTTACAGGACAAGTACGGGCCGCGCTTCACACCGCCGGAATCGCTGTGCTCCGGTGATTTGCTGCTCACTGGCGCGTGACCGACATCACGCGAGGAGTGCACATGGCGGGACCCTTGCAGGGCTTGCGTGTCGTGGAACTTGCCGGGATCGGTCCCGGACCGCATGCCGGGATGGTGCTCGGTGATTTGGGCGCGGATGTAGCGCGCATCGAACGGCCCGGGGACAGCGTCGGTATCCCGGTCAACAAGCGCGATGCCACGCTGCGGAACCGGCGGTCGGTGGTCGCTGATCTGAAATCCGAGGAGGGACGCGAGTTCGTGCTCGACTTGATCGCCCACGCCGACGTTCTCATCGAAGGATTCCGCCCCGGCGTCACCGAACGTCTCGGCCTGGGACCCGGGGACTGCGCGAAGGTCAACGAGACGCTGATCTACGCCCGGATGACCGGGTGGGGGCAGGACGGTCCCCGTGCAACGCAGGCCGGACACGACATCAATTACATCTCGCTCAACGGTGTTCTACACGCGATCGGCCGACGTGGTGAGCGACCGGTGCCGCCGCTCAACCTGGCCGGGGATTTCGGCGGTGGGTCGATGTTCCTGCTCGTAGGAATCCTGGCCGCGCTCTACGAACGTCACACCTCGGGTAAGGGACAGGTGGTCGACGCCGCCATGGTGGACGGATCCAGCGTGCTGATCCAGGCGATGTGGAGTTTCCGGGCCAACGGCCTGTGGTCGGATGAACGCGGCACCAACCTGCTGGACACCGGCGCCCCCTACTACGACACCTATGTGTGTGCCGATGGCCGATATGTTGCGGTGGGGGCGATCGAGCCGAAGTTCTACGGGGTGCTGTTGCAGGGTCTGGATCTGGCCGACGCGGATCTGCCGGGCCAGAACGATATCGAGCGCTGGCCGGAGTTGCGCGCGCGATTCACGGAGAGGTTCGCCACCCGAGATCGTGACCATTGGGCCGGTGTGTTCGCCGCTGCTGATGCCTGTGTGACCCCGGTGCTGTCCTTCGGAGAGGTTCTCACCGAACCGCACATCGTGGAGCGCAACACCTTCTATGACGACGAGGGTCAGCTGCAGCCCGCGCCCGCACCCCGGTTCTCCCGCAGTGCGACCGGCCCACCGCGGCCGCCACGTCGACGCGGCGCAGACACCGACTCCGTCCTGCACGACTGGACATAGACCCGTCATCAGGTCGGCCGGGGCGGCCACCTGGAAAGGAGTACGGCACGTGGAGATCAAAGACGCGGTAGCAGTCGTCACCGGGGGCGCATCCGGGCTCGGACTGGCTACCACAAAGCGACTACTCGCAGCTGGCGCTCATGTGGTGGTGATCGACCTCAAGGGTGATGCGGTGGTCACCGGATTGGGCGAACGCGCCCGCTTCGTCGCCGCCAACGTGACCGACGAGCGCGGTGTGTGCGACGCGCTCGACCTCGCGGAGTCGCTTGGTCCGGTGCGCATCAACGTCAACTGTGCTGGTATCGGCAATGCCATCAAGACGCTGAGCAAGAACGGGCCGTTCCCGCTGGACGGCT
Organism: Mycolicibacterium austroafricanum; assembly: GCF_902705885.1. GTDB lineage: Bacteria > Actinomycetota > Actinomycetes > Mycobacteriales > Mycobacteriaceae > Mycobacterium > Mycobacterium vanbaalenii_A. The sequence continues at coordinate 38,491 of NZ_CACSIP010000010.1, read as the reverse complement.
TTCGCAAGGTGGTCGAGATCAACCTGATCGGCACCTTCAATGTGCTGCGGCTGGCGGCTGAGCGGATCGCGCGCACTACGCCCCTCGACGGTGGCAATTCACCGGAGCGCGGCGTCATCATCAACACGGCCTCGGCGGCCGCGTTCGACGGCCAAGTCGGCCAGGCCGCCTACGCGGCGTCCAAGAGCGGCATCGTCGGTATGACTCTGCCGATCGCGCGAGACCTGTCACGAGAACTGATCCGCGTCGTGACCATCGCGCCGGGGTTGTTCAGAACCCCGCTGTTGGGTTCGCTTCCCGAGGAAGCGCAGCAGTCACTCGGAGCGCAGGTCCCGCATCCCGCCAGGCTGGGTGACCCCGACGAATTCGGGGCTCTGGTAACCCATATCGTTGAGAATCCGATGCTCAACGGCGAGGTGATCCGCCTCGACGGCGCCATCCGCATGGCTCCCCGCTGAGGACCGACGGCTCGGTTTCGCCCTTGCTGCAGACGGTTACGCCAAGTTCTTCAACCTCTTCTTCCACAGTACGAAGGCAGCCGTGTTCCTGCAGGGACGCGGTCAGACCGGTTTCTCGGGGTGGGTGAGAAAAACGAGTGGAATGTTTCCTTCGGCCACCGCCGCGAGACGGTCGACGCCGGCGGTGTCGCGTGCCAGCACGATATCCCCGGTTTTGAGATGTATTGTCGCGCCGTTGCTTGCGTGGATTTCGACATGTCCGCTGAAGCGCCACGGGGCATTGGTGGCAGCGGACTCCGGGTCCGCCGCCGACGGCGGGGCCATGCGCACGTCAACCTCTGGTAGAGGGCATTCGCCGTCATCGCTGCCCGGCCTCACCGGCTGGTGCACAACGGTTTCCGTGCGGCGAGCATACGCTGCACCGTGACCAGCAGCTCCCGGTCCTCATCAGCCAGAACAGACGCCCGCGCCTGCAGTGATGCGATGATGTCCCTGAAGCGTTGGTCGAACTGGGGGAAGGTCAACCCGAATAGGGGAAGTATCTCGTCCTGCGGTGGACCACCGAACGGAGCCCACGACCGGACGTACTGAACGATCTGTCGATCGAATGAATCCATGGTCAGTCCCGCTGATTTGTCGTGGTCAGTTGCCGGAACGTGAGCCGGTCCCGTTGTAGAGGGGACTGCTCGCGAGGCGGGAGTGCAGATCGCTGGCGGTGACGATCTCGGCTTGACTCGGCAGGATACGGTCGAGGATGAGGTGGTGTAGGTCCCGGTCATGGTCGAGGACGCCATCGGACAGCACCAGCACCCGGTAGTCGCGGTCAGCGGCCTCGCGAACGGTCGAGAGGATGGCACCGCTGGTGTGGGCACCGGCCAGAATGAGCGTGGTGATGCCGAGGTTCGTCAATCGCTCATCGAGGTCCGTCGTGGAGAACGCGCTCAGGCGGGTCTTCCGCACGACGGTGTCCTCGGGATCGGTTGCCAGACCCGGGTGCAGTCCCGTCGCCAGAGCGCCGTTCTGAAAACGGCGTTCACGAGCTACCTCGGAGAATTCCCGGCTTGTCGACGGTACGAAGCGATAATCCAGATCGTCGAATGCTGTTCGGACGAAGCAGATATGGCCGCCATGGCGGCGGAACGTCCCGATCGCGGAGTTCACACTGAAGATCAGTGAATCTGAATGATCAAGGGTGCCTGTAACTTCTGGCTCGAGATCAATGGCCACGAGCGCGCATTGCTTCGGTTCGATCGCGCCATTCGCCTCAGCAGATCCGACCCGGAACTCCTTGGGCACTCGTTGATGCCCGCGGATCCATGCCAGCCGGTTCTGCGCGAGCGGCCATTGTGGGAAATGCATCCGTCGCGGCCAGTTCCGCCACACGGGACTATTGTGCATGTGACTCTCCTAGTGCATCGGTATTGTGATTTCGCCGCTGCTCTCATTTCACCGGGTATTGCTCCCGCGTTCAAGTGGCCATACTTCATATGGCGAGTTGCGTTGTCGCAGAAAGTTTCGGTGTCAATGGCGAATTGTGTTCAGCTGCACACTGTCCGGTGACTGAAACGAAACCGGTCCGAAGCACTACTAGCGCGCAGTCCAACCGCCATCGACAGCCAAGACCTGACCGGTGATGAAGGACCCGGCATCGCTAGCGAGCAGGAGCAGTGCTCCGGAGAGTTCGCCGTCGCGTCCGGCCCGTGCCATCGGTGTGTTGCGGCGAATGTAGGAGCTACCGGCGTCGTCATCCAGCAGTTCGGCGGTCGCTTCACTGGGGAAGAAGCCGGGCGCCAACGCGTTGACACGGATCCCGTGCCGGGCCCATTGGACCGCCAGTTCCCGGGTCAGGTTGATCAGCCCGCCCTTGGAGGCGCAATATGCGGCCTGCCGGTTCGGTGCTGCGGCAACGAGTCCGAGGATGGAGGCCACATTGATGATGTTGCCGCCGCCGCGCTCGATCATCCGTCGTCCTACGAGCTGCGTCAGCCGGAACGCGCCGACGAGGTTGACGTCCATGACGTATCGGAAGTCGGACAGGTCCTCGTCCTCGGCCCTTGCGGGGATACTGGTACCGGCGTTGTTCACCAGGATGTCGATCGGGCCGACCCGCTCCTCGATCGCCCGGTGTACGGCTTCTGCTGAATCGAGATCGGCGATATCGCAGGGCATGGCGACCAATTCGGGATGAGTGGCACACAGGGACTCGAGCCGATCCATGCGGCGCGCAGCGACGACTACTTTTGCGCCTGCTGCCTGCAGAGTGAGGGCGAACTGGACGCCCAGACCGCTGGACGCGCCTGTCACCAGCGCGGTACGCCCGCTGAGGTCGAAAATCTGATCGGGTGCCAGTCCTACAGCCGGCTCGGCATCCAAGGTGTCGGACGTCATCGTGTGGATGCTCACCTTTCGGTTTCTGAGACGATGTCGATCCACGTCTGTACCGGCAGACCTGCGAGCGCGACCGTGGATTCGCCGGGTCTGCCAGTGAGGGCGGCCCGACCCATGACCAGTGCACGGGTAGCACAAGCCGCGTCGTCTGCGGCGATGGCGAGTGCATCGGGGGAGTCGCTGAATGTGCCACCTGGCAGGAACGCTGCGTAGCCATGCGCTACGGCGGCGGCGGCGACCGCGAGGTTGCTGGCATGTGTGCCGGTTACGCCGGGGATCTCGGATGCAGGAATGAGAAATGCTTCGACGAGGGGACGGACCGGTTCGGTCAGCTTGGCGTTGCCACCAACGAACACGTCCTTGGTGTAGAGAACTTCGAACAATGCGGGGTTCATCGCCGCGAACTCGACGTAGGCCCGTGCCGCGCGGACGAGACGTTCGGTGGGATCGGTTTCACCGTCGACGACCCTGGCGATGTGCGCAGCGAGAACCTCGCAGGATCTGATCGCGATCGCAGTCAGTAAATCCTCGCGATCGGTGAAGTGGCGATAGGGGGCGCCGGGACTGACCTCGAGTCGCCGACATGCCTCGGCGATCGAGAACGTCGCGACGCCATCTCGTGCGATGAGCTCGACCGACACCTCGACCAGGGCGTCGCGCAGGTTCCCATGGTGGTATGAGCGCCGCTTGAGCGCACCCGATCTCACGGATTCCTGACTGGCCACTCTTCAGATGTTAAGGGTTTTAACATTGCTACTGCAAGTCGCCGAGCCCTGGGCCGCCAGGTGTCTTGCATCACATGTAAATGTCACTTACTATCCACATGTAAGTAGCTGTTACATGTAGCCCAGTAGGAGTTTCACCGATGGCTTCCCCTGAGAAGACGCTGGTCAGGTCGTTGCAGCGCGGCCTGCAGATCATCAATGTTGTCGCTGCGGAGGGCCCCATCCATGCCAAGCTCGTCGCCCGGGCGGTGAAGTTGCCGCTGCCCACCGCCTATCACCTGCTGCGCACCCTCGTCCACGACGACTACCTCGTACGACTGGATGACGGTTCATACGTTCTCGGTAAGAGTTGCCGCGCAGCGGCCGCTCTCGCGCCCGACACGCGGGAGCTGCAATGTCTCGCCGGGTTGAACTAGCGGCATGCACACCGAGTCGGTCGCATCGCCGACCCTGATTCAGAGTCTTCAGCGGGGGATGAGGCTGGTGGAGGCGGTCACCCGGTGGGGACCGTTGACCGCACGTGAACTGAGCAACCGAACCGGCATCGTGCTGCCAACGACGTACCACCTCGTCCGCACTCTGGTCCATGAGGGCTACCTGCGCCGACTGGCCGACGGGCGCTACTCGCTGGGCTATCAGATGGCTTCCGTCAATCAACTGGAGTTCCGGGCAAGGAGTCTGCGATTGATCCGAGAGGGCATCGCCGCCCTCGCCGCCGAGGCACGCGTCACTGTCAGCATCGGTGAACTATGCGACGGCGACATCGTGGTGACCCAGTTCGTCACGCACGCCTCCACACCGAGATTCGAATGTTGGCGAGGCATGACGATCCCCGGACATGCCACTGCCGTCGGCAAGGACATCCTGCGCCGGATGTCGACGCCGCAACGAGCCGCCTACGTGGCGAAGCACCCGTTCGAAGCCCGCACCACCCACACGGTCACGACAGCCGCGAGGCTAGAACATGAGATGGCTGATAATGAGGTCGCGCGCAGCGACCAAGAGTTCGCATACGGGATATCTTGTGTCGCAGTGTCTTTAATCGGGGGAGAAAGGCTGATGGCGTTGGGGGCAGCCTTCCCGTCGAGCCGAACTCCACGAGTCAGGGAGCAGACGGAAGCTACCGTCTCCCAGACAGCGGCACGGATATCGGACGCCATCGGTATCGCGTCGGCCAGCGCGGCAGACACCGGCTCACGGAAGTAGCGGTCGCGCGGCGTCTCACCGAATCGATCAGACCCCTCCGCATCAGCGTGCACATCGGCCGGTGGCTATCTGAAATGCACTCGCTTGTTGTTGCCGTGGGCGCTGTATTCACTTGATACAGAGCGGCGGTGGTAACGGTTGCGCCGGAACGGGACAACGAGTAGAGGGTGGAAGCACAGACCGATGTGGGACAAGATGGCCGGGACTGAGTGCGGCGTCGTGGAGCTGCTTGCCAGCTGTGTCGAGAAGCATCCGGACGCCACGTTCCTGGATTTTGCCGGGGAGGTGCACACCTATGCAGATGTCTGGGAGCGTGCGCGGGACCTTGCGGGAGCTTTGAACGCCCTCGGTGTGCGCAAGGGGCAGACAGTGGTCAGCTTGCAGGACACCCACATCGATGCGGTCGCGTCGTGGATTGGCGCCAATATGCTCGGTGCGGTATGGGTGGGCACCAACACAGCCCTGCGCGGCGAGTTCCTTCGTCACGTTGTCACCGATACCGGGGCGGCCGTGGTGATAGCCGAACCCGATTTGGTGGAACGGCTGGTAGCGATCGATGACCGACTGTCTCATGTCGAAATCGTCCTGCACAGGGGGACAGAACGATTCGATGGCCCGAGCCGGATCCGGATCGAGCAGCTCGACGACTACCGGAACAGGACGGCACCCGCTCCGGTCGCCGCCGAAGCGGATGACCTGATGTGCCTGACGTACACGGGCGGCACGACGGGTCCGTCCAAGGGCTGCATGATCAGCCATGGTTACGCGATGAACATCGCCCGGTGCGGACTCGTGCAGACGCAACGGCAGCCAGACGAACTCAACTGGAGTCCATTGCCGATGTTCCATCTCAACGTGCTGTCCATGACGTTGATCGGAACCATGATGCTCGGGGGCACCGCTGCGCTCGCACAGCGCTTCTCGGCATCCGGTTTCTGGCCGGAGATCGAGCGAACCGGAGCGCGCGTCGTCAACCTCATCGGCGGACTTCCGGCGATTGTCGCCCAGGGCCCCGATACGCCCGAGATGAAGCGTTGTTACGGACAGATCAGGATGGTGCACGCCGTGCCATTCCCTGAGCCGCTACAACAGGTGTGGCGCCAACGATTCGGTGTGAAGACACCCGGAGCCAAGGGGTACGGGATGACGGAAGTTTTTCCGATCACCCTGCAAGCACCCGAGGAATCGGCACCAGCGGAATCTGCCGGCAAGTTCAACTCCGACGATCTCGAAGTTCGGATCGTCGATGACCAGGACAACGATGTTCCCGTCGGCGATGTGGGCGAGGTCATCTGTCGGCCGCGCCGGAACAACGTGATGTTCCAGGGCTATTGGCGTCGACCGGAAGCAACAGTGGAGGCGACGCGGAACCTGTGGTTCCACACCGGAGACCTCGGCAGAGTCGATGCCGCGGGGCATTTCTATTTCGCCGATCGCAAGAACGACTATATGAGGCGCCGTGGTGAGAACATCTCCAGCCAGGAGCTGGAGAACACGTATATGGGGCACCCGGATATCGCCCAGGTCGCGGTACATGCGGTCGCGTCCGAAGTCACCGAGGACGATGTGAAGGTCACGGCGGTGCTGCACCCGCAATCCGCGCTGGCACCGACCGAGCTGTTCGAATGGTCGAAGGACCGAATGCCCTATTTCGCCTTGCCGCGCTACATCGAGTTCCGGACGGAGCTACCGGTGAGCCCGCTGGGGCGGATCCACAAGTACCTGCTCCGCGAGCAAGGCTGTACGCCGGCCACCTGGGACCGCGAACAGAGCGCCGTGTCATGGGAACGTCGATGACCGCGAATCAAGTCACGGTACTGACCTCCTCACGAGAGATGAACCGAGATCGTTGCGCCATCATCGGCGTCGGGACTACCGATTTCAGCTTCAACTCCGGACGTTCGACGCTGACCCTCGCCGCACAGGCCGCCAGTCAGGCAATCACCGATGCAGGCCTGCAGCCGGCCGAGGTCGACGGCATCGTGCGATGCGAGATGGACGAGGTGCTGCACGCCGATCTCGCTGCGACGCTGGGGTTGTCGAACGTCAACTTCTGGGCGGCGGGAAGCTGGGCGGGGGCTGCGCCGTGCGGCATGGTCGGCCTGGCAGTCAGCGCAGTCCTGTCAGGCCAGGCTAAGAACATCCTGGTCTTTCGGGCACTCAACGGCAGATCCGGCCGGAGATTCGGGCGAGACTGGACCAGCGGGCGGACGGTCGGCGGCGCCGGCAGCTACCTCGAGTTCCTCTCGCCCTACGGCCTGCAATCTCCGGGCATGGCATATGCGCTTTTCGCGCGCAAGCATATGGCCGATTACCACACCACAAGTGAGCAACTCGGGCATATCGCCGTGACCTGCCACAGCCGAGCCAACGAGAATCCGACAGCGCAGCGGTACGGCAATCCGCTGACGATGGAGAAGTATCTCGACTCCCGAATGATTGCAGATCCGTTGCGGCGTTATGACTTCTGCCTGGAAACAGATGGGGCGGCGGCAGTGGTCGTGTCGTCAGTCGAGCGAGCTCACGACACCGACAAGCCAGCCATCCTGATCCGTGCTGTGGCTCAGGGCGACGAAGCCGTTCCTCGCCAAGGCGGACTGTGGGGCAACCTGCTGACGGGACCGCTCACTAACAGCAGTAGCGCACTGGCCCGACGGCTTTACCGCCTCGCGGGGCTGGGGCCGGAGGATATCGATGTAGCGCAGATCTATGACTGCTTCACCATCACCGTTCTGATGCAGCTCGAAGACTACGGATTCTGTAAGCGCGGCGAAGGCGGGCCCTTTGCGGCCAGCGGCGCCCTGGATCTCGACGGGTCGCTACCGATCAACACCTCGGGAGGCAACCTGGCGGACGGGTATATCCACGGGCTCAGTCACATTGTCGAGGGCGTACGCCAGCTGCGCGGAGAATCGACGGCGACAGTCGCCGGTGCGCAGACCTGCCTGGTCACCTCCGGCATGCCGGGCCCCGGAAGCAGTGCCCTCATCCTTCGCCGTGAGTGACAGCACGGTGCTACCCCAACAATTTCGGATCACCCGCTGAGGAGAACACCATGACGGAGGCGACCTACATACTGGGCGGCTGGCAATCCGATTTTGCAGAGAAGGCGCCCGCGGGCGACATCTTCCCGCTCATCGAATCCGCAGTGGTCGGAGCGCTCGACGACGCCCGGATGGAGGCGGACAACGTCGATGTGATTCACGTCGGCAACTTCGCCGGAGAGATCTTCAATGGGCAGGGCCAACTCGGCGGCCTCGTCGCCGCGGTCGACCCGCGCCTTGCCGGCAAGCCCGCGTCGCGTCACGAAGCCGCCTGCGCATCGGGCAGCATGGCCGCCTTGGCCGCGATGGCCGATATCGAGAGCGGACGATACGACGCCGCTTTGGTTGTCGGCGTGGAAGTGCTTCGCAACATCGGTGGACAGGAGGCCGGACGCAGGCTGGGCTGTGCAGCGTGGGCGGGCCGTGAGGTAATCGACGAGCCGTACCCATGGCCGGTCATGTTTGGCCGTATCGCGGATGAGTATGAGCGCCGTTACGGCATCGACCACCGGCACCTGGGCCGCATTGCTGAGATCAACATCTCCAATGCGCGTCGGAATCCGCGCGCTCAGACCAGGGACTGGCAGCTGACCAGTGAGTCATTCTATGAAGACGATATCCAGAACCCGGTTGTGGCCGGGTGGTTACGTCGTCAGGACTGCAGTCGCATCACCGACGGTTCGGCGGCGGTGATCCTTGCGTCACGACGTTACGCCGCGAGTTGGGCACGGCATCACAAGGTTTCGCTGGACAGCGTGCCACGCATCCTGGGGTGGGGGCACCGCACGGGGACCATGCTTCTGGAAGACAAGTTCGCCGCGAGCGCGGAGGACGAGTACGTGTTCCCACACCTTCGTCGGGCGATCCTGGACGCCTACGACCGAGCCGGCTGCAGCGGCCCGACAGAGCTGGACCTGGTGGAGACCCATGACTGCTTCTCGGTGTCGGAGTACGCCGCGATCGACCACTTCGGCATCACGCCTCCGGGCAAGTCGTGGCAGGCCATCGAGGACGGCGTCGTCGATCATGACGGAGGTCTGCCGATCAACCCCAGCGGCGGTCTGCTCGGACTCGGCCATCCAGTCGGCGCCACCGGAGTACGAATGTTGCTCGACGGTGCCCGGCAGGTCACGGGAACGGCCGGGGAGTATCAGGTACCCAACGCCCGAAAAGCAGGGCTGCTCAACATCGGTGGATCCGCGACCACCGTGGCGGCCTTTGTCGTCGGCACGTGATCGCGCACTCCGGCCGAGAAGCTCACCATCTGAAGACGAACCCATTGCCGGGATGAGCCCTCACAGGGAATCCTTCGAGTATCGACCACATCTCGCCGACTACACGGTTCAACTGGAGGAAATATGGCTGCTTCGACGTTGATTATCGATACTGACACCCACATTACCGAGCCACCCGATCTCTGGACCAGCAGGATGTCCAAGAAGCGCTGGGGCAACCTTGTGCCACAGGTCAAGTGGATCGAAGAGCGCAAGGGCGAGTTCTGGTGCATGAACGATCAGCCCGTGTTCACCGTGGGCACCTGCATCATGGTGCCGGGTGAGGATGGCAAGCCGATGCGGTCGCCGAGGTTCCCCGATTACGCCGATCGGTTCTCCTCTATGCACCCTTCGGCATTCGATGCCAAGGCGCGGTTGCAGGTCATGGACGACTACGGAATTCAGGCGGCCGCATTGTTCCCCAACCTCGGGTTCGTCGGGCCGAACATCTTCGCCGCGGCCGGTCCGGACGCCCTCGATTTCCAAACAGCCGCGTTGCAGGCATATAACGACTTCCTGCTGGACTGGAGCTCCGTTGCCCCGGATCGCCTTCTTCCCCTGGCGCTGATTCCCTACTGGGACGTGAACGCCGCAGTCGCCGAGATCGAACGTTGCGCCGCTGCCGGCCACAAGGGACTCGTGTCGACGGGTAAGCCGCACCAGCACGGGCAACCCCTGCTGGCTGACCGGCACTGGGATCCGATGTGGGCTGCCGCGGAGGCTTCTGGACTGTCCATCAGCTTCCACGTCGGTGGTGGGGATCTGGGCACGCATATGAACGACGAGCGCACCAGGGTAGAGGGGTGGCGCGCTACCCTTGCCCGCCTCACGACGTCCTTCTTCCTGGAGAGCGGTATCACGCTGGCGGATCTGCTGATGTCGGGTGTACCGGCGCGGTACCCGAAGCTGCGGTTCGTCTCGGTGGAAAGTGCGATCGGTTGGATTCCGTTTCTGCTGGAGTCCTTGGACTTCCACTTCAAGAAGTACGAACCGTGGCTCGAGCGCCCGGAGTTCCACAAGGACGGAATGCTGCCCAGCGACTACTTCCGCCGCCAGATCTATGCGAACTACTGGTACGAGGATCTCCAGTCGTGGCATATCGATGCCATCGGCGAGGACAACCTGATGTTCGAGACCGACTATCCGCACCAAACATGCTTGGACAAGTCCGAGATCGAGCACTCCATCGAGGTGGGGCTGAAGAGCGTCAGCGACGTGACCAAGGAGAAGATCCTGTGGCGGAGCGCCGCCTCACTGTTCAACATGGACATCACCAAGCTCGAACAGCTCACCTGATCCCGTGAGCAGCATGGCACCGTTGCCGGTGACCAATGACCCGGACACGGCAGGATTCTGGCTCGCCGCACAACGAGGTGAGGTGGCCGTCTGTGCCTGCGCCAATTGTGGTGTTGTACTGCACCTGCCGCGGTCGTACTGTCATTCGTGTCGGTCGTGGGCGACCGAATGGAAGGTGGTTGCACCGTGGGCTCGATTGGTGTCCTGGACCGTGGCCGAACATCAGGTGCACGCCGCTTTCCCGGTGCCGTACACGTTCGTCCTGGTCGAGCTCGACGCAGCCCCGGGAGTCCGCCTCGGGGGCTACATTGCAGGACGTCCGGACCTGAGAGTTGGTACTCGAATGCGGGCGCATTTCGTGACGCCGTCAGAGGACGTCACACTTGTGAACTGGATACCCGACGATGGATCCATATCCGGTGAAGCAGTGATGCAACGCACCATTTGAACTAACGCCCCTTACGTCGCCACTCCGGCAGACACAAACTGGTGGCGACCAGGTTGATGTTGAAATGCCAGACAGCTCTGCGTATCTCGCCCCAACTCAGTAGTAGAGGCGCAGAGTCGCAACTTCCAGCGTGGTCGAATCCGTCCGCAACCAACACCCTGATAATGGAGTAGATGACATGAGCAATGAGGCCGTCGTCCGCGCTTTCCTCAAAGGCATGGAACAGCCGCTGTCCAAGGTACCCGCACACCTGCGGGCGTCGATGACCGATGACGCGGTGTGGGGAAACTCGGGTTTTCCGCCCTGCGTGGGGATCGAGGACATCGTGTCCAAACACGAGATGAGTGGCGAGGTGTTCGGCGACTACGTACTTACCGCGGAGGTGTTCCACCTTGCCGAGGGACCTGACGGCGTGGTGTTCACCGAACGCGTCGACGTCGGACGTACTCAAGCGGGTGAGGAGATCCTGACAGTGCAGGTGGTCGGGGTGTTCGAGGTGCGCGACGGCAAGATCGCCAGGTGGACCGACTACTTCGACCCACGCGGCCTTCTGGCGGGACTTTCGGAGCTGCCCGACGTGGAGGCCTATTTCACCGGCAAGAAATAGTCACGAGCGAGTCCTGATGTGGCCGCCCACGGTGATGTCGTCGGTTGCTGACGACATCACCGTGCGTGACCGGACTCGCCGTACGGATCGAAACACCCGCGCACGCAAGGAGGATGGAGGATGCCCATGGCGCATCTGTTGATCAACGGTGTGCTGCGTGAGGCAGCCGACGGGCGAACCTTCCCGAATGTCAATCCCGCGACCGAAGAGAGCATCGGGGTTGCGCCGGACGCCGGTCGGGAGGATGCAGACGCTGCGATCGCGGCAGCGCGGCATACCTTTGACAACACCACGTGGTCACAGGATCATCAGTTCCGCGCCCATTGTCTCCGGCAGCTCAGGGACGGGTTGTATGCCGAACAGGAGAACTTGCGACAGATCCTGGTGCAGGAAGCCGGCGTTCCGGTCGCGCTGACCCATTCGATCTGGCTCGACACCATCCTCGATGCGGTCTCCTACTGGGCGGACCTGGCGACCAGCTATCCCTATGAAGTACAGATGTCGTCGCGCGCCACGCTGGCTGGCGTGACATCTCAACGCACGGTCCTTCGGGAGCCCATCGGTGTCGTCGCGGCGATCACGCCGTGGAACTATCCACTGCCGTTGAATGTGTTCAAACTCGCGGCGGCACTGGCGGCCGGATGCACGGCCATCCTCAAACCGGCCCCCGACACGCCCTGGAGTGGTACGGCACTGGGGCGCATCATCGCTGAGCGAACGGATATACCGGCCGGTGTCGTCAACGTGGTGACGGGTGCTGCTCCGCGACTCGGGGAAGTCCTGGTGCAGGATCCGAGGGTCGACATGATCACCTTCACCGGGTCGACCGGTGTCGGAAAGCGCATCATGGCCGCCGCAGCCGACAATGTCACCCGGGTGTGCCTTGAACTGGGAGGCAAATCCGCGAACATCATCCTGGACGACGCCGACCTGCCGTCGTTGGCCGCACAGATCGCCGGAGTCTGCGCACATGCAGGTCAGGGGTGTGCTTTGACCACCCGACTTCTGTTGCCGCGCAGCAGGTACGACGAGGGTCTGGCCATCACCCAAGCCGCTTTCGAGTCGCTGCGCTGCGGCGATCCTTCTGACCCGGACGTGATCGTAGGACCGGTGATGAACGCCACGCAACGTGACAGGATCCTGAGCCTCATCGACAAAGGCAAGCAGGAAGCTCGGCTGGTCGTCGGGGGCGGCAGGCCAGGTTACATGCCGGTGGGGTTCTACGTCGAGCCGACGCTCTTCGCCGACGTCAGCCCCGACGCTGTCATCGCCCAGGAAGAGATCTTCGGTCCCGTTCTTGTGGTGATCCCCTACGACAACGACGAGGACGCAGTCCGGATCGCCAACAACAGTGTGTTCGGACTGTCGGCAGCCGTGCACAGCCCGGACACTGGTCGAGCCCTGTCCGTCGCACGGAGACTGCGTACCGGCACCGTGGGTATCAACGGTGCTGTCTGGCTGGCCGCCGACACACCCTTCGGTGGTTACAAGCAGAGCGGACTTGGTCGTGAGCTCGGTGCAGACGGGTTTGCCGAATTCCTCGAGACGAAATCCATTGCGGTACCAGGCTGATACCCGAAGGTCCCGTTCCTTTGGAAAATGGAAGGACACGCCGTGCTTGGACTGATGCAGAATCGTGCGCTGGTGTTACCAAACATATTTCATCGCGCCGAGCGATACTTCGGACACAAGCCCGTCGTCACGGCCACGGCCGGAGACACGGTGTCGACATCCACCATCGCCGATGTGTGTGGACAGGTCCGGCGGCTCGCGACCGCCCTCGATGCACTGGGTATCGGTGATGACGCACGGGTGGGAACCTTCTGCTGGAACACCGAACAGCATCTGGCCCTGTACTTCGCAGCCCCGTGCACCGGCCGGGTTCTGCACACGGTGAACATCCGCTTGTTCACCGAGCAGATCGTCTTCGTCGTGAACCATGCCCGGGACGAGATCATGTTCGTCGATCGTTCTCTGCTCCCGGTGTTATGGCCGCTGGCAGAGAAGCTGTCGACGGTGAAGTACTTCGTGGTCATCGACGACGGGTCCGCTGACAGCGTCCCCGACGATTCCCGGGTACTGCGGTACGAACAGCTGCTGTCGGACAACGAACCCTATGAGGGCGAGTTCGACGTCCGGGACGAAAACACCGCCGCAGCGATGTGTTACACCTCCGGAACGACAGGTAATCCGAAGGGGGTCGTCTACTCGCACCGGTCCACCGTGCTGCAGGCACTGGCCACACTCGCCGCTGATGTGCTTGGGTTGTCCGAACGTGATGTAGTGATGCCAATCGTTCCGATGTTCCATGTGAATTCGTGGGGCCTGCCCTACGCAGCACTGCTCACTGGGTCCGGCCTCGTACTGCCCGGGCCGAATATGACGCCCAAGGCGCTCGTGACTCTGCTGGCCGACCACAAAGTCACCGTTACCGCCGGCGTGCCGACGATATGGATGGGCATCGCACCATTGCTGGGTGACTACGATCTGTCTGGTTTGCGCATCATTCTCAGCGGCGGTTCCGCCGTTCCGACGGCGCTCTCGCAGCGGTATCTACGGGCGATCGGGGTGCCGATCACCCAGATCTGGGGGATGACCGAAACCAGCCCGGTGGCCACGCTGTGCACACCGCGAACCCACCATGAAGGCCTGAGCGAGGATGAGCGGTTGCGCGTCCAGGCACGTCAGGGGCCACCGGTACCGCTCGTCCAACTACGCGTCTGCGATCCGGCAACCGGGGCGGAGGTTCCGTGGGACAACAGCAGCACCGGGGAAGTACAGGCTGCGGGACCGTGGATCGCCAGCGCGTACTACGAGTCGACCGACCACGAGACGTCCTTCACCGACGACGGCTGGCTTCGTACTGGAGATGTCGCGGTGTGCGACGAGTACGGGTCCGTGTTGCTGGTCGACCGGACGAAAGATCTTGTGAAGTCCGGCGGTGAGTGGATCAGCTCAGTGCACCTCGAAAACGAAATCATGGCGCATCCCAAAGTTTCTGAAGCTGCGGTAATCGCCATCCCGCATGAACGATGGGTCGAGCGCCCCCTGGCGTGCGTCGTGGTGAAAGCAGGAGAATCGTTGACCGCCGAAGAGGTCATAGAGCACCTGGAACCAAGGGTGGCCAAGTGGTGGTTGCCCGAGGCCGTCGAGTTCATCGATGCCGTACCCAAGACAAGTGTCGGAAAGTTCAGCAAGAAGACCCTTCGGGCCCAGTTCGAGAACTACCGGCTCGCTGAAGGCGGTTCGTCAGGCATGCAGTGATGCCGAGCCCGGCAGACGACGCTCACCACCGGGGTGTCGTCTCTGCCTGCAATCAGTGTTGAACAACTCATGGAGAGTCCGTCGTCCCCGTGGCGTACCGGAGAGAGAGCTAGAACAATGAAGCGGTTGATCTTCGACGTCGAACATGAGCAGTTGCGGCAAACCGCCGCCCACTTCATCGCGCGGGAGGTCGCGCCGAACGCCGAGAAGTGGGAGCGAAACAAGATCGTCGACCGGGCTGCGTACGTCGCCGCTGCGAACTACGGCCTGATCGGATTCAACATGCCCGAGGAGTACGGGGGAGGCGGATCCGATGACTTCCGGTTCAATGCCGTGGTGGTCGAGGAACTCGCCAAGTTCGGCTTCCTCACGCCCGCGTTGAGTGTCCACAACGACATCGTCGGACCGTACTTCAAGGATCTGGCCACCGCTGAACAGAAGCAACGCTGGCTGCCCGGCTTCGTCTCCGGTGAACTGATCGGCGCCATCGCAATGAGTGAGCCGGGCGCCGGCAGTGACCTGGCGGGCATTCGCACCAGCGCCGTGCGCTCAGGCGACGACTGGATCCTCAATGGATCAAAGACATTCATCTCGGCCGGCATCAACAGTGACCTCGTCATCGTGGTCGCCCGTACCGACCCCTCGGCCGGGCACAAAGGCCTGTCATTGCTGGTGGTGGAACGTGGCATGGAGGGCTTCGAGCGGGGCCGCAAGCTCGACAAGGTAGGCCAGCCCGCGCAGGACACCGCGGAGCTGAGCTTCACCGATGTTCACGTACCCGGCAGCAATCTCCTCGGTGAACAGAACCGGGGCTTCTATCACCTCATGGCCAATCTGCCGTCCGAACGGTTGTCGATCGCGATCGCCGCGATCGCGGGCGCACGAGAGACCTTCCGCCAAACACTGCAGTATGTGAAGGATCGCAGCGCATTCGGGCAGAGCATCGGCAGTTTCCAGCACAACAGGTTTGTCCTTGCGGAGCTGGACACCGAGCTCGATATCGCCGAACAGTACGTTGACCGTTGCCTGCGAGGCGTATTGGACAACGAGTGCACAGCCGTGGATGCGGCCAAAGCGAAGTGGTGGTGCACGGAGCTGGCGAACCGTGTGGTCGATGCATGCCTTCAGCTTCATGGCGGATACGGGTACATGAACGAATACAAGGTGGCCAAGGACTTCGTCGATACCCGCGTTCAGACGATCTACGGCGGGACCACCGAGATCATGAAGGACCTCATCGGCCGCAGCATGGGATTCTGAATCGCCCGTGCGGTGGAGATTCGCGCCATCTGAATTTCAGGCCGTGTCGCACCTGAGAACGTCGAACTACCTTGGGATCAACACATCAGCCCCATACACCGTGCGGCACAGACAAAATGGAGGGCCACCGTGATCTTTGACTTCGATCAGCATCTGTTCGAGTACCCGGAGATGTGGATGGATCATTGCGATCCCGACAAACGGCATCTCGCACTGGAGCTCACGCGCGATGAGCTGGGCTATCCGTGGCTGTACTCGAGGACCACCAACCAGCTGATGTGGATCTACGGAAAGACAGTCCCCGAAGACGGTTTCGTATCATTCTTCGGCCCGTGGCAGAATTGGAAAGACCGGAAGCCTGCCGAGATCGACTACGTCGCAGACATGCCCATGTCCTGCACCAACGCGAAGGCGCGGGTCGAGCAGCTCGACGAGCTCGGTGTCGACAAGACGATTCTGTATCCGCACTTCGGCGCCGTATGGGGACGCTACGTGTACAACCGGCTGGACATCATCCGCGCGAACTTCACTGCCTGGAACCGCTGGGCGGTAGCCGTACGGCAGGAGGGGGCCGGGCGTCTGGAGCCGACGGGCCACGTCACCCTCAGGGGCGGCGATCTGGGCTGGCTCGAACAGGAACTCGCGTACCTGGGCAACAACGGAATCAAGGCTGCGTTGGTCTCGTACGGTCTGGTCGACGGCCGCCGGATGTCTCACCCCGACCACGACAGGGCATGGAAGGCGTTCGTAGACAACGGAATCGTTCCGATCTTCCATATTCAGGATGCCGATGTGCGTGCGAGCTGCCTCGACGAAGGCTGGTTCGTGGACGCCGGTGATCCGTTGTTCACGGCCCTCGATATGACCTTCTCCCATCTCGGGGTCCAGGTCGCTGCTGCAGATCTCATTCTCAACGGTGTGTTCGACAGGTTCCCGGATCTGAGGTTCGCGACGGTTGAACTCACCGCAGGCTGGATCAACGGGCTCATCGGGATGAGTGCTGAAGGTATCCCGGGCAGTACCGGCAACGTCATCAACGGGCCCGGCCTGGATATCTCGTATCGTTACGAGGCGGTTGCGCGGCGGCATACCGTCGACCTCAAACGACAGCCCAGCGAGTACCTGCTCGATCACTTCCGCAGCACCGTCAATCCGATGGAGCCCATCGCCAGCTACATCACCGAGACGGGACTCGAGAACAACGTCATGTTCGGCAGTGACTGGCCGCACAGCGAGGGCTTTGCGCACCCGCTGACGACATTCGGTGCAGTGCTCGACGACATCACGTCAGAACAGAAAGCGAAGTTCTACGGTGGCACGGCAGCTGAGCTCTTGGGCGTTTCCTGAGAGCGCGCGGCTCGCGGACGGGAACGCACGAGGGCGCGTCCGGAGTGGACTGTCGATCTACATCTATGGACCGTGCAGTCGAAGTTGGATTGTGTGCGTTGTCCCGACGGCGGCTGGCCGGTGGCGCCTCTGTTACGAAAAGGAACCGAAGTTGACTGATCCACTGCAGGGCCGTTGTTTCCACGATTGACCGTTACTTTGGTGGCCATCTGAGAACTGGGTCGTAGTGAGATGGCCGCCGATCCGACCGAACAAGTTAGTCAAAAGGATGGCTGATCGAAGTGCCTCGGTGAGACACGGGAATCGGCGATCGATCCAGAAGGGTGGTTTCGATGACCTCGACTGCAGAGTCCAGGACCAGTACCGGCTACCGCAGTACCGGCCCGGAGTTCGGGATACGAGACCGTTACATCTCGCCGGAGTTCGCCCGGATGGAGAACGAGAAACTCTGGCCGCGCGTCTGGCAGGTCGCGTGCCGGGTGGAGGAGGTTGAAAATCCCGGCGACTACTGTGAGTACACGATTGCCGACCAGTCGATTCTTCTGGTGCGCAGCGAAGATGGTGAGATCAAGGCTTTCCACAACGCGTGCCAGCACCGGGGCATGCGGCTGAAGGAAGGCCGGGGATCTTGTGCAGAGTTGCGCTGTCGCTCCCACGCCTGGTGCTGGAATCTCGACGGGTCATTGAATGAGGTCGTCGATCCGCAGGATTTCGACCCCGACGCCATCTCAGCAGAAGCGCTGCGACTGCCCGAGTGCCAGGCTGCAGTATGGGCAGGGTTCGTATTCATCAACATGGACCTCGAGGCGCCCTCGCTTGACGAGTTCCTCGGACCGGTGCGCAGTCGTGTCGAACACTACGGAATCGACAAGATGACGTGTACCCGGATACGTACCACGGTCATCGATGCAAACTGGAAGCTGTGCCATGAGGCGTTCGTCGAGACTTACCACGCGGTGGGTACCCACCCGCAGGCCCTGAGATATCTCGACGACACGGGCATGATCTATGCGCAGCACGGTGACCACGGGATGCATCGCATCCGGCCGGGAAACATGGGTAAACCGAGCGCCCGGCTCGAGGACGACGGCAGCGACCGCACTGATGTGCTGATGGCGTTGCTCGCGGACCTGGGTGAATTCGACTACTACAACGAGCAAGATGTCGAAATGGCGAGCTCGTTGATGGAGACCGTCAAGGCGTTGCCCGACGACGTGTCGCTGGGCTCGTTCTTTGCGGGCATCCGACGCCAGCAGTCGGCCGCCGAGGGGGTGGACCTCAGCCGGTACGACGACTCTGAGCTGCTGGCCGGCGAACTGTGGAATGTCTTCCCGAACTTTTCCATTCCCTGCAACGCCGGCAACGCACTGATCCTGAGATTTCGGCCCAACGGGCTCAACCACGAGCAGTCCCTCTTGGATGTCTATTACCTCAAGTTGGTACCGGACGGCGCGGAGAGGCCGCCGCTGGAAAGCGAGTACTACCAGGACTGGCGCGATACCAAATTGTGGGGCACGGTCATGATGCAAGACTTCACCAACTTGCCGATATGGCAGCGCGGCGTGCACTCGATCGGCTACCGCGGACCCGTGTGGGGACGTCCTGACGGGAACGTCGCCAATCTGCACCGCGCGTTGGCCGAGTACCTTTCGAAGTAGGAGATGCTCGCCGACAAGCATTCGATCACCGTTGAACCGAGCGGTATCGAGCTTGAGGTCCATGACGGTGAAACGATCATGGGGGCCGCCCTGCGTGCCGGCTACCGCTGGCCGTCGCTGTGCGGCGGAGACGGCACGTGCTCCATCTGTTGGGTTGAAGTGCTCTCCGGTGGCCGACGGCTCTCGGAAGCCGGCCCAGCCGAACGGGACACCCTGGAGCTCGTCCCCGCGCTGGTGCGTCGAACGCGCGTAGTCCGGCTGGCCTGCCAGGCCCGTGTGCAGGGTGACGTCAGGGTGCGCAAAACCGGTGTGAAACCGAGAACGAGCGGTGTCAGCGAAGCGCCGGACTGATACCTGACAGGCGCAATCGGACTGTGCGTACCCACCGTGCCGGCAGTACTCGAGTATCTGAAATAACGGTCGTTGCAGTGGGTCCCGTGCATCACAAGGGTGTACTGAGGTGACAACGCTGAGGAGAGTGGCTATGGACAGTGCCGTGAAGATCGAGCTTTATCGGATGATGTACATGATCCGGGTCTACGAGGAGGCCATCCTCCGCGAATACCACGCGGATAAGAAGCCCAGCTTCGATATCGCCAAGGGGCAGATTCCGGGTGAGATGCACCTTTCGACCGGCCAGGAACCAGTCCCTGCCGGCTTCTATCCGTATCTACGGCGGGACGACGCCGTGACAGGTCCCCACCGTCCGCATGGCTGGGCACTGGCCAAAGACGTGCACCTGGAGAGGATGACCGCCGAAATCTTCGGCCGCATCGACGGTCTCGGCAGGGGTCGGGGCGGACATATGCACTTGTTCGATCAGGATGCGCACTTTTCGTGTTCCGGAATCATCGCCGAAGGATTGCCGACTGCGGTGGGAATGGGGATGGTGTTCAAACGCCAGGGGACTGGGCGAGTGGCCGTTGCGGTGTGCGGCGAAGGTGCGGCAAACCAAGGCGCCTTTCATGAGTCGCTGAACCTCGCGGCGCTCTGGAACCTCCCGGTGATCTTTGTCGTGGAGGACAACGGTTGGGGTGTGTCAGTCGCGAAGGCTCAATCGACGTGTGTGGCGTCCAACGCCGAACGCGCGGTCGCCTACGGGATTCCGGGTGTTCTGGTCAAAGACAATGACGTGGAGACCGTCTACGAGGTCGCCGGCGAAGCCATCGACCGTGCACGAACGGGCGGTGGCCCAACCCTGATCGAGGTGGAGACGCTCCGCCTGTGGGGACATTTCGAGGGTGATCCGCAACTCTACCGGCCGGATCTCGACGGGCTTGCAGCGCTGGATCCGGTACCGAACTATGAGCGCCGGTTGCGTGATGCGGGGGTACTCGACGACGAAATGGTCGCAGCGACCAGGTCCTGGGCGGTTGATCGGGTGGAAAGTGCGATCGCGTATGCAAAACAGTCTCCGCAGCCCGATCCCGCGACGGCGCGCGATTACCAGTTCGTTTAGACCACAGACAAATCCCACAGGAAGTCGATCATGACCACCAGTACAGAAACAACGGCGCGTGCCACTCGGAAGCTGACCGTCTCCAAGGCCATCGTCGAAGCGATTTCAGCAGAAATGGACGACGATCCGGCGGTTTTCGTGATGGGCGAGGACATCGGTAAATTCGGCGGGGTGTGGGACGAGACCACCGGACTGCTGGAGAAGTACGGCGCGGACCGCATCATTGACACTCCGATTTCGGAGACCGCCTTCATCGGCGCTGCAGTCGGCGCCGCCGTGGAAGGGATGCGTCCGATTGTCGACCTCATGTTCGTCGACTTCTTCGGTGTGTGCATGGACCAGATCTACAACCACATGGCCAAGATCCCGTTCCTCTCGGGTGGGAATGTCAAGGTGCCAGTCGTTCTGATGGCCGGGGTGGGTGGAGGATATTCTGACGGCGCACAGCATTCACAGTGTCTGTGGGGCACCTTCGCGCATCTGCCCGGAATGAAAGTCGTCGTCCCCAGCTCACCGGAAGACGCCAAGGGCATGATGACTGCCGCGATCAGGGACGACAACCCGGTGGTCTACCTGTTCCACAAGGGCATCATGGGCTTGTCGTGGATGTCCAAGTCACGTCGGTCGATCGGACCGGTGCCGCGCGAGCCCTATGAGATCGAGTTGGGCAAGGCCAAGGTCGTTCGTTCCGGCGCCGACGTCTCCATCGTGACGCTCTCGCTTTCGGTGCACCACGCGCTGGATGTGGCCGATGAACTCGCCGATCAAGGGATCGACTGCGAAGTTGTTGACCTTCGCAGTGTGGTTCCCCTGGACACCGAGACCATCATTGAGTCGGTCACGAAAACCGGTCGGCTCATCGTTGTCGACGAGGACTATGAATCCTTCGGGCTATCAGGCGAAATCATCGCCCGGGTCACTGAGCGCGACCCATCGTTGTTCCGAGTCCCGCCCGTGCGGGTCGCTGTTCCAGATGTTTCGCTGCCTTATGCACGTCCGTTGGAGACGGCAGTCCTGCCCACACCCGAGCGCATTCGCGCGGCCATCACAGAAATGCTGAGGAAGTAAGAGACACATGGCAGAAATCCTGTTCCCCGCGATGTCTGAGAACGATCCTGACGCCGAGGGGGTGGTATCCACGTGGTTCGTCGCCGAAGGTGACGTCGTTGAGGAGGGCGACCTCATCGCCGAGGTCGCGGTCGACAAGGCCGACATGGAGATCGTTGCGTCGCAGGCGGGCACCATCTCCCTGTTGGTCGCGGAAGACGAAGGCGTCAAACAAAATGCACCCATCGCTACGATCAACTGACCGTTGATGGTCGACCCCGGCGGCCGAAGACTACTTCGCCTAGAGGTTCGCAACGCCCAGAAGCCCATCGAGTCGAAACCATCGTGGATCAAGGTTCGCGCTCGGACGGGCCCGGAGTACACAGAGCTGAAGTCCCTGGTGCAACGTGAAGGTCTGCACACTGTGTGCGAGGAGGCCGGATGCCCGAACATCTATGAATGCTGGGAGGACCGGGAGGCGACATTTCTGATCGGCGGGGAACAGTGCACCCGCCGCTGCGACTTCTGTCAGATCGACACCGGCAAGCCCGCTGAGTTGGATCGTGACGAGCCGCGTCGTGTCGCCGAAAGTGTCGCAGCAATGGGGCTGCGGTACTCCACGGTTACCGGCGTGGCCCGTGATGACCTACCCGATGGCGGCGCCTGGCTGTACGCAGAGACCGTGCGCGCGATCAGGGCTCTGAACCCGAACACCGGCGTCGAGCTGTTGGCGCCGGACTTCAACGCGATCCCCGAGCAGCTCGACGAGGTCTTCGAATCGCGTCCAGAAGCCTTTGCGCACAACCTTGAAACGGTTCCGCGGATCTTCAGGCGTATCCGCCCGGCGTTCAGCTATGAGCGCAGCTTGGGCGTACTGACGGCTGCGCGGGACTTCGGGTTGACCACGAAGTCGAATCTGATCCTCGGGATGGGGGAGACGCCGGCTGAAATAAGGATGGCATTGGGAGATCTGTTCGCGGCCGGCTGTGAGATCGTGACCATCACCCAGTACCTGCGCCCATCCGTTCGGCATCATCCCGTGGAGCGCTGGGTAGACCCTGAAGAGTTCGACGAGCACGCGGCTTTTGCTGAAGAACTTGGCTTTCCCGGCGTGCTGGCAGGTCCACTGGTGCGTTCGTCGTACCGAGCGGGACGGCTGTACGCGCAGGCGCTCGCGCGGCGATCGGGGACTCACGTTTGACCGCTTGGATCGACGGTCTAACCAGAAGGGGGCGCTCACTTGGCCGCGCCTTCGACATCTCGACGTTGCTCGGGGTCTGGGCGGATGTCGCTCTGGTGGCGGGGAGCCGAGCCGGTGACGGCCTGGTACCGCATCGCTTCGAACGCTTCATCCGCGAGCTCGGCGGCGCGGCCCGTCGGCCTGGTCAACCGCGATACAAGGATGACTGCCGCGACGGCCAGGGGCAGAGCCACGATCGCGGGATTGACCAAGGGTATCGGTGCGCCAGCTCCGTGCACCGTGGGACTCAACCCGATCATCACGACTGCGGAAAGCAGGCCGGCCAAGAGTCCACTGGTCAGACCGGCGGCAGTGACGCGCCGCGCGTAGATCGTGAACATGAGCGCCGGGAAATTGCTGCATGCCGCGAGAGCAATCGCCAAAGATGCAAGGACAGCGATGTTTTGATCCCTCGCAGTGAGCGCGATGGCTGTAGCGATGGCGCCGGTCGCCAGCACGGTGAGCCGGGCGACCAGTAGCTCGGTGTGTGGCGAGGCGATGCCCGACTTGATGACTTGACCGTAGATGTCGTGTGCGACCGCTCCGGTAGTGGCGATCACCATCCCGGCCAGTGAGGCCAGGATCGTCGATACGGCTACCGCGGAAACGAAGGCCAGTAAGGCATCGCCACCGAGGAGCTTGGCCAGCAGCGGAACTGCCAGATTCCCGGCGGCCGAGGGCTCCTGAATCGACTCGGCGCCGAGAAGTGCGGCGGCTGCATAGGCGATGACGGGGAAGGTCATCAGTAGCGCACTGACGACCCACACGCAGGTGATGGCGGAAGTGCGCGCGGTCTGTGCATCCTTGACGGTGAGATAGCGGATCAGGACATGCGGAAGGCCGATCACGCCGAAGATCAGGCCGACCGAGAGTGAGATCTGGTCGATGCTTTCTACGACACCGCTGCGGATCGGCTCGACCAGCGCGCCTTCATCGATCTCGGAAGCCGACGAGAATACCTGCAGCAGGCTCCAGCCGAACTTGGGCAGCAGCAACAGAATAAGCAGACTGACACATGTCAGCAACATGATCGCCTTCACGATCTGAATCCAAGTCGCTGCCAGCATGCCGCCGACGAGTGCATACAGCGAAGTCAAGACGGTGATGATCAGGATGGAGGCCCAGTAGTCGATCCCGAACAACAACTTGACCAGCAAGCCGCCAGCGACATACTGCGCCACGATGTAGAGCACGCTGATTGAAGCGGTGCCGGTGGCCAGTGCCGTGCGGATTGGTCGACCCGCGAACCGGACGGCAGCAACGTCGGCGAGTGTGAAACGACCGAGGTTTCGTAACGGCTCTGCCACGAGCAGCATGGCCAACACAAAGGCGATCGGTGCAAACGCGGCGAGAAACACGTAATTGAACCCGGACAGCGCGATGGCGCCGATCGTCCCCAGGAACGTCGACGCCGATACAGCGTCACCGACTATCGCCAACCCGTTCTGGCGCCCGCCGATGCGACCGCCGGCCACGAGGTGGTCGTCGACCGACTTGTTTCGTCGGCCTGCCCAGAACGTGATACCGAGGGTGATCCCGATCAGACTCAGGAACAACACGATTCCGGTGGAGCTCATCTGTCGAGCCTGGGTGATGCAGAGCTGTTGTCTGCGAATGTGCGCTCGATCGCACCGATCCGGTTCCGGTAGACGATGGTGACGATGACTGCGACGACAAACTGTGAGTACGTCACCACGTACGCCCAGGTGATTGTCCCGACAGCCGCCCCATCGAGAATTGATGTGAAGTTCACACACGTGACTGTGGCGAAGTAGTAGCCGAGCACCAGCGTTACCAGGCTGATCTGTAGGCGGTGTCGCCTTCTGGCTGTCTCCCGGTACGCCGACTCCGGCGAGGTGGCATCAGGCATATCTGATAGTCCGTTCTCGAACGTCGCCGACCGCCAGTGGTTGAATTCACCTACGCCGGTGGATAGTCGGCGGACTCCGAACTGAAAACCGCGGGCAGAGGGACATTAACGACAATGGTGCTCCGACTCACACTGCGCCAGCGGGCGGATTTCAGATGGCGAATGCGACATCGAACCAGAGCACTCAATCATCTGAAATTCACCAGCTTGAAGATTCGATGCCCTTGATGCTGAATCGATCTTGTCGAGGGTCGTCCATGATCACATGGCTCCGGTGAGTGGACTGATGCGTAGCGGCCGAGGCATTCTCGCCGCGCGACGACCACGATGCCAAACGCAATGAGCGGCGAGACTCGGAGGCACCACGTGGCGCGATCCATCGAGACGGTATTCATGGTCAATCCCCTTCGATCCTCACCGGTGGGCATCGATGAGGGGATCGGGCGAATTCTGGAAGAGTCAGGCGTTGTCGATTATGTCGCGATGACCGACGTACTGGGCGCCGCGAGTTTCGTCCCCGCGCAGTTCGGCCCGGAGAATCCGGGCGACGCTCCAGACGCCGGTTCATGGTTTGATCCCGGGATCGCGTTGGGCGTGATGGCCACGCGCCATCCGAATCTCGGGGTCCTGTACGGGGGTATCCCCGCATTGCGACGCGGACCCGCTGAACTGTTTCGGGCGGGTCTGACCCTGGCGAGCCTGACGGAAGGAAAGGCACTCTGCTGGATCGGCGTCGGTGAGCGTTACAACACGGTTCCCTTCGGTTATGACCGTGCAGAAGGTCTGGGCCGCATCGAGGATCATTTCCGGCTCTACAAGCTGCTGTGGGAATCTGATGCCCCGTTCGACTTCGAAGGGAACTTCTGGAAGTACGAGCGTGCTTTCCTCGGCCACGAGCGCACGCACAGGCCCGAGTTCTGGGCACTTGGCGGCGGTCCGAAGCTGATCGAACTCGCGGCCAGCCATGCGGACGGTTGGATGACGGTGATTCCGGCCGCGGCACCGAGCCCGGAGGCGTACGCCAAGCGTGTCACCGCGGTGCGGGAGGACGTCGAGCGCGCAGGTCGAGACCCTGACGCCTTCGGTTTCGGGATCCAGCCGTTGCTGATGATGCATGAGGACCCCGATGTCATCGAAGCAGGCCTGCAAAGCCCGGTCGTGCGCCTGTTGGCCAGCATGTGGGGTCGCTTTCCGCATGCGTCTTGGCGTGACGAAGGCGTCGATACCGTCTTCCCGGACGGTTGGGATTATTCGCTGCACTGGGACGCCCTGCGGCTCTCACATGCTGAGGTCGACTTCTTGCTGCAACGCATTCCAGATGAAATGGTGCGGCGGTCGTTTCTGATCGGGACCCCGAGCGAGGTCACAGACGTCGTACAGGCCTATGTGGACGCGGGCGCGACGCAGGTCGCACCCTTCGACCTGCTCGGTTCCTGGGGCGGCTCGGAGGTGACCCTCGACGCGTGGACGCCCGACACGGTGAGGTGGCAGCTCGAGATGTTCCGCGAACTCAAGGGCTAGGCACCCGAAAAGGGTGCCATCGCGACGTCGGGGTGGTCAGGGGCTCAGTGTCGAATTGACTGCGCCACAACGAGTTGAGCCGCGCACTCAGTGCGCAAGAAGCCGATTGGCGCGTGCCCTCGATTCATCGTCGTCGAGCATGTGGACCAGCAACATCAGGTGTGGGTGCTCGAGCGGTCGCAGCTTGACGACGCTGACCCGGATAGCGCCGACGTCTGGGTGTTCGATCGTCTTCACACGATCTTCGAAGCCCTGTACCTCATGGCGCCCCCAAATGTCCCGGAAGAAGTCACTATCGTTTGTGAGCCTGCCGATGATGCGGCCGAAGTGAGGATCACCCGGATACTTGGCAGCTTCGGCTCGAAACCGCCCGACGGCGATCTGGGTTTCACCTTCCCAGTTGACCAGGCGGTGCCGTACCTCAGGACACATGGCCTGGATCCACAACGCATTACGATCCTCTTCCGGCAATATCGATGGATCGACGAAGATGCGGGCGTAGGCACGGTTCCAGGTGATCAAGTCGGTGGCGGGGAGCATGAGTTGAGCAGGGTTCGGCAACAAGCTGTCGACGAGGTTGACGAGGCTGTCGCCGACCTGCGGCCGCCGGGGTTGAATTGCTTTCGGGATGACGCCGGCGAGACGACGGAGATAGCTGTGCTCGCTGTCGTCCAGCTGTAGTGCGCGAGCCAGGGCCTCGATGACTTGGGGGGTGGCGTGGATGTCACGGCCCTGCTCCAGCCACGTGTACCAGGTGACGCTCATCGCCGCAGCATCGGCAACCTCATGTCGGCGTAGCCCTCTGACGCGGCGTCGGCCACGTCTGGGGATACCGATGTCCTCCGGTTGCAAGGACTCTCGACGTGCCCGAAGAAAGTCCGCGAGTGCCCCGCGTCGGGCCTTGTCCCCGGATGAGGTCGACCGGCTGTCGTCGTCGGGGGTGACTGGACCGTCCGGCACGGGCGTAGGGGTGTGTCGCATGGGATCGCGGCGCGATGCCGCGCCGTCGGAGGACAGGGTCTGCTGCCGTGGGACCCGACACGCCGTGTCCCCGGTGGGAGCGTCCTTGCCCATGGGGAGCAAACTACACTGCACCGACTAGTTTGGTTTCACTTTTGATTGATGAGCCGAAAGGATGCGGGAATGACGACCGCCACCGGAGTACGTCGGCGTGGACGCTCGCTTCAGAAGCGCCTGGCGATTCTCGAGGCTGCCCGGGCACTCTTCATCAGCGACGGCTATGAGCTCACGAGCGTTGATGCCATTGCGGCGAGGGCCGGAGTGTCCAAGCGGACGGTGTATGACCATTTCGGTGACAAGGAAGGGATTCATGCCGCGGTGTTGGAGGGTGTCACCGCGACGCTCACGGTGGCCGTCCAAGCTGCATTGGAAGAGGAGTTGGCCGTGGGCTGTGACCTGCGTGCAGGGCTGCTGGCGTTCGCTCGCCGCGTCGCTACGGAGGCGCTTCCTTCCTCGGATTACGCCGACTACCGGAATCTGACCACCCGTCGTCCACCGTCACAACAGAATCCACGGTCCGTCGGGAACGCGCCCGGCGAGCTCTTCGAGCAGCGCATGCGGGTGTTCGCCGATGAGGGGGTCATCCGTACCGAAAACCCGCGTCGCGCGGCCCAGCACTTCGTGGCGCTGACCTTCCAGCTGGCACTCGACACCCTGGATCCCACGCAGACCGGCGCGTGGGACGCCGTCGATGAAATCCTCGTCGATGGCGTCGATGTGTTCGTCCGCAGCTACACCTGACAGCACAGAGGAACCCCCGCTCCTCGTCGGATGGAGCGGGGGCACCTGCTGGTGGTGGGTGCTTATCAGCTGTTGCTGTTGGTTGTCGTCGAGTCGGGCGGAACGGGAATCTCGAATGCGTTCAGTACCAACGACGCACCCAGGTACGTGCCTGCGAGGTTGATGATGTCGACCAGCCCCTCGTGCCCGAACGCCGCCTCGGCGGCGTGGTACAGCTCATCGTTGACCCGATAGGTCGAGACGAGCTCTTGCACGAACTGGGCGGCGATCAGCTCTTTGTCGGTCAGACCCGCGCCGATCGGCGCTTGTCCGCTCGCCAGCAGCGCAATCGCGTCCTGGGGAACGTTGTAAAGGCCGGCCACCAACTCATGCGCATAGACCTCGTACGCCGAGCCCCAGAGCCCGCCCACCGAAAGGATCACGATCTCCTTGACCTGGGGTGTGAGGGAAGCCGATGCGAAGGAGTTACCGACGCCGAAGAGCGCCTCGCCGATTGTCGGGTTGTATAGGTACGCATTGAGCGGGCCGATGAGCTGTCCCTCGGGGCTCACGAGCTGGATGCCGGTGGCCGCCTGTGTCGGAACGGCGACTGCCAGCATCGCCTCGGCCAGCGCCACCTGTTGGGGAGTTGCGGTGGTCAGATCGAGCAGAGGCAACCGACCGCCCAGGCCGTTGGGACCGTCCGCCGGGAACGGCGGGGGGTTGGGCGTTGGCAGCACACCTGGCCCCGCCGACTCTGGGCCCTGTAGCTCAAGTGCGTTCAGCAGCAACGACACTCCCAGGTAGGTGCCCGTGACGTTGACCAGGTCGACGACACCCGTCAGCCCGAACGCATCTACCGCGGCCTCGTAGAGCGCATCACTGACCCGGTAGGTCGAGGTGAGTTCTTGTACGAACTGAGCGGCAAGCAGATCCTCTCCGGTAAGCCCCACCGGGGTCTGTCCGTTCGCCAACGACTCAATCGCGTCCTGGGGAACTCCGTAGAGGGCCGCCACGAGCTTGTGGGCATAGAGCTCGTATTCAGAACCCCACAGCCCGCCTGACGCCAGGATCGCGATCTCCCGGATAGAGGGGGATAGAGATGCCGATGCGAGGGTATTGCCGACCCCGAACAGTGCCGTACCGATTGTCGCGTTGTAGATGTAGGCATTGAGCGGACCGATGAGCCGGCCATCTGCATCCAGGAGCTGGATGCCCGTGGCTGCCTGTGTCGGGATGGCGATCGCCAGGATCTCGTTGTACAGCGCCAGCTGTTCCGGGGTAGCGCTGTCCAGATCAAAATATGGGAGCCGACCCCCCAAGCCCCCCGCCCCGCCGGCGTCGCCATCGCCGCCCGTACTGCCGGTCGCGCCGCTGACTCCGGCCGCCCCTGGTCGGCCGAGCAGGCCACCGGAACCGCCTCTGCCCCCGGCGCCCGCCAGGCCGGCGGCGCCACCGAGGCCGGCCGCACCGCCGACGGCACCGCTGTCGACGATAGACCCGTCGGGCAAGGTGATGACGGTTGCGCCCCCGGTGCCCCCGTAGCCGCCGGCACCACCGAGACCTGCCGCGCCGCCGTTGCCGCCGGCACCACCGCGGCCAAGCAACAGTGAACCGTGTCCGCCGGCACCACCGATACCGCCAGCACCGCCGGCGCCGCCCTCACCGCCGGGACCGCCGTTGTCTTCACTGTTCAGAGCAGCGTCCACACCGTGGGCACCGGCACCACCGATACCTCCGGCACCGCCGGCGCCGCCGGTACCGCCGACACCGAACAGCAGCGCACCGTGACCGCCGGCACCACCGTTGCCGCCCGCGGTTCCATCACCGCCCCGACCACCGTTGACTCCGGTCGTACCCACTTGGCCATTCACGCCGGCGCCGCCTGCGCCACCATCTCCACCCCGCCCGGCCAGCAGACCGGCGTTGCCGCCCCTGCCGCCGGCGGCGCCCAGGCCGCCGGTGCCACCGATACCGCCATCGCCCGACAGCAGCCCGCCGTGGCCACCGTTGCCGCCGGCAACCCCTGCCAGGGTGCTCGACCAGCCGTCGCCACCGTTGCCCACCAACCAGCCACCACTGACGCCGTTGACGTGGGCAGCAGTACCGTCGGCCCCGTCGCAGATCAGGCCGCAGCGACCGCCG
The DNA here is from genome assembly GCF_902705885.1 of Mycolicibacterium austroafricanum. Taxonomy (GTDB): domain Bacteria; phylum Actinomycetota; class Actinomycetes; order Mycobacteriales; family Mycobacteriaceae; genus Mycobacterium; species Mycobacterium vanbaalenii_A. The sequence goes on along the minus strand of NZ_CACSIP010000010.1, from coordinate 8,494 downwards.
AAGGCGAACAGCGAGTTGATCGGCACGAACAGTCCGGTACCGACCGTCGGCGAGGCGGGATTGGCAGGCGGGATGCTGTCGATTTCCCGGACCGCTAGTGAGAGAGCGCCGGCCAGCTGTCCGACCGGTGCGACCGGCGCGGGACTGTTGGTCGGGCGTGCACCTGTTTCGGTGGGGTTGCGAGGCGCCTGAACTGGGCGCACGTTCCGCGCCGGGGTGTTACTCGTCGGATCTGACGAGTCGCTTGCCTCCGGTGCTTCCGGTGCTTCCGGTGCCTCCGGGGCGACGGGGGTGGAGGCATCGGTGTCGGCGTCGCTCGATGCGTCGACCTGTTCGTCGTCGGGGTCATCAGCGACGGTGTCAGAGTCGCCCGCGGAGCCACCAGGTCTGTCGGCGCGCTCTTCGCCGTTGCCGCCCTTGCGGTCCGAAATCGTGGAGTCGTTTTCCTGCGTCAGAGTTCGGGATGACCTGGTGCCAGATTTAGTGTTGCTCGAGGATGCGGGGCTGTCAGTATCAGTATCGCCGGCTCCGTCTTGTCGGGCCGATGCCGGCGAGTGTCGCTTCTGCGATCGAGACGTCGACTCAGTGGACCGGGGGCCCGACCTCTCCGACGACGATGCCGAACTGCCTGATGATTCGGACCCGGCGTCCGAGGAGTCGGCGGAAGCGACACCGTGTCCCGTCGTGATGGCGACGCCCAACCCGAAGGCCACGGCACCCGCCCGGAGCCATTGAGTACGCGCGTCGCCGTGAGGGTGAAGACGCCCTGTAGAGGTCGAAGAGGTGCTGGTGCGACCCGCATCCGCGACCTTGTTTGTCGCTTCAGATGCGGTGTCTGCCCGTGCTTCGCCACGGGTGCGTCGGTCGGTGTGGCTCAGTGGCCCGGGCGTCGTAGAAATGTCACTCAACTCCTCGCTGATTCGCCTAGTCATCGAATTGTTGCGTCGGTCACAAACTGACAGGCCCGCTGTTTATAAGCGGGAGATCCGCGGAGGGTCAATGAATGTGAGGGGTGCAGAGGGGTGCTAGTTATACCCGTATACCGACTGGCTCCCGAGGAGCTCCGGGTGCTGGCGAATCGCTGCTGACGCCCCAATTTATGATGGTATTGCGGGCGCCCCCATAATCACTCCCCGCGTAGGGGGGTACCCACAGAGCATCTTCATCGTCGCGAAAATTTCGATTGCTCAATGGATTTGGCGAGCGATGGCTTGACGTGCCAGGACACGCCGATGATTGTCGATGATGACCGGGTCGCCGCGACGCTTGCTCCAGTCGGTGCCAGGTCCACGCTCACCGATCCGGCGACGCCGACCAGCACGACGAAAACTGTGCGAAGGGTGTAGCGCATCGCTGCCGGGGAGATCACCGCGCGGATCCGGCCGCGTCGGGCCAGGAAGGGCGACGCAGCGCAGGCCAAGATGGGCGCCGCTGCGTCGGCCGCCGGGGTGTCCGAGAGTCGACCGCCCGAGTGTGCGTGAAAAACATGGCCACACCGCGGAACCGGTTTGACATCACGATCAATGCGGCGAACAGCAGCGGCATCGCCGCCGTGGTGTGCCCGCTGGGCAGTGTGTTGTCGGCGAACGCGCCGTTGATCGCGACCAGTTCGGGGCGCGACAACACGTGGTACTTCAGCACTTGGGTGACGGCCTGTCCGTCGGATAACCCCGGGCTTCATCGCGGCAGTACGGTCTTCGTTGTCGAAGAACGAGATCCCGGCCGCGGCGAAGGAACGCCAACCTTAGTCGGCTAGCCGCCGCGGCAAATGATCCAGATAGCTCACGTCTGTATGGTCGCGCGCCCCCCGCACGAAACCCTGCGGTTGCTCGGCCAAACTCAACATCGGCTGACGTAACCGCCACTCCGCCACGACGATTCGATGCGCAATTCGCCAGCCGACACCCGGGCGGTTCTCAAACCTATCGACGTAGCGGCAGGCGAATACGTCCATCAGGAGTTCATCGTTGCCGGTGTCGCGCACATGATGGGCTACACAGTAACTTTCGGCCTGGGCGCGGTCGTCGTCGTCGATGTCGACGAGGATGTTGTGAAGAGTGTGCATCGAGCTTTCGAAGTGCAGTAAATGATCCATCACCCACGCGACATACTCGTCCGGGCCTCCGATGAAAGAACCGCCGTGGTCGTCGATGGCGTCATCGTGGTACACCGATCGCACCAACTCGCTGTCGCGACGATCGATGCCCCGGCAGTAGGCGACGATGATACGTTCGATCTCGCGCTCACTGGCGATGCGCTGAAGTAGCGACTTCTGACCCTTCACGAATTCAGTACAACAGTCTAGTAATAAATAATCAAGCAACAGACTAAACTGGGCAGTATGTCTGAAACCATTCGAGTCGGGGTCATTGGGCTGAGCGCGTCGGGCGGGTGGGCCGCGCAGGCCCATCTGCCGGCGTTGCGACATCTGGGCGGCTTCGAACTGACAGGTCTCTCGGCGAGCTCGCCGCAGGCGGCGCGCGCCGCTTCGGAGGCATACGGGGTGCCTCATGCTTTCGACAGCGCTGCGGAGCTGGCATCCTCCGATGACATTGACATGGTGGTCGTGACCGTGAAAGTGCCCGAGCATCATGAGCTTCTAACACCGGCACTTCACGCCGGAAAGATCGTCCTCTGCGAATGGCCGCTGGCGGTCGATGCTGTAGAAGCAGCGGCTCTGGCCGAGGCTGCGAGGGCTCCCGCGTTTGTCGGGCTTCAGGCCCGATCAGCTCCGGCGATCAGATACCTGCGCGATCTGGTGGCCGACGGCTATGTCGGCACAGTGCTTTCTACGACGATGGTCGGTTCAGGTGGAACCTGGGGCGCGACGGTGGATCCGCGCAATGTCTACACACTCGATCCCGCCAATGGCGCCACGATGTTGACCATCCCTTTCGGCCACGCGACAGACGCTTTGACATTCGTCTTGGGCGACTTTGCAGCCGTGCATTCCACGGTGGCAACGCGCCGGGGGGAGGTGGCCGTGAAGGGAAGTGACGCGGTCGCCCCGATGACCGCCCCCGACCAGGTCGCAGTCACCGGTCGGCTCGCCGACGGCGCGGTGGCAACGGTGCATTATCGCGGTGGAGTGTGCGCCGGTACGAATTTCTCCTGGGAGATCAACGGCACCGAAGGGGATCTGCTGGTGAACGCCGTCGGCTCCGGTCATGTCCAGTTGGAATCGCTCAGCCTGTACGGTAGCCGTACTGGTGTTCCTCTCGACGCATTGGCTGTTCCGGATCACTACCTATGCGTGTCTGAGGCCTTCGCTCGCAAGAGTCCGCGCGCGTACAACGTCGCGTGCGCCTACGAACACATCCGTTCTGATGTCGCCGAAAACACCGGATTGGCACCGACTTTCGCGGATGCTGGGCGTCACCACCGCTTCCTCGATGCCGTTGCGGCACAGCCGATGCCGTAGGCGGATGGCCCTCTACGGCACCTGGGTACCGTTCCAGTCCACTAGCTTCCAGTCGCCTGGTTTGCCGTCAAGGACAACGTATCCTGTGTTCGGCAGAGGCGCGGTCTTCATCAAGTCTGGTCGAGAATTCTCGGCGTTCATCGTGGCCCAGGCTGCGATCGCAGCCCCGTGGGAGTACACGATCGGGCGTAAGACCCCGGTTGCATAGATCTCATCGATCGCGCGATCGAAGCGGTCGTCGAACTCGTTGCCGTCGATGGAGCCGGGTATTCGGAGGTCCCGGTTCCCGATGGTCCAGTCGACGATGTCGCCGTAATAGGTCTTCACCGCATACGCCTCCGGCTGTCCTTCGAAAACTCCCGCTTCGATCTCCTGAAGACCCTCGACGGCGGTGACCATCTCGCCACATCGATGGGCCATGGGTTCAGCGGTCTGTTGAGTGCGGATCATGGTCGATGCGAAGATTCCGTCATAGCGATTGTCGGACAGTCGATTAGCGATCATGACTGCCTGCTCCGACCCAAGGTCTGTCAGCGGGGGTCCCGGCACCGACGTGTCCATCCGCCCGGATAGATTGCCTTCTGACTGGCCGTGCCGCACCAGGGTCAGGGTGATCGCGCGATCCATGTCCACTGGATTCGGGGCGGTGCAGCCTGTCATGCCGGCCAGTGCGAGGATGGCTGCAAACATCACGGCGAGCCAACGCCGCTCAGTCATGGCCACGTCCCAGAAAGCACTCCTGTGCGACGGTGCACAGGAGTGCTCACCGCTGCTCTGACACGTTGCGGCTGCGCTCATTCCGCGACATCCCGAGGTGTTGGGGAATTTCCAATCGCGTGGTCGATGGAGGTGACACCGGAGCCGCGGTTTGTTGGTGCCGTGGCAATCACAACCGGATTGAGCGGTTGAGGTCGCTGGCGTACGTCAGCAGAGCTCGGGCCGTCCACGGACCGCCGAACATGCGCGATCCCGCGTTTACCGATTGACCACCGCGATAGGAGGCAGATCCCATCGGCTCGAGGTGGAGAAGGCGGATAACGGCGCGAATTGGGCCGGCTTCCTGGATATCCGACCCAGAGCTGCGCAACTCGGCCGGCGGGCCGGGCAGCGCCGGCGGTCATCGGTGATGGGCGGGCAGCCGAGAGATCACCGGCCGAAGTGAAGTTTCGTGGGATGTGCCCGCGTAGCCGTCAAGCCAGCGGGACAATTTGGCTTTCAGGCCGTCCGACAGTGCCATCTTGTTGCGGCCGACGAAGGCCAGCATTTGGACGATAGCGTCGAAGTTGTCACCACACCCCAGAGCTAGATAGATCGCGGCTCGCTCCATACGACTGCAATGGTCTGTGACTTCGGCGGCGGCCTGCCAAGCGATCTCGCCGTCGTTCAGTGACGGCGAGATCGCGGAGACCGCGGTTGAGAGTGCGGGCGCGACCCCGCCCGAAGGATCACTGACGAGCATGCGGCGAACGGGGGTAGACCCTGTAGCAGAACTACGTTTCCAGGCACGATGGACCGAAGCGGAAAGCACCGGCATCCTCCAATGATCGATAGTCTATTACTAGACTAGGTTACCTGCGGTGCAGTTTCGGCGCTAGTGGTCGCGCCTTAACCGGATAAGTAGAAGCCGCCCGACTGGCCGTACACGGCGAGCGCGATCCCGACGATGACGAAGACTGAGGCGATGAGCGACGTGCGCACAGCGCGGCCCACGGCTTCGCCCACGCCGGCGGGTCCGCCTCGAGCGTTGAAGCCGTAGTAGGTATGGATGAGCATGATGACGAACGCCATCGTCACCGCTTGGACGAAGGACCACATGACGTCCGCCGGCCGGAGGAAGGTCCGGAAGTAGTGGTCGTACACCCCCGTCGACTGGCCGTAGATCATCGTGGTCCCGAACCGCGCCGCCAGGAAGGACATGAGAATGGCGATGCCGTAGAGGGGGAGCACGACGATCAATCCCGCGATGACCCGTGTCGACGCCAGGTAGGCGACCGCCCTCACCGCCATCGCCTCGAGTGCATCGATCTCCTCGTTGATGCGCATCGCGCCCAACTGGGCCGTGGCGCCGGCGCCGATGGTGGCGGCGAGGGCGATGGCCGCGGTGACCGGCGCGATGATACGAACGTTCACATAGGCCGATGCGAAGCCGGTCAGCGCTTCGACGCCGACCCCGGCCAGTTGGTTGTACCCCTGTACGGCGATCAGTGCACCCGTCGACATCGTGAGAAATCCGACGACGACGACAGTCCCACCAATGACCGCGAGAGCGCCTGTACCCAGGCTCATTTGAGCGATCAGTCGCAGGATCTCTTTATAGTTTGAGCGAAGCGCGTGGCCGACGTTGACGACGGTCTGACCGTAGAACTCGGTCTGCTGCCCCAACTGGAACCAACCGTTGAGGAGTCGTCGTGTGGCAATCGAGGTTCGTGGAAACCTCTTGCTCGGAACTACCGCGGTCATCCTGCCGCCTTCACACCTACGGCGGTCGCCAGCACGTTAATGAAGAACAGAGCCATGAAAGAGAACACCACGGTCTCATTTACTGCGTTACCGACACCGGCCGGTCCCCCGGACGCCGATGTCCCCTTGTAGCAGGCGATCAGGCTCGCCGCCAGTCCGAACAATGCAGCCTTCACCAAGGCGATGACGACGTCGGGGAGTCCGACAAGCACCGTCAACCCCGCCACGAAGGCGCCTGGCGTCACGTGTTGGATAAACACCGCGAACGCAAACGCTCCTGTCAGGCCGACCAGCATGACCAAGCCCGAGAGAAGGAGGGCCACGACGGTGGCGGCCAGGATACGTGGGACAACGAGAGCCTGGACCGGGTTTATGCCGAGGACTTTCATGGCGTCGAGTTCCTCTCGAATGGTGCGCGCGCCGAGGTCTGCGCACATCGCGGTAGCTCCGGCGCCGGCGACTACCAGGACCGTCACGATCGGCGAGAGCTGCGTGATGATCGACACCGCGCTGGCCGTGCCCGATAAGTCGGCCGCACCGATCTCGACCAACAAAATGTTGAATATGAAGACGACGAGGACTGTCAGCGGCATCGCGAGGAAAAGCGCAGGCGCGATGGACACTCGCGTGACGAACCAGCACTGCAAAGCCAGCTCGCGCCACGCGAATGGCGGACGAAACATCAGCACCAGCGCGTCGAGCGACATCGCGAAGAACCCGCCGACAGCGCCTAGCGGTTTGCCGCTGCGCTGGAGCAGAGTCATTTGGCCAACCTCCGGGGCAGGCCGACGATGCTGCCGGTCGTGTCGCCCGTGCGGAGACGACGGAGGGGTCGCGGTGCTCGGCCGAACGTTCGCGCGACCGTGACTGGTTCGCAACGTGTCACACGGGGCTCCTCGGCATCGGTGGTGATGGGCGTCACCAAGTTAAACAAAAAAACTCGAGAACTCAATAACTGATCCATCAGTCTTCTGTACGGTCGCGTCCGCCCCAGAGGGGTTCGAGTCTGGTTTAGGCCAGTTCAGGGCATGCGACAACTGCGCGGCGCGCGTTCGGGGCGCCGATCTTTAACTCGTGTCATAAATGGTCTATCACTTGACTGTCCAGTGATGGAGTTTCTACAGTGATGCGCATCGTGGTGGTTGTGACCCGCACCACAGCATTCGGCTTGGAAGGAGTTCGTGTGGTGTCAGCGCATCTCTACCGTGTACTCCCGCCGGTAACGCCACCACTGCCCGCGGCGCCCGCGGCGCACCGGGCGCTGAAAGTCGCGCGGAGTTGCCGATGAGCGCGCACTCAGCCTCCCTGTCGAGGCGTTACGGCTGGTGGGCCGCCGGCCTGGTGATTACCGTCGTAATGCTCGCCTTGATCGCAGCTGCACTCTTCGCCGGTACCTTCCGCAGGTTTGTTCCCGTCACGCTTACCTCGGAACGGTCTGGTCTGGTGATGGAGCCAGGGGCGAAGGTCAAACTGAGGGGGGCCGAGGTCGGTCGGGTCGGGTCCCTGAGGTCAACGGGTGACGCTGCATCGCTGACCCTGGAGATCGCGCCGGATCAGATCCGGTACATCCCTGCCAATGTCGAAGCGGAGATCAAGGCCACCACCGCGTTCGGCGCGAAGTACGTCGACCTCATCGTGCCCGGAGAGCCCACCGCACAACGATTGGAGCGAGGGGCAGTCCTGCAGTCGCGCAACGTCAGTACCGAGGTGAACACGGTGTTCGAAAACCTCGTCGGCATCCTCGACAAGATCGACATCAGCAAGCTCAACGGCACCCTGACCGCCCTAGCTGAGGGGCTGCGGGGGCAGGGTGAACGCATCGGACAAGCCACCACGGATGCCAACCGTGTGCTGTCTGCGATCAACCCGCGAATGGACACTCTCCGCGAAGACTTCCGATCGACGGCCAAATTCGCTGACGCCTACAGTGCGGCGGCTCAGGACATCATCACGGTTCTCGACGCGGCGAGTACGTCGAGTGAAACCGTCTCCAGGCAGGCGTCGGATCTCGATGCGTTGTTGCTCAACACGATCGGATTCGCGAACGCCGGCATCGACTTGCTGGCGCCGAACCGGGACAATGCCATCCGCGCAATCAACGTGCTCGAACCGACCACGAACCTGTTGTTCAACTACGACCCCATGTTGACCTGCACTCTGATGGGTGCCAAGTGGTACCTGGACAACGGCGCCCACGAGGCGGTGGGCGGAAACGGTCGGACCCTCGTCGTCGACGCCGGCCTGCACTTCGGCGACGATCCTTACAAGTACCCGCAGCACCTGCCGATCGTGGCGGCCAGAGGCGGGCCGGGCGGAAAGCCGAGTTGTGGCTCACTCCCCGACGCCTCCAAGATGTTCCCCGTCCGGCAGTTGATCACCAACACCGGTTGGGGTACGGGCTTGGACATCCGACCGAATCCCGGTATCGGACACCCCTTCTTGGAGAATCTCTTCCCTGTCACGAAGGCGATACCGGAACCGCCGCGGGTCTGGCTCGATGGGCCACCTGCCATCGGACCGGTGCCCTATCCGGGTGCTCCACCATATGGCGCTCCTCTGTATGGGCCGGGTGGAACTCCGCTGTACCCCGGCGTCCCCCCGGCACCCCCGCAG
>NZ_CACSIP010000009.1 GCF_902705885.1 Mycolicibacterium austroafricanum | reverse complement strand
ATGTCGGGGACGGAATTGCGGGAGGCGGTGTCGGCGTTGCGGGCTGCCTTTGATGCGGTGGCCGCTTGCGATGTTGACCTGTTGACCCGTGCTGAGCTGATCGAGCCCCTCGATGAACTGGAGACGTTGTGGTGTCAGCTGCCCGCGGTGCGGGAGCGGCTGCTGGCCCGGTTGCAGNNNGAGNNCACCCCNNAGCAGATGGGGGCCAAGTCGTGGAAAGAGGTGCTGGCGATCCGCTGGCGGATCTCGTCTGCGCAGGCCACTCGCCGGTTGACCGACGCGGCGTTGCTGGCGCCGCGGCGGTCGTTGACCGGCGAGCCGATGCCGCCGGCGCTGCCGGCGACCGCGGCCGCCCAAGCCCTGGGGGTGATCAACGCCGAGCATGTCGCGGTGATCCGCCATGCGGTGGCCAAGCTGCCCGGTTTCGTCGACGCCGCCACCCGTGGGCAGTTCGAGGTCGATCTGGTGCGGACCGCGGTGGGAGTGGGACCCAAAGAACTCAAGGACACCGCCGCGCTGAGGTTGTTTCTGCTCGATCAGGACGGTCCGGTCCCTGATGACGCCGATCGGGCCCGTTCCCGCGGGCTGTCCAAAGGCGGCCAACAACGCAACGGCAACATTTCGGTACGAGGGGAGCTGACCCCGGAGGCGTGGGCGACTCTCGAGGCGATCTTCGCCAAATATGCCGTGCCGGGGATGTGTAACCCCGACGATGAGCAGCCCTGCACCTCGGGCACGCCGACCCAGGCCCAGATCGACAACGATCACCGCAGCCTGGCCCAGCGCCGCCACGACGCGCTGGTCGTTGTCGGGCGGATCGCGTTGATGAGCGGCCTCGGCGATCTCAACGGGTTGCCGGTCTCGATCATCATCCGCACCACCTTGCAGGATCTGGAGAGCAGGGCCGGGGTCGGTGTCANCGGTGGGGGCACGGTGATGCCGATCGCCGAGGTGATCCGGATGGGCGCCCATGCCAACCATCACCTGGCGGTGTTCGACAAAGCGACCGGCTCAGCGCTGGCGTTGTTCCGGGCTAAACGGGTCGCTTCCCCGGCGCAGCGGATCATGCTGATCGCCCGCGATGGGGGCTGTACCAAACCGGGCTGCGCCGTGGGTGCTTACGGCTGCCAGGTTCATCACGCCGCCGCGGATTGGGCTGGCGGCGGGAACACCAACGTCGACGAGATGGGTTTGGCGTGCGGGCCCGATAACCGCGCGGTGGACGCCGACGGCGGCTGGCGCACCGAGATGAACGAGCGCTGCGAGGTCGAATGGATCCCGCCGCCAACGCTGGACACCGGCCAAACCCGCCTCAACACCTACCACCGCCCCGAACGACTCCTACGCCCACCAGACGAGCCGCAGGCCACCGACACCGCCGACACCGCCGACACCGCCGACGAGCCCCACGACCCGGCCCGCAACCACAGCGACCAACCCGCCGACGACCCCGAACCAATCCCACCCGGCGACGCCGAACCTGTCGACACCGCCGAACCCGGCCAACCCGGCGGACCCGCACCACCCCACCACCAAGCGGCCTAACGGCCCCACCCGGCACCCGGCGGTACCGTTGGGGGCCAATCCCGCGCTGGCCGAACGCCTTTCACGACACGCTGGAAGCAGGCGCCAACTCTGCAATCCAGCTGTCGAACCGCGCCTGTTCGGTGGCGGCAGTGGCGGCGGCGTCGACACCGTAGAAGTAGATGCTGACCATCACACTGGTCTGCCCTCCGGCGCTGAAGCTGCCGACCACCGCCACACCCGCACTCGGCGCGGTCAGGCGCGCCATCACCTCGCGCATCTGCGAATCCTGGTGCACCCGTTCGACGATTCCCTCCAGCGACGGCGCGCCGGGAGGTGTTCGCCAGGTACTCGCGACGTCGAGACCGCTCAGGCCGAGCGCAGTGGAAAGCGCTGCCCAGGCCTCGGTCAGGTCACCCGGATACCCGGTCATCACCCGGACAGCGGCTGCCGGCTGCCCTGGGAAGTGCGCCATGTACAACCGCAACACCTCGAAGAACCCCGGCCAACCGGTCTCGAAGCTCTCCAGTTCGTCGTCCCAGTCGTCCCGGTCGGTGAACAGGCTGTGCACCATCCGCACGACGCAGCGATCCCCCGACCGGCTCGTGACCACGACCTCGGTCGCCACCGGCGGTGCATCACCACTCCAACCGTGCTCCTCATACCCCAATCGCGCCGGGGGCTCCCACTCGGTGACGACCCCGGAGCTCGTCGCCCCGCATCCGAAGTCGAATTCGATTGCGCCGCCGACATGTTCCTCGACAGTCACCGGGGCGAACCAGGCGGTCATCCCCGGCCCGGTGGCGATCGCCTGCCACACCTGTTCCGGGGTGCCGGGCACCAGGAACTCCATCTCGACCCAGCGACGGCCGTCGTCGCCTTTCTTCAGCACCATGGCTATTTCCTTCCTGTCATCGGCATCGGGTAGGCCGCCAGCACTACGCGGTGCGTGCGGCCACGCGCGCTGGTTTCGTCGTGGTATTTCGCCACCAGGGTGGTAACGGCGTGGGTCAGCTCGTCGGTGAAGGCCGCCCGGTCAGCGGCGGTGCGGAAGGTGACCGCGGTATCAATCGACAGTGTCGCCAACCGCTTCTGTTGTCGCCGCGCCGCACCCCAGAGTTCGCCGACTTCCCGCACTGCCCGCGCGGCCAGCGCGATGAGATAACTCGCCGACAATCTGTCGGCCGCCCGGTCGGGGTCGATCGCAACAGGTCCGAGCGCACCCGGCGAAACGACATACGACGCCGCGGTGGCCACCAGGAGACGCTCGGTGAGCCCTCCCCAGCGTCGTTCGCCTGCCACCGTGACGAGGTGGTGTTCCTCCAGCGCCCGCAGGTGATAGTTCACCTTCTGCCGGGCGATGCCGAGGCGGGCCGCAAGAGCAGCCGCCGAGGTGGGTTCGGTGAGTTCGGCAAGGAGCCTGCCGCGGATCGGATCGAGCGCGCTGACGGCGGCGGCCGGATCGTCGATGACCTCGAGGTCGAGCATGTTGATCATCGTGTCCCTTGACAAATAAATGTGTCAAGGCTGCATTGCCGCTAGGTTGGCGTCATGGAACTGCTGCCCGCGCCACAGCGTCGCCGCGGAATTCGTCAGATCGGCCAAGGGCTCGGCACGCTGGACCGTGAGGTCTTCGAGGCGATCGCGGAGTCCCCCAGCCCCCTCATCGACGAGATGATGCCGCGGCTGACCAGGGCGGCCGACCACTCCAAGTTGTGGCTTGTGATCGCGGCGGGGCTGACCGCGTTCGGCAGCCCGTCGGCCAAGCGAGGCGCGGCGCGCGGCGTGCTCACGCTGGCGGTGACGAGCCTGGTCACCAACCAGGCCGCCAAGCGGGTCTGGCGGCGGGAGCGCCCGAGCCGGCTGCTGGTGCCGTTGGCGCGGCAGGCCCGCAGGTTCCCGACGTCGAACTCGCTGCCATCGGGTCATTCCGCCAGCGCGGCGGCCTTCGCCGTCGCCGTCGGCTTGGAGAACCCGCCGCTCGGCCTGGGCCTTTCGCTGCTCGCCGGCCTGGTCGGGATGTCCCGCGTGGCCACCGGCGCGCACTACCCGGGCGACGTACTGGCCGGCTTCGGCATCGGCGCAGGTATCGCGGTTCTGGGTGCGCGTGTGGTGCCGCCGATCGTGGAGCCGCGGATGCCTGCCACCGCGGCGCCGTTGCGGGTGGACACGCCGGCGCGGCCCGATGGCGCGGGCGTCACGCTGGTCGTCAACCCGGCCTCCGGCAGCGGCACCGGCGCCCGGGTGCTCGACGAGGTACACGAGGCGCTGCCGAAGGCAAAGATTGTCGAGCTCACCGAGGACGACGACGTCGAGGAGGTGTTGCGGTCGGCCGCCCGAGACGCCGAGGTGCTCGCGATCGGCGGCGGAGATGGCACCGTCGCAGCCGCGGCGGCGGTGGCGGTCGATGCGGGTGTGCCGCTCGCGGTGTTCCCTGCGGGCACCTTCAATCACTTCGCCAAGGACATCGGGTGTGACACCACCGCCGTCACCGTGGCGGCGATCGAGGACGGCAGCGTCTCCTGTGTAGACCTGGTGTGCCTGAACGAAAAGCACATGGTCGTCAACACCGCGAGCATCGGGGCGTATCCGCAGTTCGTGCAGAAGCGCGAGAAGTTCGAACACCGGATCGGCAAACCGTTGGCCGGGATCTACGCGATGTTCCATACGCTGCGCCACGGCGAACCGGTCCGCATCGCCTTCGACAACCAGACGCTGCAGACATCGATGTTCTTCCTCGGCAACTCGATCTACCTCCCGTCGGGCTTCGCCCCGTCGCGGCGGACACGGATGGACGACGGCCTGATCGACGTCCGGATCCTGGAAACCGGGCGACGATTGAGCAGGCTGCGGATTGTCACGTCTCTCGCGTTGGGACGGCTGGAACGCAGCCCGCTCTATCACGAGATGCGGGTGCCCGAGTTCTCGTTCGAGGCAGTGGACGGGCCGACGATCCTGGCGCTGGACGGCGAGGTCGGCACCGAGGTCACCAAGGCCAGCTTCAGCGTTCGCTACCGTGCGCTGCCGGTGTTTCGTCCGGCTGCGTGACGGGCCGGACGCGCGGCACCAACAGCACGCAGGCCACGAAGTACGCGTAGCCCAGCGCCCACCCGGCGATCACATCGGACGGGTGATGCACATTGAGCGCTACCCGGCCCAGCCCGATAGTCACGACCACGGCGACGCCGAGGGTGACGAGCCACCCGCGTCGGGAAGCGCGGACGGCCGGAAGCCCGACCGTCAGCAGGGCCAGCACCGAAACCATCACGCCCAGAGCGTGTCCTGACGGGAAGGACGACCCCAGTGCCGACACCATCGCGGTGTCCGGTCGCGGCCGGTCGGCCAGCCCCTTCGCGATCTCGGTCACCAAGCCGCTCAGTTCCACGCTGATCACCAGGAACATCGCGACGCGGATGTTGCGTCGGATCAGTGCCACCACGATCACCACGAGTGTCACCAGCCGGAAGGCACCGGGCCCGAGCACTGTGCAATAGACGTCCCACGCCGTCGCCCAGCCCGGATACGCCTCGGCGAGCCGGTCCATCGGCTCCAGTGCCCACGCGTCGACCCGCGCCACCCACGACCACTGCCACGCGTATCCCAGCCACATCACGGCGAACAGCCCGACCGCCACCACGGCGGTGCCGACAAGCCGGCCCCTGTGCGCCCTCACCAGACAAGCTGTACCACCCCGTCGGCCCACGGCCTCCTGACCACTGCGCGCGGCTGAGCTACCGTGCGTTGATGGCCGTATTACTCCGGAAGCTGTTCCGTATCGGCAAGCTCCCCGGCGAGTTACGCGCCCAGGTCGAGGCCGAGGGACTGTTGTTCATCGCCGAGTATGTGGCCGTGACCCGGCGGTTCCACGGCACGGTGCCGGGACTGCGCTCCGCCGGCAGTCTCGCCAGCTACGTCGGTGCGCTGGTGCTCACCGAACAGCGGGTACTGGGCACCCTGTCCTCGGTGCCCAAACTCGCCGGGCGCACCATCGACCACCGCTGGGATGCCCCGCAGTCGGGGGCGGTGACCGCCGAACTGTCGGCCACCGGGCTGAGCCTCGATGTCGACATGGCCGCGGTGGACCCGCGCTTTTCCGGTGAGCTGTCGCTGCACTACAAAGAGGACATCCCCGACGACGTGCTGGCGCAGTTGCCCCGGACCTCGCTGGCGTTCGACGTACCGCCGGAGTTCGTGTTCCGGGCCGTGGGCGTGCCGTACCACCCGTAGCCGGTGACAGCTCAGCCGGCGATGTGGATCGGTGGCTCGGCGAAGGCGAAATCTGACATCGGGCGGCCGGGGCCCATCAGCTCGCAGCGCCGCTCCGGCGCCAGATAGGAGCTGGCTCCCCGAGGAATCATCTTGGCGACCGCTACGCAACGCTCCCAGGTGCCGTCCGGCTGGACGGGACCGTCACACTTGCTGATGACGGGTCCTCCGTAGAGACAGCCGGCATCGGCCGGCGGTGCTGCGACCAACAGCTGTGCGGCCATGAGCAGCCCGGCCGATCCCGCAACCATCCAGCGCTTCATCGTGTCTCCCGTCGCCGCGTGCTGCATTGCCGAGCGACCGGGGCGGCAAACATCGTCGTCAGCGAGGCCGGCAAAGTTTCACGCTACCGTTGGTCACCCGCGTTCTACGGCCTTTGCCATCACGACTCGGGCATCTCAGTTCACCTGTGCCACCACGAACACCCTGCGGAACGGGAAGAACGTCGTCCCGTCGGCGCGGGCCGGATACGACGCGTCGAGCAGCGGGATCAGCTCGGCGCGGAACCGCTGCCACTGCGCGTCGTCGAGGCTGCTGCGCACCGGCCGCAGCGCGGTCCCGGTGATCCACTCCAGCACCGGGTTCTCGCCGGTCAACTCGTGGACATAGGTCGTCTCCCACGCGTCGACGGTGCACCCCGCGTCGGCCAGCAGCCCGGCATAACCCGCCGCCGACTGCACCGCCTCGGAGTCCCGGAAAATGCTGTCCGGCAACACTTTTGACCAATCGGGACGATGTGCGAGGTCACGAACCGCCTGATGCGACGGCGCCTCGAAGTTGCCGGGAACCTGAAACGCCAACCATGATCCGGCGCCGAGCTGACCCACCCACCGGACCAGCAGTTGCGGATGTTCGGGCACCCAGTGCAGGGTCGCGTTGCTCACCACCACATCGGTGTCGGGTTCGGGGGTCCACTCCCGGACGTCGCCGAGCTGCGCGGCCACTCCACGTCCCCGCGCCGCCTCCACCATCTCGGCAGACGAATCCCACGCTTCGATCAGCGCCGCCGGCCATCGGGCAGCCAGTGTCTCGGTGAGATTGCCGGGCCCACAACCCAGGTCGACGACTCGTCGCGGGTGGTCCGCACCGATTCGTGACAGCAGGTCGACGAACGGCCGGCCCCGCTGGTCGGCGAAGGCGAGGTAGACGTCCGGATTCCACATGCCGTCAGTGTGCGGTATCGCTTCCGGCTTCGGCGCTGCCGAACAGCGCCTGACCGAGCACCGGCAAAAGGTCCTTGTCGACTGCCGAGTAGAAGACGAAGGTGCCCTCGCGGCGGCCCTTCACCAACCCGGCCAGCCGCAGCTTCGCCAGATGCTGGCTCACCACCGCCGGCGTCACGTCGGCCAACTCAGCCAGGCAGGCGACCGACGACTCCCCCTGCGCCAGCGCCCACAGCACCTTGATCCGTGTCGGATCGCTCAACATCCGGAATGCCCCGGCAGCGGCTGCGACCTGTTCTTCGCTCGGCATCGTGAACCCGGAGATCGACGTGTGCACGTCGTGAGCATACCGCTGACAACGTGTTCACCTGTTCATGTGTAAAGCAGCTTGCGTATATGCGTGACTACGCAGATAAGGTGGCCGGCATGTCCTGTGGCGTCGCGACCCCTCACCGTCCCCGAACGCACACCCAGAAGTCCCGGCCCGCGGCGGTGTCCAGCACCTGGGCGCTTCCGCAGGTGCGCTGGGCGGCCGCCGCGACCGTGCTGTTCGGGCTGGGGCTGCTCGCTCAACTCTCCGGCGCCCCGGCGTGGTCGCATTGGGCCCTCTACCTCGCGTGTTACCTCAGCGGCGGATGGGAGCCGGCGCTGTCCGGGCTCCGGGCGCTACGGCGCAGGACCCTCGACGTCGACCTCCTGATGGTCGCCGCTGCGGTCGGTGCCGCGGCCATCGGTCAGATATTCGACGGGGCCCTGCTCATCGTCATCTTCGCGACCTCGGGTGCTCTGGAAGCGGTGGCCACCAAACGCACCGAGGACTCGGTTCGGGGTCTGCTCGACCTGGCGCCCGAGACCGCCACCCGGCTCGACGCGTCCGGCGAGCAGATCGTGGACACCGCCGAACTGGAGGTCGGCGATGTCCTGGTGATACGTCCCGGCGAGCGAATCGGTGGCGACGGCGTGGTCGTGGCCGGTGCCAGCGAAGTCGACGAGGCCACCATCACCGGCGAGCCCCTCCCGGTCGACAAGACCACGGGTCACGGCGTGTTCGCCGGCACGGTCAACGGCACCGGAACACTCCGGGTGCGGGTGAACCGTCCGGCAGCCGACACCGTCGTCGCGCGGATCGTGGCGATGGTCGCCGAAGCCGGCGCCAGCAAGGCCCGGGTGCAGTTGTTCATCGAGAAGATCGAGCAGCGCTACTCGATCGGGATGGTCAGCGCCACCGTCGCGATCTTCGTGATCCCGCTGCTGTTCGGGGCGGATCTGCAGTCCACGCTGCTGCGCGCGATGACCTTCATGATCGTGGCCTCCCCATGCGCGCTGGTGCTCTCCACGATGCCGCCGCTGCTGGCGGCGATCGCCAACGCCGGCCGGCACGGCGTGCTCGTCAAGTCGGCCGTGGTGATGGAGAAGCTCGCCACCGTGACACGAGTGGCCCTCGACAAGACCGGCACCGTGACCGAAGGGACGCCGCGACTCGTGGTGGTGCGCCCCCTGCCCGGTTCGGGTGTGACAGCGGCTGCGCTGCTCGCCGCTGCGGCGGCCGCCGAGGATCCGTCCGAGCATCCGCTCGCCCGAGCCGTCGTCGCCGGGGCCCGAGCCGCCGACGTCGCGGTTCGATCCGCTACCGACTTCTCGTCCGTCCCGGGTCAGGGGGTTCGTGCCCGCATCGGTGACGCTGTCGTCGAGGTCGGGCGGCCGGCCCCGGCCGACCGCGGCCAACCGGAGGTCGGTGCGGCCCTCGAGCAGATCGAGCAGGCCGGCCACACGGCTGTGGTGGTGCGCATCGACGGCGACGCCGCCGGAGTGCTCGGGTTGTCCGACAGCCCGCGCGAAGGCGCCGCCAAGGCAGTGGCTGCGCTGGCGGCGCTGACCGCAGCCCCACCGGTGCTGTTGACCGGTGACAACGCCCGCGCGGCCGCAAATCTCGCCGAGCAGGTGGGTTTCGAGGTGATCGAGTCCGGATTGCTGCCCGCCGACAAGGTCGGCGCGGTGCGGAACCTCGAGTCCGGCGGTGACCGGGTGCTGCTCGTCGGCGACGGAGTCAACGACGCCCCCGCCATGGCGGCCGCCCATGTGTCGATCGCGATGGGGCGCAGCGGATCCGATCTGACCTTGGACACCGCCGACGCCGTCACCACGCGCGACGAGCTCGCCACCCTGCCCGCCGTCATCACACTGGCTCGCCGGGCCCGGCGCGTGGTGGTGGCGAACCTCGTCATCGCGTCGACGTTCATCGTCGTCTTGGTCACCTGGGACCTGGTCGGCCACCTCCCACTACCTCTCGGTGTGGCCGGGCACGAGGGTTCGACGGTGCTGGTCGCGCTCAACGGGCTGCGACTGCTCCGTGAACGTGCCTGGCGTTAGCATGCCAAGGGTGGAGTCCAGCTCGCCCCGCCTCGTGCCCGACGCCGAGCCGCCCATACCGATGCCGGACGTTCCGGGTGCCGATGCCTCCGCCCGCGGACTGCCTCGCCGCGTGGACCTCACGCAGCGACAGCGGCTCATCGTGGACTCGTCGGCGCTCGCCGACATGGTGCTGCGCACGTCCATGGCGTCGCTGATCAGCGCCACCATGCTGCCCACCGTGGCGGGTGCGCTGCGCCGGCCGCAGTCGCGGACCGAGGAGCAGCATCTGCGCTTCTACGCCGAACTCGCTGCCGCCAAGGATCCGCTGGTCTCCTTCCCCGCGCCCACGTCGCTGCCGCGGGTGTCGTCGAGGCCGGCCAACCCCGTGGCCGAGTGGATCGCGCACGGCAACGTCCGCAACATCCGCTTCAACAGCAGCTTCACCGCCGTCAACCCGGCCCTGCGGGATCAGTGCCGCGGCTACCGCCGCAACAACGTCGTCCATGCCCAGCATTGGCGCCACAACGACGGGCCGCGGCCCACCCTGTGTGTGATCCACGGTTTCATGGGGTCCGCCTATCTGTTCAACGGACTGTTCTTCTCGCTGCCCTGGTTCTACCGGTCCGGGTACGACGTGATGCTCTACACGCTGCCGTTCCACGGGCGTCGGGCCGAAAAGTACTCGCCATTCAGCGGATACGGCTATTTCGCCCACGGCTTCGCCGGGTTCGCCGAGGCGATGGCGCAGGCCGTACACGACTTCCGGTCACTGGTCGACTATCTCGAGTACACCGGCGTCGACCGGATCGCACTGACCGGGATGTCGCTGGGCGGCTACACGTCGGCGTTGATCGCCAGTGTCGACGACCGCATCCAGGCGGTGATCCCCAACGTGCCCGTCGTGACGCCGGACAGGACCGTCGACGAGTGGTTCCCGGCCAACAAGATGGTGGCGTTGCGTGACCACATCGTGGGCACCGACAGGGAGTTGTCCGACGCGGCGACGATGTACCCCTCCCCGCTGAACTATCGGCCGCTGCCGGCCAAGGACCGACGGTTGATCATCGCCGGCCTCGGTGACCGGCTGGCCCCGCCGGAACAGGCCGAGATCCTCTGGGAGCACTGGGATCGTTGCGCGTTCCACTGGTTCCCGGGCAACCACGTGCTGCATGTCAGCCAGCCGGACTACCTGCGCCGGATGACCCGCTTCATGGCGGCGTTCATGTTCGACTGAGAACCGCACCGACCGGCCAGCGCAGTTGCGCCAACCGCTCGGCGGACACCCGGACGGGGGTCGCGGACAACCGCTTGTCGGATTCGGGGGCCAGCGCGGCGAGTGCCTGCCGGTGCCGACCGCGCTCGGGTTCCAGACCGGGCAGCGGTGCGCGGGACCCTGGGCGCTCGGCGGTGCGGATGGCGCATGCCGCGGCCAGCTCGGAAGTGCTTCTGCTGCCGGTCAATTCGAGCGCAGTCCAGACCTCGTCCGACTCTGACGCCCAGACCGCCGCGAGTGTCTCGGCCAGGTTGTCACCGACGTCGACGCGATACGCGGCGATGTAGCCGCGGTCGTCGGCGACACCGCGCCAGGTCTCTTTGCCCTGCGCCAGTGGTGCCACCCCGGCTCCGGTGCCGGTGTCGTCGACACTGACCTCCCAGCCTGCCTCGCGCAGGTGGTCGGCCATCCGTCGAGCCGCGACGATCACGGTGTCGTGCAGTGGAATCCGGGAAGACCGCGCACGCAGCGCCGCGATGTTGTCCGCCGCACCGAGGGTCAGTCCGATCCAGGTGGTGCGAGCACCTTCGGCGTCACGGCTGGTCACTCGAACCTTGTCGAACCGGATTCCATAGCGGTCGAGGTAGCCGGAGACGAGCTCGAGCGGGAAGTCGACAGCCTCCGGCGACTCGACTCGCAACACCACGGTGGCGAACTCGCCGGCCTGGTGGTTGCCGTCGGTGTGATTTCGGCTGCGCACCATGGCGATTCGGCGGGCGACCATCATCGTCACGAACATTCCACGCCACCACGCGAAGGCCACGGCGACCACAGCGATCGCCACACCGAGCAGCCAGCGATCAGCGGTCGACTCCCAGGGGTAGGCCATGGCGGCCGGGATCACGAACAGCAGGGCCAGGGTGGTCCGGACGATCATGTGTTCTTGCCCTTCCGTTTTGCGTTCGCCACTACCACGACGAGCACGAGTATCGCCAACACTCCGACCCCGGCGAACGCGACCACCCGGGGCATCGGATCCTCTGGTGCAGGTGTCGGCGGCGCTGCTGTTGGTCTGACGGCGGCCGGGTCGCTCTCGGAACCCTCGGGCACCACCCAGGTCAGTGCCGCGACCGGGTCGATGCTGCCGGCCCCGAACAGATTCGACGGCGACCGGGCGCCGGCGTGGGCGGTGCCGCTGAGGCGGCTCACGACCTGCTGTGCGCTCAGATCCGGGAATCGGCTGCGCACCAACGCCGCGACCCCCGAGACGTATGCGGCCGCATAGCCGGAGCCACTGATCGGCGCCATTCCCTGATCGCTGTCGGGCATGCCGTTGGCCAACCCGCCGTCGGCGGCGTTGCTGACCGACGTCACGTTCTCGGCGGGGGCGGCGATACCCAGCCACGGCCCCGCCATGGTGAACTGCGAGGGTTGGCCGCCCGCTGTCAGCGAGCCGACCGACAGCACGTACGGCTGCCACCACGACGGGATCGACACCGAGTTCACGCTCGCCCAGTTCCGTGGATCGGACGGTCGGGCCGGATCGGTGAGCGGATTGGACTCGCAGGCCGACCCGCCTGCCATGCCCCCGCGGGTGTCACCGGCCGCGGCGACGATCACCGCGTCCCTCTCGACGGCGGCGTATCTCAGCGCCGCGCCCAACTCGGTCTGGTCGACGTTCTTGTTCGCCGGCACGCACGTCACCGTCGAGATGTTGATGACCCTCGCTCCGGCGTCGGCGGCGCGCACCACGGCGCGCGCCAGCGTCGCCACGTCGCGGTTGGCCTGCGCGACGGCCGGATCCTCACCCGGATCACGGGCAGCGAAGTGGGCTGAGGACTGCCGGATCGAGATCAGGCGGGCATTCGGCGCCACTCCGGAGAAGCCGTCCTCGCCGGGTTGTCCTGCGATCAGGCCTGCCACGAGAGTCCCGTGGCCGTCGCAGTCGGTGAGGCCGTCGGTGGATTCCACGAAATCCCCGCCGGACTCGACCTCGGGCAACCGCGGACCGGGGGTCACGCCGGTGTCGATGACCGCCACCAGCTGACCGTCGCCCCTGCTGTGCTTCCACGCTTCGGGAAGGGCGAGCGACAGCAGGTTCGGGCTCGCCGCCGCAGGGTCGGTGCCCGCAATGACACCGCTGGTCACGCACTCACTGCGCTGCGCCATCGGCTGCACCGGGCCGGCGGTCCCGCTCGGCGGAACCACCGCCGGGTCGACCTCGGGAGGGGAGATCGCGCCTGCCGACGGCCCGCCGACCGCCAGAACAGCCAGTGTCACCACCGACACGACGCCTGCGCGTCGGATCACCGATTCAGCACCCATGCGAAGATCCCCACCAGATACGCCATCACCGGGATCAACGAGGCGTCGAACGCCGAGGCGACAAAGCCGAGCAGCCGTCGCATCGGCAACGAATAGGTGTCCGGCTCGGCGATCCGCGGGTTGAGCGCGGCCACCGCCCACACCGCGACCAACGCGGCGAGGCCGGCCAGCGTCCACCACGCCGCGGCGAAGCTGCCGGATGCGGCGAACATCGCCAGCAGCACCGTGGTGAGCAGGTACGAATGTCCGAGCAGCCACGCCTTGCACGGCGCTGAGTCCCATACCCGGGCGCGCAGCGCGGCGCCCAGCGCGACGGCGATCACCACGTACCACGCCCAGGGGGACACGTCGCCCTCCCCGCTGACGACCGGCCAGAGGACCGCGACCGAACCGGAGACGGCCAGCAGCACCCCTGCGGCGATGAAACCGGTCTGGTGCGAGTCACCGGCACGGATGCGGCGCGGCAGATCCTCGAGCACCCGCAGCGGCGGCGCCGACGGTGTCGGATCACCCGGGGCCGGGATCATCGGCACGGGCAGCCGGGCGCACAGTGCCGAGAGTTGGGCGGCCTGCACGGTGATCAGGAGCGCCGCGACGATCAATCCGCAACCGAGCGCCAGGGGCGAGAGGGTCCACACCGCGGCTGCCGCGGCCGCCAGCAGTGAGCCCAGCGCGGTGGTGGCGGTCGCGGTGAACAACGCGATGGCGCGTTCGCCGACGGTGATGCTGATGATCGACCAGGCGGCCACGCCCGCCGCCGCGAGCAGTATGTGGGACGGTCCGAAATCCCCCGGAACGGCCAGCGCGAACGCCGCGGCCACCGGGGCGAGTGTGGTCGCGGCCAGCGCGGTCGCCAGCCGCGGTGAGCCGGTGCGGCTCAGCAGCGCGCCCAGCACCGTGGCCACCGCCACCCCGCTGACCACGAACAATCCGACGGAAGCGCCGGTGACGACGCGGTGCAGGACCGCCAGCGCGGTCGTGATCAGGATCAGGCCGATCCCGGCCAGCGCGGCGCCGCGTCGGATGTGCCCGGCTCCCCAGGGTTTCTCGCGGGCGACGGAGAAGATCATCGCCGCATCGGCGATGTCCTCCACGATCCGCGGCGCCGGTGGGCCGACCGGAACCGGCTGCAGGGCGAGCAGGTCGCCGTCGACGACACCCACCGTGGTGAGTGTGGCGTCGAGACTGAACGGTGCTCCGCCGATGGGTGCCAGGCTCAGCAGCTCTGCCGCGTCCGCCGCCTCGTCGGCCGGGGACACGATCCGCCGAACCGCCGGGATGACCTCCCGCAGCGGGAGTTCGGCCGGTAGGGCCACCTCGGTCAGGCGGCCACTGCCGTCGGCGGTGCCGTCCTCTCCCGCCGCGGCGGAGAGCACGGCGACGCGGACGATCGGCATCACCGCGTTGTTGGGCGAAGTTAGAGCGGACTCTGGCATTGTTCTTCTCTCTGCTGCGGGTATTCGTCGAAGTCTCTGGTGACGGCGTGTTCGGGAAACCACGGCCCGTCGGGCAGGGCGCCCGTCAGCCGCTCGACGGCGGCGGCGATGGCCAGTGAGCCACCCGGGGAGAACGTGGAAATCCACTCGCCGTCAAACGCTTTGGCGGGACTGACCAGGACACGGCCGACCGAGGTGTCCACGATGCTCACGCCGACGTCGGTGCTGACCCGGTGTCCGTCGCGATGCTGGCCCGCCACGATCTCCACGTAGGTGCGGGAGTCCTCGAACGCGGCCACCACCACAGGACGCGCGGACGAAGGGATTCCCAGGTAGTCCAGCATGTCCCGCACCGAGGCGCCACCGCGGATCTGCTCGTCGGCCTTGGCGCCGGCGCGTGCGGGCAACGAGAACTCCTCGAAGCGTGCCGGGGGCCGGCCGGACAGACCTGCGGTCAGCACCGGCACCAACGCCTGCGGGTGGTCGATCTCCATGGCCGTGAACGTGATCAGCGCTCCACTGCGCAACGCCACGACGGTCGCGCCGGCGTCGCGGGCGATGATCCCGCGCAACATGGCCCCACGACCGGCGATGAACCTGAGCTCGAGCCACTGACCGGGCCGACACACCGTCCGAAGCCACTGCGCCACAGACGGTTCCACCACCCGATCGGCGGTCATGACGCCGAGCCGGGTCAGCCTGGCGACCTGGTCGTTCTCGAATGCTGCACGCTGCGCCATGTCGCTGTAGGGGGGCGTGACCGCCAGCACCCACGGAAAACTGCCGGCGCCGAGGACGTCGGCGAGAAACCAGGCCGCCTCGGCGCTCAGCTCGACGGCATTAGCGCGCACTGGACTCGGTCAGCCCCACTTGGCGCCTTCGGCCTGGTCACGCGCGGCCATCGAGGTGGTGTTCATCTCGTGGGTGCTCGCCATGGCACGGTAGGCGCGGACCAACTCCTCCAGGCTGGCGTTCCACTGGGCCTGCCAAGCTTGGTAGGTCATACCGGTGTCACCCTGCCAGGCGCCCTGCAGAGCGGCCTGCTCGCTGGCGATATCGGCACCTACCGCGTGCAACGCCCCTGCGTAGCTGGACATCTCACCTGCGTGGGCGATCATCGCCGGGTAGTTGTACATGATCTGCGACATCGAAGTTCCTTTCGTCTACCTGACAGAACCGGTCAGATGCCGGTGTAGTTGCTGGCGGCCGCGGCGTCCTCGGCGACGTACGAGCCTGCGGCATCGCCGATGTTGGCCTGCGCGATGTCGAGCAGGGCGTTGACCTTCGCCGACACCTCCACGAACCGGGCATGCGATGCCTGGAACGCGGCCGAGGATTCACCCATGTGGAAGGCCTGCGCCGACTGTGCCGCCTGCTCGGCCTGGGCGATGGTGCTTCTCATCAGCGCAGCCTTGGCGCCGAACGCGCTCTCCGAGGCGATGAGCTGTGGAATGTGAGCATCCAAGAGGCTCATGGGTTTTCCTTTCGGTTGTGGTGGTTGTGATCTTCTGCGTCGGACTCTTCCCCCGATGCCGGATCCCAGGTGCCGGGCAACATCGGGCTCTTGGGACCGCCGCCGAACGAGTCCCCCGCCAGGGTCGTCAGGCCGGTGGCCTCGGCAGCGTCCGCGGAGCCTTTGGGCACCGTGCCGGCGAAGCCCATGGTGCCGGCGCCCCGCGATGAAGCGCCGACGTCCGCCGCGGATGCCGGTGGGGCATCCTCATCGGGGTCGTCTTCGTAGTCCATGTAGGCATCGGCGTACCCGCGACCCTTGACGTCCTCCTTCTGCCGACGCCTGCGTTTGCGCCGTTCGGCCGCCGAGGCCGCCACCCCGGACGCCGCGGCGGGGATTGTGGCCGCAGGGGCTTTGGCCCCGGTCGAGTCACGGACGGTAGGCGAGAATCCCCCGCCGGGATCCCGCGCGGCGACCGCATAGGGGACCAGCGGCGCCGCGGCAGCCGCCGGAGCGCCCGCGGCCGGGGCGGAGCCCGCGCTGACCGTGTTCACCGGGGCCGCCGCGGTTCCGGTGGGCGCCGGGGCAACCCCCGCCGCCGGCAGCGGCTGCGGGTCGTTTCGGTTCGCCGGGGCCGATTGCGCCGGCGCCTGCTCCTCGGCGGGCGTGTCCGCCGGCTGCTCCGGAAGCCGGTTCAGCAGCTCCTGGGCGACCCCCGCGATGATGCCCAGGGTGATCGCCGCCAGCGGCAGCAGAAACAGCGACGGATACAGGATCGAGGCGCCCACCCAGGAGACCGCCTGGTACAGCACAGCGGCCAGGAACGGGCCCCAGGTCACCAGCGCGGCCGCCGGGTTGGTGAGGAAGTCGGTGATCAGCGCGAAGGTGTTGCCGATCGGATCCCGCAGGAAGTTGAAGATCGGCTCGAACAGGAACCGCAGGATGTCGCCGTAGACCCGGATGAGGTCGGCGATGATGTCGCCGATGTTCAGCGCCGAACCTGCCTCCGCGGCCTGCACCTGCGCTGCCGAGTTCATCACATCGGCTGCGGCCCTTCCGGCCTCACCGACACCGGGAATCAACACCAGTGGCGCCGGTGTGGAGGTCGGTGTCGAGGCCAGTGCCGCACCGGACACGGCCTGATACGCGCCCATCGTGGTGGCCGCCTGAATCCACATCCGGACGTAGTCGGCCTCGTTGAGCACGATCGGAATCGTGTTGACGCCAAGGAAGTTCGTCGCCACCAGCACCGCGTGGGTGGTGTGGTTGAGGGCCAGTTCCGGTAGCGTCGGCATGGTCGCCAGCGCAGACGTGTACGCCGCCGCCGCCGTCTCATGCTGCACGGCGGTGGCTGCACTGTTCGCGCTCTGCTGAGCCAGCCAGGCCAGATAGGGGGTGTGCGCGGCGACGTACTGCTCCGAGCTGGGGCCTTCCCAGGAGCCGCCCTGCACGGCACCGAGGACATTGGTGAGCTCCGCTGCCGCAGAGGCGTACTCGGTGCTCAGCGATTGCCATGCGCCGGCCGCGGCCAGCAGCGGCCCGGGCCCGGGGCCGCTGCTCAGCGCCGCCGAGTGCACCTCGGGCGGGAGCGCCATCCAGACGGGGGTTGTGGCCGGGGCGAGCGAAGCGACGGGGGATGTCATCTTCAGCCGCGGGCGATCAGGTAGGCCGACGCCGCCATCGCGTCTCCGGACGCGTAGCTGGCGGCAGATTCGCCGACGCCGATCCCGGAGCGGCCGAGTTCTTCGACGCCGTGGGCGGCCAGCGCCTGGTGTTGGGCGCCGTGGGCGCTGAACCCGGCCGCGGTCTGCAGTGACACCGGATCTGCTGCCGGCGGCACCACCGCACTCACCAACGGTGCGGCCGCGGCGTGTACGGCCGCCATCCGGGCGGTGAGTGCTTCGACGGCTGCGCCGGCGGCGGTCAGGCCTTCCGGTACTACTCGCAGGGTCATCAGCTGTGTTCCTCTCCTCTGTGTGCTCCTCCGGATCGGGCGGTCACCGACTGCCCGGCAAGGGGATTGACGAGTTGGACGAACGCCGGGGTGTCCCCGTCGTCGAGCAGCATGCCGCGGCCCACCGGCAACCTGGCGAACCGGTGTCCGCGGATCTTGCCGCTGTCCTGCGGGTTTCCCGACAACATCAGGGTGGTCGCCTGCAGGTCGTTGAGGCGCCGCAGCAACGGGGCGGTCATCACCGCGTGCGCCGAACCCGCAGCTCTGGCGGTGACGATGACACGCAGTCCCAGGTCGGAGGCCTGCGCCAGCAGGCCGATGAGTGGCGTCCAGGGCCGTTGTCCGACATAGGGTCCGCTGGCCGCAGGCCCGTCCGGGATCTGGTCGACGTCGTCGATGATCAGGTAGTGGATGTGGTTGCCGCTGCCGTTCTTGTACGACCACCCACGCAACTCCTGCGGGCTCATGTCCGCCGGTGGACGACGCTTCTCGATCAGTGCCGACAGGCCGAGCATGGCCGGGGTGATCCGGTCGATGTTGGGGGTGTACTCGTTGTCGGGGAAGATCGGTTCGTCCACCAGCTGCAGGCGACGGTCGATCACGGTGAACGCCACCTGATCGGGACGCGAGTTCTCCCGGATGGTGCGGATCAGGTGCCGCAACAGCGTGGTCTTGCCCGTCTTCGAATCGCCGAAGACCATCATCAGCGGGTTGTCGGCGAAGTTGACACTGACAGTGGCGAGGTCCTCTTCCCGCTGGCCGATGACCACCTGCTCGGGGGCCGGGTAGAGCGAGCCGAACGCCTCCGGGCCCAGGTTGGTCGGCAGCAGCCGCACCGGCAGGGCGCTCCGGCCGGGATGGCGGGCGTTGAGCGCGGGGATCGAATCCATTGCGGGACGGGCGAACAGGAAATGCTCGGCGGCCATCGTCAGGCCGCGGCCGGGCTGGTCGACGGGCACACCCTCGGCGGGGCGGCGAAGAGCGCCCACGACCCGCACGTTGCTGTCGCGGGCGTCGTGCAGCCGCAACTCCAGGCGCAGGCCCAGGCCGTCACGCATCGCCAGCGGAACCTCGAGCCAGTTCGGCGTGGTGATCACCACGTGGATGCCGTAGGACAGCCCCGCGTTGACGAGCTCGGTCACCTTGGCCAACAACGGGTTTCTGGTGTTGAAGGTGTCGGTGTTGTCCCGGCTGAAGGCGTAGAGGTTGTCGATGAGTAGGAACACCTCGCCGTAGCCGTCGCGGTAATCCGCATTGCGGGTATCCGCGCCGTGCTTCTGGCGGGCCCGCAGCAGCGCCTCGAGCTCACCGAACGTCCTCCGGATCCGCTCCGATTCCAGCGGTGAGGCGACGCTGCCCACGTGGGCCAGGTCCTCGAGGCCACGTAACTGTCCACCGCCGTAGTCGAGGCAGTAGAACGTGACGTCGCCGGGAGCGTGCAGCGCGGCCGCCGACAGCACGAAGGTCTGCAGCGCCGTGGACTTCCCCGATTTCGGGCCGCCGTGGATGACCACGTTGGACGCGGCCGAGGTGGCGTCGAAGACGAGGGGATCGCGCCGCATGTCGAAGGGCCGGTCGATCTCGCCGAGAGGCCAGCGCCGCTGTCCGGGACCGACACCCGCGCGCTCGAGGAGGCCGTCGAGCGGAATCGGCTCGTCCAGCGGCGGCAGCCAGAGCGCCGGGGCGTGCGGGCCGTAATGAGCCAGCTGATCACCGATTGTGGCGATCAGCTTGCGCGGAGGCAGGACCTCGACGTCGGCACCGTCGTCGACGATGACGGTGTCGGGCTCGGGATCGACCCACCCGGCGCTGAACAACTGCGGCTGCGGGATCGCATGCACGACGATCGACTTGTCCACCCGCGGCGGTTCGTAGATGCCGTCGACATAGGTGCTGCGGAACTTGATCGGCAACGCACCGGGCGCGGGCACCAGGAAGCCGACGCCCTTGTGGTCTCGACCCGACTCGATGTGGTAGGCGTCCTCGACCCCGATGATCTGGCGAGACACACTGGGGCTGGCGACCTTCAGGCCGATCCGGTAGGAGGTGTTCTTGTCGATGTCCTTGATCCGGCCCACGTCGAGGGTCTGCGAGGCGAACAGGATGTGGATGCGGAACGACCGCCCCTTGCGGGCCACATAGTCGAACAGGTCGGCGTATTCCGGGTGGTCGGCCAGCATGAGCGTGAACTCGTCGGCAACGACGAACAGCGTCGGCATCGGCGGCAGGTCGTGACCGTCGGCTTCTGCCCTCTCACGGGCAGCCTCGTACTCGGTGACCGAGTTGAACGCGCTGCCCTGCACCCGGCGGCCGGCCTCCTTGAGCAGCTGCTCACGCCGGGCCACCTCACCGCGCAGGGTGTCGGCGAATCTGTCGGCCAGCGACCGCTTTTCGGCCATGTTGGAGATCACGGCGACGACCTGGGGGAAGTGTCGGAAGATGTCCGCGCCCGCCTCGCCCTTGAAATCGGCGTAGATCACGATGAGCCGGTCGGCCGAATGGGTCGTCAACAGCGCCAGCAGGATCGACATCAGCGTCTGCGACTTGCCGGACCCGGTCATCCCGATCATCAGACCGTGCGGACCCATACCGCCCTCGGCCTCGTCCTTGAGATCGAAGTACAGCGGCTCACCCGTCGCCGTCACACCGATTGGGACCCTCAGCTCGTCATCGCGGTTGCGCGGCGCCCACAGCGCCGCGACGTCCAGGGCCGAGGCGTCGGGGATGCCGAGCAGCGTGGAGAACGTCGCACCGCCGGTGCTGGCCGACCTGCCGTGGCTGGGGTTGGAGTCCCACCGGGACAACCGGCGGGCGATATGCCTGGCATCCGATGGGGCCAACCCGTCGGCCGTGTCGATGAACGGGCTCCAGCCACCGTTCTGCCAGCGCCGGATCGCGCCGTCGGCGATTCGCAGGATGGGCCGCTCGGGATCCGAATACTGTTCGCGGTGCGGCTCTTTGGTCGTTCGGTGAATCACCGTCACACCGGTGAGTCCACGGCCGACGAGGTCGTCGACATCGGCACCGGAATCATCGCGGGGATCGTTGAGCACGACGAGCAGATGCTTGGTGTTGGCCGTACCGCCGATGTCGAACGGTTCGCGATCGGAGAGCGCGGGCGCAAGCAGCCTGCGCAGTGCCGAGACCTCGGTGTCCAGATACCGTGCCGGGCCGACACCGTCGACCTGACCGGGAACGTCGACGTGCGGCAGCCACTTGAGCCACGACCACTCGTCTCCTTCCAGATCGGCTCCGGCGAAAGCGATTCCCAGAACCGACGGGTCGTGCCACGTCATCGCCTGCGCGAGCCACGCGCGCAGCGCGGCGTCGACCTCACCGTCGTCACCGGTCACCGTCACCCGGGAGACCTTGGTCAGGTCGATGCCGGTCGGGGCGTCGTGCAGCGTGCGCTGGGTGTCGAGCAGTCCCCGCAAGGTGGTGTGGGAGACCGGCTCGAGGTCGATCTCGTCGGCGGTGTCCTTGACCCGCAGCGTGGCATCGAGGGCCTGATCGTGCAGACCGGCACGCAGCACCAGGAAGTCCGGGTCGCGCGGGTCACGCTCCCACTGTCTGCGGGTCCCCGGGATACTCGCCAGTGCAACGGGTTCCGGATGGGACCACAGCAGCGACGCACGTTGCTCGTTGGCGTGTGCGCGCACGTTGTCGCGCACCACCGAGAGGTAGCGGAGGTAGTCGGCCCGCTCTGCGTCGACCTCCTCGGTGCGCATCTTGTTGTCCGACCCGCGGTAGAGCGCGGTGGCTGCCAGCAGCAGCACGAACGGGAAGAACAGCATGGTGGGCGAGATCAACCGCATACCGGTGGCGACGAGGGCGACGATCATGCCCACGATGAGGATGACGATCAGGTAGGGCAGCGCCCGGCGCAGCAGCGAGGGCGGCACGACGCGCGGCAACTCCGGCGGTGGCTCGATGGTGATGGTGCCCTTGCGGGTGGCCGGTGGCGACACCCGTTTGCGGTGCTCGAAGATCAGCCTGCTCACGGGTTCTCCAAACGGGGGATGTCCAGTCGGGCCGGCGCCGGGTTGGGCGCCAGCGTGTCGTGGGCCAGCAGCGCGTCGGTACGCGATAACGTCGGGCCCGCGGCGAATTGCGACAGCACCGACCACGGAATGGGCAGCGGGGCGGAGGTCAGGCCGATCGCGGCGACGGTGTCGGCGCCTGCGGAGTCGCCGGAGTCCGCACCGGCGGCGATGCCGTAACGCACGCCGATGTCGCTGACCCAGAACAGCGCGCCACCGCTGTCGACGAAGTAGCCGGTGCCCGGCGTCAGCGCCACCCGGTCGGCCGGACCGCCGGGGGCCCCTGAGCTCACCAGGTCCACGGTGCGCAGTCCGTCACGGATCGGCAGTGTCGCCCCTGACAGCAGGCTCAGCGACGCCGCCTGGGCGCCTTCGGGTTTCGCCCAGGCCGCGCAGGTGACCGGATCGACGGTGGGGTCGACCAGGGTGACCGGCTGCGACGGGTAGGCGGTGGTGTCGACGGCCTGGGCGGTCGGGATCCGCGCGACGTCGTCAGCACCGAGGCGCGGGGGCTGGTCCAGTCCGTAGGAGTTGGTGTTGCGGATGATCGACGCCAGCACACCGGAGATCGGCTGCAGTCCGTCGGCGAGAACGAGGTAGTGCCGCAGGGTGTTGTCCGCCTCGTAGGAGACGACGACCGCACCCACCGGCGCGGCGACGGGCAACGGCACTGCCGCCGGTCCGCCGGCGCCGGGAATCACCGGGGAGATCAGCGGGGGAGCTTCCGGGAGCGCGTTGAAGAGCCCGGTCGCAATCGGCTGGACTCGGGCGCCACCGCCGCCGATGCCCAGCCCGTCGGTGACCGCGCGGTCGGCCAGGTCGACAGGACTGCGTTTGCCGTCCCACAACAGCCATGTTCTGCCGGCGTTCTCGGCGAGCACCGCGTGGTCCGCGGGAAGGTCGGCCGCACGCTCACCGCCAGTCTCCGGCTTTCCCGCGATCACGGTGGTACCGGTGGTGCCCACGGGGCCGGTGGCGGCATCGCACACGGTCCAGTACGCGTCACGAGTTGTGTTGGCCACCATGCGTTCCGGGGCGCCGGGAATGCCCAGCATGTTTCCCCGTGGGAACTGGTCGAGCTCGCTGCTCTTCACCAGCGCGGGGTTGTCGGCCTTTCCGGCGATCAGACGGGCCGAGGCCAGGTTCAGCACCGGGTGCAGCTGGTCTCCGAGCCGGACGTAGAGCGCCGCGGACTCGCGGTCGGCGAGCACGGAATCGTTCCCCGCGGCGCCGGACGGCCGGATGAACGAGAAGAGAAAGCAGCCGATCATGCCGGTCACCAGGATCAGGCCGCCGACGAGCACGGCGCGCGACTGGGTGCGCAACGGGTCGAGGAGCATCCGGGTGTCGTGCAGCGCAACCCCGGAAGCGATGCGGCGCATGACGAACCGCCAGCCGGTCACCTGATGGCGGGTGACGAATCCGCGCCGGTAACTGACCCCTTCGGGGTTCTCGTTGTTCGGGGTGCGCGAGCTGAAGGACCGCCGATCCCCGTTCGGTGCCGTCATCGCTGTTCCGGCTGACGCTGTTCCGGCTCACTCGATGGCACCGACAGACCGAGGCCACGCAGCTGCGGTGCGGCTGAATTGTTGACGTCGGTGGCGGTGATCGTCATCAGCTCGTCGTCGGTGAAATCATCGGCTTCGGCGGTCGAGCCGCCAGTGCGCGGTGTGTGGTCGAGCCGGTATTCGCGCTCCTCCTCCGAGCGTTCCACGAGGTTTCGGACGAATCGGCCGTTACCTGCGATGTCGAGGCTGCGGCGTTCCACGCCGTTGGCGTCCGGTGTCGAAGACTGCGCCAGGTGGGCGAACAGCCGCTCCATGTCGGCGCGCGCAGCCTCCTCGAAACGTGAGTCCCGCTTTTCGGCCATCCGGGTTGCGATTTCGACGAGCTCCTTCGGTGAGTACGACGGAAAGTCGATGCTGCGGGTGAACCGGGACCGCAGTCCCTCGTTGGCGTCCAGGAACGCATCAAGATCCTTGCGGTAGCCGGCGACGATGACCACCAACCGATCGCGGTCGTTCTCCATCCGGGCCAGCAGTGTGTCGATGGCCACCAGACCGAAGTCGTTTTTGGCGCCGGTGGACACCAGCGCGTACGCCTCGTCGAGGAACAACACGCCGTCGAGCGCGCTGTCGATGATGGCGTTGGTCTTGGCTTCGGTTTCGCCGATGTGCTGGCCGATCAGATCGGCGCGATGCACCTCCCGGACGGTTTCCTTCTTCAGAAGCCCCAGACCGCAGTAGATCTTGGCGACCACGCGGGCGATCGTGGTCTTGCCGGTCCCGGGGGGGCCGGCGAACACCAGGTGGTTGGTGCGCTGGGCGACGGCCAGACCGCGCTCCTGGCGCCTGATCGCCATCGCCACCGAGCTCTTCAGGCGGGCCACCTGATACTTGACCTCTTCGAGGCCGATGAACTCGGCCAGCTCGGCCTCGGCTTCGATCAGCAGATGGGCCTTGCGCTCCTTGGCGCCCGGGTCGACGAAGTCGGCCTCCCCCGGCTCGGTCTCCGGATTCCACGGGTCGGTCCGCGCCTCAATGCGTGCGGCGGTGGTGGTGACGATCCCGAACGAGGTGTCCGACAACGCTTCTTCGATGTGGGTGTTCTCGGGGTTGGCGGCGTAGAGCTCCTGCAGCAGCTCGTGGGCTTCCTCGTCCTCCCCCTGGGCCCGCAACGCCAGCGCCTTGGCGAACGCACCGTCGACGGCGGCGACGGAGATCGGGCCTTCGGGCCGCTCGAGATGGGACAGGGCCGGGGCGAACATGCCCAGCCGGGCCAGTGCGATTCCGAGGGTCACACGTGCCGCGTGCGCGTAGGTCTCATCGAGGGACTCGTCGGTGACCACCGGCGTCAGCAACCTGACCGCGTCTGACCACCGTCCGGCCCGGTAGTAGGTCGCCACCCGCACCCACCGTGCCGCCAGCCAGCCGGGTCGGCGGTCCAGGATTTCGCCCACCATTCGGTCGGCTGCGGCAAAGGATGCGGACCCGTCGGCCGCGTCACACAGCCGGACCGCGTAGGCCAGCGCAAAATCGTCGGGCGCGGTGGCGCGGAGCTGGAGGTACAGCCCGGTGTCATAGGCGAAGCCGAGTGCCCCCGGGGTGAGATCGAGCTGACGCTGCAGCACGCCCGCCGTCGCGGATGTTTGCCAGATGGCCTCGATCACCCCGGACGACACTTCTCCGGAAGCCGCCAGGCCCGTCCACGCGTCGCATTGATCGTTGGCGATCCGCGTCAGCCCGTCGAAACCGGAGCGGGCGGCGCCGAGATCGGCCGGACGCTGCCGGTCGTGCACGGATAACCCCAGTGCACGACAGCAGGTGGCGAACCGGCTGAGGACGTCGGGATCCACCCGGGGCGCCGCGGTCGCGAGCGTGTCACTTCCCATTTCCATGAACTGTTTCGCGAAAGCGCCGGCGCCTCGTCGAATCGACCGCGCGCCGGTCCCCCGCCATCTCCCTACGAGTGGTTATGTATGGCTAAGCTAACTTTTGCTGAAGTTAGCATTGCATAACCAAACTGTCGAGATGCACAGGTACCGGATCAGGGGTGAGCCGGGTCACCGGGGCCGGGTGCTCAGACCAGCGGGCGCCCGGTGCGGATGCGCCGGTCGACGTCCTTGAGCAGCAAGTTGAACGGGAACTCGCGGACGAACTTCGGCGACACGTTGTTGATGGTGCGCAGCACGGTGACCAGCCGGTCGAACTTGCGCTGACGCGCCGCGTCCCAGGGCAGTTGCATCTCGTCGCGGAAGCGCTGGGGCAAAAACCCCGTGGTGATGAGCAGTGCCAGATTCTCCGACCGGCGCCGCAGCGGTCCCGGCAGGCTCAGGCCCCGCAGCCGCGACACCGCGATCGGGTACAGATAGTCGCGAATCGCGTCGTCGATGTGCACCTGGTCCAGCGATTTCTGCCAGTACCTGTCGAATGCGGCCCGATCCGGCGGCCACATCTGCTCGGGCACCTGCAGCATCGTCGCCAACGCCCGGCCCTGTAGGTGGAGCCGGTCGGCGGTCTGCTCGTCCATCTCGCCGACGAACAGTCGGTGCACGTCGACGACGCCCTTGTACAGGCACGCCCCGACCCATAGCTGCAGGTCCTTGTCGAAGGCGTTGTACGTGACCGGAGACGACTCGGTGGAGACCACCTGGGCGTGCGCGCCGTTGACGGCGCGGCGGAACGCCGCCTTCTGTTCGTCGGTGCCGTTGGTGGACACCGCGAGGTAGGTGAACGTGGTGCGGGCCCGTTTGATCGGGTGCCGGTCGACCCGGCCGCTCTCGACCGGGCTCTCCATCACGCCGTACCCGACACCCGGGCGGGCGAGCTGCATGATGACGTTCGCGGGGCCGGCGAGCAGGCCCAGCCCCAGCATGCCGTCGTCGGTCCGCCGGAACCGGGACTTTCGCGGGGCGGTCGTCGCGACATCGGCCACCGGGCGCTCGACGTGCGGCACAGCTGCTGCGATCGATTCCTCCACAGTCATCGACGGCTCCTCTCCACTTCGGCGCCCAATTGTGCGAACGCCTGTTTCCTGATATTGCTCTCACGCGTGGCCGGGTGTCAATATGGACAGATGCCCCAGGTACGTCCGTACCGCGGCGTGGACGCCACGCAACGGATCGCAGAGCGTAGGCGCCGGTTGCTGGAAGCAGGGTTGGACCTGCTCGGCAGCCGGACCACTCCCAGCGACCTGACGGTGCGGGCGATCTGCTCACAATCCGGCCTGGCGGCGCGTTATTTCTACGAGAGCTTCGACGACAAGGACGTGTTCGTCGGCGCCATCTTCGACTGGGTGGTCGCCGACATCGCCGCGACCACCCAGGCGGCGGTGGCGGCCGCGCCGGCACGGGAGCAGACCCGCGCAGGTATCGCCAACATCGTGCGGGTCATCGCCGACGACGTCCGGGTGGGTCGATTGCTGTTCAGCGCCCACCTCGCCAACCCGGTCGTGGTGCGCAAGCGCGCCGAGTCCGGGGCGCTGTTCGCGTTGTTGTCGGGCCAGCACGCCGGGGTGGCGCTGCAACTCGAGCACAACGACCGGATCAAAGCGGCGTCGCACTTCGTGGTGGGCGGTGTCGCGCAGACGCTGAGCGCCTGGCTGGCCGGCGCCGTCGCCTTCAGCCCCGCTCAACTGACAGACCAGCTGGCGGCGCTGATCGACCAACTCGGCGATCCCGCCCTGTACCGCGACTGAACAACCCCCGCCGGAACGGTATTCCAGCAGGGAAAACCCGAGTGAGCGTCTGCTGGAATACCGTTCCGGCGGGAGGCTCAGCGTGCGGCGGGTACTCGGCGGTCGGCCGCCGTCCTCGGTGTGGCCGCCGCGTCGGCCTCGGTGAATTCCTTCGTCCAACAGGCGAACTCGAGTGTGATGCCATCCGGGTCCAGGAAGTAGAACGACCTCACGTACACCCCGGGATGCACGGTCGCCGACACCTGGGCGGCACTCTGGTCGTGGTTGAGCACCGGGCCGACGCGCACTCCCTTGGCCTTGAGGCGCTGCCGGTACTCGTCGAACTTCTCCGCAGGCACGTGGAACGCGAGATGGTTCATCGTGCTCACCGCGCTGACGATGTCCCCGATCCCGGGGATGGCCTCCGGCGAGGAGATACCGGGCACCCGGTCCGGCGCGTCGGCGAACCAGAAGAACGCCACACAGTCACCGTTGCCGGCGTCGAAGAAGAAGTGCTGGCCCATGCCGCCCGGCAGATCCAGCGACTTGACCAAGGGCATACCCAGCACGTTCGAGTAGAAGTCCACAGTTTTGGCCATGTCGGAGCACACCAGCGCAACGTGGTTGATGCCGCCCAGTTCGAATTCGGTGTTGGTTTTCCCGCCAACATTGTGCGGCTTGATCACGATCGCACCTCCAGGGTACTGGCCACGGGCAGAAACTGAATCTAACATCAGATTCAGTTCGGCAACAACAACCGTGGGGAGCGAACCGGGTGAGCGTCAGTCCTCGCGAGCACCTGCCGACGGTGCGCGGTCGCCAGACTCAGGCCGCGATCGATGCCGCCGCCCGCACGGTCGTGGCGCGCAAGGGAATCCTGGCGACGACGATCGCGGACATCGCCGGCGAGGCGGGGCGGTCCACGGCGTCGTTCTACAACTACTACGACTCGAAGGAAGCGATGGTCCGGGAGTGGGCCGTGCGGTTCCGCGACGAAGCCCGTGAGCGTTCGATGGCCGCCGCGCAACCCGGGCTCAGCCACCGGGAGCGCTCTCACCAGGCGGCCGCGGCGCACTGGAACACCTACCGCAACCGGCTCGCGGAGATCATCAGCGTGTTCCAGATGGCGATGATCAGCGACGACTTCGCCGAGTATTGGAACGAGATCTGTTCGCTGCCGATCGGTTTGATCACCTCACTGGTCAAACAAGCACAGCAGCAAGGGTTTTGCGCGGGTAGTGACCCGCGTCTGATCGCCGTCGCGCTGGTGTCGATGCTCAACCAGTTCTGCTACACCCAACTGTCCGGCGCCCACGCCGATGTCGACGACGACGCCTGCATCAAGACGCTGACCGACATCTTCTACCGGACGATCTATCACCGGGAGGACGGAAGCCATGAGTAAATCGACACCAGGGGTCACCCGGGAGTTCGTCGGCCTGGACTCGACCACCGCGAGGCAGGCGGGCTCGGGTGGTCATCCGTGCCAGGGCCTCTACCACCGCGGCGTGGGCCGCAAGCCGAAGGTCGCGATGATCGCGTCGCACTACCAGATCGACTTCTCCGAGCATTATCTCGCCGAGTACATGGCCACCCGCGGCATCGGCTTCCTGGGCTGGAACACCAGGTTCCGCGGGTTCGAGAGCAGCTTCCTGCTCGACCACGCGCTGGTGGACATCGGTGTCGGGGTGCGCTGGCTTCGCGAGGCCCAGGGCATCGAAACAGTGATCCTGCTGGGCAATTCGGGGGGCGGGTCGTTGATGGCTGCCTACCAGGCCAACGCCACCGATCGGCACGTCACCCCGTTGGAGGGGATGAGGCCGGCCGCCGGGCTCGACGACCTCCCGCCCGCCGACGGTTACGTGGCCAGCGCGGCGCACCCCGGACGTCCCGATGTGCTGACCGCGTGGATGGACGCCGCGGTGGTCGACGAAAGTGACCCCATCGCAACGCAACCCGATCTTGATCTGTTCAACGAGGTCAACGGCCCGCCCTACGACCCGGATTTCGTGCAGCGCTACCGGGCGGCACAGGTCACCCGCAACGAAGCCATCACCGACTGGGCGGAGGCCGAGCTCATCCGGGTACGTGCCGCGGGGTTCTCCGACCGGCCGTTCACGGTGATGCGCACCTGGGCGGATCCACGGATGGTCGATCCCGCCCTGGAACCGACGAAACGACCCGCCAACATGTGTTACGCAGGAATACCGGTCAAGGCCAACAGATCGACGCACGGGATCGCCTCGGCCTGCACGCTGCGCAGCTGGATCGGGATGTGGAGTCTGCGCTACGCCCAGACCCGGGCAGAGCCGCACCTGGCCCGCATCGACTGTCCGGCATTGGTGATCAACGCCGATCAGGACACCGGCGTGTATCCGTCGGATGCGCAGCGCATCCACGACGCGCTGGGCAGCGAGGACAAGACACAGTGCGCCGTCGACACCGATCACTACTTCACCACCCCGGGCGCACGCAGCGAGAAGGCCGATACCATCGCCGGATGGATCGCGCGCCGCTGGTGAGAGTCCTGGCCCACTTCACCCCCGGCCCCAAGGTGCTGGAATTCCTTGAACCGCACTCTGATTGGCTCGATGTTCGGTTCTGCGCCGAAGAGGACGACGACACCTTCCATCGTGAGCTTCCCGACGCCGAGGTGATCTGGCACGTCCTGCGTCCGCTCTCGGGCGAGGACCTCGCCCGCGCACCGCGGCTGCGCCTGGTGCACAAGCTGGGTGCCGGGGTGAACACCATCGATGTCGACGTCGCGACGGCCCGTGGTGTCGCGGTGGC
Source organism: Mycolicibacterium austroafricanum (assembly GCF_902705885.1). Lineage (GTDB taxonomy): Bacteria > Actinomycetota > Actinomycetes > Mycobacteriales > Mycobacteriaceae > Mycobacterium > Mycobacterium vanbaalenii_A. The sequence continues at coordinate 88,978 of NZ_CACSIP010000009.1, read as the reverse complement.
CAACATGCCCGGTGCCAACGCTGCGTCGGTCGCCGAGGGCGCGGTGTTGCTGATGCTGGCCACGTTGCGCCGGCTTCCCGAACTGGACAGGGCCACCCGTGCCGGTGCCGGCTGGCCCTCGGACCCGACCCTCGGTGAGACGGTGCGCGATATCGGCGGCTGCACCGTCGGGCTGGTCGGCTACGGCAACATCGCCAAACGTGTCGAGCGCATCATCGAGGCGATGGGCGGCGCCGTTGTGCACACCAGCACCGGTGACGACGGGCATCGGGGTTGGCGCAGTCTGCCCGACCTGTTGGATGTCAGCGACATCGTCTCGCTCCACCTGCCGCTGACACAGCGCACGGCCGGCCTCCTCGACCGCGACGCGTTGGCACGCATCAAACCGGGGGCGATCCTCGTCAACACCTCACGCGGCCCGATCGTCGACGAGGACGCGCTCGTCGACGCGCTGCGGACCGGACGCCTCGCCGGCGCCGGCCTGGACGTCTTCGCCATCGAGCCGGTGCCGGCGGACAGCCCACTGCTGGAGTTGAGCAACACCGTTCTGACCCCGCATGTGGCCTGGTACACCGCCGACACCATGCGCCGTTACCTGGAGTTCGCGGTGGACAACTGCGAACGCCTTCGTGACGGCCGGGACCTCACCAACTTGGTGAACCAGGTGGCGGGGTAACCTCGGACCCAACCAACCGGTTGGGGATCCGCCACGACGACGTGAAGAAGGTGCCGCCATGCCCATCGCGATCAATGAAGAGCACAACGACCTCGCGGATTCGGTCCGGTCCCTGGTGGCGCGTGTGGCGCCCTCCGAGGTATTGCACGAAGCGCTCGAGACTCCGATCCCGAATCCGCCGCCCTACTGGAAGGTCGCTGCCGAGCAGGGTTTGCAGGGTGTTCATCTCGCCGAATCGGTCGGTGGACAGGGGTTCGGCATCGTCGAGCTGGCCATCGTCGTCGCCGAGTTCGGCTACGGGGCGGTGCCCGGCCCGTTCGTGCCGTCGGCCATCGCCAGCGCGCTGATCGCCGCGCACGACCCCGACGCCGCCGTGCTCAACGACCTGGCGTCCGGGGACGTCATCGCCGCTTACGCGATCGACTCGGGGTTGACCGCAACGCGCCACGGAGACGGGCTGGTCATCCGCGGTGAGGTGCGCGCCGTGCCGGCCGCCGCGCAGGCTTCGGTGCTGGTGCTGCCGGTGGCGATCGAGTCGGGTGAGGAATGGGTGGTTCTCGACGCCGATCAGCTCGAGATCGAGCCGGTCGCCAGCGTGGACCCGTTGCGTCCGATCGCGCACGTGCGCGCCAACGCCGTCGAGCTGTCCGACGACCGGGTGCTGTCCAATCTCAGCCGCACCCTGGCCCGCGCACTGATGTCGACGCTGCTGTCCGCAGAGTGTGTCGGCGTCGCCCGGTGGGCCACCGACGAGGCGTCGGAGTACGCCAAGATCCGCGAGCAGTTCGGCAGGCCGATCGGACAGTTCCAGGCCATCAAGCACAAGTGCGCGGGGATGATCGCCGAGACCGAGCGCGCCACCAGCGCAGTCTGGGACGCGGCGCGGGCGATCGACGAGTACATCGGCGGAAATGCCGAGGCCTCCTACGAATTCGCCGCCGCAGTGGCCGCGACGCTGGCACCGGTCGCTGCTCAGCACTGCGCGCAGGACTGCATCCAGGTGCACGGCGGCATCGGCTTCACCTGGGAGCACGACGCAAACGTCTACTACCGGCGGGCGATCGTGCTGGCGGCGAGCTTCGGCCGCCACGCCGACTACCCGCAGCAGGTCGTCGACACCGCGACCTCGACGGGCATGCGGTCCATCAACATCGACCTGGATCCGGACACCCAGAAACTGCGTGACGAGATCCGCGCGGAAGTCGCTGCACTGAAGGCGATTCCGAAGGAAGAGCGAAACACCGCCATCGCCGAGGCCGGCTGGGTGCAGCCGCATCTGCCCAAGCCGTGGGGCCGGGCCGCCAACCCGGTCGAGCAGATCATCATCGCCCAGGAGTTCTCCACCGGCCGGGTCAAGCGGCCCCAGATGGGCATCGCCGCGTGGATCATCCCGTCGATCGTCGCGTACGGCACCCACGACCAGCAGCAGCAGTTCCTGCCGCCGACGTTCCGCGGCGAGATGATCTGGTGCCAGCTGTTCTCCGAGCCGGGGGCGGGGTCGGATCTGGCCAGCCTGACCACCAAGGCCACCAAGGTCGACGGCGGGTGGCGCATCACCGGCCAGAAGATCTGGACCACCGGTGCGCAGTACTCACAGTGGGGCGCGCTGCTGGCCCGCACCGACCCGTCGGCGCCCAAGCATCAGGGGATCACGTACTTCCTGCTCGACATGAAGGCCGAGGGCGTCGAGGTCAAGCCGCTGCGGGAGCTGACCGGCAACGCGATGTTCAACACCGTGTTCATCGACGACGTGTTCGTGCCCGACGACATGGTGCTGGGTGAGGTGAACCGCGGCTGGGAGGTCAGCCGCAACACGTTGACCAACGAGCGCGTCTCGATCGGCAGCAGTGAGCCACCGTTCCTGGCGAGCCTCGACCAGTTCGTCGAGTTCGTGCGCGACGGGCATTTCGACCAGATCGAGCAGAACGAGGCGGGCCGGCTGATCGCCGAGGGGCATGCCGCGAAGCTGCTCAACATGCGTTCGACACTGCTGACACTGGCCGGTGGCGATCCGATGCCGGCGGCCGCGATCTCGAAGCTGCTGTCGATGAAAACCGGTCAGGGCTACGCCGAGTTCGGGGTGTCCTCGTTCGGCACCGACGCGGCCATCGGCGACCAGGGTGAGGCGTCCGGCAAGTGGGCCGAGTACCTGCTGGCGGGCCGGGCGACCACGATTTACGGCGGTACGTCGGAGGTACAGCTGAACATCATCGCCGAGCGGCTTCTCGGGCTGCCTCGGGATCCGTAGCGACCGTGTTTCCCGCCGCCGGTACGGGGAACCCGATGGTGATGACCAGCGATCGGGATTTTGTCGAGAAGCGGTTCGACCGACCGGGCACCCTGCGACCGGCGGTGCTCTACGGGGCCGCCGTTATCGCCCTGGCGGGGATTGCCCTGGCGTTTTTTGCGTTCGTTGCCCGTGATTCGGTCTTCGCCGCGGCGCTGGTCCCGACGGTCCTGTTCCTCGGGGGCGTCGGGGCGCTCGTCCGGACCTACCGCGAGTGGAAAGGCGGCCGCGGCTGGACCGCCTGGCAGGGCGTCGGCTGGTTCCTGCTGCTGCTGATGCTGCTGACCCTGCCGATCCCGGGGTCGGCGTACATGGTCGGCGGCGTGCAGTAGCCGCCCCCGCCGCGCCGGAACTGTATTCCAGGCGCCAAAAACCGGGAAAAGCCCACGCGGAATACCGTTCCGGCGAGGAAACCCGCGAGGAAGCTAGTCGATCTCCATGTCTCGCAGCTCGCGCTTGAGGATCTTGCCGGTGGGGTTCCGCGGGAGTTGATCGATGAAGACCACCTCGCGGGGAACCTTGTAGCGGGCCAGGTTCTCCCGCACGTACGCCTTGATGGCGTCCTCGTCGATCGAGGCGCCCTCGGTCTTGACGACGAAGCAGCGCAGCCGGGCACCCCACTCCTTGTCCTCGACGCCGAGCGCGGTGGCCTCGACGACCTCGGGGTGGCCACTGACGAGGTCCTCGATCTCGGCGGGGAAGACGTTCTCTCCGCCGGAGACGATCATCTCGTCGTCGCGGCCGCTGACGAAGAGCAGGTCGTTGTCGTCGAAGTAGCCGACGTCGCCAGACGACAGCAGCCCGTCGATGATCTGCTTTCCGCCGCCGCCGGTGTAGCCCTCGAACGGGAAGAAGTTGCCCACGAAGATCCGGCCGACCTCACCCCGCGGGACTTCGTTGCCGTTGTCGTCGAGGATCTTGACCTTCATACCCTTGACCACCGGCCCGACAGTCGCCGGGTTCATCGAAAGGTCTTGGGGCCGTGCGATGCTCGCGTAGGCGACCTCAGTGGAGCCGTAGAGGTTGTAGATGACCGGGCCGAGATCCTTCAGCGCTCGGGTGGCAAGCTCCGCGCCGAGCTGCGAACCGGAGACGAACACGATGCGCAACGACGACAGGTCGGGTTTGGGTGCGGTCTTCTCGAGCTCGTCGAGCATCCGGGACAACATCACGGGGACCACCACGATCGCGGTCGCCTTGTGCTTCTCGATGTCGGCGAGCACGGTGGCCGGCTTGAACTTGCGGCGCAGCACCAGCGTCGAGCCCAGCATCATCGCGATCGTTGCGTGCAGGAAGCCCAGCGCATGGAACATCGGCGCCGGCAGCGACGTCACCTCCTTGGCCCTGAAGGGCACCGCCGACAACACCCCACCGATCGGCGCCAGCGACGGTGGCGCGCTGCGGTTGGCGCCCTTCGGGGTACCGGTGGTGCCGCTGGTCAGAATGATGATCGACGAGTGCTTGGCGGCCTTGGGCGGCGGCGCGGTGCTGGTGCGGGCGATCAACTGCTCGAGGGTGTCGTCGGTGCTGGCCGACGGTTCGTCCGGCTTGTCCGGGTTGACCCCCAGCGCGCGCAGCTTGCCGAGCTCGGGTTCGGACTGCGAGACCGCGGCGGTGTACTCGTCGTCGTAAATGACGATCTTGCCGCCTTCCCGCTCCGAGACCTCTTTGATCTGCGGGCCGGAGAACTCGCTGTTGAGCAGGATGATGCGGGCGCCGGCCTTCGCGGCGCCGTACACCGAGACGAGGAACCACCGGTGGTTACGGGCCAGGATCGCCACCCCGTCGCCGCCTCGGACCCCCTTGGCGATCAGCCCGTTGGCGACGGCGTTGGCGGCGTTGTCGAGTTCGGAGAACGTCATCTCGCCGAAGTCGTCGATCACCGCGACGCGGTGCGGGTGCCGGCGGGCGTTGAGCGCCGGGATCATCCCGAACTCACCCCACCGCCGGATGTCACCGACCAACGCGGCGATGTCCTGCGGTGCCTCCAGTTTCAGCGCACCCGCCTCGAACATCTTGCGGGCATAGTGCAGCTCTGCCGAGCCACGCTCTAGATACTTGCCGACGGACTGCTGGACCTGGGCGAGCGCCTGCACCGGAAGATCACTGAGCTTGGACATGGGCACAACTTTATGTGACCGCGCTCGCGGATCGACCGGATTCTACGATGAGACGGTGCCTGCTCCCCGCTACCTGGAGGTCGGTGGACAGCAGGTGCCCATCACCCATCCCGACAAGGTGGTGTTCGGCGACCTCGGGGTCACCAAACTCGACCTGATGCACTACTACACCGCGGTGGCCGACGGTGCTCTGCGTGGAGTGCGGGACCGCCCGATGATCCTCAAGCGGTTCGTCAAGGGCATCGAACAGGAGGCGGTCTTCCAGAAGCGCGCCCCGGAGAAGCGGCCCGATTTCGTCGACGTCGCCGAGCTGAAGTACGCGTCGGGGACCTCGGCCAAGGAAGCGGTGCTGCGCGACGCGGCGGGACTGGTCTGGGCGGTCAACCTCGGCTGTGTCGACCTCAACCCGCACCCGGTGCGCTCTGACGATCTCGATCATCCCGACGAACTGCGCGTCGACCTCGACCCGATGCCCGGCGTGAGCTGGCGACAGATTCTCGACGTGGCTTTCGTGGCGCGTGAGGTCCTCGAGGAGCACGGGCTGGTGGCCTGGCCCAAGACCTCGGGGTCGCGGGGCTTCCACATCTACGCGCGCATCCACCGGCGCTGGCCGTTCAAGTTCGTGCGACTGGCAGCCGAGACGGTGGCCCGCGAGGTGGAGCGCCGCGCACCGGAGTCGGCCACCGCGCGCTGGTGGAAGGAAGAACGCCACGGGGTTTTTGTCGACTTCAACCAGAACGCCAAGGATCGAACGGTCGCTTCCGCGTACTCGGTGCGCGCCACCCCGGACGCCCGGGTGTCGACGCCGCTGTTCTGGGACGAGGTCGCCGACTGCCGAGCAGAGTCCTTCACCGTCGCCACGGTGCCGCAACGCCTCGCAACACTCGGCGACCCGTGGGAGGGAATGGACGACGCGGCGGGCGGCCTGGAGTCACTGCTCGACCTCGCCGACCGCCTCGGGCCGGCCGAGAAGGCCCCGAAAGGAGCCCGCCGATCTGCCGACGGTCGCAGGCAGTCGGTCAAACCGTTGATCGAGATCGCCCGGACCAAGACCAGAGACGAGGCGATGGCCGCGCTGCAGCGGTGGCGCGAGAAGTATCCGGACGCCGCCGAAAAGCTGGAACCCACAGACGTCCTCGTCGACGGTATGCGCGGGCCGAGTTCGATCTGGTACCGCATCCGGATCAACCTCGAGCACGTTGCCGAGGGCGCCAGGCCACCACAGGAGGCACTGCTGGCCGATTACGACCCCTGGGCGGGTTACCACGGTTCCCAGCAGCAGCGCAGAGGTTGACGCCAAGTTACCGACGAGTTTGCTGACTCGGACGAATCCAGTTCTTAGCGAAGTATTAGTAGTTACTCCCCGCCGCCTTAGATTGGCTCACTACGTTCGTTGTTGTAACGCCCACTGGCGGCTGATGTCAGCACACGATCGAGGGAGGCTGCAATGTACGGCAATCCGACGTTCGACTGCAACGGCGCCGAGATTCGGGCGCACTGCCGCCAGCTGGCGACGGTGGTGACCATCAAGGGTCGCCTCGACGATCTCAACACCGATCGCGCCACCCGCTACACCCGTCGGTTCATCCTCGCGGAGAAGCCCTTCGTGCTGGACCTCAGCGGCCTCACTTCGATTAGTCACGAAGCCATTTCACTGCTGTTCACCGTCGACGACGTCTGCGCCGCCGCCGGCGTCGAGTGGTCTCTGGTCGCCAGCCGCTCGGTCGAGCAGGTACTGCGTGAGTGCGACATCGAGTTCACCGCGGCCGGTTCTGTTCCGGAAGCGCTCAACCACTTCGCCGATGCCATGGTGGCGCGGCGCCAACTACTCCCACTTCTCACAAAGACCGCGTAAAGGATCATTGTGCTCATTGATGTTCGCTGGCTCCGGTACCTCCTCCATTCTCGCCACAAGTCGGAAGCGGAGCGCCTCGCGCTGACCGCGCACTGATCGTTCGCCCGAGACCACCGAGTTGCCCATCGGCTGACTCGCCACGCTCTACTGTGCTCATATGAGTGCCGAGGATGCCGACCGGGTGACCGAGTCCGCGCACCGAGTGGTGGCGGAGCACGATCCGCGCTCGGTGCCCATTCCGCAGTTCCTCGGGGCCTGCTTCGACGCAGGTCTGTCGTGGGTGCACTTTCCCGAAGGGTTCGGCGGCCTGGGCGTGTCCCGTGGTCTGCAGGCCGTCGCCGACCGCATCTTGCAGAACGCCGGCGGCCCGGTGCCGTTGTCACTCAACCCGATGGGCTACGGGATGGCCGCCCCGACAGTGCGCGAGCACGCCCAGACCGACGAGGTCCGCAGGCAGCTGCTGCGGCCGTTGGCGACCACCGAGGACATCTGGTGTCAGCTGTTCTCCGAGCCGGGCGCGGGGTCCGACCTCGCCGGTCTGGCGACTTCGGCGGTCCGAGACGGCGAGAACTGGATCGTCAACGGGCAGAAGGTGTGGACCAGCCTGGCACACCGGGCGCGGTGGGGGCTGCTGCTGGCCCGCACCGATCCGAACGTGCCCAAGCATCGTGGCCTGACCTACTTCGTCCTCGACATGCACGCGGACGGCGTCGAAACCCGTCCGCTGCGGCAGTTGACCGGACACGCGGAGTTCAACGAGGTCTACATCACCGATGCGCGGATCCCCGACACACATCGGCTGGGCGCGGTCGGCGACGGCTGGCGGGTGGCCATGACCACGTTGATGAACGAACGCAGCGCGCTGGGCGCCAGCGGTAGCAGGCGCGGTGCGGGCACCATCGGCGATGCCGTTGCGTTGTGGGCGTCGCGGCCGGACCTGCACACCCCCGTGTTGTCCGACCGTCTCACCTCGCTGTGGCTGCGGGCCGAAGCTCAGCGACTGACCTCGGAGCGGTCCAGGGCGACCGCGACCGTCGGCGGCCCCGGGCCGGAGGGGTCGATCGGCAAACTGGTCGGCGCCGAGCTCAACCAGCACATCTACGAGTTCTGCATGGACCTGCTGGGGCCGGAGGGGATCCTCTACGACGGCTATGGGACGCCGGGCAGCGACGGTGAGGCCCGGGATGTGGACGATTGGCGCGGCCCGATTCAGCAGAGGTTCCTGCGCAGCCGCGCGAACACCATCGAGGGCGGCACCTCCGAAGTGATGAGAAACATTCTCGCCGAACGGGTTCTGGGGCTACCCGGGGATTTGAGGGCGGATGCGGGGATGGCGTGGAAGGAGATCCCGCGTGGCTGAGGAGCTTGCGGATCAGCCCGACAGGACAGCTGAGGAGCTTGCGGATCAGCCCGACAGGACAGCTGAGGAGTTCACGTTCACCGACGAGCAGAACCAGCTGCGCGCAGGGGTGCGCGCATTCTGCGCCGAGTACCTCGACGAGGCGGCGGTGCGCGCGTCGATGACGGCGGATCCGCCGTTCGACCCCAAGGTGTGGAAGCGTCTGGGATCCGAGCTGGGCGTGCTCGGCCTGGCGGTGCCCGAACCCGTCGGCGGCGCGGGTGGCACGCTGGTCGATCAGGCTGTCGCGGTCGAGGAGCTGGGCGCCGCACTGGCGTGCGGACCGCTTTTCGGCACGGTGTATCTCGCGATCCCGGCGCTGGTCGCGGCGTCTGCGGACGGTGATCTGTTGGCGCCGCTGCTCGACGGTGTCCGTACCGCTGCGCTGGCCGCCGGTGACGTGGCCGGCGAGTTCGACGCCGCGGCGGTCACCGTCGCCGCCGCCCAGGCCGGCGGACGCTGGGCCTTGACCGGCACCGTCTCCCAGGTCGTCGATGCGGGTGCCGCCGACATGCTGCTGGTAGCGGCAAAAGGCCCCGACGGTGTCGGTCTGTACGCGGTGGATGCGGACCAGTCTGCAGTGCAACGTATTTCGTTGGCCACCTTGGACCTGACCCGGCCCCAGGCCACCGTGGAACTGCGCGAGGCCACCGGCCTGCTCATCGCCGGTCCTGACGAGGCCGACCGGGTGATCACCCAGGCGCTGCGGGTCGGCGCGGCGTTGTTGGCCGTCGAACAGGTGGGCGCGGCACAGCATCTATTGGACCTGTCCGTCGACTACGCGAAGAACCGCCTGCAGTTCGGCAGGCCGATCGGGTCGTTCCAGGCGGTCAAACACCGACTCGCGGACGATCTCGTCGCACTCGAGCACGCCAGATCAACCGCCTACCACGCGATCTGGGCGTTGAACGACGGCTCCGACGATCCGGCGTTGGCGGTCAGCATCGCGCAGGCCACATGTTCGGCAGCGCTCGTTCGGGTGGCCACCGACACGATCCAGGTGCACGGCGGTATCGGCTTCACCTGGGAACACCAGGCGCACCTGTACTACAAGCGTGCCTACGCCGACGCTGCGCTGTTGGGCACCGCCGAGCAGCACCGGGCCCGTGTGGGCGCGATGGTGCTCGACGCCCCCGCCAAGGACGCTCCGCGCGTCGCCACCGGAATGCCACTGTGACTGTGGGCTGGGAGGACAAAGTGAGACAACCGATCGCGCGTTTCGCCGTCGCGAGTGTCGTGGCCGCGGCCGCCGTCGCACTGCCCATGGCGGCAGCGGTGCGGCCTGCCCCTGCGTCGTCGATCGCGCAGTGCCCGCCCGGGGAGACCGGCGTGATCTACGGGTGCGCGCCGTTCTGTCTCCCCGGCAAGTACCTCAGCCCGGTCAACGGGCTGTGCATGCCGCTACCGCCTCCCCCGCCGCCCCCTCCGCGGGTGTAGCGCCTCAGTACACGTCGCGCAGGTAGCGACGTTGCGTGATGAGGTCGTTGACGTACGCGTGCGCACCGGCATCGTCCACACCGGCTGCGACGGTGACCACCTCGTGCAGGGCGCGGTGGACGTCGCGGGCCATCCGGTCGGCGTCGCCGCAGACGTAGATGTGCGCGCCATCCTGCAACCAGGAGTACAGCTCACTGGCGTGGGCCAGCATGTGGTGCTGCACATAGTCTTTGGTGCCGTCGGCGCGGTCCCGGGAGAACGCGGTGTCCAAGCGGGTGAGCACACCCGCGTCGAGGAAGCCGCCGAGTTCGTCTTCGTAGAGGTAGTCGGTTGCGCGGCGCCGGCCTCCGAAGAACAGCCAGGACCTGCCCGTCGCTCCGGTGGCCTCCCGCTCCTGCAGGAACGCCCGGAACGGAGCGATGCCCGTGCCCGGACCCACCATGACGATCGGCGCGTCGGGGGCAGGCAGCCGGAATCCGTCGTTGGGCGCCAGATGGATTCGGACAGTGTCGGCGCCACCGGCGAGAAACCCGGAGGCGGCTCCGTCGCGGAGTCGGCCCTGCAGTTCGTAGTGCACTGCTGCGACGGTCAGGTGGATGCGGCCGGGTGCCACCAGCGGACTCGACGCGATCGAATAGTCCCGATGCTGCAGGGGCCGTAGCGTCTCGACGAACTCATCGACGCTCACGTCGGCGAGTTCGAGCAGGTCGACTACGTCGCGGCCGTAGAGCCAGTCCGCCAGTGCCGCGGAATCCCGGCTGCCCAGAATCGCCCTTGCGCGGACGTCGCGGGCCCGGGAAGCCACCAGGGTCTGCAGCGCGCCGGACGGTGTGCGGATCTCGAGGTGCTCGGTCAGCAGCGCTCCCAACGGCACCTCCCGGCCGGCCGGGAGGTGGTCGGCGCTCACGCCGAGCCGGTGCAGGATCGCATCGACAAGCGCGGGGTGGTTGACCGGGTGCACCCCCAGCGAGTCCCCGGCCTGGTAGGTGATGCCACTGTCTTCGAGGTCGATCTCGTAGTGGTGCACCGACCTGTCCGACTGTGGGCCGGTCAGTTCGCGAGCGACCATCACCCGCGCCGGGAACGGATTCTTCCGATGCCAGCGCGAATCGTGCTGCGCCACAACGCCCGGTGCGCTGTGCGGCGTGGGCGCCGCGGCGGTCGCCTTTGAGAGGAGCTCGATCACCTGTGCGGTCCAGGCGTCAGCCGGTTCCTCGAACTCGAGGTCGCAGTCGACCCGGTCCGCCAGCCGCTGCGCGCCGAGTTCCTCCAGCCGGGCGTCGATGATCTTGCCGGCATTGCAGAAGTACGGATAGAAGCTGTCGCCCAGACCGAGGACGGCAAAGGTGAGGTGATCCAGGCGCGGGGCGTCCGCGGAGCTCAGCGACTCCCAGAACACCTCCGCGTCGTAGGGCACCTCGCCGTCGCCGTACGTCGCGGTGATGACCAGGAAGTGCGATACCCGGTTGAGGTGGTCCAAGGTGAGGTCGTTGAGGTACTGCGGTTCGACGTCCACGCCGGCATCCTTGGCGGCCTGGGCGAATTTCTTGGCGACCATCGCCGCGTTCCCGGTTTCGGTGGCGAAGCCCAGGACCAGCTCAAAGGCAAGATCGTCAGCCATCGTTGGCCGCCCTCCAGACAAGTTAGTGCGCCCTTAGTTAGGGCGACCTTACTGTCCGTCGGCGCTTCTGTGCGGGCTCCGTCAGGTGTTCTCCGCGGCCACCCCGAGGATGACAGCGCGGATCTGCCGCGCGATGTGCTCACCTGTTGCCGGTTCGGTCGCTCCGTTGGCGAACCCGAACACCATGCCGCTGAGGAACGTCAGCAACACCGCGGCCTGCTCGGCAACCAACGGGCTATCCGGTGGCTCCCGGTCGGGCTGGATGGCGACGACGACGCGCTCGGCCAGCGACCGGTAGCTCTCGAGGACCTCCTGGAACCCTGCCGCCAGATCTTCGTCGCGCTTGGACAGCATCGTCAACTCCAGCCGCGCGCGGGTTCGCGACAGATTCGGCTCGGTGCGAATCCGCATCATCTGCCCGGCCAGCATCGACAGGATGGCGTCGCCGCCGTCGGTCGGTTCATCCTTGAAGGCCTCGGCGAAAGCCACGACGTCGTAGCCGACGATCTGGTCTGCGACACCGTGCAGCAGCGCCGAGCGGGTGCGGTAGTAGAACGAGGTGGTCCCGTCGGGAACGCCCGCGCGACGGTCCACTTTGAGGTGGCTCAGGCCGCGGGCGCCGTCCTCGGCGAGCAGCGCTATGGCGGCGTCGCACAACTGACGGCGCCGCTCGGCGGGGTTCGGCTTTCGTCTGGTCTCTACATGCACAACTGTAGTGCGGCGATCCCTGGCGCCGGAACTGCGTTCCAGCAGCGAAATGTTGCGTGGACGCCTGCTGGAATACCGTTCCGGCCACCGCAGGGCCACCCCGCGACGGACCGATTGCTGCCACAATCTACGCGTGGACGCCAGCGAAGAACCCGGCCTCCGGGAGCGCAAGAAGACGCGCACTCGGGACACGGTGCGTCGGGAAGCGTTCCGCCTTTTCCAGCTGAACGGCTACGCACAGACCACGATCGACCAGATCGCCGAGGCCGCCGACGTCTCGCCCAGGACGTTCTTCCGCTACTTCCCGTCCAAAGAGACGGTGCTGATCTCCGATGAGTTCACCGACCCCATCATCGAGGCCTTCCTTGCCGCCCCCGCGGAGTTGTCCCCGGTTGCGGCGTGCCGCCACGCGGTCGGCAAGGTCTTCAGCACGATGGCCGGGGAGCAGTACGACTACGCGATCGCCCGGCAGCGCCTGATGTACACCCTGCCCGAGGCCAAGGGCGCGTTGTACGACGAGTACATCCGCACCATCAGGCTGCTCACCGAGGCATGCGCCAAACGACTCGGCCTCGCCGAGGACGACCATCGGATGCGCGTCGCGGCCGGCGCGATCGTCGGGGTGATGATGGCCACCGCGGACGACGCCCCGATGTCGGGTGCGGCCATTCTCGAGGCGCTGGATATCCTCGAGGGCGGACTGCCGCAGTAGCCGAGCGTGCCCGCCTAGACTGCCGACCGATGGACGACGACAGTGCTGTGCAGTTCGTGGGCGCCGGACCCGGTGCCGCGGATCTGCTGACCATCCGTGCGGCTCGGCTGCTCGCCGAGGCCGAGATCGTGCTGTTCCCTGGCAGCTATCTCGACGCGGGCGTGCTCACGAACTGCTCACCGGGCGCCGAGCTCGTCGACACCGAGAACCTGGACCTCGACGCGATCGTCGACCGGTTGGTCCAGGGTCACCGGGCCGGCCGACGGGTGGTGCGCCTGGTCTCCGGGGACCCCTCGGTGTACTCCGCGGTGTCCGAGCAGACCCGCCGGCTCGACGCGGCCGGTGTGCCGTGGGCGGTGACGCCGGGGGTCCCGGCCTACGCCGCGGCCGCGGCGCGGGTCGGCCGGGAGCTGACCGTCCCGTTGGTCGCGCAGTCGGTGGTGTTGACCCGCACCCGGCAGCGGTCCACCGCGATGCCGGACACCGAGACGCTGACGGCTTTCGCGGCCACCCGGGCGACCCTGGTGCTGCACCTCGCGATCACCCGCACCCGGGAACTGATGGCGGAGCTGTCGCCCGATTACGGACCGGATTGCCCGGTGGTGGTGGTGTACCGGGCCTCCCAACCCGGTGAGCAGGTGCTGCGCGGCACCGTCGCCGACATCGCCGACGTGGTCGAGGCGGCCGGTCTGCGCCAGGCTGCGGTGATCCTGGTCGGGCGGGCGCTGGCCGGCACGCCCGATCCCGAAGCCGGGGAGAGCCACCTCTACGACCCCGCGCGCGACCGCTCGGCCAAACCCGCCGGGGGGTTGCGATGACGGCGGAGCTGTCGAGCGACGCGCTCTACGACGTGATCAACCGCCGCCGCGACACCCGGGCCGAGTTCACCGGTGAAGCGATCGCCCCCGAGGTGCTCGAACGCATTCTGCTGGCCGCCCACGCCGCGCCGTCGGTCGGGATGTCGCAACCGTGGGACTTCGTACTCGTCCGCTCGCCGCAGACGCTGCGGGCATTCCGCGACCACGTGGCCGGCGAACGGGAGGTGTTCGCCTCGGCCCTGACCGGCGAGCGCGCCGACACGTTCTCTCGGGTCAAGATCGAGGGCATCTGCGAATCCGGCCTCGGGATCGTCGTCGGATACGACCCGACGCGGGGCGGACCGCAGGTTCTCGGCCGGCACGTCGTCCCCGACGCCGGGCTCTACTCGGTGGTCTGTGCGATCCAGAACCTCTGGCTGGCAGCAACAGTCGAGGGTCTCGGGGTCGGATGGGTGTCGTTTTATCACGAAGAGTTCCTCCGCGACCTGGTCGGCATGCCGCCGCATGTCCGCCCGGTCGCGTGGCTGTGTGTCGGCCGCGTCGGCGAGCTGCCCGACGTGCCCGATCTCGAGCGTCACGGCTGGCGGCGACGGTCCTCGTTGGGCACCGTGCTGCACCAGGAGCGTTACCGGACCCGCTGAGCCTCAGATCTTCAGCACCCGGCCCGCGATCACCAGGTGGACTTCGTCGCACACCGCGGCGACCCGCTGGTTGAGGATGCCGAGCAGGTCGCGGAAGACCACCCCCGAGCGGTGGGCCGGCACCACACCCAGACCCACCTCGTTGGTCACCACGACCGCCTCGGGCGTCGCGGCCAGGGCGTCACACAGCGGGCCGATCTGCGCGGCCATCGCGTCGTGCGCCTCGTCGGTGGGTGCGTCCCAGAGTTGCCCACCGTCCATCAGCCCCACCAGCCAGGTGCCGAGGCAGTCGACGAGCACCGCACCGTCGGCCCGGGCCACCGCGCCCGCGACATCGGTCGTCTCGAGCGTCGTCCACTGCGCCGGCCGGTCGGCGCGATGGCGCGCGACGCGGACGTCCCAGTCGGGATCGGTCCCGTCCGCAGGCCGACCGGGCGCCACGTAGGTCACGACGGCCGCTCCGCTCAACAGTTCTTCGGCGTGGCGGGACTTGCCGGAGCGCACGCCGCCGGTGACCAGGATCCTCACCCGGACATCGTAGTGAGGCCGCGCACCCAGTTCATCGCCTCGTCGACATCGTGAACCGTCGGGATGCCGGGCAGACGGGGTGGTCGGGCCACCACGACAACCGGGATGCGCAACTGTTCGGCGGCGGCCATCTTCGGCCAGGTGTGCTCACCGCCGGAATCCTTGGTGATGAGCACGTCGGTGCGGTGCGCACGCATCAGCGCCAGTTCACCGGGCAGCTCGTAGGGGCCGCGGCTGGTCAGCAGCCGCCATGCGGGTGGCAGCACGGTTTCGGGGACGTCGACCACCCGCGCCATGACGGCGTGCTCCGCAAGGTCCGGGACGAACCGGGCGATCTCCTGACGCCCGACGGTGAGGAAGGGACGATCGCCCAACCGTGCGGCGAGCGCGGCCGCCTCTTCGTGGGAGTCCACCCAGCGCCACGAGTCGTCCGAACGGTCGGCCCACCCGGGCCGCTCCAGCCGCAGCAGCGGCCGGCGGGTGGCTCCGGATGCGCAGGCGGCGGCGGCATTGGCCGAGATGTTGCGTGCGAACGGGTGGGTGGCGTCGACGACGGCGTCGTAGCCGGTCAGCACGGACCGCAGCCCGTCGACTCCGCCGAACCCACCGATGCGCACCGCGCCGACGGGCAGCCGCGGATCGGCGACCCTTCCGGCCAGCGACGTCGTCACCTCGACGCCCGCGGCCGTGAGACGCTCTGCGAGCGCCCGGGCCTCCGACGTGCCGCCCAGCAGAAGAACTTTCGTCACGGTGCTCCTGGCGGCAGGAAGGGCAGGCCGGCGGGGGCACCGCCCCAGACGAGATCCATGACGGCGTCGATGTCGAGATGCTCTTCGACCAGATCGCCGAGCAGATCGAGGCGCTGCTCGCGGGCCCGCGGGAACGAGACATCCGACGCGTCGAGCCCGAGGGTGTCCCGCAGAAACCGTGCCCGCAGCGCATCACCTTCGAGCGCACCGTGCCACATCGTGCCGAAGACCTGGCCGGCACGCGCGCCCTCGAGGAAATCGTCGACGCCCGGACCGCGGATGATCCGGCCATGATGGATCTCGTAACCGGCCGCCGGCACCTCGCCCCAGTGGCCGGTGGGCAACCGAAGGGCTTTGGCCGCAACAAAATCGGTTTCGACGTCGAGGAGTCCGAGCCCCTCGACCTCGGCGCTGGCGCCTTCGACGCCCGCCGGGTCGCGGATGACGGACCCGAGCATCTGGAAGCCGCCGCAGATGCCGAGCACCGGCTTTCCGGCGGCGGCATGGCTCCGGATCGCGCGGTCCAGGCCGCGGGACCGCAGCCAGGCCAGGTCGGCGATCGTGGACCGGGTTCCCGGTAGCACCACCAGCTCGGCATCGGCCAAAGCTGCTGGGTGGGAGGCGAAGACGACGTCCAGCTCGGGTTCCAAACCGAGGGCGTCGACGTCGGTGAAGTTGCTGATCCGCGGCAACCGCACCACCGCGACGCGGCGCGCACCGGGTCGCGGGGAGCGCCGCCCCTGCAGCTCGAGGGCGTCCTCGGAGTCCAGCCAGATGTCGGGACGCCATGGCAGCGTGCCGTATACCCGGCGTCCGGTGACCCGCTCCAGGTCCCGCAGACCGGGGGCCAGAAGGTCGAGATCACCGCGGAACTTGTTCACCACGAACCCCGCGATCAGCGCCTGGTCCTCGGGCGAGAGCAGCGCGACGGTTCCCAGGAAGGCCGCAAAGACCCCGCCCCGGTCGATGTCGCCCACCACCACCGTCGGCAGGCCGGCATGCCGGGCCAGCCCGAGGTTGACGTAATCTCCTGCGCGGAGGTTGATCTCGGTTGGACTACCGGCACCCTCGGCGATCACGACCTCGTAGCGGGACGCCAGATCGTCGTAGGCGGCGTGCGCCGCGGCAGCCAGTGCGCGCCGCCCCTCCAGCCAGTCCGACGACGCCACCTCACCCCAGGGCCGGCCCATCAACACGACGTGGCTGCGCCGGTCACTGCCCGGTTTGAGCAGCACCGGGTTCATCGCGGCCTCGGGCGTCGCCCGTGCGGCGTGTGCCTGCACCCATTGCGCCCGCCCTATTTCCACGCCGGATACACTCCCCGTCGCTTCGCTCGCCCCGGAGCCATCGGGACCGACACACACCATCGAGTTGTTCGACATGTTCTGCGCCTTGTAGGGCGCGACCTTGACGCCGCGACGGGCCAGGGCGCGGCACAGGCCGGTGGTGACCACACTCTTGCCGGCATCGCTCGTGGTGCCGGCAACCAGCAGACCAGCCATCAGGTCCTCCGTACCAGGAACAGATCCATCACCCAGCCGTCCTGCGCCTGCGCGGCGGCGCGGGCCTCTGCGATCGCGGGCAGCACATCACCGAGGCGACCGGTCACCAATCGCTCGCCCGCGGCACCGAGGTTGGCACCCCACCAGATCGTCCAGTCCGCCAGCCCGGTGAAGTCGAGCCGCTCCGGCGGCGGGTTCAGCATCGCCAGGATGTTGTCGAGCCCGGCGGCGACCGCTTCCTGCAGGCGGCGGCCGGTGGTGAGGTGCACCGGACGGCCGACGTCGTGCAACACCATGCGATGCCTGGCGGCGAGCAACTGCGGCGCGCTGATGCCGGGCAGCACGTCGTAGTCCAGGTCCACCCCCAGAGCGCGCACCTTCTCGACGATCCGGATGGTCGAGTCGTACAGCGACGGGTCACCCCACACCAGGAACGCCGCGGTGCCGGCGCGCTGCTGCAGGACGGCGGCGTACCGCGCGGCCCTGGCGTCGTGCCAGTCGGTCACGGCGGATTCGTAGCCGCCGGTGGTGAGCCCGGCGGAGCGATCACGCTCCGGGTCGCGGACGGCGACGACCTCGACCGGACCGGCGGCACCCGGGTGTGCCGCCACGATCTCGCGGCGCAGCGCCAGCAGCGGGTCACCGTCGGCTTTCTCCGCGGCCAGCACGTAGTCCGCCGACCGAAGCGCCTCGGCGACCTCGGCGGTGACGTGCTGCGGGCCCATACCGACACCGAGGATGCGGACCTTCACCGGTTCGGGCATGTCAGCGATTCTGTCACCGGCTGCGGCGCAACCCCGCCGCGGCCGCCCGGACCGCCTCGGTGACCCGCATGACCGTCGAGCTGTCCAACTTCCAGCACTGCCAGTAGAGCGGGACGTCGAGGTGCTGGGCGGTGATCGGGACGAACGCCCTGTCGACGAGCTGCTCCGGGTACATGCCCCAGCCCAGCCCGGCACGTACGGCCGCGCCGAAGCCTTCCGCGGTGGGTACGTAGTGGATGGGCCGGTGGACGCTCTTGCGGAGCGCTTTGCGCACCAACTGATCCTGCAGTGCGTCGTCGCGGTTCCACGCCAGCGACGGGGCCGCGGCCACAGCGTCGACCGTGAACCCGTCCGGAAGGAATCGCTGCACATACTGCCGCGTCGCGACCGGCAGATAACGCATCACGCCGAGGGCCTGCACGCGGCAGCCGCCGACCGGAGCGCGTTCGGTGGTCACCGCGCCCATCACCACCCCCTCACGCAGCAGCCGCGCGGAGTGGTCCTGATCCTCGATGCGCACGTCGAACAACACATCGGGGAGTCGGGTGAAGACGTCGGTGAACCAGGTGGCCATGGAATCGGCGTTGACGGCCAACGCGATTCGCGGGTGCTGTGCGGAACCACCGCTCATCTCGGCGAGCGCCTCGGACTCCAGCAGGGCCGTCTGCGCAG
This sequence comes from Mycolicibacterium austroafricanum, assembly GCF_902705885.1. Lineage (GTDB taxonomy): Bacteria > Actinomycetota > Actinomycetes > Mycobacteriales > Mycobacteriaceae > Mycobacterium > Mycobacterium vanbaalenii_A. The sequence goes on along the minus strand of NZ_CACSIP010000009.1, from coordinate 70,489 downwards.
CAAGACGCAACAATGGGTTGCCGGCCGGCGTTGCGACACAGGGCTTTTCCCGCAGGACCAGCACTTGTCCGACCCGCTGCTCGAGCGCTTTGATGCGCTGACTGATCGCCGACGGCGTGACGTGCAGGCGCTCGGCGGCGGCGTCGAAGCTGCCGAACTCGACGACCGCCGACAACGCCGCCAGCTGACCGGCGTCCAGACCGATGGGCCGGTTAGCAGTCACACTGCCCATACTAATCGGATCAGTAGGGGCATCCGGCCACTCGGCGAGCTACCCGGTGGCGCCCGAGGCGTTGACCAGCGTGTCGGAGGCGAGCCGCCCGGAGACGAAATCGGCTGCCCGATCGGTCAATCCGGACTCCACATAGAGGCTGTGGGCCGGCCGGTCATCGCCGTCGGAGCACACCGGATCGGCGCCGTTGCACAGATCGATGGTCTTGGTCCCGTACAGCGGGCTCATCGCGGTGAGGGTGCGCCCGATCTTGCCGGCAGGATTGCCGAAGACCGCGACCGCGGCGACGTGGTCGGCGACTGCAGGAGGCATCGGGCGGCCGAACCCGAAGGTCGCGTTGGGATCTGCGGTGATCAAGTCCACCACGGCCGCACCCTGCGAGTATCCCCCGAGCACGATGCTGGTGTCCGGACAGTTCGCAGCGGTGGCCTGGACGTGAGCGCTGGCGTCGTCGGCTCCCTGCGGGGTGGCCTGCAGAAAATCGTATGACGCAGGGTAGTTGACCGCGTACACGCTGATGCTCTGGCCGCGCAAGGAGCCCCGCAGGTCGTCGACGAATGCTTGGCCGACACGGCCGACACCGACCGGTTCCGCGGTGCCTCGGGCGAACACCACTTCTACGTCGGAGCAGGCCTCGGCCGCATCCGCGTTCGCCGCGCCGGGGCCGATCAGACCGGCCGCGGCGACGCCGCCGACTCCGGCCATGACCAGAGCTCGCCTTACCGTGTGACGATCGGTCATCGTGGGTTCTCCCTTGGTGTGTCTGCCGACGGCATCACTGGGCACCAACCGCCGAACCACCTGAAGAAATTCCATCCGACGTCGGCAGCCGCGCCGATGGGGGCCGACGCTACTTCGATGCATCCGGGTGGCCGGCACCGAGCGGCATGCGGATTTGGCGGCTAACCGGCTCTGCTGACGTAGTTCTCCGCCGCGCGCTGGATGAAGTGTTCGGTCGGTTGGGGCCGCCAGCCGAGTTCCCGGGTCGCCTTGGCGTGGCTTGCCGGTGACGTCAGTGCCAGCAACCGGGCACTCTGCCTGCTGATCGGGATGTCGCGTCGGGTCAGCGCCGCGACACCGTCGGCAAGATATCCCAGACCGTGCATCACGCCCATCGGGATGCCGAAACCTGGTCGTCGCGCACCCACGGCGTCGGCGGCGACGGTCACCAACTCCCGGTGGGTCATGTACCGCTCGGAGATTATGTAGCGCTGGCCGACCCGACCATGCTCTGCCGCGCGCAGCATTGCGTCGGCGGCATCGTCGATCCCCACGACTTCGGAGGCAACACCGCGGACGTAGAACGGCAGTTTCCCCAGAGCCGCGAGTTGGACGAACATCCCCTGTCGCGGCTGCCAATCAGGTGGGCCGTAGGGATTCGACACGTTGGCCACGACAGCGGGAAGTCCGCGGTCGGCTACATAGGAGAACACCAGTTCCTCTGCCGCACGCCTGGATTCGATATAGCCACCGGCGCGGTCGGCCCAGTTGAACGGGGTGTCCTCGTCCACGGTCTCACCGTTCCTGCCGACGGCGATCGTGCCGATCGTGCTCAGGAAGACGAACTTGCGCAGGTGCGCTTCCACCGCGACGTCGAGCACCTTGCGCAGGCAGTTGACGTTGGTCTCGAACAGCCGCGCCGGGTCACGCAGTTCGGCCCGGGTGTCGACGACGCAGTAGTAGACGACGTCGCGGTCGGACATCGCGGCGGCAACCTGCGCACCGTCGGACAGGTCCCCGTAGCACTTTTCGACGTCCGTTCCGTCGATTCCCACGGTGGAGCTGGTCGTGCGCAGAAGCACCCGCACGTCGGCGCCACCGGCCGCCAGGTGCCGCGTCACGCACGCGCCCACGTTGCCGCTCGCACCCATCACGAGGGCTCGCTGGCCGGTGACGTTCACTTCGTGGCTGTCGGCGTCCATAACCGGCCCATGCTAGCCGAACCGGATACGGTAACGCCGACAGTTCAAGGGCGGATCGCGGTGGTGGGCGCCGAGGCGCATCGTCCCGTGAGATTCGGCGATCACCGGGTATCACGCAGCAGCGATCCGCGGCGCGACGGCCCGGGTCAGTCCAGTGCATGAGCCGCCGTCCCCTCGTCATCGGCATTCGCCGCCGCCAGCAGCGCATCGATCATCGCCGGGTCGACTTCGGCTCCGCTGCCGGCGGCCAGCATGCCGACCTGCCCGATCGGAAAGGAATTCAGCAACCGGGCCAGGTCAACACCGTCGGGCATGATCGCGGCGGCCTCGCCCGCACCCGCCATCGCCGACGCCATCGCGGACTGCAGGATCGGGCCCGCCACGGGGTGCGCGAGCACCTCACCGATCGACGACGACCGCGACAGCGGGATGGTCACCGGATCTCCGTCGACGTCGACCTGGACCGACGTACGGACGTCCCTGCTCGACGCGGCGACGTCCACCGTGTACGTGCCGGCCTCGACCACCCAGCGGTCGACGCGAGTATCCCAGTAAGCCAGTTCTTTTCGACGGACGGTGACGGTGACTTCGCGGGACTCGCCGCGGTCGAGCGCTACCGAGGCGAACGCTTTGAGTTCCCGCCGCGGCCGGGTGATCCTGCTGCCGGGCAACGCGGTGTACACCTGGACGACCTCACGACCCGCGACGGGGCCGGTGTTGGTGACAACTACCCCGACCTCGATGTCCCCGTCCTCGTTGACGACGGCCGTGGCGGTCCCGTACTCGAACGTGTTGTAGGACAGGCCGTGTCCGAAGGGGAACGTGACCTCGATGTCGCGGGTGTCGTACCAGCGGTAGCCGACGAACAGACCCTCGCCATACCGGACGTGGGAGAACTCGCCCGGGAAGTCGAGATAGGCCGGGGTATCGGCGAGGCGGACCGGGATGGTCTCGGTGAGCTTGCCCGACGGGTTGACCTCGCCGAACAGCACGTCGGCGATCGCACCGCCGCCCGCCTGCCCCAGGAGCCACCCTTCCAGGATCGCGGGCACCTCGGCGGCGAACGGCAGAGCCACCACGCCACCGTTGGACAGCACCACCGCCGTGTTCGGGTTGACCTCGAGCACAGCGGCGAGGAGCTGCAGCTGGTGCGCCGGTAGGTCGATGTCGTCGCGGTCGTAACCCTCGGACTCCAGGCGGGCGGGCAGCCCCAGGAAGACGACGGTGACGTCTGCCGACTCGGCCGCGGTGAGCGCCTCCTGCCGCAGCCGGGTGGACTCGTCCGACGAGACGTCGACGGCCGAGCTGAAACCCGCCGCGAGGACGACGTCCCCGGTTGCCAGCGAACGGATCTCGTCGAGCGCGTTGTCCAGTCGGGTGGGTTTGATCATCGACGAACCGCCGCCCTGATAACGCGGGTGGACAGCGAATTCCCCTATCACTGCCAGGTTTACGTGCTTCGCCAGCGGGAGGATGCCGCCGTCGTTCTTGAGCAGCACGATGGAACGGCCCGCCGCTTCGCGCGCGAGCGCGTGGTGAGCGCCGGCGGCGGGAGGGGTGGCCAGGGCCGCACCTGCCTGCGCCCTGTCGACCAACCGGAGTATTCGGGCAGCAGCGTCGTCCACACACTGCTGATCGAGTGAGCCGTCCCGGACCGCGGCGAGGACGTCGGCGTCGCTCGGCGAGCCGGGCATCTCGAGGTCGAGACCGGCCCCGAGGGAGGCGATCGGGTCGGTCACCGCGCCCCAGTCCGAGACGACGACGCCGTCAAATCCCCACTCGCGGCGCAGCACCTGCGTCAGCAGCCACGCATCCTGCGACGCGTACACCCCGTTGATGCGGTTGTAGGAGCACATCACCGTCCACGGCTGCGCATCCTCGACGACACGCTGGAAGCCGCGGAGGTAGATTTCGCGCAGTGGCCGGGGATCGATGTCCGCACTGACCCGCATCCGGTCGCTCTCCTGGTTGTTGGCCGCGAAGTGCTTGACCGAGGCGCCGACCCCCCTCGACTGGATTCCTGTCACCAGCGCTGCGCCGAGAACACCGCAGAGCACCGGATCCTCGGACAGATACTCGAAATTGCGTCCGCACAGCGACGAGCGCTTGATGTTGATGCCCGGTCCGAGCACGACCGCGACGTGCTCGAGCGCCGCCTCGGTGGCCAGGGCCGCACCGACCCGCTCGACAAGGGCGACGTCCCAGCTTGAACCGAGGGCGACAGCCGGCGGAAAGCACGTCGCGGGCACGCTGTCGCCGATTCCGAGGTGGTCGGCGCCCTGCCGCTGTTTGCGCAGACCGTGCGGGCCGTCGGTCAACATCACCGACGGGACGCCCAGACGCTCGATCGGCTTCGTGTACCAAAATTTCACACCGCTGGTGAGCGATAGTTTCTCCTCGAGGGACAGTTCAGCGAGCACAGCATCGATGGACACGACGTCCATGGTGCCCGATCACACCCGGCTCGCCGGTCAATTGACTGGTCGGTATACCGAGTGGCGGCCGGAAACTGTTTGGGCACAACATCTTCGATCTGTTCAAAGCCGCACCACGCGTTCCCCATCACCCAGCTGAAGTCCCAGCTTCACCGGGTTGCGCTAGCCATCACCGGGGCGGCAGCAGCATCGTCTGCCACGTCTGCTCCGCCGGTGCCGGCTGCGCGAGATCAGCCTGCCGGTACTGCCGGCCGTCCGGCCCGATGTAGGTACCGGTCGCCGGGTCGTATGGGGCGACGCCTATCGGCGGCGCCACCGGGGCTTCCGCCGGCGCGCCCGGCGGCAGTTGCGGGATATCCTGGCCGGACAGCGTCGCGTTCGGGTCGCCCTTCCAGTTGTTGCCGTCGTTGAGCGGCACATACTGTTCGTCGCTCTCGCACAACTTCACCGTCGGCGCCCGCTTACCGGGTCGGGTGACACATGGAGTGTTCTTGGCGCCGCGCACATTGAACATCGAGTCCTGCGGGGTCCTGCAGTAGAGGTCGCCCGGCGGGCGTTCCGGGTGGTCCTCGAACGTGGGGGCCCGCCGCTGGCTGGCCGGCAGGAATCCGGTGGTGCACGGCGGCGGCAGATTGATGTTCAGGTTGAAGCTGAGGTATTCGCCGCGGTAGTCCTGCTCGGTGTCCCGGTTGGCCACGAAAGTCGCCCCAGCTTCCGCAGTGACTTGGGGAAGCAGCACCAGCACCTGCTCGATATTCGCCTGGTAGGTCAGCGCGACTTCGCCGACGCTGACCAGATTCGCCAGCAGGATCGGCAAGGTGGGTTGCAGCCGCTCGATCAGTTGCCGCGCTTCGCCGAACGCGGGGCCGCCGTTGTCCAAGACACCGGCGATGTCCTCATCGTGTGTTCGCAGTTCACTGGTCACGGTGGCCAGGTTCGACGCCCAGGCCTGAATCGCATCGGAGGTGTTGGTCTGCGAGTCGAACACCGGCTGGCTCTGCTCGATCAGTGCGATCAGCGGGTCGAGATTCTCCCGCGCCTCGATCGAAAGATCGATGGAGTTGTGCACAATTCGGGTCAGCTCGGGTCCTAGCCCACCCACCGCCGTGTACGACTCGTTGATGGTCGTCTTGAGGTCGTCCTTGGGTATCGCCTGCAGACCGGTGACCACCTGGCCGAGGATGGTGTTGATGTCGGGCGGAACGCTGGTGTCGGCGAGCGCAATCACATCGCCGTCCCGTAGCGGCGGCGCGGTGCCATCGCGGGGCAGCAGCAGTACGTACTGCTCGCCGATCGCCGATTGACTGTGCACCTCGGCGACGAGATCAGACGGGATGTCGATGTCGGATCTCAGCGACAGCACAGCCGTCACACCCGTGTCGTTCAAGTCCACGGATTGCACCCGCCCCACTTCGACGCCCCGGTACGTGACGTTGCCACTGGCATAGAGGCCGGCGGCTTTCGGAAGCTGCACCGTCACCGTGTACTGGCCGACACCGAAGAACCTGGCCGGCAACTTCATGAACTGCAGGGCCATCAACGACATGGCGACGAGGGCGATCACCGAAAAAACCGCCAGCTGGATCTTGGCCAACCGATGCAGATGCATTACGGCCCCTGGTCCCAGCGGTAAGGAGCGATCAGCGGGTTACCCGGGGTGTTCGGCCCGCCCCCCGTGCAGGGGCTGGGGTACTGGCCGATGGTGCGCCCCCACTGCAGCTCCAGCAGCGTCAGATCGCACTCCCACCGGGTGCCGGTGAACAGTGCCGCATCCACACGGCTCAAGGTGAGGTCGACGATCGCGGTCAGGTTCGCGTAGTCGCCCCGCTGCCACGTCTCGATGGTCTCGTTCGGAAACGGGAAGGTCAGAATTCCGCTCAAGGCGCGGGTCAGGCTCGGGCCCGCGTCGGCCAGGGATTCCAGGACCGTTCCGGATTCCGTCAAGATCTTGACGATGTCCTCTTCGGATTGATTGACCGTGTCGGCGACCATGGCGCCGAACTCGCCCAGCCGGTCGGCCGCGTCGACAAGGGTCCGCCGCTCCTCGTTGAGCACCGCCAGCGCATCGGGGATGGTTTCGAGCGCTCGATCCAGCACAGGCTGCTGCCGAGCCAGCTTGCCGACCAGGCGGTTCAGGCTCTCGGTGGCCGCGATGATGTCGCCGGACTGGTCGTCGAGGTATGCGGTGAATCTGTCGAGTTGCTCGATCAGACTCCGCACGTCCTTCTCGCGGCCCCGCAACGCCGTGCTGAATGCGGTGGTGATGTCTTGTAGTTGACCTATCCCGCCGCCGTTGAGCACCACCGACAACGCCGCCAGTGTCTGCTCCGTGGTCGGATACAGACTGCTGTTCTGCAACGGAATCACCGACCCGTCGTGCAACCTGCCTTGCGGCGGAGCGGTTTTCGGGGGTGTGAGCTCGATGTGCTGCGAACCCAGCAAGCTGGTCTGGCCGAGCTTGGCGGTGGAGTTGGCGGGCAAATCGACGTCGCCGTCCAACGACATGGTCACCACGGCGTGCCAGCCCTGCCGCTCGATGTCGGTCACAGTGCCGACCGACACATCGGCAACCCGCACTCGCGAGTTCTGCTGCAGGTTGTTCACATCGGGCATCTGCGCCTGGACGATGAAGGACCCCGGTCCCGTGCCCTGAGTGCCCGGAAGGGGTAGCGAATTCAGCCCGCGCCAGTCACCGCAGCCGGATACTCCCAGGATGACGATCATGATCAGAATCGCCGCAGTACGACTTTTCACCCAATGGCGCACGCGGATGCGTGTCATCAGCCACCTCCAGCAGGCACCATCAAGCCGGGCAGACCGGCAGCGGGATCTGTCGAAACCGTTTCCGGTGCCGAGGCATCCGGGGTAGGCACTGCAGCGGCCGGCGGACCTTCAGCGGCCGGCGGAACGTAGTCGGGCCGCATCCAGTCCTCGCTGAAGGTGACCTCGTTGGGCCTGGCCTGAGCCCCGACGAAGAGGTCGAAACCCAATGGCGGGAAGTTGTATTGCCGGTTCTTCATGATCGGCGCCAGGTACTGGGCACACAGTTTCGACGATTGCTCGGCGCCCAGTCGGGATGCGGCCTGGACCGCTCCGCAGAGGAAGCCGATCGGGTTGGCGAAGTTGTTGACCGCCAGCGCGCCGGTGAAGGAACCGTTGGCCGGCTCAAAGATGTTGCTGAAGTTCTGAAACGCGGCAGGCGCCAGGTGCAGAGCCTGCTCGATATCGTCGAGGCTTTCGACCATCGCCGTGGTGATCGACCCCAGCTTGTCCGAGGTGGTGCCGAGCGCCTCGCGGTTGTCCGCGGCGAAGCCCTGAAGATCACCGACCACCGCGTTGAGGTCTTCGACCGTCTGCCCGACCTTGTTGGGATCGTCGGCGACCAACGCCGTTGCCGCGGCGAGGTTGCCGTTGAGCTGCTCGAGCAGACCAGCGCTGTCGTGTAGCGCGGACACCAACGTCGACAGGTTCTTGAATGTTGCGAAGATGTCCTGACTGTGGTCCCCGAGCGCGGACAACGTCTGCGACAGCTTGATGATGGTGTCGCGGATGGCCGGGCCCTGCCCGCGCAGATTGTTCGCCGCGGTGGTGACGAACGCGCCCAGCGTGCTCACCCCGCCCGGCTCAGTGGGCTGCAGCAGTTCGTTCACCCGCTGAAGTTGTTCGCGGACGTCATCCCACTCGACCGGCACCGCGGTGCGGGTCTGCGGGATCTCCGCGCCGTCGGCCAGCATGGGACCGTCGGCGTAGGCGGGCGTCAGTTGGATCGCCCGCCCGGTGACCAACTGCGGCGACAGGATCACCGCGTTGACGTCGGCCGGAACCTTGACGTCGCCGTCGAACCAGAACCAGATCTTGACGCGGTCGGGCTGCGGCTCGATCCTGTCCACTTTTCCCACCGGCACGCCCAGAATGCGGACGTCGTCGCCGGGGAACAGCGCAGTGCTGTTGTCGAAGAAGCCGACCACCATGGTTCGGGCGCTGTGACCGGCGGCGCGCGCCGCGGTGATCACTCCGCCGATGAGCACCAGAACCAGCGCCACGGTCAGGAATTTGCGGGACGTCGCGGCGGCGATCACGGCCGGTCTCCCGGCGCGGCAGGCACATGCACGGGTGCGGGCGTCGGTTCCGGTACCGACTCGAGTCCGGGCGGGGCGGGTGCGGGCGGCCCGGGCGGCGGGCCGCCCGGCGGCGGTGCCGGTAGCGGCTCTCGATACGGATACCGGCCCGGAGACTGGACAGGCAGATTGGGGTCGCGGTTGCCAGTGATCGCGTCGGGCAGGGTCAGATGGGGCTCGCCGCCCTGACCTGTTCGCGGGAAGGGCACCGGCAGCGCCGGGGTCCCGACCTGGCCGGTAGGCGGGTCGGTCAACTCGGACGGCAGCAGTACAGCCGGGTCGAGTCCGAGGTCCGAGAACGCGGCATCGATGAACGGTTGGACGAATTGTCCCGGCAGCAGATTGACGACGTACGCCTTGAAAAACGGTCCCGAGGAGATGGATTCGCCAAGCGACATGGCATAGGTGTTGAGGCCTTTCACCGCCAGCTGCAGGCGTTCTTTGCGATTGTCGAGAATCGTCAGAACGCCGTTGAGCTTGTCCAGGGCAGGTCGCAACTCCTGTCGGTTCTCGTTGATGAATTCCTTGAGTTGCTGCGCCGCGGTGGAGAGGCTGTACCAGATATTGTCCAGCGCTGCGCTCTGCGTTCGCAGCTCGGCAAGCAGGGCGTTGGTGTCGCGCACCAGGCTGACCACCTGGTCGGTCCGCTTGGCGAGTACTTCCGTCGCTTTGGCCGCGTTCTGGAGCAGGTCGCGCAGATTGGCATCGCGGGCGTTGAGTGTCTGCGCGAACCGCGCCACACCTTGCACGGCGCTCCTCAACTCCTCCGGGGTGTCGGAGAAGGTCTGTGCCAGCGTGGTCAACGAGTCCGACAGCTGAACCGTGTTCAGCCCGCCGATCGTGGCCGCGAGGTCACCCACCGCGTCGGGCAGCTGGTAGGGCGATGTCGTCCGGTCCATCGGGATCGAGTCGACGAGCGGGTCGTCACCGCGCGGAAGCACCTCCAGCACCTTGGTTCCCAGAAGACTTTTCGCGATGATCCGGGCCTCGGAGCGGTCTCCGATGTGAATGTTCTTGGCCACCCAGAACGTCACACGTACCTGTTGCCCGTCGAGTTCGATGTTCGAGACTTTCCCGGAGGGATAACCGGAGACCTCGACGGCGGCGCCGGTGAACAGTCCTCCGGCGTCGGCGAATTCGGCAGAGTAGTCAGTTCCCTGGCTGAAGAACGGCAGCTTCTGATAGTTGAGGGCGGCCATCGTGATCGTGGCCACGATGGTGATACCGATGACCCCGATGAGCACCGGGCTGCGTTCGGAGAACGTTTTCATTTGGGTGCGCATCTCCCTGTGCTCTGACCGGCAACCTTGACGTACACCGGTTGGCCCCCTTTCCCGTTGAGCTTCAACACCAGATCGCACAGGTAGAAACTGAAGAAGTCGCCGTACATCGCCTGACGGTTCAGTGCCCGGTACTTGTCCGGCAGCTCATTGATGAAGCGGTCGAGGTACTCGTGGTCGGCCACCGCGATTCCCGCGGCCCGGTCGAGTTCGTGAACCACCTTTTGGAACGGCTCCCGGGCCTGCGACATCAGATCGGTGAACGACCCGGCGCCGGCGTCGACGTAGGCCACCGCCTCGGAGAGGTCGCTTCTACGGTCCGAGAGGCCCTGCACCAGTGTCGAAAGCGACGTGACCGCTTTGTCGAACCTCTCGGTCTGGCCACCCAGCGAACCCAGCACGACGTTGAGGTTGTCGACGACCTCCCCGATCAGAACATCGCGGTCGGCCAGTGTGTTGGTGACCGCGGCGGCCTGGTTGAGGAACGACCCGATCGTGGGCCCCTGTCCCTGGAACGCCTCGATCAACTGTGCGGTCAACTCGTTGACCTGGTCAGGGTCCAACGCCCGAAAGAGCGGACGGAAACCACCGATCAAGGCATCCAGATCCAGCGCGGATTCGGTGCGGTTGAGGGGAATCGTGCCACCTGGCTTCAGCGTCTGAAGCGGCCCGGCGCCCTCCAGCAGCGCGAGGAAGCGGTTGCCGATCAGGTCGTCGTAACGAATCGCCGCCCGGGATCCTTCGGTGAGAGAGACGGTTTCGTCGGCCGAGAACTCGACCGTCACCGTCGCGTCCCGGTTGACCGTGATCGTCTGGACTTTGCCGACCTCAACACCGGCGATCCTGACGAGGTCACCCTCGCGCAGGCCGGAGACGTTGACGAACTGGGCGAGGTAGTTCTTGCCTTCCCCGAAACGAACCTGCCCGAACACGGCCACCAGGAGGAACGCACCGAGCGCGCACACCGTCAGGAAGATTCCCAGGCGCAGCGCCGCGCCCTTGAGTTCCTTCACAGTGAAATCTCCCGAGTCGGTTGGTCGTCGGCGCTCACGGGGGTGTCTGCCCGTTGGTGTCCGGCCTGGCCGGACCCGGGTCGGGCTGCGCCGGAGCAACACCCGGCCACAGCGGCACGCCACCGGGTCCATACAGCGGTGCGCCATAGGGCGGCGCTCCCGGATACGGGACCGGTCCGATCGCCGGGCCCGGGATGCACTGGCGGACGCTGGGCACCTCGGGGACCGCGCGCGTCGCCGGCAGCCAGTTGGCGTAACAGGGATGCCCGATACCGGGGTTGGGCCGAATATCCAGGCCCCTGCCCCACCCGGTGTTGGTCACCAGCTGGCGCACCGGAAAGTTCTTCGCCACGTCGGGCAGTGATCCGCAGCCCGGCTTTCCGCCCGGTCCGCCCTTGGCCCCGATGATCGGCAGATGTTCCGGATACGAGTAGGGGTCGTTGCCGAGCAACAGGGCGACGTCGAAGTGCAGGGTTCGGCCGTCGGCGCCGCCGAACGCCGAATAGCCGCCGTTTTCGAGGTTGAACTGCATGCCCTGCAACATGCAGGCGTAGGTGGGGCTGTATTTGTTCAGCAGGTTCGCGGTGGGCTCGAGGAGGTCCGCCGACGCGACCAGATTGTCCTTGGTGCCGGCGAGCAGGTTGGTCCCGGAGTCTGCGAATCCGAGGACGTTGAGCAGCAAGCTGTCCAGTGAGGCCGAATGATCCACGAGGGTGGTGCTGGTGGCGCTCGCGGCGTCGAGGACGGTGAGAATGTCGTCGGCCGCGGCGGCGTAGGTGTCGTTGACGTTCTTGAAGGATCGCCAGTCCTGACGAATGATCTCGCTGCGGTCGTTGAGCGCCGTCAACACCTGATCGAGATCGGTGGTGGCCTGACCCATCCGCTCACCTTGCCCACGCACCGCGTCGGCCACCGCGGAGAGCACCGCGTTCAACTTGGCCGGATCGATCATCTCGAGCAGATCGGCGACGTTCTCGAACACCGTGTTCACCTCTGTGGTGACATTCCTGCTCTGCACGACCGCGCCGGCGGCCAGCCGTTCAGTGCTCGGATTCTTCGGCGCGACCAGTTCGACGAACTTGGCGCCGAACGCGGTGGTCACGTTGATCTCCGCCTCGACATTGGCCGGGATGTACTGGATCTGGTCGGGATCTATTTCCAGCACCAACCTGGCGCCGTGCCGGCCCGCACCGATGTGGCTGACGCGACCGACCTGCACGCCGCGCATCTTGACCTTGGCGTTGGATTCCATGATGAGACCGGATCGTTCGGAGGTCAGCGTCACCGGCACCGAGGAGGTGAAGGTGCCGGCAAAAATCGCCGAGGTGACGAGGATGAACGCGGCGGTGGCCGCACACAGCATCAGTGCCCACCAGCCGGGGTGAAAGCGTCGTTCACGGGTGTCCATCCCGCTACCCCGCCAGATTGAAGTTGCCGGACTGGCCGTACACGGCCAGCGAGATGAAGATGATCTCGATCGCCGCGACCACCATCGAGGTCCGCACGGCCCGGCCCACTGCCTCCCCCACCCCGGCCGGCCCACCGGTCGCGGTATAGCCGTAGTAGGTGTGCACGAGCATGATCACCACCGCGATCGCCACCACCTGAAAGAACGACCAGATCAGATCGGTGGGGTTGAGAAAAGTGTTGAAGTAGTGGTCGTAGACCCCTGATCCCTGGCCGTATATCACCGTGGTGCCGGTGCGGGCGGCCAGGAAGGCCATCATGACCGCCACGCAGTACAGCGGGATGACCACGATCACGCCGGCGATGACGCGCGTGGACGCAAGGTAGGTCACGCTGCGAATGCCGATGACCTCGAGCGCGTCGATCTCCTCGTTGATGCGCATCGCACCCAGCTGGGCGGTGGCACCGGCGCCGATGGTCGCCGACAGTGCCACTGCCGTGGTTCCCGGCACGATGAGCCGGACGTTGAAGAACGCAGAGGCGAAGCCGGTCAGCGCCTCGAAACCGACGGATGCCAACTGGTTGTACCCCTGCACCGCAACCAAGGCTCCCGTGGTGATGGTGAGGAATCCCACGATCGCCACAGTGCCGCCGACGACCGCGAGTGCTCCTGCACCCAAACCCATCTGGGCGATCAGCCGGTAGAGCTCGGTGCGGTAGTTGACGACCGCATCGGGGATCGACGACACCGTCTTGGCATAGAAGTACGCCTGCTCGCCGATGTGATTCCAGCCCCCGGAAAGGCTTTCGGATGCGCGGCGGAGCCTGGGATTGGGCTTGCTCGGGACAGCTGTCATGGCGCCATCTCATTGCACCGTGAACTGGATGCCGACAGCGGTCACGATCACATTGATCGCGAACAGCACCATGAAGGTGAAGACCACGGTTTCGTTCACCGCGTTCCCGACACCGGCCGGGCCACCACCGACCGAGATTCCCTTGTAACAGGCGATCAGGCCTGCAGCCATCCCGAACAGTGTGGCTTTGACCAGCGACACGATGACGTCGGAGACCCCGGTGAGCAGCGTCAGCCCCGCGACAAACGCACCCGCCGAAACGTTTTGGATGAACACGGTGAAGAAGAAGGCGCCGACGAGACCCACCAGGATCACCGTCGCGGACAGCGCCAAAGCCACCGTCGTGGCCGCCAGCACGCGGGGAACCACAAGCGCCTGGATCGGGTTGATGCCCATCACCCGCATCGCGTCGAGTTCTTCCCGAATGGTCCGCGCACCGAGATCGGCACACATGGCGGTGGCGCCCGCGCCGGAGACCACCAGCACGGTGACGATAGGCCCGATCTGGTTCACGGTGCCGATTGCGGCGCCGGTGCCGGAGAAGTCCGCTGCCCCGAACTCGGTGAGCAGAATGTTGAACGTGAACACCAGCAGCACCGAGTAGGGCATCGTCAGCATCAGCGCGGGCAGCACCGATACTCGCGCCACGAACCACGACTGCAACACGTACTCGCGCCAGGCAAACGGCGGCTTGAACATCTGAACAAGGGTGTCCAGCGACATCGCGAAGAACTCGCCGACACCGCGCAACGGCTTGGTGGCGGAGGTTGCCAGCGTCACCGCGGCGCCCTCGGGGGAATGATCAGCGGAGGGTGCTGGACCCGCACTGCCGTTGCGAGGAGAGCCTCGACCTCAGCCCACCGGCCGTCACCCTCGACGCAAGTCATACTGGAAGACGCTATCGACGGAGTGCTGCGGTGACTGCTCCATCATGGGGGATAAACATGCCTCTTCGGAGTCAATCGGCGGCGGTCCGACCTACCGCACGCAGGTTTGCTGCCGGCGACCGCAGAGGTGCGCGGCAGGGTCGAATGTCTTGCGAGCAAGTCCACTTGACCCTCGTCGTGGTGACGCAGAACCGTGCGGGCAGTGTCGACGAATCTGCCTCCGCCGCAAGTGATCTTGACCGACCAGCAACAGGGCGTACACGTCCTGCCACTGGAAGGTTCACCCGTTCACCGCGACGCCAGTCGCATGTATCGTCTGACTCCCGCCCGCCGATGCGGAACAATGGGTGGTGTGACCACCGACGACGAGATGGGTCTCCGGGAGCGCAAGAAGCGCCGGACCCGGGAGACGGTGCGTCTCGCCGCATATGAGCTCTTCGAGAAGAACGGCTACCCCGACACCACCATCGAACAGATCGCCGAACTCGCCGACGTCTCACCGCGAACGTTCTTCCGGTACTTCCCCAACAAGGCCGCGCTGCTGGTCCCCGACCAGTTGATGGAACCGATCATCGAGCTGTTCCTCGCCGCACCCCCGGAACTGCGTCCCATCCCCGCCTACCGCCATGCCCTGGAACAGGTGTTCGCAGGCATGGCGGGCCCCGAGTGGGGCGAGGAGATCGCCCGCCAGCAACTGCTGTACACGCTGCCGGAGGCCGCCGGCGCCCTCTACAACGAATACGTGCACGTCATCGACCTGATCACCGACGCGCTGGCCACCCGGCTGAACCGGCCGGCCGACGACCCCATGTTGCGCATCACCGCGGGTGCGATGACCGGCGTGATGATGGCGGCGCTACACGGCACCCCGATGTCGCCGGAGTCGATCTTTGCGGGTCTGGACTTTCTCGATGCGGGACTGCCGCTCTAGGAGCCTGCGGCCGCTCACCCGCGCGTATCAGCCGGGACCGTCGTCGCGATGAAGTCCTCGATCAGGTCGACCACCTCGGTCGGCGCCTCGACCTGCGCAAAGTGCCCGACATCGGGCAGGACTTCGAGCCGGCAGTCCGGCCGCGCCTCCAAGGCCGAGTAAGCGTGGGCGACCGGGATGATGGTGTCCTGCTCACCCCAGATCGCGAGCGCGGGCAGGTCGGCCCGAAGCGTCAACCGATTCAGCGCGCTGACGGACTGACCGCGGTAGTCGACCACCGACCGCAGGGTCCGCAGAAATGCCTCCCGGGTTTCTCGATCCGAGAAGGACGAATACGCGCTCCAGATCTCTGCGCCGCGCGGTGAGCGCAGGCCCGCCGAACTCAACCAGGTCCGAACGGCGTTGCCGGCACGCAGCACCGGGGCGGGCGCGATGATCGGCATCACCAACTCCGCGCCCGGGGCCGCGAGCAGGCGCAGGACCCAGCCGACATCAGGACCGAGACCACCGCTGCTGATCAGGACCAGCCTGCGGCAGTAGTCGGGGTGCTGATACAGGAACTGCATCGCCACACCGCCGCCCAGCGAATGGCCGACGATCGTCGCCGACTCGATGCCGAGTTCGTCGAGCAGGTCACGCAGACCGACGGCGAACGCACCCAGTGAGTAGTCGGTGCGAGGTTTCGACGACTGCCCGTGGCCCGTCAAGTCGGGGGCGACCACACGGTACTTCTTGGCGAGCTGGGGTATCACCGCCCGCCACGTGTCCGCGCTGCCTGCCATGCCGTGGATCAGCAACAGGACCTCATCGCCCTCACCGACGTCCACCACAGCTTGACTCACGCCATGAATGTCGACGAACTTCGTTTCGAACATCGCGACTCCCGTCTGCTCGGAAGTCGATCTTACTGATCAGTAAGTTCTTCTGCCAACATCGACTGCCTCCATGGGAATCACAGCAGACGCTCGGGGGTTTTGACCCCCTTCACCCCGGGGCGATCGTGTCCCCAGCGGGCAGGAAGGTGGCAGCGAGAGCGGGGACGTCAGCACTGACGGGGGCACGCCTGCCCCCACACTCGCCATCGTCTGTTGTCCGCCGTGCATGGGAGCTTCGGAAAGTCGCTGTCGCCCAAGTTGAATCGAACTCGACCGACCGGCATGCCGAGAGCATCGGCGGCGATCTGTGTCATGGAGGTGTAGGTGGGGGGTCGATGACACCGGAACACTGGGTCTTGCCGGAAACGCCACTGACGAGTGGCTGTGGCGAGAACACTGGCGCTAGGACGCAGCAGTTCGTCTGTCGGACGCGGCGCCGAAACAGCAAATGCATAGCGGCCTTTTGCTAGGGTGCTGTCTGGGTCACACTGTAAACGGGTCTCCGTTCAGCAAACTACAGACCCGGTTCGGCCGTGGATGACACATCAGCTTCGCACTGGGGGAATCAAACAAATATGGGTAGTCCGGCAAAGTTGTCTCATCAGTCTGGGGGCCGGCATCTGCACCGGCCCGCCAACGAGGAACATCGTCGATCGTTGCCGACCGGCCGGACGGTCTGGGCGGGCTTCCACCCCAACCGCCCGGACAACAGATTCAAGCGAGGAGCAATGGGGCTTGCCGTGGGCGCGGCTCTGCTGCCACTCCTCGCCGTGTCGACCGCGGGCGCAGCTACGGTGCCTCCGGTGCCAAGTCCGGCCACCGTGTTGACCATCTTTCCCTGGGAAGGGTCCATGGAAGACGAACTTCAAGGAACGCTATGCCAAGCGCCTAACAACTGCGTCCGGGTCGATCAGTCCCTCTGGGATCCGAATGGCCTCGCGAGCATCGAGACAGCCATCGACACGACGCTCGGCACCAAGGTCGTGTTCTCGTATAGCGAAGGGGCTCGGTCGATCACGGACTGGCTGGACGAGCATGCCGACGACCCCGATGCCCCCTCGCCGGACGAGCTGTCGTTCGTCTTCATCGGCAATCCCACTCGAGCCTACGGTGGCTCAGACAGCAAGGTGATGCCGCAAACCCAATACCAGGTGATCGACATATCGCGCCAGTACGACACCGCCTCCGACTTCCCCGACAATCCGCTCAACTTGCTGTCCCTGCTCAACTCTTTGGCCGCGTTCACGGTCATCCACACCGATTACGAGGACGTGGACATGCACGATCCCGCAAATATTGTGTGGAAGGAGGGGAACACCACCTACGTCTTTGTGCCGACCGAGAACCTTCCGCTGCTCGAGCCGCTGCGGCGGCTGGGGCTCACGGGGTTGGCCGACGCGCTCAACGGGCCGCTGAAAGAAATCGTGGAGCGGGGCTACGACCGGTCGTATCTCCCGGCGGCGGAGGAGGAACCGGCGAGCACCCCCGCGCTCTCTATTCCGCTGGCCGCCGACCCGGCTACACCGTCAGTCGATGCGAAGCCCGGAGAGCAGAATGTCGACCGCAACGACTCGGGTGTGATCAGCACGGTCGCCGCCACGTCAGCATCGGACGTGGCCGACCATGCGGATCGTGAAGAGCCGCCCAACTCCGAGGCTGGCGAAACCGACGCGGCGGGGATCAACGCAGAAGAAGCGGCGGCAATGGCCAGTGATGCGAAGCAGTCGACCGCCGTGCGAACTGCCGAGGACAGCACCGAGCCGACCACCGAGGACAAAAAGTCAGGGGGAACGGCGACTACCGGTGCCGAGACGGACGGTGCGACGACGACGAAGGATGAGGACCGGAAAAGGACTTCGTCCGACGATGTCCGCGACAAAGCCACCGACCGCGACGAATAGTCCTGTTAGCACCCTGAGTCGACAGGTCGCTCGCTCTCGGTGACGCTGCGCCAACCCTTTTCAGCAATTCGGCCGAGAACGGCGACCTGACATCCCAAACAGCGATGGGTTGCATTCGGGGTAACTGCCTTTGCAGACGAAGTCGGTGCCACGGGTCAACCATATGAGGTCGGGGTGCGTCTAGCTGTGCCGTCCACCGGCTACGCCGCCTCCGATTGTTTCACCAATCATCGCCTGCGTTGTCGATGTCGCCCTGCGCGAGTCTCTATACAGCACAGCGGATTCGCCAGATTTCTCACCAACAAGATGATGTAGGCCGGCCGTCCGATCCGGATTGTCGAATCCGTCCCGCGCCATCATTAGTTTCATTTAATCCGATGAAGAATATTTAGCTGTACTGGATCACGGTCGGCTACCTAACGTGAGTCGGGTGAACGTGCCCTACCTCGTCGTGCTGACCGGTTTCGCGACCACCATGGCCCTCATCGCGGCCATCGGTGCCCAGAACGCCTTCGTCCTGCGCCAAGGCATCCGCGGCGAGCACGTGCTGCCGGTGGTCGCGTTGTGCGCGGTCTCGGACCTGATGCTGATCTTCGCCGGCATCGCCGGCTTCGGCGCCCTGATCGCGGCGCACCCCGACGCCGTCTCCGTCGCCAAGTACGGCGGCGTCGTCTTCCTGCTCGGCTACGGCCTGCTCGCCGCCCGGCGCGCGCTGAACCCGGGGACGTTGACGCCCTCGGACGCCGCGCCGGCGCGACTGGGCGGTGTGCTGGCGACCTGCCTGGCGCTGACATTCCTCAACCCGCACGTCTACCTGGACACCGTCATCCTGCTGGGCGCACTGGCCAACGAACATCAGGAGGGCAGGTGGCTGTTCGGCGTCGGCGCGGTGACCGCCAGCGTGGTGTGGTTCACCGGCCTCGGATTCGGCGCCAGAAAGCTCAGCCGGTTCTTCGCAACACCCCGAACATGGCGCCTGCTCGACGGCCTGATCGCCGCGATGATGATCGGCCTGGCCGCCGCCCTGGCGCTGACCTGACTGCAAAAAGTAACGTCCGTGCGCCCAACCCGATAGCCTTCGTACCATGGTCACACCGCCCCGCATCAAGATCGCCCTCGTCGGCGCGCTCATGGCCGGGGGCGCTCTGGCCGCCGCCTGGCCCGCCGGCGCGCAACCGGCGCCCGTCGACCCCGCGCTGCCACCCGCCCCGGGGGTCGCCGCACCGGCGCCCGGTGCGCCTGGTCCCGCGCCTGCGCCCAACCAGGTCTTCACCTACACGCCCATCGCGGAGGGTGCTCCCATCCCGGGACCGGCAGCACCTCCGCCACCGCCGGGGACCGCGCCCTTCATTCCGCCGGTGCAGAACGGCGATTTCAACAACACCGGCCAGATGAGCTTCCTGCGCGAACTGTGGAACATGCGCGGTACCGAGGAGCTCTACCAGACGCTCTATCCGTCGCAGATGGACCCGGCGATGGCCGACGCGATGGGCGTGCGGCAGATGCCGATGCTCCCGCCAGGCACGCTCCCTCCGGGCGTCGTCTCCCCCGAGGCGCCTCCCGGTGCGCCGCCCGCCCCGGCGCCCGCGCCACCGCCGGTGTGGCCGCCCGCCGGCATGGTGCCCATCCCCGTTCCGTAGGCCGCACCGCTTGGCTACGCGGGTGCCCACGAGGTGGTCCCGGC
Source organism: Mycolicibacterium austroafricanum (assembly GCF_902705885.1). GTDB lineage: Bacteria > Actinomycetota > Actinomycetes > Mycobacteriales > Mycobacteriaceae > Mycobacterium > Mycobacterium vanbaalenii_A. The sequence continues at coordinate 50,947 of NZ_CACSIP010000009.1, read as the reverse complement.
GGAGTTTCCTGACGATGTCGGCCGGAGCCGCGGTGGTGATAGCCGGCTGCGGATCAGACCAGCCGGGCAGCGTCGCCGACGACGGGTCGGTGACCGTCCCGCACGCCTTCGGTGAGACGCGGATCCCCGCGCCACCGACGCGGGTGGTCAGCGCCGGCCTGACCGGCGCCGACGACCTGCTCGCCCTCGACGTCGTCCCGATCGCGGTGACCGACTGGTTCGGCGGCGAACCGTTCGGGGTCTGGCCGTGGGCACTGCCGCGGCTCGGCGACGCACAGCCGGTGGTGCTCTACCTGACCGACGGTGTGCCGATCGACCAGATCGCAGGACTTCGACCCGATCTGATCGTGGCGACGGACGCCGGTCTCGACCAGGACAGCTACACCCGGCTGTCGGCCGTCGCGCCGACGATCCCGCAGTCCGGACGCGACGCGTTCTTCGAACCGTGGCGCGACCGGGCCACCGCCATCGGCCAGGCGGTGTTCCGCCACGACGACATGCAGGCGCTCATCGCCGACGTCGACGCGCAGTTCGCCGCGGTCAAGGAGGCCAACCCGCAGTTCGCCGACAAGCAGGTGTTGCTGCTCGAGGGCACCATGTTCCGGGACAGCGTGCAGGTCCAGGGCCCCGGATGGCGACATGAGTTCCTGACTCAGATGGGGCTGACCGTCGTGACCCCCGACCGGGAGTTGATCCCGCGCGACGACACGGCCCCGGTCCTCGACTCCGCCGACGTCGTCATCTGGACCACCGAGAGCGACGAGGAACAGGCGGCGCTTCTGGCCGACCCGGCGATCGCGGCGCTCGGCCGGCGCAACGTCTTCACCGGCAAGGAGCTCGCCGGGGCGATCGCCTATGCCTCCACACTGTCCTACCCGGTGGTCGCCGAGAAGTTGCCGCCGATGATCGCCGCTGCCCTGGGCTGATCTAATAGCCCGGTGACCAGCCAGACCACCGACCAGGACAGCCACGCCGCATTCGCCCGGGTGGGCTCGGCCTACTATCCGGTCCTGGTCGCGGTGTTCACCGCGCTGGTGATCATCTCCAACGTCACCGCAACCAAGGGCGTGGAGTTCGGGCCGATCATCACCGACGGCGGGTTCATCGTCTTCCCGCTGACCTACGTGATCGGCGACGTGCTCTCCGAGGTGTACGGATTCAAGGCCGCCCGCCGGGCCATCCTGACCGGGTTCGCGATGAATGCGCTTGCCGCCGGCGCCTTCTGGGTGACCGTCTATCTGCCGGCGGCGAACTTCTACGAAAACCAGGAGCACTTCGAGAACATCGCCGGCGCCTACACCGGGCTGATCGTGGCGGGCCTGGCAGGTTTCATCGTCGGGCAGACACTCAACGCCTGGGTGGTGGTGCGGATCAAGGAGCGCACCAAGGAGAAGCACCTGTGGGCACGGCTGATCGGGTCGACGTTCGTCGGCCAGCTCGGCGACACCGTGGTGTTCTGCGCGATCGCGGCCAGCGTCATCGGCATCACCACATTCGGCGACTTCGCCACCTACACCGCGCAGGGCTGGCTGTACAAGACCGCCATCGAGATCCTGGTGCTGCCGATCACCTACCGCGTCATCGGCTATATCAAGCGCCGCGAGCCGACGTACCGAGCCGCGGTGTGAGCCGACTTTAAGGCACCTCTGGCAAGGCACAAAGAGCTTCAGAAGAGTACGAGCGTTCAAAACTACTGCCCGGTAGCTTTGGGACATGAGCGTGACAGCGGATGCGACGGCCGGGCTCCATGCCGGCCGCGCGAGCAGCATTCTTGACTACGGTGACCGCGCGCTGCTTCTCGAGTTCGACGGCACCGCTGAGGTTCTCGCATGGACCGACGCGCTCCGCGCCGCCGGCCTTCCGGGCGTCGTGGACATCGTGCCCGCCGCCCGGACCATCCTGGTGAAGCTCGACGGACACCGGTACCAGGCACCCACCCGCCAGCGGCTGAACCAGGTGCACCCGGACGCGGCCGCGCTGGACGAGACGGTGGCGTCGGCCGACGTCGTCATCGACGTCACCTACGACGGTGAGGACCTCGAGGACGTCGCCCGGCTCACCGGACTGTCGCCGCGCGAGGTCGTCGCGGCACACACCGGGCGGCTCTGGCGCGTCGGCTTCTGCGGTTTTGCACCGGGTTTCGGATACCTGGTCGGCGGCGACGAGCGGCTCGCGGTGCCCAGGAGGGCGGACCCGCGCACCAAGGTGCCCGTCGGCTCCGTCGGGTTGGCCGGTGAGTTCAGTGGCATCTACCCCCGCGAATCGCCGGGTGGCTGGCAGTTGATCGGTCGCACCTCCGCGGTGCTGTGGGACATCGGGCGGGACAACCCGGCGCTGCTGACACCCGGCATGTGGGTCGAGTTCCGGGAGGCGGCGTCATGAGTGGAGCATCGCTGGAGATCCTGAAGACGGGTCCACTCGCACTGGTCGAGGACCTCGGCCGGGCGGGCCTGTCCCATCTCGGCGTCACCCGGTCCGGCGCGGCCGACCGCCGCTCGCACACGCTGGCCAACCGGCTCGTCGCCAACCCGGGCGACCGGGCGACCGTCGAGGTGATGCTGGGCGGGTTCACCGCGCGGGTGCGCGGCGGTGGCAGAGAGGGCGTCGCCATCGCGGTGACCGGCGCCGACACCGACCCGGCCGTCGACGGAGTTCCCTTCGGCACCAACAGCATCCACTACGCACAGGACGGCGAGGTGATCTCGCTCAGTCCGCCGCCTTCGGGGTTGCGCTCATATCTGGCGGTGCGTGGCGGTTTCGACGTCGAACCGGTGCTGGGGTCGCGAAGCTACGACGTGATGTCGGCGATCGGCCCCGGACCGTTGCAGCCGGGCGATGTGCTGCCGATCGGCGAGCACACCGACGACTTCCCCGAACTCGACCAGGCGCCGGTGGCCGCCATCGCCGACGACGTCGTCGAGCTCAGGGTGGTGCCGGGACCCCGCGACGACTGGTTCGTCGACCCCGACATCCTGGTGCGCACCAACTGGCAGGTGACCAACCGCAGCGACCGGGTGGGGATGCGGTTGATCGGCATGCCGTTGGAGTACCGCCGCCCGGACACTCAGCTGCCCAGCGAGGGCGCCACCCGGGGCGCGATCCAGGTCCCGCCGACCGGTTTCCCGGTGATCCTCGGTCCAGACCATCCGGTGACCGGGGGCTACCCGGTGATCGGCGTGGTCGTCGACGACGACATCGACAAGGTCGCGCAGGCACGTCCCGGCCAGACGGTGCGGTTGCACTGGTCGCGGCCCCGTCGGCCGTTCGAAGGCGCCGACGGCTGACACGGCGCGGTCGCTGATGGGCAGCCGTGGCCCGGCCGCGGTGGTAGAACCGGGAGTGTGCGTGCCCGCCTAGTCCACACGTCCGATCTCGACCCCGAGACGCGCGAGCACGCCCGCTTGATGGTGATCGAGGCCTTCCGTGGGTCTTCGGACGGCGAGTTCACCGACGCGGACTGGGAACACTCCCTCGGCGGGATGCATGCGGTGATCTTCCAGCGCGGCGCGCTGATCGGGCACGCCGCGGTCGTGCAACGTCGGCTCCTGCACGGCGGCACGGTGCTGCGCTGCGGGTACGTCGAGGGCGTCGCGGTCCGGGAGGACCACCGCGGACAGGGACTGGGCAGCGCGCTCATGGACGCCGTCGAACAGGTGGTGCGCGGTGGCTACCACCTCGGGGCGCTGGGGGCGACTGATCTGGGCAGACCGGTGTACGAGGCCCGGGGGTGGCTGCCGTGGCGGGGGCCGACGTCGGTGCTGTCGCCGGACGGGCTGGTCCGCACACCCGACGACGACGGCTCGGTGTACGTGCTGCCTGCCGAACTACCCGCGGCCGTCGACCTCGACCTCGACGCCGAGATCACCTGCGACTGGCGCGACGGCGACGTATGGTGACCTCACAGCGGCAGCACTGCGGCGGTGAGCGGAAATTCACGCCCTGAGCGGGGGTGACACGCTCACGCAACGGCTGCTTAATCACGGCGAAACACGACCTGAATAGACAGAGAGCATGAGTGAGCCGGACTGGTCGCCGCTCACCGGATTCCGAGTCGCGGTGACGTCAGCGCGGCGCGCCGACGAACTGAGCGCGCTGCTCAAGCGCCGCGGAGCGACCGTCACCAGCGCCGCGGCCATCGAGATGGTGCCGCTGCCCGACGACGACGAACTGCGTCAGCGCACCCAGGCGTTGATCGACAACCCGCCTGACATCGTCGTCGCCACCACCGGCATCGGCTTCCGGGGCTGGATCGCGGCGGCCGACGGTTGGGGGCTGGCCACCGAGTTGACCGCGGCGCTGGCCAAGGCCCGGGTGGTGTCGCGGGGACCCAAAGCCACCGGCGCGCTGCGCGCGGGCGGGCTGCCCGAGGAGTGGTCGCCGGAATCGGAGTCCTCGCGTGAGGTGCTGCACTACCTGGTCGAGGGCGGCATCTCCGGTGCGCGCATCGCCGTGCAGTTGCACGGCGCCACCGCCGACTGGGACCCGTTCCCGGAGTTCCTCGACGAATTACGTTCGGCCGGAGCCGAAGTGGTGCCGATCCGGGTGTATCGCTGGCACCCGGTGCCCCGCGACGGCGAGTTCGATCAACTGGTGGCAGGCATCGCCGAGGACAAGTTCGACGCGGTGAGCTTCACGTCCGCGCCCGCGGTGGCAGCGATGCTGTTGCGGGCCACCGAGATGGGTCTCGAAGCCGAAGTGCTCTCGGCGCTGCGCAACAACGTGCACGCGATGTGCGTCGGTCCCGTCACAGCGCGTCCGCTGGTACGCCTCGGCGTTCCGACCTCGGCGCCGGAGCGGATGCGGTTGGGCGCGTTGGCCCGCCACATTACCGACGAGCTACCGCTGCTGCAGGCGCGCACCGTCCGGGTCGCAGGACATCTGCTCGAGATCCGCGGCAACTGCGTGCTGGTCGACGGCGAGGTCAAGGCGATGTCCCCGGCCGCGATGGCCACGGTGCGGGCGTTGTCACACCACCCCGGCGCGGTGGTGTCGCGGACAGACCTGCTACGGGCGCTCCCCGGCAGCGGCACCGACACCCACGCGGTCGAGACAGCGGTGCTGCGGCTGCGAAGTGCGTTGGGAGACAAGAGGATGGTGTCCACGGTGGTCAAGCGGGGTTACCGGCTGACCATCGACGAGGCACACGCGTCATGAGTTACCTGTTGGTGGCCCACGGCACCCGCAAACAACAGGGGGTGTCGCTGATCGGGGACCTGGCGGCGCAGGTTTCCGAGACCCTGGACCGGCCGGTGCACGTCGCATTCGTCGATGTGCTCGGCCCGACTCCGAGCGAACTGCTCAGCGCGACCCGTGATCGGGCGACCGTGCTGGTGCCGGCTTTCCTGGCGCGTGGGTACCACGTCACCAGCGACATTCCCAAACACGTCCAGGACAGCGGACACCAGCACGTGACCGTCACCCGGGCCCTCGGGCCAGACCCGGCGCTGGTGCGGGCACTCGTCGACAGACTCGTCGAATCCGGTTGGCGGCCCGAGGATTCGGTGATCCTGGCGGCGGCAGGTACCTCGGATCCGGCGGCGATGACGGATCTGCACACCACCGCGACCTGGTTGTCGGCGATGGTCGGCTCGCGCGTCGAGCTGGCGTTCGCCGCCACCGGTGAACCACGGGTGGCCGACGCGGTCGCGGCGAACCGCACGCAGGGCCGGCGGGTGGTCGTCGCGTCGTATCTGCTCTCCGACGGCCTGTTCCAGGATCGCTTGCGCGACAGCGGCGCCGACGTGGTGACCGCACCGCTGGGCACTCATCCCGGCGTGGCACGGTTGATCGTCAGCCGCTTCCTGCGCGCCGAGGTCCCCGGTCACCACCCCGCCGGAACGGTATTCCAGCAGCGCATCACGCGGAGTTTGGCTGCTGGAATACCGTTCCGGCGGTAGGTGCTAGGGGTGTGGCGTGGTTGACGGGGGCAGGCCGGCCACCAAAGGGGTGTCCGCGCCGACACGTCCCAGCTTCAGCGCACCGCCCGGATCCCCCAGAGGCCCGTCACGGCCGGGCAGCGTCATCGTGAAGAAGGCGGCGTTGTCCTCGAGGAACTGCGCTTCCTCGTCGGGCAGGTCCGTCTCGTAGTAGATGGCGTCCATCCGGCACGCGATGCGGCACGCGCCGCAGTCCACGCACTCGTTGGGGTTGATGTACATCGCCCGGTCGCCCTCGTAGATGCAGTCCGCCGGGCACTCCAGCATGCAGGACTTGTCGACGACGTCGACACATGCACTGCCGATCACGTAGGTCATGGTTACGACGGTACGAGGCGCGCCCGTCGAAAGCGTGGGCCAAAAGTCCCCAGTTTGGTCACGACTAGATTGCGTCCTCGCCGGGAAAGGTCGAGAGAAGCCCTGCTGGAATACCGTTCCGGCGGGGAAGTCAGCTGCCGACTTGGACGTCGCCGTCGGGGGTGACCCGCGTCGCATAGACCGGCAGGCACATCTCCGGATCGTCGAGACAGCTGCCGTCGTCGAGGGCGAAGGCCTGCTTCTTCAACGGGGACTGCACGGTGGCGCGTCCACCCCGGTCGCCGACGATGCCGCGCGACATCACCGCCGCGCCGGAGAACGGATCGATGTTGCCGACCGCGTGCAGGGTTCCGTCGTCGAGCCGGAACAGCGCCGCCTGGACACCACCAGGCAGCAGCACCCCCACCCCGCGGCACGGCTGCAGGAACTCGTAGGCACACGCCGTGGTCCACACCTGGGTGTCGTCGAGCAGCGTCATCGCGGGCTACCTCCTACCTTCGGCATGCCGATCGGCACCGGCACCTTGCGGCCCGAGCGTTCGGTGAACTCGACCGTGGGATCGGGGACGTCCGGGGCGTTGACGAACGAGACGAACCTCGACAGCTTGTCCGGATCCTCGAGCACGCCCTTCCACTCGCACGCGTAGTTCTCGACGTGCCGGGTGATCGCGGCCTCGAACTCGGCGGCCAGGCCCAGCGAGTCCTCGCACACCACTTCGCGCAGATGGTCCAGTCCGACCTGCTCAACCCACGGCGCGGTGCGCTGCAACCGGTCGGCGGTGCGGATGTAGAACATCAGGAACCGGTCGACGTAGCGCACCAGGGTGTCGTCGTCGAGGTCACCGGCCAGCAGTTCGGCGTGCCGCGGGGTGGCTCCGCCGTTGCCGCCGACGTAGAGGTTCCAGCCGGTCTCGGTGGCGATGACGCCGACGTCCTTGCCGCGGGCCTCCGCGCATTCGCGGGCGCATCCGGACACGCCCATCTTGATCTTGTGCGGGGCACGCAGACCGCGGTAGCGCAGCTCCAGGTTGATGGCCATCTGCACCGAGTCCTGTTGGCCGTAGCGGCACCAGTCGCTGCCCACGCAGCTCTTCACCGTCCGCAGCGCCTTGCCGTAGGCATGGCCGGATTCCATCCCGCCGTCGACCAGGCGCCGCCAGATGTCGGGCAGCTGGTCGACCCGGGCGCCGAACATATCGATCCGCTGGCCGCCGGTGATCTTGGTGTAAAGCCCGAAATCCCGGGCGATCTCGCCGATCAAGATGAGGTGCTCGGGGGTGATGTCACCGCCGGGCACCCGGGGCACGATCGAATAGCTGCCGTTGCGCTGGATGTTGGCCAGGAAATGGTCGTTCGAGTCCTGCAGCGACGCCTGCTCGCCGTCGAGGATGTGGTCGGAGCTGGTCGACGCGAGGATCGACGCCACCACGGGTTTGCAGATGTCGCAACCCCTTCCGGTGCCGAAGCGCTCGATCAGCCCGGTGAACGTCCGGATGTCGGTGGCGGTGACGATCTCGAACAGTTCGGCTCGCGACTGGCCGAAGTGTTCACACAGCGCCTTGGACTGTTCGACGCCTTCGGCTTCCAGGAGCTGCTTGAGCAGCGGCACACACGAGCCGCACGAGGTACCGGCCAGCGTGCACTTCTTCAGCTCGGCGACGTCGCAGCAGCCCGAGCCGATGGCCTCGGTGAGATCACCCTTGGTGACGTTGTTGCACGAGCAGATCTGCGCGCCGGCCGGCAGCGCTCCGACGCCGAGTCCCGAGCCACCGCCCTCTGATCCTGCCGGGGCGATGAGCGCGAGCGGATCGCCCGGCAGAGGCTCGCCGACCATCGGTCGCAGGACCCCGTACGACGAGGCGTCACCGACCAGGATGCCGCCGAGCAGGGTCTTGGCATCGTCGGAGAGCACCAGTTTGGCGTAGGTCTGGTTGATCGCGTCGTTGACGACCACCTCCAGGCAGTCGGGCGTGGCGCCCATCGCGTCGCCGAAACTCGCGACGTCGACCCCGAGCAGCTTGAGCTTGGTGGACATGTCGGCTTCCGGGAATTCGGCGACACCGCCGAGCAGCCGGTCGGCGACGACTTCGGCGCTGGTGTATCCGGGTCCGACGAGTCCGTAACACCGGCCCTCGATGGCCGCGACCTCACCGATCGCGAAGATGTTGGGATTGCTTGTGGCACAGGACAGATCGGTGAGCACTCCGCCGCGCTCGGCCAGCCGCAGACCGGCGTCGCGAGCCAGTTCGTCGCGCGGACGCACGCCCGCCGCGAAGACCACCAGGCCCGCGTCGACGAATGTCCCGTCGCTGAGCGTCACCCGCATCGACTCGTCCTGCGCGGACCGCCGCAGCGGCCGATTGCGCTGCGCCGGCTTGATCGACTCGGTGCCGACGCCGGTGTGCACGGTGATGCCCAACTCGGTGACCATCCGGCCCAGCAGGGCGCCACCGGCTTCGTCGAGCTGCTGGGCCATCAGCCGGGGTGCCATCTCGACGACGTGTGGTCGCAGGCCGAACGTGCGCAGCGCGTTGGCGGCCTCCAGCCCCAGCAGGCCGCCGCCGATCACCACACCCACCGGTTCCGGCGCGGCGTCGCGGGCCCGCTGCGCGTCGGCGCGGATCGCATCGAGGTCGTCGAGGGTGCGATAGACATGGCACGCGGGCAGGTCGCGTCCCGGCACGGGCGGCACGAACGCATACGACCCCGTCGCCAGCACCAGCGCGTCGTAGTCGATCCGCGCGCCGTCGGCCGTCCGCACCGACTTGGTCACCGGGTCGATCTCGGCGACCCGGCTGCCGAGCCGGACGTCGACGAGCGCGTCGCCGAGATAGTCGTTGCCGGGCAGTGCCAGCCGAGTCCGGTCCCAGTGGTCGGTGTAGCCGGTGAGCCCGACGCGGTCATACGCCGCGTCGAGTTCTTCTGCAAGGACGGTCACCCGCCACTGTCCACCGGTGTCGCGGGATCGCAGAGCCTCGACGAACCGGTGACCGACCATGCCGTGACCCACGACCACGACGTGCGATGTTGGCGCCATACCGCGAAGGCTAGGGAGCCGATATTGCCTCCGTGTCGCCTCATGTGAAGCGCCCATCACGGTGTCCTCACTCCCGCGGGCGCCCCGCTGTGAGCCTGTTCGCTCACAGCGAACGGCCTGACGGAACATGAGCGTGGTCGACTCAAGTTCTCTATGTGTGGACGCACCGGTACGGAGCCGGTCGACAAGTAACAGGAGATGAACCATGAGCAATGTGACCCTGTGGACCCGGCCGGCCTGGAACACCGACCGCTGGGTGCGCGACTTCTTCGGCCCCGCGACCGCGAACGACTGGGCGAGCGCCGGCCGGTCGGCCATCAACCCGGCCGTCGACGTCGCCCGTGACGGTGACGACGCGGTGATCCGGGTGGACCTGCCCGGCGTGGACGTCGGCAAGGACGTCACCGTCGAGGTGGACAACAGCCGACTCGTCATCCGCGGTGAACGCCGTGACGAGCGCACCGAGGAACACGCCGCCGACGGCGGCGAGGTCCGCAAGCTCAGCGAGGTGCGGTACGGCTCATTCCAGCGCTCGTTCGGCCTGCCCGCCCATGTCACCGGCGACGCCGTATCGGCCGCCTACGACGCGGGCGTGCTCACCGTGCGGGTAGCCGGCGCCCACAAGGGCGCCGAAGCACAGCGCATCGCGATCGAGAGCAGGTAACCCCGGCGAACGAGAACCGGTGGGCCCGAAATGGGCTCACCGGTTCTGCGCGTTTGGGCACCGTCACGCCCAGCGGGCGAGGATCTCCTTGCCGCGAGCGGCCAGTGCGGCCTGGAAGAACGGGCCGAAGCTGACCCGCGCGACGCCCAGCGGCCCGAAGGAGGCCGGGTCGTCCTGATCCGGCACGCCGATCGCGTTCACCGGCAGCGGCAGCTCGGATGTCAGGCGCCGCAACGTCTCCGGCTGGTGCCGGCCCACCGGGTACAGCACGTCGGCCCCGGCGTCGGCGGCCTGCCGCAACCGCGCGATGGCCCGGTCGACCCGGTCGGCCTCGTCTCCGTCCTGGCGCAGAAACAGGTCGGTGCGCGCGTTGACGACCACGTGCACCCCCGAGGCGTCCGCCGCCGCCCGCAACCCGGCGACCAGCCCGGCGTGCTCGTCGGACGACCGCAGCCGACCGCCGTCGCTGTGCACGGTGTCCTCGATGTTGAGCCCGACCGCACCCGCGGACAGGAGGCCTTCGATGAGCCGGACCGGCGTCTGTGCGTAACCCGACTCGATGTCCACCGAGATGGGGACGTCCACGGCGGCGGTGATCTGTCCGACTCGGGCGACGACGTCGTCGAACGTCATGCCTTCGTTGTCGGGTTTGCCGACGGAGTCGGCGACCGGGTGGCTGCCCACCGTGAGCGCAGCGAACCCGGCATCCACGGCCAGTCGCGCCGACCAGGCGTCCCACACCGTGGGCAGGATGACCGGATTTCCGGGCTGATGCAGCTCGAGCAGCGCCGCCGCGCGCCCCTTCAACTCGTCCTCGGACATGGTTCCTCCGCTTCTCGAACGTGATCTGTCTCACCATCACATCGGTGTTGTGACTAGCATCGATCGCATACCGTGATCCATGACACCCTTCAGCCCAAGGAGGTCACTTGTCCAGCACCACCGAACTCGCCGAACTGCATGACCTGATAGGAAACCTGAGGAGGTGCGTGACCTCGCTCGCCTCGCGATACGGGAACAGCCCAGCAACCCGTCGCATCGTGAACGACGCCGAACGCATCCTCAACGACATCGACCGACTCGACATCGACGCCGAAGAGCTCGAACTTGCTCGCGGCGTCAGTGGACACCAACATGTAGGCGAGCGCATTGCGATTCCGGATACCCAGTACGACAGGGAATTCTGGCGCGGCGTCGACGACGAAGGTCTCGGCGGGACGCGATGAGCGCCGCGTGCCGTGGATCACGGTCCGCGACCGGTGGCATAACAGCATAGAAAGGCAACCGTGAGCGCACCTACCGCCGACCGCAAAGCGACCGGCGTTTTTTCGCCTGGACGCGCGCAGATTTCCAAACGCACACTGCGCACTGACAACTGGCTCAAGTCCCCCATCATCACCGATCTGGGGTTCGCGGCGTTCATCATCTACGCGACGGTGCGGGCGTTCATGCAGGACCACTACTACGTCGCCGAGTACCACTATCTGACACCGTTCTACTCACCGTGTGTCAGCACCGGGTGCCTGCCCGAGGCCAGCCACTTCGGCCAGTTCCTCCCCGACGTGTGGTGGTTGCCCTACGCGGCGATGTCGTTGCCGTTCCTGCTGCTGTTCCGGCTGACCTGCTACTACTACCGCGGCGCCTACTACCGCACCGTCTGGCAGGCCCCGACCGCCTGCGCGGTCGCCGAACCACACGCGAAATACACCGGAGAAACCCGCTTTCCGCTGGTCATCCAGAACACTCACCGGTACTTCTTCTACATCGCCGCGATCATCTCGGTGATCAACACCTACGACGCGATCATCGCGTTCCACTCGCCGTCCGGGTTCGGATTCGGCCTGGGCAACGTCATCCTGGTCACGAACGTCATCCTGTTGTGGACCTACACGATCTCCTGCCACTCCTGCAGGCATGTCGCCGGCGGCAGGCTCAAGCACTTCTCCAAACACCCCGTCCGCTACTGGATGTGGACCCAGATCAGCAGGCTCAATGTCCGGCACAAGCAGTACGCCTGGATCACGCTGGGCACGCTGATGCTGACCGACTTCTACGTCATGGCGGTCTCCGCGGGATGGTTCTCCGACCTGAGATTCATTGGCTGACAATGGATTCAGAGACATTGATTCAGCGATCTAGTGAGGTTTACACAGATGAGTGACCTGGAACGGCACGAATACGACGTCGTCGTGATCGGTGCCGGCGGTGCGGGTCTGCGTGCGGTGATCGAGGCCCGCGAGCGGGGGCTGCGCGTGGCGGTGGTGACCAAGTCGTTGTTCGGCAAGGCCCACACCGTGATGGCCGAGGGCGGTTGCGCGGCGGCCATGCGCAACGTCAACACCAAAGACTCCTGGCAGGTGCACTTCGGTGACACCATGCGCGGCGGCAAGTTCCTGAACAACTGGCGGATGGCCGAACTGCACGCGCAGGAAGCCCCCGACCGGGTGTGGGAGCTCGAGACCTACGGCGCGCTGTTCGACCGCACCAAGGACGGCAAGATCAGCCAGCGCAACTTCGGTGGCCACACCTACCCGCGCCTCGCCCACGTCGGCGACCGCACCGGGCTGGAGATCATCCGCACCCTGCAGCAGAAGATCGTCTCGCTGCAGCAGGAGGACAAGCGGGAACTCGGCGACTACGAGGCCCGGATCCGGGTCTTCCACGAGTGCGCCGTCACCGACCTGCTCAAGGATGGCGACAAGATCGCCGGAGCGTTCGGCTACTACCGCGAGACCGGCAAGTTCGTGTTGTTCGAGGCGCCCGCCGTGGTGCTGGCCACCGGCGGCATCGGCAAGTCGTTCAAGGTCTCGTCGAACTCGTGGGAGTACACCGGCGACGGTCACGCATTGGCGCTGCGGGCGGGTTCCGGCCTGATCAACATGGAGTTCATCCAGTTCCACCCGACCGGTATGGTCTGGCCGCTGTCGGTGAAGGGCATCCTCGTCACCGAGGGCGTGCGCGGCGACGGTGGAGTGCTGAAGAACTCCGAGGGCAAGCGCTTCATGTTCGACTACATCCCCGACGTGTTCAAGGGCCAGTACGCCGAGACCGAAGAAGAAGCCGACCAGTGGCTCAAGGACAACGACTCCGCGCGCCGCACCCCTGACCTGCTTCCCCGCGACGAGGTGGCCCGCGCCATCAACACCGAGGTCAAAGAAGGCCGCGGCTCGCCCCATGGCGGCGTCTACCTCGACATCGCGTCCCGGATGCCGACCGAGGAGATCCGTCGGCGGCTGCCCTCGATGTACCACCAGTTCATCGAGCTGGCCGAGGTGGATATCACCAAGGACGAGATGGAGGTCGGCCCGACCTGTCACTACGTGATGGGCGGCATCGAGGTCGACCCGGACACCGGCGCGGCGGCGACGCCGGGGCTGTTCGCCGCAGGCGAGTGCGCCGGCGGCATGCACGGCTCCAACCGACTCGGCGGCAACTCACTGTCGGACCTGCTGGTCTTCGGCCGCCGAGCCGGGCTCGGGGCCTCCGACTACGTGCGGGCCCTGCAGCAGGAACGGCCGCAGGTTTCCCAAGAGGCTCTCGACGAGGCGACGAAGATGGCCCTGTTGCCGTTCGACTCGACCGAGAACCCGGAGAACCCGTACACCCTGCACGCCGAACTGCAGCAGTCGATGAACGATCTTGTCGGCATCATCCGCAAGGAAGACGAGATCAAAGAGGCACTCGCCAAGCTCGAGGAGCTCAAGAAGCGGGTGCACAAGGTGACGGTCGAAGGCGGCCGGGTGTTCAACCCGGGCTGGCACCTGGCCCTCGACATGCGCAACATGCTGCTGGTCAGCGAATGCGTGGCCAAGTCCGCGCTGCAGCGCACCGAGAGCCGCGGCGGACACACCCGCGACGACTACCCGAAGATGGACAACACGTGGCGCAACAAGCTGCTGGTGTGTCGCACCGGCGAGGCCGCCACCGGTGACGCCCTGGTTCCCGGAGTCACCGTGACCGCCGAGCAACAGCCCCCGATGCGGGCCGATCTGCTGGAGTGTTTCGAACTGTCCGAACTCGAGAAGTACTACACCGACGATCAAATCGCCGAGCACCCGGAACGGAAGGGCTGACCATGGCTCCCTACAACGCAAGCTTGCGGGTCTGGCGGGGCGACGTCAGCGGTGGCGGGCTGCAGGACTTCACCGTCGAGGTCAACGAGGGCGAAGTGGTTCTCGACATCATCCACCGGCTGCAGGCCACCCAGACGCCCGATCTCGCGGTGCGCTGGAACTGCAAGGCCGGCAAGTGCGGTTCCTGCTCGGCCGAGATCAACGGCAGGCCGCGGCTGCTGTGCATGACCCGGATGTCCACCTTCGGTGAGGATGAGACGGTGACGGTGACGCCGTTGCGCACCTTCCCGGTGATGCGCGACCTGGTCACCGATGTCTCGTTCAACTACGAGAAGGCCAGGGAGATCCCGTCGTTCACGCCGCCGAAGGACCTGCAGCCCGGTGAGTACCGCATGCAGCAGGAGGACGTGAACCGCAGCCAGGAGTTCCGCAAGTGCATCGAGTGCTTCCTGTGCCAGAACGTCTGCCACGTGGTGCGTGACCACGAGGAGAACAAGGAAGCGTTCTCCGGCCCGCGCTACCTGATGCGTCAGGCCGAGCTGGACATGCACCCGCTGGACACCAAGGAGCGGCGCGCCGAGCAGGCCCAGGAAGACAACGGCCTGGGCTTCTGCAACATCACCAAGTGCTGCACCGAGGTGTGCCCCGAGCACATCAAGATCACCGACAACGCGCTGATCCCGATGAAGGAACGCGCGGCCGACCGCAAGTACGACCCGGTGGTCTGGCTGGGCGACAAGATCTTCCGACGCAAGTAGCCCGGTGGCGGACTCGGCGGCGGTGGTCCGCTCGGCAGAGACCGAGAACAGCTATGCCGTCGCGGGGTCGATAGCGACGTCGGACAGTGCCGTCGTCGCCGGGTCGGTCGCCACCCGCGGCAGCGCGGTCGTCGCCGGGTCGATCGCCACCGCGGGCAGCGCCGCGGTCGCAGGGTCGGTCGCCACCGCGGGCAGCGCAGTCGTCGTGCGTTCGATCGCAACCTCGGGAAGCGCCGCTGTTGCCGGGTCGATCGCCACCGCGGGCAGCGCCGCCATTGCCGGCTGCATCCTCGCCGTGCTGTGCCTCGCCTGCCGGGGGTGCCTGGCGTGCCTGGGTTGCATCGACTGTGCGAAGTGCCGGGCATGTGTGGGCTGCATCGGCTGTGTGGACTGTATCGGCTGCGTGGGCTGTGTGAACTGCTCAGGGCTTCGAGGAGCGGTGGGCATGCGCAACGTGCATGCCTGATCATCGCCGTCAGGCCGGGGAGAGCCGGCGTCCGGTGAGCGGGCTCGAGTAGACGACGCTGGTGGTGATCGTCCCCAGCGTCGCGATCCGTCCGGTGATCCGCTCCAGGTCGGACATCGAGCGTGCGAGGACCTTCATGATGAAGCAGTCGTTGCCCGTCACGTGGTGGGCCTCGATGACCTCGGGGGTCACGTCCAGCAGGTCGTGCAGCGGCTTGTAGTTGCCCGACGGGTAGGCGAGCCGGACGAACGCCGTGATCGGGTAGCCCAGCGCGGGAGCCGCGACCGTGGCGACATACCCCGTGATCACCCCGGCGTCGACGAGGCGACGGACCCGGTCGGCCGTCGCGCTCGCCGACAGTGACACGGTGCGGGCCAGGTCCGCGGTACTCATCCGGCCGTCGGTCTGCAGCGCCTGCAGGATCGCCTCGTCGGTACGGTCCAGGGTGATGTGTTGATTGTCCGGCACATCGCCGATGATCCCTGCCTCCGGCGGATCGGGCGCGCCAATCGACCGCCGGGGTCTGAAAGCGCGCCGAATCCGCCGGGTCGACGCGCTAGGTTCGACGCATGCCGACCTCCAGCGGATTGTTGCTCAACCCCCACACCTTCGCCCCGGCGCACCTGGATCCGGAGTCCCGGCGCCAGCTGCGCGCCCTGATCGACTGGTTCGAGGATCGCGGGAAGGTCAGACTCCTCCGCGACGACCTGGAAGCGACCTGGGTCAGCGACTTCCTGGACTTCGTCGAGCGCGAGCGGCTCTTCGCCACGTTCCTCACCCCGTCGGAGTTCGCCGGCGGTGATCCGAACAAGCGCTGGGATACCTCGCGCAACGCGGTGCTGAGCGAGATCCTCGGGTTTTACGGGCTGTCCTACTGGTACGCCGAGCAGGTCACGATCCTCGGCCTCGGGCCGATCTGGCAGAGCGACAACGTCAAGGCCAAGGAGAAGGCGGCCGCGCAACTCGAAGCCGGTGGCGTGATGGCGTTCGGGCTGTCCGAACGCGAACACGGCGCCGACATCTACAACACCGACCTGCTGCTGACGCCGGCCGGGGAAGGCAGCGGGGCGCAGGAAGGGCCGGTGTTCCGGGCGTCGGGCGAGAAGTACTACATCGGCAACGGCAACGTGGCGGGCATGGTGTCGGTGTTCTCCCGGCGCACCGACGTGGACGGTGCCGAGGGCTACGTGTGGTTCGTGGCCGACAGCGCCCACGAGAACTACGAGCTGATCGACAACGTGGTCCACGGTCAGATGTTCGTCAGCAACTTCCGGCTCAACGACTATCCGGTGTACGAGGAGGACATCCTGTGCACCGGGCCCGAGGCCTTCTCGGCAGCGCTGAACACCGTCAACGTCGGCAAGTTCAACCTGTGCAGCGGCTCGATCGGGATGTGCGAGCACGCGTTCTACGAAGCGATCACCCACGCCAACAACCGCATCCTGTACGGCAACCCGGTGACCGACTTCCCGCACGTGCGTGCCAGCTTCGTCGACGCCTACACCCGCCTGATCGCGATGAAGTTGTTCAGCGACCGGGCCATCGACTACTTCCGCAGCGCCGGCCTCGAGGACCGCCGCTATCTGCTGTTCAACCCGGTGACCAAGTCCAAAGTCACCTCCGAAGGCGAGAAGGTGATCACCCTGCTGTGGGATGTGCTGGCCGCCAAGGGTTTCGAGAAGAACACCTATTTCAGCGAGGCAGCCCGACTGATCGGTGCGTTACCGCGCCTGGAGGGCACGGTGCACGTCAACGTGGCGCAGATCCTGAAGTTCATGCCGAACTACATGTTCAATCCGGCCGGCTATCCAGAGATCGGCACCCGCAGCGATCCGGCCGATGATGTGTTCTTCTGGTCGCAGGGTCCGGCCCGCGGTGCGTCGAAGGTGCAGTTCGCGGACTGGGCCCCGGTCTACGACCGGCACTGTGATGTCCCGAACGTCGCCCGGTTCTACGAACAGGCCAATGCGTTCAAGGCGTTGCTGACCGCCGCCGCGCCCGACGCCGACCAGCAGGCCGACCTGGACTTCGTGCTCGTCGTCGGGCACCTGTTCACGCTGGTGGTCTACGGCCAGCTGATCCTGGAGCAGGCCGAGTTGACCGGGCTCGATCGCGATCTGTTGGACCAGATCTTCGATGTCCAGGTGCGGGACTTCTCGGCATACGCCATCGCACTGCACGGCAAGCCGAGTTCCACGCCCTCACAACAGGCGTGGGCGCTGTCGGCGGTTCGCAAGCCGGTCCCCGACGCCGACCGGTTCGGCCGCGTCTGGGAGCAGGTGCGCGGCTACGACGGCGCCTACGAGATGCGCCCCTAACCCGAGCGTGGATCGACCGGTCTTCAGGCCGGCATTCCGTCGATATCGCGGCGGTTCGGCCGAAATCCCGGGCGGCGCCCGTTCTCCCGGTCGCTTCGGCGTTGTTCGATGTCCTCATGACTGCCACCACTGCCACCACCGCCGACGCCGAGTTGTCGGCTCACGCGTTCTTCGCTGCCAAGCTCGCCCACGAGATCGATTCCGCCGACCTCGCCGCCGCGCGCGCGGCGGGCCGGGCACCGATCGTGGTAGACACCCGCTCGGCGGCGGCGTGGGACCGCGGCCACCTCCCGGGCGCCGTGCACATCCCCGGTTCCGAATTGGCGCAGCGCGCCGGCACCGAGCTGCCCGACCGTGACGCCGACATCGTCGTCTACTGCTGGGGACCCGGATGCAACGGCGCCACCCGGGCAGCGTTCACGCTCAGCGGGATGGGCTACCGCCGGGTTCGGGAACTCATCGGCGGCTTCGAGTACTGGGCCCGGGAGGGGTTCTCGATCGTCGACCAGCAGGGACGTACCCGCCGCCCGGTGGACGAGCTGACCGCGGTGCCCAACCAGGACGGTCATGCACGAGTCGAGACCGCTGTGCGGGGGTAGGCTCCAGGGAGCAGCCAATCACTGGAGAAAGGCAGCTCATATGTCGATTCGAGAGCCCCAAAGCATCAACGACATTCGCACCGCGATCCGCGAGCTGAGCACCCGCGCCGAGTTGGCCCGCCGGGAGGGCCGCAGCGCGGACGCCGCCGAGCTGGATCAACGAGTCACGCACTACCGGGAGGAACTCGGCGCCCGGCCTTAGCCGGGCGGTATCCGACGCGCTTCAGGCACCGAGCCTGCGGAACGTGCTGCGATGGAAGACGATCGGCGGGACGTCCGGATGCACGGTGATGTCGCTGACCCGCAGAATGACGATGGTGTGATCCCCCGCCGGGATCAACTGCTCGATGGCGCTTTCCAACCACACGCTGGTGCCGTGCACGAACACCGCCCCGCGTTCACTCGACGCAGTTTCCAGGCCGGCGAACCGGTCGCCGGTCTTGGCTGCCAGGGCGCGGGCCGCCTCGTCGTGCGACTCCCCGAGCACGCTGATGCCGAGGTAGGCAACTTCCTGCAGGCGCGGCCACGTCGTCGAGGTGTTCTGCACGCAGAAGGACACCAGAGGCGGATCCAGCGACACCGGCACGAACGTGCTGGCCGCCAAGCCAACCCGGACACCGCCGATCTCCGCTGCGATCGCGATGACACCGGTCGGGAAATGCCCGAAGGCCTCACGCAGCGCCGACGGGTCGAGGTCGGTGTCCGGATGGGTTCCTGAACCACTCATCGACCTCATCTTCGCACGTACCGACGCACGGTTGCCAGGCTCGTCCCGGCGTCGAGCACACAGAAGCTCGACCGGCGCGCGTAATCAGCGCGAGTCGCAATGCCACCGCCGCGATACCCGGGGCAGCGCGTGATCGACGGTAGGTTATGGCTCATGTCCGCGACCTACACGATCACCGACCAGCAGGATCGCTTGATCCGAGTCGGCAGCTAGCGGCGGCGCCGACCCATCCATGTGGCTCCCACTCCTGGTGATGGCTGTGGCCGTCAGCCTCGAACCGTTTCGGATCGGCATGACGGTCGTGATGATGAACCGGCCACGACCGGCATTGCAGTTGGTTGCTTTTCTCGCCGGCGGATTCACGATGGGCATCTCGGTCGGGTTGGTCATCCTGTTCGTCCTGCGCCCGGCCATGGACTCGCCGCATGTCAGTGCGCCCAAGATCCAGATCGCGGTCGGTGCCGTACTTCTGCTGAACGCAGCATTGCTGGCTTTCGGGCGGGTCAGAACCCCGCGCGACGACGAGAACCCGCTCTGGACACACCGTCTCTGGCAGACGATCGTGCGCCGAGCGCGCCAGATGCTCGACGGCCGATCATTGTGGGTAGCCGGCCTCGCCGGTCTGGGCATCGCTCTGCCGTCAGTCGACTACCTCGCCGCGCTGGCCCTGATCGTGGCCTCGAATGCAGCCGCCGGAGTCCAGGTCGGAGCCTTGGTGCTGTTCAACCTCGTGGCGTTCGCGCTGGTGGAGATCCCGCTGCTGTCCTACCTGTTCGCCCCGGAGCGAACTCAAGCGCTGCTCTCGGCGCTGCACAACTGGATGCGCGCGCAGGGACGCCGAGGAGTTGCCCTGATGCTGGCAGTGGTGGGCTGCGTGCTGCTCGGCGCCGGGGTGATCGCGCTCTAGTCCAGAAACCGGGGTACGGCTAGTTGCCCAATGCGGCCTGGACGCCCGAAAGCAACTGGGACAGCGGATCCGCCTCGCCGCCGAACGCGGCCTGCGTCGCCGGCGCGGTGACCTCGGCCGGGTCGAAACCGTTCACCGGATCCACGGTGACCGGGGCGGTGCCCGGATCGTCGTTGCGCGAGTAACCGGCGTCCACCATCGGTTTGAGCACCGCATCGAGGTCGCTGAGGATGTCCTGGGACACCCCGAGATACTTCAACGGCTGCACCAGCGGGAGGTGCTGCTGCGGAACGAAATATGTCGTGGTCTTCCCGCCTCTGGAGTTGACTTCGGTTCTGATGTTCTGCGCCGGCACCATGCTCGGATCGGTGAACGCCACGGCGGTGTGACCGGTCGCCAGTCCGGCCATCGAGTTGGCCAGCGAAATCCAGTTGTCCGGCCGGTCCGGCCAGTCAGAGATGCTGTCGTAGGCGGCAATGTACTGATAGGTGTCGTACTGGCTTTCCACCGGGGGCGGAATCCGGTAGTCCAGAGAGGGCACGACAGAGCCCACCGGGAAGACCTGAGTCAGGAAGCTCTCGCCGAACGGGTGCTTGACGACGGGGTCACCGAAGGTGGCGAAACTGAGTTGATCGGGTGGTGGCGCGTTGGGGTCCTCGGCCAGCTGAGCTTTGACCGCATTGAGCACTAGCGCACCTTCGGACAGGCCCATGGTGGTGCCGGGACCGCCTCCTCGGATGGCATTGACCAGGTTGGCCTCGCCGACGTCGACCGACTCTCCGATACTGGGGCCGTCGAGCCCGATGCCGGGGTAGATCTCCTCCCCCCAGGCACCAATACCCGGGAGAATGCGCTCCAGCGTGTGGCCCTGGACCTGGCCCGCCGGATAGTCGATGTTCTGCCGGTCCAGTCCAGGGAACCAGTCAGCGCCGGTACGGCGAATGTACTCGTCGTAGGGGATCCCCAAAACCCGTGCACCGCCGAGGGCATAGGCATTTCCGGAGGTACCACGCACTGGTTTCCCGTCACCGGTGGACCCGGGAGCCGGGGTGACACCGGTATCGTCCGCGGTGGCCAGCGCGACGCCGAAAGTTCCGGTGACTCCCAGGGCTATCGCCGCAGCGGCCGTCGTGACAACTCGACGCATTGCCATCTCATGCCCCCTCAACGAGACGTCTGGTTGATTCGACCTTACCCCGAGCGCGGGATGCCCATTTCCGGCAAGCCACGACACTCACGCGTCCAGCCGGACGAACTCGTGCTGTCGGTAATGCTCGGCGGTGGCGACCCGACGGATCTTGCCACTCGTCGTGGTGGGGATCGACCCCGGCTGCACCAGGACGAGGTCCTCGACGTTGAGGCCATGCGCATTCGAGATCGCCGAGGTGACCTCGCTCTTGATCTGGCCCAGCCACGACATCGGGTCGTCGACGTCGGTCCGCTTCTTCAGCTCGACGACCGTGACCAGTTTCTCGGTGCTGTTCTTCACCGGCACCGATACCGCCGCGACTCGACCACGGGTGATCTCTTGAACGGTCGCCTCGATGTCCTCGGGATAGTAGTTGCGACCCCGGATGATCAGCATGTCCTTGATCCGGCCCACGATGAACAGCTCACCGTCGAGAATGAAGCCCAGATCACCGGTGCGCAGCCACGGCCCTTCGGGCGTGCCGGGCGACGGATCCGCCAACGTGGCACCGAAACACTGCTGGTCCTCCGGCGGCCGGCTCCAGTACCCCGCTGCGACGTTGTCGCCGTGTACCCAGATCTCGCCGACCACATCGGGTGGGCACTCTCGGTTGGAGTCCACGTCGACGATCCGCACCACCGGCGAACTCGGGATCTTGTACGTCACCAACGCCGTGCCCGCACCGGACGCGCAGCGCACCACCCGACCCGCTGACAGTTCGTCAGGGTCGAACTCGACCGCCGCCGACTCACCCCAGGTGCCGGCTGTCACGAAGACCGTCGCCTCCGCCAGCCCATAACAAGGACGCAGCATATCCTCGCGAAAATTGAAATGGGCGAACCTGTCCGCGAAGCGCTCCAAGGTGGCCGGCTCGACGCGTTCGGCGCCGTTGATGATGCCCAGCACGCCACCGAGATCGAGCCCGTCGAGATCCCGGTCGGAGGTCTTTCGGGCGGCCAACCCGAAGGCGAAGTTCGGTGCGCCCGAGAACGCACGTGGGTACTGCGCGAGCTCCCGCACCCACCTGGCTGGATTCTCCAGGAAAGACACCGGACTCGACAGCACTCCGCGGAAGCCGCCGAGAATCGGGGCGCAGATCCCCAGGACCAAACCCATGTCGTGATAGAAGGGCAGCCACGACACGATCGTGGCCTCCATCTGATCGGCCAGCCGCCGCCCGAACAGCGCGCCCATGAGTTGCTCGAAATTCACCTGGAGATTGCGATGGGAGACCATCACCCCGGTGGGTCGTCGCGTCGAGCCCGAGCTGTACTGCAGATACGCGGTACTGGGGTATTCCGTCGCCGAGAAGTCGACACCGGCCGCCACGTCGACGTCCAGGGTCAGGGAATCGACCTCGACGATCTTCGGTGCGATGGCCATCCGTGACTGATCGACGTAGTCCCCCACGTCGTCCAGCACCGCAGAGGTCGTCAAGACGATGGCCGGGTCGGTGTCGTCGAAGACCGCAGCCACCCGGTCCAGGCTGGAGCCCCGGTTGGGCAACGGAAGCGGTACCGCGATCAGCCCGGCTTGCATCGCCCCCAGAAAGCTCACGATGTACTCCATGCCCTGGGGCGCCAAGATCATCGCCCGGTCGCCGACCGTTCCGTGGTTGCGGAACTCGCGCGCAGCATTGAGAGTCCGTCGGGACAACTGCGACCACGTCACGGACTCGGCCACACCCGCTGGGTCGTCGGCGTACTCGGTGTAGACGAAAGCGACGTCGTCGGGCCGCAACCGGGCCCGCCCGTGCAGCATCGACAGGATTGATGACTCGTTCATCGTCATGTCACGTCCACCTTGCTCGACGTGGGGATAACAGCGTCTCTGCGCCTCAAGCAGCCCTTCACTCATGTCCCCGACCGCTCCGTTCCTTGTCGTAGTTTTGCACTCATTCCGTCTGCGCGCTCTCCGAGCCAACCGACGTCTTCTTCGGAACTGGGCTGGCTGCCGATGATCTCGACAACAATTGCGACGGCCACCAATTCGCCTTACCCACCAATGCCGCTATCGCGGGCACCGTGATGGTGCGGACGACGAAGGTGTCCAGCAAAATCCCAACGCCGATCACGAAACCGCCTTGCACCACCAGCCCGATGCTGGAGAACATCAGACCGGCCATGGAAGCAGCAAAGATCAAGCCCGCCGCGGTGATCACACCGCCGGTCGTGGACAGCGTCCGAATGACCCCGTAGCGGATACTGCGCACACCTTCGTCGCGCAATCGCGACACGAAGAGCATGTTGTAGTCGGCTCCTACCGCGACCAGCACGACAAATGCCAAAGGCGGCACGCTCCAATGCAATTGCTGCCCCAGAAGCACCTGGAAGACCAGCACTCCGATACCCATCGCAGCGAAGTAGGACATCACGACCGAAGCCACGAGGTACAACGGGGCGATGATCGCGCGCAACAGAATGATCAGGATCAGCAAGACGACGATGATCGTCACGGTGATGATGAGACGGATGTCCTGCTCGTAGTAATCCCGGGTGTCGCGCAAAGCCACCGGAAACCCGCCGACCGATATGGTCGCGTCAGCCAACATCGTGTTGGGCTTGGCGTTCTCGGCGACCTCAGAGATGGTGTCGACCTGATCCATTGCCTCTGCGCTGAACGGGTTCAGCTTGGTCTGGACCAGATAGCGTGCCGTTCGACCGTCCGGGGAGATGAACGTGCTCGTGGCCTGCTGGAAACCGGGATCACTGAGCGCCTCGACGGGGATGTTGAAACCCGCCATCGCCGGGCTGTCGGCCTGGCTGCGCATCGTCAAGAGAAAACGCGCCGCCTCATTCAAGCCCGACGCCATCACCCTGATCTGAGCGACCATCTCGTCGACGCCACCGGCGATCTGCCGGCTTCCGCCCGCCAGCTGGTCGGCCCCTTGCCGAAGCTCGGTCAACGCGGACTGAGCACCGCGGGGCCGGTTCACTCCCAATTCCTCAGAGAGTTTGGCCAGACTGGTCAGCGTCCGATTCAGAGTGGCGGCGGTGTCGTTGAGAGACTGGCGCTGACCGACACCTTGTAGCTGACGGACCGCCTGGTTGATCTGTTCGAAGTTGCCATCGCCACGGTTGGCAAGGAGCCGTTGGAACTGGGCACGGGTAGCGCTGCAGGACGGATTCGCGTTGCAGACCGCGTTGCCGTCCAGAGCCTGGGTGACCGGACCGATCCAGGCGAACATGTCCTGTAGCGCGGAGAATCTCAGGCCCATGGCATTGCCGAGTTCGTTGACGCTCTGCACCAGCTTGGCAGCCGCCTCGACATCCTGGACCAGTTGCTGGCCGCCGTACTGGGATTGCACCGTGGAAAATGTGTCGAGCACCCCCTGGAGGCTGGGGATGATCCTGTTGAGCTGCGCACGGACCTCGGCGAGGCTGTCGGCGAGTTCTTCGGCCCCGGCGGCGAGCCGGTTGAGATCTCCGAAGCGCTCGGTGATCTGCGCGGAGCCGTCGGCCAAGCGTTCGCCGACAACGCCGGCCTGAAAGGTCGCGCGTAACTCGGGCGGCACTTCGCCCAATGGCCTGGTGACACCACTGACCAGCTCGATGTCCGGCAATTGCGCGATCCGGGCAGCCATCTGCTCCATATCGGCCATCGCGCGTGGGTTACGCAGGTCGTTGGGCGACTGGACGACGATGTACTCCGGGATGGACTGATTGATGGGAAAGTGACGTTCGAGCGCGGCATACCCCACCGAACTCGGCGCCGACGGCGAGACCACCTTGCGGTCGTCATAGTTGTAGGTGGCGAATGCCGAAAAGGAAGCCAGTATCCCCAGCACCAGCGCACTGGCCACCAGGTGCACCACCGGCCGGCGCACGATGCGAATGCCCGAACGTCGCCAGAGCCGGGCGGTCACCTCTCGCCGGGGCTGGATCCAGCCACGGGGCCCGGCCAGCACCATGATCGCCGGCAACAATGTCACCGCAGCGGTGAAGGCCACGGCGATGCCGATCGCCGACACCACGCCGACTGTCCTGAACACCCCCATCTGGGCGAAGCTCATCATGATGAAGGTGATGCCGACCATGCTGGCGGAGGCGATGATCACCTTTCCGATCGCAGGCATGGCCACCTT
This sequence comes from Mycolicibacterium austroafricanum, assembly GCF_902705885.1. GTDB lineage: Bacteria > Actinomycetota > Actinomycetes > Mycobacteriales > Mycobacteriaceae > Mycobacterium > Mycobacterium vanbaalenii_A. The sequence goes on along the minus strand of NZ_CACSIP010000009.1, from coordinate 25,872 downwards.
CACCGCGTCGGCGTAGGCCAAGCCTGCCCGCAGACAGTCGTGATATCGGCTGATCAGGAACACTGCGTAGTCTGTCCCCGCGCCGGCCATGATGGCGCTGAGGAACACCACCGACTGGTTTGACACACCCGCGCCGGTCAGGAGCGAGTATCCGGCGGCCAGTGCTTGCGCAATCAGCAGCGATGCCCCGATCGTCACCAGCGGCAGCATCATCGTGATCGGATTCCGGTACACGATCAGCAGTACGGTCAAGACCATGACGGCGATCGCGAGCTCGATCGGCAGCCGATCCTGCTCCCCCGCGACCGTCAGATCGGCGACGGTGGCCGCCGGACCGGTGACGAACACTTCGAGCGCACCGTCGGGCGAGGTTCCCGGGGTGTTGTGCCGGATGAGGTCCGCCACCCGGGTGAAGGACTCATATCCCCGTGGGGTGCCCAGCTCGCCTTCCAAGCTGATGGGCAGCACCCAGGTGGTGTTGTCTTCGCTGGTCAAGAACTCCCGCAGTTGCGGCGTGGTGTGGAAGTCCTGCACCGCGACGACGTCAAGGTCGTCCTCACGCAGCGCATTGACCAGCTTGCGGTAGGACGGCTCGTCGGCAGAGGTGAGCCCGGTTTCGTTGATGAACGCGACGACCAGCAGGTTGTCCGACGCCGGCTCCTCGAAAGCCTCCGCCATCATCCTGGCGGTGACGTTCGACGGTGCGTCAGACGGCAGGATCACCAGCGGGTTCCTGGCCGCCATCTCACCGAGCGAGGGCACGCTCAGGGGAAGCGCGATGGCCATCACCACCCAAACCCCGATCACGGCCCACGGCCACCGCACTACGAAATCGGCAAGCCGCCGCATACCACCCTCACCATCGGCCGGACGAAGTCACGACGGATTCCCCCCAAATAGATTTGCTCCACGCTACGCGACGCGACCCCAGTTACCGCGGTCAGCAACCCTGGCGCACACCAGCCCCATCGCCTCCATGTAGCGGTTGACCGACTTCCGTGCGGTCGGGTTGTCGGGGTGCATGATCGCTATCTGAGTGCCCTCGTGGTAACGGAAAATGTAAATGGTCAATTGGTAGGAGAACCGGCCGTCGGGGTAGATGCCGATGTTGTCGGCCAAGCCCATCTCGGCCGCGGCGAGGATGGCGTTCATCGGCGCGGCGGCACCGTGAAAGAAATTCGAGACCGGGAAGTTCGGCTGAGGCCACTTCAAATCCGGCGCAAGTTCCAAGATCCGGTAATAGGGCACTCGAGCCATGCCCAGGCTCGAGTCGAAACACGATTGCGCGGCCCACGCGGCTTCGTTGAACGAGGTGGCAGCTACCGGGACGGTGATCGGGATCAGACCGGTGAACCACCCCTGGGTCATGAAGTTGTCATCGGCCGTGCGGGAGTCTCGCGGCGTGAGGCCGTAGTAGGTGAGCGCGCCCGTGAACTCGTGCTCGACCAGACCCAGACAGGCGAAAAGACCGCCGACGAAACGCGCGCCCGCAGCCGTACACGCCGACTCGAATCGCTCGGTCTGCGCCGGGTCCATCAACAACGCCGAACTCATCACGCTGCGGGTCGATTCGTTGGGATCACCAAGCGGCAGTGGAAATTCCGGGAAACCGCCGCTGTTGTTCTCGGCAAAGTCGATCCAGGCCCGGACCCCAGGGGAATCGAGGGTCAGGGTGGCGGCATGCTCCCGCTCCCGGACACAGAAATCGTCGAAGCTGCCGGCTGCGGGCAGCTCGAGCGCCTCGCCACTGGTGCTCAACGCCGAGTACATGCCGTTGGCTTCCATCATCGTCGTGCCGATCAGCGTCGCATCGCCGTGGACATGGTCCATCGCGGCAAAGAAGCTGAAGAACCCGTCCCCCTGGACGACACCGAAGGTGAAGCAACCCCATTCCATCGGGCTGGGGATGTCGATCACGTGTTCACGGATCTGCTCGACGGTCATCTCGCCGTGGTTGACGGGTACGAACTCCATGTCCGCCGGGTCCTCGATGGCGTGGCGGACGAACGCCCCGTCGGGCCCCCGCTGAAACCAGCTGCGGAAGGTATCGTGACGGCGGATGTAAGCGTTGAGTGCTTCGTTCATTGCACCGATATCGCATGTCCCAGCAACTTCACAGCTGCCGATGATCTGCCGGGAAAAGTTCAGTCCGGCAGCCTCCCGATCGCAGTAGTTGCGCAGATGCTGACCTTGCATGTAGCTAACGGGAACCGAGCTGACAGGCGCTCGGCCAGCCCTTTCCTGAGCCGTCGGCGTCGGGTGCCACGACGTGACCGTGCCGGGACGCAACGTCCATTCATCAAGTGCGCCAACCGTTATCTTGCCTATGCGCATGTATTTTCCCCTCCATGTGAGGCCAATCGGCGGCCCAGCAATCTCGTGGCGGCATCAACCTACCGGAGCACCTTCGGGCCGGGCTCGACCGCGACGGAAACTCATGTTCGGAGGCCTCGCGCCCCTCGGCCCCGCCGTGCAATAGTGGCCCAGGGGTCGAATTCAGCTAAGACTGAGGTACCAGTTGTATTTACGGTTGGGTAAGTTACGCTTACCGCCCAGAATGGTATCTTACTGCCGAGTAGGGAGGGGGGGCTACGGTCATGCATTCAACCGAGTTCCAGAACGAACGAGTCCAGCGATACGCGATCGTCGGCTATGCCGCGCAGTTCCCCGGCGCACCCGATGCCGACCGGTTCTGGAGCATGCTCCGCGACGGGCGCGACGCGATATCCGAGGTACCCGAGGACCGCTGGGACGTCGACGACTTCTTTGACCCCGAACCGGGCGCAGCCGGCAAGATCGTTACCCGCCGCGCCGGATTCGTCGAGGATCCAACCGGATTCGATGCACCGTTCTTCGGAATGTCAGCGCGCGAGGTCCGGCTGATGGATCCGCAGCACCGCCTCCTGCTCGAAACCGCATGGCGCGCCGTCGAGCATTCCGGGATGGCGCCGTCTTCGCTGAGTAACAGCAATACCGGGGTCTTCGTGGGTTTGGCGACCCATGACTACCTCAATATGGCGGCCGCGGAGCTGGACTACCACGAGATCGAGGCCTACATGGCCATCGGAACATCTAACGCCGCAGCAGCCGGCCGGATCAGCTATCGACTGGGCCTGCAGGGGCCCTCAGTCGCGGTGGACACCGCGTGCAGCTCGTCGCTGGTCGCCATCCACCAGGCATGCCAGGCGCTACAACTGGGGGAATGCGACCTGGCCCTGGCCGGCGGTGCCAACGTCCTGCTCACTCCGGCGACCATGATCACTTTCTCCAACGCGCAGATGCTCGCGCCGGACGGCCGCTGCAAGACCTTCGACGCGGCAGCCGACGGCTATGTCCGGGGCGAAGGTTGCGGCGTGATCGTCATCAAGAGGCTGGAGGACGCCCAGCGGGACGGCGACCACATCCGCGCGGTGATTCGCGGCAGCGCAATCAACCAGGACGGCGCATCAGGTGGCTTGACGGTGCCCAATGGCGTTGCCCAGCAACGGGTGATCACCGATGCACTCAACCGCGCTGGCCTGGCACCAAGCGAGGTCGGGTACCTCGAAGCCCATGGCACCGGAACTTCGCTGGGTGACCCGATCGAGGCCCAGGCCGCGGGTGCAGCCTTCGGAGTCGGGCGCGACCCCGAGCAGCCGCTGTTGATCGGATCGGTCAAGACCAACATCGGTCACCTGGAAGCGGCGGCCGGTATCGCCGGCGTCATCAAGGTCGTCCTCGCCCTGGAGAACGGCCTGCTGCCCAAGCACTTGCACTTCGAGAATCCCTCACCCCACATCCCCTGGAACAGGCTTCCGGTGGAGGTCGTCAAGGAATCCACGGTCTGGGAGCGCAACAGCCGGCCCCGCATTGCCGGTGTCAGCTCGTTCGGTTTCGCAGGCACGAATGCCCACGTCATCGTCGAAGAAGCTCCCGAACAACCCCATCTGACCGATTCCGCGCCGGTCGACGAGTCCGCCGACGAGAAGTTCAGCATCGTGCCGCTCTCGGCTCGGACACCGTCGGCGTTGGTCCGGATCGCCGATCAGTACCGCCAGTGGTGGGAGCAGAACCCCGAGGCCGACCTCGCCGATGTCTGCTTCACCGCCGGGGTGGGACGTTCCCATTTGGAGCACCGCGCCGCACTGGTGGTCAACTCCCGGGACAAGGCACGTGAGCTCCTGGCCGCGCTGTCCGAGGACCGGCCCGTCCCCGGTCTCGTCCGCGGGGAGTCGCACGACACCCCGAAGACAGCATGGCTGTTCACCGGCCAGGGCAGCCAGTACCCCGGCATGGCGCGTGAGCTCTATGACACCGAACCGGTGTTCGCCGAAACCATGGATCGGTGCGCCGCGGCCGTCGTAGATGTACTTGAACAGCCTTTGCTGAGTGTGGTTTTCGACGACGAAGGCACCGCCAGCGAGGAACGGCTGCGGCAGACCTCCTACGCCCAGCCGGCGTTGTTCGCCGTCGAAATGGGTCTAGCCCGACTGTGGCAGTCCTGGGGCTTCGAACCCGACATAGTCCTCGGGCACAGTGTCGGTCAGTACGCGGCTGCCTGCGTTGCCGGCGTGTTCAGTCTCGAAGACGGTATGCGACTGATGGCCGAACGGGGTCGGCTCTTCGGTAGCCTGCCCGCCGGTGGCCGCATGGTCGCGGTGTTCGCCGCCGCCGATCGCGTGGAACGACTGACCGACGACTTCCCGACGCTGTCCGTCGCCGCGTACAACGGCGCCAACACGGTGCTGTCCGGCCCTGCCGCCGACCTCGAACGCGCCGTGGCACCCTTGGAGAAGGACGGTGTCCGGTGCGACTGGCTGGAGACCAGCCATGCGTTCCATTCGGCGCTGCTCGACCCGATCCTCGACGAATTCGAGTCGTATGCAGAGGGTTTCACGTATCGAACCCCGCAGCGCCTCTTGATCGACAACCGGACCGGTGCAGCGCTGGGCCGCAGCGTCGTGATCGACGGCGCGTACTGGCGTCGGCACGCGCGCCAGCCGGTCGAGTTCGCCAAGAGCGTGCGCACGCTCGCGGACCTGAACTGCCGAGTGCTGGTCGAGATCGGTCCACGCCCGATCCTCACCGCCGCTGCTCTGAGCGCCTGGCCGGCCCAGGCCACCACGCCCCGCGCGATCGCCTCGATGCGCCGCAACTCCGCCGATCATCGGCAGATCACCGAAGCAGTCGCCGATGCCTACGTGCTGGGCCACCTGCCCGACTTCACCGCCTTCCGGCGTCAGCGCGCACGCAAAGTGGATCTGCCGACCTATCCCTTCGAACATCGCGAATATTGGTTCTGGGACAACCGCGCCGACGCGCGCAGGCCCAGCCACCAGCGCAAGAGCTCGGCCCAGACGCAGTCCATGCGGCTCCTCGAAGACGGGCGCGTCCAGGAACTCGCGGCGCTGCTCGACGGCACCGACACCGATCCACAGACCCTGAGCGTGTTGACCAAGCTCGCCCAGCAGCACAACCGCCAGCGCGGCACCCAGTCGATCGCCGACGCCCGCTACGAGATCCGCTGGGACGTCGCTGCTGCCCCGGCTCCAGCCGGGATGACTGCCGCAGGTTCGCTGTGGATCCTGGTCGGTGAGCAAGACGCTGCCGTCGCACCGCTGGTCGAGGCACTCGACGCATGCGGCCAGCAGCACCGGAGCGTCGGGCTACCGGCATCCGAGGCCGATGCCGAGCAACTGGTCGACACACTGCAGGCCGCTGCTGCCGAGAACACGTCCGTGCGCATCGTGAATGTCGCGGCTCTCGATTCCGCGGGCGACGCACCTGCGACGGCGCGTGTCGAGCGAATGCAACAACGGATCATGAGCGGGACGCGTCGACTCTTCTGCGCCGCCAACACCGCCGGACTGCGCAGCCCAATCTGGCTGGTGACCCGCGGTGCACAGCGGGTCACCGACTCCGACTCGGTTGCCCCAGATCAGGCCTGCCTCTGGGGATTCGGCCGAGCCGCAGCCCTGGAGATGCCCCACCTGTGGGGCGGACTTGCCGACATGCCCGCCGCCGGTGCGGACACAGCCGAAGACTGGTCGGCGCTGATCGATCGGGTCTCGGCGGCCCGCGACACGGCAGATCGCGAGGATCAGATCGCGCTGCGCGATCAGGCCGTCTACGTCCCACGCCTGGTTCGGCACGCCGAGTTGCCCAGCGGTACACCGCTGCAGCTGCGCGAGGACGCTACCTACCTGGTCACCGGGGGTCTGGGCGCGATCGGACTGGAAATTGCCGGCTACCTGGCCGCTCAAGGTGCCAAACACCTGGTGCTCACCAGCCGGCGTGCTCCCGCGGAAGCGACCCAACAGCGTATCGACGAGCTCGGTCGACAGCACGATTGCGAGTTCCGCGTCGTGACCGCTGATGTGTCCGACGCCCGGGAAGTCGAACGGCTCCTGGACATGGTGGGAGCCGAAATGCCGGCGCTGCGCGGAATCGTGCATGCCGCCGGGGAAATCGGCACCACCGCGCTGACCGACCTCGATGACGATGAGGTCGATCGGGTGTTCTCCGGAAAGGTCTGGGGTGCTTGGCATCTGAGCGAGGCTGCGGCCGGCCTCCCGTTGGATTTCTTCATCAGCACCTCGTCGATCGCCTCGGTGTGGGGCGGGTTCGGTCAAACCGCCTACGGGGCGGCCAACGCCTTCCTCGATGCTCTTGCCTGGCGCCTGCGGGAACGCGGTATCGCCGGAGTCAGTGTCAACTTCGGCCCCTGGTCGGCGGGCATGGCCGACGCGGAATCCCGCGCCAGGTTGGAACAACGCGGGATCAAGACCCTGTCACCGACCCACGCTCTGGACGGTCTGGCCGACGTGGTGGCGACCGCGTCGACGCCGGGACCCGCGCAGGGCATGGTGGCCAGGGTCGACTGGGCGCGATTCCTGCCGCTGTATCAGCAGGCGGGCCGACGGGCGATCTTCGCGGAGTTGGAGCGCGAACTTCCCGAAACCAGCACCGTCGCCGGAGCTGTTCTGACCGCGTCGGGCAAGACCGCGCTCGTTGAACGGCTCACCAATGCTCCAGTTCAACAGCGCAAGAAGCTGCTCACCGACTACCTCCGCGAATCGGTAGCCGACATCACCCGCATCGACGCCGCGGAGATCCGCGAGGACACCGGCTTCTTCGACATCGGCATGGACTCGCTGATGGCCGTCGAAATGCGGCGCCGCATCGAACAGGGCGTCGGCCACGAGATCCCGGCCACGTTGGCGATGGATCATCCTCGACTCTCCGATGTCGCCGACTACCTGCTCGGCGATGTGCTCGGCCTCGCCGAGGCCGCGGCTCAGCTTGCCCCGGCAGCGGTTTCGTCCGCGCACAATGACGAGTCGATCGCGATCATCGCGGTGTCATGCCGATTCCCGGGTGCCCCGAATCCAGAAGCGTTCTGGGACCTACTGTCCAACGGGCTCAACGCGATCAGCGAAGTCCCCGAGGACCGCTTCGACATCGACGAGTTCTACGACCCCGACCCCGACGTCCCCGGCAAGACCTACACGCGGTTCGGCGGATTCCTGGAAGGTATCGACGGATTCGATCCCGAGTTCTTCGGCATCTCCCCCCGTGAAGCGGTCTGGATCGAGCCCCAGCAGCGACTCGTACTCGAGACCGTTTGGGAAGGACTGGAACGTGCCGGGTGCTCGCCAGCGGCTCTACGTGGCAGCCGGACCGGCATCTTCACCGGCGTCGCCGCCAACGAATACGCGCACTTGTTGTCGGCCGAACCGATCGAGAAGATCGAGCCACACTTCATCACCGGCAACGCGCTCAACGCGATATCGGGACGCGTCGCGTTCGCACTCGGATTCGAGGGGCCCGCAGTGGCCGTCGACACTGCCTGCAGCTCTTCGCTGGTGGCCGTGCATCAAGCCAGTCAGGCATTGCGTTCCGGTGACTGCGACCTGGCCGTGGCCGGTGGGGTGAACGTCCTGCTGAGCCCTGTCACCGTCGTCGCCGCATCGCGGGCGAGGATGCTCTCGCCGGTCGGACAGTGCAAGACCTTCGACGCCTCCGCGGACGGCTACGTCCGCAGCGAAGGCTGCGGCATGTTGGTTCTCAAGCGGCTCAGCGACGCCCAGCGAGACGGCGACCGCATCTGTGCGGTCATACCGAGCAGTGCGGTCAACCAGGACGGCGCCTCCAGCGGCCTGACAGTGCCCAACGGTGGTGCTCAGCAACGGCTCATCGGGACCGCGTTGACGCGTGCCGGTCTGACCGGCGCGGACGTCGACTACCTCGAGGCGCACGGGACCGGCACCCCTCTTGGTGATCCGATCGAAGTCCAGGCCGCAGCCGCCGCTTACGGCGGCTCGCGCGCGGCGGACCGGCCACTGCTGATGGGCTCGGTGAAGAGCAACATCGGTCACACCGAGTCAGCCTCCGGCGCAGCGGGTTTGATCAAGGTCGTATTGTCTCTGCAGCACAATCTGCTGCCGCAGAGCCTGCACTTCGAGACCCCTTCGCCGCATATTCCGTGGGATTCGCTAGCGGTGCAGGTCGTGGACAAGCCAACGCCGTGGACGGCCAATGGCCGACCGCGCCGCGCCGGCGTCAGCTCGTTCGGGTTCACCGGGACCAACGCCCACGTGCTGATCGAGGAGGCACCGAGCGCGCCGGTCGTCGGTGATGGAACCCAGACCCCGGGCGAGGAAGCCGTCGCATCAGCTACCCAACCCGGGTCGGGGGAAGACGCGATCAACGTGCTTGCGCTCTCGGCGAAGTCACCGGCGGCCCTGGCCGAGTTGGCTCAACGGTATGAAGCCTGGTTGAGCGCCCGTCCCGACGCCGATATCGCCGACGTGTGCCTGACCGCCGGTACCGGACGCTCGCATTTTGATCACCGGGCGGCGATGGTTGTCGATTCGGTGGACAGCGCCCGCGCGGCACTGTCCGATCTGGCCGAGAATCGGTTACGTCCCGGCGTCGTCCGCGGCGAGCACAGCCACCACCCGACGACGGCGTGGTTGTTCACTGGTCAGGGCAGTCAGTACGCGAGTATGGCGCGCGAACTGTTCGACAGTGAACCGGTGTTCGCCGAGACGGTGACCCAGTGCGCCAAGGCGGTCGGCGAGATCCTGCCCCGCCCGCTGCTTGACGTGCTGTTCGCCACCGACCGCGAGACTGCCGGCCTGTTGCGGCACACGTCATTCGCCCAGCCCGCGTTGTTCGCCGTCGAGATGGGTCTGGCCCGGCTGTGGCAATCGTGGGGGATCGTGCCCGACGTGGTGCTCGGCCACAGTGTCGGCCAGTACGCCGCCGCCTGCGTGGCCGGGGTGTTCAGCCTCGAGGACGGGGCCCGGTTGATGGCCCACCGCGGGCGACTGTTCGGCAGTCTGCCCGAGGGTGGCCGGATGGTGGCGATCTTCACCGACCCCAAGCAGGTCGAAGCGGTTTCGGCCGAGTTCCCGCGGGTCTCGGTCGGCGCCTACAACGGGCCCAACACCGTCCTCTCCGGGCCCGGCGAGGACCTCGAGAAGATCGTCGCGAAGTTCGGTGAAGACGCTATTCGCTGCACCTGGTTGGAAACCAGCCACGCCTTCCACTCGGAGTTGCTCGATCCCGTCCTCGACGAATTCGAGTCGCTGGCAGCAGAGTTGACGTTCGCAGCGCCGACGCTGCCACTGGTGTGCAACCGCACCGGCGCTGTGCTGGCCGGCCAGACCTTGCTCGACGCTCCGTACTGGCGCCGGCACTCCCGTCAGCCGGTGCAGTTCTCCGAGAGCGTGCGCACCATCGCAGCACTCGGCTGCTCGGTGCTGATGGAGATCGGACCGCAGCCGGTGTTGACCGGTGCCGCGGTCCAGGTCTGGCCGGAGCATCTGGCCGCTCCGCGGGCGATCGTGTCGCTGCGCAAGGGGGTTGCCGACCGGCACCAGATCGCCGACGCGCTGGCAGCGGCCTACGTCAGCGGACATCGGCCCGACTTTGCCGCGCTCCACGGCCAGCACCGCCGCCGGGTGGAGCTGCCGACCTACCCGTTCCAGCGGCGCCGCTTCTGGCCGAGAACGTCGGGAATCACCATCGACGGTCCCACCCAGTCCGGCCTGTTGGGCGCGGAGAAAGACCTCGCCTCTGGCGACACCATCTACACCAGCAGGTTGTCGGTCAAGACTCAGCCCTGGCTGTCCGACCACGTCATCTACGGCACCGTCGTCGTCCCCGGCGCGACGTACGCAGCCATGGCGCTGGCCGCTGTCGGCACCCCGGCGCACGCCAAGGACGTGTTCTTCTACGAGCCGATCATCCTGCCCGAGAAGAGCTCTCGTGAGATGCAGCTGACGCTGCATCCGATGGACCACGACGGTGAGTGGAAGTTCCAGGTGCACAGCCGCCCGTTCGGCGACCGCACTGCCGACTGGGCGCTCAACGCCGAAGGCACGGTGCTATCCGGTGCCGCCGAACAAGACGCTTCCCCCGAGCAGTCCGAACCGGTCGACGACATGGTCGATCGGCTGACCCGGATGCGTCCGCAGGAGTTGTTCGAGACCTTCGCTGACCTGGAACTGTCCTGGGGACCGACATGGTCGGGCTCACTCAAGTCGCTGTGGCTGGGCGACGGCGAAGCGATCGGCGACATCCTGGTGGGCGAGGAACTCGCCGAGCAACTCGGCGCCGAGCCGATGCACCCGGTGCTGATGGATCTGTGCACGGGGGTCGCATTCCCCGCGTTCCCGGCCGTGCTGGCGGCCGAGCAGGGTGTCAACGACCTGTTCCTGCCACTGCGTTACGGACAGGTCATGCTCAAGGAGAAGATGCCGCGCCGGTTCTACTGCCGGACCAAGTGGCACAGCAATGAACTCAACGCCGAAACCCAGGTCTTCGACCTCGATTTCCTGGATCGGGATGGTCGCCTGCTCGGCGGCATCCGTGAGTTCACCGTCAAGCGCGCACCGCGCGAGGCACTGCTGCGCGGTCTCGGCGGCGACGCCACCCGGCTGCTCTACACGCTCGGCTGGCACGAGGTGCCGTTGCCCGGCACCGAGGAGGATGGCGCCGCCGCGCCGCAGGGCACCTGGCTGATCGCCGGCTTCGATGAGCTGGCAGGCAAGGTGGCCGGCTGCATACCGTTCGATCGGTCCGCCGATTCCGAGTCCCTGGGCCAGGTCCTGACCCAGGCCAACGAGAAGGGCGTGCCGTTCGCCGGCGTGATCTGGCGCAGTAAGGCAGGCAGCGCCGGTGAGTCGGCTACCGAGCTCGCCGCACGCGTCGAGGCCGAGGTGACCCACCTGCTCAGCGCGGTACACACCACGCAGGGCGGGGAGGTGAAACTCCCCGGCGGCCTGTGGATCGTCACCGAGCGGGCGGTGGCCACCGAATCCGGTGAACCCGTCGACCCGGGGCAAGCCGCTCTCTGGGGATTCGGACGCACCACGATCAACGAAGAACCTGCGCTGCGGTGCCGCCTGGTCGACTGTGACGGTTCGCCGGAAGCGGTGAGCGCGGTCGCCGGTCTGATGGCCACCCCGGTCGACGAACCGGAACTGGCGATTCGGCAAGGAAAGTTGCTGGCCTCCCGGCTCCTGCCGTGGGCGCGCAGCGGCAACCTCGCGGTACCGCGAGGGGGCGACTTCGTGCTGGCTCCGACCGAGCGCGGGGCGATCGACAACCTCCGCCTGGTCGACACCGAGGTGTCGGCACCGGCCGAGGGTTACGTGCAGGTCCGGGTCGAAGCCGCCGGTCTGAACTTCCGCGACGTGCTCAACGTCCTGGGTCTCTATCCTGGCGACCCCGGGCCGATCGGCGGTGACTTCGCCGGGGTGGTGACCCAGCTCGGTGACGGCGTGACCGGGTTGCAGGTGGGCCAGCGAGTTTATGGCTCCATGCAGGGTGCTTTCGCCACCCGGTTCAACGTGCCCGCTCAGTTCCTGGCACCGATCCCGGACGGGGTGAGCGCGGTGGATGCCGCGACGATCCCCGCTGCCGCGCTGACTGTTCGGCTGGCGTTCGATTGGGCTCGGATCAAGCCGGGCGACAAGGTGCTCATCCATGCGGCCAGCGGTGGGGTGGGGCTCGCGGCCATCCAGATGGCCCAGAAGTGCGGGGCCGAGGTCTTCGCCACGGCCAGCACCTTCAAGCGTGCGACGTTGCGCAAGCTGGGTGTCAAGTACGTCTATGACTCGCGCACAACCGATTTCGCGGATCAGATCCTGGCTGACACCGACGGTGCCGGTGTCGACGTGGTCCTCAACTCCCTGACCGGAGAGGGGTTCATCGATGCGACCCTTCGGGCTACCGCTTCGAACGGCCGTTTCGCCGAGATCGCCAAGCGCGACATCTGGTCACCGGAGCGGATGGCCGAGGCGCGGCCCGACATCGCCTACGAGATCGTCGCGTTGGACACCGTGATGTTCACCGAACCCGACCGCATTCGCGACCTGCTCACAGAGGTGTCGCAGGGGCTGGCCGACGGAGAGTGGACACCGCTGCCGGCCGAGATCTACCCGGTGACCGAGGCGCGGGCCGCATTCCGGCGTATGCAGACCGCGCGTCACATCGGAAAGATCGTCGTGCAGATCCCGGCCCCGCTGCAGCCGCGGGCCGACCGCAGCTACCTGATCACTGGCGGGCTCGGCGCCATCGGTCTGCACACGGCGTCCTACCTCGCCCAATTGGGTGCCGGTGACATCGTGCTCACCAGCCGGCGCGCACCCGATGCCGACACCCAACAGCTGATCGACGAGATGGTCGAACGTTTCAAGTGCCGCATCCATGTCCACAGCGCCGACGTCGGTGACGAAGCCGCCGTGGCAGCGCTGCTGGACCAGATCCGCGCGGAGCTGCCGCCGCTGGGCGGGGTGGTGCACCTGGCCGGTGTGCTCGACGATGCACTGCTGTCCCAGCAGACCCCGGAACGGTTCCGGACGTCGTTGGCAGCCAAGGCGTATGGCGCCTCGTACCTGGATCGCCTGACCCAGGACGACGACCTCGACTTCTTCATCGTGTCGTCGTCGGTGTCCAGTCTGTTCGGTTCCCCCGGTCAGTCCAATTACGCGACGGCCAACGCGTTCCTCGACGGGCTGGTCGCCCGGCGGCGAGCATTGGGATTGCCGGCCACCGGGATCAACTTCGGCCCCTGGGGCCAGGGCGGGATGGCTTCCTCCGAGGCGGCGACGGCCAACATCAGTGCTCAGGGCCTGATCCCGCTGGAACCGTCGGCAGCATTGGCTGCGCTGGGTGAGGCGGTGGCCCACGGCACCGGCCAGGCCACCATCCTCAAGGCGAACTGGCAGCGTGCGGCCAAGGTGTTGGGCGGTGCGCGACCGCCGATCCTGGACCTCGTGTTGCCCAGTGCGGCGGGCGAGGCCACCGAGGACAGCGAAGTTCTCAAGCAACTGCTGGAGATCCCGGTGCCCCAGCGTGCGGCGTTCGTCACCGAGTTCCTGCAGCGCGAGGTGCAGAACTTCCTTCGGCTGGCGCAGCCGCCGGCAGCCACCAGCCGGTTCCTGGATCTCGGTACGGACTCGCTCATGGCGATCGAGTTGCGCAACCGGTTGCACAGCCAGTTCGGCGGCAAGTTCACCCTCAACGCGACGGCGGTATTCGATTACCCGACCATCGGCGGGCTTGCCGAGTATCTGGTGGCGCAGCTGCCCGACACGGAGTCAGCGGCGCAACCGGCCGAGCAGGCCGAGCAGGCCGAACCGGCCGAGCAGGCCGAACCGGCCGAGCAGGCCGAACAGGCCGAACAGGCCGAACAGGCCGAACAGGCCGAACAGGCCGAACAGGCCGAACAGATCCCCGTAGCCGAGCAGTCGTCACCAAATGGCCACAGCCGGGCCGGTAAGGAAGCCAGCACCGACGGGTAACCTGCCGTCCATGGTGGCCGAGACGTCCAGCACCCGCCCGAAGTCACGGCTGGTGCTGGGCGTCTCGATCGGCGCCGTCGGCGCAAACCCGCCATCCGCCGGCCGTGTATGCCGTGCAGTTGGTGCTCAACGCCGCCTGAACCCCGTTGTTCCACTGCTGCCCTACCTCGTCTGGTCGGGGTTCGCCTGTGTATGAATTTTGCAGTGTGGCAACTCAATTGACTGTGGCAAAGGGGCAGGTATGACGAAGACGGTGTTCATCACAGGGGCCGCGACGGGTATCGGCCGGGCGACCGCCTTGTTGTTCGCCGGACGCGGTTACTTCGTGGGCGGCTACGACATCGACGAGACGGGCTTGCAGATTCTGGCCGCCGACATCGCCGCGGTCGGCGGTGCGGGTGTTGTCGGGCATCTCGACGTCACCGACGCCGACGAGGTGTCCCAGCGGTTGTCCGAGTTCGTCGCGGGCGCCGGCGGCCGGCTCGACGTGATGATCAACAACGCCGGCCTGCTCAACGCCGGACACTTCGAGGAGATCCCCGTCGCGGTGCACCACCGCGAGATCGACGTCAACATCAAAGGCGTGGTCAACGGCTTGCACGGGGCGTTCCCCCACCTCAAGACGACCCCGGGGGCGGTGGTGGTGAACCTCGCGTCGGCCTCGGCGATCTACGGCCAGGCCGAGCTCGCCAACTACAGCGCCACCAAGTTCTTCGTCAGGGCGATCACCGAGGCGCTCAACCTCGAGTGGGGTGATCACGACATCCGCGTGATCGACATGTGGCCGCTGTATGTGCAGACCGCGATGACCCGGGACGTGAAGACCGGGACCACGACGTCGTTGGGTATCCGGCTCAGCGCCCAGGACATCGCCGAGGACATCGTGTCCGCGGTCGAACCGACGTTGCCGCGGCGGCTGGTCAGCCAGGTGCATTTCGCGGTCGGGACACAGGCAAAGGTGCTGGCGCTGGGATCTCGCTTCTCGCCGGCGTGGCTCACCAGGCTGGTCAACAAGCGCCTCGCGGGTCGGTAGTCAGTCGGTCGACCACCGCGTCGCCTCCACCTCCGGCGGAAGCGGCGGATGCAACGGCACATCGAGACCGTCGTAGATTCCAGGCTTCTGGGTGGCCAACCAGCCGATCGCGCCGAGCAGCCGGTTGGCGGCGGTGGTGTTACCGCCGTCGGCGCGGGTGCCGCCGGGAACGTCGGCCCGGCTGACGATCGTCAGCTGCGGGTCGCCGTCGATGATCACCCGGTGGTCGCCGACACCCTCGTCGGGGTAAGGCCAATCGGGCGCGCAGGACTCGTGGATCCGGGTGATGTGGTCGATGACGATCCGTTCGCGTCCACCCGACCACCCGATGACCTTGAGCCAGAAGGCGCCCTGAGTGCCCTTCTCGAATCGGCCCATCACGGTGTCGACGGACTCTTCGAGTGGGCGGCGTTGCACGTCCTCGGTGATCTCGTCGATCTCCAGCCCGAGACCACGGCCGATGAGCCGGAGGTTGCCGCCCCAGACCATCGTCGGGATGGACGGCAGCAGCATCATCGGAATCTCGTCCATCGAGCCCCCGAAACCACACGACACCTTCACCGCGTAGGGCTGGTCGTAGGTGGAGTAGTCGAAAATCTCCTGACAGTGGATCGTCTTGATCCTGGTGCACAGTCCCGCTGCGGTCACCGCCAGCGCATCGTTGCCCCAGCCCGGGTCCACGCCGCTGACGAGCAGTGTCGCCCCGCCCTCCTCAGCCGCAGCGGTGAGGCGTTGCACCCACTCCGGCGGCGCGGAGCGCGGGTCGTAGAGCGAGTACAGCGACGGGGTGACGACATGCGCGCCGGCGCGCAGGCAGCGTTCGATGTCGGCGACGGCCTCGTCCGGGCGGATGTCGCCGGATGCCATGTAGGCGACGGCGTCGCACTGCGCAAGCACCGCGTCGACGTCGGTGGACGCGGCGATCCCGGTGTCACCTTCGAGTCCGGCGAGGACGGCGGCGTCGGAACCCGCCTTGTCCTGCGACGACGTGATGACACCTGTCAACCGGAGCCCGGGGAAGGCCGTCACCGATCGGATCGAGGTCGCCCCCATGTTGCCCGTTCCCCACACCGCGACCCGTGTTCTCGACTCCACCGATACACCCTAACCGGGTCAAGGTGACCATCATCACAGCCACGCAGAAGTCCAGCTCAGAGGCCAGAAATAGCGCGATTCCGGTGCCCGCCCAACTGCCGGGTTGGCCGATCGCCGGAAATTGCTCACAGTCGCTTTGCGTTGAAGTTACCGGGCGGTATAGTCGGACACAGTTACTGGTGGGTAACTTAGCCGAAGTACCCAACCGCATGTGGCGTTCTCATCGAGGAGGAATAGTGGGCCACTACAAGAGCAATGTCCGTGACCAGGTGTTCAACCTGTTCGAGGTGCTCGGCGTCGACAAGGCGCTGGGCCAGGGCGAGTACGCAGACATCGATGCCGACGTCGCCGCCGAGATGCTGGCGGAGATGGCCAAGCTGGCCGAGGGCCCGGTGGCGGAGTCGTTCGCCGAGGGCGACCGCAACCCGCCGGTGTTCGATCCCCAGACCCACAGCGTGAAGCTGCCCGAGGCCTTCAAAAAGTCCGTGCGCGCCGTGATCGACGGCGGCTGGGACAAACTGACCATCAGCGAGGAGCTCGGCGGCACGCCGATGCCCAGCGCGCTGTCGTGGGCGCTGCAGGAGCACATTCTCGGCGCCAACCCCGCGGTGTACATGTACGCGATGGGCGCCGGATTCGCCGGCATCTTCCACAACCTCGGCACCGAGGAGCAGAAGAAGTGGGCCGTGCTGGCCGCCGAACGCGGTTGGGGCTCCACGATGGTGCTGACCGAGCCGGACGCCGGCTCCGACGTCGGCGCCGGGCGCACCAAGGCCGTCCAGCAGCCCGACGGCACCTGGCACATCGACGGCGTGAAGCGCTTCATCACCTCTGCCGATTCCGACGACCTGTTCGAGAACATCATGCATCTTGTGCTGGCCCGCCCTGAGGGCGCCGGCCCGGGCACCAAGGGGCTTTCGCTGTTCTTCGTCCCGAAGTTCCTGTTCGACCCCGAAACCGGCGAGCCCGGTGAACGCAACGGCGTGTTCGTCACCAACGTCGAGCACAAGATGGGCCTGAAGATCTCCACGACGTGTGAGCTCTCGCTCGGCCAGCACGGTGTTCCGGCCAAGGGCTGGTTGGTGGGCGAGGTGCACGAGGGCATCGCGCAGATGTTCGACGTCATCGAGCAGGCCCGGATGATGGTGGGCACCAAGGCGATCGCCACGCTGTCCACCGGCTACCTCAACGCGCTGGAGTACGCCAAGACGCGGGTGCAGGGCGCCGACCTGACGCAGATGACCGACAAGACCGCGCCCCGGGTGACCATCACCCATCACCCGGACGTGCGTCGCTCGCTGATGACCCAGAAGGCCTACGCCGAGGGACTGCGCGCGCTGTACCTGTTCACCGCCACCCACCAGAACGCGGCGGTGGCCAAGGAACTGCACGGTATCGAGCCCGAATTGGCGGTCAAGGTCAACGACCTGCTGCTCCCGATCGTCAAGGGTGTGGGTTCCGAGCAGGCGTACGCCAAGCTCACCGAGAGCCTGCAGACCTTTGGTGGCTCCGGCTTCCTGCAGGACTACCCGATCGAGCAGTACATCCGCGACGCCAAGATCGACTCGCTCTACGAGGGCACCACCGCGATCCAGGCTCAGGACTTCTTCTTCCGCAAGATCGTCCGGGACAAGGGCGTCGCGCTGGCGCACGTCGCCGGCCAGATCGAGCAGTTCGTCAAGGCCGAGGCCGGCAACGGCCGGCTCAAGGCAGAGCGCGCGTTGCTGGCGACCGCACTGGAAGACGTCCAGGGCATGGCCGCCACCCTGACCGGCTACCTGATGGCCTCGCAGGAGGATCCGCAGAGCATCTACAAGGTGGGGCTGGGCTCGGTGCGCTTCTTGATGAGCGTCGGTGACCTGGTGATCGGCTGGCTGCTGCAGCAGCAGGCGGCCGTGGCGATCGAGAAACTCGACGCCGGAGCGACGGGTGACGACCGCGCGTTCTACGAGGGCAAGGTCGCGGTGGCGTCGTTCTTCGCGAAGAACTTCCTGCCGCTGCTCACCAGCACCCGCTCGATCGTGGACAACCTCGACAACGAGGTCATGGAACTGGACGAAGCGGCCTTCTAGAGAAGGTCTTTCAGTTCGAGACGCCCCCGGACTCTTCCCGGGGGCGTCTTGCATTGGGAGCCACTCGACCGGCGAACAGACACAAACTCGCGCGAATTGCGAGTGAACTGTGCGACTTTATGTCTGCTCGCGAGCGGGACCGGCGCATAAGGGCGGGTTCGGGAGGACAATTGGGTGCGTTCTTCTTGGTCTCACGCGGCCGACTTTCATCCCTTGTCGACTCTTTGGATCTGTCACTCCCGAACCCGTCGTGCGATCGATGCTACGCCTGTGAGTGACGTCACACCAGCCCGATTTTCGGTCAGGTCTCCTTGCTGCGGAGGAGTGCGCGGCTCCGCGCCCGCCCTTCGGCGGACGGGTCGAACGGGGCCCCGACGAACTCGTCGACGCCGGCTGCGGCCAGCTCGTCCAGTCGCTGCGAGACCGTCTGCTCGTCGCCGATGATCGCCGCGTCCTCCGGCCCCGCGTAGCCCTCTCGATCCAGCATCGCGCGGTAGGAGGGCAACGTGCCATACATGGCGAACTGCTCGGCGGCCTGGCGACGCGCGGCATCGACGTCGTCGGTGACGGCCACCGGCAGAGCGGCGACGACGCGCACCGACCCGTCGGGGCGGCCCGCGTCGGCCGCGGCTTGCCGAAGCGTCGGGCTGACGTGGTCGCGCAGGGTGGTAGGCCCCGTCATCCAGGTGCACGTGCCCGACGTGCGACGGCCCGCCAGGCGCAGCAGCTGAGGCCCCAGGGCGGCGATGTACACATCGGGGCGGGGGGCACCGGGAATCATCAGCGCGCCACGGGTGGTGACCGTCTCCCCGACCGCATCGGCGGGTTCGCCCGCCAGCAGCGGGAGCAGCCCGTCGAGGTATTCGTTGAGCCGGCGCACCGGCTTGTCCCAGGGGATGCCCCACATACCCTCGGTGACGGCGGCGTGGGTCATCCCGAGACCCAACAGGAACCGGCCCCCCGAAGCCAGGCTGACGGTCAGCGCGCGCTGCGCCATCTGCATCGGGTGCTGGTTCTGGATCGGGACGACACCGCTGGCGACCTCGATGCCGTCGACCTCCCGCAGCGCCACGGCCAACACGGTGAGAAGGTCGGGCTCGAAGGGAAGTTGGCTCATCCAGACCCTGCCGAAACCCTCGTCACGCAGCTGCGCCAGGTTGGCGATGGTGGCGTCGATCGGTGAGCCGTCCCCGGCACCGCTGAGCTGTCCGAACATGCTGATCTGCATGCCAGGAACTGTAGTGCCGAAAGTAAGAGCCCCGTGTTGCCGTCGGGTCGGGGGGTCAGACGGCAACACGGAGCTATCCCATGTATCGATCCCTCACCGGCGGGCGTTACAGCCCTGGGCGAGGTTTTTTCTCAGGCCTCCAGGATGGCCGTCACACCCTGCCCACCTGCGGCGCAGACCGAGATCAGGCCGCGGACCGGCTGGCCGGTCTGCACCTTCTTCTCTGCCAGCTGCTTAGCCAGCTGAGCCAGGATCCGGCCGCCCGTCGCGGCGAACGGATGCCCCGCGGCCAGTGACGAGCCGTTGACGTTGAGCTTCGACCGGTCGATGGCGCCGAGCGCCCCATCCAGACCGAGGCGCTCCTTGCAGTACTCGTCGGACTCCCACGCCGCCAGCGTCGCCAGCACCACCGACGCGAACGCCTCGTGGATCTCGTAGAAGTCGAAATCCTGCAGCGACAGCCCGTTGCGCGCCAGCAGCCGCGGCACCGCGTAGGTCGGGGCCATCAGCAGTCCGTCGGGCCCGTTGACGTAGTCCACCGCCGCGGTCTCTCCGTCGACGAAGTAGGCCAGCACCGGAATGGAGCGTGCGGCCGCCCACTCCTCGCTGGACAGCAGCGCCACCGAGGCACCGTCGGTCAGCGGTGTCGAGTTGCCGGCCGTCATCGTCGCGTCGCCGTTGCGTACCCCGAAAACCGGTTTGAGCTTGGCCAGTTTCTCCGCCGACGAGTCCGCACGCAGGTTGTTGTCGCGGTAGACGCCGAGGAACGGGGTCACCAGGTCGTCGAAGAAGCCTCGGTCGTAGGCGGCGGCCATGTTGTTGTGGCTGGCCGCGGCGAGCGCGTCCTGATCGACGCGCTTGACGCCCATTTCCTTGGCGGTGACGGCCGCGTGCTCCCCCATAGACATTCCGGTGCGCGGCTCGCTGTTGACCGGGATCTCCACTCCGAGCGAGGCAGGCAGCTTGCCGACCAGCTTGAGGCGATCCACGTTCGACTTGGCACGACGCAGCCCCAGCAGCACCTGCCGCAGGTCGTCGCCGAAGGCGATCGGCGCATCCGAGGCGGTGTCCACCCCTCCGGCCGCCGCCACGTCATAACGGCCGAGCGCGATGCCGTCGGCGGCGGAGATGGCGGCCTGCAGGCCGGTGCCGCATGCCTGCTGCAGGTCGAAAGCAGGGGTGTAGGACGACAGCGCACTGCCCAGCACGCACTCACGCATCAGGTTGAAGTCGCGGCTGTGCTTGAGCACCGCGCCGCCGATGACCGCGTCGAGCTTCTCGCCCTTGAGGGAGAACCGGTCGGCGAGACCGTCGAGCACCGCGGTGAACATGTCCTGGTTGGACGCGTTTGCGTACGCGCCGTCCGCGCGCGCGAACGGGATCCGATTCCCTCCGAGAACTGCTACCCGGCGGGTTGATTTGTTGTCGGCCACATCTGCCTCCCGGCGTCGCGAGGATCGTTGGGGTGTCGAGGGTCATACTACCCACCGTTATTACTCTGGAGTAAGTTCGTGAGCAGCACAACAGTGGGTACCCCACAACGGACCGAGTTCAAATCGAAGACGTACCTCAGATTTTCCGAAAGGCAGCGCTGTGGCTTCCGACCTCCTCTCACAAGTCGTCAACTCCGGGCCGGGAGGGTTCCTGGCCAAACAGCTCGGCGTCCCGCAGCCCGAACCGCTGCGCCGTTACCGCCCGGGGCAGTCACCCCTGGACGGATCCCTGCTGATCGGCAGCTCCGCCGGCTCCGGCTCGATCGCCGGCTCCGCCGGCGGTGGACGCGTGGTGGAACCGCTGCGTGCTGCGCTGGCCGACGACTACGACGTGGTCGCCGACAACCTCGGCGGCCGCTGGGCGGATTCCTTCGGTGGCCTGGTCTTCGACGCCACCGGGATCACCGAGCCCGAGGGCCTCAAGGGGCTCTACGAGTTCTTCACGCCCCTGCTCCGCAACCTCGGCCATTCCGGCCGCGTGGTCGTCATCGGCACCACCCCGGAGGACATCGACAGCGTGCACGAGCGGACCGCCCAGCGTGCACTCGAGGGGTTCACCCGCTCGCTGGCCAAGGAGCTGCGCAACGGCTCCACCGCCGCGCTGGTCTACCTGTCCCCGGACGCCAAGCCCGCCGCGACCGGCCTCGAGTCGACGCTGCGGTTCATCCTGTCGGCGAAGTCGGCCTACGTCGACGCTCAGGTGTTCCGGGTCGGCGCGGCCGACTCCACGCCGCCGGCCGACTGGGACAAGCCGCTGGACGGCAAGGTGGCGGTGGTCACCGGCGCCGCCCGCGGCATCGGTGCGACGATCGCCGAGGTGTTCGGCCGCGACGGCGCAAAGGTGATCGCCGTCGATATCGAGGGGTCGGCCGAGGACCTCGCCGAAGTCGCCACCAAGGTGGGTGGTACCGCCCTGACCCTCGACGTCACCGCAGCGGATGCCGTCGACCGGATCACCGAGCATGTCCGCGAGCACTATGACGGCCGGTTGGACATCCTGGTCAACAACGCCGGCATCACCCGCGACAAGCTGCTCGCCAACATGGACGAAGGCCGCTGGGACTCCGTCATCGCCGTGAACCTGCTCGCCCCGCTGCGCCTGGCCGAAGGCCTGGTGGGCAACGGCGTCATCGGTGACGGCGGCAGGATCGTCGGGTTGTCCTCGATGGCGGGGATCGCGGGCAACCGCGGCCAGACCAACTACGCCGCGACGAAAGCGGGCATGATCGGGCTCACCGACGCGCTGGCGCCGCCGTTCGCCGAGAAGAACATCACTATCAACGCGATCGCGCCGGGGTTCATCGAGACCAAGATGACCGACGCGATCCCACTGGCCACCCGCGAGGTCGGCAGACGGCTGAACTCGCTGTTCCAGGGCGGTCAGCCGGTCGACGTCGCCGAGGCCATCGCCTACTTCGCCAACCCGGCATCCAACGCGGTCACCGGCAACACCATCCGGGTGTGCGGCCAGGCCATGCTGGGGGCGTGACGGTGAGCGAAGCTTGCGAAGCGAATCGAGGATCATGACCGAGCAGCCTTCGGGCTTGCGGAACATGCTGCGTGCCGTTGCGGGCGCGTTGCCGTTCGTGCCCCGCGACGACACCCTGCCCGACCGCACGCTGACCGTCGACGAGTTACCCATCGACCCGGCCAGCGTCGCCGAGTACGCCACCGTCACCGGACTGCGGTTCGGCGACACCGTGCCGCTGACCTATCCGTTCGCGCTGACCTTCCCCACGGTGATGTCGTTGGTGACGAGTTTCGACTTCCCGTTCGCCGCAATGGGTTCGGTGCATCTGGAGAACCACATCACCCAGTACCGGCCGATCTCGGTCACCGACACCGTCGGGGTTTCGGCGCATGCCGAGAACCTGCGCGAGCACCGCAAGGGTCTGCTGGTCGACATCGTGACCGACGTCAACGTCGGCAACGACACCGCCTGGCATCAGGTGACGACGTTCCTGCACCAGCAGCGGACCAGCCTGTCCGACGAGCCCAAGCCTCCGCCACAGAAGCAGCCGAAGCTGGGACCGCCGAACGCGGTGCTGCGCATCACGCCCGGCCAGATCCGCCACTACGCGTCGGTCGGCGGCGACCACAACCCGATCCACACGAACGCCGTCGCTGCGAAGTTGTTCGGGTTCCCCACGGTGATCGCGCACGGCATGTTCAGCGCGGCTGCCGTGCTGGCCAACATCGAGGGGCAGCTGCCGGATGCGGTGCGCTACTCGGTGCGGTTCGCCAAGCCGGTGGTGCTGCCTGCGCAGGCCGGCCTGTACGTCGACCGCAGTGCCGACGGCTGGGAGCTCACCCTGCGCCACCTCACCAAGGGACACCCGCACCTCACCGGGTCGGTGACACCGGCCTGAGCGGGCCGCTAGTGGGAGGCGACGGCCGCGGCGTCGACCGCAGCGTCGGACGGCTTCCCTTTGAGGCCGAGCCAGAACAGGTCGATCAGCAGTTTGGCGGCTTCGTCGGCGTCGGCGTCACCGGTGCTGACCCGCGACGCCACCGCCTCCCCCGCCCCCACCAGTGCGACGGCCATCATGTCGAAATCGGTGTCCGGCCCCGGAGACCGGGTGCCCGACCGCAGTAGCCGGCCGACGAGTTCGATGATGCGTTCGCGACCCTCGCGCACAGTGTGGGCGAACCGCTGCGAGCTGGTGGCCTGGGTGTAGAGCACCATCCAGGACGCGCGGTGGGTGTCGATGTATTTCAGGAACGCCAGCACTGCGCTGCGCAACAGTTCCTTCGGCGCATCGTCGAAGTCGATGTTGGTGCGGACTTCGTCGACGAACCGGGTCAGCTCCCGGTCCAGGCAGGCGCCGAACAGTTCCTCTTTGGAGCCGTAGTACAGGTAGAGCATCGGCTTGCTGATCTGCGCCTCGGCCGCGATCGCGTCCATGGAGGTCTCGTGATAGCCGTTCACCGAGAACATCTGCACGGCCGCGTCGAGCATCTGCTGCTCGCGGACAGCACGCGGCAACCGCTTGGTACCACCTGCCATGGGTCCGCCTTCCTGCGACGTGTTCTCACCACAGGGTAAGCAATGCCGCGCCGATCAGCCGCCGCAGAGCGGAGACGGACCCTTGACGGCCGCGATCCGCGTCACCGCGGCGTCCACACCGGACATCGTCAGTTCGCCGGCCGCCACCGCCTTCTCCAGCCGGTCGAGCACCGCGGGAACCTCTCTGGTGGTCACCCACAGCGCGACGTCCGCGCCGGCCTGCAGCGAGCGAAGGACCGCGTCGGCGACCCCGAACCGGTCGGTGATCGCCCGCATGCTGGACAGGTCGTCGGTGAACACCACGCCGTTGAACGGCGGACCGCCGTAGTCGCCGGAGCGCAGCAGCGCGTACGCGGCCGGGCTCAGGCTGGCCGGTTCGCTACCGGTCAACCCGGGAACCTCCATGTGCCCGACCATGACGCCGACCGGCGCTTCCGCGGTCAGCGTGCGGTAGGGCACCAGGTCGCTGGCCTGCAACGTGTCCAGCGACGGGGTGACGACGCTGCCCTCGTGGGAGTCGCCTGACGCCTGCCCGTGCCCCGGGAAGTGCTTGAGCACCGGCAGCAACCCGCCGTCGCGCAGCCCGCGGGCGTAGGCACCCGCATAGTCGGTGACCACGGTGGGATCCGAACCGAAGGACCGGTCGCCGATCACGGTGCTGGCCGGAGCGTCGGTGAGGTCGACGACGGGCGCGAAGTCGATGGTGATCCCCAGGTTGCGCATCTGGCGACCGCGGTCGAGCGCGATGGCGTACACCTCTTCGGGGCTGCTGCTCTGCGCCAGCACCCTGGGGGCGGGCTGCGAACCGATCACGCTGGACAGCCGCGAGACCCGACCCCCCTCCTCGTCGACGCTCACCGCCAACGGCAGCGGGCCCGCGGTCGCGGCGATGTCGGCCAGGGAGCCGTCCGACAGCATGGACAGGTCGGTCCAGCTGCCGATCATGATGCCGCCGACGTGGTGGGTGTCGACGACCGCGCGGGCGTCGGCGGCCCCGGTCACCCCGACCATCAGGAGCTGGGCCAGCTTGTCCCGCGTCGACATCGCGGCCGGATCGCCGCAGGCCGGTGCGGCCGGGACGGGGGCGGCGGGCGGTGGCGCGTTGTTCGGGACCGGGCCGGCCGCCATCGCCAACGGTGCGCTGGATGGTGCTGCCGTCTGGTCGTCGGCCGAGGTGCAGCCCGCGGAGAAGGCGACCGTCGCCACCATCGCCAGCAGGGCACCGGGCGCTGTCCATCGAGTTCGGGGGATGACCATGCGTCCCGACACTAATGGCAGCCGCTGTCGCGGCGTTAGCCCCGCCCGCCTCAACACGGTGCCGGGTGATCAGGTGCTGCGTAAGGGGCATCACCCGGTGCTGTTCGCGGCGCCGGGGCCATGATGCCGCGCGTGCTAGTTTGAGGCTCATGGATCGGTTCCTCGTGCCCGCTGCCGCCAGTATCGTCGTCGGCCTGCTGCTGGGCGCGGCTGCCGTGTTCGGGGTGACGCTGATGGTCCAGCAGGACACCAAGCCGCCGCTGCAAGCAGGCGATCCGGCGTCGTCCGTTCTCAACAGGGTCGAGTACGGCGACAGAAGTTAATTCCCGGGACGCCCCGCTCCTGCGCTCCGCTACCAGCCGATCCCGCCCGGGGACGCTCGAGCCGCTCTCCCGGCGCTGGCTGTGGGTGGCCGCCGCGGCGGCGCTGGTCCTGACGTTCGCCCAGTCTCCGGGACAGATCTCACCCGACACCAAGCTCGATCTCACCGCGAACCCGCTGCGCTTCCTGGCCCGCGCGTTCAGCCTGTGGAACAGCGACCTGCCGTTCGGCCAGGCCCAGAACCAGGCCTACGGCTACCTGTTTCCCCACGGCACCTTCTTCCTGGCCGGCGACCTGCTCGGCGTCCCGGGCTGGGTGACCCAACGGTTGTGGTGGGCGCTGCTGCTCACCGTCGGTTTCTGGGGCGTGCTGCGGGTCGCCGAGGCGTTGAAGATCGGCAGCACCACCTCGCGGGTCATCGCCGCACTCGCCTACACGCTGTCACCGCGGGCACTCACCACGATCGGCGCGATCTCCTCGGAGACGTTGCCGATGATGCTGGCGCCGTGGGTGCTGCTGCCGGTGATCCTGGCATTGGGCGGAATCGGAGGGGNGGGAANGACCCAGGGC
>NZ_CACSIP010000008.1 GCF_902705885.1 Mycolicibacterium austroafricanum | reverse complement strand
TGGTGCGGGCGCGCCAGGCGGCGGCGGTGGGGGTGGACCGTTGAGGAAGGTGTTGCCCGTCGGCGGTGCATCGGCCGGCGCTGCGGGCTCGGCCGGTGTGGGTGCGGTCTCGGTCACGATCTGCGGCATGTGCTGGGTCTGGTCGCTCTGGCTTTCCTCGTAGGTCGAGCTGCTCGACCCGCTGGACCCGGTCGCACCTGCCGAACTGCCTTCGGGGATGTCGGGCATCGGGATCGGCGGCAGGTTCAGCCGTTCCTCGGGGATGTCCGGCGGCGGGACCGGGGGCTGACCGTTGATCATCAGCGGTCCCTTTGCGCTGTTCAGCAGCGTCGACCAGCCGCCGTTGCCCAGGGTGGCACCGATGCTGCACGACACCTGATGGCTGCCTGCCGCCCAGCTGGGCAGCGAAATGGTGCTGTAGATCAGCGTCAGCGTGGTGTTCCGCAACTGGATCGGCGCCAGGTAGGCATCCGTCAGCTTGGTGCACGCGTCTTTGATGAACGTGTCCTGCTCCGACTCGGGGGGAAGGCCCTCCGGGAACCGCTCGGCGAGATTGACCGAACCCGTCACCTCCATCGCATGTGGCGCCGCGCAGTCGACGGGGATGTCGGTGGGTTGGTTGGTGGTCGGGTCGATGCCCAGACAGGTGCCTGTGTCCCAGACCTTCGACTGGTCGATGTCGGCGACCTTGCCGGTGAATGCCAGCTGCTGGTTGTTGGGGCCGGGCAGCTGCAGACCGCACAACATTCTGCGCTCTCCGGACTGGCGCCAGGCCTTGTCGCCGGACCACAGCATGCTGACCGTGAAGCGGCTGTGCGGGTCGAACCGGGCACCCAGGTAGCGCTTCACCGCGGCCGAGCACTGTTCCTGGCTGATCTGCTGGATCCGGGCCGCCGACGGTGGTGCGGCGTCGGGCCCGTACTCGCTGCCCGGGAAGGTGCGCATGTCCACCGACTCGGCCACCTCGAACCGGTGCTCGGTGCTGCATTCGACGATCTCGGCCGCGTCGGGGGTGCGATCGGGCCAGTTGAGGCAATCGCCGCTCTTGGCATGGTCGAAGGTGTCGTTGCCGCGGGGGCCCAGTGAGATCGAGTTCGCGGTGAGGTTGCCGGTCCGGTCCGACTGGGGCAGCGCGGTGATCACCCCGGCGATCAGCAGGCCGCCGAGCGCGGTCAGCAGCAGGGCGCGACGGGTCGACTCAGCCCGGAAGCTACGCCACCACGCCTGTTTGGTGGGCGTCGAGCTTCCCTCTGCGGGTTCGGGTGCCTGGGCCATCCGCTCCATTGTGACAGGCGTGTCAGGTGCTAGGGCAAGTGATGCAGTTGTAACGTTATGTGGTTGTGCCGGCCGATCCCGCGACCCCGTAGGGTTTTGCCCGTGATCGACCTGAAGGTGCTACGAGAAGATCCCGACTCGGTGCGTGCCTCACAACTGGCCCGGGGCGAGGACCCGGCGCTCGTCGACGCGCTCGCCGAGGCGGACGCTGCGCGGCGGGCGGCGATCTCGACCGCCGACAACCTGCGCGCCGAGCAGAAGGCGGCCAGCAAGCTGGTGGGCAAGGCATCGCCCGAGGAACGCCCCGCGCTGCTGGCCTCGGCCAAGGAGCTGGCGGAGAAGGTCAAGGCCGCCGAAGCGTCCCAGGCGGAGGCCGAGAATCGCTTCACCGCCGCGCACATGGCCATCTCCAACGTCATCATCGACGGTGTCCCCGCCGGCGGCGAGGACGATTTCCGGGTGCTCGACACCGTCGGTGAGCCGAGGGTGATCGACGACCCGAAGGATCACCTCGAGCTGGGGGAATCGCTGGGCCTGCTCGACATGGAACGTGGCGCGAAGGTGGCCGGTTCCCGCTTCTACTTCCTCACCGGTGCCGGAGCGTTGCTGCAGCTGGGCCTGTTCCAGCTCGCCGTGCGCGTGGCCGTCGACAACGGCTTCACGCTGATGATCCCGCCGGTGCTGGTGCGGCCGGAGATCATGGCCGGCACCGGCTTCCTCGGCGCCCACGCAGAAGAGGTCTACCACCTCCCCGAAGACGACATGTACCTCGTCGGCACCTCGGAGGTGCCGTTGGCGGGATTCCACGCCGACGAGATCATCGACCTGGCCGACGGGCCCAAGCGCTATGCCGGTTGGTCGTCCTGTTTCCGGCGTGAGGCGGGCAGTTACGGCAAGGACACCCGAGGGATAATCCGCGTGCACCAGTTCGACAAGGTCGAGGGCTTCGTCTACTGCCGTCCCGAGGAGGCCGAGGCCGAGCACGAGCGGCTGCTCGGGTGGCAGCGTCAGATGCTGGCCCACATCGAGGTGCCCTACCGCATCATCGACATCGCCGCCGGTGACCTCGGCTCGTCGGCGGCCCGCAAGTTCGACTGCGAGGCGTGGGTGCCGACCCAGCAGACCTACCGGGAGCTGACCTCGACGTCGAACTGCACGACGTTTCAGGCGCGTCGGCTCTCGGTGCGCTACCGCGACGACAACGGCAGACCTCAGACCGCCGCGACGCTCAACGGCACGCTGGCCACCACCCGCTGGCTGGTGGCGATCCTCGAGAACCATCAGCAGGCTGACGGCAGCGTGCACGTTCCGCAGGCGTTGGTGCCCTATGTCGGAACATCGGTCCTCGAACCCGGGAGGAAAAAATGACCGAACTGGGCATGGTCGAAATGGACCTCGACGAACTGAAGACGTGGTTCGGATTCGGTGTCGCGGGGAACTTCGCGGGGCACCTGGAGCAGGCCGGCGAGGCCGACGACTTCGTGAACGTGACCTCCGAGGGCGGTGCACCCAAGGGCATCTTCCCCTGGTACGCACCGGGTCACGCCACCTTCCTCGGGGAGTTCCCGTTGTCGCACGACGCCATCGAGTTGCCGCAGAGTGACGCCCCGCTCAATCTGCAGATCGAGCCGGAGGTCGGGCTGGCGTGCGAGGTCAGGTGGGCCGGCGACACCGTGGCGTCGTTGCAGCCGATTGCGCTCGGCGCGTTCAACGACTGCTCGATCCGGCGGCCGAACGCGCCGAAGATCAGCTACAAGAAGAACTGGGGTCCGGCGTCGAAAGGCGTTGCACCGCAGTTCTTCGACATCAGTGACCTGACGCCGGACGGTCCGACCGCCACGCTGCGGCTGCTGTGCCACCTGCACACCGCCGACGGTCAGGAGCACGAGTACGGGGTCGACAGTCCCTTGCTGGGTTACTCGTACTACGGGGAGGTGCTGCTGGACTGGGTCGTCGACCGGCTGGCCAATCAGAAGGGTGCCCCGGGAACGCCGTTGGAGGACGTCGGCGCATTGATGGTCGCGAGTGGTCATCCGACGAAGGTGCTGATCGGGATCGGTGCCACCAGGTACACCCCGCTGGGTGAGTCGACCTACCTGAAACCCGGCGATGAGGCGGTGGTGCGGGTGTACGACACCGCGAACGAAGCGCGATCCGAACTGCGCCAGACGGTTTCGGGCTAGGCCTCGACATGGTTGGCAGGGTGGAGCAGCTGTGGCGGTTTCCCGTCAAGTCGATGGGCGGCACCAGGGTCGACGCAGTGCACGTCGACCTTCACGGGGTGCATGCCGACCGGCTATGGGCGGTCCGCGATCTCGAGCGTGACATCACCGCATCGGCCCGAAAAGTGCCTGCCCTGTTGGGTTTTTCGGCGCGCTACGCTGCGGAGCCCGGGCCGGATGCCGGGCCGGGCAATGTTCCCGAAGTGATCGTCACCACGCCCGACGGCGTCGAACTGTCCAGTTCCGACCCCGAGCTCGACCGGAGGCTGTCGGAGTTGCTCGGCCGCGAGGTGAAGATGACGGCTCTTCCGGCACGCGCAGACACCAGCCTGCACCGATTGTCCGTCCGGCAGACCCGGGCCAACTATTCGCCCACAGAGGTGCGACGCGACTTCGGGCTGTCCGAGTCCGAAGCGCTGCCCGACACGTCGCTCTTCTCGACCAGACAGATGCTGACACTGGCCCGTTACGCTACGCCCCCGGGAACTTTCGTGGATCTGAGCCCGGTGCACGTGCTCAGCACGACCAGTCTGGCGACGCTGTCCGAAGGGTCTGAAGGGGGGGCCTCCGGCGCGCCCTACGACGTGCGTCGTTTCCGCCCCAACGTGCTGGTGGCTCTCGACGACGCGGCGGGCGGTTATCCCGAGGCCGGCTGGGTGGGTGGTGACGTCGAGTTCGGCTCGGTGACGTTGCGGATCACCAACCCGACCATCCGGTGTGTGGTGCCCACCCGTCCCCAACCCGGCCTGGAACTCGACCGCGGACTGACCCGGCGGCTGGCCGAGTCCACCGACCGGTTCCTCGGCGTGTACGCCGATGTCGCCACGCCGGGCGTGGTGCGTGTCGGGGACCCGGTGCGGGTTCGGATGGCTGCGCCCCCGAATGCGGCCAGGCGGGTGGCTGCCGCGGCGGGCCGCACGGCGATGCGGCAGATGCAGCGGGTGCTGGAGGCCACCGTCCTGCGGGAGCGGTGACGGTCGTGCTAACGGGCGTGTTGCAGTAGCTCCTCGAGCAGTTCGACGAACTGTCCCGGGCGCACCGGTGTGCACGCCGGATCCGGATACGTCCCGGGCACATCGAGGGTGATCAGCGTCGATTTCAGCGGTCGGCGGACATCGAGCGGTAGCCAACGCTTCAGGTCCGAACTGCCCCAGATCCGAAACCGCTGCATGAACAACCCCAGTGGAGTGCTGCGGTAACCGCGGATGCTGCGCAGCGGGATGATCTTCGACGTGCCGGAGGGAAAGTGATAGCGGCGCAGCGTGAGCGCCTCCTGGTCCAGCTGGATCAGGCCGTCGTCGTAGTACTGCGGTGGGGCGCTCACAGCTTCGCCGACCGAAGTTCGTGGCCCTTCGAGGTCAGACATCTACCGTTGTCGAGGTTCCACTGCCAGCCGTGCAGATTGCAGGTCAGCGTGGACCCTTCGACCACGCCGAACTTGGACAGGTCGGCTTTCAGGTGCGGGCACCGACGCTGGATCTCCCAGCCGTCCAACGTGATCGACGCCGTGTCGTCGTGTGCCTCGGCGAACCAGCCGTCGGCGTAGGCGATCCGCTCGGCGGTCAGGCACTTGAAGAACGTGTAGAGGTACTCGTTGTACCCCCCGACGCGCCACGCCCGGAACCGCGTGGACAGGAAGATCGTGTTGACCCAGTCGGGCTCGCCGTCCCGGATCACCGTGCGCACCAGCTCGGGCGCGATGTCGAAGCCGTAGCGGAACTTCTCGTCCGGGATCGCTTCACGCACTGCGCGTTTGGGGAAGTCCAGTACCACGCTCTCCGGCCCCAGCCGCAGTTCCACGGGGTAGCCGATGCCGTCACAGATCTGGTCGCTGGCCAGCATGATCGGCTCGAACACGGCACGCAGCGGCTCGAGCAGCGGTTCGCCGGCGGCGGGCGCCCATCCGGCTTTCTCGGCGGCCAGAACCGGCGCCATCCGGTCGGCGTATGCCGCGATGTAGTCGGCCTTGCCGGTGGTGAAGATGGCTGTCACGTCGTCTTCGGGAATCGGGTGATCGAGTGAGTTCAGTTGTGTGCCGGTGAAATCGGCGGTCGACCCGGGGATCATGAGCAGTCCGCCGTCGCGGCCGTGGGAGCGCATCTGCTCGAGGAACACGACCTGGTCGGGAAAGATGTTCGCCGGGTCGCCGTGATCGTCGTTGAGGTCACGAAGCTCGGGATCGAGAAAGCACGGTGGGCCGGCAGAGGGAATCACCCACGTCGCGCCCACCTGGGCGATGTACTGCCGGCAGCGGTCCATCTGCCGCTGCCGCTTCTGGCTGCCGAAGGCTTCCTTGGCCCGCTCGGGCATGTCGTAGACCATCGGGTACCAGATCGCCCCGGAGTACTGGAGCATGTGCACGTCGATCTGGCCGAAATCGGCGTGCAGGACGTCGAGATCCACCGGGCGGGCGTCGTTCATGTTGAAAACGGTGGTGACCCCGTCGTCGACGACCAGTCCGGAGTCGCCGATGGGTCCGTCGGCGGGAGCACGCAGGGCGATGACCATCACGTCCAGGTCACCCTTGGGACCGCTCACCCGGTGCTTGACGGAGTCGGTGGTCTCGAAGAAGCGGTGAAAGCCCAGCTTCTCCAGTTCCCGGCGCAGGTCGGGGACGGGGAAGTCCGGCAGCAGGACGACGGCGTCCTTGTGGACGTGCTCACGCAGATTCCGCGGGTCGAAATGATCTTTGTGCAGGTGGGACACGTACAGGTAGTCCACGTCGCCCAGGGCGGCCCAGTCCAGCCCGCTGTTGTCGGGGAAGGGGAACCAGGAGGCGAAGTACGCCGGGTTCACCCACGGGTCGCACAGAATGCTTCCGGCCTCGGTGTCGATGCGGAAGCCGGCGTGCCCGACGCTGGTGACCTGCACAAAGATCCTCTCCATGGCCGATTCCGGGTCTGGTCGTGTTGCCTTGCAGCTTAGCCGGGCACCGTGTGCTCGCACCGGTCTGGGACTGTGTGCCCGCGCGCACTACGCTTGCGGCTGTGGAACCGGTATACGGCACTGTCATCCAGCTCGCCCGGCTGGTGTGGCGGGTGCAGGGCCTGAAGTTCACCGTCACCGGGGTGGAGAACCTGCCGCGCACCGGCGGCGCGGTGATCGCGATCAACCACACCAGCTACTTCGACTTCACGTTCGCCGGGCTTCCCGCCTACCAGCAGGGCCTCGGCCGCAAGGTGCGGTTCATGGCGAAAAAAGAGGTCTTCGACCACAAGGTCACCGGTCCGATCATGCGCAGCCTGCGCCACATCGAGGTCGACCGGCACAGCGGGGCGGCCTCGTTCGAGGAGGCCTGCCGCAAGCTCCGAGAAGGGGAGTTCGTCGGCGTCTACCCGGAGGCCACGATCAGCCGCAGCTTCGAGATCAAGCAGTTCAAGTCCGGTGCGGCCCGGATGGCGATCGCAGCCGGAGTGCCGATCGTGCCGCACATCGTGTGGGGCGCCCAACGCATCTGGACCAAAGGACATCCCAAGAAGCTGGGACGGACCAAGGTCCCGATCTCGGTCGCTGTGGGCAAGCCGATCGAACCGACACTGCCCGCCGCCGAGCTGACCTCGCTGCTGCACTCCCGGATGCAGCACCTGCTCGAGCAGGTGCAGGACGCTTATGAGATCCAAGCTCCGCATCCCCCCGGCGAGTTCTGGGTCCCGCACCGGTTGGGTGGGGGTGCGCCGACGCTGGCCGAGGCCAACCGGATGGACGCCGAGGAGGCCGCCTACAAGGCGGCCCGCCGGGCGGGCACACCCGGGCCGGACACCGGAACGACCGGGGCGCCGGGGTAACCGGATGGAACCGGTTTTCCGCACGCTGGAAATCGCAGCGCAGCTTGCAGTCAGGGCTACCGGGACGCGGATCACCTATCAGGGACTCGAACACCTCCCCGCCACCGGCGGCGCTGTCGTCGCCATCAACCACACCGGCTATGTGGACTTCCTGCCCGCC
The DNA here is from genome assembly GCF_902705885.1 of Mycolicibacterium austroafricanum. Lineage (GTDB taxonomy): Bacteria > Actinomycetota > Actinomycetes > Mycobacteriales > Mycobacteriaceae > Mycobacterium > Mycobacterium vanbaalenii_A. Next base: position 113,496 of record NZ_CACSIP010000008.1, on the reverse strand, counting down.
GCCCTGGCGGTGATGAACCGCAAGCGCCGCATGCGTTTCATGATCAAGGCCGAGATGAGCGAGGTGACGGTGGTGGGGTGGTTGATCCGGCACACCGGCACCATCACGGTGGACCGGCAGGCCGGCGCCGGTGCGTACGCCGCGGCGGTGGAGTCGCTGCGTGCCGGTGAACTCGTCGGCGTGTATCCCGAGGCCACCATCAGCCGCAGCTTCGAGCTCAAGGAGTTCAAGACCGGTGCAGTGCGGATGGCCCAGGAAGCGCAGGTGCCGATCGTGCCGCTGATAGTCTGGGGAGCGCACCGCATCTGGACCAAAGACCATCCGAAGGCGTTGGGGCGCAAGAAATTTCCGATCAATGTGGCGATCGGACAACCTGTGGCGCCCAGTGGAACCGCCCAGGAACTCGCCGCCACCATGCGTTCGGAGATGACCCAGTTGCTGCACACCTCACAGTCGGCCTACCCGCAGCCGCCGGGTGCGTTCTGGCTGCCGCAACGACTTGGCGGCAGCGCCCCGAGCCCGGCCGAGGCCAAAGCCCTCGACGCGGCAGAACTGGCGGAACGGGCCCGCAGACGGGCCAAGCGCTCATGACGTCACCCGAGCAGGGAAGTGGTCGGAAGCCGGCGCTGATCGCCACCGATGTGGACGGCACGCTCCTCGACGACGACGAGAACGTCAGCCCGAGAACCCGGGCTGCGGTACGTGCGGTCGTCGACGGCGGCGCGACGTTCGTGCTCGCCACCGGCCGCCCGCCGCGGTGGGTCAGGCCGATCGTGGACCAGCTCGGCTTCGCGCCGATGGCGGTGTGTGCGAACGGGGCGGTGATCTACGACCCGTCGACAGACCGCATCGTCTCGGCCCGCTCTCTGTCGGCTGATGTCCTCGGTGAGCTCGCCGAGATCGCCACCCGGGTGATCCCCGGCGCCGGGCTGGCCGTCGAACGGGTGGGCCGCAGCGCCCATGACGCCGCCACCCCGCAGTTCGTCAGCTCCCCGGGCTACGAACACGCGTGGCTCAATCCCGACAACACCGAGGTGTCGATCCAGGACCTGCTCAGCGCCCCCGCGATCAAGTTGCTGATCCGCAAAGCCGGCGCCACCAGCGCTGACATGGCTGCAGAACTGGCCAAGCACATCGGGCTCGAGGGGGACATCACCTATTCCACGAACAACGGCCTGGTGGAGATCATGCCGCTGGGGGTCAGCAAGGCCACCGGCATCGAGGAGCTGACCCGCCCGCTGGGAGTCGCCGCCACCGAGGTCGTCACCTTCGGAGACATGCCCAACGACGTGCCGATGCTCAGCTGGGCGGGCCTGGGCGTGGCGATGGGCAATGCGCACCCGGACGCGCTCGCCGCCGCCGACGAGGTCACCGCCACCAACGTCAAGGACGGGGTGGCGAGGGTGCTCGAGCGCTGGTGGCTGTGAAGGCGCGTGCCACCACTGCCGCACCGCGAAAGTCGGCGCTGCACTATCTTGTTCCGCGTGATGCGGATCAGATTGGTCGGAATCGTGCTCACGGCGATGGCAACGATCGGTGTTGCGGCGGGCATGGTCGGGCTGGCCCCGACCGCCGTTGCCGCTGATCCCGACTGGTCGACCCTGGATGCCCGCTCCTATGGCGGGTTCGTCCCACCGGAAGGTGGGACGTTGATCGCCCAGGTGCCGTTGAACCCTGAACTGTCGGTGACCGGCGCAGGCGCGGCGTATCGCATCCTGTATTCCACGCGCAATCAGCACGACCGGCCCGCAGTCAGCACCGCGGTGGTGTTCACCCCGAAAGCTGCGCCACCGCAGCGGGGTTGGCCGGTGATCGCCTGGGCGCACGGCACCGTCGGTCTCGGGGACGACTGCACACCGTCGGCGCGGCCGCGGAGTGCCCGCGACAACGAGTACCTCAGCCATTGGCTGGATCAAGGGTATGCGGTGGTGGGTACCGACTATGTGGGGCTGGGCACTCCAGGGTTGATGAGCTACCTCAACAGTGCTTCCACCGCACGAGCGGTTGTCGACTCGGTGATCGCCGCACATCAGATGGGACTGCCGCTTTCCCGGCAGTGGGCCATCGTCGGGCAGTCGCAAGGCGGAGGCGCCGCGGTCAACAGCGCGCGCTGGGCCTCGGAGCTCAGTGCAGGCAGTGGTCTGGACTATCGCGGTGTGGTGGCCACCGGCACCCCGGCCAACATCGAAAGCGTCGTGAAGCTGGGGGGCCCCGACCTCGAACTGCCCAGGCAACTGGGACCTGCCGCCAACAGCTACACCGCCTACATTCTGGCCGGATTCCGTGAGGCACGTCCCGATATCGACGTCAACAGGGTGCTCACGCCGCTGGGTGTCGATGCCGTCGACAAAGCCGAGACCGTGTGCAAGCCACAGTTGGATCAGGAGTTGGCCGGCATGACTCCGACGCAGTTCTTCAGTGCACCGCTGGCCTCCCTTCCCGGTGTGTCTGAAGCGCTCGACGACTACATGGGTACTCCGGTGACCGGCTACGACCGGCCGATCTTCCTTGGCGCCGGCTTATTGGACCGCGACGTGCCGGCGAAGTCGTCGCTGGTGCTGTATGACCAGTTGCAGGCGAACAACCAGGACGTTGTGCTCAAGATCTACCCTGACGAGGATCACAGCGGCACCGTGCTGGCGTCCCTGCCGGATACCACACCGTTTCTGGCGGCGCTGTTCACAGACCCTTAGGACGTGCTCGGACGCGTACCGCAGCCGGGGTCCCCGTCGATGTCGCGATAGACGGTCCCTCCAGGCTCCCGGGTAGGGTGCCAGGACGCATAACAGACGCTAAGGATTGGGTGGCAGTGGGTTTACGGTGCTATGCGCTGGCCGCGGTGATCGCTGTGCTCGCCCTGATGGGCGCGCCACCGGTAGGTGTTCCCCAGGCGGCTGGTCAGCCCGAAACCGATACGCAGGCAGTCACCGTGGCGGTCCACCCCCTCGAACCGTTCGTGATGGAGACCAGCAGCGGCGAGCTGACAGGATTCGGCATCGAACTGTGGAACGAGATCGCCGACCGGCTCGGGTGGACAACCGAGTACATCGACGCCGGTGACGTCCGCGGCCAGCTGGCGGCAGTCGCCGACGGTCGGGCCGACGTGGCAGTCGGAGGCATCTCCCTGACTGCTGAGCGGGAGCAGTCCTTCGACTTCTCCCATCCCACCCTCGACGCCGGACTGCAGATCATCGTCCCCGTGCACCAGACCCGGCCCTCGGTGCCCGGGCTCGGCGGCTATCTCGATCTTCTTCTCTCCCGGACCATGCTGATCTGGCTCAGCGCCGCCATAGTGGTCAGCGTCTTTCCCGCGCATGTCTTCTGGCTCATCGAGCGCCGCAGCGCCACACCCGTCGTGTCGCGGTCGTATCTGCCCGGCATCATCCAGTCGTTCGGCTGGGGCATCGGATCACTGGTCGGAAAGAACAGCACCACGGCAACCAAGGCGATCACCCAGGCCCTGGCCATCCTGTGGGGCTTCGCCGGCATCGTCTTCGTCGCGTTCTACTCTGCCAATCTCAGTGCAACCCTGACCGTGGCCAAACTGGATGCCAAGATCAACGGTCCGGCCGACCTGTACGAAAAGTCGATCGCGACGGTCGAGGACACGACATCGGCTTCGTTCCTGCGCAGGATGGGCATCGATGCCACGGAGACCAGAACCATCGAGGACTCCTATCATCTGCTGCGCGAAGAAGGTTACGACGCAGTGGTCTTCGATGCGCCTGTGCTGCGTTACTACGTGGCCCACCGCGGCGAAGGTGTCGCAGTCATGGCCGGACCGGTGTTCCAAGAGGAAGACCAAGGATTCGTGTTCAACGTGAACAGCGCACTGCGCAAGCCGACCAACCAGGCACTGTTTCGAATGCGCGAAGACGGCACCTACAACCTCATCAAAGAGAAGTGGTTCGGGGACGACGCCGCCGCCGCAGCGGGTGACCTCAACTGACCCGCCGAGTCGTCTCCATCGCCCGGGGTGCGCGAGCGCCGGTGGCTGTAGGCCGGTCAGACGGGGTTGCTCGGCGGGGTGAACCGCTCCAGCTGTATCGGTGCCAGGTCGGCCGGGGGCGGTGGCAACTCGACGGGGACACCGTCGATGACGCGGATGACCCGGCCGTCCTCCCGGTCGAAGTTGAGCGTGCCGTGCTGGAAGTTCTGCACGATCCACAGCGGCGCGGCGATCTCTGCGCTGGTCGGCAGGCCCAACGCGCCCCGTTCGAAACCGAGCGCGCCCCATGCCTTGTAGAGCTCGCCGGTGACGGGTTCGGCCCCACTCTCGGGAGACCAGTACACCGCCCCGCGTTCGAACGTCACGTACCGCGTCGAGCCCTCGCCCGCGGACTCGGGCGACGTCGGTCGTCCGAGGTAGCTGTTCATGCCGCCCAGCGATTCCCACTTTGCGTGGATCGCGCCGCCGCGCAGCATCTCGGCCAGCTGGTCGGGCCCCGGCGGGTCGTTGAATCGCGCCGCGATGTCGCGGATCTGACCCAACAGTGCGTAGGCCGCGTTGCCCGGGCACTCGGTGTTGCCGACGTCGCGGTGGGTGAAGATCGTCGGCAACGTCGGTGAGGCGCCGAACGGGAACTTGGTGAACGAGCCCCCCTCGGACGGCAGCACGACGGCGCCCATCGGGTCGACACCGGCCTGGCCCAGAACCCAGCCCAGCAGCCGAGCCGTGGTGCGCAGCTGAATCGGTGTCGGGGGAACCACATCGAAGTTGCCGAGCATCGCGACCCCCCACGTGTTGTGGTTGAAGCCGCCGGTATGTGCGCCCTCGACGGGCCGGGTCATGCCGCCTGCGCGGCCCTCGAAGACCTGCCCGTACTTGTCCACCATCGCGTTGTAGGCGATGTCGCACCAGCCCAGCGTGCGGGTGTGGTACTCGTAGATCGACCGGACGATCCCGGCTGAGTCTCCCGGCAGGTATTCATTGCTGCCCGCGGTGTGGTGCACCACCCCAGCCTGAATCCTGTTGTCGTAGCGGGGTTCTCCGCAGCGCATCGCCTCGTCCGCGCCCCACTGCGGGCGGCTGATGATGTTCGGCGGTTGTCCGGGAGGAGTGGCGGCGTTCGGCAGCGGCAGCAGGTCCGCCGGGGTCTCGGGGGGACTGATGAGCACCGCGTTGATGTTCTGTCCGAACGGCTGTTCCACGTTGGCCGGGACGTACCCCAGGGGTTGCTGGTCGCCGTCTTCGCGCGGCGCTGCGGGGGCGGTCGCCGGCGCTTCGGCCGGGCGGGTGACCGCGATCTGCACGGTGGTGGTGCGTCCGACGAACACGGGCTCGGTGCCTCGTAGGCCGCCCCGCCCGGGTTGCTCCTCGCCGACGCCCTCGAGCTGTTCGGCCTCGTACCACGGCCCCCAGGATCCGTCCGCCTTCTCGGCGCGCACCCGGGCGGTGGTGCCGCTGAGGTCCTCGGAGGTCAGCGCCACCATGGAGAACGGCGTCTCCTGATGGATCTCCCGGATCGTCTCACCGCCGCCCAATTCGGTCAGTGGTTGCTGCGCTACGTGGGGGGCGGCCGCTGCCGGTACCTGGTCGTCACCGGGAACGCCGGTGAGAGCCCACGGCAGTAGCACCACTGTCGCCGCCAGAGCGGAGAACAGTATCGACGGCGCGGGGCGGCGACACAGCACGGCATGATGTTACGTATGTGTCTGATGGTGCACGTGTTTCGACACGGTCATTTTGCTCACCAAACACGGCAGCACTTTCCGCGCGGCGTGACCTCGGTCCCGCACTGGCACCTGCAACGGCACCGCAGAGCGTGTGCTGCTTCTGCGGTGCCGTTCGGTGACAGGACTACTGGACTGCCGAGGCTCTCACGCGCCGGGCTCGAGCGGTGCCTCCGCGGCCAGCGCTTCGTCGACGCCGACCGTGCCGGCCGCGGTCTCGATGGGCGCCGCGGCTGCGGCTGCTGCGGGAGCACCCGCGGGCTTGACCGCCGACATGATCGCGGGCATCAGGACACCCTTGAGCAGGTCGATTGCCTCGCCGGCGCCCAACTGGTTGGCGGCGCTGGTCAGATCGCCGAGCAGGCCCCCGCTGGGGGCGGCCGGCATGGCGAGCGACGGATCACCCATGATCGGGTAGCCGCCCAGCGCCGGATCCAGGCCGATCGGAGCCGAGATCGGGATCTCCCCGGTTGCGGGCAGGCCGGAAGTGGAGATCGGGGCAACGCCCAGAGCAGGGTCGGTCAGCGCGGGTGGGGTGCTCAGGCCCGGTGTCGTCAGCGCCGGATCGGTCAGTGACGGCGTGGTCAGACCGTCGGTGCTGACGCCCGGCACGGTGAGGCCGGGGGAGGCCAGCGCGGGATCGGTCAGCGACGGCGTCGTCAAGCCCGGCGTCGTCAGGTCCGGGGTGGTCAAGCCGGGCGCTGCCGCGGTCGGGCTGGTGAGTGCCGGGTTTGTCAGCGCCGGGTTGGCGAGGCCGGGGTCGGTCAGCGACGGGGCTCCGGTCAAGCCCGGCATCAGGCCGGTGGTTCCCAGCCCGGGGCTCAGGGTGGTGGGCGCCGTCGGCGCCGATCCGGTGAGCAGGCCCGTCGGCAACGGCGGCAGGTTGATGCCGAATTGTGAAAGGCCCTGCGAGAGCGCGGTCATCAGCTCGCCGGGAAGGTCTGTGATGGTGGCAGCCTGCACGAACTCGCGGTGTTCCGGTGCACGCTCGGGCGTCGCGGACAGTTCGGATACGGCAACAACTGCAACTGGACTCGCGACTGCCAGAGCGGCGACTGTGCTCAAGGCTGTCGAGAGCCGGCGTCGACGTCGGTTCGGCACGGAAGTCTCCTCAATACATGGGCGTAGAAATTTCGCTGCCTGAATCGGCTAGCTGTGCGTGATTCTTCGTACGCCTCGATGGTACTGATGTGACTAGTGGGACTAGAGTGACGATGCGGAATCGTGAGCTAATTGCGACCTGCCCGGCTCGGCCAAGTCGGGGGTGCCGGCAGTGGTCGGATACCCTTGCTGCCGATGATCTCTCCTGATCCCCGGGTCGCTGCGCCGCCCACCGGTTCTCCCTCCCGGGTCGCTGCGCTCCCGCCCACCGCCGACGTCGATCTGTTCGTCGTCGGTTCCGGGTTCTTCGGTCTGACGATCGCCGAGCGGGTCGCGACGCAGCTGGGCAAGCGGGTGCTCGTCCTCGAGAGACGCCCCCACATCGGCGGCAACGCCTACTCCGAGCCCGAACCGCAGACCGGCATCGAGGTGCACCGCTACGGGGCTCACCTGTTCCACACCAGCAACCAGCGGGTCTGGGACTATGTCAGGCAGTTCACCGAGTTCACCGGCTATCAACACCGGGTGTTCGCGCTGCACAACGGGCAGGCCTACCAGTTCCCGATGGGTCTGGGCCTGGTCAGCCAGTTCTTCGGCCGGTATTTCACCCCGGACCAGGCACGGGCGCTGATCAAGGAGCAGGCCAGCGAGATCGATTCCGCCGACGCGCAGAATCTCGAGGAGAAGGCGATCTCGCTGATCGGCCGGCCGCTCTACGAGGCGTTCGTCAAGGGATACACCGCCAAACAGTGGCAGACCGACCCCGCTGAGCTGCCGGCGTCTGTCATCAACCGGTTGCCGGTGCGCTACACCTTCGACAACCGGTACTTCAACGACACCTACGAGGGTCTGCCCGTCGACGGGTACACGGCCTGGCTGCAGAACATGGCAGCCGACGACCGCATCGAAGTCCGGCTCGACACCGACTGGTTCGACGTTCGCGACCAGCTGCGGGCCGCCAATCCGTCGGCTCCCGTTGTTTATACGGGTGCGCTGGACCGCTACTTCGACTACGTCGAGGGCCGCCTGGGGTGGCGCACCCTGGATTTTGAGCTCGAGGTGCTGCCGACCGGGGACTTCCAGGGCACCCCGGTGATGAACTACAACGACGCCGACGTTCCGTTCACCCGGATCCACGAGTTCCGTCACTTCCATCCCGAGCGAGCCCACTACCCGACGGACAAGACAGTCATCATGCGGGAGTTCTCCCGTGCCGCCGAGAACGACGACGAGCCGTACTACCCGATCAACACCGAGTCCGACCGCGCGCTGCTGGCCGCCTACCGGGACCGGGCGAAGGCCGAGATGGCCGCGTCGAAGGTGCTGTTCGGCGGCCGCCTCGGCACCTATCAGTACCTGGACATGCACATGGCGATCGCCAGCGCGCTGAGCATGTACGACAACACCTTGGCGCCGCACCTGCGCGACGGTGTGCCGCTGGTCGACCCCGAAACAGAAAGCAACCGATCATGAGTGACATCCCGTCCGGCGCGCTCGAGGCCGGACAGTCACGGGCAGTCAGCCTGCTGGCCCGCGTCATCCTGCCGCGGCCCGGCGAGCCGCTCGACGTTCGAAAGCTCTACATCGAGGAGTCGGTCACCAACGCTCGCCGGGCTCATCCGCCGACGCGCACCGAACTCGAGATCGGCGCCGAGTCCGAGGTGTCCTTCGCGACGTACTTCAATGCCTTCCCTGCCAGTTACTGGCGTCGTTGGTCGACGCTGGAGTCGGTGGTGCTGCGGGTGGAGCTGACCGGAAGCGGTCGCGTGGATGTCTACCGCACCAAGGCAACCGGTGCCCGCATCACCGTCAGCGGCGATTCCTTCGCCAGCGGTGACGCAGACACCGCCGTCGTGGAATTCGAAATCGGCCTCGACCCGTTCGAGGACGGCGGGTGGATCTGGTTCGACATCACCACCAACTCCGCGGTCACGCTGCGCAGCGCCGGCTGGTACGCACCGACGCCCGCGCCGGGACGGGCCGATGTCACGGTCGGCATCCCGACGTTCAACCGACCGTCCGACTGTGTCAACGCGCTGGCGGCGCTGACGTCGGATCCATTGGTGGACAAGGTGATCGGCGCGGTCATCGTCTCCGATCAGGGTACCGACAAAGCCCAGGACCACCCGGGCTTCGCCGCCGCGGCGGCGGCGCTGGGCTCCCGGCTGTCGGTGCACCACCAGCCCAACCTCGGTGGTTCGGGCGGCTACAGCCGGGTGATGTACGAGGCGCTGAAGAACACCGACTGCGAACAGATCCTGTTCATGGACGACGACATCCGCATCGAGCCGGACTCGGTGCTGCGCGCGCTGGCGATGAACAGGTTCGCCAAGTCGCCGACGTTGGTCGGCGGGCACATGCTCAACCTGCAAGAACCGTCGCACCTGCACGTGATGGGCGAGGTCGTCGACCGGGCGAACTTCATGTGGACCAACGCCCCCAACACCGAGTACGACCACGACTTCGCCAAGTACCCGCTGGTCGACGAGGAGGACCGCAGCAAGCTGCTGCACCGCCGGATCGACGTGGACTACAACGGATGGTGGATGTGCATGATCCCACGGCAGGTGGCCGAGGAACTGGGCCAGCCGTTGCCGCTGTTCATCAAGTGGGACGACGCCGAGTACGGGCTGCGCGCGGCCGAGCACGGCTACGGCACGGTCACCCTGCCGGGTGCCGCCATCTGGCACATGGCGTGGAGCGACAAGGACGACGCGATCGACTGGCAGGCGTACTTCCACCTGCGCAACAGATTGGCCGTGGCCGCCCTGCACTGGGACGGTGGGGTCCGCGGCCTTCTCGCCTCCTCGATCAAAGCCACCTTGAAACATCTTCTGTGCCTTGAATATTCGACCGTGGCGATTCAAAACCGGGCGATGGCCGATTTCCTGGCCGGCCCCGAGCACATCTTCTCGATCCTGGAGTCCGCGCTGCCGGACGTGCGAGCGATGCGCAGCCAGTACCCCGATGCCGTCGTGCTGCCGGGAGCGACCGCGCTGCCGCCCCCGTCGGAGCGCCGCAAGAAGGTCAAGATCCCCACCTCCAAACCGGCCATCGCACTGCGCCTGCTTCGCGGTGTGGCGCACCAGCTCACCGAACACGATCCCGCCCATCATCAGCGACCCCAGCTCAACGTCGCCACCCAGGACGCCCGCTGGTTCCTGCTCTGCAGGGTCGACGGCGTCACCGTGACGACCGCCGACGGCCGCGGAGTGGTCTTCCGGCAGCGGGACCGCGACAAGATGGTCGAACTGCTGCGGACGTCGTTGCGCCAGCACGTGTTGTTGGCCCGCAGGTTCAACCGCATGCGCAAGGTCTACCGCGACGCACTGCCGACGTTGACGAGCAAGCAACGGTGGGAGTCCGTCCTGAACTCCGGTCAGCAGGGGGTCGTGGCGTCCCGTGATCGCTGACCCGGTCGTACCGCCCACGGGCGAGGACCTCGCACTGGTGACCGTGCAGTCGGCGGTTGCCGGCCGGCCCGGTGTACTGGTGGCCGCCCGCGGCCTGTCCCATTTCGGGGAGCACAGCCTGGGTTGGCTGGCCCTCGCCGCCCTGGGTGCACTGGCGCGGCCGGACCACCGCCGGGAATTCCTGGCCGCGGGCGCGGGCGCATTCCTGGCGCACGCCAGCGCCGTGGTCGTCAAACGGATCGTTCGCCGCGAACGCCCGCACCACCCGGCGATCGCGGTCAACGTGGGTACCCCCAGCCGGCTGAGCTTTCCCTCCGCACATGCCACCTCCACGACCGCGGCGGCGATGCTGCTGGCCCGGCCCAGCCGGCTTCCGCTGCCCGCCTTGCTGATCCCGCCGATGGCGCTGTCCCGCCTGGTCCTCGGTGTGCACTACCCCAGCGACGTCCTCGCAGGCATCGCGGTGGGGGCGGGCGTGGCGAAGGTGGTGGGCACGGTGGAAGAAAGGGGCCGGCGACGATGAGCGCATCCCAGGTCGGTCAGGAGGCAGGGTCGGCCGCTGGTCCTCCGAAGAATCTGGCCGCTGGACTGGTCAAAGCGCTCCGGCCGCGCCAGTGGGTGAAGAACGTCCTGGTCTTCGCCGCCCCGGTCGCCGCGCTCGGCGACGCCCGCTACGCCTACGACTACCGCGAAGTGCTGGTCAAGGTGCTGGTGGCGTTCGTCGTCTTCAGCCTGGCCGCATCGTGTGTGTACCTGGTCAACGATGCACGCGATGTGGACGCCGACCGCGCACACCCCACCAAGAGGTTCCGGCCGATCGCCGCGGGGGTGGTGCCCGAGTGGCTGGCCTACACCCTGTCAGCGGTGCTGGGTGCCGCGTCGCTGGCGATCTCGTGGTCGGTGACGCCCGACCTGGCGCTGGTGATGGCCATCTACATCGGCATCCAGCTGGCCTATTGTTTCGGACTCAAGCACCAGCCCGTCATCGACATCTGCATCGTGTCCTCGGGCTTCCTGATCCGGGCGATCGCCGGTGGCGTCGCGGCGGAGGTGCCGCTGTCGCAGTGGTTCCTGTTGATGATGGCGTTCGGCTCGCTGTTCATGGCGGCCGGAAAACGCTACGCCGAACTGCAGCTCGCCGAACGGACCGGCGCCAAGATCCGCAAGTCCCTGGAGAGTTACACGAGCTCCTATCTGCGTTTCGTGTGGACGCTGTCGGCGACATCGCTGGTTTTGTGCTACGGGCTGTGGGCATTCGAGCGCGACGCGACGGGAGGCACCTCCTGGTTCGTGGTCTCCATGGTCCCGTTCACGATCGCGATCCTCCGTTACGCCGTCGACGTCGACGGCGGAATGGCCGGCGAGCCCGAGGAGATCGCGCTCAAGGACCGAGTGCTCCAGCTGCTGGCGCTCGCCTGGATCGGAACCATCGGTGGCGCAGTCTTCCTCAGCTGACCGGCTGACCGCAGCGATGGCGGGCCGGTTGACCCGCTGGCCGGCCTATCCCTACGACGTCTCGGTTCGGATCAGCCTCTGGGTGAGCGCGGCGGTGGTGGCCGCGCTGTTCGGCTGGGGTGCCTGGCAACGCCGGTGGATCGCCGACGACGGGCTGATCGTGCTGCGCACGACACGAAACATGCTGGCGGGCAACGGCCCGGTGTTCAATGCCGGGGAGCGGGTGGAGGCCAACACCTCGACGGTGTGGTCGTATCTGATGTACGTCGGCGGGCTTGTCTCGGCTCCGGCACGGCTGGAGTACGTGGCGCTGACGCTGGCGCTGACGCTCAGCGTGCTCGGTGTGGCACTGGCCATGCTGGGCACCGCCCGGTTGTATGCGCCGAGCCTGCGCGGGCGCCGCGCGCTGCTGTTGCCCGCGGGCGCGTTGGTCTACATCGCGGTGCCGCCGGCCCGCGACTTCGCCACCTCCGGACTCGAAAACGGTTTGGTGCTGGCCTATCTGGGGCTGCTGTGGTGGATGATGGTCTGCTGGTCGCAGGCACTGCGGGGACTTCACACCTCACGGACCTCGCAGACCACGCCGGCGTTCGACGGTTCGCTGGCGTTCGTGGCCGGGCTCAGCGTGCTGGTGCGTCCCGAACTCGCGCTCATCGGCGGTGTGGCGCTGATCATGATGCTGATCGCAGCACCCGACTGGCGGCGACGCGCGCTGATCGTCGCCGCGGGTGGGTTGCTCCCGGTGGCGTATCAGATCTTCCGGATGGGGTACTACGGGCTGCTGGTCCCGGGCACCGCGGTGGCTAAGGACGCCTCCGGGGCCAAGTGGCAGCAGGGTTTTGTCTACCTTGCCAACTTCAACCAGCCCTACCTGTTGTGGGCGCCCGCGGTGCTGTTGATCGGGCTGGCGCTGATGGTGATGCTGCTGCGCGGGCGACCCTCATGGGTGAACCGCCGGGCCCCAGCGGGCTCCCGCTGGCTGGCGCGCACGGTGCAGACACCGCAGGCGGTGGTGGTCTTCATGGTGGTCAGCGGTCTCCTGCAGGCGATCTACTGGATCCGCCAGGGCGGCGACTTCATGCATGGCCGGGTGCTGCTGACCCCGTTGTTCTGCCTGTTGGCCCCCGTCGCCGTCATCCCGTTGATGTTGCCCGACAAGTCGCGGATGGCTCGCGGCGCAGGCTATCTGTATGCCGGCGCCACCAGCGTGCTGTGGCTGGCGGTGGCGGGCTGGGCGCTGTGGGCGGCCAACTCGCCGGGCATGGGCGCCGACGCCACCCGCGTGACCTATACCGGCATCGTCGACGAACGTCGCTTTTATGCCCAGGCGACCGGCAACCCGCACCCGCTGACTGCAGCGGACTACCTCGACTACCCGCGGATGCGGGCGGTGGTGACCGCGATCGAGAACACCCCGGACGGCGCGCTGCTGCTGCCCGCGGGCAGCTACGACACCTGGGATGTGGTGCCGGCGATACCGCCGCCGCCGGACGCGCCACCGGAGGCGACGGATCGAACCGGTCCCCACACCGTGTTCTTCACCAACCTCGGCATGCTGGGCATGAACGTCGGCCTGGACGTCCGGGTCATCGACCAGATCGGTCTGGCGAACCCGCTGGCGGCTCGCACGGCCCGCATCGAGGACGGCCGGATCGGCCACGACAAGAACCTGTTCCCCGATTGGGCGGTCGCCGAGGGGCCCTTCCTCAAGGAACCGCCGTACCTCCCGGTCTATCTCGACGAGGACTGGATCAGGCAGGCCGAAGCGGCACTGAAGTGTCCCGACACCGAGGCCGCCCTTGCTGCGATTCGCGCGCCGATGGGGCCGAGACGATTCCTGTCGAACCTGCTCAACGCTGCGGAGCTGACGTCGTACCGCATCGACAGGGTGCCGCGCTACGAGCTCGCGAGGTGCGGAATTCCGGTTCCGGAGCCGGTGAATCCGCCCTACACCGGAATGCCGGCAACAGGGCCGTGAACGGGGACCGATTTGCTGGCAGAGCAGTTTTTCTGCTTTCGTAACGCGACAGCCATGTCGGTCAGATAAGGCATGTGAGGGCACCGCGAGCGACTTGGCGGTGCGGAGAGAACGCCACAAAGGTGTGGTTGACTACATGGGCGACGTGGCCGGTGCGGGGACTTCGAGTCCAGCCCGCCAGCGCTGCTCACGACAGATTGGAAACACACAAGGATGAAGCTCGTTTCGGGGCTGCGTGGCGCAGCGAAGACCCTCGGGCGCCGGCTCACGGTGGCGGCCCTTGCGGCAGCCGTGGTGCCAGGCCTGATCAGCGCTGTAGGCGGCTCGGCGACCGCGGGAGCCTTCTCTCGTCCCGGCCTGCCGGTGGAGTACCTGATGGTGCCGTCGGCCGGAATGGGCCGCGACATCAAGATCCAGTTCCAGAGCGGTGGTCCCAACGCCCCCGGCGTCTACCTGCTCGACGGTCTGCGTGCGCAGGACGACTTCAACGGGTGGGACATCAACACCGCGGCGTTCGAGTGGTACCTCGACTCCGGCCTGGCGGTCGTCATGCCGGTCGGCGGGCAGTCCAGCTTCTACAGTGACTGGTACAAGCCGGCGTGTGGCAAGTCCGGCTGCAGCACCTACAAGTGGGAGACCTTCCTCACCAGCGAGCTGCCTGCCTACCTGGCGGCCAACAAGGGTGTCGATCCGGGCCGCAACGCGGCGGTCGGTCTGTCGATGGCCGGATCCGCGGCGATGACGCTGGCGATCTACCACCCGAACCAGTTCCAGTACGCGGGCTCGCTGTCGGGCTTCTTGAACCTGTCCGAGGGCTGGTGGCCCATGCTGGTCGGGATCTCGATGGGTGATGCGGGCGGCTACGAGGCCGAGGACATGTGGGGTCCGTCCAGTGACCCGGCGTGGAAGCGCAACGACCCGATGGTCAACATCGACAGGCTCGTCGCCAACAACACCCGCCTCTGGGTGTTCTGCGGCAACGGCAAGCCCTCCGAACTCGACGCCGGCTCCAGCTCGGGCAACCTGTTCAACGCGAAGTTCCTCGAGGGCTTCACACTGCGCACCAACAAGACCTTCCAGGAGGAGTACCTCGCCGCGGGCGGTCGCAACGGTGTGTTCAACTTCCCGTCCAACGGAACGCACAGCTGGGGCTACTGGGGTCAGCAGCTCCAGCAGATGAAGCCTGACATCCAGCGGGCGCTCGGTGCGGTTCCGCAGCCGTCGGCACCTCCGGCGCCGGTCGAAGCGCCGGTGGAGGCCCCGGCCCTGGGCGGCTAGTCCTTCTGCGCCAAGCAAGTACCGACGGCGGTGATCCTCTCTGAGGGGCACCGCCGTCGGTCGCTTTGGCCCCGCCCCGTCGCGGTGGTGTGATTCACTACCTTGCGGTAGGTCGGACTTGTGAGACATGAGGTGGGCAGATGCGGGCGTTGACGCGAAGGATCACGGTCGCGGTGCTGGCCGTGACGGCGATGGCGATGAGCTTGGTGTCGCCGACGCCCTGGGGCGCCGGGGCACCCGCTGCCCATGCCCAGGGTGTCGAGTTCCTGATGGTGCCCTCGCCGGCGATGGGCCGCGACATCCCGGTCGCCTTCCAGGGCGGTGGCCCGCACGCGGTCGTGCTTCTGGACGCCTTCAACGCCGCACCCGACGTCAGCAACTGGGTGACCGCCGGAAATGCCATGAACACGCTCGCCGGGCAGGGCATCTCCGTCGCCGCTCCCGCCGGCGGCGCTTGGAGCATGTACACGAACTGGGAGCAGGACGGTAGCAAGCAGTGGGAGACGTTCCTCGCCGACGAGCTGCCCAACTGGCTGGCCGCCAACAAGGGCCTGGCCCCGGGAGGGCACGGAATCGTCGGCGCCGCGCAGGGCGGTACCGGCGCGCTGACGATGGCGACTTTCCACCCGGACCGCTACCGGTTCGCGGGGTCGATGTCGGGCTTTCTGAACCCGTCGAACACGTACACGAACGGCGCCATCACCGCCGGTTTGGCGCGGTTCGGTGGCGTGAACACCCAAGCGATGTGGGGTGCGGCACAGTTGGGCCGGTGGAAGTGGCATGATCCCGACGTTCACGCGCAGTTGCTGGTGAACAACAACACCCGGCTCTGGGTGTACAGCCCGGCCACCACCACCTGCAGTGACCCGGCCGCGATGATCGACTACTGCGCCATCGCGCAGGGCAGCAACCGTTCCTTCTACCAGCACTATCGCGGTATCGGTGGCAGCAACGCCCACTTCGACTTCCCGACGTCGGGCAACCACGACTGGGGTTCCTGGAGCGGGCAGCTGGCCGCCATGTCGGGCGAACTGGTCGCCACCATCAAGTAACCGCGCGCCGTGTCTCGCTGGGCCGGCCGCTCGCTGGGCAGCCGGTACCTTGGAGTCGTGCAACACGGTGTGAGGTCGGTGAGGACAGGGATGGCAGGGGTGTCGTTGCTTCTCGCGTCCTCGTCCTGCTGGTTGACGGGATGCTCGGTGAGCGAGGACATGTTGGCCGGCCTGGGTTCGGAGATCCAGACCGCGCCCCCACACGGCCAGTCCAGCGCCGAGCCAGGCCCGGCGCAGCCCGGCGCCCAATCCGACGCCCTGGTTGTCACGCCGC
Organism: Mycolicibacterium austroafricanum; assembly: GCF_902705885.1. Classification (GTDB taxonomy): domain Bacteria; phylum Actinomycetota; class Actinomycetes; order Mycobacteriales; family Mycobacteriaceae; genus Mycobacterium; species Mycobacterium vanbaalenii_A. The sequence goes on along the minus strand of NZ_CACSIP010000008.1, from coordinate 97,272 downwards.
GGCAGCGGACCTATCTCGACGCGCTGCGGGCGGCCGGGGTGAGTCCGTCCAGCGACCTGGCGGCACTGAGTATCGGCTCCTATGTGTGCCAGGCGCATGCGGCCAACCACACAGACCAAGCGGTATGGGACTTCGTGGCGCCGCTGGTGCGCAACGAGGTCATGGACTCCAACGGTGACGGCGTCAAGGCGATGGCACCCTCGGCGGGGGAGATCAACACCGTGACCGCAGATTACATTCGGATCGCGACAGAACGACTCTGCTAGCAGGAGCTCAGAAACTCAATGGCCAAGTCCAATCGGCGGAAACGCCACCGACTTCTCGCGCTGTTCGCAGCGGGGGCAGTGGGCCTTGTGGTCGTGCTGATCGTCGCGATCGTGGTGGTCGTCATTCGACGGCCCGACGGCCCGCCGACCGCCGTCCCGCCCAGCGCCGCACCGCCGACGGCGGTGCCTCCCACCACGGCGCCGCGCCCCGATTTCCAGGACGCCAGCTGCCCGGACGTCCAGCTGATCTCGATCCCCGGGACGTGGGAATCATCGGTGCAGATGGACCCTTACAACCCGGTGCAGTTCCCGGCCGCACTGCTGCTCAACGTCACCAACCCCATCCGGCAGCAGTTCGGTTCGGAGCGTCTCGAGGTGTTCACCGTCCCGTACACCGCGCAGTTCCGCAATCCGCTCGCGGCGGACGGACAGATGGATTACAACCAGAGCCGTGCCGAGGGCACCCGCGCCACCGTGCAAGCGATGACGGACATGAACAACCGCTGCCCCCTGACCAGCTACGTGTTGGTCGGCTTCTCCCAGGGCGCGGTGATCGCCGGTGACATCGCCAGCGACATCGGCAACGGCCGCGGGCCCGTCGACGAGGATCTGGTGCTCGGTGTGACGCTGATCGCCGACGGGCGCCGTCAGGCCGGCGTCGGGCAGGACATCGGCCCCAACGCCCAGGGGCAGGGCGCCGAGATCACTCTGGACGAAATTCCCCTCCTAGGGGAGTTCGGCCTGGACATGACAGGACCGCGGCCAGGCGGTTTCGGCCTGCTGGACAACCGCACCTACGAGATCTGCGCGCGGGGCGATCTGATCTGCGCCGCGCCGGAGTCGGCGTTCAACATCACCGAGTTACCCAAGACGCTGGAGGTGCTCAGCGGCGGGGCGGGTCAGCCGGTGCACGCGATGTACGCCACGCCGCAGTTCTGGAGCGTCGACGGGATGCCGGCGACGCAGTGGACGCTGAACTGGGCACAGGGCGTGATCGATAACGCGCCGCGGCCAAAACATGGCTGACACGTGACCGCGATGATTTGGCCTGATTGCGGGCTTAGACCTAACATGGCCTAACATTAAGGAAAACCTAAGAGCGTGACCGGCGGCTGAGGGTTTGGGGAGGCTTCTCCCCGGTACGATCTCCGGGCCGGTGCAGTCCCGTTACGGATGTAGGGGGATCACCGATCCCGTTCGATTGGAGTGTGAGATGGCCTTCCATAACCCGTTCATCAAGGACGGATTGATCAAGTTCCCTGACAACGGGAGCCTGGTCAAGCACGTCGAACGATGGGCGAAGGTTCGTGGCGACAAGGTGGCCTACCGCTTCGTGGACTTCTCGACCGAACGCGACGGGATCGCGCGAGATCTGAGCTGGGCGGTATTCGGCAAGCGGAACAAGGCCGTCGGCGCCCGGTTGCAGCAGGTCACCGAGCCCGGTGACCGGATCGCGATCCTCTGCCCGCAGAACCTCGAGTACCTGATCGCGTTCTTCGGCACGCTCTACTCCGGGCGGATCGCGGTTCCGCTTTTTGACCCGTCCGAGCCGGGCCACGTGGGCCGCCTGCATGCGGTGCTCGACGACTGCAGCCCGTCGGCGATCCTGACCACCACGGAAGCCGCCGAGGGGGTGCGGAAGTTCTTCCGGAGCCGTCCGGCCAAGGAGCGCCCGCGCGTCATCGCCGTCGACGCGATACCAGACGAGGTGGGCGCCACCTGGGAATCGGTCGACGTAGAGCACGACACCGTCGCCTACCTTCAGTACACCTCTGGCTCCACTCGGATCCCGACCGGCGTGCAGATCACCCACCTGAACCTCGCGACCAACGTCGTGCAGGTGATCGAGGCGCTGCAGGGCGAAGAGGGTGACCGCGGCGTGTCGTGGCTGCCGTTCTTCCACGACATGGGCCTGATCACGGTGCTGCTGCCCACGGTGATCGGCCACTACATCTCGTTCATGACGCCGGCGGCGTTCGTGCGAAGGCCGGGGCGCTGGATCCGCGAGATGGCGCGCAAGCCCGAAGACACCGGCGGTGTCATCTCGGTGGCCCCCAACTTCGCATTCGACCACGCCGCGGTGCGTGGTCTGCCCAAGGAGGGCGAGCCGCCGCTGGACCTGTCCAACGTCAAGGCGCTACTCAATGGCAGCGAGCCGATCTCGGCGGCCACCGTGCGCAACTTCAACGAGGCGTTCGGTCCGTACGGCTTCCGGCCGCAGGCGATCAAGCCATCCTATGGGCTGGCCGAGGCGACGTTGTTCGTGTCGTCGACACACTTCAACGAGTCGCCGAAGATCATCACCGTCGATCGGGGGCAGCTCAACAACCACCGGTTCGTCGAGGTGGCGCCCGATTCACCGAGCGCGGTCGCGCAGGCGTCGGCCGGTCAGGTCGGGGTGGCCGAATGGGCGGTCATCGTCGACGCCGAATCGGCGTCCGAACTGCCCGACGGTCACATCGGCGAGATCTGGATCAGCGGGCAGAACATGGGCACCGGCTACTGGAACAAGCCGGAAGAGACGCGCGAAACCTTTCAGAACATCCTCAAGTCGCGCACCGACCCGTCGCATGCCACCGGCGCCACCGACGATGCAACCTGGGTACGAACCGGTGACTACGGCGCCTATCACGAAGGCCACCTCTACATCACTGGCCGGGTGAAGGATCTGGTGATCATCGACGGTCGCAACCACTACCCCCAAGATCTCGAGTACTCGGCGCAGGAGTCGACGAAGGCGTTGCGGACCGGGTTCGTGGCGGCGTTCTCGGTGCCGGCCAACCAGCTTCCCGACGAGGTATTCGACGACACCCACGCCGGCCTCAAGCGCGACCCCGACGACACCTCCGAACAACTGGTCATCGTCGGTGAGCGGGCACCGGGTGCGCACAAACTCGACATGGGTCCGATTGCCGACGACATCCGTGCCGCGATCGCGGTGCGTCACGGAGTGACGGTGCGCGACGTGCTGCTGACCCCGGCCGGTGCGATCCCGAGGACATCGAGCGGCAAGATCGGCCGGCGCGCCTGCCGCTCGGCCTACCTGGATGGCAGCCTGCGCAGCGGCAAGGTTGCCAATGCTTTCCCCGACGAGTCGGACTGACGCTCAACTACAGCAACGGCAACTGTGGCCTACGGCCGCGTGTCGATCGTGAGGTTATGTGAACATGGCGCAACCACAAGATGATTCGGGCAATGTTCCGGAGCCCAGCGGCGCAGAGGGTGTCGGTATGACCGTCAACGAGATGCGCGAGTGGCTGCGCAACTGGATCGGCAATGCCACCGGGCAGTCACCCGACTCGATCAACGAATCCACACCGATGGTCGAACTCGGCCTGTCGTCCCGCGACGCGGTCGCGATGGCCAGCGACATCGAGGATCTCACCGGAGTCGCCCTGACCGCGACGGTCGCGTTCCGCCACCCCACCATCGAGTCGCTGGCCACGGTCATCGTCGAGGGCGAACCCGAGATCGACATGTCGGCGCTGGACACCGAGGACTGGTCGCGCGATGTGGACGAAGGCGTGGCCAACATCGCGATCGTCGGTGTGGCGACCCGCTTCCCCGGGGACATGAACACCCCCGACGAGATGTGGTCGGCGCTGCTCGAGGGGCGCGACGCGATCACCGACCTTCCGGAGGGGCGTTGGTCGGAGTTCCTGTCCGACCCGCGCATTGCCGAGCGGGTCGCCAAGGCCCACACCCGTGGCGGCTATCTCTCCGATATCAAGGGGTTCGACTCCGAGTTCTTCGCGCTGTCCAAGATGGAGGCCGACAACATCGATCCGCAGCAGCGGATGGCGCTGGAGCTGACCTGGGAGGCCTTGGAGTACGCCAGGATTCCGGCATCGAGCCTGCGCGGCGCCAACGTCGGTGTCTTCGTCGGCAGCTCGACCAACGACTACAGCTTTCTGGCGATGTCGGACCCGTCGATCGCCCACCCGTACGCGATCACCGGCACGGCGAGTTCGATCATCGCCAACCGGGTGTCCTACTTCTACGACTTCCGCGGTCCGTCGATGGCCATCGACACCGCCTGCTCCTCGTCGCTGGTCGCCGTGCACGAGGGGGTCAAGGCGCTGCGCGCCGGTGACACCGACGTGGTGCTCGCCGGCGGTGTGAACGCGTTGATCACGCCGTTGGTCACCGTGGGCTTCGACGAGGTCGGTGGTGTGCTGGCGCCCGACGGCCGGATCAAGTCGTTCTCCGCCGACGCCGACGGTTACGCGCGCTCCGAAGGCGGCGGCATGCTCGTGCTGAAGCGGCTGGCCGACGCGCGCCGCGACGGTGACGAGGTGCTCGCGGTCATCGCGGGCAGCGCTGTCAACCACGACGGTCGGTCCAACGGCATGCTTGCGCCCAACCCCGACGCGCAGGAAGCGGTGCTGCGCAAGGCCTACAAGGACGCCGGTATCGACCCCAGGACCGTCGACTACGTCGAGGCGCACGGCACCGGCACCATCCTGGGTGACCCGATCGAGGCCGACGCACTGGGGCGCGTCATCGGCAGGGGTCGCGTCGCCGACCGGCCCGCGCTGTTGGGTGCGGTGAAATCCAATGTGGGACACCTGGAATCGGCTGCCGGCGCCGCGAGCCTGGCCAAGGTCGCCCTGGCCCTGCGCAACGACAAGATCCCGCCGTCGATCAACTACACCGGCCCCAACCCGTACATCGACTTCGACAAAGAACACCTCAAAGTCGCCGACACCGTCACCGACTGGCCCCGCTACAGCGGCAAGGCGATCGCCGGTGTGTCCGGGTTCGGTTTCGGCGGGGCCAACGCGCACCTGGTGCTGCGTGAGGTGCTGCCCAGTGACCTGGTGGAGCCGATGCCCGAACCCGACGTCGCGGTGGTCACCCCGGCCAACGACGACGCGCAGGCCGTGTACGTCGGTGGGGTCCGGATGGACGAGTACGGCGAGTTCGTCACTCAGGATGACGACGACGATGACGCGCTGGACGCTCCCGCGGCGGTCATGGCGGACGAACCCGAGCTGCCCGGGCTGACCGACGAGGCGTTGCGGCTGCTGGAGATCGCCTGTGAGGAGCTCGAAGCCGCCCAGGCCGCCGAACCCACAGCCAAGCTTGTCCCCCTTGCGGTTTCGGCATTCCTGACGTCGCGCAAACGGGCCACCGCCGGCGAGCTCGCGGACTGGATGGACAGCCCTGCGGGCCGGGAGTCCTCGCTGGAGTCCATCGGACGCGCGCTGTCGAGGCGCAACCACGGCCGGTCACGCGCGGTGGTGCTCGCCCACGACCACGACGAGGCGATCAAGGGGCTGCGTGCCCTCGCCGAGGGCAAGCCGAACCCGATCGTGCTCAGCGCCGACGGGCCGGTCACCAACGGCCCGGTGTGGGTGCTCGCCGGTTTCGGCGCCCAGCACCGCAAGATGGGCAAGAGCCTGTATCTGCGTGACGAGACGTTCGCCGAGTGGATCAACAAGGTCGACGCACTGGTGCAGGACGAACTCGGTTACTCCGTCGTCGAGTTGATCCTCGACGACGCGCAGGACTACGGCATCGAGACCACGCAGGTCACCATCTTCGCCATCCAGATCGCCCTCGGTGAGCTACTCAAGGCGCACGGTGCCACACCCGGTGCGCTGGTGGGTCAGTCGTTGGGGGAGGCGGCCGCGGCGTACTTCGCCGGCGGGCTGTCGCTGGCCGATGCCACCAGGACGATCTGCGCGCGTTCGCATTTGATGGGTGAGGGCGAGGCGATGCTGTTCGGCGAGTACATCAGGCTGATGGCGCTGGTGGAGTACTCGGCCGAAGAGATCGAGACAGTTTTTTCCGACTTCAAGGACCTCGAGGTGTGCGTTTATGCCGCGCCCACCCAGACCGTCATCGGCGGCCCGCCGGACCAGGTCGACGCGATCATCGCCCGGGCGGAATCGGAGGGCAGGTTCGCCCGCAAGTTCCAGACCAAGGGGGCCAGCCACACCTCTCAGATGGATCCGCTGCTGGGTGAGCTCGCCGCCGAGTTGCAGGGCATCGAAGCCCATCCGCTGCAGATCCCGTACTACTCCACGGTGCACGAGGGCAACCTGATGCGCGCGGGGATCGACCCGATCCACGACGTGGACTACTGGAAGAAGGGGCTGCGGCACAGCGTCTACTTCACCCACGGTGTCCGCAACGCGGTCGACAACGGGCACACCACGTTCCTCGAGCTGGCCCCCAACCCGGTGGCGCTCATGCAGGTCGGATTGACGACGGCTTCGGCCGGTCTTCACGATGCGCAGCTGATCCCGACGCTCGCGCGCAAGCAGGACGAGGTCGACTCGATGACCACTGCGATGGCGCACCTGTTCGTCCACGGCCATGACCTCGACTTCCGCACGCTGTTCCCGCGCCGCTCGCGTGGCCTGGCCGGCGCGCTGGACTTCGCCGACATCCCGCCCACCAGGTTCCGGCGCAAGCCGCACTGGCTCGACGCGCACTTCACCGGGGACAGCTCGGCCGTCATCCCCGGCAACCACGTCGCGACGCCCGACGGCAGGCACGTCTTCGAGTACAGCGCGCGCGGGCAGACCGACCTGGCGGCGCTGGTGAAAGCCGCTGCGGCTGCAGTGCTTCCGGACGCCAAGCTGGTCGCCTCCGAGCAGCGCGCGGTGCCGGCCGACGGGTCGCGGCTGGTCACCACGCTGACCCGGCACCCCGGCGGCGCGAGTGTGCAGGTGCACGCCCGGATCGACGAGTCGTTCACCCTGGTCTACGACGCGATCGTGGCTCGCGGTGACGCGCAGGTGGCGCTGCCCACTGCGATCGGTGTCGGTACCGTCGCCGAAAACGCTTCGGCCCCATCAGAAGGAGTATCGGAGGACGACGCGGCGATCCTGCACGACAACCTCACGGCGGGAGCGGGAATCGCGGCGAGCTTCGCGAAGTGGTCTCCGGACTCCGGCGAGACCATCGGTGAACGACTCGGCACGATCGTCGGCGCCGCGATGGGTTACGAACCCGAGGATCTGCCGTGGGAGGTGCCGCTGATCGAGCTGGGCCTGGATTCGCTGATGGCGGTGCGGATCAAGAACCGGGTCGAGTACGACTTCGACCTGCCGCCGATCCAGCTGACCGCGGTGCGCGACGCCAACCTCTACGCCGTCGAGAAGCTCATCGCCTACGCGATCGAGCATCGCGACGAGGTCGACCAGCTCGCCGAGCAGCAGAAGGGCCAGACCGCCGAGGAGATCGCCGCGGCGCAGGCCGAGCTGATGGGCGGCGCCACCACGGTCGCCGAGCTCGAGGCCAAGCTCGCCGAAGCCGGCCACCCGATCGCCGCGGAGACCGAGTCGACTGACGAGGTCGCGGGCGTCCCCGCTCCGGCGTCTGATGTCGCGGGCGTCCCCGCTCCGGCGTCTGATGTCGCGGGCGTCCCCGCTCCGCCAACCGATCCGTCCGGCCCCACCGGGCCCTCGCAGTCGACGGTCGCCGCGGCGGCCAACGCGCTGAGCCAGGAGGCGGTCACCGCGGCGCTGGGCAGTGACGTCCCGCCCCGCGACGCGGCCGAGCGGGTCACGTTCGCCACGTGGGCGATCGTCACCGGCAAGTCGCCCGGCGGCATCTTCAACGAGTTGCCCGCCGTCGACGACGCCACGGCCGCCAAGATCGCCGAGCGGCTCACCGAGCGCGTCGACGAGGGCACCGTCACCGCGGACGACATCACCGGCGCCAAGACCATCGAGGAGCTCGCCACCACGGTGCGCGAGTACCTCGAGGGCGGCAAGGTCGACGGGTTCGTCCGGACCATCCGCGCTCCGTCAGAAAACGCGGCGGGCGGTTCCAAGATCCCGGTGTTCGTCTTCCACGCCGCCGGCGGGTCGACGGTGGTCTACGAGCCGCTGCTGAAGAGGCTGCCGCCGGACGTCCCGATGTACGGCATCGAGCGGGTCGAGGGGTCGATCGAGGAGCGGGCCCGCGAGTACGTGCCCAAGCTGATGGAGATGCACGACGGGCCGTTCATCCTGGCCGGCTGGTCGCTGGGCGGCGTGCTGGCCTTTGCCTGCGCCGTCGGCCTGGAAGAGGCCGGTGCCGACGTCCGCTTCGTCGGCCTGATCGACGCGGTCCGTCCCGGTGAGGAGATCCCGCAGACCCGCGAGGAGACGCGCGCCCGCTGGGACCGTTACGCCCGGTTCGCGGAGCGGACGTTCAACGTCGAGGTCCCCGAGATCCCGTATGAGGAGCTCGAGAAGCTCGACGACGAGGGTCAGGTCAGGTTCGTACTCGACGTGGTGAGTCAGAGCGGGGTGCAGATACCCGGCGGGATCATCGAGCACCAGCGCACCTCCTACCTGGACCAGCGGGCCATCGACACCGCCGAGATCAGGCCATACGGCGGGCACGTCACGCTCTACATGGCGGACCGCTATCACGACGACGCCATCTACTTCGAGCCCCGCTACGCCATCCGGCAACCCGACGGCGGCTGGGGTGAGTTCGTCGCCGATCTCGAGGTGGTGCCCATCGGGGGCGAGCACATCCAGGCCATCGACGAGCCGTACATTGCAAAGGTCGGTGCCCACATGAGCGAAGCGATCACTGCGATCGAGGGCAGCGTCGCGGCCGGATCGGACGAGGAGGACACACCCAAGTGACGGCAGAATCCCCCGCGGTACCTGTCCCAAACGCTCCGACGACCACCGCGGAGAAGCTCGCCGAACTGCGCGAGAAGCTCGAACTCGCCAAGGAACCCGGTGGCGAGAAGGCGGTCGCCAAGCGGAACAAGAAGGGCATTCCGAGCGCGCGGGCGCGCGTCTACTCCCTTCTGGATCCCGGTAGCTTCCTGGAGATCGGCGCGCTGGCCAAGACGCCGGGGGACCCCGACGCACTCTTCGGGGACGGCGTCGTCACCGGTCACGGCACCATCAACGGCCGCCCCGTCGGGGTGTTCAGCCACGACCAGACGGTCTTCCAGGGCTCGGTCGGCGAGATGTTCGGCCGCAAGGTCGCCCGGCTGATGGAGTGGGTGGCCATGGTCGGCTGCCCGATCATCGGCATCAACGACTCGGCCGGCGCCCGTATCCAGGACGCGGTGACGTCGTTGGCCTGGTACGCCGAACTGGGTCGTCGCCACGAAATGTTGCGTGGGCTGGTACCCGAGATCTCGCTGATCTTCGGCAAGTGTGCCGGCGGCGCGGTGTACTCACCGATCCAGACCGACCTGGTGGTCGCGGTGCGTGATCAGGGCTACATGTTCATCACCGGCCCGGATGTGATCAAGGACGTCACGGGCGAGGACGTCACGCTCGACGAACTCGGCGGCGCCGACAATCAGGCGCGATACGGCAACATCCATCAGGTCGTCGAGTCCGAGGCGGCGGCGTTCGAGTACGTGCGCAACTACCTGAGCTTCCTGCCCGCCAACACCTTCGACGACCCGCCGATCGTCAACCCGGGTTTGGAGCCGGAGATCACCCCGCACGACCTCGAGTTGGACTCGATCGTGCCGGATGCGGACAATCAGGCCTACGACATGCACGAGATCCTGCTGCGGATCTTCGACGACGGTGACGTGTTCGAAGTCGGCGCCCAACGCGGTCAAGCGATGATCACCGCGTTCGCCCGGGTGGACGGCCGCCCGGTCGGGGTGATCGCCAACCAGCCGATGTACCTGTCGGGTGCGATCGACAACGAGGCATCGGACAAAGCAACAGCATTCATCCGGTTTTGCGATTCGTTCAACACGCCATTGGTGTTCGTCGTGGATACCCCTGGCGCGCTGCCTGGTGTCGAACAGGAGAAGGGCGGCATCATCAAGCGCGGTGGCCGGTTCTTCAACGCCATGGTGGAGTCCGACGTACCCAAGGTGACCGTCGTGGTCCGCAAGGCTTACGGCGGCGGTTACGCGGTGATGGGATCCAAACAGCTGACCGCCGATCTGAACTTCGCGTGGCCCACGGCACGCATCGCGGTGATCGGTGCCGAGGGCGCCGCGCAGCTGCTGGTGAAGCGGTTCCCGGACCCCGCGGCCCCCGAGGTGCAGAAGATCAAGGCCGACTTCATCGAGGGCTACAACCTCAACATGGCCACGCCCTGGATCGCGGCCGAGCGCGGGTACATCGACGGTGTGATCGAACCCCACGAAACCAGGCTGCTGTTGCGCAAATCCATGCACCTGCTGCGTGATAAGCAGATCAACCGGGTGCTGCGTAAGCACGGCCTGACCCCGATCTGACGATCGGGTGCGGTTGGATGGAAGTGTGTCGAATCAAATGCCAGCGTCGAATCAGATTCCAGGGCTGAGCCCCGGCGCCCCGATGGGCGACCCCCGGCTGGACCTGCTGGACCTGTACGTGTTCCAGTCGCCGGCCGACCCGTCACGGACTGCGCTCATCCTGACAGCCAATCCCGAAGGGGAGGCGTTGCACCCGGGCGCGGTCTACCGGCTGGCCATCGACCACAACGGCGATCTGCGCAACGACATCGCGTTCAGCTTCGTGTTCTCGGCACCGGTGGAGGGCCGCCAGACCGTCGACGTCTACCTCGCCGTCGGCAACCAGGCGTCGGCGATCGCCGCAGTCGGGTCCAGGATCTTCGGGGACGTCGAAGTGTCGTTCGACGCAGCACCGCCCAAGACCGTGGCCTCGGGCGGGTTCTGCTTCTTCGCCGGTGCCCGCAGCGACCCGGCCTTCGTCGACCTCGACGGAACCGGCCGGGACTCCCGTGCCCAGGCCAACGTCGTCGCGATGATGATCGAACTGCCCAACAGCTATCTGAGCGCCGATCCCGACGTCCGGATCTGGGCGCGTTGCAGCCTGCTCTCCGGCGACGAGTGGGTGCATGCCGACCGGATCGGCCATCCGTGGATCGGCAACCTGATCACCACTGAGGAGACCAGGGACGAGTTCAACGCAGGTGAGCCCAACCGGGACAGGGAACGCTGGATCGGTCAGCTCATCGAGTTGATGGCCCGCACCGGCGGTTACACCCGCGAGGAGGCGATCTCGGCGATCAACGCCGAGGGCACGCTGCCCGACGTCCTGACCTACAACCCGTCCCGGCCGGCGCAATACCCGAACGGAAGAACCCTGACCGACGACGTCGCCGGGCACCGGATCGCGTTCCTGACCAAGAAGGCCCCACCGTCGCCGGGGCTGAGCCCGCACACCGACATCCTGCCCGAGATCCCGTATCTCGGGGCGCCGCACTGAGGACGGGCCGTGTCTGAGCCGCCACCGCCACCGTCTCTGCTGCTGGGCGCCTACCGGACCTGTGAGACGTTGCCGGTGGTGGGTGGGTTGTTCACGCGCGGCAGACACGAGGCGCAGGCCGTACTCTCGCTGATCGTGGCCGCTGTGATCGACGAATTGGACCTCACCGCAATCGTGCGCGACCGACTCGACACCGAGGCGATCGATGCGGTGATCGCCCGCATCGACCTCGTGGGACTCGCCGACCAGATCATCGAGGGTGTCGACCTGCCCGCCATCATCCGCGAAGCCACCACCACGGTGACGGTCGAGGTCCCGGACCCAGGATTCGTAGGCCGGGTACGGGGCCGCAGGCAGGGATTCCGTGATCGCCGCCGCTGACCGTCGCGCTGCCCGGCCATGCTGACCGACGGCGAGGTGATCGCGGGCTACACCATCGTGCGGATGCTCGGCTCCGGCGGCATGGGTGAGGTGTATCTGGCCAAGCACCCGCGGCTGCCACGCCACGATGCGCTGAAGGTGTTGTCGGTGACGGTCTGCGCTGACAGCGAGTACCGAGAGCGGTTCAACCGGGAAGCCGACATCGCTGCCACGCTGTGGCACCCGCACATCGTCGCGGTGCACGACCGCGGTGACCACGAGGGCCGGCTGTGGATCTCGATGGACCATGTCGAGGGCACCGACGCCGCGCGCCTGCTCACCGAGCGGTATCCGCGGGGGATGCCGCCGGACCTGGTGGTCCGCATCGTGACCGCGGTGGGGGAGGCGCTCGACTACGCCCATCAGCGCGGCCTGCTGCACCGCGATGTGAAGCCGGCCAACATCCTGATCGCCGAGCCCGAGACCGCTGACGAGCGGATCATGTTGGCGGACTTCGGGATCGCCCGCAGGGTCGGCGAGATCAGCAACCTCACCGGCACCAACATGACCGTGGGAACTGTCGCATACTCGGCGCCGGAGCAGCTGACCGCCGACGAGCGGATCGACGGCCGCGCCGACCAGTACGCCCTGGCGGCCACCGCGTACCAGCTGCTGACCGGATCTCCGCCGTTCCAGCATTCGAACCCGGCGATCGTCATCAGCCAGCATCTGACCGCCAAGCCGCCGCAGATCGGGGTGTCCCGACCCGAACTGTCTTTCCTGGGAGGCGTTTTCGAGAAGGCGTTGGCCAAATCGCCGGCCGACCGCTTCGAACACTGTGTGGATTTCGCCCGGGCACTGGGAAACCGGACCGGGGTCCGCGCGGCCGACGTCGACGCGACGATGCCCGCCGTCGCTCCGACCGGTCCTCGCCATGCGAAGAGCGCGGCCCCGCCGCGCACCCGGCGCCGGACGCCGGCGGTGCTGGCGCTGGCGTTGGCGGCCCTGGCGGTCACCGCGGCGGCGTTCCTGGTGTTCTACGAGCGCCGTCCGGCCACCCAAACCGCACAGCCGAACTCCGCGACCGGCAGCGTGGCGCTACCGGTGATCGTCGTCGGCGCCGACTGCGCGACCCTGGGCGCCGCCGGGGTGACCGAGGCCGGCGACCCGGCGTACTGCGCGCGGCTGTCGTCGTCGGGCGCCCCGCTCTGGTCGCTGTATCCGGGCGAGATCGCCCACCCCACAGGTGCGCCGGGCACCGCGGCGCCGGTCCTGGTGTGCATGGAGCAGACGGGCAAGGCCCAGGTGGACTGCCACCACGACATCCTGCAGGAGAACACGAATCCCGGCGCGAACGACTCCTCGCCCTGAACTCAGGGCCCGATCCGGATCGGCCCCGGAGACCACAGCCCTGAATGGGTGGTCGAACCCAGTGCGATCTCGGCGGGTTCGGCGTCGACGATCGTGTCGAATCGGCGCAGCGACCCCCAGTCCTGACCCCAGTCCTGGGACAGGTAGGTCGACATCACCGACGCCCGCAGCAGCAGGTCGGTGATGCCCAGCAGGCCGCCGTTCACGCCGTCCTGCCAGGTGTCGGTGCTCTGCAGCTTGGCGAAGTAGTCAGGCGAGATGCGGAACTTCGGCACCTCGGTGACGCCGTTGGCGTGCAGCATCGGCTGCTGGCAGGGGAACGCGAGGCCGACCGCCCAGTCCAGCAGGACCGGCTGCTCGGAACCGATGTACTCCTGCACCGAACGCAACTCGGGCACGCGGGGCGGCGTGACAGCCACCCAGTCGCCCTGGCTCAGCGACAGGTCCTCGGCGATCACCCGGACCGCGACGGCGTCAGCGGGGATCTGGTCGCGCGGGTAACGCAGATTGCGCCACGACGGCGTCGGGCCGATGTCGAACGGGCTGACCCGGCCGGCCGGCTCGAGGGCTCCGTCGGGTCCGCGGCGGGCGTACTCGAGTTCCACCGTCTCACCGGAGCGGACGCCATCGGTGACGCTGCGCCCGGAGATCGTGCCGGCCGCGGTGATCACCACGAGTGGGTGCGCGTCTTCGGCGGCGGGCAGCTCGTACCACGCCGAGGCCAGTCGGCTCTCCTCTTGAGCGCCAGTGGAATACGTTCCGGCCACCGGGACCTGCTCGGGGTCGAGGCCGTAGGGCAGCGGCACGGTCGAGCCGTTGACCCCGGGCTCGGAAAGTTCCCGCGGCTGGTTCCAGTCGTAGTCGGTGCCGGGCTGTGGAGTGTTGAGCCGGATCGCTTCGGCGATGATCCGGTCGGGAACACCGTTGGGCGAGAAGCCCTCCGGGTCGGTCCCGCCGAGTGGGCCCAGCGGGCCGTAATCGCCGGCGGCAGGCTGCAGGAACCCGTCGTTGGAGTCGGGCTCGACGAGCACGTCGTCGGCCATGCCGCAGCCCCCGACGAAGGCCCGCACATTGGCCCATCCGTTGGAGTAGGTCGGGTACTGGCGCACCACGCCGATGACCATCGAGGCCACGAACACCACCACCATCAGGCCGGCGGCGATCGGTATCGGTGCGGCAGTGAGCTTGTCGACGACCCGCGAGTCGTGCCGGGACGTGAGATGCAGCCGGAACGCCCACAGTGCTGCGATCACGAACAGCGCCATGAACATGGTGCTGACCGTCACCCCGCCGAGTTGCGGTACCGAATTGTTGAACGGGGCCCCGAAGTTGGAGACGTACCACCAGCCGTTGGTCGATGCGAAACACATCGCCAGCACGAAGAACACCAGCGACAGGAACGCCATCCGGTTGCGTGCTGAGCGCAGCACCACCGGCGACACCAGCACCGTCGCCAGCGCCGCCATCGCGCCACCGACCGCCGCGAACAGCCCGAAGTGATGGATCCACTTAGTGGGGGTGAACATCAGGAAGAAGATCGTGGCGAAGATGACACCCATCAGCCGCCACGCCGGACCGCGAGCCACGCCGGGAATGCGCTTGCGCCGCAACATGATGAACAGTGCGGGGAACAGGCACAGCACGGTGAACAGGAACGCGAACCGCCGGGAGATCGCGGCGTCGGTGGTCGGCAGGATCAGGTAGTAGTAGCGCAGGATCTCGGTGAACCACTCCTGGCTGGGGCCGATCGCGGTGCGAATCCTGGTGGCTTCCAACACCGTTGCGAGTGTCTGGTCGGCGAACACCACGGTCAGCACGATCGTGCCCGCCGCCAGCAGCGGCGCCACCAGCGGCCAGGTGCCGACGGACCGGCGGCGTCGCACCAGGATCCGCAGGATCGGCCTGCCGCCGGCCACCAGCGCCGCGACCGCGATCAGACCGGTGGGCTGGATGCCGAGCGTGAACGCGGCGGTGGTGATCGCCAGCGCCGCGGGCGTCAGCCGGCCCGAGCTGATGGCCCGCTCGATCAGCACGTAGGTGATCAGTGCGCCGGTGGCGATCTGGCCTTCGGGCCGCAACCCGTTGTTGAACGGCATCCACGCCGCCAGCAGCACCAGCCCGGCGGCCCACATCGCCGCCTTGCTTCCCGAGACCGCGGGTCCCAGCCGGGGCAGCACCTCCCGCGACAGCAGCAGCCAGCACACCAGCGCACAGATCAGATCCGGCAGCCGGATCCAGATGCTCGCATCGCTCACCCGTGTCATCAGCGCCAGCACGTTGTAGTACCAGCCGAACGGGTCCTCCGGGCTGCCGAACCAGCGGAAGTAGTTCGACATGTAGCCGGCGTAGTCCGCCACCCGGGCCATGCCCAGGATGTAACCGTCGTCCGACGAGTTGGCGCCGATGACATACCAGAGCGCGAACCCGCCGACCACGACCCCGTCGACAGGCCCGACCGTCCGCCACCGTGACGGGATGAAGCGGCGCATCCGCCGCCCGTCGAGCCGGTCCAGTCGCCACAGCGCCAGCAGCGCCACGACGGTCGAGACCACCGCCAACAGCATCGCGATCAGCTTCAGCGCCGTCGGGTGCGTGGTGAAGCGGGTGTCGATGCCGGCCTCGAACTCCAGTCCCGGGGGCGCCGGGCCGGTCAGGTCGGTGAACACACCGACGATCGCGGGCCGCAGGTTCGGGTCGGGGAAACCGGTGCGCTGGGGCTCGCCGGCGTCCTCGCCGGAGATCTGGGTCAGCCCGACGAACTCGGCGTAGGTGCCCTCCAGCGACGACGTGATCTCGAGCCGGGAGCAGCCCGGCGGCCCGGTGATGCGGTCGCGGTCCACACTGGCCACCACGACGTTGCGGACGATCACGTCAACACGGGTCTCGGTGACGTTGACCAGCATCGCGTTCAGCGCGGCGTCGCGGCCCTCGGCCGGCGCGGTGCCCAGGACCAGGCCACCGTCTTCGGGCATCGTCGCGATGACCTCGCAGGGCACCGTGGCGGTCAGGTTCACCGGCGCCTGGGAGATCAGGGGGGCGGTGACGTTGTTCAGTTGCCCTTGCTGCGGCCAGTTCAGCGTCGCCGTGGTCTGGGTGACCGGCAGCAGTGGCGTGGCGACTGCCAGCACGAAGCCCAGCAGCCCCGCGATCGTGGCGACCCAACGTGCAAGCTTCACATCACTCAGGGTCTTCGGTTCGTTCGCAGGCTCACTCACGGCAGCGCCCTGATCGGTCCGCCGCGACTCCAGCCGAACACCCGTTTGGACCCTTCCTCGATCGTGGCGTCGGGCGCCTCGGCACTGGGCACCACCCGGGTGTAGCGCTCGATCGAGCCCCAGTCGCGGTACCAGTCGTCACGCAGATACGTCGGGATCGTCGACGTCCGCAGCAGTGCCTGGATGAACAGGAAGGGCCCACCGTCGTCGGCCGACTGCCACTGGTTCGACGAGGACACCAGCTGCTTGAAGTTCGGCAGGATCCGGTACTCCGGGAGTTCGGCCACCCCCAGGTGTTGGGCGAACGGCCGCTGGCAGGGGAAGTTCGCGGCGGTGGCGATGTCCATCAGCACCGGGGTCTCGGTGCCCAGGAACTCGCTCGCGGTCTGCAGCACCGGCACCCGCGGCGGGGTGAACGCGAACCACTGGTCGTCGGAGAGGTTCGGGTCGTCGGCGACGATACGCGCCACGTTGGCCTCCGCCGGTGCTGTGGACAACGGGAAGCGCAGGTTGCGCCAGGCCGTCTGCGGGAAGATGTCGATCGGCTGCACCTCGTTGAGCGCCTCATAGGAACCGTCGGGCCGGCGCACACCCCACTGCAGCTTCAGCGATTGCCCGTAGCTGAACTCGCCGTCCTCCTCGTAGTACCAGATGGCGCCCGCGGCGGCGACGCTCACCAGCGGCCGGTCCGGGGTGCGGGGGGGCAGCTGGTACCAGACCGAGGTCGCCTCGGCCGCCAGGGTGTTCTCGTCGTAGCTGCCCATCACCGGGGTGCGGTCCGGGTCCAAACCGAACGGCAGGAACACCCGGGATCCGTTGACGCCCTCTGGGCCGTAGCCACCGCCGGTGCCTGCCGCGTACGCGATCCCGATGTTCGGTTTGTCGACCGGTCCGTCGGAGTTCACCAAACCGGGATTGGCCGCCACGGGTTCGGCGGGTTCCAGCGTGTCGCTGACGCCGTTGGGGGTGAATCCCACCGGGTCCTCGCCGCCCAGCGGCCCGTACTCGCCGAACTGCTGGCCCGGAACCGGTTGCAGCATACCGGCATTGGTGTCGGGCTCGACCAGCACCGCGTCGGCCATCGCGCAGCTGGGTGGCGTCGATCCGGTGAGGGCTGACCGCAGCGCGGACAGGTTCGCCGCGCCGGAGGTGTACACCGGGTAGCGGCCGGCGGTGGCCTTGAGCATCGAACCGACCGACAACACCACCATGATGGTGGCCACCACCAGCAGCGGGGTGGACGCCAGCGCCCGGTTGCGCCCGGTGTCGGCGACCTCGGTGTGCCCGGCGTAGTCCATCCGGAAGTGCAGCCAGCCGGCGAGCAGGCCGCACGCGATCGCCAGCAACAGGAAGATCGTGGTGACGGGGAAACCGAAGATCACCGGTTGCCGGTCGAACCACGGCACCCCGTAGTTGCCGACGTAGAACCAGCCGTTGATCCCGGCGTTCGCCCATGCCAGCACGAACAGCAGGGCGGTCACGTACAGCGCCAGATTCCGGCGGCTGTGCAGGCCGACCCGGGCGAATGCGAACGCCGTGACCGCGCCGAGGGCGCCCGCCACCCCGGCGAAGACGCCGAACTGAACCCCCCATTTGGTCGGTGTGAAGAACAACAGCAGCAGGCCGATCGCGGTGGCCCCGGTCAGCCGCCACACCGGGCCGTTGACCGCACCGGGCACGGTGCCGCGGCGTAGCAGCACCACCAGCAGGCCGAACAGGCACAGCAGCAGGACCAGCACGGAGAAGCGTCGGGTCAGCGACGCGTCCACGCTGTCCTCGACCATCACGAAGTAGTAGCGCAGGAACTCCTGGTACCACGGGATGGTCGGGCCGACGACGTACTTGATGCGGGCCGACTCGGCGACCGTCGCCAACGTCTGGTCGCGGAACACCACGACGAAGATCAGCGACGCCGACGCCAGGAACGTGGCCAGTGGGGCCAGCGCGGCCGCCGTTCCACCGGCCACGCGGCGCTCGGCGATGATGCGGGTGATAGCGCGTCCGCCGACCAGCAGCGGTGCCAGCGCGACCAGGCCCTGCGGCGCCAGGGTCACACAGAACACCGCGACGACGATCGCGGCCGCGACGGGAGCCAGCCGACGCGACCCCACCGTGATCTCCACGAGCATCCACACGGCGATCAGCCCGAACGCGATCAGCGGTTCGGGACGCAGACCGTTGTTGAACGGCAGCCACGCGGCGAGGAACACCGCGCCGGCGGTCCAGACCGCCACCCGGTTGCGGGCCAGACGTCCGCCGAGGCGTGGCAGCACCCAGCGGCTCAGGATCAGCCAGGTGCCGACGGCGGCCGCGGTGGCGGGCAGCCGCATCCAGATGCCCGCGGTGCTGATCGACGCCAGCTGGGACAGGACGGTCTGATACCAGTCGAAGGGCGCCTCGGAGGTGCCGAAGAACCGGTAGTAGTTCGTGATGTAGCCGGCCTCGCTGGACACCCGGGCGATGGTCAGGTTGTATCCGTCGTCCGACGATTGCGGGCCGACGAAGTGCCACACCAGCAGCACCCCGATCACCCCGGTGTCGGCGAGCCACGTCGACAGGCCGGCGTGTCTGCGCCGGCCCTGCCTGGGCGGGCTTCGACCCGCGGTGCGGTCCAGCAGCACCAGGGCCACGATCGACGCCACCACGCAGGCGGCGCCGAGAACCATCACCGCGAGCTTGAGCGCGGTGGGAGAGGTGATGAACCGGGTGTCGACGTCGACGGTGGCGGACACCCGGGTGCCCGATGTCGCCGCCGGGGCGGCTCCGAAGTCTGCCGGCACCTCCAGTTCGGTGAAGAGGCCCGCGACCTGAGGCTTCTTCTCCGCGGCGAGGGTCCCGGCGGCACCGGGAATGCCGACGAAGTCGGCACCCACCTCGCCGACGTTCGCCCAGATGTGGATTTCGCTGCACGCTCCGGACTCCACGGCCTCCCGCGGCGCCACGGCGGCGACCGAGTCGCGGAATGCCACGACGACGACGTCGGCGTAGGCGCGTACGAACAGGCCGTTGCGTCCGGCCTCGATGCCGCCGGGGGGAATGGTGGAGAACACCAGTTGGCTGTCGTCGGGCAGAGTGGCCACGGCCTGGCACGGGATGACGGCGTCCAGCGACCGGGGAGCACCCGACACCAGCGGGGCGGTGACGCTGTCGATGTTGCCGTCGCTGTCGACACCTTGCGGCCACTGAATCGTGGCTGTCGTCTGGTTGACCGGCAGCAGCGGCGCAAGTGCGCACAACGCCATCCCCAGCAACCCGGCGACGATCGCGACGAGGCGGGCAGTCCGGTCAGGCACGAGGCTCGATGGTAGGCGAGCTAGCTGAGACGCAGCGGCGCTGGGCTCCACAAGCCGCTTCGCGTCGCCGAACCGAGATCCAATCGTGCTGGTTCGGCGTCAGGGTAATAGGGGGTCAGTCGCTGTAGGGCGCCCCAGTCCCGGAACCAGTCGTACTTCAGATACGTCGGGACGGTGCTGGTGCGCAGCAGGAGTTCGGTGATGCCGAGCGGGCCGCCGCCCAGGTAGTCCATCACCGGCGAGTTCGCCTCGGCGCCGAACCGGTCGGGCAGGATGCGCCACTGCGGCACCTCGATGACGCCGTTGCGGTGGTCGAACGGGCGTTGGCAGGGGAACGCCAGGCCCACCAGCCAGTCGAGGAGTACCGGGTCCGTCGAGCCGACGACGTCCTGGAGGGTGCGCAGCACCGGGATCCGGGGCGGGGTGAGCGCGATCCAGTGCTGTGGGCTCAGGTCGTCGTCGGTGGCGACCACGCGGATCCGGGTCGCGTCGGCCGGGATCGTCGACAACGGCGCGCGAAGGTTGCGCCACGCCGGAGCAGCGCCGACGTCGATCAGGTCCATCCGGCCTTCCGGTTCGTCGCCCTCGGCGCCGGCCCATTCCACGACGACCTCACCGTTGTCGAACCGCCCGGCCGCCGACACCACGAGCAGCGAGTCCGACCTGTCGTCCTCGTTCCACGCCGCGGGCAGCTGGAACCACGCCGACTGCAGGCTCGCCGGTTGCTGGGTGCCGCTGCGCCAGCTGCCCATCACCGGGACGCGTTCCGGGTCGAGGCCGTAGGGCAGGCGGGCTCGCGAACCGTTGACTCCTGCGGCGGCAGTGGTCCCGCCCTCGGTGCCGGCCTCGGTCTCGGTGGCCACCCCGCTCCCGGTGTCGGCGAAGTTGCCTGCGCCGGATTCCTCCATCACCGGATCGGCGGACACGTCGGAGGGGATTCCGTTGGGGCTGAAGCCGACTGCGGTGCCGGAGGTGGCAGAGCCCAGAGCTTCACCGACCGGCACCCCGATCGGCGTCAGCAGGCCCTCGTTGGGGTCCTGTTCCACCAGGACGTCCTCGGCCATGCCGCATGTCTTGCCGGCCAGGGACTCCAGGTTGGACCGGCCGACGGTCCACGCTGGGTACTGGCCGGTCATCGCCACCGTGAGTGACACCACCTGGAAGATCACCAGCGCCCACGTGGCCGTCGCCAACGGCGCCTGGCCGATGCCCCGCCACCGGCGCTGGCCCCCGTTGGGCGGTGCATCGCCGCGGCCCGAGAAGTGGAACCAGGCGGCCACCAGCAGGGTGAGCAATGCGAGGCCGAGCAGCATGCTGGTGAAGCCGACCTGCCACTGCGGGAAGTCATTCGACCACGGCACACCGAAATTCGAGACGTACCACCAGCCGTTCACCGTCGCGAACGACAGCGCCGTGACGAACAACACCGCGGCGGCGAACACCGTGCGGTTGCGGCGCGACCGCATCGCCGCCGCCGAGACGGCGACCGCGGCCAGCGCGCCGAGTGATCCGGCCAGCCCGGCGAACACGCCGAAGTGGTGGGTCCACTTGGTGGGGGTGAACATCATCGCCAGGAACGCAATGATGGTGATCCCGATGATGCGGCGGCTGGGACCCAGCGCGGTGCCGGGAATCCTGCCCTTGCGCAACGACATCGCCACCGAGACCGCCAGCGCGAGCAGCAGCGTCAGCACCGCGAAGCGACGGGCCACCGACCCGTCCGGGCTGGTGGTGAACAGTCGCGAATAGCGGATGTGCTCGTCGAACCAGGCCAGGCTCGGGCCGACGGCCGACTTGAAGCTGCTGGCCTGCAGTTCGGCTGCCAGGGTCTGATCACGGAAGATCAGGAAGATCGTGACCGTGCCGGCGGCGGCGATCGGCGCGAGCAGCGCTGCGTAGCCGAACCGCGACGTGTGGGCCGCCACAATGGTTTTCAACGGGCCGATGGCGACAAGCAGGGCGCCGATGGCCGCGATGCCGGTGGGGCCGGAGAACAATGTCAGCGCGCCGATGATGATGGCCACCGCGACCGGCAGCAGCCTGCTGGTGGCCACCCCCCGCTCGACCGAACACCACGTCAGCAGGATGCCCAGCGCGATGATCGGTTCCGGGCGCAGGCCGTTGTTCAACGGCAACCAGAACGCGAGGAACAACCCGGCAGCCGTCCACACCGCCGGCCGACTGTGTTTGACCGCGGAGCCCAGCCGGGGGATGACCTCACGGCTGATCACCCACCAGCAGGCCAGCCCCATCAGCAGTGTCGGCAGCCGCATCCACACGCTGGTGGTGCTGACATTCGCCCACAGCGCCAGCAGGTCGTAATACCAGCCGAACGGCGCCTCGGGGGTGCCGAACCAGCGGTAGTAGTTCGCCATGTAGCCGGCGTTCTCGGACACCCGGGCCATCGTCAGGATGTAGCCGTCGTCGGCGGTGTTGGCGCCGACGAAGTGCCACCACACCAGCACGGCGGTGACGACCCCGTCCAACGGCGACATCGACCACCACCGCGACGGCAGGAAACGCCGGTGCCGCATTCCGTCGGCCTGGTCCAGCACGTGCAGTGCGCCCAGCGCGATGACCGTCATTGCGACGCCGATGATCATCGCGAGCAGCTTCAGCACGGTCGGGGAGGTGCTGTAGCGCGAGTCGACGGTGGCCGAGAACTGCAGCCCCGGCGGGGCGGGACCGGACAGGTCGGTGAACACCCCGACGATCTGGGGGCGGAAGTCGTAGCCGCTGCGCTCACCGCGCAACGGCGCGTCCGGCTCGTCACTGTCGGGCCCCTGGGTGAGGCCGACGAACTCGCCGGTCACCTTGTCGGCGCGCGCAGTGAAGGTCAGTTCCTCACACGCCGGGCTGAGCACCTCACTCAGCGGGGCGCTGACCACCGGCGTGTTGCGGACGATGACGAGAAGGTCGTTGTTCACCCGCTCGATGAGCAGGCCACGGTCGATGGCGTTGGGGGCCTGCTTGGGGACGGTGGACAGCAGCACGGTGCGGCCGGGCCGGTCCAGACCGGCGGCGACGCTGCACGGCACGCTGACCTGCAGGTCGGTGGCGACGTACCCGATCAGCGGGGCGTCGACGCTGGTCAGCGTCTCGTTCTGCGGCCAGTTGAGCTCGGCGGTGGTCTGGTTGACGGGCAGCAGCGGGGTGGCGACGGCCAGCACCGTGCCCAGCAACCCGGCGACTATCGCGATGAGCCGCGCAGTGCGGTGGTTACTCGGCTCTCGGACCACGGGGCTAGATGCTAATTGGCTTGCGGATGGCCAGTACGAACGGCCCGATGGTTGTCACGTCGAACCGGGGATCCTCGAACAGCGCAGCGTCCAGTGCGACGTGGTACCGGCGCACATTGGGCTGGTTCGGATAGACGTCCTCGGCGAGGCGCAGTGTGTAGGTGTCGGTGGAGTCCCCGGTGCCGCCGCGACGCATCAGGAACACCGACGGCGGCTCCCAGGGCAGCGCATCCAGCGCGGCGATGAACTCGTCGGGATCAGACAGCACCGACCAGCTCTCGATGGCCTCGGCACGCTTCTCGAACTGCGCGAGCGGGTTGGCGTAGTGGGAGGTCAGCCCCTGGAAGCCGTAGTAGGGGTAGTAGGACAGGAAGCTGTAGTCAGCGGTCAGGACGACGGTTTCGGAGCGCGGGCGCTCGGTCACCTCGCGGATCCGGTCGTCGATCTCCGCGTAGTACTGCGCCGCCCCCGGCGGGCGACGGTCGGCGCGTTGTCCGTAGCCGTCGGTGTCGGTGTAGGCGACGACGATGTCGGAGCGCAGCACGTCGGGGATGTCCTGGCTGAAGGTGACCGCACCGAGCGTGCCGACCGCGGTGGCGACGGCGACGACCCTGCCCGCGTTCTCGGCGCGGACCCGCGCCGCGAGCGCGCGTGTCGCCTCAATGAAGCCGAAGGCTCCCGCCGCGGTCAGCAGGATCGTCAGGGTCGGCTGCAGCCGGAACGACAGCAGCGTGGTGCCGGCCAGCGTGGTGAGCATGGACAGCAGGGACCAGGCGTACACCGCCAGCACCGCCACGGCCAGCGCGCCAGCGCGGGTGGAGGAGCGTGCGTAGATCACCAGCCACAGCGTGCCCAACATGCACAGGGCCCCCAGCAGGGTGAACTGCAGCATCGGGAATGCCAGCTGGGCGCCGTCGACGGGAAGATAGTGCTGAGCGGTGCCGCTCGCGGCGCGCTCGCCTCGCGCCGCGGCGAGCAGGTAGGGGCCCCAGCCGATGAGGGCGAGCAGACCGGAGATGGCCGCGATAGTCAGCAGCCGCAGCAGCGGTTCGAACTTCCTGCGTGACACGGCGAGTAGCACCGCCATGATCGCCAGGGTGAACGCGGCATAGCCGAACAGCAGCGTGTAGGACAGCGCGGCGACACCGAGGAACAGACCGGTGGCTACCACCGCGGCCCAGCCGCCGCTCGGCCTGATACCCGGCTCGCCGGGGTGGGTCCGGCCACGGAGCCCCGACCAGGCGAGCACGAACACCGGCGGCAGCAGCACCGCGATGACGGCCGCGTACGGCTCGGCGGGGGTGTACGCCAAGGCTGCCGCCGCGGTGGCGGCCGAGACCACCAATGCGTATTCGAAGCGAATCATGTTGGCCCACAACACGAAAGCCAGCACGATGGCGATCGTGATCGAGATGATCGACCACGGTTTGAACATCTCCCACGCCGGGGTTCCGGTCAGGTCGGCCAGCCGGCCACCGATCCAGAACCATCCCGGAGGGTAGAACGGCGGCAACCCGATGTAGGTCATGTCGTTGAGCGCCGGTGATTCGGCGAAGCGGGTCATGTACTCGGTGCGGAACTGCTGGTCCACCGAGATGCCGAACAGGTACAGCTTGGTCGCGCCCAACGGCATCGCGAGCGTGACGACGGAGAACGCCGACAGGAACACCGTCGAGGCGAGCCACGCGACGTGGGCGCGCCCGCGCCGGTAGAGCCAGCCGCCGGCCAGCAGGCCGACCAGGCAGCCGACCTGCCCGACGGTGGTCAGTGCGTGCAGCTGGTTCGACGAGTTGTAGGCGGGCCAGTCCACCCGGGCGATGGCGGCCAGCGCCACCACGGCGAGCGCCGCGGCGACCAGCGCCGCTGCCACCATCTGGCTCCCGGTGGCCAGCGCTCTTGTACCCACAGATCAGATGGGTAGCTTGCGGAAGATCGGCCGCGGGATGTGGCGCAGCACCATCATCACG
Organism: Mycolicibacterium austroafricanum; assembly: GCF_902705885.1. Lineage (GTDB taxonomy): Bacteria > Actinomycetota > Actinomycetes > Mycobacteriales > Mycobacteriaceae > Mycobacterium > Mycobacterium vanbaalenii_A. Next base: position 72,408 of record NZ_CACSIP010000008.1, on the reverse strand, counting down.
TATCGGAATGCGCCGGGGGCCCACACCAGGTCCTTGCCCTTGGCCGAGGCGGTCACCGCGAGTTCGGCGACGTACTCCTTGTCGACGGTCAACGGAGCTTCCTTGACGTGCGCGCTCATCCGGGTGCGCACCTGGCCGGGGCGGATGACCAGGACGCGGACGCCGTACTCGCGCAGCGCTTCTCCGAGGCCGAGGTAGAAGCCGTCGAGCCCGGCCTTGGTGGAGCCGTAGACGAAGTTGGACCGTCTGACCCGCTCGCCCGCCGCGGAGCTCATCGCGATGATCTGGCCGGAACCCTGCGCGCGCATCTTCTCGCCGAGCAGCACCCCTACCGAGATCGCCGCGGTGTAGTTGATGTCGGCGATCTGCACTGCCTTGCGCTGGTTCTGCCAGAGTTCTTCGGCGTCGCCGAGAAGCCCGAACGCCACGATCGCGACGTCGACGTCCTGTGGGTGATCCCCGCCCCAGGCCGCGTCGATCACGGCCGGATGGCTGTCGGTGTCGACGGCGTCGAAGTCGATCACCTCAACGGACTTGGCGCCGGCATCTTCGAGTTGCTTCTTGGCTGCCTCGCGCAGCGGATCGCCGGGCATGCAGGCCAGCACGATGCGGGCCTTGGCGTTGCGCAGATAGCGCTCGCAGATAGCCAGGCCGATCTCGGAGGTGCCGCCGAGAAGCAGGATCTTCTGCGGGTTGCCGGTCGCATCAAAAACCATCTAGAGAAGCTCCAGTCGTCGGGCCATGTCGGAGGCGAACACTCCTTCGGGGTCCACCTTGCGGCGCAAGGCGATCCACTCGTCGATGCCGGGATACATGGCATGGAACGTTTCGGCGGTGGTGCGCGAGTCCTTGGCGGTGTAGAGCCGGCCGCCGAACTCGAGGACCCTCTTGTCGAGGCCGTTGAGGAACTCGTTGAGACCGGGCTTGATCTGGAAATCGACGCAGACGTTCCAGCCCGGTATCGGGAAGCTCAGCGGCGCTTGGTTTCCCGGTCCGAACAGCTTGAACACATTGAGGAACGAGTAATGCCCGGAGCGCTGGATGTCGTACATGATCCGCTTGAACTCATCGACGGCCTCGGTGGGCACCACGAACTGGTACTGGCTGAAACCCGCTGAGCCGTAGGCGCGGTTCCATTCGCCGACCATGTCGAGCGGGTGGTAGAACTGCGTCAGGTTCTGCGCCTTGCCGCGGTAGGACTTGCCCATCCCGTACCACACCGCGGTCATCGCGCCGAAGATCAGCTTGTTGCCCAGTCCGCTGGGGAAGACGTCGGGCGCGGTGAAGTATTGCGGTGCATCGAATTTCAGCGGGTCGCGCTGCAACTTCTTCGGCAGCTGATCGATGGTCGCCAGGGAGCCGCGGGAGATCACCGCACGGCCCAGCGCCGGTGGCGGGCTGATCGCGTCGAACCACGCGCTGGAGTAGGTGTAATTGTCCTCGGTGCCGTCGCTGTGGAAGGCGATGGTCTCGTCGAGCCCGCTGGTGACGTCGCCGTCGGCGATGAAATATGCGGTCTCGGTGGGCGTCATCGCGATGGTCGCCCGCAGGATGACGCCGGTGAGGCCGTTGCCGCCGACGGTTGCCCAGAACAGATCGCTGCCGGGTCCGGTCGGGGTCAGGTGTCGGACCTCGCCGTCTGCGGTGAGCAGGTCCATGGCGCGCACGTGGTTGCCGAAGCTACCCGCGCTGTGATGGTTCTTGCCATGGATGTCGCAGGCGATCGCACCACCGATGGTGACCTGTCGGGTGCCGGGCAGCACGGGGACCCACAGGCCCAGCGGCAGCGCGGCGCGCATCAGCTGGTCGAGGTTCACCCCGGCGTCGACGTCGACCAGCGCGTCGTCTGTGTTGATCGAATGGATGCGGTTGACGACGCTCATGTCGATGACGAGGCCGCCGCCGTTCTGCGCGTTGTCGCCGTAGGAGCGCCCCAGTCCCCGTGCGACCACACCTCGGGGACTGTCGGTGTCGGCGACCTGGGTCACCGCCTTGACGATGACGTCCGGATCCGGAGTCGACAGCACCTGCGCCACCGACGGGGCGGTGCGGCCCCAGCCGGTCAGCCGCTTCGCGGTCGTCGGGAAATCGGTGCTCAACATCGTCACAGAGGGTACCGCTTGGCTTCCCGTGGTCAGCGCAGGCGGAAGATGACGGTCCGCTGGACCAGGAAGTTGATCACGGTGGCTGTGCCCTGGGCGATGACAAACGCGACCGGCACCCGCCAGGGCTTGTCGTCGAACTCCATGTAGAAGATGTAGTTGATGCCGACCTGGACGGCATACGTCACGGCGTAGAGCACGACCACCGCGACGAACCGGGCGGTGCTCGGCGGCGCCTGGAAGGTCCACCGCCTGTTGATGAGATAGGCGGTGGTGGTCCCGGCGATGAAGCTGAGGGTCTTGGCGACGTTGACGTGCAGGCCCGCCGCCAGCAGTGCCACGTACAGGGTGAAGTCCACGACGGCAGCCAGCCCGCCCGTCGCGACGAACCGCCAGACCTGCGTCTTGAGGCTCAGCTGTGGTGATATCGGGGGCTCTGCCACCCGGGCAGCTTACGGGCTGGGGTGCGACGCCCCCGCGTCAGAAGGGCGGTGGTCTGTTGTGCTCGGCGACGAGGTCGTCGTTGAGGCGCCGCTCGGCGGTGATGGCGCGGGCACGGTTCTGGGCGCGGTTGTGTCGGCGGCGGGGCATCATGGCGCCGCGATGTTCGGTGTTGGTGTTGCGGGGTGGGTCGCCGTCCCACAGGACCGGGGTGGCTGGGCCCAGAGCGGGGAACAGGGCTGCACCCGCGGGGTGGGTGGTGTAGGTGTGGCCGGTGGGGCTCGTCCAGATGATGGTGCCGTCCGGCAGTTGTCGGTCCTGCCAGCCGGTGGCGCCGGTCCAGAAGGTTTTCAGCAGGTGGTGGAACCGGCATAGGCATTTGAGGTTGGACGCGTGGGTGGGGCCGACCGGGTAGGGGACGGTGTGGTCGATGTCGGAGTCGGTGGCCGGGGCGTCACAGCCGGGGAACCGGCAGGTCAGGTCGCGGCACCGGATGAAGTCGGCCAGAGCGCGGGAGGGGATGTAACGCGTTTCGGGTAGGGCGCCGCCGGGTTGGCTGACGGTGCGGATCCGGGCGCGGGCCATCAGCGGGCTCAGCAGCACCGCGGGCAGGATCCCGGCCCCGAACACGAACGCCGGCGCAGCCGGGGCGCAGGATTCGGGACCGCTCTCGTCACCGTCCTCCCCGACGGGATCGCCGCCATCACCGGGACCGCCTTGGCCCGGATCGCCGTCGCCAGGTCCGCCGTCGCTGGGATCGCCAGCATCACCGCTGTCGGTTTCGGCGGTGATCGTGTCGCGGTCGGCGACGATGTAGATGATGGTGTTCTTGTCGGGGGGATTGCCGCGGGTGGCCTCGCAGTCGGCGTCGCCGCACAGGCAGCTCATCGTGGTCTGCTGGATCAGCGCGCTGAGTGCGTCAGCGCGGCGTTCCTCAGCGCCGCGGGGGTCGCGGTCGCACACGCTGTAAGCCATCTCCTGCACGCACTTCTCATCCAGGGCGGCGTCGGCGCTGAACAGCCGGGCCCACAGGCTGGTGTAACCGGGCGGGTCTCCCGGGGAGCCGAACTGCACATCACGGTTTGGGACGCCGTCGCGGGCGCGGCGCAACGCGCCGGGATCGTGGCGTTCGATCAGCTCGTCGATGGCCTGTGCGGTCTTCTTGATCGACAACGCCCCCCCACACCCCGATCCGCTCAACCAACTCGGCGTCCACGGCGGTCATCACCGCGGGGTCTTCGATCAGGTACGTGCGCCACACGATGGCCCGCACCAGCATCTCGCTGATCAGCCCGGCTTCGAACAGTGCCGCGACTTTGGGCAGCCGGTCGCGCAGCGCTACCCCGCGGTGGGCCTGATGCGAGGCCAACGAGCGGGTAATGGTCTGGGCGGCTGCCAACTCAGCGACCACCGCTGCCTCCGGGTCGATCCACCACGATTCCCGGTCCCCGGCTGGCAGGGCGGTGCGGCGGACGAAGATCTCGGCCATCACCGCCAACTTGCGGGCACACGCGGCGTTCTCCGTGCGTGCCCACCCGAGGGCGGCGTCGATCAGTTCGGCGTCGCTCAGCGCGGCCAGGTCCGCGGTCTCGGGGAGCCCTCCATCGAACATACTTCGAACACTAGTTCGACCCACCGACAAGTTTCGTCGATGTGTTTCTGCCAGCGGCCGTGCAATTCCTGCCACCGGAATTAAACCCCTGACCTGCTGGTTTGAGCCACCAGAACCGCAAGAAGACAGCAAAACGTCGAACATCTAGGGAGCAGAACAATGAAGAACTTCACCGCCGCCACCACCGTCACCGCCATCGCCGCCGGATTCACCGCCGCCTTCATCGGGCTGGCCGGCCCCGCCGCCGCCGGGCCCTGGCCCCCGAAAGCGGCCCCCTCGGGAAACAGTGCAGCCGACACCATCGCCGCGCTCGAGGTCGACGGCAACCGCGTCATCGTCAACCGCCAGGGATCGACCGCACTCGACAACGCCGAGGTCGTCTCGGTCCGCCAGGGCCAGCCCATCCGCGAGTACGTCTGGGACGCCGAGGGCGACGACAAGGTCCTCGAAACCACCGGCAACGTGGTGTTCGTCGATGTCAAGTAACCCGACAGAGCAGAAAGGGGCATCTCCACCCGGAGGTGCCCCTTTCCTTTTGCGTCCGTCCCCGCAGCAAGTCACGTCGATGCCGAGCCAGTCCGAGCCAAGGCGCTGCGGACATGCGGTGTGGATTCCCACCCGCATTCGAGGTGTGTAGCCCTCCATCTCAACAGATCTGAGCGCGTGGTCCTCGGCAGGCACGTCGGCGCACCAACTTGCGCGCACACGCGGCGTTTCCGCCCACCCCGCCACCGCGTTGACGAGCTCAGCGTCGCTCAGTCCGCCCAGTTCCGCGGCCTCGGAGAGTTCAACGAACGAATATGACCCGAACACTGGTTCGATCCACCTACAAGTTTCACCGTTGTGTTTCTGCCAGCGACCGTTCAATTACTGCCATCGGAATTAAACCCCTGACCTGCTGGTTTAAGCCACCAGAACGACAAAAAAGCACCACCGAACGTCGAAACCGCGCGATTCGCTCCACGGCTCCGACCCAACACATAGGGAAGAGCAGAACAATGAAGAACTTCACCGCCACCACCGCCATCACCGCCGCCGCCGCCGGATTCGCCGCCGCCCTTGTCGGCTTGGCCGCACCCGCCGCCGCCGCCCCCTCGGGAAACAGCGCAGCGGACACCATCGCCGCGCTCGAAGCCGACGGCAACCGCGTCATCGTCAACCGCCAGGGATCGACCGCACTCGACAACGCCGAGGTCGTCTCGGTCCGCCAGGGCCAGCCCATCCGCGAGTACGTCTGGGACGCCCAGGGCGACGACAAGGTCCTCGAAACCACCGGCAACGTCGTCTTCGTCGACGTCAAGTAGCACCGACCACAAGAGGGGCGCCCTTCCCCCGGGGCGCCCCTTTTGTCGTTCCGCTACAGCCCGCTGGCCCGCAGGACATCACACAACGCGGAGACGGCGGGCGCAAAAGCGTGCTCGGCCGGAGCGGCGAAACCGACGATCACACCGTCGGGATCGGAATGGTCGGCACCGGCGTCGGGGTGACGCATCAGCGACAGCCCTTGCAGTGCAATCCCGGCCGCACCTGCCCGGTGGAGCACTTCGGCCTCCGCTCCGTCGGGAAGGGTCAGCAGGACGCTCACCCCGGCAGCCAACCCGCCGATCCCGATCTCGAATGGTGACAGCGCCGAGACCAGCGCGTCCCTGCGGCGCCGGTAGCGGGCCCGCATCCGTCGGATGTGGCGGTCGTAGTAGCCGCCGACGAGGAACTCGGCCAACGTGAGCTGGGCGATGGCGTCGACGGAGAACTGCTGACCGCCCGCCGCGTCGATCACGGGATCCACCAGCGCGTCGGGCAGCGCCATCCAGCCGAGCCGCAGGGACGGCGACAGGCTCTTGCTGGTGGAGCCCAGGTAGGCCACCTTCTCCGGACGCAGGGGCTGCAGTGCGCCGACGGGTTGACGGTCGTACCGGAACTCGCCGTCGTAGTCGTCGTCGAGGACGAAACCGCCTGTGCGCTGCGCCCATTCGACGACTGCAGTGCGTCGTGAGGAGTGCAACGGCATCCCCAACGGGTTGTGGTGTGCCGGGGTCAGCAGCACCGCAGGCACGTCGAGCCGGTCGAGTTCATCGACGACAGCGCCGTCGTCGTCGACGCCGATCGGCACCGTCGGCACCCCCAGCGCTGCGATGGCCTCACGGAACAGGAACAGCCCGTAGGACTCGACCGCGATCGGCCCGCCCAACGCGCGCGCCAGGAGCTCCACCCCCTGACGGACGCCCGAGCAGATCACGAGGGATTCCGGCGACGTGCGAACTCCCCGGGCACGCGCCAGGTACCCGGCCAGCGCGTGGCGCAGCTCGGGCCGGCCGCGCGGGTCGCCCATCCGCAGCGCGTCGCTGGGTGCGTGCGCGAGTGCCCGGCGGGTGCACGCCACCCACTGGCTGCGGGGGAACTCCGAGACGTCGGGAGATCCCGGCATCAGGTTGTGCACCGGCGCGACGCGGATGCCGCGGGACCGCGGTGTCACGTCGGGGCGGACGGTGTTGACCACCCAGGTACCCGCACCTTGCCGCGACGCCAGCCAGCCCTCGGCGACGAGCTCGGCGTAGGCCTCGGCGACCGTGTTGCGGGCCACGCCCAGGTCGGAGGCCAAGGTGCGGGACGGCGGCAGCATCGTCCCCGGGGTGAGCCGACCCGACCGGGCCGCCTCGCGCAGCGCCGCGCTCAGCGCGTCCTTGGTTCCCCGGGCACCGGGCACGAGCGACCCCCGCAGGTCCAGGTGCAGGTCGCGGCTGCCCGAATTGGCCCATGAAGTCACATCCGGATTGAACCACTGACGCGGGATATTCGGTACTAGCGTCGTCGGTATGACACAGACACTGACCACCCCGGGCCGGCTCAAGATCTACAAGGCGTCACCCGAGTTGTACGACGCGATGATGACGCTGTCCGCGGCGGCCGCCAAGGACCTCGACCCTGAGCTGGGCGAGCTGATCAAGATCCGTGCCTCGCAGCTCAACCACTGCGCGTTCTGCCTCGACATGCACACCCGCGATGCGCGCAAGCACGGCGTGGCCGAACAGAAGCTCGATGTCCTCGCCGCGTGGGCAGAGGCGGGGGAGCTCTTCAGCGAGCGGGAGCGCGCGGCGCTGGCGATCACCGAGGCAATCACCGAACTCGGTCACGGCGGGGTGTCCGATGATGTCTACGCGCAGGCCGCCGCGGTGTTCTCCGACCGGGAACTCGGGCAGGTGATCTCGATGGCTGTCACGATCAACGCCTGGAACCGGATCAACGCGGCGGTACGGACGCCCCCGCCGCGGCGCTGACGATTACCGTCGGCACCGTGCAGACCCGCTCCGGTGCGCAGATCGTCGTCGCTGCTGTCGCCGGCGACTATGGCGGGAGGCTCATGCTTCGACAACGGACGGCACCACCGGGAAGTGCCATTGGACCCTAGGACGGCTGACCGGCGCCGACGACCATCGTGGGCATGGACGCGACAAGCGCACCCGACGCACCGGTCACCGAGCTCACCGAGGACGAAAGCTGGGCTCTGCTGTCCGGTATTTCGCTGGGCAGACTCGTGACGACCGTGGGCGGGTGGACCGAGATCTTCCCCGTCAACTTCGTGGTCCAGCACAAAACGCTGCTGTTTCGCACCGCCGAAGGCACCAAGCTGTTGACCTCGGTGCTCAACGAACACGTGGTGTTCGAGGCCGACGACCACAACGTCGCCGAAGGCTGGAGCGTAGTGGTGCGCGGCACAGCCCATGCGCTGTCCGGCTCGGCCGAAATCGAAGAGGCCAGGCATGCCGGGCTCTACCCCTGGGTTGCCACCCAGAAGCTGCGCTTTGTGCGCATCACGCCCGAGACGCTTACCGGGCGGCGGTTCGTCTTCGGCCCGGAACCCGACGAGCACTACACCCAGTAGGGCACCCGCGCCCGGTACTGGCGCATCGCCAGGGCGGCGAAGATCCACCCGATGATCGTCAGCGACACGACCACCACCCAGTGCCGCAGCTCCTGTTCGGCGCCCAGCAGTGGGGCGCGGACGATATCGAGGTAGTGCAGCAGCGGGTTCAGCTCGACGATCCTGGCCCAGTCCCCGGCGCCCTGGCTGCGCAGAGTCGACTCGTTCCAGATGATCGGCGTCATGAAGAACAACAGCTGCACCAGGCTGGCCAGCAGTGGCCCGATGTCGCGGTAACGGGTCGCCAGAATGCCGAAGCACAGCGCCACCCACACGCAGTTCAATGCGATCAGCGCCAGCGCCGGGATGAACGTCAGGTCCGTCCACTGCCACGGTTTGGGAAAGATGATGGCGATGATCACGAAGATGATGATGTTGTGCGCGAACAGGATCATCTGCCGCCACACCAGGCGGTAGACGTGCACCGACAGCGGGGTCGGCAGTTGCTTGATCAGGCCCTCGTTCGCGATGAACACGTCGGCGCCCTCGAGGATCGACGCGTTGATCAGGTTCCAGACGATCAGGCCCAGCGTGACGTACGGAAGATGCTCGGACAGTTCGAGTTTGAACAACACCGAGTACAGACCGCCCATCGCCACCGCGGTGGTGCCGGTGGCGATGGTGATCCAGAACGGGCCGAGAACCGAGCGCCGGTAGCGCTGCTTGATGTCCTGCCAGCCCAGGTGCAGCCACAGTTCGCGTTTACCGAAGCCGGCGATCAGGTCACCCCACGCCCGCTTGAACGTTCGGGAGTTCGCGGCGGCGTCCAAGATCGTCATGAGCTGTTTTTCCCGTCGCCGTGGAAGAATCTCTCGCGTCGGCCCAAGCGCCGCAATCGAATCCACTCGCGCAGCCCGGCAGGGTCGCGTTCGGTCACCAGAAAATACCAGCCGTAGCGCAGATACTCCTGGAGCACCAGCTTGCGCATTCCGGGCTGGGATTGCAGATAACCCCTGTTGCGGTAGGTGAAATACCGTTTGGTCGGGTTGTCGGGGTACTGCGCGTGCATGCGCCCGCCCAGGATCGGCCTGAACTCGTCGCCGCCCTGCGGGTGCAGGTAGACCGCGTGCAGGCAGGTACCGAAGGGCAGCCCCGAGCGCAGCAGCCTGCGGTGCAGTTCGGTCTCGTCTCCCCGGAAGAACAGCCGCAGGTCGGGCACGCCGACAGCCTCGAGCGTGCCGGCACGAAACAGCGCGCCGTTGAACAGGTGCGCGATGCCCGGCATCAGGTCCGGAAGCACCGACTCGGTGCGCAGCTCGCTGACCAGTCGGCGCCACTTGAGCCCGCGGCGCAGCGGGAACGCGAGCCGCGCGGGATCGTCGAGGTCACAGATCATCGGTGAGACCTCCGCCAGGCCGTGCCGCTCGGCGCACGCCAGCAGCGTGGCCAGCACCTCGGTGTCCTGCGGGCGCCCGTCGTCGTCGGCCAACCAGACCCACTGCGCGCCCAGGCTCAACGCGTGCAGCATCCCCAGCGCGAATCCGCCCGCACCGCCGAGGTTTCGCTGGGACCCGAGGTAGGTCGTCGGGATCGGTTGTCCGGCAACCAGATCACGGACTCTCTCGTCGTGATCGTTGTCCACCACAATCAGGTGGTCGGGTCGCCTGCTCTGGGAACAGACCGCGTCCAACGACTTGGCGAGTTCGTCGGGGCGGCGGTGGGTGACGACGACCGCGATTATCCGCTCTTCGCGCAAGCGCTCATCACTCATGGGTGTGCGCCGTCTCTTCCAGGACCTCGCGCACATGACGTGCGGCGTCCTCACCCTCGTAGGCCCGCACCACGTCCTCGATCTCGCCCGACATCTTGATGGTGCCGTGGTCGATCCACATCGCGGTCTTGCACAACCGTGCCAGAAAGTCGTTGGAGTGGCTGGCGAACACCAGGATGCCGGAACGTTCCACCAGCGCCGCCAGCCGGGTCTGGGCCTTCTTCAGGAAGTCCGCGTCCACGGCGCCGATCCCCTCGTCGAGCAGCAGGATCTCCGGGTCGATGCTGGTCACCACCCCCATCGCGAGGCGGACGCGCATGCCGGTCGAGTACGTGCGCAGCGGCATCGACAGATAGTCGCCGAGCTCGGTGAACTCGGCGATCTCATCGACCTTGGCCAGCATCTGCTTGCGGGTCTGCCCGAGGAACAGGCCGCGGATCAGGATGTTCTCGAACCCGGAGATCTCCGGGTCCATTCCGACGCCCAGATCGAACACCGGCGCGACGCGCCCGCGCACCGTCGCCATGCCCCGTGTCGGTTCGTAGATGCCCGACAGTAGCCGCAGCAGCGTCGACTTGCCTGCGCCGTTGTGTCCCACGAGCCCGACCCGGTCGCCCATCTCAAGCGACATCGTGATGTCGCGCAGCGCCTCGATGACGACGACGTTGGAGTCGTTGCGCCCGATGGCGCCGCCCGCCTTGCCGAGGAACGCCTTCTTCAGCGAGCGCGCCTTGGCGTCGAAGATCGGGAACTCCACCCACGCGTTGCGCGTCTCGATGCGCGGCGCGGAGTGAAACTGCGGGTCGGGGGGAGTGGCCACCTCGGGCTCACAAATACTGACCGGTGCCGGGATGCCCCGGACCGCGTTGCCCCGGCACGCTCACGCCGGGCGGCAGCGCGCCCCGCATCTGCTCGAGCTGCTGGCGGGCCGCCATCTGCTGGGCGAACAGCGCGGTCTGAATGCCGTGGAACAGCCCCTCGAGCCAGCCGACGAGCTGTGCCTGCGCGATCCGCAGTTCGGCGTCCGACGGGATGGCGTCTTCGGTGAACGGCAACGTCAGCCGCTCCAACTCGTCGCGGAGCTCAGGGGCCAGGCCCTCCTCCAGCTCGCGGATGCTGGTGTGGTGGATGTCGCGCAGCCGACCGCGGCTGGCCTCGTCCAGCGGGGCCGCACGGACCTCTTCCAGCAGTTGTTTGATCATCGTGCCGATCCGCATCACCTTGGCGGGCTGTTCGACCAGGTCGGTCAGCGACTTCCCGTCGCTCTGCAGCATGTCCGCATCACCCGCGTCGTCGGGTCCCCCGCCGATGATCTCGATGTTGTCGTCGTCGGTGTTGCTTGTCATGTCCCTTAGAGTGCCCCAACATCGCTTGTCGACTGCGGCTGGGTTCCCACTCCCGGGTCGATGTGGGCCCTGCCGTCCTCGGTCTGTTTCACAGGTGATCTTCCCCCACCACCGCGACTTGTCCAGCACTGCGGGGGCGCGCCGAACCCCGCAAACCCTGCAGAACCTCAATTCGGACACCGAGAGCAATCCGCCGGCGCGTGCCCATCCGGCGGCCGGAGGGCAGCGAACGGGGCGGTTCCCCATTGCGTGGCGACGGGCAGCCGCCGTCGGCTACGTCGGATACCGGTTGCCGTGCCGGCCACCAGCAACAATGGCGCCACTTGCACTCCGCACCCGGAGCTCGCTGGACTAGTATGGCTGCGCAGATGACCCGTTCCGTCTCGGCGCGGGCAGCAGGATGCAAGGTCGGGCATCCGCCGAGTCGGCGCTGTTTGCGCTGGTACGGCGGAATTCACTGACGCAATAAGGTGGCTGGCATGGCATACGACGTCGCCCGGGTGCGCGGTTTGCACCCGTCGCTGGGCGATGGCTGGGTTCATCTGGACGCCCAGCACGGCATGCTGCTGCCCGATTCCGTCAGCCGGGCCGTGACCACGGCGTTCCGGGGCTCGATGCCGACACCGTCGGGCCCGCACCCGTCCGCCCGGCGCAGCGCGGCGGTGCTCGCCGCTGCCCGCCAGGCGGTGGCGGACCTGGTCAATGCCGATCCGGCCGGAGTGGTGCTCGGGCCGGACCGCGCGGTGCTGCTGACGTCGCTGGCCGAAGCTGCGTCCGGACGCGTCGGGCTGGGCTACGAGCTGGTGGTGACCCGCCTCGACGACGAGGCGAATATCGCACCGTGGCTGCGTGCCGCGAACCGCTACGGCGCCAAGGTGAAGTGGGCCGAGGTCGACATCGAGACCGGTGAGCTGCCCTCCTGGCAATGGGAAAACCTGGTGACGCGCCCCACCCGCCTGGTCGCAATCACTTCTGCCTCTTCGACGTTGGGGACGGTGACCGAGCTCGGCGAGGTCACGAAACTGGTGCACGAGGTCGGTGGGCTGGTGGTGGTCGACCATTCCGCCGCGGCGCCGTACCGGCTGATCGACATCGACGAGATCGATGCCGATGTGGTCGCGGTGAACGCCATCGCGTGGGGCGGTCCGCCGATCGGTGCGCTGGTGTTCCGCGACCCTTCGGTGATCGAGGCGTTCGGGTCGGTGTCGCTGAACCCCTACGCCACCGGACCGGCCCGGCTGGAGCTGGGATCGCATCAGTTCGGTCTGCTCGGAGGCCTGGTCGCGAGCATCGAATACCTTGCCAACCTTGAGGATTCGGTACAGGGAACCCGGCGCGAGCGGCTGTCGGTGTCGATGCAGTCCGCCCAGTCCTACATGAGCGGACTGTTCGACTACCTGCTGTCGTCGCTGCGCTCGCTGCCGACGGCCATGGTGATCGGCGGCCCGGAGATGCGCATTCCGGTGCTCAGCTTCGCCATCGAGAACGTACCCGCCGAGCGCGTCGTGCAGCGGTTGGCCGACAACGGCATCTTGGCGATAGCAAACGCGAGTTCGCGTGTGCTGGACGTGATCGGCGTCAACGACATCGGAGGCGCGGTGACCGTCGGCCTGGCCCACTACAGCACCACCGCCGAGGTCGACCAACTGGTGCGGGCGTTGGCGTCGCTCGGCTGAAGCCGCCCGTCACCGGCTAGACATCAACGCGCAGAAGCACTTTGCCCGACACGTCCCCCGAGGCGAGCAGCTCGTGGGCGGCCTGAGCCTCGGCGATCGGGAACTCTGCGCCGATCACCGGCCGGACCAGGCCGTCGGCCACCATCGGCCACACGTCGTCGACCACGCGGGCGACGATGTCGCTCTTGCCTCCCGGTCCTTCGACCGGGCGGGACCGCAAAGCGGTCGCGATGATTCCGCCCCGTTTGCCGAGCAACTTGGCGATGTTCAGCTCCGCCTTGGCGCCGCCCTGCATCCCGATGATGACCAGCCGGCCGTCGTCGGCGAGCGCGTCGACGTTGCGGTCCAGGTAGACCGCTCCCATGATGTCGAGGATGACGTCGGCGCCACCAGCGCTGCGGACCACGTCGACGAAGTCCGCGTTGCGGTAGTCGATGGTGATCTCGGCGCCCAGCTCGGCGCACAGGTCGAGCTTGTTGCGCGAACCGGCGGTGACGGCGACCCGGCAGTTCAGTGCGCGGGCCACCTGGATCGCGTGGGTACCGATGCCGCTGGCCCCGCCGTGGACGAGCACCAGCTGTGCGGCGCGCAGCCCGGCGGTCATCACCAGGTTCGACCAGACCGTGCAGGCCACCTCGGGCAACGCCGCCGCGTGTGCAAGCTCCAACCCGCCGGGCACGGGCATCACCTGGCCGGCGGGAACGGCGACGTACTCAGCGTATCCGCCGCCTGCCAGCAAAGCGCAGACCTGTTGCCCCGGCGACCAGTGGGCGACGTGGTCGCCGACAGCCTCGATCGTCCCCGACACTTCGAGGCCGATGATGTCGCTGGCTCCGGGTGGCGGTGGGTACTTGCCTGCGGCCTGCAGCAGGTCGGCGCGGTTGACCCCGGCCGCGGCAACTTTGATGAGGACTTCGCCGGGTGCGGGTGCAACGTCCGGCGCCGGTTGCCAGGTGAGTCGGTCAGCGGATTCGGCCACGATCGCAAACATCCGCACAACGCTACTACCCTGCAGAAACACACCGTGTTTCCGATAGCAGCAATACCGGGTGCCGCCCTACTATGTGCAGATGGAGGGGATCATCGGGGGGCGCACGGCGAGCGATACGCCAGGCCTTGACATTGCTGAACAACGCGCATGGCAGAACTTTCTCGACGCCGGGTTGAGGATGTACGCGACCATGAACAGAACGCTGGTGGATGAACACCGGCTCACGCTGAACGACGTGCGACTACTGGACCTGCTGGCGAGGTCGTCGACGGGTTCGGCCCGGATGGGGGACCTGGCGGAGGCGTTGATGTCGCTGCCGAGCAGGGTGACGCGTCAGATCCACCGGCTCGAGAAACAGGGACTGGTCGTTCGCGGTGCCAGTCCCGACGACGGTCGCGGTGTCGTCGCCCGGATCACCGCCGAGGGAAGGGAATCCCTCAGCGCGGCGATGCAGACCTACGGCGGGGCGGTCCGCAGCCACTTCCTCGACAAGCTGACCCGTGCGCAGATCTCGGCGATGGGTGAGAACTGCCGGCGGATCAGCGAGCCGCTGAAGTCCGGGGTGCCCTCGGCCAAGATCGGCCGCGTCTAGACTGTCCCGCGGTGGCGTGGCAGAGCGGCCTAATGCACTCGCCTTGAAAGCGAGAGTCGGCTAACACCGACCGGGGGTTCAAATCCCTCCGCCACCGCTGTCTGCACTCACTCGCCGGTGAAGTTCGGCTGCCGCTTCTCGAACATCGCGGTGACGCCCTCGGTGAGGTCCTTGGATGGCAGGAACGCGGAGTTCCACGCCGCGACGTAACGCAGGCTGGCCGACACGTCGGCGGTCCGCTGCTCGTCGAGCACGTCCTTGATGCCCTGCACCACCAGCGGCGGGTTGGCGGCGATCTCGGCGGCGGTGGCGCGTGCAGCGGCCAGTGAGGCCTCGGCGTCCGGGTGCACGTCGTTGACCAGGCCGATCTTCTCGGCGCGTGCGGCGTCTATGTCCTTGCCCGTCAACGCCAGTTCGCGCAGATGCCCGTCGGACAGGATCAACGGCAGCCGGGCCAGCGAGCCGACGTCGGCGACGATCGCGAGCTTGACCTCGCGCACCGAGAACTTTGCGTCGGCGCTGGCGTAGCGGATGTCGACCGCGGAGATCAGGTCGACGCCGCCGCCGATGCACCAGCCGTGCACCGAGGCGATGGTCGGGGTGCGGCAGTCCGCGACCGCCGTGATGGCCTGCTGCATCGTCTTCAGCCGCGTGTGGAACTCCGCACGCGGTCTGGCCAGCGCGCCCTCGGCCAGCATCGGCGAGAGAGTGTCGCCCATCGCGGCCAGGTCGAGGCCGTAGCTGAAGTTCTTGCCCGACCCGGTCAGCACGATCGCCCGCACGTCGGGGTCGGCGTCCAACTCGCCGAAGACCACGGGGAGTTCGGCCCAGAACGCCGGACCCATCGCGTTGCCCTTGCCCGGGCCGATCAGCGTCACCTGGGCGACGTGGTCGGCGATCGCGACGGTTACTGACTCGTATGCGTTGCCCATGGAGCCAAAGGCTAGCCAGTGACTCTGGCTAGCCGCCCATCAGTACCTCGCTGACCTTTGCGCTCGGCAGGAACTGACAGGCAGCGTCGGCCAGGATCTGTCCCACGAACTCACCGTCGGGGCCCAACGGGTTGTTCTCCTGGGCGAGGATCTCCCGTATCACCGCCACCCTGGTGGCCTCGTCGAGTTCGCTGAACTCTTCACATCTCATCTCCAGCGAGTTCGCCGGTGCCGGGACCGTGGGGACGTCGGTGTTCCGCGTCGGAAGCGGAATGTTCGGTATCCGGATGTCCGGAAGGCCGGGGACGCCCGGGGCGCGGCTGCCGGTCGTCGGCGACGACGTCAGCGGTGGACCCGGCTCGGTGGTCTGCGCGACCGTGCCCTCGGTGGTCTGCTGGCACGCGGTCGTCGCGCCGAGGACGATTCCGAGACCGACCACCGCTGCCGTCGTCACCCGTGCATGCGTCTTCATTGCCGCCACGATATGCGGCTAGACCCTTTCGAGGTAAAAGTAGAGGTGGCGAGGGGTGCCCGAGGTCGTGTCCAGCGCACCTTTGCCGTTCATGATGCCGATGACGGCGTTGTCGTCGACGACCTTGAAATGGTCGTGCACGGGCCTTCCGTCGTAGACCATCGACGCCACCATCTCGCCGCGGAACTCCTCCATCCACAGGCTGGCCTCGCCGTTCATCGCCTCGGTGTTGGAGTACTTGTTGCCGTCGGCGTCGAGGCAGACCAGCGGCTTGGCGTCGGCGGCGGAGTGGAACGTCTTGCCGAACCAGTTCAGCCGGTTCATGAACCCGTTGGCCTTGTGCCCGGTGTCGAACTCACCGCCCTTCCACTCGCCGATCATGAAGTCGATGTCGGCGGGGGCGAGTGTGGACCAGAAGTTGTCGAGTTCGGTGTCGTCGATCCGGTCGGTTCGTTGGGTCAGGCTGTCGAACTTCTGGCGAGCACTGAAAGTCGTAGTCATCTGCGTCCTATCCAATCCAGCTTCGGGCGAATTCGAGGAACGCGTCGTTCTCCTCGGGGGCGGCGACGGTGACCCGCACGCCGTCCTCGCCGTAGGGCCGCACGATGATGCGGTTGTTGGCGGCGTCGGCGGCGAACTGCTGGGCGCGGCCGACCAGCGGGAGCCAGACGAAGTTGGCCTGTGAGGGCGGCAGCTCGTATCCGGCGGCGTGCAGCGCCGTGGTGACCCTGGCGCGTTCGGCGACGACGGCGTCGGTGCGGGCCAGCAGTTCGTCGGCGGCGTCCAGGCACGCGATCGCGGCGGCCTGCGAGACGGTGGTGGCGGTGAACGGCACGTAGACCTTGGACAGCGCCGTGATGATGTCCGGATCGCCGACCGCGTAGCCGATGCGCAGCCCGGCCAGCCCGTAGGCCTTCGAGAACGTCCGCAGCACAACCACATTGCTGTGGGCGCGGACCAGGCCGAAGCTGTCGGGCACCAACCCGTCGCGGATGTACTCGATGTAGGCCTCGTCGAGAACCACCAGGATGTGGGACGGCACCGCCTCGATGAACCGTGCCAGCGCGTCGGGGTCGACGACGGTGCTGGTCGGGTTGTTCGGGTTGCAGACGAAGACCAGCCGGGTGCGGTCGGTGATCGCGGCGAGCATCGCGTCCAGGTCGAAGGTGTGGTCGGTCAGCGGCACCTGCACCGGGGTGGCGCCGGCGGTGCGGACCTGCAGTGGGTAGATCTCGAAGCTGCGCCAGCCGAAGAGCACCTCGTCGCCGACGGTGGAGGTGATCTGGATCAACTGCTGACACAGGCTGACCGAACCGCATCCCACGGAGATGTGCTCCGGCGCGAAGTTGACGTGCTTGGCCAGGCGCTCCTTGAGCTCGACGTATCCGTTGTCGGGGTAGCGGTTGATGCCGTCGATGGCCGTCGCGATCGCGGCCCGCACGCTGGGCAACGGTCCGTGCACCGTCTCGTTGCTGGCGATCTTGATCGCGCCCGGCACCGTTCTGCCCGGGGTGTAGGCGGGGATATCGGCGAGCTCGGGGCGTAGGCGGACGGACACCCGATCAGTTTATGGCCCGCGCCCGCACCCCCTGCATCTGCTTTGCCTCCCGAGGTGGCCCCTGTGTACTCTCATCCAGCGGCGGTAAACGTCGGGAGGCGTGCCAGAGCGGCCGAATGGGACTCACTGCTAATGAGTTGTCCGTCTTAAAGCGGACCGGAGGTTCAAATCCTCTCGCCTCCGCGTACAACTGAACATGTAAGCGCCCGTAGCTCAACGGATAGAGCATCTGACTACGGATCAGAAGGTTAGGGGTTCGAATCCCTTCGGGCGCACACACACGAGCCGCGCCTAGTGTGCGGCCAGAGCGGAATTCGGGGCCGTCCGACGCGCTGAGTACACACTCGGTGAAGATGGTGACGTGCGCCTGCTGCTGATCGCCGACACGCATGTCCCGACCAGGGCGCGCGACCTGCCAGCAGTGGTCTGGGACGAGGTCGACGCCGCCGACGTGGTGATCCACGCCGGTGACTGGATGGCGCCGGAACTGCTCGACGCGGTGGAGGCCCGCTCCCGGCGGTTGGTGGCCTGCTGGGGCAACAACGACGGCGACGAGCTGCGAACTCGGCTGCCCGAGCGCGCCGACGTGGTGCTCGGCGGGCTCCGTTTCACCGTCACCCACGAGACGGGTGTCTCGACCGGTCGCGACGAACGGATGGCGAAGATGTACCCGGACACCGATGTGCTGGTGTTCGGACACAGCCACATCCCCTGGGACGGACTCTCGAAATCCGGTCTGCGGCTCCTCAATCCGGGTTCGCCGACCGACCGCCGCCGTCAGCCCCATTGCACGTACATGACTGCCACCGTGGCGGACGGTGAGCTGACCGGCGTGGAGCTGCACCGGTTGGACCGCAATGCGTGACCGGCCCGCCACCGAGGCGGACGTCCACGAGATCGCCTCGTCGATGCCGCACGTGACCCGGATCGAGGGCCCGAAGGCGGGCAACCCGATCTACCAGGTGGGCGGCAAGTCCTTCGTGTTCTTCCGCACACCGCGCCCGGATGCCGTGGATCCGGACACCGGGGAGAATTACCCGGATGTGATCGTGTTCTGGGTGGAATCCGAGGCCGACAAGCTCGCGCTGGTTCAGGACCCGGTGTCACCGTTCTTCACCACGGCGCACTTCGACGGGCACCTGTCGGTGCTGATCCGCGCCGCCAGGTTGGGCGAACTCGGGGTCACCGAGCTGCGGGAGGTCGTTCAGGATGCGTGGCTCTCACGGGCGTCGAAGCGCCGCGCGCAGCGCTGGCTCAACCGGGGCGCTTGACCTTTTCGTGGTGAGCCCCGCACACGAAGAGGGCCAGCCGCGCAGGCACGTCGCCCGGGTTCTTCCAGCGGTGCCGGGTGCCGTTCTGGACGACGGTGTCACCAGGGTTCAGTGTCATCTCGACCCCGTCGTCGAGTTCGAGGATCACGGTGCCGTCAAGGACCACCTCGAAGTCGATGGTGTCGGTGGTGTGCATGCCCGGATCGTCGAGTTCCATGTAGCCGAGCAGGCCGGGTAGCTTCTGCTCGCCATCGGCGATCGCCTCTTCGGTGCTGAGGTCGTCCGTCCTGGCCTCGGCGGTGCCGGGCGGCAGCGTGAACATCGAGAACCGGAATCCGCCGACGGGGGGAAAGTAGTTGTGCCAGTTGGGCATCGATCCGTCATCGGGGAACTGCGGCGTCGTGTCGCCACCCCACAGCATGGTGAACTCCGAACCGGGTAACAGCACCGGCTTACGTGGCGCGACGGACTCGTCGCTGACAAAAACTGACCTGCCGGACGCGTTGTGCCCGGTGACCACTCGGCGGACATCCATTACCTCAGTCAACCACCGGGGGCGACGCCGGCGTGGCAATCTCTGCAGACATGCAGAACAACCCGCCGACTCCAACCATCGAGGCCGCCCACCGTGAGCATCTGGGCGCTCTACCCTTCGACGACACCAGGGACTTCGCCGACGCCGACCGCGGGTTCATCGCCGCTCAGCAGCCATGCGTGATCAAGGCGGCCGACGGGCGGGTGGTGTGGGACAACGACGCCTACGCCTTCCTGAACGGCGAGGCCCCGACCAGCGTGCACCCCAGCCTGTGGCGGCAGTCGGCGCTGGTGGCCAAGCAGGGGCTCTACGAGGTCGTCGAGGGCATCTATCAGGTGCGGGGATTCGACCTGTCGAACATCACGTTCGTGGAGGGCGACACCGGCATCATCGTGATCGACCCTCTGGTGTCCACGGAGACCGCGGCGGCGGCACTGGCCCTGTACCGCCAGCATCGCGGCGATCGTGCCGTCCGGGCGGTGATCTACACCCACAGCCACGTCGACCATTTCGGGGGCGTGCTCGGCGTGACGACCCAGGCCGACGTCGATGCCGGAAAGGTCGCGGTGCTGGCGCCGGAGGGCTTCACCGAGCACGCGGTGCAGGAGAACGTCTACGCCGGAACGGCGATGGCGCGCCGCGCCGGGTACATGTACGGCGCCGTCCTGGAACGCGGCCCCCGGGGTCAGGTGGGGTGCGGGCTCGGGCAGACGCCCTCGACGGGTGAGGTGGCCATCATCGTGCCGACCCTCGACATCTGCGAGACGGGGGAGACCCACACCATTGACGGGGTGGAGATCGAGTTCCAGATGGCGCCGGGTACCGAAGCGCCGGCCGAGATGCACTTCTACTTCCCGCGCTTCCGCGCGCTGTGCATGGCCGAGAACGCCACCCACAACCTGCACAACCTGTTGACGCTGCGCGGGGCGCTGGTCCGCGACCCGCATGGCTGGGCCGGTTACCTCACCGAGGCCATCGACACCTTCGCCGACCGCGCCGACGTGGTGTTCGCGTCACACCACTGGCCCACGTGGGGTAGGGACCGGATCGTCGAATTCCTCTCCCTGCAACGGGATCTGTACGCATACCTGCACGATCAGACCTTGCGTCAGCTCAACCAGGGGTATACGGGGATCGAGATCGCCGAGACCTTCGCGATGCCGCCGGCGCTGGAGCAGGCGTGGCACGCTCGCGGGTACTACGGCTCGGTGAGCCACAACGTCAAGGCCGTCTATCAGCGCTACATGGGCTGGTTCGACGGCAACCCCGCCCGGCTGTGGCCGCACCCACCGGAAGCGATCGGACCGCGGTACGTCGCGGCGATGGGCGGTCTCGATCGTGTCGTCGAGATCGCCCGCGAAGCCTTCGGCGACGGTGACTTCCGCTGGGCGGCAACCCTGCTCGATCATGCGATGTTCACCGACGAGAACCACGCCGGGGCGCGGCAGCTCTACGCCGACACACTCGAGCAGCTGGCCTACGGCTCAGAGACGGCGACGTGGCGCAATTTCTTCCTCGCCGGGTGCACCGAGTTGCGGGACGGCAACTTCGGTACCCCGACAGCGACGTCGATGGCGATGGCGGCGCAGCTCTCGCCGGAGCAGATGTTCGACCTGCTGGCGATCAGCGTCGACGGGCCGCGCGCCTGGGACCTCGACCTGACGGTCGATGTCGTGTTCCTCGATGTCGACACCAACTACCGCCTCTCCCTGCGCAACGGAGTGCTGGTCTACCGGAAGACACCCGCCGACGAGTCCACGGCACAGGTGACACTGCGGCTGGCGACCAAGCTGCGGCTGCTCGCGCTCGCGGCAGGCGACAACACCTCACCCGGCCTGGAGATCACCGGCGACGCCTCAGTACTCGAGTCACTGGTCGGGGTGCTCGACAGGCCCGATCCCGGCTTCAACATCGTCACCCCGTAGGTCCTGGTCACGCCCCGCCGTCCGCACGCAAGATGGAGCCGGTGGTGAAGCTGGATGCGTCGGACATCAGAAACAATGCGGCACCGACGATTTCGCTGGGATCACCCGCACGTTGCAGCGCACTGCCCGCAAAGGGCGTGGCAGTGTCGTCGAACTTCCAAGCCTTGCTCACGTCGGTGAGGAACGGTCCGGGCATCAACGTGTTGACTCGCACCGTCGGTCCGAATGCCTTCGCCAGGCCCTCGGTCAGAGTGTTCAATCCCGCCTTCGACGCGGCATAGGGAAGGAAGGACGGGTCCGGCCGAAGCGAACCGTGCGTGCTGACATTGATGATCGACCCGCCGCCGTCAGCGACCATGCGCTCCCCGATCAGCGCCGACAACCGGAACGGGCCCTTCAGGTTGAGGTTCATCACCGCGTCGAACAACCTCTCGGTGACGTCGGTGAGCTCGTCGTAGAGCGGAGACATGCCGGCGTTGTTGACCAGTACGTCGACCCGGCCGAACCGGTCGTAGCACGCGTCGACCAACCCGTCGAGTTCGTCCCAGTGCCCGACGTGCACCTGGTACGGGAACACGGTCCGGCCGGTCGCGGCGCTGATCTCCTCGGCGGTGGCCACGCAGGCGTCGTACTTGCGGCTGGCCACGATGACGTCGGCACCGCACCGCGCGGCGGCGAAGGCCATCTCACGGCCCAGGCCGCGACTGCCGCCGGTGACCAGCACCACCCGGTCGGTCAGATCGAACAGCTGATCTGCATATCCGTCCATTGGCCATATGGTGTCACGGTGCAATTGCTTCTCGTCCGACATGCGCTGCCGTTGCGCAGCGAACCCGGGCAGGGTTCGGATCCGCACCTGTCCGCCGAAGGCGCCGAGCAGGCCGGCAGGTTGCCCGACGCCCTGGCCCGTTTCCCGATCCAGCGGGTGGTCAGTAGCCCCCAGGTGCGCGCAATCGAGACCGCGCAGCCGCTGGCCGACTCGCTGGGGGTGCGGGTCGAGGTCGACGAGCGCCTCGCCGAGTACGACCGCGACCTCGCCCACTACATCCCGGTGGAGCAGATCGCGAAGGAGAACCCGGCAGAGCTGGAGCGGCTGATCAACGGAAAGTTGCCCAGCGGTGTCGACGAGGCCGAGTTCCTGGGGCGCGTCGACGCGGCCGTCGCGGACCTGGTGGCCGCCGCCGCCCACGACGACACCGTCGCGGTGTTCAGCCACGGCGGCGTGATCAATGTGCTGCTGCACCAGATCCTGGGCACCGAGCGGCTGCTGTCGTTCCACGTCGACTACGCATCGGTGACCCGGCTGCTGTCGTCGCGCACCGGCCGGCTGGCCGTCGCCGGAGTCAACGCCACCGAACACGTATGGGACCTGCTCCCCGGAAAGCAGCGATGAGCGCTCGCGCGAAGAGCAGACAGCTGCAGGTGGTAGACAAGTCCGGTGACTGATCTCGATGGCCTGGATCTGGCCGCCCTGGATCGACACCTGCGCGAGACCGGGATCCCGCGCTCCGGAGAGCTGCGCGCGGAACTGGTCTCCGGCGGTCGGTCCAACCTGACGTTCCTGGTCTCCGACGACGCGTCGCGATGGGTGCTGCGCCGTCCGCCGCTGCACGGCCTGACACCGTCCGCGCACGACATGGCCCGGGAATACAAGGTGGTCGCGGCGCTGGCCGGGACTCCGGTGCCGGTCGCCCGTGCGGTGGCGATGCGCAACGACGACTCGGTGCTGGGTGCCCCGTTCCAGATGGTGGAGTATGTGCCGGGCCGGGTGGTGCGCCACACCGAACAGCTCGAGGCGCTCGGCGACCGGGCCACCATCGAATCGTGCGTGGACGCACTCATCACGGTGCTCGCCGACCTGCACGCGGTGGACCCGGACGCGGTAGGACTCGGCGATTTCGGCAAGCCCAGCGGTTACCTCGAACGCCAGGTGCGGCGCTGGGGCTCGCAATGGGACCTGGTCAGGCGCGACGACGATCCGTGTGACGACGATGTTCGCAGGCTGCACACCAAGCTCGGCGAGGGACTGCCTCCGCAGAGCCGGTCGGCAATCGTGCACGGCGACTACCGCATCGACAACACGATCCTCGACGCCGAGGACCCGACCAAAGTGGTCGCGGTGCTGGACTGGGAGATGTCGACACTCGGCGACCCACTCAGCGACGCTGCGCTGATGTGTGTGTACCGGCACCCGACCTTCCACTTCGTGCACGCCGACGCCGCATGGGCCAGCGAGCTGATCCCGCCGGCCGAGGTGCTCGCCGAGAAGTACTCCCGCGCGGCCGGTCAGGAACTGGACCACTGGGACTTCTACATGGCGCTGGCCTACTTCAAGCTCGCCATCATCGGGGCGGGGATCGCCTACCGGGCCCGCGAGAGCGGGGTCACCGACGACACCGACAAGGTGGCGGAGGCGGTCGCGCCGCTGGTCGCGGCCGGCCTCACCGAGCTTTCCTGACGTTTCGCTCCTAGTCTGCGTGGGTAGAGAGTCGCGTGGCCCGAAGAAGCGCCGTGAGACTGTTCCCCCGAATAGGAAGAAGGCGTGCGGCCATGAAGCGTGATGTCGCTGCGGAGTTGGACGTGGAAATCACCGCGCCGACCACTCTCGAGTTCCAGATCGCGGTGGCCCCCCAACCGGGCGCCGAGGTCACTGAGTCGCTGACTTTCGTGTTGGACGGCAAGGAGATTCCGGCCACCGGACCCTCGGGGGTCCAGGAGATCTCGGGCGAGCACGGCAACCGGATCCACAAGTTCGACGCCCCGGCGGGCAATCTCGAGGTCCGGTACTCGGCGACCGTGCTCGGCCATGCCGAGCCGGCGCCGCTGCGCGACATCGACCTGTCGACTTACCTGCGGCCCAGCCGCTACGCCGAGGCCGACAAGTTCTTCGGTTTCGCCGCAACCGAGTTCGGCGAGTTCGCGGACACCACCACCCTGCTGGAGAAGGTGTCGTCCTGGGTGGGCACCCGGTTGAGCTACGTGCCGGGGTCCAGCGACCCGATCGACGGTGCCGCCGACACGGTCCTGGCCGGCGCCGGGGTGTGCCGCGACTACGCGCATCTGGTGATCGCACTGCTGCGCGCGGTGAACGTGCCTGCCCGGCTGGTCTCGGTATACGCACCGGGCTGCCAGCCGATGGATTTCCACGCGGTGGCCGAGGCGTTCGTCGACGGACAGTGGCGGGTGGTCGATGCCACCTGCCTGGCGCCGCGGCAGTCGCTGGTGCGGATCGCGACCGGCCGCGATGCGGCGGACACCGCGTTCCTGGACAACCACAAGGGCGCCATCACGCTGAACAACATGACGGTCACCGCGACGGTCGACGGCGATCTCCCGCGCGACTCGCTCGAACAGCTGGTGTCGATCCGGTGACCGCTACAAGCCGGCCTTGAGGTTCGTCTTCGCCGCGCGGCGCAACTGGTGGATGCGCACTGCGCCTACCGCCACGGTGAGCAGCCCGCCCGCCACCGCCGCGAACAGGATCGCCACCCCCAGGGGCAGTGACCAGTGCCAGCCGAGGAAGGCGAACTCCGCCGACTCGGTGTTCTGCGCGATGAAGATCAACAGCACGATCAGGACCAGGAAGCCCAGGATCAGGGACACCCACATCGCAGCGGCCCTGGTGAACTTCACTGCCGACTCGGGGGGAGGCGCGGCGCGATCGCCTTCCGGAGGGTCCGAGTGGGCTCCTGCGGGCGGCGGATCCGCTGACGCGAACGGTTCGCTGGGCATAGCTCCAGTTTTGCCCTTTTGCCCTTCGAATGAAACCTCCACGCTGATGGAGTTATGGTCACGAAAGGCCTGTCGAGGCGAAAGGACGCCCGAGTGAGAAGTTCCCGACCGAAAATGCGGTACCGGATGCTCGCGGCATCGGTGGGCCTGATGGCACTGCTGACTGCACTCACCGCGTGTGGCAGTTCGAACCCGCTGGGTGGTGGCGAGGTCTCCGGTGACCTGAAATCGATCGTGGTCGGATCGGCCGACTTCCCGGAATCGAAGATCATCGGCGAGATCTACGCGCAGGCACTGGAGGCCAACGGTTTCACGGTGGGCAGGCAGTTCGGCATCGGTAGCCGGGAGACCTACATCCCGGCGGTGCAGGACAACTCGATCGACCTGATCCCCGAGTACACCGGGAACCTGTTGCAGTACTTCGACCCGGAGACCACGGTCACCACCCCGGATGACGTGCTGCTGGCGCTGTTCCGGGCGCTGCCCGGTGACCTGTCGATCCTCAACCCGTCGCCGGCCGAGGACAAGGACACCGTCGCGGTCAGCGAAGAGACCGCGCAGCGGTGGAACCTCACGACGATCGGCGATCTGGCGGCGCACTCCGCCGAAGTGAAGTTCGGTGGGCCGTCGGAGTTCCTCAACCGCGCCGAGGGCATCCCGGGGCTGCGGGAGAAGTACGGACTGGACGTGGCGCCGAGCAACTTCATCGCGATCAGCGACGGCGGCGGACCGGCCACCGTACGGGCGCTGACCGACGGAACCGTGACCGCGGCCAACATCTTCAGCACGTCGCCGGCGATCCAGGAGAACAACTTGGTGGTGCTGGAGGATCCGGAGAACAACTTCCTGGCCGCCAACGTGGTGCCACTGGTCAGCTCGCAGAAGAAGTCCGACGAACTCAAGACCGTGCTCGATGCGGTCTCGGCGGAGCTGACGACCGAGGATCTGATCGCGCTGAACACTCAGACATCGGGCAACGCCGGTATCAACCCGGACGAGGCCGCAGAGAACTGGGTACGGGACAAGGGCTTCGACAAACCGCTCCAGCCGTGAGCAGCAGAGGGTATCGATGATCGAATTCGCCGGTGTCACAAAGCAGTACCCTGACGGCACGGTAGCCGTCGACGACCTCGACCTGGTGGTTCCTGACGGTAATCTGGTGGTCTTCGTCGGTCCGTCGGGCTGCGGCAAGACCACTTCGATGCGGATGATCAACCGGATGATCGAGCCGACGTCGGGGACACTGACGGTCAACGGTGAGGACGTCAGCAAGGTCGATCCGGTGAAGCTGCGTCTGGGTATCGGGTACGTCATCCAGAGTGCCGGTCTGATGCCTCATCTGCGGGTGGTGGACAACGTCGCGACGGTGCCTGTGCTCAAGGGTGAGTCGCGACGCGCGGCCCGCAAGGCCGCACTGGGGGTGCTCGAACGGGTCGGGCTGGATCTCAAGCTCGCCGACCGCTACCCGGCGCAGCTGTCGGGCGGTCAGCAGCAACGGGTCGGGGTGGCCCGCGCGCTGGCCGCCGACCCGCCGATCCTGCTGATGGACGAGCCGTTCAGCGCGGTCGACCCGGTGGTGCGCGAAGAGCTGCAGACCGAGATCCTGCGCCTGCAAAGCGAATTGCACAAGACCATCGTGTTCGTCACCCACGACATCGACGAAGCCATCAAGATCGGGGACACCGTCGCCGTCTTCGGGCGTGGCGGCGTGCTGCAGCAGTACGACGAACCGCAGCGGCTGCTGTCCAACCCGGCGAACGATTTCGTCGCCGGGTTCATCGGTGCCGACCGCGGCTACCGGGGGCTGCAGTTCCGGCACGCCACCGGCCTTCGGATGCACGACATCCGGTCGACCGACGAGGCCGGAGTCGACGCACTTGAGCTTCGCGACGGGGAGTGGGTGCTGGTGACCAGACCCGACGGCGCCCCGTATGCGTGGATCGATGGCGCCGGCGTGGCGCTGCACCGATCGGGAAAGTCGTTGTACGACAGCACGACTGCAGGTGGCTCACTGTTCCGCCCGGACGACTCGTTGCGGCAGGCGCTCGACGCCGCGCTGTCCTCGCCGTCTGGACTCGGGGTGGCAGTGGATGCCGGCGGCAAGCCGATCGGCGGTGTGCTCGCTGACGACGTACTCGACGCGCTGAGAGAGCAGCGTTCGCGGTGAACTATCTGCTGAGCAACCTGGACGACGGGTGGGAGCTGACGGTCATCCACCTGCGGCTCTCGCTCGTCCCGATTGTGCTCGGGCTGCTGATCGCGGTCCCCCTGGGGGCGGTGGTGCAGCGCACCAGGACGCTGCGCAGGCTGACGACCGTCACCGCGAGCATCGTCTTCACGATCCCGTCGCTGGCGCTTTTCGTTGTGCTGCCGCTGATCATCCCGACGCGCATCCTCGACGAGGCCAACGTCATCGTCGCGCTGACGCTCTACACGACAGCACTTCTGGTGCGCGCGGTGCCCGAGGCCCTGGACGCGGTACCCGAACCGGTCCGCGACGCCGCCACCGCCGTCGGCTACCGACCCCTGATTCGGATGCTGAAAGTGGAGCTGCCGCTGGCCATTCCGGTTCTGATCGCCAGCCTGCGGGTGGTCGCGGTCACCAACATCTCGATGGTGGCTGTCGGTTCGGTGATCGGCATCGGCGGGCTGGGAACCTGGTTCACCGAGGGTTACCAGTCCAACAAGAGTGACCAGATCATCGCGGGCATCATCGCGATCTTCGTGCTGGCGATCGTCATCGACACGCTGATCATGTTGGCGGGCAAGGCCATGACACCCTGGACCAGAGCGCAGAAGGCGGCCGTGGCGTGAACTTCCTCGAACAGGCGCTCTCGTTCATCTTCACCGCGTCCAACTGGGCCGGCCCCGCGGGCTTGGCCGCGCGGATCGGTGAACACCTGGAGTACACGGTCATCGCGACGTTCTTCTCGGTGCTGGTCGCGGTGCCGATCGGGATGCTGATCGGGCACACCGGCCGGGGCACGTTCGTCGTCGTCACCGGCGTCAACGCGTTGAGGGCGTTGCCGACGCTGGGTGTGCTGCTGCTCGGTGTGCTGCTGTGGGGTCTGGGCCTGGTGCCACCCACCGTCGCGCTGATGCTGCTGGGGATCCCGCCGCTGCTCGCCGGCACGTACTCCGGGATCGCGAACGTGGATCGGGCGGTGGTTGATGCCGCCAGATCGATGGGGATGACGGAGACGCGCATCCTGCTGCGCGTCGAGACCCCGAACGCGCTGCCGCTGATCCTCGGCGGTCTTCGGACCGCGACGCTGCAGATCGTCGCCACCGCCACCATCGCCGCCTACGCCAGCCTCGGCGGTCTGGGGCGGTACCTGATCGACGGCATCAAGGTGCGGGAGTTCCACATCGCGTTGGTGGGGGCGTTGATGGTGACCGCGCTGGCGCTGATCCTCGACGCGGTGCTGGCGTTCGCGGTGTGGGCGTCGATGCCCGGCACCGGGCGGCTGGGCCGGATGCGTCGCATGCCACAGCCGCTGCTGGGCGACGAGGTCGCGCTGGAATCACGTCCGCGCGTCGGTTCACAGTCGAGTTCGCACCCCGGTTCGCCAGCCCGCCACGAACGAGGGGATCCGTCGCATACGGTAGAGGGATGAGTGAAGAAGGTCGCTCTGACGCGAGCTCTGGGACCTATCCGGCCATCCTGACATGGCGGGCACAGGACGTGCCCCGGATGGAGTCGGTGCGCGTTCAGCTCTCGGGCAACCGCATCAAGGCCTACGGCAGGATGGTGGCGGCAGCCACACCGTCGCATCCGGCGTTCAGCGCCTCCTACGACCTGGTCACCGACGAGGCCGGCGCGACGAAGAGGCTGTCGCTGACGGTCACCCTCGCGGAGCGGGAGCGCCAGCTCTCGATCGCGCGGGACGAAGAGAGCATGTGGCTGGTCCAGGACCACTCCGGCCAGACCAGCAGGTCCGCCTTCGACGGCGCCCTCGACGTGGATGTCATCTTCAGCCCGTTCTTCAACGCGCTGCCGATCCGTCGCACCGGGGTGTTCCGCGGTGACGGCGATTCGGTCACCATGCCCATCGTCTACGTCCGGCTGCCCGACCTGTCGGTCGACGTCGCGACGATCAGCTACAGCTCCGGCCCCGACGGTCTCAAAGTCCATTCACCGGTCGCCGAGACGGAGATCACAGTCGACGACGACGGGTTCATCCTCGACTATCCAGGGTTGGCAACGCGGATCTGACCACGCCACCGGCCCGTCCGGCGGCGGCGAGCTCGTCGCGCCATCCTTCGGCGCCGAGGACCGTGCCGATGATCTGGGGCCGGCTGAAGCTGTCGTAGCGGATCCGGGCGGCGTGACCGGCCTCGACGAGGTCTGAGACCGGCCGACCGGCCGCCAGTCGGTCACGGGCGTCACCGAGCAGGCGCAGTGTGTCATCGAGCACCGGCACCAGCTGTTCGGCGTTGGCCTCGCACATCGCCCGCACCAGATCCGGTGCAGTCGCCGCGACCCGGGTGCCATCACGAAACGACCCGGCCGCCAATGCGAACGCCAGCGGCACCCCACCCGCGGTGACGGCCAGGGCCTCGGCGAGCAGGTGGGGCAGATGCGAGATCGTCGCGGCGGCGGTGTCGTGTTCATCGGATCGGGCGGGGACGACGACAGCACGGCAGTCCAGGGCCAGTGCCATGACCTGGGCCCACACACCCGGGTCGACGTGGTCGTCGACGCTGATCACCCAGGGTGCGCCGACGAACAGTTCGGCCTCACCGGCCGTCCACCCCGAACGTGCGGTGCCGGCCATCGGATGCCCGCCGACATACCGCTCCAGCAGGCCGGCGTCGGCGACATCCCTGAGCACCGCACCCTTGACGCTGGTCACGTCGGTCAGCGGGCACTGCGGCGCGGTGTCGCGGACGTGGCGCAACATCGACGGCAACGCGGGAACCGGCACCGCCAGGACGATCAGCGCGGCGGTGGCGGCGGCCCGCGACAGCGCCTCGTCCAGGTTTACGGTGGCGTCGAAACCGTCGAATCGTGCCGCCTCGACCCCCTGCACCGACCGGTTGTAGCCGAACACCTCGCGCCCGGCGGCCCTGGCCGCACGCATGACCGAGCCGCCGATCAGTCCCAGACCGACCACACACACCGGTGTCTTCGTCACGCTCCAAGGTTGGCACACCGGATCGGCGGCCCGAGGTCAGGAGGGGCGGACTCGCTGGTCAAGGCCATGACTGGGGACTACCGTGGCTCCCATGGGAGCGCAGAGTGCACAGCCGCAGAAGAGGTCCGTGGATGTGCCTGACGGCTTCGGCGTCGCCGTCGTCTGGGAGGACGGCAAATGGCGATGCACTGCGATGCGGCGCGCAGCTCTGACCAGTCTGTCCGCCGCCGAGACGGAACTGTGTGAGATGCGCAGTGCCGGAGCTGTTTTCGGAATCCTGGACATCGACGACGAGTTCTTCGTGATCGTGCGTCCGGCTCCTTCGGGGACCCGGCTGCTGCTCTCGGATGCCACTGCGGCGCTGGACTACGACATCGCCGCCGAGGTACTGGAGAAGCTCGACGCCGACATCCAGGACGAGGACCTCGAAAGCGCCGATCCTTTCGAGGAGGGCGACCTGCGGGTGCTCTCCGACATCGGGTTGCCCGAGGCGGTGCTGGGAGTGATCTGCGACGAGAGCGACGATCTCTACGCCGACGAGCAGATCGGCCGGATCGCCAGAGAGATGGGTTTCGCGGACGAACTGGCGGCGGTTCTCGACCGCCTCGGCCGGTGACCCCCGCCGATAGCCGGTGACCGACGAGGACCTGATCCGCGCGGCCCTCGACGCGGCCGCTGCGGTGGGGCCCCGCGACGTGCCGATCGGCGCGGTCGTCCTCGGCGCCGACGGAACCGAGCTGGCCCGGGCGGCCAACGCCCGCGAGGAGCTCGGCGACCCCACCGCGCACGCGGAGATCCTCGCGCTGCGCGCGGCTGCGCGGGTGCTGGGCGACGGCTGGCGGTTGGAAGGAGCCACGCTCGCTGTCACCGTCGAGCCGTGCACCATGTGCGCGGGCGCGCTGGTGATGGCGCGGGTCGCCCGTGTGGTCTTCGGGGCGTGGGAACCGAAGACCGGCGCCGTGGGCTCGCTGTGGGATGTGGTGCGCGACCGCCGGTTGACGCACCGGCCCCAGGTGCGCGGGGGAGTGCTGGCCGAGGAGTGCGCCGACCTGCTGGAAGGGTTCTTCGCCCGCCAACGGTGACGCTGCCCTTCGCCGAGTGTGAACCCACGGCTGTGGTTGGGCCGGTTCAACGACCGCCAGTTCACTTTCGTGTGGCTGGCAGGCAGCGGTTTGGGATGTGGGGCGGTGCATCGGTAAGCTGCCACGCGGTGGCGTGTCCGAGCGGCCTAAGGAGCACGCCTCGAAAGCGTGTGACGGGTAACCCCCGTCCGAGGGTTCAAATCCCTCCGCCACCGCCAAGTCCGCCCGCCTGTGAGCGCAGGTGGGCGACTTCTGCGTTCTTCGCCGGGTGTGCGCATGCGGATATGGCATCGATCACACCCGAGGTGCTCTCGGGCTTGCGGCTGGCCTACTCGCTGCCGACGCCGTTGTGAACGCGGAATAGGTTGTCGGGATCCACATTCCGTTTGATCGACAACAGCCGGTCGTAGTTGGTGCCCCAGAAGGCATGCTGCCAATCGGGTTCGAAGTAGTCGGCTTCGTTGAAATAGGTGCCGGCTCCCGGGGTGGCGTCGCGGATGATTCCGATCGCGGCGTTCGTCTGCTCCGCGGCTTTGCGTCCGACTGTGAGGTCGGGTTCGTGGCCGACGATCCCGGGGTAGGCGGTGGGTTGTTGTGATCCGATCGTGGCGAACGCCGCCGCGGCCAGGCAGGCGGGGTTGATGCTTGTGGTCCGCTCCCGCGCCAGGACTTCTTCCGAGGCGCCGGCCAAGCCCTTGTTGATGTGGATGCTGACCCGGGCGAGCCGCGAAGCCTCGAATAGGGCGTCTACGAGATCGTCGGGAGTGTCGACGAACATCTTCAGCGGGAGCCACCGGGAGAGGTAGCTGAAGATGAACTGCGATACCTCGCCCTGATTACTCGCCCACCAGAACTGACCACTCGGCTGATCAGGGCGAGGATCGAGGGTGATCGTCTCGGGGGCGACCCGCTGCCAGTAGGCGGTATTCCACAAATCGCGGAACGGATGACTCTCGAAGTCGAGGTCGACGGTTGCCAGGCCGTCGGCCTGCAACTCGGAGGTGAAGGGCTCCCACACCGCGCGTGCCTGTTCGGTGGTCAGGTCCAGCCACACCACGGAGAGTTCTAGGGAGTTGTCGGGCTTGACCGCAATCTGCTCACCCCACGACCCGTCGATGAGCGCGCCGGGGAAGAACCTGACGAAGCGACCGAGCAGGTCCTTGAAGGCGTCATCCCCGGACGCTGTGATGGTGCCGCTGAGAGAACCCACGGTCTGCGGAATCGGATGCGCGAGGTAAGTGATTCGGCTGACGATGCCGAACGTGCCGCCGCCTCCGCCCCGCAGCGCCCAGAACAGATCGGCGTCCTGGGCCTCGTTGACGATGCGCACCTGCCCGTCCGCCGTCACGACCTCCATCTCAAGCACACCCCCGGCGCCGCTGCCGAAGCGCTTCGAGAAGTTACCGAATCCTCCGCCGAGGGTGAAGCCACCGCAGGCCCCGACCGAGGTGCAGCCGCCGCCCTGTACGTAGACCCCGTTCGCGGTGGCCTCCTGGTAAGCCTCCAGCCATCGGGCCCCAGCGGCGACGCTCAGCGCCGACACCGGCGGACGGGCGGCGTCTGCTCCGGCCGGGCGGAACTCGGGGTGGAAGGTGACCTCCCGCATATTTTGTGTCCAGACAAGCAGCGAATCGGGCGCGTTCGAACGGCCGAGATAGTCGTGCCCGGTGCCCTTCACGGCCAGCCGTACCCGCTTGTCGCGCGCGAAATTCACCGCAGCGGCGATATCGTCGGCACTCTCGGCCGCGACCGCGTACAGACTGACCTGGTTCTGCCACGCGCCCAGCCAACCGGTCGTCTGCGACACCCCGGGCTGCTCCTCGATCCAGAAGGGGTTTCTGAGGTTTTCCAGCACACTCGAACAGTCATCGCTCGTCATGTCTGCCGTGCAGGACGTCAGCGGCGATTCGACGTTGATCAGCCGGCCGCCGACCTCTTCGCGCAGCGCCGCCCACTCGGCTTCAGTCGGCAAGCCGTCCACGGGGGTGGCGCTCGTCGAGGCCGTGCCACCGCCATCCGACGGCGAACAGGCCGCGCTCACCAGCGCAAACGTCGATGCTCCAGCGAGGAAACCGCGCCGCGAGATGCCCGAGGCCCCCCAGTGATCGGCCATGTCGATGCAGCCTAGACCTCAGTGGGTTACCCGGACCCGAGTTCTGCAGGACAGGGCTGAACTCCCAGAGCCAAACGATGTCACCCGCCGTGCTGCAGACCAGAGGCCACTCCGACCGTCGACGCGACAGCCATGACCACGCCTGCACCGAGGAGCACGATCGTGTTGGCGAACGCCGGGATCGATTCTCCGCGGCGGCGTCGGTACCAGACCCAACCGGCCCCCATCACGACATAGATCTCCAGCAGCAGCGCACAGAGGTCGGCGGCGTGCACCAGTTCGGGCTCGCCGGTACGGGGCCCGACAGGTGCTGCCGCCGTCCGGGACAGGACCCACAGGGCGATGACTCCGATGTTGACCAGGACGCCGGCGGCCAGCACCGTCGAGCTCGTTCGAACCAGCACCAATTGTGCCCAGGTCAGCTGAAACACGGCGATGCAGACGAAGAACAGACCCGACGTCGGCCACTGCTGCCAGTGCGTCGCGGCGACCGCGAAGTGGATCAGCGCAACGCCGAGCGAGGCGAGCGCCGCCATCCGCGCAGCCAACTCGGTCTCTGTCGTCGTCGCTCTTCTCGATGGCACTCGACAGATGATGGCAGCGCCGTCGCCGTCCGTCGCCATGTGACATCGCATCGCCACCGGACCGAGACGCACCCGTCACCGACAGCAGTCAGCCCGCCACCTGACGGGGTGACGGGCTGACTCGGAGTCGGTGACGCGGTTACTTCTTGAACGCGTCCTTGACCTTCTCGCCGGCGTCCTTGAGGCTGGACTTCGCCTGGTCGATCTTGCCTTCGTTCTCGGTGTCCTCGTTGCCGGTCACCTTGCCGAGGCCTTCTTTGGCCTTGCCGCCGAGGTCGTCGATCTTGTTGCTGGTCTTGTCGTCAGCGCTCACTGGTGCGCCTCCTTCGGTCGAGATGGGTTGCGGCTCGTAGTCGAACCATGCAGGGCGGGTACCTCGGGGCCGCCCTGCTGAAACTCATCGGAGGTGTGACGTCACACTCGTCACTCGTCGACCCACGGGCTACACCCCCGCCGCGACCTCCGCGGGTGCCGGCTCCACGGTCACCTTGATGGCCTCGCCGTTCTTGACGATCTGGAATGCCTCGAGGACGTCGTCCAGCGGGATGTGGCGGGTGATCAGGTCCTTGACCGGAACCTGGCCGGTGGAGATGTACTCCAGGGCGCGCTTGTTGTGTTCGGGCGCAGACCCGTTGGCGCCGTGGATGTGCAGTTGGCGGTAGTGCACGACGTTCGAGTCGCAGCTGATGGTGGGATTCGTCTTGGGCAGCCCGCCGAAGAACGAGATGCGGCCGTTTCTGGCCGCCATCGAGATGGCCTGTTCCTGCGCGACGTTGGCCGCGGTGGCGGTGATGACGACGTCCGCGCCGCGCCCCCCGGTCAGCTCCATGACCCGCTCGACCACGTCGACCTCGGCGCCGTTGATGATCTCCTCCGGTGCGACCGCGTCGGCCGACATCTGCAGCCGGGCCGCGTTGACGTCGACGAGGTAGACCGGTCCGCAGTTGTGCACACCGCGCGCGATGCGGATGTGCATGCAGCCGATCGGGCCCGCACCGAACACCACCACGGTGTCGCCCTCTTCGATGCCGAGCAGTTCCTGGGCGTTGATGGCGCAGGCGAACGGTTCGGCGGCCGACGCCTCGTCGAAACCGACATTGTCCGGAATGCGGTTCAGGCCGTCGACTTTGAGCACCTGGCGAGGAACGATCATGTATTCGGCGAAACCGCCGTCGTACTGATAGCCCATCGAGGTCTGGTTCTGGCACACCGCCATCCAGCCCTTCCGGCACTCGTAGCAGTCGCCGCAGGGGACCGCGGCGATCACCTGGACGCGGTCGCCCACCTTCCAGTTGCTGCCGTAGGTCGCATTCACGTCGGCGCCGACCTCGACGATCTCGCCGGCGATCTCATGACCGATGGTGCGCGGCGGCGTCAGGTTCTGGTGGCCGTTGTAGAAGATCTTGACGTCGGTGCCGCATGTCGAACAGTTGCGGACCCGCAGCTTGACCTCGTCGGACGCGCACGCCGGTTCGGCCACGTCCTCCAGCCGGACGTCCTCGGGTGCGTAGAACCGCAATGCCTTCATGGGGTGATCCTCTCGACTAGACGACGCTGAGACCGCTGCGCAGCTGCTGTGCTCTAAAGCACTCTAACGCCGATCCGGGCATAAAACCACCGAAATTGCTGACCATTTTTGACCGAATGCTTGCATTGATGCCCGTTTGTCGGGTCTAATAACAACATGTGACCGGCGTCACCGGCCACGCAACAACACCAGGCAACGCCAGACACCGCCAGACAACACGGAACATCGCCGAACATCGCCGTCAGAATCGAGGACTTCAAATGTCAGCTCCAGCCATCCCGCAGGACGCGCCGCCGCGGACCGGGGCCCGAGTGCATGTGCAGAAGTTGGGCACCGCGCTGTCGAACATGGTCATGCCCAACATCGCGGCGTTCATCGCCTGGGGCCTGATCACCGCGCTGTTCATCGAGCAGGGCTGGCTACAGGGCATATTCGCCGAGTTGAGGGACCCGGAC
The DNA here is from genome assembly GCF_902705885.1 of Mycolicibacterium austroafricanum. Taxonomy (GTDB): domain Bacteria; phylum Actinomycetota; class Actinomycetes; order Mycobacteriales; family Mycobacteriaceae; genus Mycobacterium; species Mycobacterium vanbaalenii_A. The sequence continues at coordinate 36,693 of NZ_CACSIP010000008.1, read as the reverse complement.
GGCTGGGTCGCCAAGATCGGCGGGTGGGGCGCCTACGACGGGGCCGGAATCGTCGGCCCGATGATCACCTACCTGCTGCCGATCCTGATCGGATACACCGGCGGCCGGATGATCCACGGAAACCGCGGCGCGGTGGTGGGCGCGATCGCGACCATCGGTGTCGTCACCGGCGCTGACGTGCCGATGTTCCTGGGCGCGATGATCATGGGCCCGCTCGGCGGCTGGTGCATGAAGAAACTCGACGCGCTGTGGGAGGGCAAGATCCGCCCCGGCTTCGAGATGCTGGTGGACAACTTCTCCGCGGGCATCCTCGGGATGATCCTGGCGATCTTCGGCTTCTTCGGGATCGGGCCCATCGTCTCGGCGTTCACCCGATTGGCGGGCAACGCGGTGGACTTCCTGGTCGAGAACAACCTGTTGCCGCTGACCTCGATCCTGATCGAACCGGCCAAGGTGCTGTTCCTGAACAACGCGATCAACCACGGGGTGCTGACCCCGCTGGGCACCACGCAGGCGCTGGAGACGGGCAAGTCGATCCTGTTCCTGCTGGAGGCCAACCCCGGCCCCGGGCTGGGACTCCTGTTGGCGTACATGGTCTTCGGCCGCGGTATCGCCCGGGCATCCGCGCCGGGCGCTGCGATCATCCAGTTCTTCGGCGGCATCCACGAGATCTACTTCCCCTACGTGCTGATGAAGCCGAAGCTGATCATCGCGACCATCCTCGGCGGCATGACCGGCGTGTTCATCAACGTGCTGTTCGGCTCGGGCCTGCGGGCACCCGCTGCGCCCGGATCGATCATCGCGGTGTACGCGCAGACCGCCAGCGACAGCTATCTGGGCGTGACGCTGTCTGTGTTCGGCGCGGCCGCAGTGTCGTTCGTGGTCGCCTCGCTGTTGTTGAAGACCGACAAGGCGACCGACGATCCGGACCTGGCCGCCGCGACCGCGGAGATGGAATCCCTCAAGGGCAAGAAGTCCAGCGTGTCGTCGGCTCTGGCCGGGCAGGGCGGAGTGGCCACCGCCACGCGTCCGATCTCCACCATCGTGTTCGCCTGCGACGCCGGCATGGGCTCATCGGCGATGGGCGCCTCGGTGTTGCGCAGGAAGATCCAGAAGGCCGGCTTCGGCGACATCAAGGTCACCAACTCGGCGATCTCCAACCTGAGCGACACCTACGACCTCGTGGTCTCGCACCGGGACCTGACCGATCGGGCCCGGCAGAAGACACCCTCGGCGGCGCACGTGTCCGTCGAGGACTTCATGAGCAGTCCCCGGTACGACGAGATCGTCGAGCAGTTGGAGCAGACCAACGGTGGCGGGGCCGCGCCGGCCGCAGCGGCCGAGGAGTCAGCGGCCGAGGAGTCCGCCGGTGATTCCGATGTGTTGGCGCTGGAGTCGATCGTGCTGAACGGGACGGCGAAGAACGCCGCTGACGCGATCACCGAGGCCGGTGAGCTGCTGGTGGCCGCCGGTGCGGTCGAGTCGGCCTATGTCGACGCCATGCATGAGCGCGAACGGTCGATCTCCACCTACATGGGCAACGGCCTGGCGATTCCGCACGGCACCAACGAGGCCAAGGACACCATCCGACGCACCGGTCTGTCATTCGTCCGCTACACCGAGCCGATCGACTGGAATGGCAAGCCCGCCGAGTTCGTCGTCGGAATCGCCGGAGCCGGCAAGGATCACATGGCGCTGCTCACCCAGATCGCCGGCGTGTTCCTCAAAGCCGACGACGTGGCCCGGTTGCGCGAGGCGAAGTCGGTGGAGGAGGTCAAGGCCATCCTCACCAGTGGTGAGAAGTAGCTGCCGACTACCGTGACGTCGGTGGATTCGGACACCCGGCAGACTCGGATCGTCGAGTTCGCGCGCACGCGTGGCCGGGTGGAGGTGGCCTCGCTCGCGACGGAGTTGGACGTCGCGAGCGAGACCATCCGCAGGGATCTGAAGGTGCTGGCCGGCCGCCGTCTGCTCAAGCGGGTGCACGGCGGTGCGGTTCCATTGGAGACGGCAGCGTTCGAGTCAGGGGTCGAGTACCGCAGCCAGGTCGATCTCGCGCAGAAGCACCGGATGGCAGCGCGCGCAGCGGAACTGCTGCACGGCGCCGAGACGGTCTATCTGGATGAGGGTTTCACGCCTCGGCTGATCGCCGAAAGGCTGGCCGAGCAGGATCTGACGATCGTGACGGCCTCGCTGCTGGCCGCCGAGGCGCTCGCACACAGCCGTTCGGTCACCGTGCTGCTGCTCGGCGGCCGGTTACGGGGTAGGACGTTGGCGACGGTGGATCACTGGGCACTGGACATGTTGGGCAGCCTGGTGATCGACGTGGCTTTCCTTGGCACCAACGGTATTTCGCTCGAGCACGGGCTGACGACACCGGATCCGGCGGTGGCGGCGGTGAAGAGCACGGCGGTCCGGGTCGCGCGGCGGCCGATCCTGGTGGCGGCCCACTCGAAGTTCGGGGAGAGCAGCTTCTGCCGCTTCGCGAAGGTGGCCGACTTCGAGTCGATCGTCACCGGCTCGGAACTCGACGCCGCCGAAGCGCGCCGGTACGAGGCGCTGGGGCCCGTTGTCATCCGGGCGTGACGGTCAACGCCGGGCGCAGCCGCGGTGTTGCGATGTCGGCGCCCGCGTCAAGATCGTCCACCAGCGCCGCGGCCCACGCCAGCAGGCCGTCGACGTCCACGGCGTGGGGCCGCGGCTGATCCACCGTGTCCAGATGCAGCGATCCGCGGCGAAGCAGCGTGATCGCACCGTCGACATTGCCGCGCTGGATGTGGGTGACGCCTACCGCCAGTTGGGCCAGGCCCTGCCACAACGGTCGCTCGTCGGCGGGGCCGTTCTTCCAGGCTGCCTCGAGCACTTCGTGCGCGTTGAACGCCAGGCCCTGGTTCAGCAGATCCTGCGCGTAGGAAAGCGATCGGGCCGGCGGTAGGTCCAGATCGTCGGGGATCCGGGGCACCCCGGCACTGCCCGCAGGCAGTGGCCGGCCCAGGGCGTCCCGGGCGCGGGTGTTGCGGGGCCGGCCGGATTCGTCGCGATCGCGGTTGTTCTGTTCGGTGATCAGGACCACCTTCTGTCGCCTAATCCTCGATGATGGAGTCGGCTTCTTCGTCTCCGGGGACGCGCTCCTTCTCGTCTTCGTCGACGACGGAGTAGAGCGAGTCGCCGTCCTCGGGCGTGCCGTCGATCTGCCCGGACGTCCTGTGGGTGGGCCGCTCGTCCTGGAATTCGCCGCGGGGCAATACATCGGGGACCTCGGCCGCGAGCCTCTCGTCGAGCGTCTCGTCCTCCTCGGCGTCGATCCACTCGTCGGGCGGATCGACGACGGTGTCGCCGTCGTTGTTGCGAACCTCGTCGGAGTCCAGCGACTCACTGGGGCCCAGGGTGCCGTCGGGGCCTGCGTCGTCCCTGTCGCCGTCCATGTCAGCGTTCATCTCCACGTTCATGCCCACGAGTGTGCCCCATTGCGCAACCGCTCAATCGAGCCGCGACCTGGCGTCGTGCAGGACCGCCTCGATGTCACCCCAGGTGCGGCGGACGATGTCCGCCACCGGATGGAGTTCGGTGATGCGCGACGACACCTGACCGGTGTTGGCCACGCTGGCCTCTAGGTCACCACCGAAGTACAGCTCGGTGATCCGTCCGAGCAACTGCGCGTCGGAGTCGTGTTCGCTCAGGCGCGCGGCGAGTCCGGTCCGCAGCACCCGCATCGTCGGGTTGCCGGGAACGTCGAGCAGCACTGTCCCGGCGTCGTCGGCGGCGACGATCGCGTCCTTGAAGTTGGCGTGCACCAGCGCTTCATTGCTGGCGAGCATGCGGGTACCCATCTGCACGCCCTCGGCCCCGAGCACCACCGCCGCCGCGGCCGACCGGGCGTCACACACCCCGCCGGCGCAGATGGCGGGCAGCCCGACGCGCTCCGCGATCAGCGGCAGCAGCACCATCGTCGAAGCGCCCAGCGCCGACTTGAATCCGCCGCCCTCGACTCCCTCGACGACAAGTGCGTCCACGCCGGCGTCGGCGGCCTTCATCGCTCCCTTCAACGAGCCCACGACGTGAACGACCGTCATGCCGGCGTCATGCAGCCGGGAGGTGAACAGCGCCGGATCCCCTGCCGAGGTGAACACGTGCTGCACACCCGCGGAGGCCAGCACGTCGACGATCGACGGATCCCGCTTCCATCCCTGGATCATCAGGTTGGCCGCCACCGCCCGGTCGGTGAGTTCGCGCACCCGCAGCAGGTCGGCCCGGCCCTCGGGAGTCAGCGTCTCGATCACGCCGAGCCCACCGCCCTCGGACACCGCCGCGGCGAGTTCAGCGCGGGCGATGTAGGTCATCGGGGCCTGGACGACCGGGAACTCGACACCGAGAAGCTCCTGAATTCGATTGGTCACCCCGCCCATCCTGCTACGGTCCGGGGCGTGTACCGGGTGATCCAGTGGGGGACAGGCGCGGTCGGAACCGAGATGATGACCGCCATCCTCGACCACCTCGACGATCTGCAGCTCATCGGCGCGAAGGTGTACTCCGAGGACAAGGGCGGCATCGACATCGGAACGCTCGCCGGTCGTGCCCCGATCGGCGTGCCGGCGACCACCGATGCCGACGCCATTCTCGCTCTCGAGGCGGACTGCGTGCTCTACACGCCGCGAACCGCGCGCGTCGACGAGGTGTGCGCGTTGCTGGCGAGCGGCAAGAACGTCGCCACCACGGCGTTCATGTTCCATCCGCAGCGGATGCAGGCCGCCGATCGCGACCGGGTACTTGCGGCATGTGAGGCGGGTGCGAGCTCGGTGCACGGCAGCGGTATCAACCCCGGCAACCTGTCCGGTGTGCTCCCGCTCGCGCTTTCCGGCATGAGCCGCACCATCGACAAGATCACCCTGCAGGAGCGGGCGGACTGGTCGGTGTACGAGAGCACCGGGATCACGTTCGACAACATGGCGTTCGGCCAGCCCGTCGACGCGATCAGCCCGACCGCCACCGAGTTCCTGGCGTTCAACAGTTCGATCTTCGCCGAACAGGTCTGGTTTATCGGCGACTCACTCGGTGCGCAGCTCGACGAGGTCACCGCGACGGTCGAAGCCGTTGCCGCGCAAGAGGATCACCAGATATTCGATCATCTGCTGCGCGCCGGCACCACGGCCGGCCAGCGGTGGAACTGGGCGGGCATGCGCGATGGGGTGCCGCTGGTGGAGATCGAAACCCTGTGGACGGTGGGCGGCGAGTACCCGAGGCACTGGCCGAGCCCGCAACACGGCTGGACGCTGACGATCGAGGGTGACCCGTCGATGCGCACCCACTTCCTGTCGCTGGCCAGCTTCAGCCGTGCGGCGAGCATGGAAGAGCATGTCCGATCGGCGAACGTGGCCACCGCGATGCAGGTGCTCAATGCGGTCCCGGCGGTCTGCGCCGCACCCCCCGGCTTCGCGACGACGGCGACGCTCCCGCTGATCCGCAGTCGTGCGGGCTTTTCGGCTCAGCCGTAGAACATCACCCAGTAGTCGGCGTTCCACGCCACGCCGTCGCACTTGAGCGGGACACCGTCGGGGCTCTGCGCGACCGCCGACGGCTCCGCGCACGGCGACCTCAGCGTGCGCACCCCGACCAGCGGCGTGAAGGACACCCACTGGCTCTTCGAGTTGCACGCCAGCGTATTGCCGGAAGCATCCATGCCGAAGTTGTAGCGCGTGGTCTGATTGCACTGCGCACCCAACTGCGCGCTGTGGTCCACATACGGCACGCAGTCGGCGCCGTCGCAGGTGGTCGGCGTCGCCGAGGCGGTACCCGCCCCGATGCCCAGCCCGCCCAGGGGCGCGGCGAGCAGACCAGCGACGATTACAGCCGTAGCCATCGACTTCATGGCCCATAGCGTAGGTCGCGGGGGCACGGTCGTGAGCGATGTTTGCTCGCATTGCCTCTCGCAGTGCCCTGGGAACCGCCACCTGCGGGCACGCCGAGGCGTAAGGTCATGTTCCATGAAATCGCTGGTAGGCGTGTTGTCAGTGGGTGTGATGTCCGGCGTGGTCGCAGCGGGCGCTCTCGTCTCGCCCCCGGCGGCCAACGCGGACACCGTCGCCTACCTGGTGAATGTGCACGTCCGGCCCGGGTACAACTTCCCCAACGCCGAGGCGGCGATCGGCTACGGCCAGAGCATCTGCGACCGGGTCTCGGCCAAGATGGGGTATTCCGAACTCGTCGACCAGGTGAAAGCCGACTTCCACACCACCGACTACTACCAGGCGGGCTACCTGATCAATCAGGCCGTCAACGAACTGTGCCCCGCGCAGATCTGGCAGTTGCGGCAGTCGGCCGCCGGCTACACGCCTTTCTAGCGCGCGCCGGCGGCCTGACCTGCTACGGGCAGGACACCTCGATTTCGAACGGCTTGTTCACCGGCTGCATCGGGTTGGCCATGTCGACACCCGTGGCGGTTCCGGAGATCTTGTAGGTGTTGCCGTCCTTCTCGGCCGTGGCCTCGCCCTGGCCGGTTCCGGCCTGGTAGCCGAGCGAGACACCGTTGACGTTGCCCAGGCCCACGGACTGGACGGTCGGATCGTCACCGGTGGTCACCACCGCGCCGATACCGGTCGTCGCGTCGCCGATCGCGATGTTGGTGTTGCCACCCATGTCCGAGCAGACGACCGTACCGGCGACCTCTTGGTCCTGGCCGTCGATCGTCACCGTGCTGGTGCCGTCCGCTGCGGCGGCAGACGATGTTTCTCCCGACGTTCCGGACTGCTCGTCCGACGAACAGCCCGACAGACCTGCGATGACGATCGCCGCACCGCCGACGGCGGCGACTACGAATCCACGCTTCACCAGGGTTCTCCTTTTGTCGTGTGGTCCGTCAACACCGGCGGACCATCTCACGCAGTATGGTCGGCGACTCGATGAGGTTCAGGTCGATTCCGAAAATCGGTCAGCGCAGGTGAGGCCCACCGGCAGGCTGCTCAGCAAGCGACTTTGATCTTGAACGTCCCTGACGTGCGAAAGCTCGGGTTCGCGGTCTCGAAGCCCTCGGCGGTGCCGTCGATGGAATAGGTGCGTCCGGCCATCGTCACCGTCGCTTCGCCGCCCAGTCCGGCGTTGAAGCTGCCCGTGAACCCGCCGAGGTCACGGACGCTGACGTTCTTGACGATGAGTTCGTCCTCGCTGGCCAGCAACGCCGAGATTCCGGCGGATTCGCCACCCTCGCCGGTGGTGATCGTGGTCAGGGGCCCGGCCTCGCTGCACTGCACCGATTCGGTGGTGCCGATGTCCTCACCGTTGACGGTCACCTGAGCCGTTCCCGCGATGAGCTCGCCCGGTGGTGGGTCGTACACGGGAGGCTGCGAGGACGAACACCCGGCGGCGAGGGCAACCGCCGCGATCCCGGCCGTCAGGGCCCATCGTGTGATCACAGTGCAGAATCTACGACGTGGCCGCCCCGAATGTCAGTGTTCCGTTTTTTCGCGTCGAAGCGGAACTGCCGGGGCGCCTGGGCCGGGCCGGGGTGATCCAGACCCCGCACGGCGAGATCCGCACGCCGGCGTTCATCGCGGTGGGCACGCAGGCCACCGTGAAGGCCGTGCTTCCCGAGACCATGAGAGAACTTGGTGCGCAAGCGGTTCTGGCGAATGCCTACCACCTGTACCTGCAGCCCGGTCCCGACATCGTCGACGAAGCCGGCGGTTTGGGCGCGTTCATGAACTGGTCCGGGCCGACCTTCACCGACAGCGGCGGGTTCCAGGTGATGTCGCTGGGTGTCGGGTTCAAGAAGGTGCTCTCGATGGACGCCACCCGCGTGCAGACCGACGACATCATCGCCGACGGCAAGGAACGCCTCGCCCACGTCGACGACGACGGCGTGACGTTCCGGTCGCACCTGAACGGGTCCACCCACCGGTTCACCCCTGAGGTTTCCATCGGGATCCAGCACCAACTCGGAGCCGACATCATCTTCGCGTTCGACGAACTGACCACGCTGGTCAACACCCGGGGTTACCAGGAACGCTCGGTGCAGCGCACCCACGAGTGGGCGGTGCGGTGTGTGGCCGAGCACCGCAGGCTGTCGCAGCTGCGCAGCGACAAGCCGCCGCAGGCACTGTTCGGGGTGGTGCAGGGCGCGCAGTACGAGGATCTGCGCAGGCAGGCCGCGCGCGGGCTCGCCGGGTTGGGCTTCGCCGGTTTCGGCATCGGCGGAGCGCTGGAGAAGCAGAACCTGGCCACCATCGTCGGCTGGGTCAGCAGCGAGTTGCCCGACGACAAACCGCGTCACCTGCTCGGGATCAGCGAGCCCGACGACCTGTTCGCCGCCGTCGAAGCCGGCGCCGACACGTTCGACTGCGTATCGCCCTCGCGGGTGGCACGCAACGCCGCGGTGTATTCGGCGACCGGGCGGTACAACATCACCGCTTCGCGCTACCGCCGGGACTTCACCCCGGTCGACGCCGACTGTGACTGCTACACCTGCGCCAACTACACCCGGGCCTACCTGCACCACCTGTTCAAATCCAAGGAGATGCTGGCCTCCACGCTGTGCACGATCCACAACGAGCGGTTCATCATCCGCCTCGTCGACGACATCCGGGATTCGATCGGGACCGGCCGTTTCGACGAGCTCCGTGAGCACGTGCTGGGTCGCTACTACTCGACGCGATCCTGACCAGCACCGTCTTGAACATGTGCACAATAAGAAGATGACCGCTGCCGCAGAACCGCAGTCGCTGCTCGTGCAGCTGCTCGATCCGGCCCATCGCGCCGACCCGTACCCGCACTACCGCCGGATCCGCGAACAGGGTCCGCTGCTGTTGCCGCAGAACAACCTGGCGGTGTTCTCGAGTTTCGCCGACTGCGACGAAGTGCTGCGGCATCCGGCCTCGGCGAGCGACCGGATGAAGTCCACCGTTGCGCAGCGGATGGTCGCGGACGGTGCCGCGCCCCGGCCGTTCGGCCCGCCGGGGTTTCTGTTCCTCGACCCGCCCGACCACACCCGGTTGCGCCGGTTGGTGAGCAAGGCGTTCGTCCCCAAGGTGGTCAAGGCGCTGGAACCCGAGATCACCGGTCTGGTGGACTCGCTGCTCGACGGGGCATCGGACCTCTTCGACGCGATCACCGGCCTGGCGTACCCGCTTCCCGTCGCGGTGATCTGTCGCCTGTTGGGCGTGCCGCTGGCAGACGAATCGGAGTTCAGCGCGGCGTCGGCGCTGCTCGCGCAGTCACTGGATCCGTTCGTCACTGTGACGGGTGAGGCCGACGGTGGCTTCGAGGAGCGGATGCAGGCCGGGTTGTGGCTGCGCGACTACCTGCGCGACCTGATCGGGCAGCGCCGGCGCGACCCCGGTGACGACCTGATGTCCGGACTGATCCAGGTGGAGGAGTCCGGTGATCAGCTCACCGAGGAGGAGATCGTCGCGACGTGCAATCTGCTGCTGATCGCCGGGCACGAGACGACGGTGAACCTGATCGCCAACGCGATCCTGGCGCTGCTGCGTGATCCGGCGCAATGGGAGGCGCTGGCCGACGACCCGTCCAGGGTCGGCGCCGTCATCGAGGAGACGCTGCGCTACGACCCACCGGTGCAGTTGATCGGCCGGATCGCGGCAGAGGACATGGTGATCGGGGAACTGGCAATTCCCAAGGGCGACAACATGTTGCTGTTGTTGGCCGCTGCCCACCGCGACCCGAGCAACGGTGAACGCCCGGACCGGTTCGACCCGGACCGCCCCACGATCCGCCACCTCGGATTCGGCAAGGGACCGCACTTCTGCCTCGGCGCGCCGCTCGCGCGACTGGAGGCCACGGTCGCCCTGTCGGCGCTGACGGGACGCTTCCCGAACGCCGCGCTGGCCGCCGAGCCGGAGTACAAGCAGAACGTCACACTCCGGGGCATGTCGACGTTGCCGATCACCCTCGGTCGTGGTGCGGGGTCCCGGTGACGGGCCCTACCTCAGTTCGTCGATGACGGCGTGGGCAGCCCGCTCGCCTGCCTCGACCGCGCCCTCCATGTAGGCGCTCCAGAAGGTGGCGGTGTCGGTGGAGGCCCAGTGGATCGCACCGATCGGCGCCGACAACGCGTGGCCGTAGGTGGTCCACACGTGCGGGCCGTGGTTGGCGTTGTAGCAGCCGCGGGTCCACTGCCGTTCGGACCATTCGCCATCGATGTAGAACTCGGGATCTGTTGCCCGGCTGCCGAAATGGCGCACCAGCTCAGCCGTCAACGCCGCCCGCCGGTCCTCCTGCGGCAACCGCCCGTAGGTGCGGGCCTGCTCGCCCTCGAGGAACAGCAGGATGACGCCGTGGTCGTCGCCGGGGATGCAGGTGTCATTGGACATCCGGGCCGGGCCGACGTCCGAGATGAGCTGGCCGTTGAGTCCGTCGGCACGCCAGAACGGTTCGTCGTAGACGAAAAACGCCTTCATCGCCGAGCCGTTCGGAAGCCGCTGCGTGAGCTGATCGCGCACCCCGGACAATGGTGGGTCGTACATGATGCGTCCGGCCAGCGTCGGCGAGATCGCGACAATGACCCTGCGGCCGCGGGCCACCAGCCCACCGCGGCAGTGCACCGTGACGTTGTCGGCGGTGTGCTCGATCAGCTGAACCGGGCTGTTGAGCACGATCTGGTCGGCGACGAGCGCGGCGAGCCGTTTGGGTATCTCGGCGGTGCCGCCGACGAACCGGGTGGTCTGTGCGCCACCCTCTGATTCGGCGAACAGTTCGGAGGTGACGCCGCACGTCTGGATCGTGAACAGCAGGTGCAGGAACGACACCTCGACGGTCGGCACCGCGAGGATTCCGACGGTGCAGATTTCCAACAGCGTGCGCGCGACCGGTGACAGACCCTGGCGGTCATACCAATCCGCGGCGGTCAGGATGTCCCACTCGGCGGCTTTCGGAGCCAGCCAGGGAGCTTCGACGGGAACCTCGGCGGCCAACTCGTCGAGCCGCCGCAACACCTTTTCCAGGTCGGCCAGCTCATCGGCGAACTGCTCGTGGAACTCGCGCTCCCGCAACGTTCCTGAGCCGACAAGATCATAGGACGTCTCACCCGAGTCGTACTGCGGGTAGGTCTCGACGCCGAGTTCGGCGGCCAGGGCGAACATCCGGTGATGGGTGTCGCCGATCCACTGCGCGCCCAGTTCGACCGGCAGGCCGGGCAGCACCTCCTCGGTGAGGATGCGCCCGCCGACCCGCTCGTCGGCCTCCACGAGCAGCGGGGTCAGGCCGGCATCGAGTAGCGTTCGGGCGGCGATCAGCCCCGAGAGGCCGGCGCCGACGACGATGACGTCCGCTTCATCACGTGCCATGGTGGACACCTTTCCACGCTCAGCAGTACGGCGAACAGCGCCAGCACCGCAACAAGGCCTCGTCGTGGATAGCCCATCGGCGGACGGTAACAACCGGCGGCCGTTGACCCACGGGTTCTGCTCATCCGGGGCGGTATACCCACGGACCGCGGGGTAACCGCTGCGGATCGAACTCGGCGAGCATGCCGTCGACCGTCGGCGAGGTGTAGCCCAGCGACTCGCCTATCTGGTGGACTGCCTTCGGCACGCCGATCTCGGCGAGGGTCACCGCACCGTCGCGCTTGGCCAGCCGTGTACCGGCGGCGTTGAGCACCAGCGGCACATGGGCGTACCCGGGCACGGGATGGCCGAGCAACCGCGCGAGATATGCCTGCCGCGGTGCGGACGTCAGCAGATCGTCCCCGCGGACCACCTGGTCGACCCCGGAGGCGGCGTCGTCGACGACGACCGCCAGGTTGTAGGCGGGCACCCCGTCCCCGCGCCGGATCACGAAGTCGTCGACCGCGCCGGTGTAGTCGCCGTGCAGCAGGTCGTGCACGGTGAACTCGGCCGTGTCGGTGCGCAGCCGCAGGGCCGGGGGGCGTCCGGTCTGGTGTCTACGGGCCCGTCGCTCGGCGTCGGTGAGATTCCGGCAGGTTCCCGGGTAGGCCCCCTCGGGGGCGTGGGGCGCGCGTGGTGCCTGCGCGATATCCCTTCGGGTGCAATAACACTCGAACAGCAGCCCGCGCCGGTCCAGCGAGTCGACGACGGCGGCGTAGCGGTGCGGATGGTCGGTCTGGCGGGTGGCGGGTCCGTCCCAGGTGAGACCGAGTGCGGCCAGGTCGGCCAGTTGCCGCTCGGCGATCTCGGCGTGGGTGCGGTCGTCGAGATCCTCGACGCGCATCAGGAACCGACGACCGGTGGACCGGGCGAACAACCAGGCGAGCACGGCGGTGCGCAGGTTTCCGATGTGCAGATCGGCAGACGGGCTCGGCGCGAACCTGCCCGCGCCGGGTGGGGGTGTCACCGTGCCAGCGCGTCGGCGAATGCCGAGCAGAACCAGTCCACGTCGTTCTGGGAGAACACCAGCGGCGGCCGGATCTTGAGGACGTGGCCCTGCGTGCCGCACACCGAGATCAGCACCCGTCGTTCCCGCAGTGCGTTGACCAGACTGATCGCCTCGGCGCGGTCAGGAGTCCTGGCGCGCGGGTCGCTGACGATCTCCACACCGATGTAGAGCCCCGCCCCGCGAACATCCCCGAGGCGGGGGTCGCCGATGCCGGCCAGCTCGCCGCGCAGCACCGCTCCGACCTCGCGGGCGTTGTCGAGCAGCCCGTCGTCGTCGATGACGTCGAGCACTGCGGTGGCTGCGGCCATCGACACCGGGTTGCCGGCGAAGGTGTTGAAATAGGCCACCCCCGTCGCGAATGGCGCGATCACCTCGGAGCGGCCGGCCATCGCGGCGACGGGCATCCCGTTGCCCATCGGCTTGCCCATGGTGACGAGGTCGGGCACCACCCGATGCCGGTCGAAGCCCCACATCGCCTCGCCGGTCCGAACGAAGCCGGGCTGCACCTCATCGGCGATGAACACGCCGCCGAACCGGCGCACCGCGTCGACGGCCGGACCCAGCACATTCGGGGTGGCGTACACGCCGTCGGAGGAGAAGATCGTGTCGAGGACCAGGCAGCTCACCCCGTGCCCCGCCGCGATCAGGTCCTCGGCTGCCCGGGACACGTCGGCGGCGAAGCGCTCGGCGAGCTCGTCGGCGGGCACCCGGTAGCTGTCCGGCGGCGGCACGGCCCGGACGTTGGCGCCGAGGGTCCCCGCACCCCCCAGCGACGGCGAGATCGCGGTGACCGCTGCGGTGTTCCCGTGGTAGGCGTCGGTGGTGATGATGACGCCGGTGGAGCCGGTGTACATGTTCGCGACCCGCAACGCCAGGTCGTTGGCCTCGGAGCCGGTGCATGCGTACATCACCTGGTCGACGGCGTCGGGCATGCCGGCGAGCAGCCGCTCGGAGTAGTCGAGGATCCCTTGGTGCAGGTAGCGGGTGTGGGTGTTGAGGGTGGACATCTGGCGGGTGACGGCGTCGACGACGCGGGGCTCACAGTGCCCGACGCTGACGACGTTGTTGTAGGCGTCGAGGTACTCGAGGCCGTCGGCGTCGTACAGACGCACCCCCCGGCCACGCACGATGTGCACCGGCCGCTCGTAGAACAACCGGTTCGCCGGGCCGAGCAGTCGTTCCCGCGCGACGATCAGCGGCTCGGTGTTGCCGGCGGGCGGCTGCCCCCGGTAACTGTTGGAATCCATGATGTTCGAGAAACTCATCGCACCTCAGTCTGCTGCATCGGGGGGCCTCCGTCAGAATTGTCGGGATGTCCGGACTGCCGCCTGATCACCAGCGCTACGCGCGCGCCGCGTTGCCCGCCTACGGCCGGGACCCGGATTCGGAGTTGTGCCTGCTCAGCCTCTCCGAGAACGCCACGTACCTGGTGACCGGCGACGAGCCGATGGTGTTGCGGGTGCACCGGCCCGGGTACCACTCGCTGGATGGGATCCGGTCCGAGCTCAGCTGGATGACCGCGCTGCGCACCCAGACGCCGGTCGCCACGCCGGAGTTGATCCCGGCCCGCGACGGCCGAGACGTGGTGGCCGCGCTCGTCGGGGAGCACATGCTGCACGTCGACGCGGTGACGTTCATCGAGGGCTGTACCGCCGAGGAGCGCCCGGAGGCGGTCGGGTTCGACGAGTTGGGCCGACTCTGCGCCCACATGCACTCGCACGTCCAGAGCTGGTCCATGCCGGAGTATTTCAGCCGGTTCCGGTGGGATGTGGAGGCAACTCTGGGGCCGGCTGCCCGGTGGGGCAACTGGCGCGAGGCCCCCGGTCTGACCTCTGACGGGGCGGCTGCCGTCGAGCGGGCGGCGGCGCAGGTGGCGACGGCGCTGGCGGAATTCGGACAGGAGTCCGACCGGTTCGGGCTGATCCACGCCGACCTGCGGATGGCCAACCTGATGATCAACCCGGGTGGGCGGGGCGGCATCACCGTCATCGACTTCGACGACTGCGGCTGGTCCTGGTACCTGGCCGACCTCGGCGCGGTGGTGTCGTTCATCGAGCACACGCCGGAGGCCGAACGCATGATCGCCGGCTGGCTGCGCGGCTACCGCGAGGTGCGGCCCCTCCCCGGCGGCCACCTCGACATGATCCCGACGTTCGTGATGCTGCGGCGGCTGATGCTGACCGCATGGGTGGCGTCCCATGCCGATGCCGACGCGGCGATCGCCTTCACCGACGGTTTCGCACCGGGAACGGTGGACCTGGCCGAGCGTTACCTCACCGACCCGGGGTGGATGCGGTACGTCTAGCCGAGCTCTGCGAGCTTGGGGACCGCCGGGGACATCGCGTCGATCCACGCTGCCGGGGCACCGGTCGTCGGCGTCACGATGGTGGTGTGCACCCCGAGCCGTGCGTAATCGGCCATCGAGTTGACGAACTCGTCGGGGTTCACGTGTTCAGAATCAGGTGCGTGGACCATCACGGTCTTGCGGATGCTGTCGTAGTCGCGGTCGGCGTCGTCACAGTGCCGGCGCAGCACGTCGAGTTTGTGGGCGACTTCCTCGGGAGACGTCGCGAACAGGTTGCACGCGTCGCCGTACTGGGCGACCAGCCGCAGCGTCTTGCGTTCCCCGCCCCCGCCGATCATCACCGACGGCTTGTTGATCGGCTGTGGGGAGCACAGCGTCTCCTCGAGCTGGTAGTGCTTGCCCACGAACGGGCCGTTGTCGTCCGGGTTCCACATCTGGGCGCAGATCTGCAAGGCCTCCTCGAGCCGCTCGAACCGCTCGGACAGCGTCGGGAACGGAACCCCGAGACCACGGTGCTCGCGCTCGAACCACGCGGCGCCGATGCCGAGTGCCGCGCGCCCTCCCGAGAGCACGTCGAGCGTGGTCACGATCTTGGCGAGCAGCCCCGGATGGCGGTAGGTGACGCCGGTGACGAGCAGGCCGAGGGTGACCGAGGAGGTGTGGGCGGCCAGGTAGCCGAGGGTGGTGTAACCCTCGAGCATGTTCGCCTCGGCCGGTCGCCCGGTCGGCTCGATCTGGAAGAAGTGGTCCATGAAGGACAACCAGGTCGCGCCTGCGGCCTCGGCGGCAGCCCCGACCTCGGCCAACTCACCGGCGATCGCGGTGGTCCCGCCGTCGATGTCGAAAATGGGTATGTGAAATCCAAGGTCCATGACTGGACACAAGAGGTCAGCGGTGGCGGGAATTCCCCGTGGACTCAAGAAGTCCGTCGAGCGCATGTGCGACGTGATCCCGCCAAAGTCCCGCCTCGATGCGATGCACCGCTGAATCACCCTGGAAGGCGCTCGATATCACCACGTCGGGTTCCAGATCGGCGAGGACACGCAAGCTTTGCGCCATCGCCTGCGCGTCGCTGATGCCCTCGATGTAGCCGGCCCACCAGTCGCCCTCGCGGTTGCGGATCAGGGTGTCGCCGGTGAACAGGTACCTTCCTTCGGCGCCGCGGATCAGGTAGCTGGTGCTGCCCGGCGAATGTCCCGGTGTCGGGATGACCTCGACACCGTTGCCGTCTGTGTGCCGGCCGCTCAGTGGAATGTCGACACGGGAGTGTTCGGCGATTTGCGGCAGTTCCGCCTCGGGTGCGTGTAGTGCCGAACCGAAGTGTCGGGCAATCGTTTTGAGCATCGGCCCGGCTTCGTCGCGGTGAGACAGGTACTGATCGGCGACGCCGCCGAGCTTCTCGAGTTCGCCGAACTCGGCGTCGGTGGCCATCGAGTAGAACAGGACGTTGGGTCCGGTCCACAGATAGGCGTGGGTGGTCAGACCCGGGAACGGGGAATCTGTCTGGGTTTCATGGAGATCGCTGAGTACTTTGTGCATGTACCCAGGCTGCAACCTCAACAAATGTTCAGGTCAAGGGCTTGTCGTGAGCAGACACAAACTCGCATGGATTCGGCTGAAACCGTGCGAGTTTGTGTCTGCTCGCGAGAGGGAGCCCTCAGCCGATCTCGGCGAGCTGCTTCACCGCCGGGGCGATGCTGTTGATCCACTTCGCCGGCGAGCCGGTGGGCGGAAAGACGATGACGTCATCGATGCCGAGCTTCGCGTATTCGCCCATGATGCGGACAAAATCGTCGCGCGTCTCGGGTCCCGGGCTGAGGTCGTTGATCATGATGGTCTTGCGAATGGTGTCGTAGTCGCGTGCCACGTCATCGCAGTGCCCCCGCAGCACCCGCAGCTTGTGGGCCACCTCGTCGGGAGAAGTGCCGAACAGGTTGCACGCATCGCCGTACTGGGCAACCAGCCGCAGCGTCTTGCGCTCGCCACCGCCGCCGATCAGTACCTTCGGCCGGCTGATCGGCTGCGGATTACACAGCGTCTCCTGCAGGTGATAGTGCTTGCCTACGAACGCGCCGTTGTTGTCCGGATCCCACATCTGGGCGCAGATCTGCACGGCCTCTTCGAGGCGTTCGAACCGTTCGGCGATCAGCGGATACGGCACGCCGAGGCCCAGATGCTCCCGCTCGAACCAAGCTGCGCCGATGCCGAGCACAGCCCGGCCGCCGGACAGCACGTCCACCGTCGTGACGATCTTGGCGAGCAGGCCGGGGTGGCGATAGGTGACCCCGGTGACGAGGAGCCCGAGGTCGATTTTCGACGTGTGCCCGGCCAGGTAACCCAGCAGCGTGTACCCGTCCAGCATGTTGGCCTCGGCGGGCAGCCCGGTCGGCTCGATCTGGAAAAAGTGGTCCATGAACCACAGGGAGGTGGCGCCCGCCTCCTCGGCGGCCCCGCCCACTCTGGCGAGCTCAGGTCCGATGGCAGTGGTGCCACCGTCGATGTCGAGGATGGGCACGCTGATTCCGAGGTCCATGCTGGGTACAACCCGTAGGTCGTCGAGGCATTCCGCTTTGGCAGCAACTTAGGCACTGGGCCCAGGGCCGCCAAAAGGCAGGCTGCACCCGCGACGATTGTCGACGTCAAGCGGTGCTTGGTCCCTAGGTCACCAGGCCCTGCTCGAGCAGCCAGTCGCGAGCCACCAGCGCCGGATCGTCACCGTCGTTGTCGACCTTTGCGTTCAGTTCGAGCATGGTCTCGTTGGTGAGTTTGGGGTTGAGTTGGCCGAAGATCTCGATCAGCTCGGGATGCGCGGCGAGCAGTTCGGAGTCGACGACCTCGGTGAGGTTGTAGAGCGGGAAGAACGTCTTGTCGTCCTCGAGAACTCGCAGGTTCAGCGCGGGGATGCGCCCGTCGGTGGTGAACACCTCGCCGAAGTTGCAAACCCCGTCGGCGGTCGCGGTGTAGATGACGCCGGTGTCGAGGGTCGTGACGCCACCGAGGTCCTCGCGGGTGAGCCCGTATGTCTGCAGCATCGGTATGAAACCGTCGTTGCGGCTGGCGAATTCGCTCTCCACGCAGAAGGTCAGCTCCGATCTGTCCAGCGCGGTCAGGTCGGAGAGCTTGGTGACCCCCAGACGCTCGGCGGCGTCTTCGCGAATCGCGAACGCGTAGGTGTTGTTCATCGGCGCCGGCGCAAGCCAGGTCAGCCCGTTGGCCTGATCCGCCTCGTTGACCGCCTGCCACTGGGCGATCTCGTCCTTGATGGGCTCCTCGTTGCCCAGATAGTTGATCCAGCCGGTGCCGGTGTACTCCGGTGAGATGTCGGCATCGCCGTTGAGCATGGCCTGGCGCACCCCAAAGCTGCCCGGCGTGTTGGTCAGGTTGGTGACGTCGGCTCCGGCGGTGCTCAGGATGGTTGACAGCATGTTGCCCAGGATCAGTTGCTCGGTGAAATCCTTGGCCGCGACGGTGATCGGCACACCTTCGAGTGACTCATAATGCTGGATGGTCCCCGGGTCGGCCGCCAGCACCGCACCGCTGGCCGAACGCAACCCGCATCCGGAGACCAGCACCAGACACGCGATGGCGCAGACGATCCTGGTCCAGCCGGCGGGGGGAGCGGTGTTGCGCATCAGAGTCCCTTGGGGGCGGCGATGATCTCGACGACACGGGCCAGCCAGTCGATGAACAGTGCCAGCGCGGCGACGAGGATGGCCCCGACCACCAGGGTCACGTTCTGCTGCAGCTTGATTCCCGTGGTGATCAGCTGCCCCAACCCGCCGCCGCCGGTGAACGACGCCAGGGCTGCGGTGCCGACGATGAGCACCAGAGCGGTCCGCACCCCGGCCACGATCACGGCGAGGGCCAACGGCAGTTCCACGCGGACAAGGGTGGCGAACGACGACATCCCCATGCCACGGGCGGCTTCGACGAGCCGTGAGTCGACACCGTCGAGGCCGGTCACTGTGTTGGCGATGATCGGCATCGCGCCGTACACCGTGAGCGCGACGATGGCACCCACCTGTCCGATGCCGAAGAGGACCGCGCCCAGCGCGATCAAGCCGATGGCGGGTGCGGCCTGGCCGAACCCTGCGACGGTGATGACCGGCTTGGAGTAGCGACGCATCGGGCCGCGGGTCAGCATGATGCCGATCGGTATGGCGATCACGCACGTCAGCACCGTCGCCGCGAGGCTGATCGTCATGTGCTCGCGCAGTAGCGTCAGCAGGTTCGGGATCCCCAGAGACCGCTGCTCGGAATCGGAGACGTCGGCGACGTTGACGTACACCAGCGAACCCACCACTGCCAGGACACACGCCAGTGGCTGAACCACCCAGCGGCCAAGACCGCGACGTCTGCCCCCGGGCGTCTGCGGACCGGATTGACTCCCGGTGTCCAGCGCCGGGACGGCTGCTGTCACGGCAGGGACTCCGCGGATCGGGCGGCGCTCTGCAGGCCGGCCATGGCTCCCATGAGCGTCTCGATCCGGATCACGCCCTGATAGGTGTTGCGACGTCCGGTGACGACGACGACGCCGTGCGACGAGGTCAGCATCTCGTCGAGAGCATCGTTGAGCGTGGACGCGAGGCTGACGGACTCCAGGTTCTCGTCGAGGGTCACCTGCGAGAGCGAATTCGGTTGCTGCAGTTCGGTGATCGACAACCACCGCTGCGGCCGCTCGTGGGCGTCGAGCACGATGACATGCTCACGGTCGCGGTCCCGGGCGGCCTTGACCGCCGCCGCCGGATCATCGCCGACGTGCGCGACCGCGGCTTCGTGGAGTTCCACGTCGCGCACCCGGGTGAGCGTGAGTTGCTTGAGCGCCGCACCATGGCCGACGAAATCGCTGACGAAGTCGTCGGCGGGGTGGGCGAGGATCTGTTCAGGGGTGTCGTACTGCACGATCTTCGAACCGACCTGCAGGATCGCGATGCGGTCGCCGAGCTTGACCGCCTCGTCGAAGTCGTGGGTGACGAACACGATGGTCTTGCGCAATTCGTCCTGCAGCCGCAGCAATTCGTCCTGCAGCCGCTGCCGGGTGATCGGGTCGACCGCGCCGAACGGTTCGTCCATCAGCAGCACCGGCGGGTCGGCGGCGAGCGCACGCGCGACGCCGATCCGTTGCTGCTGGCCACCGGACAGCTCCCGCGGATAGCGGTCCCGGTACTTGCCGGGCTCGAGGCTGACCAGGTCGAGCAACTCGTCCACCCGCTCGGCGGTGCGCTTCTTGTCCCACTTGAGCAGTCGAGGAACGATGGCGATGTTGTCGCCGACCGTCAGGTGAGGGAACAGCCCGGCACCCTGGATGACGTAGCCGATGTGGCGTCGCAGCTCGTCGGGGTTGCGATGTGTCACGTCGTCGTCGCCGATCAGGATGCGACCGGATGTCGGTTCGATGAGCCGGTTGATCATCTTCATCGTGGTGGTCTTGCCGCATCCTGACGGCCCGACCAGCATCACGATCTCACCGGCCGGAATCTCCAGCGTGACGTTGTCCACGGCGGGAACCGATTGTCCGGGGTACAGCTTGGTCACGCCGTCCAGCAGGATCCGGGCGCCGCCGGCCGAGCGGGGAGCGGCGGAGGAAGACTCCTTCGTTGCCGAGTCAGACACGGATCCCCCTTGGGGTGGTGAGTCGGGTGAGGACGTTGAGTACGGTGTCGAGGAGTACCGCGAGGATCAGGATGCCGACGGTGCCGGCGACGATGGAGTTGGTGGCGTTGGCCCCGCCGGTCCTGGAGATGCCGGAGAAGATGTAACCGCCCAGGCCTGGGCCGAGCGCGAACGCCGCGATCGCGGCGATGCCCATCAGCATCTGTGCCGACACCCGAACACCGGTCATGATCACCGGCCAGGCCAGCGGCAGTTCCAGCCGGACGAGCGTGGTGAGCCGGTTCATGCCCATGCCGCGGGCGGATTCGACCAGTGTCTTGTCCACCCCGTTGAGGCCGACGACGACGTTGCGCAAGATCGGGAAGAAACCGAAGAACACCAGCATGATGACCGACGGCAGGACCCCGATGCCGACGATTCCGACAAGGACGCCGAGCAGGGCGTACGACGGGATCGTCAGACCTACCGCGGTGATCGTGTTTCCCGCGGTGGAGCCCCACGGGGAGCGGTAGATCGCGACCCCGACGAGCAGGGCCAACACTGTCGCCGCCAGCAGTGTCTGCACCACGAGGCTCATGTGCTGGTAGGCCAGAAACGACAGGACCGCCCAGCGGTCGAGAACGAAGTCGAAGAAGCCCATCAGTCTTCAGACGCTAGTGGACGGTTGCAGCGCGGTGCAGCGAATTCATCTCGCCGGCAAAGGTCCGTCAACTCCTGCTGCATCGACGGTCCGTACCCACTCCCAGCGAAACGTATACGTTGCGGCGCCTGTGAACGGCGCGGTGCGCGGTCAGTTGTTGGACCAATCGAAGTCGTACAGGATCCAGTTCGTGTCCGTGAATCCGAGTCGGAGGCCCTCGGCCTCGACCTGGAAAGTCCCGATCCCACAGTCACCCTTGGTCCAGATGAAGCCGTCGGGCAGCACGATCTGAGCCTGGTGGGGCTCGCCGGTCACCGGGTTCTTGAAGGTGTCACCGGTGGCGCGGCCGTAGCCCTCGGCCGTCATCGTGGTCTGCAGTCCGTTGCCCTCGAAGCTGATCGGGGCCTTGGCAAGACCGACGACCTCGAAGGTCGTGCCGAGAATTCCCCACGGGTCACCACCGAGCTGCCCGGTATAGATCTGGGAGAGGCTTGCGATCTGGTCGTCGGTGGTATCCGGCTCGACGATGAACACTGCCCTGCCATTTCCCTCGTGAATGGCTTTCGGCCAGTCGATCACTGCGATCGCTTTGACCCCAGAGAGGTCGACATCGCCGCATTTTCCCTCCAGGATGTGGTTGCCGACCATCGCCTTGCAGCTGCCGTCCGGCGAGGTCGGAAAGCCGTGGAAATTGCACCCGCACCCGGGCGCGCAGTTGCAGAACTCATATCCACGCCCCTTCAGCTGCCACCGCGTGCGTTGTTCTGTTGTTGTCATTTTCACCCTCCAGCTAGATGAGACGGGTTACCAACGTGGGTTGCGCCAGCAGTACCACCCCCAGCACAAGAAGGGCTGCCCCGGATACTCGCGCGAGCTGCTCACCGAACGGCGCGATCTTCTCCAGCACGATGAGAACCGCGAGAACCAGCATCCACGCCAATTGCATTGTGCCGAAGGCGATTAGCACAGCCATCAACATCCAGCAGCAACCGACGCAGAACAGGCCGTGATGGGCTCCGGCTGCTAGTGCCCGTGCTGGACGGTCGAGATGCTTTCCGTGTCGCAGGAAGAACGACATCGGCGATCGACAGTGCCGCAGGCACACCGCCTTCAGCGGCGTGAGCTGATACAGGCCGGCGACGATCGCCACCGTGCCGGCGACTCTCCCCACCCAGGGACTGCCCTGCATCAGGGGCGCTTCCAAGCGTCGCCATGCGAAGTACGCGGGAATGCCCACGACAGCCCACAGCGCGATGTACCCCGTGACGAAGATCCCAACGGGCGCCACCTGGTCGTTGGCGGCCGCGCGGGCGTAGAGCCGGACAACGGGGACGACGGCGGGAAACATCATCGCCGCCATCATCGCCACCCAAGCCACCAGGAATGCCGCCAACGACATCGTCGGCATTGGCTGCATGGACATGCCGCCCGTGTCCATGTCGCCGGCGCTGACCACCGACCACCACCAGCCGACGGCCGCCAGGGTCAGCAGCGCCACCGGCATCCAGACGTCGGTCCGACCCGACTTACGTTGTTCGCCCAGTTTCACGATGGTCCCGCCGTTGGTGCCTCAACCAGTATCGCACCGGTGGCACGCGAAAGGAACAGGTTTGCCGGGCCGTGATCGGTGATGGCTCAGCCACTGTGTGCGCGAAACCCCGGAAGGATGTCGTCCAGCCGGTACGTCACCGGGTGCTCGAGCTGCTCGTAGGTGCACGAGTGCGGATCGCGGTCCGGGCGCCACCGGTTGAACTGGGCGGTGTGCCGGAACCTTTCGCCTTCCATGTGGTCGTAGCGCACCTCGACCACGCGTTCGGGCCGCAACGGCACGAACGACAGGTCCTTACCGGCATTCCAGCGGGACCCACCCCCGTACCTGCGGGCCTCGTCGGGATGGGCGGCGACGTGTGCCGCCCAGTTCCACGGATGCTTGTCGAATGTCGTGACCAGCGGCTGCAACTCGGAGAACAGTTCGCGGCGCCTCGCCATCGGGAACGCGCCGATGACACCGACAGACGCCAGAGTGCCGTCTGCCCGATAGAGGCCCAACAGCAATGATCCGATCGCATCGTCACCCGATTTGTGCAACCGGTACCCCGCCACCACGCAGTCGGCCGTCCGGGTGTGCTTGATCTTGAACATCACCCGCTTGTCCGGCTGGTACTGCCCGTCGAGTGGTTTGGCGATCACCCCGTCGAGGCCGGCACCCTCGAACTCGTCGAACCAGCGTTGCGCGGTCGCCGCGTCGGTGGTCGCCGGCGTCACGTGGAAGAACGGACCCGCCCCGGTCACCGCGTCGACGAGGGCCGCCCGCCGCTCGGCGAACGGGCGGTTCGTGTAATCGTCCTCGCCGAGCGCCAGCAGGTCGAAGACGATGAACGCAGCCGGTGTCTGCTCGGCGAGTAGGCGCACCCGCGACGCGGCGGGATGCAACCGCAGCTGCAGTGCCTCGAAGTCGAGTCCGGCGTCGGTGGCGATCACGATCTCGCCGTCGAGCACACACCGTTCGGGAAGCTCGGCTCTCGCGGCCTCAACGAGTTCCGGGAAGTACCGGGTCAGCGGCCGCACGTTGCGGCTGCCCAGTTCCACCTCGTTGCCATCGCGGAACAGGATCGATCGGAACCCGTCCCACTTGGGTTCGTAGGACAGCGCGGAGGGGCCCGCGGGGAATCCAGCCACCGATCTGGACAGCATCGGCGCGACCGGTGGCATCACGGGCAACTCCATCAGTGCATTGTGGCCCAGGTGAACTGTCCGCTACGCCCGCAGGCGTGCCAACAACGCGTCGAGTCCGTACTCGAAGACCGCGTCGTAGTCGGTGGGGGCCTGGAGGGCTTCGACAAGAGCCTGATCGGGCCAGGCGTTCGCCCAGAGTGAGGGATCTTCCTCGTCGTGTTTGGCGCCGCGCACCGCCGAGAACTGCATGACCGCTGACGAGATGACGTGCACCTGGATCGCCCGCAGGACGAGCGCGGCGTCGGTTCCGATCACTCCGAGGTCTGCCAGCTGTGCCGCCAGTGCCCGTTGAATGGGTAGGAACAGTTGCGGCGTGCGGTCGCGCTCATGGGCGATGCCGAGGAGGTGTTGCCGTTCGATGAGCACCTTGCGTTGCGAACGGGCAAGTGAGGCAATGCGTTCTAGGGGATCGTCACCTTCGACAGGCAGATTCGCCAGCTCGCCGAGCAGGCCTTCGACGAGGCTGTCCAGGAGTTGGTCGCGCCCGCCGATGTGCCAGTAGATGGATGTGACCGCCACGCCGAGTCGGTCGGCGAGGTTGCGCATGGTGAGCGCCTTGACGCCGTCGATCTCGATCAGCCGGGCTGCGGTCTGCAGGATGAGTTCCGCGGTGACGCCCGGATCACCGACGGGTTTGCGGCGTGGGGGCGCCATCGGTCTCACCCCCGGTCATTCGATCCGCTTCCGGCACATCCAGATATCGTTCGAGGTTGCGGTGCATGTTGATGATGCGGCGCTCTTCATTCGACAACACGACGTGCGTCAGTCCCGGCTGGTGCAGTCCACGCTGAAGCCCGGGCAATACCGCGATGTCCTGGCTGAGCACCAGGCCGGGGTGGGCCTCGTCGGCACTGAGCCGGACGTCTGCCGGCTTCGTCCGCGGCGCGCCGGGGGGCATCCTCATCCACAGCGTCATCACCAGTTTGCCCCGGTCGGGATCGACCCCGGGGCGGGAGGTCAGCACCGTCAGGTGGTCGGCATTGGTCAGCACCGACAAGTTGGGGAACACGTTGTACTGGTGCAGCCGCATGATCTGATCGTCGGTGGCCCATGCCAGGTCGACGCCTCGCTCGGCGGCGAAGGCTCTCGTCCGCCCGGCGATCACTTCGGAGGCTGACGCCGCGGGTGTCTGCTCGGCCGGAAACGAAGTGCCCTCGGCGACGCCTATGAGCGCGCCCTGCGTGCACACGTAGGCGTCCCACACCGCGGCGTCGGCCACGCTCTCCTTGAGGTGCGGGCTTGGCACCCCGTAGAGCTGTTCGGACTTGCCTGTGTGCCCCCAAATGGTCTGCGGTGCAAAGACGTCGTCCATGCACCGGTGGAGTTCGGGGTGCAGCGTCTGGATGTGGTAGGTCTCGCTGAACCCGTCGGCGATCGTCTTCCAGTTGGCGTCGACGTCGATGGTCATGGTGGCGTAGCAGCGGAACTCGCTCAGCCGGTTCCACGCAATGTCGTCCGGCACCGCCTCGAGGTACTCACTCAGCGGCATCGCGGATTCGTCGAGATTGACGAACACCAGCCGCTCCCACGTGTCGACCTGCGCCGCGATGAGCGGGAACTCACTCATCGCCAGCGCGCCGAAACCCTTGCGGTGCGGCACCCGTCGCAGCGCGCCCCGCAGATCCCATGTCCAGCCGTGATACCCACACCGGAGCTCCCGCAATTGGGAACCGGCACCGGTGCACAGGCTGTTGCCGCGGTGCCGGCAGACGTTCTGGAATGCCCGGAGCTCACCGTCGTCACCGCGCACGACCAGCACCGAATATGCGCCACAACGGTATTCGAAGTAGTCACCCGGTTCGGCGACATGGTCGACGGTGCAGGCGAACTGCCAGACCCTGGGCCACATCCGTTCGGCCTCCAGCCGGGCGAACACCGCCGAGTGGTAGCGCTTCGCCGGCACCAGGGTCGGACGCGGTGGTGGCGCACCGATGGCGTCCTCCCGCTGAGTGCGAGCGTGGAGGCGGGGTTGCGCGGTGTGCGTCATGACTCGTCCTTCGGAGAATTCGCTTCGCAACGCTATTACATTCGACTCTGTAACGGTGTTACATTCACGAAGAAGTCGGCTGACGTATGCCCTCGAGGAGGAACCCGTGTTCGACGTGAAGATCACCGGCGGCACCGTGGTGGACGGCACAGGGGCGGACCGATTCACCGCCGACGTGGCGGTGAAGGACGGCAAGATCGTCGAGATCCGTCGGCGTGGTCCGGGCGACCCGCCGCTGGAGGGCGACGCCGCCGAGACGATCGATGCCACGGGGAAGATCGTGGCGCCGGGCTTCGTCGACATCCACACCCACTACGACGGCCAGGTCAGCTGGGACAGCGTGCTGGAACCGTCCAGCAACCACGGGGTGACGACCGTCGTGGCCGGCAATTGCGGCGTCGGCTTCGCGCCGGTGCGGCCGGGTAGTGAGGAATGGCTGATCGCGCTGATGGAGGGCGTCGAGGACATCCCGGGGACGGCACTGACCGAGGGCATCACCTGGGGCTGGGAGAGCTACGCGGAGTACCTCGACGTGATCGGCCGGCGCGAACTGGCCGTCGACTTCGGCAGCCAGATCGCCCATGGCACGGTGCGCGCGTACGCGATGGGGGAGCGAGGCGCCCGCAACGAGCCCGCGACCGCAGAGGACATCGCGGCGATGAGCCGGCTGGTCCGCGAAGCCGCCGAGGCGGGCGCACTGGGCTTCTCGTCATCGCGCACGATCGCGCACCGCGCCATGGACGGGGAACCCGTGCCGGGGACGTATGCCGCCGAGGACGAACTGTTCGCCCTCGGCCATGCCATGGCCGCCGGCGGCGCCGGCGTGTTCGAGCTCGCGCCGCAGGGCGCGGCAGGGGAGGACATCGTCGCCCCGAAGAAGGAACTGGAGTGGATGCAGCGGCTCGGCGCCGAGATCGACTGCGCCCTGAGCTTCGCGTTGATCCAGGTCGACGCCGACCCGAATCTGTGGCGTGAACAACTCGACATCTCGGCAGCCGCGCACGAGGCGGGCAGCCGACTGCACCCGCAGATCGCGGCGCGCCCGTTCGGCATGCTGCTCGGCTTCCCCGGCCACCACGCGTTCACCCACCGCCCCACCTATCGAAAGCTGAAGGCGGAGTGCACCCGTTCCGAACTCGCCGCCCGGCTGGCCGAGCCCGCCGTGCGGGCTGCGATCCTGGCCGAAGACGATCTGCCGATCGATCCGAACAAACTCTTCGACGGCATGTTCGCGCTGGCGCAGAACGTGACGGAGCGGCTGTACTACCTCGGCGAGCCGCCGAACTACGAACCCACCGACGAGGACACCGTGGCGGCGATCGCGCGCGAGCGTGGCCAGGATCCGCTGGCGGCGATGTACGACCTGATGCTGGAGGCAGACGCGGGCAACATGCTGATGTTCCCGATGTTCAACTACTCCAACGGAAACCACGACGCGATTCGCGAGATGATCACCCACCCCGCCGGTGTGATGGGACTGTCCGACGGGGGCGCGCACTGCAGCATGATCTGTGACGCGTCTTATCCGACGTTCCTGCTGACGCACTGGGCGCGAGACCGTCACCGCGGTGCCACACTGCCGCTGGAGTACGTCATCCGCAAGCAGGCGCACGACACCGCACAGCTGTTCGGCCTGACCGACCGCGGCGTCATCGGCGTCGGCAAGAAGGCCGACGTGAACGTCATCGACATGGAGGCACTCACGCTGCACGCCCCGCGGATGGCTTACGACCTGCCTGCGGGTGGCCACCGATTGGTCCAGGGCGCGTCCGGTTACGACGCCACGGTCGTCAGCGGAGTCGTGACCCGCCGCCACGGCGCCGACACGGGTGCGCGCCCGGGTCGGCTGGTGCGCGGAGCCCGCTGAGTATCTGGGCGAGCTTAGCGACGGAGAATGACAGCTTTCCGGTACGACCCACGCATCCGTGAGGCCGTTCACGATTTGCCATCGAACAAACGTAAATCGACGACCTGCAGCGCCGCCTCGAATCTGCCCGCTGGCCGGTGGAGATCGACGGGCGGGAAAACGATTACGGGACCGACCAGACCTTCCTGCGTTCGGTGATCGAGCGGTGGACAAGCGGCTACGACTGGCGGGCAACCCAAGCCGAACTGAACCGATGGGGGTCGTTCACCACTACCGCCGCGGGGCGGCAAGTCCATCTGCTGCACGCTCGATCAGCCGACCCCGATGCCATCCCGGTGGTTCTCACCCGTGGCTGGCCCGACCGGCTAGGCCGCGTGTTCGTGCGAGATCCTGCTGACACCACTCGTCTGGGCGGAAAAGCACTACAAACTGGTGCACCACACGCATCAGCACCGCGGCGGGCACTTCGCCGAATTCGAGCAGCCCGGGCTGTTCGCCGCCGATCTCGTCGCCTACGGAACGGTTGCTCCGCGACGGAGGTCTGTTGCGCTGAGTTGACCGGAACTGGTCTTCGCAAGCCGCTGGCGTCTCGAGTGGCAGTGGCGATCCGAGCACGGCCTCCGATTCGATCCTTCTAATCGACACAATCCGGCGCAAAGGTTCCTGCGCCGCCATAGGGTTGATGACGAGAGGCGCAAGGCAACGGAGGCTGCGATGGGATTGACGGAATACCAAGCAGGAAGCACATTTCCGGGCCGGATCGGCCGCACGGTCGGTGAATCGGATCCTGCGTGGCCCAGACCTAATCGGGCGGTGCCGGGCGCACCCAACGTCGTCTACATCGTGCTCGACGACACCGGCTACGGACAGTTCGGTTGCTACGGATCGCCGATCAATACGCCGAACTTGGACCGCCTGGCGCAGAACGGCTTGCTGTACACGAACATGCACACCACCGCTTTGTGTTCGCCGTCGCGGTCGTGCATGTTGACCGGGCGCAACCACCACTCCAACGGGATGGCGTGTATCACCGAGGGCTCCACCGGATTTCCCGGATCAAACGGGGCGATCCCATTCGAGAACGGCTTTCTGTCGGAGATGCTGCTACCGCATGGTTACGCCACGTACTGTGTCGGAAAGTGGCACCTGACCCCGGCCGAACAGGTCAGCGCGGCCGGACCGTACGACCGCTGGCCGCTGGGCCGTGGCTTTGAGCGCTACTACGGTTTCCTCGGGGGCGACACCCATCAGTACTATCCCGACCTCGTCTTTGACAATCATCAGATAGAGCCGCCGAAGACGCCAGAGGAGGGGTACCACCTCACCGAGGATCTGGCCGACCGGGCGATCAACTTCATCGCCGATCTGAAGCAGGTGGCTCCGGACAAGCCGTTTTTCCTGTATTTCGCCACCGGCGCGAACCACGCACCGCACCAGGCGCCGCCGCAGTGGGCAGAGAAGTACCGCGGGATGTTCGACGACGGGTGGGACGCATACCGCGAGAGGGTGTTCGCCCGGCAGAAAGAGCTCGGAATCGTGGCCCAGGATGCGTTGCTGTCCCCCCATGATCCGGACGTACAGCAGTGGGACGAACTGTCTGCTGACGAGCACCGGCTGTATGCCCGGATGATGGAGGTGTTCGCCGGGTTCTTCGAGCACACCGACCACCAGATCGGCCGGCTGCTGGACTATCTGGACAGCACGGGTCAACTGGACAACACGCTGATCATGGTGATCTCCGACAATGGCGCCAGCGCCGAAGGCGGGCCATACGGGTCGGTCAACGAGAACAAGTTCTTCAACAATGTCCCTGATGATCTCGAGCAGAACCTCGCCGCAATCGACGAACTCGGCGGTCCCAAGCACTTCAACCACTATCCGTGGGGTTGGACGTTTGCCGGCAACACCCCGTTCCGGCGGTGGAAACGCGAAACCTATCGGGGCGGGGTCGCCGACGGGTTCATCGCGCACTGGCCCGCCGGCATCACGGCCAAGGGCGAGATACGCCACCAGTACGGGCACGTCGTCGACATGGTGCCAACGGTGCTGGAGGCGCTCGGGGTGGACCCGCCGACCGCGGTCCGCGGCGTCACCCAGTCCCCGATCGAGGGTGTGAGCCTCGCGCATACCTTCAACGACGCAGACGCCCCCACCAAGCACCACACCCAGTACTTCGAGATGTTCGCCCACCGTTCCCTGTACCACGACGGTTGGCGGGCGGTGTGTCCCTTCCCCGGGACGTCTTTCGCCGAGGCCGGGGTGAGTTTCGGGGAGCTCGAGTTGACCGCCGAGCAGTTGCGTGAACTCGACGCCACCGGGTGGGAGCTTTACCACGTCGACGTCGACCCCGCCGAGACCAATGACCTCGCCGAGCAGGAACGGCCGCGGCTGATCGAGATGATCGCACTCTGGTACACCGAGGCTGGCCGGTACAACGTGCTACCGCTGGATAGCCGGGGCACAGTGCGTTTCGCCGACCCGCGGCCCCAGGTCAGCCCGGCCAGGGAGACCTACGTCTATCACCCAGGTACTCAGGTGGTGCCTGAAAACGTCGCAGTCAAGGTGCTCAACCGCGCGCACACCATCACCGCCGAGGTCGTACTCAACGACACCGACGAGGGCGTGGTGATCTGTCACGGCAGCAACATCGGCGGCTACACCCTGTACGTGCAAGGCGGCAAGCTGCACTACGTGCATAACTACGTCGGGGCACAGGAATTCCACCTGGCCTCCGAGGAAGTCATCGGCGCCGGGAAGCGCACGCTGGCCTATGAGTTCGAGCCCACCGCGGAACCTGATATCCGCAACGGGAAAGGCACCCCCGGTCATGCCCGGCTATCCGTCGACGGAACGGTGGTCGCCGAAGCGGATTTCCCAGTGACGATCCCGTTGTCGATCGGCATCGGCGGCGGCCTGGTCGTGGGCCGCAATGCCGGCTCGCCGATCACCCGGATGTACACCTCGCCGTACACCTTCACCGGCACCGTCGAGAAGGTGATCATCAGCGTCGCTGCGCCGCAGCCGCACGACGAGGCCGAGGTGAAGCGCGCTGAGGGACGAATCGCTATGGCACGTCAATGATTTGGACAAGCTCACATCATGTTGTGAAAGGACCGACAGGTGAATGCCGACAACAGTTCCGAGTTTCCCCTGCATCTTGACCGTTATCACCTCCCGAAACCGGAGTGGACGTTCCCAAACGCCAAGATCAATCTGTACGCCCAGGATTCCGAGTCTGACTTCCCTCCGACGCGTGAAGCGCCGGAAGGCTCACCGAACATTCTGCTGGTGCTGCTCGATGACGTCGGGTTCGGCTGGCCGAGCGTCAACGGCGGCCTGGTGCGGATGCCGACCGCCGAACGGCTCCACCAGCGGGGCTTGTTCTACAACCAGTTCCACACCACCGCGTTGTGTTCACCCACCCGCGCCGCACTGCTGACCGGGCGCAACCACCATTCGGTGGCCACCGGCGTCATCCAGGAGATGGCGACCGGATACCCGGGCTACTGCGGCATCATCCCGAAGAGCTGCGCCACGATGGGCGAGTTGCTCAAGCAGGCCGGCTATACCTGTGGCTGGTGGGGCAAAAACCACAACGTCCCCGACAACCAGACCAGCCCCGCCGGACCGTTCGACAACTGGCCCACCAACCAGGGTTTCGACTACTTCTACGGTTTCATCTCCGGGGAGACCGACCAGTTCTATCCGTCGTTGATCCGCAACACCACCCCGATCGAACCACCCGCGCGGCCCGAGGACGGCTACCACCTCACCCGCGACCTGGCCGACGATGCCATCGGGTGGATCCGCCAGCAGAAGGCCATCGCGCCCGACCGGCCGTTCTTCGGCTACTTCTCCACCGGCGCCGCGCATGCTCCGCACCAGCCGCCGCTGGACTGGCGCGGACGCAACGCGGGTCGCTTCGACATGGGCTGGGACGAGTACCGCACGACTGTGCACCAGAACCAGCTCGAAATGGGCATCATTCCCGCGGGCACCGCACTCACCGAACGGCCCGAGCAGATCCCCTCGTGGGACAGCCAACCCGCTGAGCACCAGGCGCTGTTCACCCGCCAGGCCGAGAACTTCGCCGACTTCCTCGAGCACACCGACTACGAGATCGGTCGTGTCGTCGATGCCATCGAGGCGATTGGCGAACTCGACAACACCATCGTCATCTACATCCTCGGCGACAACGGCTCCTCCGGTGAGGGCTCGCTGATCGGCACCCCCAACGAATTGATGAGCCTCAACGGCCAGCAGCCCACCATCGAGCAGTCGCTGAGTTTCATGGACCGCTGGGGGCTGCCGGGCACCTCACCGCACTATGCGGTCGGCTGGGCACACGCCGGCGACACCCCGTTCCAGTGGACCAAGCAGGTCGCGTCGCACTTCGGCGGCACCCGCAACAGCATGGTGGTGTCATGGCCGGACCGGATCTCCGATCAGGGTGCGGTCCGCTCGCAGTTCCACCACGTCATCGACGTGCTGCCGACGCTGCTGGAGGTCGTCGGCATCCGCGAACCGGTGCAGGTCAACGGGCATATCCAACGGCCCATCGAAGGCGTCAGCATGGCGTACTCCTTCGCCGACGGTGACCAGAGCAGTGCCCACGACAAGCAGTATTTCGAGATGATGGGCAACCGGGCGATGTATCACGACGGTTGGATCGCGTGCTGCCGCCACGGTCGACTGCCGTGGGAGACCGCGGGCAGCTGGTCCTACGACGACGACACGTGGGAGCTCTACAACATCGCCGACGACTACAGCGAGTCGGTGGACCTCGCCGAGCGGCATCCGGAGAAACTGGCCGAACTCAAGGACATGTTCCTGGCCGAGGCCGCGAAGTACAACGTACTACCCATCGACGACCGCTTCGCCGAACGGCTCGACACGACGCTGCGGCCCAGCTTCTTCACCGGCCGCAAGGAGGTCACCTTCTACCCTGGCATGATCCGTTTGCCGGAAGGCTCGGCGCCCAAGATGATCGGCGTCCCGCACACCATCACGGTGCCGGTCACCATTCCTGAGGGCGGCGCCGACGGTGTGCTCGCCGCGCTCGGCGGTGATGGCGCCGGCTTTGCCCTGTTCCTCTGGGAGGGCAGGGTCCGCTACCACTACAACTACTTCGGGCTGGAACGCTACGACGCCGTCGCCGACGAGCCGCTGAGTCCTGTCGAACACACCGTCGTCGTCCACTTCGCACCCGACAGTCCTCAACCCGGATGCCCTGCGACGGTGACCGTCTCGGTCGACGGCACCCAGGTCGCGCAGACCCGCATCGAGAAGCAGGTCCCGCAACGATGCGGCACTGAATGCTTCGACGTCGGGATGGATTGCGTGTCCCCGGTCTGCGACGACTATGCCGACAAGGCTCCGTTCCCCTTCACCGGCACTTTCGAGTCGGTCACCTTCACCTTCGGTGACCACGACGAACCCTCCGGAATGGACCGCCTGGAACTAGCCACCAAGATGGACTGATCGGGTCGCAATTCGCTGCAAATGCCGATACGGACTGGCAGGCGACCGAACGGGCGATGACATTGTCTGGGTACACAGGTCTACGTGAGTATGGACACCATGGATCTGCCTGTGCAGCCACCGCTGGAGCCGATGCTGGCCAAGGCGCAGACCAAGGTGCCGTCCGAGACGGGAGTGTGGTCCTACGAACCCAAGTGGGACGGCTTCCGCGCGCTGGTGTTCCGCGACGGTGATGACGTGGTGCTGCTTTCCCGAAGCGGCAAGGACCTGGGTCGCTACTTCCCCGAGGTCATCGACTCCGTGCGCGACGAACTGGCGCCGCGTTGCGTACTGGACGGCGAGATCGTCGTCCCCCGCGAGATAGCCGCCGACGCGAGGAGCGAAACGGCCGAGAGTCGCACCCGGCTGGACTGGGAGTCGCTGAGCCAACGCATCCATCCCGCCGAGTCGCGGGTGCGCAAGCTGTCCGTGGAGACGCCGGCCCACTTCATCGGTTTCGATGCGCTGGCCACCGGCGACGCCTCGCTGGTCAAGGAACCGTTCCGGTTGCGTCGCGAGGCGCTCATCGAGGCGGTCCACCACAAGCAGTGGTGCCATGTCACCCGCACCACCGAGGATCCCGAGTTGGCTGCGCGGTGGCTCGAGGAGTTCGAGGGCGCGGGCCTGGACGGGGTGATCGCCAAGCGTCTCGACGGCCAGTACCTTCCGGGCAAGCGCGAGATGGTCAAGGTCAAGCACGCCCGCGATGCCGACTGTGTGGCGATCGGGTACCGGATCCACAAGAGCGGCGAGGGCGTCGGGTCGATCCTGCTCGGGCTCTACCACGACGACGGCGAGCTGCAGATGGTCGGCGGCGCCGCTTCCTTCACCGCCAAGGCACGGCTCGCGCTGCTGGCGGATCTGGAGCCGCTGCGCGTCGGCGACGATGTCCGCGACGGTGAGCCCAGCCGGTGGAACTCCGCCGCGGACAAGCGCTGGATCCCGGTGCGCCCGGAGAAGGTGTGTGAAGTCGCCTACGACCAGATGGAGGGAAACAGCGGTGCCCAGCGCTTCCGGCACGCAGTGAAGTTCGTGCGTTGGCGTCCTGACCGTGACCCCGCCAGTTGCACCTTCGATCAACTCGACGTTCCGCTGAACTACGACCTCTACGACGTGCTGGAGAAGTCCTGATGGCAACCGCTGCAACCGAAGTCGACGTCGCCGGCGTCATGGTCCGGCTCACCAACCCCGACAAGCCGTATTTTCCGAAGCTGGGCGCCGAGGGCACCAAAGGCAGGTTGTTCGACTACTACGTCTCGGTCGCCGACCGCATGGTGGCGCTGCTGCGGGACCGGCCGGTGCACCTGCAGCGATTCCCCGACGGCATCGACGGCGAGGAGATCTACCAGAAGCGGGTTCCACAGAAACACCCCGACTATCTGCAGACCTGCACGGTGACCTTCCCTTCCGGGCGGACCGCCGACGCCCTGAAGATCACCCACCCGTCGGCGATCGCGTGGGCGGCGCAGATGGGAACGGTCACCCTGCACCCGTGGCAGGTGCGCTGCCCGGATACCGAGCACCCGGACGAACTCCGCATCGACCTCGACCCGCAACCGGGCACCGGCTTCAAGGAGGCGGCCGGAGTAGCTGTTGATGTGCTCAAGCCGCTGCTCGACGAACTCGGGCTCGTCGGCTACCCGAAAACCTCGGGCGGTCGCGGGGTGCACGTCTTCCTGCGAATCCGGCCCGACTGGGACTTCGTCGCGGTGCGCCGGGCCGGGATCGCGCTGGCCCGGGAGGTCGAGCGGCGCACCCCGGACGCTGTGACGACGTCGTGGTGGAAGGAGGAGCGGGGCAAGCGGCTGTTCATCGACTACAACCAGAACGCCCGGGACCGGACCTTCGCGTCGGCGTACTCGGCGCGCAAGACCCTGATCGCCACCGTGTCGATGCCGCTGACCTGGGAAGAACTGCGCGACGCCGATCCTGATCACTACACCATCAACACGGTTGCGGACTTCCTCGCCGGACGTGCCGACCCGTGGGCGGACATCGACACCAACGCGCAGTCGATCGAACCGCTGCTGGAGATGGTGGCGGCCGATGAGGACCGAGGCCTCGGTGACCTGCCCTATCCGCCGAGTTACCCCAAGATGCCCGGCGAACCACCCCGGGTGCAGCCGAGCAAGAAGGTCGCCGCGCACTGGGACGAACACGGCAACCGCGTCGCCGACTAGGGCCGCCCGTTACCCTGCTCGGGTGGCCATCCGTAAAGTGCTCGCGACCATTGCGATCTTCGGGATGCTCGCCAGCGGCGTCGGGATCGCCTCGATCATGATCTTCAGCAATCCGACACAACAGCAGTCCGAGCCGCCGCGCCGCAATCCGCCCCAGCCGCCGCCCCCGTCGGTCCCGACGGCCGACGAGTTCCTGATCGGGGTGGTTGTCACCGCCCAGAACTGCGATCCTGCGGGAACATGCATGTACACCTACACTATCGATCCGAAATATGTTGGCCTGCATCCTTTTCCGGAGGCCCCCTTCACGGTGGAGTACGAGGTCACCGGCGGGAACCAGCCACAGCCGGGAAACTTCACGGTCCAGGGTCAGCAGGCGCAGATCCTCAAGGACGTCATGATCGAGGGTCCGCCCGGCGCCCAGCTGCAGGCCACCGTGCTGCGGGTCTTCGAGCAGCCCCCGGCGCCGCCCGGAGAGCCGCCGCCACCAGGTCCTCCCGGGGAAGCGCCCCCTGCCGCCGAACCCGCGCCCGGCTCATGACGCCGCCGCAGTCCAGTCCCTGGGTTCGCAACTTCCATTCCGCGCCCGACGCCGCCACCAGGCTCATCTGCCTGCCGCACGCCGGCGGCTCTGCCAGCTATTACTTCCCGCTGTCCGCCGCGCTGACTCCGGAATTCGAGGTGTACAGCGTCCAGTACCCGGGCCGCCAGGATCGCCACAAGGAGCCGTTCGTCGACTCCATCGAGGCGATGGCCGACGAGGTCCACGCCGCGATCGGCACGCTGCCAGAGGCGCCGACGGCGTTCTTCGGGCACAGCATGGGCGCGGTGCTGGCGTTCGAGGTCGCGCGCCGATTCGAGACGCTCACCGGACGGCAGGCGGTGACGGTGTTCGCCTCGGGGTCGCGCGCCCCCAGTCGCTACGGCGACGAGGGGGAGTACAAAGACGACGCTTCGCTCGTCGAGGTGATGCGCCAACTCGGCGGCACCGATCCGCGGGTGCTGAACAACCCGGAACTGCTGGACACGTTCCTGCCTGCGTTCCGCAACGATTACCGCGCGCTGCAGGCCTATCACCGTCCCCCGACGGTCGGCATCGGCGCGCCGGTGGTCGTGATGACGGCGACCGACGACCCGAAGACCAGCCTGGCCGACGCGCGCGCATGGCATGAGCACACCACCGGCGGAGGTGACGTGCACACCTTCACCGGAGGCCATTTCTATCTGGAGAAGCAGAGCCAGCGGGTCATCGACATCGTCGCCTCGACGTTGCGGAACGTGGGCCGGTAACGCGGCCGGTTTTTGTCGGACCTGTCTGTGATGATGGGGTCATGTCTTCGGCGGCAACTTCTTTGGCTCCTAAGGAGCGGCTTGAGGTGTTGTTCGCCGAGCTGGCGGAGCTGGCTGGTCAGCGTAATGCGATCGACGGGCGGATCGTGGAGCTCGTCGCCGAGATCGACCGCGACGAGCTGTGTGGGTTGACCGGGGCGCGGTCGCTGGAAGCGC
>NZ_CACSIP010000007.1 GCF_902705885.1 Mycolicibacterium austroafricanum | reverse complement strand
CGCTGTCTCTACGANCGGCCNGCCCCGGACCGCTCGGTGTGCCCCCGCAGCGCCATGAGTCGGTGGGGGCGATGCAGTCGCAGGTCCGAGAGGCCGACTTTGTCACCCCGTACAAACAAGTTCCTGAGCGCGGGTGGCGGCGCAGGGTGTATCAGACGATGCGGATCAACTTGGGGCTCAGTCCCGCTGAGCGTGAGTGGAATGATCTGCGGCGCCGTCTAACGGTCAACCTGCGCGGCACTTACACGATCGCGGTGTTGCAGCAGAAGGGGGGAGTGTCTAAGACCACTACCACCGTCGGGATCGGTGCTGCGCTAGCGCGTTACCGCGACGACAAGGTGGTCGCCATTGACGCCAATCCAGCCAGCGGTAACCTCGCGAAACGAATCAATGAGCCCAGCACGGGAACGTGGCGCGGGCTGTTGATGGATCAGAATTTGCACTCGTACAGTGATTTTCGGCATTACCTGGGCAAGGATAGTTCCTCGGGTTTGGAGGTGCTTGCGGGTGACCCGGGGGACGAGGTGATCACCGGCACCGCGTTGGTGATGACATGGCAGCGTTTGTCTCGGCAGTACCCGATCGCGTTGCTCGACTGCGGAAATCAGATGCGCGACGACGTGATTGCCGCTGTGCTGTCGATGGCCGACGTTGTGGTGGTTCCCACGACGACGCGCTACGACGGAGCCGAGGCTGCCCGTGAGACGTTGGATTGGCTTATGCAGCATGGCTATCCGCACCTGGTGCGTTCGGCGGTGATGGTAGTCAGCAACGTCAACAAGGTCACTCCCACCAAAGCGGTACGCAATCTCCATGAGGGATTTGAGCGTGCTGTGCGGGCGGTCCATGACATTCCCTACGATCCGCATCTCAGCGATGCCACAGCAATCAACTTCGATCGGCTGGCGCCGCAGACCCAGCGGGCATTCATTGAAACAGCGGCCTCGATTGTGGACGGGTTCGCAGGTGCGGCGGACAAAGACCCGGGGTATCGGCCGCAGTGGCCGGCGTCGGGCGATGAGCGCGGGCAGGAGCGGCGATGACATCAACAGACGTTGCGGTGACCGAGAACTACCCCGTCGGTACGGTCGCTGCCGAGCGAGTGCGCTTGGCCGAGCAGGTTCGGGTGGCAGTCCTTTTTGAGGGTCGACAACACGATGTCACTCTGCCGGCGAGTTCGCCCGTGGCGGCCGTTGCTGATTCGTTGGTGCGTGTCTTGCTAACCCGCGAGGGCAGCGACGACGGCATGCGCAAGCCCGACGATGATCGCATGATCAGCCCGGGCGTGGTGCGGATGACGTTGATCAATGGGCAACCGCTGGATCGTACCCAGAGTCTCACGCAGCAGGGTGTGCGTGATGGCGAACTGTTGGTGCTCGACATCATCGATGCCGAAGTGGAGTTCACCCCG
Source organism: Mycolicibacterium austroafricanum (assembly GCF_902705885.1). GTDB lineage: Bacteria > Actinomycetota > Actinomycetes > Mycobacteriales > Mycobacteriaceae > Mycobacterium > Mycobacterium vanbaalenii_A. The sequence continues at coordinate 121,493 of NZ_CACSIP010000007.1, read as the reverse complement.
ATCTTCGAGTCGCCCTCGTCAGCGGTGGCGGTGCTCAATCAGCAGCAGTATTCGGTGGTGACCGCAGAAACCGCACGCCGAGTGGCCGGGGTGGTCGTTGGTGCGGCGGTCGCGGCGGTGACCGCACTGTTGGGGTTGGCATGGTGGCGCAACCTGAACAGCGGCCAAGACTGGAATCTGATCCCCGGGGTCGCGGCAGCGGGTCTTGCAGTGGTGCTGTTGGTTGTCGGGTCATTGGTGTGGTGGCGGGCCAAAGACCTGGTGACCGCGACGGCGATGTGGCTCTCCGGTGTGCTGATCGCGTGCCCGGCAGCAGCAGTCATGGTGACTCCGGGCTATCCGGGGTCGTGGCACCTGATGTTGGCAGCGGCAGTCACAGCGGCGGTCGCGGCGGCGTTGTGGCGGTTGAGTCCGGCCCCACCGATCGTGGTGTCGGCCACGGTAATGGTCACCGCGACGGCAGCAATACTGGCGCTGATCTACGCGCTGACTGGGGCCTCCTTGCAGAACCTGTCGGTTGCGGTGTTGGCAGTCAACCTCTTTGTACTAACCGGTGCGCCTAAGCTGGCCGCACGGATGGCTGGTATCCCGATACCGCCGTTTCCGACCGTGACAGGCAAGGACACCTTTGCCGATGCCGATGCTATTGCCGCAGAGGCGTTGGTCGCTGCCGAACACCAAGGCACGCCGACCGTGGAGCAGCTTCGGCGCTCAGCAGAGGCCGCGAACGTCTATTTGACCGCACTGCTGGTAACGGTTGGTGTGTTCTTCATCGGGGGCTCGATCTGGGCGGTGATACCCGGGCAGGGGCGCTGGTGGCTGGCCACGGTGTATATCGGTGTGCTGGCTGCGATCCTGGTCATGCGGGGTCGCGCGTTCGCTAGCCGGGAGCAGTCCATCATCGTGGTGGCCACCGGGTTGCTGATGGTGCTCATCACGGCCGCCAACTATGCACTCACCGGCGAGGGCACGTTCGCTGCGTATATCGCGGCCGCGGTGGTGCTCAGCCTCGGCGCGGCCGGATTGATCGCCGCGGCGGTCGTGCCGGCCAAGGTGTTCTCACCGGTCTTCCGCAAGGTCATCGAATGGATCGAGTACCTGCTGATTGTGGCGATCCCGCCGCTGGCGATCTGGCTTCTGAACCTCATCTACCTGGCGAGGAACATGTGATGAGCGGCCAACGTGCGTCGGCCGTAGCTGCGGTGGTGATGTTGGCGGCAGCCTGGCCACTGGTCGGCGCCCCGTCGGCAACAGCCATCACACCGCCGGTTGTTGATCCGCTGGCGGTCCCGGACGGCACCCCGCGACCCGACGAGCCCATGCAGCACAAGTACGACTGCATCCCCACGGGGTTGATTGCGGGCACCGACCCGGCAGCGGTCCCCGGATCCCAAGCCTTCATGAATCTGCCCCGTCTCTGGGAATCGGCCGGGCGGGGAGCAGGAGTATCAGTGGCGCTCATCGACACGGGCGTCTGGCCCAACCCTCGGTTGCCCCGACTACGCGGCGGCGGCGACTTCATCATGGACGGGGGCGACGGTCTGCAGGACTGCGACGCTCACGGTACGACGGTCGCAGCGATCATCGCTTCAAGTCCTGCCGAAGGTGACGGATTAGTCGGCGTAGCACCGGAAGTCGAGCTCATATCGATCCGGCAGTCCTCGCAGATGTTCACGCCGGTAGCGCCGTCTGCGACCTCGGAGGAGGACCGTCGAGCAGGCACCGTCAGCAGCTTGGCGCGGGCCGTAGTCGCCGCGGCCAACACTGGAGCCCGCGTGATCAACATGTCGATCGTGGCGTGCATCCCGGTGCTCAAGCCCGTCGACCAGACGACCCTTGGTGCCGCGCTACGCTACGCCGCCGTAGAAAAGGATGCTGTGATAGTCGCCGCAGCAGGCAACACATCCACTCCGGGATGCGCACAGAACCCCAACATCGACGCCACCAGTGTCGAAGACCCACGCAACTGGAACTCAGTGGTGACGATCAGCACCCCGGCCTGGTTCTCCGACTACGTTCTGTCGGTGAGCGCCACCAACAACGAAGGCCAGCCCGCCGTAGATGACCAGGGCACCGACATCAGCGTGGGCGGACCCTGGGTCGGTGTCGGCGCACCAGGGCTGTTCGTGGAGGGCGTCAACCAAGAAGGAAACCTCATCAACGGGACCCACGACACGAAGACCAATTCCCTCAAACCCATGAGTGGCACCAGCTTTTCGGCGGCCTACGTCTCCGGACTGGCGGCCCTGATCCGAGCAAAGTACCCCGATCTGCCGGCCCATCAGGTGATCAACCGAATCAAGCAGACCGCGCATTCGCCGGCTGCTGTCGTGGACAACCGCCTGGGTTACGGTGCGATCGACCCGGTAGCTGCGCTGAACTATGACGTGCCGCCGATCCCTGCGCCCCGGGAAAACCTGTCGCGCCCTCTTGGTCCGCCACAGCCTGAACCCGAGCCGGACCGCCGCCCGATGGTGATGGCCTTGGTGGGTACCGCGACACTGACGGTGCTGCTGGGCGCAGCGCTGGCAGTCGGCGCCATGTCGAAATCGCGACGAGGCTGAAAGGGCCGATCCGATGGTGATGTTAGACGAGCATATTCCCGGCCCGAAAGCCGGCTTGAGCGAGCAGATCCGGCGGTGGCGCTTGGACTTTCGGCTCGCCCTGGTCGTTACTGCCGAGATAATCGCGCTGGCTGTTCTGGCCGCTATCACCCCAGTGCTGTGGTGGGTGGCGGTACTGATTGCGGTAGCAGCGCTGCTCGTGGTCACCCTCAGCTATAACGGTGCCACCGCGTGGGAATGGCTTGTCCGCGCGCTGCGCTACGCCTATTTTCGGCGCAACACCAGGGCTCACTTACGGCGAGCAGGGATTTCGCCCGCGTTCACCGTCGACATGCCGGGGGCCGGGGCGGTCGGCATGCGCTGGGACGGACAGTATGCGATCACCATGATTGCGTTGCACGGCAAGCCTTTTGCACCGACGGTGCTGGTGCCCGCGGGCGCTGAGACCACCAGCTTGGTTCCCGTTCAAGCCGTCATCGACCAGCTCCATCAGTTCGCCGGCCTGGAGCTGCATTCTGCCGACATCGTTTCAGCAGGTGCCCGGGTGGCTCTTGATGGGCGTTACACCCCAAAGTATGAGGAAATCATTGCCGACCGAGCAGCTGTCGGGGAACGGCGCACGTGGCTGGTGCTGCGACTGTGCCCACAAGCATGCCTGGCGGCAATGATGTATCGAGGTGATGCGGCGGCCGCAGCAGCGGCGGCCACCGAGCGGGTCCGCCAGTCGGTGTTGCGAGCGGGCTGCCGGGCAATCACCTGCACTGCCGATCAGGTGGACCAGTCCACTAAGGCGCTCCTGGCTGGCGCAGAGCTGGAGCGGATTCGCGAGGGCTGGGGCTATCTGGATACGGTGTCGCAGTACGTCACGACATATCGGATCGCGGGCAACGACCTCACTACGCGTGTGCTCAACGATGTGTGGACCGTGCGTTCCGATGCCACGGTCACCTCGATCCGCCTGACCGCCGATCGGGCCGGCGTCGTCGCTGCCGGGGCGGTGGTCCGTTTCCATACAGCTGCGCCGTTACCGCATCCGCCCCTGCTGACACTGCGGCCCATTATCGGGCAGTGCTTTGACTCTCTTCTCGCGAGTCTGCCGCTCGGTGATCGGGCATTGCGCCTGGAGATGTCGCCGCGGCGTCTGACCAATCCGGCCGAGCTGAAAGTGCCGGTGGGGCCCAGCGGTCCGATGCTCGGCATGACGGTCACAGGTGTTCCGTTCCTGATGCCACTGACTGACCCGTTGCGAGCCAGCACGATATCGGTCAGCGCGTCCTTGGACGCCGTGATTCCGTTGCTGTTGAGGGCCAGCGCCGCTGGATCGGTCATCCTGATTCACACCGAGCGCCCCCAGGTATGGCAGCCACTGCTCGACAACGCCCATCGCATCAGCCTCGCCAGTGATCGCGAGCCTGTGCGCCCTCCGAACGTCATCGTCGCTGACGGCATCGGGCACGGCCTCACAGCCGGCGAGCGTGGACACACCCTGATCACGCTCACCGACGTCGCCGAACCGAGTGCAGACGTGACGTTGGTGCAGCAGTCCGGCGATGAACTCGTACTCGGCACCCCGAGTGTGCAGGGAGTCCGACTCAGCATCATGCGTCCGCGCAATGAGGCACAGTTTCTGTCTCACTTGGTCGTGCGCACATGATCAGTCAGCGCTCTCTGGATGCCCTGCGCGCAGCGATGAAGGTCATGGGTTCGGCTCCTGAGCGAGCAGCGCAAGTCTTCGTTCTTGCTACCCAAGACGATCCCGAACTGGCGGATGGATGGTTGGGCCGTTACGCCACCGGAGAGCGCACATTGGCGGTGCTGTCCAAGCTTTCTGCGAATGCCGATCGGCTGGGTGAGGGGTTAAGCAGGCTCCAGCTGGGCCCGGCCAATATGGGCGCATTCTTCGAAATCGAGTACGCGCGCTTTCCGATCGCTGATCAGATCACCGCCCAGTTGGCCTACGCGGCCGCACTGATCGCCTCGAATGAGTTCCAACAGGCTAGCGCCATACTCGACCGGTTGCCGGCCGATAGTCCCGAAACCGGGTACGTGCGCGCATGTTTGGCGACCAAGACCCAGCGCTGGCCCGACGTGCTGACGGCAGTCGGTGTGTGCACCCAAAATCCTCGGGACACGTATCTGGCGCGGGCGGCGAGTCTGCTGGAGGCGTGGGCGGCGGCCAGCCTGGGGCTGATGCAACCTGCGCTGCAGGCTGCGCAACGCGTGATAGACGGCAAGCCAACTTCTACCGACGGGCTGGGCGCGCGAGGAGTGGGCATCAAGGATGTGCTCACGCGAGACGCACTGTTTTGTCGCGCCTTGGTGCTTCGCTATCAGGGCGAGGATGAGGAATCCGAGTCTGTGTTGACCGGAATACGCGTGCAATGGCCGGATTTCGAGCGCGCTCAAGTCGCTCTCAACGATCGCACGTTCGGCTTAGAGGTCACCGACCCGGAGACGATCGCCTCCCGTACCGACAAGTGGGACGCGGCGACTGGCACCAGCCGTGCTGCGCGCGACCAAGCCGACCGTGATGCCACGCGACAGGAAGTGCTCGCCCGCGCGGAGGAGCGGCTGGCGGCGTTCATCGGCCTGGAGGGGCCGAAGGAACAGATCGCCGTGTGGCGCACGGAGATAGAGATTGATCTTCTTCTTGCAGAGCAAGGGCAGGAGGTCGGCACCGCCAATGAGAACCACATGGTCTTTGAAGGTCCACCGGGCACAGCGAAAACAAGCTATGCGCGGATTGTCGCCGAAATCCTGTTCGGGCTGGGGAAAATCGATCGTCCTAAGCCACTGGAAGTGACCGAGGAAGACATCGTGGTCGGCTATGTCTCGCAGACCGCTGAGAAGATGCGCGACATTTGCGAAGAAGCGCTCGGCGGGGTTCTGTTCATCGATGAGGCCTACCGGCTCGCGCCTGAAACGGAGGGGCATTCTTTCGGCAAGGACGCCATCAACACGTTGCTCAAGTACATGGAGGACTACCGCGACCAGCTCGTGGTCATCGTGGCGGGGTACCCGGTCGAGATGCGCCGGTTCATGGCAACCAATCCCGGTCTCGCGGGCAGGTTCCACTTCACGTTGACGTTCGACAGCTACAACGCTGACGAGATCGTCGCTATTGGCCGGTCAATCGCGGATCAGGAAAAGATCACCGTTGCCGAGAGTGCGTGGGAGATACTGCGGCAAGAAACGGATCGTCTTCGCGCCATTCCCGCCAAGGAGGGCACAGCTCTCGACGCCGCGGGCAACGGTCGCTACGCCCGCAAGGTGGTCTTGGCATGCAAGCGGGAACGCGCCCGCAGGCTGCGCACGCTGGGCTCTGCGGGCTTGAGGGAGCTTGCCGCTGCGGACCTGTCCGCGTTCGATGTCACCGACGACGATATGGCCCGCGCGCTGGTGTCGGCGCTGTCGACCGCCGCCACGACGTGAGAGTGGACCGCACCGAGGACGGCTTGCGCGCGTAGTCCTGAACGCGTTGTTGCACACGATGATTGCCCAGTCCGCCGCGACACCGCAGCGGTCGTCGTGACCATGCTGGTGCGGACGTAGCGCCGCGTCTTGGCCGCACCTCCGTCGTCGGTGAGCGCACTCACCCACACGACCGTTTACGTGGTGCGTTCGCATTGACTACTTATGACTGAATATGTCACTGTGTAGTCATGTCGTGGGGTGAAGCGGTCGCGTCTCTGTCCAGCATGGATTCAGCACTTGACCTTGCGCACGGTCTGCTCAAACTCGGCAAAGACGGCTTAGGTAAGCAGTCGGGGGCAACCATTTGGGAGGTACGCGCGGTCCTCCCGCTGGCTGTGATTCTGTTCGCTGCGGGCCCGGTGGGCTGCGGCGAAGGTGAGCACTGGGTACGCGCTGCGGTGGACAACGCCGACCCGGAGGACACCGCGCAGCCTGGGTGGGCACGCGCCGCACTGCTGTGTGCCACCAGCGACCCGGTGATGGCACGTTCGATGGCTGGGCTGACTGCACTGGATCAGCGCCAGCGTGACTGCGTGGTGATGGCGCTACGCGCAGCGTTGGACGAGTCCCCCGACAGCCGGGCTAACACTGCCCGCGTCTAGGCGAAAGGACGAAACACTATGTACGTCAAACCATCAACGCCATATTGCGGCTTCGGACGCCGCGCAGGCGGCACAGAGATGTTCGTACCGAGCAGTGCCGCACACGTGTTGGTCTCCGCACCGACGGAAACCGGCAAAAGCCGGCGCCTGCTCGCGCCGGCGGCAACGCTGTGGGGTGGTCCGGCCGTGGTCGTCTCCTCCAAGGACGACCTCATGCAGTACGTCATGGAGCGCCGATGGGGACCCAAGGCACTATTGGACCTGCGCCCTCTCAGTTCGCCCGTCTATCCAGAAGGCGTAGTTCCCACGGTCTACGACCCGACAGTCAGCATCGACAGCCCCTACGAAGCCTTGACGGTGGCCGAAACGATCATGCAGATGTCGACGGTCGGGTTGGGGTCGGGGGCCGACCAGGTATCCGACGGCGGCGTGTGGGAGTCCCAGGCCGCTGGTCCGTTGGCGGCATTTCTGTTCGCGGCGTCCCCCGCAGGAAACTCCAAGGGCATGGCCTGGGTGCTCACCGCCGTCGACAACATCGACCCGGAGAACAGCACCCAGCCGGGATGGGTACAGGCCGCCGCACTCTGCCACGAGTACCCGACGCTGGCTATGGGCATGGCCCGGATCATGGAAATGGACCCGCGCCAACGTGACTCGGTCGCCATCACGATGCGCAAGGCGATCACGCCGTGGCTGCGAACCTCGCTACTCGATCGCGAAGGGTTTGAGCCGTTCACCCCGGACTTTCTCGATGATCCCCTGGCAACCTTGTTCATTCTGGCGCCGGCCGACGGCACTGTGGCCGGTTCGGCGGTAACCCTGCTGGATTCGTTGGTGCGACGATGGCGCGAGAAGACCTCCGCTAGGGAGACCATGCATCGGCTGCTGATGGTCATTGACGAACTTCCCAATACCGCTCCGATTCCCAACCTACGTCGCATCGTCGGCGAGGGCCGTGGACTGGGCATCAACCTGATGGTTGCCGTCCAGGCCTCCTCGCAGCTCGACACCGTGTACGGAGCGGTGTACGCCAATGAGTTGCGCGACATCTTTCCATGTTCGGTCATCATGTTTGGTGCCCGAGAGGAAGAACTCCTCACTGCCGCGGAGCACTGGTCTGGGCTGACCAACCGGCGACCGCAGGGATTCGGGCAAAACGATGGCAGTAAGAACCTCAACAACGACCTCGGTGCCACGTTGCGCTGGCAAGAACTCCTTCCGCCGACACGGGAGCACGCCCGGCTGCTGATTCGTGGTGGTGTAGGCACGTGCGTGGAAATACCGGACTGGTCGGTCTTCCTGCACCTCTACGATCAGACCACTCAAGCGATTCTGGCCAGAGCCCAGGGCGGCGGGACTGATCCTGGGACCGTCGAGCCGGGCAGGCTTCGCCGTATGGTGCGGCGCGCGTGGTTGGATCGCGACAATGCCGCGTGACCCTGAGTTGGCGCGTCGGATCAACCTGCTGTTCGACGTCATGCACAGGCGAGGAGAGACGCCGCTGAGCACAGCGGCTGCCGCGGCCGCCATGACCGCGCACGCTGGCGCCGGGGTCACCATGGCGGCATTGGAGGAATTGCGACTCGGCAATAGTGCTGCCGCTAGCCGTGCGGAACTGGACGTGATTGCCGAGTTCTTCGGGGTGCCAGTCTGTTACCTCACCAACACGAGGGTTCGGACCGGAATCGACGCTCAGCTTCACCTCGTGAAGGTCATGCGTGATGCTGGGGACTTAAGACCCGTGCATGGGTCGACCCTCCCCGCTTTGGCTGACACCGAGGGCGACCGCCCCGCGTACATCGGTGAGCTACTGGACCGCAGTTCCGGATCACTTGCACATGAGTAGGTCGAATCACTCTCCCTGGCAATCGAGTCAAAGCGACGCTTGCGCAACATGTGGCGAGGTCATCCCCGAAGGGGAAGCCGAGTTCGGCAGCCGTATCGGTGTTCCCCACCACGCCACCTGCTTGTCGATGCCTGAGACGTTGAAAGCGAAGATCTCCCGGTGTCCCGTCTGCGGTCACATGGAGGGGCGTCACCTTGAGGTGACGGATTTCGATGAATCGAGCGGAAAGCTACGTGCGAGGCCATCCCGATGCACCTGCGGATGTGACTACTACCTGAAGCCGCGCGGGGTCGGCTGAGATGAATCTAGGTGGTGTAGAAAAATGGTGATAGGCGATATGCCTGCAGAGCCGCGCACCGGCCATATGGGGTGTTCTGATCCGCAACCCTTTGAGCCGACGCCAACCAGCGTCGGTTCAGAGGGTTGTTCCCTAAGGGCATCCGGGGCCGCCGCGGTAAGCCGTTACAGATAACGGATCAGTAGCTCGATCCGATAGTGCTGCTGGGTGTGAATGCCTGTTCCGCAACAGTTCCGATTCCTACCCCTACGGCTGCGAGGGTCCAGAGGATTCCTGCTGCGTTGAGGATGAGGCCGATAGCGATGAGTTTGGCCGAACGCGGCATCGGGCGCACCGCGCCCGCACCTAGCGGTGTGAGGTCGATGGGGTCGGCTGGTTCGATGGTGCGGAACGGCGAGGGTGCGGTCATGTCGTCGGGCAGCAGTGGCAGGGAGAGGGTCACAGTCGGTGCCGTGGGGGACAGTGGCCACCAGTCGGTTGATCCGTCGATTGCCAGCCAGCCGTTGAGGATTCCGTAGATTCCTGCGGTCAGGGATGCTGCTGGAAGTTGCGCGAGCAGCCATGGCGCGAGGACGGTGCTTGTCAGCGTGTCCGTGGGCCGGTACAGCAGAAGCAACAGCGCCCCCAATGCAGCTGCCGCCCAGAGGAATGCAGGGATGGGGAAGGAGCGTAGCCGGTCGGGGATCAGTGCTTCGCTGCGGTGATAGATCAGCTTGCCCAGCGGCCATCCAATGGGGGCCAGCACGGCCGCCGCGACGACGATGCCGACCTCCAGTACACCTTCGATCGTCTTGACGCCTCGGGTGAGCAGTGGGTGACTGGGATGGTCGTTGTAGGGGCTGGGCCTGGCGCCGGCGACGTCGCGGGCACGTCGGCGAATTCCTCGATTGAGCAGCTCAGCGCGGCGTATCTGCATGGAGAAGATGCCCGCGTGCTCAGCGATCCACTCGCGGCGTAGTTCGTCGTATCGGTCAACACTCGATGTGAATACCATGTGTTTACGTGTTGCCTTCTATTGCGTAATCTGTCAGCATGATGGGCATGACGGACAGCGTAGCGATGGGCGGTGCGATGGTCTACCCCATCGCGGCGTTTCTGGTCGCAATCGTTGCGATTGGCGTCCTGGCCTCGCTTTTTGTGGTGTTGGTGGTGGTTTTGGTGCGCCGGGTTTGGCGCCGCAGCAACCGGGCCGGTGCGACGCCATGGACTGACTCATCGGTAAACACCGTCGCTGGTGGTTACTCACCGGTGGGGGGATCTGCCTTGTGGCCAGCGGCCCTGGTCTACCAGATTCCAGAGCCCGAACCGGCCCGCCGACCCGGGAAGCGATTCAGCCGTGGAGGCCAGCGCCGTCAGATCAGTTCGCGCAGCGCATCGACCTTGCAACATGGCACCGGACGGAGACGGTAGTGACGCTCACCAATGACCAGTGGTCCAACGATCTGGCCGCTGAGGACGACGATGGGTTCGGTTTCCCCGAGGCTCCGGCGTTCGAGCTTCCCGCAGAGGCTGAGGTCGGTGGCACCGACGTGGATGAGCCCGAACTCGACTGCGATGCGGTCGGCGAGCGGGGATTTGGTGATTGCCGCGACCCAGAGGATGAGCACGGCGGCCCCGAAGACGACGTGGCCGATGACGACTACGACGACTATCCGGTCGACGGGCAAGCCCTTACCGGACCTGTTGGTGATGGTCAGCCCGGGCCGGCGCAACCGCGGCGGGCCCGCAGGTTTGATGGCAAGGTCGCTATGGGGTTCGGTGCTGTCGGACTGGTGGCCGTGTTGGTGGCGATCGTCGGGGCAGTCGTTGTGTACGGCTCGGATGAGCCCAAGCCCACAGGTGCCCCGAACGGAGCCGACGCCGTGGCGCTACCGCCGTCGCGTTCGGCCGCGCCTGCCCCGGCGCATGCTCCCGTCCTGGACCGTCCGATCTCTTTCACCGCCGATGCCCTGGGCTCGTGCGCGGAGGGCTCGACCTCGGCGCAAACCATGGCCGGCACCGATCCTCACGCGGCGTTCCTGTGTGTGCGTGGCGGCGGCGACGGACAGGTCATCGACATCGAATTGCCGGGCACTCACCTGATCACTGCGATCGTGGGCGAGTTTGGCTGGGTGGGAACTGATGCCAGCGGGTCGAAGCCGTGGTCGCAGTACCGGGTGGTCACGACCGTGCAGTACACGTTCAACGACACCGAGGCGACTCTGGTGACCCAGGACACCAAGAATGTCCACGGTGAGGCGACGCAGCCGATCAAGCGGGTGCTGGCATCCAAGATCCGCATGCTGATCCGGGAGACGTCCCGGCCGCCGGCCCAGCCCGAAGGCGGTGCCAGCGCAGCACCGACGAAACCGAACGGTCCGCTGGGACTGGAGCTTCCGCAACTGCCGGGAGTGCTGGGCGGGGGGCAACAGAACAGCGATCCGGTTGACGCGGCTTTCGCTATCAAAAGTTTGAAGATCATCGGCCATAAGCCGGTATAGCGGCGAGGAACATGACCCATGGCAATGAGCCGCATTTGGCAGCAACGGATCAGCCGCACCCAGGGTGCGCTGACGAAATTTGGAAAGCCCGCAGTCCTGCTTCTAGCCGCCCTTGCGGGCGTGAACGTGTTGTGGCAGTTCTTATTTGCCACAGACCCCGACCTCACTGAGCCGTCACGGGCGGTGGTCAATCGGTCCGCGGTGGTCGGTGCGTTCGCCCAGGATTTCGTCGCGGTCTGGCTTGAGGCAAACACTCAGGACGCCGCTAGCCTGAGCCAGTTCATCAGCGTCGATCCAGCTTCCCTGACGCTGCCCTCAACCCCGGCCGTGGTCATCAACACTCCCACGATCGTGGCCGTGTCGCTGGAGGGCGTTGCAGGCCAGGAAGCCGACGCCGAAGTCTATTCCGTGGTTGTTGGTGTGACCCAGCGGCCATACGAATCAGCCGCCCCGCACCGCGCGCTGTACCGGGTTCCGGTGCTGTGGTCGCGGTTCGGCCCGCGTGCTGCAAGTTTCCCGGCCCGCATCGGTGGCCCGGGCGCGGGCGCAGACCTGCCGCTGAGCTACCCGAGCACGTTGAGCGAGGCCGATCCCGCCTACGGCACCGCCACGGGTTTCCTGAAGGCGTACCTGACGCCTGCCGGGGGCGTGGAGCAGTACGTGACCACTGATTCGATGATCGCCGGATTGGGCAACGCGTACGAAAGCCTTGTCATACAAGGGGTAACTGCACTCGGAGCTCCCTCGTCCGTGCCCGCGGATGGCGAGTTGGCCCGTGTTTTGGTCCGCGTGACCGCAGTGAATTCGCAATTCGCTCCCTCGCCGTTGGTCTACCCCTTGACGCTTCGCGGAGTGGGTGGGCGCTGGCTCGTGGCAGCGATCGATAAAGCACCAGCGGTATCCACCGACGACAGCCTCGTCCCGGCGGCGGTGTCCACCGACTGGAGTTCTGCAACACCGAACTGACCGGCACGCCCAACCGGCGGCCGTGCCACAAGGAAAGGGAACCACAATGACTGAAACGACCTTGGCCGCAGGGGATCTACTTACCGCCATCCCGTCACTATGGGAATCGGCACAGATACCACTGGCGATTATCGCCATCTTCGTTGGCGGCGTCGCCGGCGCATTCGCGCTGGTGCGCGGGTTCGGCGCCGCCATGGGCAAGGTGCTCGGCGGGGTCGCCGTCGCGGCCATCATCCTCGGCGCGGTCGGGTTGGCGGTCTCACTGAAAACCACCGTGGACAAGCACGGTGGGGGCATCACCACCGGACAGTTCGGTTAGACCGCCTGCCAGGCGTCGAGAGCGTCTGGTGCAGCAGATGGTGTTGACGAGACGTAGTTGGAGGTTATGTAGTGGGTGAGAACACCTTTCGTGGTCAGACGGCCCGGGTATACGCCGATGTGCGTGACTTTCCCATCTATGTCTCCCACATCGATGACAACACCCGGTTGTGGTTCGCGCCGTGGCGAATCTGGGACGGCGCAACCTTCCTGATCGGTATCACGACGACAGTCTGGGCAACCCGCAAGTGGCTTGACTCCGGGCATGCCATCGCCATCGCACTGTTCGGCATCGCACTGACAGCGGCACTGACGGTCGCCGCTCGCCAAATCCCAGTTTCTCGACCCAGCCCGCTCTACCGGATCGGCTGGCTGCTCGGCGGACTGTTGCACACCCAGCGCAAGGCCGGGGTCAACGGTGAGGGCGAGTCCGCTCTGTCGCCACCCAAAGAGGTGATCGGGAATCTGAGCTTCACCTCCGGTGGTGTCTACGCAGAGTTCATCGTGGACGGTCAACCCGGCGGAATGATGCCCTACGCACTCAAGGACGCGATTGCGATGCGTCACCGACCCTTGGTGCGCCAACTCCCCTCTGGGTTGCTGTTGTGGGGCTGCTGCGTGCGCCTTGACCACCGGCGGCTGCTGCGGTGGATGCTCTCGGGCTACGCGAACGAGCCCGCGTGGGTGCAGGAAGTCCGCGACTGGGAAGACTTCTTGACCATCGAGCCGTTCTACGAGCAGGTATTCGGCATACGCGTGCCGGTGGACTCCGGTCAGGCCGGCCGGACCGGAGTGGGTGGATTGGCCAAGGCGGCCACCGTGGTCGCCGGCCGCGACCCCGACGACCCGAGATCCCTTGCCGGGTACCAGGAAATGTCGGCCTCGATACTGTCGAAGATCCCCGCGGAGTTCAACGCGCGACCGGCCACCCCGCGCCAGATCCACTGGTGGTATCGGCGGCGGCTGGCCATCGGTGCCGTCAACGACCCCTTTCCGCACGGCGAAGGCGGTCCTGACCGGCTCACCGAAGCCGACTTTGCGGCCGTGGTGCCTGCGGACTTCGACTGTGGTGATCAGCAGGCCCGCAAGAAGGATCGCCGCTGGTGGCGCCGTGTTGTGCCATCGCTGGCAGCAGTGCTGGTGATCCGCGGTGCCCGGCGCCCGGACAGCTTTCAAAGCATGCTGGCCGTAGCGCAGATTCCGCGCGGCGGGTTGGCCTATCCACGTGCGGAATACCTGCTAGCGGTCTATGACGTGGACACACCTGCCGACATCGACTGGATTCAGCACATTTCTACCCGCCCGGCCGAGCAGGCGCTCACACGGATCGATCGCGCTCAGCGCAACCTCGATGATCAGGCGTTCCAGCGGGCCGGCAGACGGTCCAGCGACAGTGATCTCATCGAGCGCTACTCATCGGCCGAGGAGTACAACGCCAAGCTGCGGGCCTCGAAGTTGGAGCGGGAAGTGGAGTCCACGACGGTGGTCGCCGTCGGAGCCCGCTCACGGGCCGAACTCGACGCGGCCTGCCAGCTGCTGCAAACCCACTTCGCAGAAGACCTCGACATGACGTTGAGTCGACGTCGCGGGAGCGCCCAAATAGGGCTGTGGCAAACCGGGCTGGCAGGCAGTGAAGAACGCAGCCCGCGCAGCCAGTTCAGCCAGCCGGGGACCACTACGGACTGGGCCCGTTTCTCTCCGCTGGTGTCCAGCAAGCTCGGTCACGACACCGGGATTCTGTTCGCCCGCAATCTGTCCACCCGCCGACCAACCCCTGTCCTGATCGAGCCCGAAGGCGCGAGCAGGCGGCGTCAGGTGCCTGGGATGCTGTTCTACGGTCCACCGGGAGGGGGCAAGTCTCAAGGCGCTAAGCGAGTGACGCTCGGTTTGCTTGCCCGGGGCAATCAGTGCAGCATCCTTGACCCTGGTTCCAATCCTGAGTGGGTGCGTGCGCTGGCGCATCTGGGGGATCGGGTGGCGGTGCTTGATCCCACACGCGGTCAAGTCTCGGTCGACGGGTTGCGCATCTTTCGCCGTGAAGTCGCCGTCGAACGCACTCTTGATCACCTGCTGCCCATGATGGGTGTCGAGCCCGATGCCGAGATCGCCCGACAGCTCCGCTTTCTGTTGCGCCCCGATCAGCGGGTCGCCGAAAGCATGGGCGCCCTGGTTCGCTACCTCAACAGTTTGCAGGCAAGCGCCTACAAGGAGTATGCGGAATTGGCGGCGCGCCTGGATATGTGGGCCAATATCGACTATCTGCGGGCGATGTTCGATGAGTCGCTGCCGATACCGCCGATCGCTGAGAAGGACGCGGTGATCTGGCTGACCGGTGACCTGGAGTTGCCGACGACCTCCCAGACCGAGGATCTCCACCTCTACAAGCGCCAAACAGCGCGTGCGCGAGCCGGGTTGGCCATCTACGGGATGATCGCAGCGGTCACGCGGGAAAGCTACACCGGGCCCAATCGTCGGCCTGGCAAGTTCGGTTGGTTCGTTGCCGAGGAAGCCCGGGCGTACTTCGCCTCTCCCGTTGGCCGCGAAGATGCCACCGAGTTGATTACCCAAGGCCGCAAGCAGCGATACGGGCTGATCGGCATCGCACAGCATGTCGAGTATTTCGACGGGATTCCCACCAAGGATTTGCCGACGCGAGTCATTACACCGTTTAAGGCCTCCGCGCGAGAAGAAGCGACCGAAGAGTTCAAGCGCATCGGGATTGACCCCGATGAGTATCCTGAGGTGCTCAACCTGCGCACCGCCGAGGGGCACGGCTACGCGTACATGATTGACGACACGGGCAGCACCGGCCTGATCGACATTCTGCAACCAGTACAGCCCGAGCTGCAGCAAGCCTTTGATACCCGCGGCCTTGAGGACGAGGCGCTGGAGCTGACGCGGTGATGGCCGCCTACAGCGCCTGGCTATATGAGCACCCACGTATCCGGCGGGCGTGGCTGATCGCTCAACTCCTGTGGGCGGGTTGGATGATGGCCCTGCTGACCGCCCCACACGCGGTGGCGGCCGGGTTCGCCGGGGCACTCAACTGGCCCAGCCCGATCGTGGACACCTACGACCAACCGGTGGGCACCTACTTCATCAGCACGGTGTCGATGCTCGACGCCATCCGCACCCAGGGCAGCGACGTCAGCATTATCGATCCGGGTTCCTGGATTCCCGCGTTGACCGACCGCTTCGAAATCGCCATGACCTACAGCCAATTGGCCGTCATCCTCGGATGGTTCTGCGGGTTCTTGGTGATGGTGGGTGCGGTCGGAATCTGGTTCATCAAGATTGCGCTGGGCTCGGCCTGGTTGGGCTGGCTGGCCGCACTGGCCGCGCCCGTGCTGGTCGCGATCAACAATCTGCTCGGTGAGTTTCAGATCATTCCACTGGCACTGATCATCTGTGTCTTCATCGGCGGAATCATCGCATTGACCAAAGGCTTTGGGCGCGGCGCCGGCGTGATGTGCAGCGGGTTCCTGGTGATCTTGCTGATCGGGTTCTTCCTCAACGACCCGGTGAAGGAACTCGGAGGCGACGGCCTGCTCGCTGCCGGCCGGGCCATCGGATTCGAGCTGTCGTTGGGAATCGCCAACAACGGCAGCTTCGACCCATCCGGTAACGCCGACGGTCAGATCGAAGTGCTCTCGCAGTGGATGGCCACCACCCTGATCCGCCACCCCATTCAGATCGCCAACTTCGGCAGCGTGATCGACAACATCGACGGATGCGCACAAGCCTGGAACGCCGCGCTCAACGCCTCTACGGTCCTGACACCCGCAACCCAGGCGCTCGCACCGGCAGGAAGCCACGACGGGCCGGTAGAAGCGATGCGGGCCTGCGGCGCGGGCGATGCCTATGCCCACGCTCACTTTCTCAGCGGCGAGACGATCGGGCTGATGTTCTTCATCAACTGCGTCGTGCTGGTCGTGCTGATGCTGCTGTGCTACATCGGCTGTGAAGTCATTCGCATCGGGTTCAAAGCGTTCTGGAACGTGCTGGTGCTGGTGCCGGCCGCCGCGGTAGCCGTCGCGCCAGGACCTCAGCGTGAGTTCGCCAAACGCACCGCCATCAAGTTGATCGTTCACGCCCTGGAAATGCTGTTCGCTACAGCGGCTTTCGGCATTGTCCTGGTGCTGATGTCCCGAGTATCGACCGGGCAACTTGACGGTTTCGAGGTTCAGCACCCGATTGCGATCCTGCTGCTCATGCTGCTGTTCTCCGGTGGAGCGGTGTTCGGGTTCAGGGCGCTGATGCGAGGCTTCGGTGATCGAGGCCTGCCGGGGCCGATGTCGGTGCTGCGCAAGACCGCTGCCATCGGAGCCGGTCCAATGAGCTTCTACCCGGCGATGCGCGACATGGGCCGCTCAATGCGCCGCGACATCAACGCCGACGGTGTGGGTATGCCAAGTTCAGGCAAACCCGGCGATGAGGGCACCCGAGCCCCCGCAGCCAAGGGCCGCAAGGCACATCCCAATCCCGGTGGCATCCCCTCCGATAGCGGGTCATCTCCGAGCGCAACGCCGCCGTCTACAACCACACCCGCTACTGGCGCACACGCGGGCGGGTCTGCCGCTGCCGGGACCGCGGCGCGCGGGGCAGCCGCCCGTGGTGCAGCGGGCGGGGCGGCGGCCAGCGGAGGCGCAGCAGGCGGGGCCGCTGCGGGCGGCGGTGGCGCGGCGGCCGCCGCTGCGGCCGGGCCGGCCGCCCCTGTGGTCGCTGGAGCCGTGGTCGCGTCAAAGGTGATCGAACGGCAGCAAGCCAACAAGCGCCGCGACACCGGGCCCGCTGCGAGCAGCACCACGAAGGCAAGCACGGATGCACCCGCCGCGCCGGGGCGCACCAGTGCCGCCCCGAGCACCCGGCCCCAAACACCGCCCAGTGGGCGCACCGATGAGCAACCGACACAGCAGCGTCCATCGGCTCAACAATCTCCGGCGTCGAGCACGAGCACCCCGAACGAGTCTCCCGGGCGCAAGCCACAGCCCCCGCAGGACGGCAGGACATCATGACCGCTACCGGCATATATCTGGACGCAGAACTGAACACCACCGGACGCGCTTATTGGGCCATGTCACGGATGGTCAATCACGGGTGGTCGGTCCTGAGCTTCGGACTCGACTGCGGCGGGTGGCTGCGGCTTCGCACCCCGGCGGGGGTGGAGTTGCCCGTAGCCGCCGATCCGATTGACCACACACCGTCATCCCAGCAGCGGATACAGGGCCAGCCCAGTGTGCCGCTGCTGCCGCTGCACGCCTGCCGACTGCTCCACCAATGCGCCCACGAGCGAGCAGTCGCGCACCGTGGCGACGACGCCGCCCGCACGATCGCAGCGATGCTGCGCCTGGGAATGCCGGCCGGGCGGGCGCATTCCGACGATGCGCGGTGCCCGTGGTATCTGCCTCATCACGGTGCCGCGCAACCGCCGGAATCGGTGCGCCGGGCTTACTGGGCGGCGACCACACTCACCGATGACTACGGATGGCGTATCACGGGTGTCGACGCGCGAGGGTTCACCGCGGTCGGTCCCTACGACGAGGAGGAAGTTCGGTACCGGAGTGCGACGGCGGCTGACTGCACCACCTCAGGTCGGCTCACGCGGCTGCTCGCTGCGGTCGCCACAGACGGCTGCACCGCCGACCTGGAACGTTTGATTCTTGAGCACCAGCACGTCCGCCGCAACATGGCGGTGGCCCGATCATGACCAGCCGCACTCTTCCCAGCGACCTTGCCCGCCTCCGCGGCAACGGTCTGGCTCGAGGGCACGCACGTGTCGCAGACTTCCGTGCTGGCGGTCCAGACATGTGCGGTGCTCCACACCGGCTCGGTGCTGATGGTGTGCCTCCAGTGCCATGCGCCAGTGCCTCCGAGGCTCATCGCCTGGCCGCACTAGTCGAGTATGCGGTACGTCTAGCGGGCAGCCTCGATGAACTCGCGCGGGCCCGTCAGGCTCTCGCCGCCGTGGACTGTGCTTGCGCACCTGAGGATTTCGGATGCGTGCGGCGGGTGCTCCACGACGTTTTGCACACGCCGGACCCGAGCGCAGAGACCGGGTTGGCGATGGGGTTGACTGTGCGACGGCCGTGGGCATCGATGCTGCTGGTGTCGAGTCAGATCGGCGGGAAGAACGTCGAGAACCGGACAGATTCCACCGACTATCGCGGTCCTGTACTGATCTACGGTGGTACCCGTATCGACCAGGCCGGTATCGAGCTCGGTGCACAGCTGGGCATGCGAGAGATGAACTTTCATTGCGACCAGCAGGGCTGGCTCGGCGCAACCGTACTTGTGGACGTGCATCGGGCCCAAGGGTGCTGCGCCCCGTGGGGTACGACTCCGTTTAACCCTGGCCAGCCCAAGTATCACTGGGTGTTCGAGGCACCCGCGCGGCTGGCTGCCCGTCCATGGCACGACAACGCCAAAGGCTTTGACGGCCTGCGGCCAGTGTCGTGGTCGGCGCTGGTCAGCCGTAAGGCGGCACGCTACGCCCGGCAAGGAGTGACCGGTGCATCCAGGTGAGGGTGATGATCAGGGCTGCTGGCAGCAGTGGCGCACCGACCGCGACCGCGAGGAACAACGTCGGATAGCCCAGCAACGGCGTGACCGCAAGGTCCGCAACAAGCTCAGTCGTGTTGTGGCGGTCCTTGACGAACTGCTCAGTCCGGGTCAGCAGCAGCCACGTTGCCTCGGTGACGTCGCGGACTTCTATCAGGTGAGCCAGTACCGGCTTTCGACTGTGCTCGAAAAGCACCGCGAAGAGTTCAGTCAGGATGGTTGGCGACCACACAACCGCGACCACGACGGGCAGGACCTGTGGACTGATCGCGCCGTGGTCCGGGCCGGGTTGTTGCTGGAGAAGTCCGCTGTGGCAGCCCATCTGCGCCATTTGCTCGGGGTGGGCGACATTCCGCTGGTGTACTCCCAGGGCGAGGCTCGCTTGGCTGAATGCCGGCAGCTCTACAACAAGGCTCTGACGGTCGTTGCCGACATCCATGGCGAGTCCAGCCCAGATGAGCTATGGCGGGCCATGCAGGGTGCCGATAGGTACGACCTGATGGCGATGGTGATGACCTTGGCTGCGCTCACTCCCTACGACCGTCCCAGCTTGGGACAGTGGCTACGCGAAATCAGCGGGCTCACCACGAAAGACGGGAGTATCGCACGGGGGCTAGCGCTGCTGATTCCTCAGCGCCAGGCGGTCGATGTACGAAAGCTCAAGGAGCCTGGCTCTGCACGCTCGAACAGATTGCGCGCAGACGGTGAAGGGGCGGTGTGCCAATGAGTTCCGCTGCGCATCTTCGCTCACCGTTGGTAGAACGGGGCCCTCGCTCGGAACAGACCGGTCGGCAGATCGCCAGCCTGTTGCCCCCGCACACACACTATGTACAACCGCTGTCGGGGACGCTGGAGGTTCTGCTTCACAAACCGTGCAGTGCGCTGGAGACGGTCAACGATGTGGATCGCGAGCTGGTCACGTTCTGGAAGGTCTTGCGTGATCGGCCGGCTGAGCTGGCCCGGGCGTGTGCGTTGACTCCACACTCGCGGGTGGAATTCTCATCCGCCATTAGCGGTTCCCGCATCCCCGGTGAGGCCAACGAAGTGGAGATTGCCCGGCGAGTATGGCTGCGCCTCAATCACAGTCAGTCCGGTCCAGCACGGATGCGTCCTCAGTGGCAGAACGCTGCAACCCACCGCAAGATGGCGTCAGCGCTGGATATTGCCATCGATCAGATGACCGAGACCGCCGCCCGGATCAAGCGGGTGAGTCTGGAATCGGCCGCTCCTGTGAAGTTGATCGCCGCGGTGGCACGCCAGCTTGGGGTGTGTATCTATCTCGATCTACGACCGGATGTGTTCGGTGCCCAGGGCGCCAGTCTGGTCCATGGTGCTCGCGTGGAGCCGGTGCAGGTTCTGCGGGCAGTGTCCACGGCTAAAGCTGCCGTGGTGATCCGTGCGGAGCGCAGCGCGATCACAGACAGTCCAGTACGGAGCTGGACGTGCACGTCGGTGGGGGAGCAGCGGGACGGTTCAGCGGTGCACCTGTGGTCGAACCGCGTGCTCTCGATGCAGGAGCACCTGTTCGACCTTGGTGACTATGGTCTGGGGGCGACGTGACCACGGCGGATACTCTCGCGGTCCGCGAGCAACTGGTCGCGGTTCTGCGAGCCGCCGACAGGCCAATGACGAGCGCTGAGCTGGCTGGCGTCCTGCCGTGGCAGACCCACCGTTTGGATGTGGGCTGCGAGCTGGTGTGCCAGGCACCGAGGCGGCCGGCGGTCATGCGGGTGATCGAGTGTCATCGAACCTGGCATTTGGTGAGTCGTCCGCGGTCCTCGCAGGACTCACGAACGGGTATCTACCGGCACCTCAGGGCCCTCGCCCGCGAAGGGATCATACGGGCAATCCCGTTGGGGCCGCGCAAAGTTCAGTGGACATATGTAGGAGATTCGAGGAGTGCACCATGAGGAACATCACCGTGTACAGCAAGCCTGGTTGCGTGCAGTGCCGCGCCACCGCCCGAGGATTCGCCAAAGCCGGTGTCGCCATCGACATCATCGACGTCAGCACCGACCCCACCGCCGCCGCCATGCTCACCGACTGGGGCTACCTCAGCGTGCCCGTCATCGTCACCCCCGACGGCCAACACTGGGCAGGACACCGCCCCGACCGCATCACCGCCGCCGCCCGCGCGGCGGCTCAGACACACGCACAGCTATCTGTGTAGGGCAGACAAACCCAACGGAATCGAGAACCGATATGGCAACCAACGACTCACGGCCGCTATATGTGTCCGAGCCGTCCAGGGGACGGGCCTGGGCTGTGAAGCAGTCTGTGGCTCGCGCGATCAGAGCGGTTCCCGCGCCGTCCTCACTGGGGTGCCCCTGCGAACTCTGTTCCTGCTGGTGGTGGACCGCTGAGCGCCTGGGCCGACACCAGCTCATCATGACCCACAACGAGAACAATTACCGACATGCCCTCGCACTAGCCGCTACGTTGCTCACCGACCCAATCGTGACAGTGTCCAGCAGGGAGGACCTGGCCGAGCTGGTGTCCCCGCGGCCCCTCCACGCACAACTCCAGATCGTCGCATTCCGGTGATGACGATGCAGACCCCGTTTGAGGTCAACGGAAACGTGGTCGACGACGTACACACCCTGGAGGCGCAACAGATACTCGGTGAAGCAAAGACTGCGAGGCTGCGTCCGCTGTGTTTGTGCCAGTCTCCAGGGGTGCAGATGTACATCGCTGCCGCTGGGCACGATCTCATCGTGAAACGGATGCCTGGCACGGCGGCCGCACATGACCATCGGTGTCGCTCGTGGCTGCCTCCCGATGAGCTCTCGGGGTATGGGGCTGTTGCTGAGCGGTCTATCGTTGACAACCCTGTGGACGGCACAACGGCTTTGCGGCTTGGGTTTTCGCTGTCGAAGTCGGGGAACCGGGCAGCCCCTGAACCATCGGATTCCCCGTCGAGCACAGTGCAGTCTGACGGCAACAAGTTAACGTTGCGTGCCGTCCTGCACTACCTGTGGGACGAGGCCGAGCTGACCACATGGCATCCCGGTTTCGCCGGGCGGCGCCCCTGGGCCGTCGTGCACCGGAGACTGAGGTCTGCCGCAGACGGCAAACTCGTCCGCAAGAACCCGCTGGCCGCGTCGTTGTTTGTGCCAGAGCCTTTCTCAGCCGACCGCAAGACCGAGATCGAGCAGCGCCGGATCAAAGCCTGGGCCCCAGCTCGCCGGCAACCCGGCAAGACCACCAAATTCCTGATCGGGGTGGGCGATATCAAGGCAATCGAGCCGGCCAGCCATGGATTCAAAATGCAGGTGCGCCACCAGCCGGGGCACCCCTGGTTCCTCGATGAAGACCTCTACCGCAAGCTCACCAAGCGGTTCGCGACCGAACTCGAACTCTGGCAGATGGCTGACCCTGGCGAGGTGCGATTGGTGGCCGTCGCCACCTTCTCGGTCTCGCGGGCCGGCTATGCGAACGTCGAACAACTGTCTCTGATGACGACCGACCACAACTGGCTACCATTCACCAGCGACGCCGATCGCACCCTGATCGCCACCGCAATCGAAGAGGAGCGCTGCTTCCGGAAAGTGCTGTCCTACAACGGGAGCGCGACGGCTCTGGCCTCTCTTGTTTTTACCGACACCACTCCAGCGATAGCCGCTTTCATCGACCGCCCTGCCGGCGAGACCGACGACGATAGCTCGATAGCTGGACTGCCAGTATGGAACTGGCGCACCGACGAGGATATGCCGGATCTACCGTCGCCACTGTCTTGGTGACACCATAACCAGTCGGAGGCACACGTTGGCATCCGCCCTTGCATCCGCCGTTTGCCTACTTCGGCGGCAAACAGAAGATCGCCGGCAGCCTCGCCGCGATGGCGGCCGGACCATACCCACTACGTCGAACCGTATGCAGGCGGGGCTGGGCAGCGTTCGCTACACCGATGGAACGCTGGTCATCGGTGTCGTCATTGCGCGAGTACGAGGTGGCCATAGCCGTCCGATGATGTGATGGCGTCATACGCATCATTTCGATGGGGTAGTTTTCGTACCTTTTGGCGTACTGCGTGGTCGAGGAACACTTCGTGGCCGGCGCTTCCGCGGCTATAAATGGTGGTCGCTGGTTGGGGAGCCCCTCTGAGCATTCGTTCTTCGTAAAGACCGCCGCGCCGTAGGAGCAGGACGTGGAAATTGTCCTCGCGCATTGCCTTCTCAAGGAGGTCGGTGATGACGATACGTTGGGGGCCCAGCATATTGGCGATGAGAACCGTTGTGCTGTCGGCGGCGTGGGCCTCCTCCGGGATCTCGTTCAAGGCATGGGCTATCTCGTGGCCGCCGGACAGGCCGTCCCCGCCCACGAATTGATCCCAGGTGTAGCTGCGCAAAAGGTTGCCTCCGCGCGGCCAGCGCGGAGAAGGCTTAGGGCCGATGTAGAGAAAGCGCACGCCCTGCGCCGACGGGCTTACGGCCAGCGACGCAGACCGCAGCACGACGTCGATGAAGGCCCTTTCAAACATCGGGTCGTCGGTGTAGACGTCGGTCAATTCACCTGGCGTAAGGGTGAGTGCGTAGACGGGGTGCGAGTGCAGGCGCGGCTGGTCGATCACGCCAATGGGGAGCCTAGGAGCGCTGCCGTCGTTGGCTTGATCGCTGTCGCCAACGATGGAGTCGAGTGGCGGGGACGTGGGTAACGGCGACCATTGCAGTTCCGGTGCTGCCGTGGGTACGGCTGGGGTGAGCGTGAGGTTCTCGGAGGTGGGGGTCCTGAACGGGCTGAGGTCCCCGCCGCGTTTGAGTAATGCTGCCTGGCCGGGCTTTAGTCGGTAGGCGATGTCGCTATACACAACATCGCGCGATTGTGCGGGGGTTTCCATCGGGAGCGCAACGCGCTGCGAGATCCCCGCAGCCGGCAGGACGCCTCGTGGTGATGCGGTGGCGGCGAACAGCCACACGCTGATACCGAGTTTCTCGCCGCTGCGGCTGATCTCGGACACCATTTTGTTGAGAATGCCCGGGTCTACCTGGTCGGCGTCATCGACCACGATGACGAGGTTCGCCGGTGAATCTGAGTCCAGTCGGCGGTGCTCGTCAATGGTGTTGACGGAGCTTTCAGCCAATAGGGCTGTCCGGCGGTCGATTTCACCGTCGACCTGATCGCCCAGGCGGCAGAAGTGTGTGCGGGCGTTGGCCACGTCGAGTATCACGGACAGGATGGTGGGTGCTCGATCGGGCGTGCTAGGGCGGGGTAGCTGGAGGGCGTGCTCGTTGGCGATCACGAACTGGAGATTCAGGTCGGCCGACATCTCCCCGACCCGGGCAAGCAGCACGCTCATGAAGTCGGAGGCACCGCGGCCAACGACCATGAGGTTCTGGCGCGGGTCAATGTAGGCAGCCTGGCCGGTCACGGTGTGTCCGAGCAACAATCCCCCTGGGGGCGGCTCGGAGAGCGTCGTGTCCCCCTCGCCCGGGACTTCGTCCAAGGCAAGTTCGGGTGCGCCGTCGAGGGCGTCGAGGCGGTTGAGGTCGTGGATGCCGACGAGGGCGGCAACGAGCTGCTGATCCTTGACGATGACGATGCGCCGACCTTCGGCGGCGAGTGCTGTGTACCGGCCGGTGTTCCGATTGAAGTCGGTCGCGGAGACCAGATCGTTGGTGTCAATCAGCATGCCCGCACTGTACCAGCGCCTTTACCTTTACGTAGGATTCTATGCAGACGGCGAGTGTTGTGGACGAGCTTGGGTAAGCCTCTCTGGGCCCGGTTGCTGGTTGTCGATGAGCCACCGTGAACTGTCGGATGCCTTGCGCTGGGTGCGCCGCGCCGCCACCGTGGTGCAGGTGCTGCGCTCAATGTCGTACCCATGGGAGACGATTGTCCCCATGGATACTGGCCACCCCAGCGACCGTTGCACCATTCGGATAGTGGGTCTCAGCGACGGTACGCCGACCGATTTCGATGGGCAGTACGTCGTGGAGTACGACCCAAGTCGGGTCGGGACTCAGCCGGTCACAGGTGAACCAATGCCGGTGTTCCACCTGGTGACGACGCCAGATATCGCACGGGCTACGCGGTTCGACCCGTCCGAGGTGGTGGCGCTCTACCGCGCAGTCGACAGGCGCAACCCCACTCGGGCAGATGGCGAACCTAATCGTCCGCTCACCGCGTTCACCGTAGAGACCGAGCTGGCTACGGATGTTCTTCCCCCAGCGGGGTGGTACGTCGACCCCGGCGATCCGCGCTACTGGCGCTGGTGGGACGGCACGAACTGGACCGTCCACACCGGGGCTCGATAGCCCTCACCCACCTATAGATCGCGAGCATCCCACTGCGCGACGGCTGCGCATGTAGGTTTCGTGGGCGAATTTCGCCGCGGGCGAACCGATGAGCCCGCATTCAGAATCGGTTTCCTCTAAATGTGGTTACGCGGTGAGGTCATCGAACGACAGCTGATGACCGGACGGCATAAGAACCGAGGCCTCAACTTCCGACCGGACCCAGACCTCAAGGAACGGTTCAAGGCAGCGACGACACAGGCCGGGACATCAATGGCGGCTGAGCTCACCGCGTTCGTGCGGTGGTATGTCGGCGACACTGACGAGCTGCCCAATCGTGTAACCAACGTGATGGAACACCACATCTAAACGTCTCGGCTGAGTCCATCGCCGCGTTGGGCGGCGTTCCACATGCGGGTGTGTAGTTCGTGGGCGGTGGTGTTGCGCTGCTGGGCTTTTCGGTGGCGTTGCAGGGCGTTGGTGATGGCGGGGGTGTGGTGGTCGGGGTGTAGGCCGGCGGCTTGCGTGAGGGCGGCGTCGGTGTCTGGGCTGGCCTGGTAGTGGTTGATGCGGCCGGTGGACGCGGTGAGCACTGGCGACCAACGGAGTTCGGTGTGCAGCAGTTTGAGCAGTGGCGCTGCCGGTGGTGGTGGCCAGGTGGCGGTGTTGGTGTCGAGCAGGATGATCCGGGCGTGGGCGGTAGCGGCGTTTTCGGTGAGATCCGCGATGGTCTCGGGGGTGAGGTGTTCGGCGCGGTCGATGATGACGATGGTGCCGGGCGCGCTGTCGGTGAGGTCGATGGTGGCGGCGTCGATGACGGTGGGGTTGATCGGGGACAGGTCGGGGTTGTCACAGATGGTGGGGGGTGCGGCCCAGATCAGCGGGCGCTGCGCGGCGTGGGCGGCGCGGGCGGCGCGGGCGAGATGGTTCATCATCGGTAGCAGTGCGGCGCGGTCGGTGGCGTGGGCGGCGGTGAGCACGAACGGAATGTCGGTGAGTCGGTGTAGGCGGTGGGTGTCGATGTCGGGGTGCTCGGGGATGGGCAGCCGGTCTTGGAAGGCGTGTTGGCCGGCGGCGTCGAGCACCCGCAGTTCGGTGTCGATGCGAGGCAGTAGGTCGGTGATGTGGTCGGCGGTGCTGCGCTGAGCGTGGGCGAATGCCTGCGCGGCGGCGAGTTCGGTGCGGTGCAACTGTTCGCGTAGCGCCGCGCGGTCGGCGCGGTGGCGGGCGAGCAGTGTGTCGTCGTCGGCGCGGCACCGGCGCAGCAGGGCGTCGGCGTCGGCGTGGGTGACGATGTGTTCGCTGCCTCCGGCTGCGGCGGCGCGGGCAGCGGTGGCTTCTTGGAATGCCGGGTGGAACTGCTCGGCGGGGCTGCGGGTGGGTAGCTGGTAGCTGGTGAGGAAGTTCAGGTTCTGGGTGGCCGAGGCGATATCGAGCGGGTCGGCAGCCGGGTCGGCGCGCAATATATCGAGTTCGGTGCGGGCGTGGTTGATGAGTTCGAGGGCTTCGGTGTAGGTGGTCTCGGCCTCGTGCCACTGCGCAAGAACGGTTTCGACGCGGGCCAGGAAGGGTCGATCGGCGTCGGCGGCGTCGCGCATGCGCCGCAGTTCATCGGTGGCGGCGAGCACGTGCGGTCCAGCGCCGGCGGACACTTGTGCAGCGAGTGCACGTAGCTCGGCGTCGGCGGCGGCGTAGCGGGCACGCAACGCGTGCACGTCGGCGCGGTGGGCGGCCAGCGCGGCAGCCGGGGTGGGACGGCTGGTGCTCAGGCTGTCGAAATCCAGGTGCGATTCGGCGTCAAGGACGTCGTGGGCGTACTCGGGTGGGGGCAGTTGTTCGTCGGGTTCGGTGGGCTCGGTGAGGTCGTATTCATCTAGTCCGAGCGCGGCGGCGAGGTTGTTGGGGTCAGCCAACACATCCTCGTGAGAGTGCTGGCGCCAGGCTGGTGCGTTCGCGATATCGGGGTGCAGGTGGGCGAGTTCTTCGTGTTCTTCCGGGGTCAGCGGTGCGTGCTCGGGAAGGGGGATGTCGTGGTCGTAGGGGTCGTCGGTGGTGAACACCTCGATCGAGTAGGTGAGCAGGCGGGCGTACTCGTCGGCGCGTAGGTGATGGGTCAGGTGGGCGTCGGCGTCATAGAGGTGTTCGGCGGCCACGTGCAGCAGATCCAACGGTGTCCACTGGTCGGGATCGGCGTTGCTGATCGCGGAGACCAACGCGGGGAATGCGGGGTCGGCGGCGATCGTTTCGGCCAGTTCGGTGCCGAACACGGTGTGCAGATCGGGCAGCCAGTCCGGGCGCAACCCACCGTTGGCGGTTTCCAGTGCGGCCGGGGACAGGGTGCCGCACAGCCGCCACCACAGGGCGGCGGCGGGTAGTTCGTCGGGCAGCGGTCGGTCGGCCGCGGACTTGCGTACGAGCTGGGTGATGTTGACTCCGGTGCGCGCGGCCGCCGACAGGTGATGCGCCAGCTGTGGCCAGTAGGGGTCGCGGCGGATGTGCGGGTTGATGGAGTCGATCAGGTCGTCGTAGCGGTTGGTGGTGGCGTCGGTGCCGATCAGTTCGGCTGCGCGTTGTTCGAGTCCGCGTTGGGCGGCGCGGGTGCGGGCGGGGTATTGCTCGGGCCCGGCGATGCGGGTGTCGTTGTCATCGACGGCGGTCGCGGCGCGATACACGGCCAGCTCGGCGGCCAGCTCTGCGTTGGTGTCGATCAGGGGGCGTGCCCATCGCGGCGCGGTCGCCGGGCTCCATCCGCGTGCGGTGTCGGCTACCTCGGCGGCCAGTTCGGTGACCCGCTGCGCCCGGGCCGCCAGATAGGTGCTCCACTGAGGGTCAGCGGCGAGGCGTTCGGGGATGGCAGGCAGCCAGGACAGCGGACCGGCACCACCGGAGTGCGCTCCGGTCGGGTCCAGGCGCCAATCGATGACCGCGGCCGGGTCGGCGGCGTTGTCGAATCCGCCGGCAGCGACCACTTTGTCGAGCCGTTTGAGCGGGTGAATTCCGGCGGCGGCGATCAACGCGAGGTGCTGGCGCAGCACCGGCCAGGCCGTGGCCGAGGTGAGTCCGGGCACCAACTTTTCGGCGTGGGAATCCAACTCGGCGTGCTGGGCTGGGCCCAGGCGTGACTCGGCCGCGGCACCGACCGCATGGGCGTACATGGCTGTCGCAGCGGCCAGGCGGGCGGCTGGATCGGTGGCGGCGCGGGCCGCGCTGGTGGCCGACACTTGCGCGGCGTCGCGGCCCAGCGCACGGGTCAAGACGTCCACAGCGGTGTCGGGGTGGGTCGCTTTCGGGGACAGCACGCGGTGTGGGTCGTGTTCGGCGGTGGAGAAGTAGATGTGGTTGCCGTACACCCCTCGGGTGAGTGCGGTGTACACCTGCTGGCGGGTCAACTGGTCAGAGCCCACGGTGTGACACCGGTACCGGGCGGTGGCTCCCTGGGTGGCGTCAATGGTGCGGGCGTAGCCCAGGGTGACGTGGGCACGGACGTACTCGGCCGGCAGGCGCAGGTGCGCCCCAGACTCCAGATGCTTAACGGTGATCGAGCCTTCCGGGTCGACCTCGGTGACTTCCCACCGGTAGCCGTTGCGCACGAAATCAGTCGCACCCAACGCGAGGGTGCGGTCATTTTCCTTGGTGAACACGAGGTCACCGACGCTGGCGCGCGCACCGGCCATCAACACCGCTTCGATGCCGGGGGCGCGGGCTCCGAGTTCGGTGAGCCGGTGCAGTCGGGCGCGGTCGTTGAGTTCGGACACCAGATCGTGGGTGGGCGCCAACAGCAGCGAGTGCTCGCCGGCGGCGATATCGGATTGCCAAGCCTCGAACGCCATGTCGGACGCGGCGGCTTGAGTGCCGACGTGCACGCGCTGCTCATCGAGATAGAACGCGATCCCCGACGGGTCACCGTCGCGCAACGCCAGACCGGCTTGGGCTTCGGCGGCTGAGGCGAACCGCATCACTTGGGACAACGTGATCGCACCGTGGCGGTGGGCCAGGTCGCGCAGCACACCGCCGGCGCTGATCGAGGACAGCTGCTTGTCGTCACCGACGAGGCGCACGCTGGCGCCGCGGGCCAACGCGACCGCGATCATCGAGGCCAACGCCAACGTGCCGGCCTTACCGGCCTCGTCCACGATGATCAACGTGTTTTCATCGATCGCGTCGTACCACTGCCGCGCCGGATCACCGGGGGAGATGTCGGGATTGTCGGTGAGCCAGTTGAACTTATCGAGAGTGTCACCGACTTCGACTTCGATTTCCTCGCGCAGCAGCTGCGCCGCACTCGCACTCGGGGACAACCCGATGACGGTGCCCCCGGCACCTTCCCAGGACCGCGCGAGCGCGGCCATGGCGGTGGTCTTACCCGACCCGGCCGGGGCCAGCGCGAGCATGACCCGCTGCCCGCGACAGGCCATCTCGCGGACCAGTTGGGCTTGGCCGGCGTTGAGTTCACGCCGATGCGCGGCCTGGGCCAGTAGTTCGATCTCGACGTCGGCGGCGGGCACGGTGCGCCCATCGCGCAGCTCGGCGGCGGCCAGGATGGAGCGTTCGGCGGCCAGGATTTCGTGGCTGGTGTAGGTCTGCGATCCGACTTGGCGGTACACGCTGGAGCCGTCGCGGCGGCGCAGCCGGGCGGGCTCACCGAGGTCAGTATCAGGACTGCACGCGTGGCGGATGCTCAACGGTTCGGCCAAGGCGGCGTCGGTGATGAGTTCGGCGATGCCGTCGATTCCGGCGTGCCCGGTGACCCGCACCACCCGCAACGCTTCGGCCAACACATGGGTGCGGTTCCAGGTGGCCCGCGCCGCGGAGACGGTGGCGATCACCTGGGCTGCGCGCGCTTTGATCCAACTGTCGGTGACCTCGGCCGGTGTCGTGGTGCGCCCGGCCAAGGACCGGGCGATCATCGCGTTGACCGCCTCGTCGCTGCCCAACAGACCGACCGCTTGAGCACGCCACTCTTGGCGTTGTTCGGCCAGTGAGCGTGGTTCGTGCTTGGCGTCGCGGGTGGCCAAGGTGGCCTGCTGGAACATCGCGATCGACTCCGGGGTGGTCGGCTCGCGGCCGTGAGCGGCCTGAAACTTCTTGGCCAACACCGCATACTCGGCGTCGATCGCCGCCCGGCGCGAGGACCACAGTTCGTTGAGTTCGCGGCTCACCCCGACCACTTCGCGGACCTCGCGCTTGCCTTCGCGGGCATCACCGCGAGCGGCGAACCGCATCCCCAACACCTGACCCAGGTAGGCCTCCAGTCGCGAGTTGTACAACTCCGAGGCCGCGACGGTGGAGGCATACAACGGCCGACCATCGAGGGCATACCAGCGGGCGATGCCGTCGGTGCCGCGGGCGCGGACCTTGTTGGAGATCGCGACGTGGGTGTGCAGGCCGGGGTCCGACGCCCGGGTGTCGCGGTGCAAAAACTCCGCGGTGATGAACCCTTCGGTGTCGACCTGGGCCACGCCCTGGGCGCCGATGCGGGTGTAGGCGGCCTGGTCTTGCAGGAAATCCAACGCGTCTTGGACGGCCTTGCTGTGGCATTCCTCGATCTGTTTGGCGATCGGCTCCGGGCACAGCGCATAGAGCGCGGACACGCTTTTGACCGGAGTGAAGGTCATGTCGTAGCCGGCGACCGAGGTGGTTTGGTCGCGGGTGCCGCGGGCGATGAACCCGGTCAGTTCCCGCTCATCCAAGGGGGCGCGGCGGTGCTGTTCTTCGAACATCTCGGTCGCGATGTCGGTGCGCATCTGCGCTCGCACCGACTCATCAATCGCGGCGTTCCAGTGCGCACCGATGGACAAGTTATGGTCCCGGTAGGCCAGCGCCAGGCGCTGCTGCAACTCGGTTTCCCCGGCATTGACCCGAAACGGCCGCCCCAGCGAAGTCGCGGTCAGCGCCGAGTTCTTGCGCGCCCCTTGAGCAATGAGCTGCTTGGTCAACGCTGAGGCGTTCGGGTGCACGCCCAGCCCGAACAACGCCTTCATCTGATCCTCGGTGACCTCCGAGCCCTCGGCCACCGACCACAGCCGGTCCCCGGCGTCGGTGCGCGTCCAGTTCTCCGAACCCGCCGACAATCCGGCCAGCCCGCGCCCACCCCAGCGGCCCGGGGTCTCACCCTTCGAGGAGTAGTAGTCGCCCAACGATTCCGGGCCATGAGTGCGGTCATGGGCAGCCACCTGCCGCACCAGGTACAAGTACCCGGAGCCAGCCGTGAGCTTGTGGATGCCCGCGTTCACCTGCCCAGCGCACCGATTTCTCACGACGAAACCAAGGCCGCTTTCCGCCAGCCCCCGAACGGACCGTTACCCAACCGTGACCTAAGTGCAAGAGGTGTGTGGGACCAAACCAGGCTGGAAAGCAACGATGCAGGTCAACGAGGGTGAGACGGTGGTGAGGGTGAAATGGCGAGTGAGTAGGGCGGTTGTGCGGGAAGCAAGCGTGATTGCGTCGTAAGTGATGGCTAGCATCCGGAAACATGGCAAACGCAACGACAAAACACGCAGTGAAACAACGGGTTCTGGAGGCGCGGCGCGCCGAAAAAGCCGCGCGCGAGGCGCGGGAGGCAGCCATCGTGGATGGCCTGTCGGAGTTTCTCGCCGAAGTGGATCGCGCGGCAGCGGTCGGGACAAAGCTCGAAGATCAGGTGGCGGCAGCGCGCGCGAAAGCGCTTGAGCGCGTCGAGCGGATTGAGCAGGAGACCGAGGAACGGATTGCAAAACTGACCGAGGCGGCGCGTGAGGAGACCGCACGATGCGAGCGTGCTGCCGGTGAGGCGGTGATGCGGCTGCGCGAGCAGGGCGAGACAGTAACGGCCATCGCGAGTCAGACTGGGCAGAGCCAAAATCGGGTGCGGGAGCTGGGCAAGCTGGCCACGACCGCCCAGGGCGCTACGGAGGTGGTCCCGATGGGCAGCGCAGATACCTGTGGCGCGAGCGAGGATGCCGAGTCTGCCGGTGTGAACGCTGAGGAGCCTGACGTGGTGCCCGGCGGTGGCGCGGTGGCGGCCAGCGACGGCGCAGGTGATGGGGTGGGCGCCGAAGAGCCGGCGGTCGACACAGCCACGAGCCTCAGCGCGTAGCGAGGCTCGTGGTGGGCGCGCTGGCGCGCGAGCTGTCAGTCGATCCGGACCGCGATATCGCTGAGGTGGCAAGGTTCTTCAGCCGAGTGGTCGCGGGTCCAGGTCGGCAGGACTGTTGGCTGTGGACCGGGGCCATCGGTGACGACGCTTACGGCCGGTTCGCGATTCGACGCGAGGGCAGGCTGCGGATGGTGCGGACACCGCGGTATGCCCTCGCGGTGGCCGCAGGCGGTCGAGCGCTCGACGGGCATCTGCGGGCGCTGCACGAGTGCGATGTGCCGATGTGCGTCCGGGTGATCACGGCCGAAGAGTTGCGCAGCGGTGTCCGACCTCATGTCGTTGCAGGGACGCAACAGGAGAACATGGAGAGAATGGCGAGGGCGCGGCGCGGTGGAGGGACACCAGCAGTGATTGCGCGGCGCGCCGGGGTCAAGGCGCGACGTGAGCAGGCGCTGGCGCTACGCGCGGCCGTGCGCTCTGGGTGGGATGGCGCGGCGGTGGAAGCCGCGCTGCTCGGCGAGCAGCCCCGATTGTGGTGAGGATTGGTTAGCTCTCGTTGAGTAGCCCCCGGTATAACCGCGGCGGGGCGACGCTCGCAGGGCGAGCTCTGGCTCCTATCGGGCGTGCGGCGAGTTCCTTCGCGATCTCGCCGCACGTCGCGTTAAGCCTGCACCCGCGTTACGTATTCGATCTCGATGACGCGGCTGCCGATTCTGAGGACATCATCACCCGACCCTGGTGACAACTCACCCGTGACGACTTCGCCATGGGAAAGCGTCACCTGAACCGGACCATACGGCCCATCGTCGGTGATGTCGGCGACCAGAGTTCGAACAAGGATGCTGAACGTTCCTACCCATCCCGCGCCGGATGACGCGAGGTCGAGATCGTAGGCGTCGGCGGTGGCGCGGTCGGAGGTCTTCATCGGTGTGGCACCTTTCGGTATGGGCGGTGGGGGTAGGCCCCGGCGAGTAGGGGATGCACGCCGGGGCCTACCGGCTTAGGTGGTGACGGTGGCGGGCTCGCCGGTGAGGGTTTCCACCACGAGTCCGACGAGATCGCGGGCGGCCGGTGGGGTGACGGCGTTGCCGGCCAGGCGGACTTGCTCGCGGCGGGTGCCGAGCATGCGGTAGTCGGTGGGAAAGTCCATTGCGGCGGTGATTTCGCGGGGCTCTAGCATCCGGAAGAACACGTCGTTGATATCGATGTGTTGCGGTGGCGCGGGGGCGGGTCCGCTGGTGATCAGACTGTGGTGCTCGACGGTGGTGACGGTGGGCAGTGCCTCGTCGGCAGGGATGCTGCCGCCTTTGCCGTAGTAGCTCGTGATCAGCGGTCGCGGCTCGGTGGGGTTCCAGCGGCCGTGGAACACGTCGCCTCGTGTGACGGGGGTGTAGACCAGGCCGTGGTGGTTTCCGGATGCGGTGACCGTCGATAGCGCTTCGGTGGTGCTGCGGGCATCGCTGGAGCCGCCGCGTAGTTCGGCGATGAAGGGTGCGAAGGCGATGCCGTCATTCTCGCGAGTGGTGCGGGTGGCGATGGGTTGGTCGGCGGCGACGGCCTCGGTGCGCCACGTGCCTCCGGTGGGGACCAGCAGCGCGGTCTCGCTGCGCGTGGTCATGGTTCGTGTCGGCTGGTCCACCGGGGCGGCGTTCTTGCCGTCGCGTCCTTCGACGGGCACCAGCATGGGCTGCCAGTAGCGCTGGATTCCGGCGGCGATGCGGGCCATGGTCTTGGCGGCCAGTGGGCGGCTGCGATCACTGATACGAGTGCCGGTCAGCGACCAGTCGATGATGTCGGCGGCCGGGCGGTAGGTCGGCTCGATCACCTGGTTGCGGCACGAGACGTTGGGGCAGCGGTAGACGTACTGGGCGCGGTACTTACCCCACGGTGCGCGGTCGGTGCGCTTGAAGCTCTGCACGGCGCGCACCGGCCCGCAGTCGGGGCACACCGCGTAGGGGGACACGACACGCTTGACGTCGGGCCGGGGGTCGCCCACGCGGGTGAAGATCGCGTAGAACCGGTCGCGTGACTGGGGGGCACCTCGGCCGTAGAGCTGGGCGTGCATGGAGTTGAGGTAGACGAACTGGGCGGTGTACCCGATGGATTCCATTGCCATGCGCCACGCCTGGAACGGTGGCCAGAACACGACGTCGACCACGTTCTCCACGATGACTGCGCGGTACATGTGGTACTCGGAGAACCGCACGACATCCCACATGGTGGCTCGGCTCCGTTCGGCCGCAGCCTCGGGGAGGATCTCGCCGAACAGATCGGGTTGGGCGTCTTGTCGTTTGCGGCCCTGGGCGATGCTGTGTTTGGTGCAGCTCGGGCTTGCCCAGAGCAGGTCGGTGGTGGGAAACAGGCGCGGGTCGATCTGGGAGAGGTCGGCCTGAATGTGGTCGGTGTTCGGGTGGTTGGCGCTGTGGGTTTCGATGGCCCGATCCCAGTGGTTACTGGCGACGGTGGCGACGACGTTGTTGATCATCACAGCGCCAGCGGTGGAGCCTCCGGCGCCGCAGTACAGGTCGCAGATCGTCAGCATGGGGTGGTCCTCTCAACAATGGATGATGGCTATAGCCTACCACATAAAGGGTGGCTATAGCCATCCATATGCGTGGGTTCTTGGAGTGCCCCGTGGCGGCGGCGTCTCACATGGCGGGGCGGTCAGATCAACTGGTCGAACAGGTCGAGCTGGGCACCGGCGTCAAGGTCGAGAACTCGACGTAGGAGGGCATGGGTCTTGTCGCGCATCTCATTGGCGCGGCGGTAGTGCTCGCGGTGTTCTTCATCTGAGGGGTGGTAGCGCGTGCAGGGTCCGCTGTGGGCGTTGCGCGCCTCGTAGGCGTAGGGGCACCGGCACCACTGCCATGTGCGGTCCTGCTCTGCCCGAGTGGCGGTGAGCAGGTCGGCAATCTCGCCGCGCAGTGCAGACGGTAGGGCCTGGCCGCGGCGTTGGATCTGGGTGGCGGTGACGGTGGCGCGCGTGGGGCCGGCACCGGGGCGCGGGCTGACGAACTTCGATCCGACGGTCCAGTAGCTGGTCATCCAGTCGGGCGCACCGTGGGGCGCGGTCGGACCGGACGCGCCACCTGCACGGGCCAGCAGGGATCGCAGAGCGCGTTCCTCGAGGAACGCGTCAAGGAGCGCGGTTCCCGAAGACCGGCCGACGAAAGCCAGGAGGTGGCGTTGCTCGGATGTCAGAGTGGAGTGCACGCCTACGCCGCCTGCTCACTGATGGTCTTGAAGCCGGGACTCGCGGAGCTGCGAACCACCGGCTCGTGGGCGCTCATGCGCACAGTCCCGTTGCATCTGGTGCGAATTCCGCTTCATCGCAGACGGCCTTGATGCGGTCGGGCCGGAAGCCGCTCCAGTGGTCGTCGCCGGCCATCACGACGGGGGCTTGCAGGTAGCCCAGGGCCATCACGTAGTCGCGCGCCTGGCCATCGGCGCTGATGTCGACCTTCACGTAGGTGATGCCTGCTTTGTCGAGCGCCTTGAACGTCGCGTTGCACTGCACGCAGTTGGGCTTGGTGTACACGGTGATGGTGGGCATTGCGCCTGCCTTTCTAAGTGGATGGCCATAGCCTACCATCGCGGGGAGGCAGTGTCAACCTGATTATGGCTCTGAACTGCTGGTTTCTGTGCATCTAAGGGTGTGGCGGGCTCGGCGTGAGCAGGGGTGCGGTGTCCGTGACCTTCTTCTTATCCAGGCGTAGTTCTGCTGAGGGGTACGCAGGCCGGGACCCCGGTGGATTGTGGGCAAGTGGTGGGTGCGCCAGAGTGCATGACCGCAGCCGCGTCGGCGGTTGGGTGAGGCGGGCCAGGCTCATGCGTAGTCGAGACCGCCCCCTGGCGGGGTGGGTGCAAGAGGGTGAGTCCACGCCAACGGGTAGTCGACAAAGGTCGACTCGGCGCGAAAGGGACGACCCGTGACTCCTGGCTTTCACGCCGCATGTGCTGCGGTGAGTTCGGCTGCGATGTCGCGCGGTCACGCTTGCTACCGTTTCGGGATGGCCGATTCGACAGCGGAGGTGTTCTCAGCGGCCAAGTTCACCCTTCGGGCTGCACAGACCGGTGTGACGTGGAAGGAGTTGGCGTCCCGGCTTGAGGTTCATCGGACGACATTAGGTGCCGTTCGTAGCGGACGCAGTGCACCGTCCACGGAGTTGTTGGTGAAGATGGTTGAGGTCCTTGGGGGGACACCGGAAGACTATCTCGATCTCCCCGAACGTCCGTCATGGACCTTGAAGCTGTTTCGGATGGTGGCCGGCTATACGCAGCACGCGGTCTCGGAAGCTCTTGGAGTGGCTCCGGCTGCGGTGTCGGGTTGGGAAACGGGCCGCTATAAGCCTCCACGTTCGGTCGTGCCGAAGCTTGCGAAGATGTACAGGGCGTCAGAGGCGGAACTGGAGGCGGCAGTGAGCCGCCACGGCGAGGTTGCCCCGACAGAAGCCTTGGTGTTGTGCGCCGAATCTGTGGTGCGGTTCGCCGAAGTCGCCTTGGAGGCGGTCGCGGCTATGCCCGCGGCATCCCGGCGCGCTAGGAGCGCACTGGTTCGTGAACAGTTGGAAGTCTCGATGGAGTCCCTCTCGTCAGCGGTTCGCGAGCTTCCGGACGAGTCCAAGCGGGCCCGCCTCGTTGGCGTGGTGCGACGACTGGCCGAACTACACGCGTCCGCGGAACCGTAGCGACGTGTAACCAATACACTTGATACACTCCGCTGGTCAGACGCCAGCAAGGGGGTGGCCATGTCTGTCGACCTACCCGACCAGGAGGGTGTAGCCAGCCAAACAGCCGGCCGCACCCTCGACCTCGCGGCGGCGGGACTCGCCTTGGCCCGACTCGCGGTTGAGGCCTTCGCCGAAGGGGCATCCGAGGTGTCCAACGCCCAGGCCGAAGCGGTACAGAAGGCTTCCGAGCAGGTCATATCCGCCATTGGCGGCCTACCTGGAATGCCGCCTGGGCAGCGCAATATTGCCGCCGAGATCTCGTGCGAACTGTCCACGCTGGCGACTGATCTGGTGGATGACTCCGACGTAGGGCTGAGCCCGGCCTAGGTTTCGCCGGGCGCGGATGTGAGCGCTTGCCCGATGATGCGTTGCCAACATGTTGAATACACTGCTACCGTCCCCGTCAACAATCACTTTCTGGGCAGGGGACCCGACAATGACCACTCCGATCCCGCTGTTGCGGGCCAAGATCGCCGCAGGCACAGTCGCAGCCGTCACGCTGGCTTCGGTGCTGACCACCGCGCCGGCAACCGCTACCACCACTGACCGAGCCCGCCCAGTCCACGAGGTGGCCATCTCATTGCTGGCGGAAACCAGCAGTGCCGCACCAGTGTTCGGTGTCGCCGACTCGCATCTGTACGACCTCGGTCCTGATGAGCTAGCGGCACGGTTGACCGAGCTGCGCAACTTGGGCGTCACGGATCTGCGGATCGCGGTGCCGTGGGTGTACATGGAGCCCGTCAAGGGCACCTACAACTGGGCGAAGATGGACGCCCTGGTGTCCACGGCAAGCGAGCTGGGTTTCACTCTGACCGGCAGCGTGACGGCGACCCCGACGTGGGCGGGCCTGCCGCTGGCCGGTGCCCCGGATCCGGACACCTACGCCGCGTTCGCCGGAGCGGTCGCCGCCCGGTACGGGTCGCAGATTGCAGCGTACGAGGTGTGGAACGAACCGAACGGCGTAATCTTCTACGCCCCAGTCGATCCCGCGGGATATACCCGGATGCTCAAAGCGGCGTACACCGCGATCAAGACCGCCAACCCGGACGCAATGGTACTCGCAGGATCGCTGGGGGCGACAACCAATGTCGCCGGGATCTCGGTGACCCCGCAGCGATTCCTGGCTGACATGTACGCCGCGGGCGCCGCAGGCTATTTCGATGCTCTGTCGTATCACCCGTATCACTACACACTGCCATTCTCCGCCGGGGCGGGCACAGCCAACACACCGCTGGACCAGGTGCGCAAGCTCTACGAGTTGATGGTCGCCAACGGCGATGGCGACAAGCAGATCTGGGCCACCGAGTACGGCACAGCCACCACACCCGGATGGGGTGTCACCCAGGCCGAGCAGGCCGCGCTGCTGCGCGACTTCCTCACCGCGTGGTCCAAGCTGCCCTATACGGGTCCGGCGTTTGTGTACACCTCTCAAGACGCGCAGACCGGGATTCTCAACCACGAGTACAACTTCGGACTCTTCACCTCCGACGGTAAGCCCAAGCCCGCCGCGCAGGTGCTTGCCGAACTGATCGCGGCCAGCGGTGTCGGTGAACTGCCCGACTACACCGCACCGCGCATGACGGCCGCACGGGACCTGTACTTGCAGCTCGCCTCGGTCGGTTTTGGGCTGGCCAACCAGGCGCTCGTTATTCCCAACGCTGCGATCGCCGTGATCTACAACCTGATGCCAGGTCCGCTGCGGCAGGCGTTCACCGCCGTGGCTAACGCGGTGTCGGCGGTCGTGGCTCAGGTCGCGATCGCGGTGACGCCGGTCATGGAGGCAGCACTCGGGTTGGTGATCCGCGCACTGCCGCAACCCTCAGTGCCCGTCTCAGAGCCCACCGACGATGAAACAGACGAAACGACAACAGGTGTGGCAGAGAATGCCGCCGACCGGGACGGCACGGGCGAGACGGCCGGCGACCCCGGTGGCGAAACCACTGCGGTGCTAGCCGACGATGCAGACGCCCAGCTCATCAACGTGCCCAATGATGACGGCGGCCACGATCTGGTCAGCACGACGAACCCGGACACCGCACAGGAGACGACAGTCGATCCGGTGGACGTCGGGGAATCCCTGACCGCGCCAGTCGCGGAAACCGAACCCATCGCCGACCCGACTGAACCGAGCGAACCCGATACCGCGACAGACAGCGGCGACTCGACAGGCGAGACCGAAACGGTCAGCACCGATGAACCGGTTGACGACACCGACACCACGACCGAGGCTGAGCCCGATACGGGGCACACGTCAGGCGTCGACAACGCCACGCAGGCAGGCAAGCGCACAGACGAAGCCAGCAGCGAAGACGGTGCCGTGCAGTCTGACCGTTCGCCGCGGCGCGGACCGCGCACGGCCACGTCGCCATCACGGCAGCGGGCTTCCACGGACCGGGCCGACCGCGCCGAGCAACGGTCCACCCCACGGGGATCGGGACGTGACAACAGCCGGACCGGAACCGGCAAATGACGACTCCCCACATCCGCCGAAATACGCACTGGGCCAAGCGGTGGGCAGGGGCCACGGTCTGTGCGGCGCTGATCGCGGCGCCCACGGTGGTCATCAGTCCTACACCCGCGCAGGCCGCTGACTCGGTGTTCTACCTCTCGGGCACACGCAACAATCCCGCACCACAGCAGATGATCGATCTGGCCGACATCGGAGCGGCCTTTACCTATTTCGGTGAGCAGGCATTGCAGATCGGCTACGCAGCGGCACTGTTTCCGTTCCAGGGCGCGACCGCGTTGAACGCCTCGGTAGCCGAGGGGTTGGCGAACCTCGTAGCGGCGTTGGAGGCCGCGCCGCCCGGAGATCGGCTGGTGCTGATCGGGGTCTCGCAGGGCGATATTGTGCTGAGCCTGTTGGAGCAGGCGCTGCTCGCGGCGGGCGAGGCCCGCGACGTGCTGTTCGTGCGGATGGCAGGCCCGTCCGGGGACACCGGGGTGATGGGCCGCAACTGGGGCTTCAACCTGCCTGGACTTTCATTCGTCACCCGGCCAGACGAATCCCCGTTCGATCAGATCGTGCTCAACCACGAATACGACGGGCTCGGCCACTGGCCGGTTAATCAGCTCAACGTGCTCGCTGTCCTCAACGCGGTCCTGGGCACCCTCACCTTTCACAATCCCAACAGCTACGCCGTGGATCTCGCCAACTTTCCCTTGGCCGATATCACCACGACCGTGAATTCGCTCGGCGCAACCACCACGACCTACCTGATCCGGGCGACCGGGCTATTGCCGTTGCTGCGGCCGTTGCAGGCGCTCGGTGTAGACGAAGGCCTGCTCAATGATTGGCACCGGAAGTTGAAACCGATCATTGACTCCGCTTACGAGCCCGGTCGTGCCCCCGTCCTGGCGCGGGTGGTGCAATCGATGGTGCGCGTGGTCGTCAACGGCTTGAGCAGGGTGGCCGAAGGCGTGGGAACGGTTTTGCGCCGCATTGAGGCTGCGCACCGGCCCGGTACGGCGACCGCTGTCGATGCGGTGGGGGACGCCGGCGACCAGGCGGCAGCGAGCCGTGCAGACCATGACCCGGGATCGCCATCACGATCGCAGACCGCGCTGGTGTCCTACTCTCAGGAGCCGGGTCTTGATCCAGTACCAGACACTGATCCCGCAGTGTCGCAGTCGAATACGGAAACACTCGGCGAAACCAGCAGTGAGCCGACCTCCTCCTCCAGCGCACCGGCCACACAGGACCCACTGTCAGAACCCGCCACCGCTCCCGCCGATGATCTCGATGCCGACAGCGACGAGCCAGGCACCACGGGCCCACCCGGCCCGCAGGAAGACGCGACGAGCATTACTCGCGGCAGCGACTTCCCCACAGGCCACGACGACACCGCGGTCACACCCGCCGACGCGCGTGTGACCACCACCAGCACGCGCCCGCACATGCGGACCTCCAGGCAGGCCGCGAGCTCCGAAGCGGTGTCGCGGCCGCGGTCCCCGAAGACGGTCAGTGTGTCGAGTAGGTCCGGATCCCCCGGCAGCGGCAGCGACCGCGCCACTTCCACATCGGCACCGCGCGCGGACACTTCCCGCACCACGAGAGATTCAGGAACCGAATCGTGACCCTCACAGCGCTGGCCTGGCTAGTTGGTGGCGCGGGCGTGCTTTTCCTGTGCTGGGAGGCGCGTCGCCGGGCTCAGGCAGCCTCGGCCCACATCCGCCACTGCATTGACTCCTTCGAGCCCCGCTCACCGACCGGCGCGCAGGCACCCGAAACTCGCCCTGACAGCACTGTGGCGCAAGGGGACACTTCGTGATCGGGCCGGTCACTTTCTTTCTCGCCGTCGCCGCCAGCACAGCGATCCTCACGGTGCTGTGGGCGCGGCATCGAAAGGCGTCGAAGTGAGCGGCGCCGCGTTCATCAGTGGCGTAGGGCCGTGGTGTTCGGTCGTGATTCTGGTCGTGTCAATACTTTCGGCGATGGCGATCCTTGCTCGCTACCGCCAAGGCACCGAGGTGTTGGGGCCCGCGCTTCTCGCTCTTGCGGTTTCCGTCGCGGGGGCGGTGCTGGCACTGCTGGTCGTCTTGGTGCCCTACCTCCTCGCAAGCCCGCCCATCGATGACCGGGCGCTCGCTGCCGCCATCGGAACGCCACATTGGTTGTGGCCGGCCACCTTGGCAATCGTCGCCTGGGTATGGGTGCTCGCCTATTCCACCTGGACTATGCGCCTGTTTCATCGCCAGCAGGGACCCTCATCGGCCACTGTCGGCCGTAAGCGGAGGGTGTCGCATGGCTGACTCCGAACGGCCACCCCGAGAGCAACGACGGTTCAGCGACCGATCTGCGCCCGCCGTCATCATGATTCGAACCCACTTCGCCTACGACGCGCCGTCTGGTCGGGCACCGCGAGTGGCCCGCTACCACAGCCACATCACAAACTGCGGCGAATTCGGCAACGACACAACGCAATACAACCATGTAGGCGATGTCTTTCAGCGCATGGTTGCCGCCTTCGGCGACGACGCAGACCTCGAAGTGGTGATCCGGCGGGCCGCCCCGAACACCGCGGAGACAGATCCCGCATCCCAGTTAGAGAACAGAGGTCCCGAATGACGACAACACAGACCGCTGCGGACGCAGCAGCTCGGTCGGACAGCTTTGCCGCACAGCTGAATCGGCTGTTTTCCAGCATCTACCCTCCTGGTCGGGGGCCGTACACCAGTCAAGAGTTGGTCCGTTGGTTGGGCATGCGCGGTCTGGCTTTGTCGGCGCCGTACTTGTCGCAGCTTCGCACAGGCGAGCGAAAGCGGCCCTCTGAGCAAACGGTCGAGATGATCGCCGAGTTCTTCGGAATCCGAAGCGAGTATTTCACCAGTCCCGAAAGCGGCTACGGGGAATGGTTGGACTCCGAATTGCGCTGGCTAGAGGTCGCGCACGACCCCGATGTGCGGCGGCTCACGACGATGCTGACCGCCTTGGACACCGATACCCGAGAGCAGCTCATGTCCGCTGCCGGTATCTGAACAGCCCCAGCCAAACACCCTCTAGGAGCGTCAATGTCCACCACCTCGCGCCGCTTGGCCGCCACGGTCGTAGCCGCGGCCACCGTCACCGCGCTGACCACCGCGGCAGCCGTCCCCACGCCGCCACCCGCCCCGACACGGCTCGTTGAGGCGCAGGTGAACCTCGCCGCTTCGACTGGCGTCTATCCGATCGGACCCATCCCGCAGGCGTTCCGCACCCTGGGCATGGGTACCGCGCAGGACTTCCTCAACGGGATGGCGGGGCTGGCGCAGATCGTCCCTGGCGAGGCGGGGCAAGGCCTCAAGCAGACGGTGGAAAACCTCGCCGCCCTGGTCGCCGCACTGCAGTCCGGTGTCAATCTGCCGATCTTGGGCAACATCTCCATCCCGGAGATCGCCGTGCCGCCGATGGGGCCGGCCGGGACCGTCGA
This sequence comes from Mycolicibacterium austroafricanum, assembly GCF_902705885.1. Taxonomy (GTDB): domain Bacteria; phylum Actinomycetota; class Actinomycetes; order Mycobacteriales; family Mycobacteriaceae; genus Mycobacterium; species Mycobacterium vanbaalenii_A. The sequence continues at coordinate 78,440 of NZ_CACSIP010000007.1, read as the reverse complement.
CCAGATCAACACGTTGCAGTGGTCGACCCTGACTCAGGGCACGCTGTCGGCGCTCAAGACCGCGCTGGCCGCCGGTGACGCGGCCGCGGTCATCATCGGGCTGCTCGGCGACATCACCGGCATCGACACCGAGATCATCGAAACCCTCGTGGGAGACCTGCCGCTGAACGTTCCCGGCACTTGGGACGGGCCGTTCTTCTCCGACGCCGGCAAGTTGGCTATCGTCCCGGCAATCGGCTTGGGCGGCACCAACTTCGCGCTCGCCTCACCGACGCTGCTCAACGATCCAGCCTTCGCCAAGACCGCGATCCTGGCGATCGCGTTGCGCAACCCGAGCCGCACCGGCGGCGGGATTCTCTCGCTGCTGGACCCGCTGTCGTCTACGGTCGGGCTGAATCTGTCGAATGCCGACGGAACGGCGTCGCACAAGGACACCAACAACTGGGGTATACCGATCACCGTCATGGACGGCAACGTCACGGTGTGGGACTTCGGGGCCGCATACGACATCATCTCCGATGCCCCGTCCACACTGCTCAACCCGCTGGCGTGGTTCAACAGCGGCGTCGGCCAGGTCGCGCCGACCTATCTGCTGCCCCCGAACGTCGATGCGTTCTTCGAAGTGATCAGCGATCTCACCGGTGGCAACCTGAGCGCCGGGACGATCAATCACCTGCTCGACACGGCGGACCTGATGAGCCTGCTGCACGTCGACGTCGGCGCGGACGGCAACCTGTATGTCACCTACGACTCGGGTCGTCTGCCGCTGCTGGAACCCATCCAATTCATCCCCCGCACACTGAGTTACCTGCCCGGATTCGGATTCTCCACCACTCTGTCGGACTCTTTCGCCGATGTGCTCACCCAACTGGTCGCCCAGGGTTACCAGGACGTCAACATGACCGTGGACGCCGAAGGGGTGGCCACCTTCACCCGCGGCTGGGACATGGCCGGCACCCAGGCGAAGTTCTGGCAGAACCCCATCACCTGGCAGATGGGCCTGGAGACCCCGCAAACCGTCTTCAACTCGATCATCACCGGACTGCAGACCAATCTTCTCGATCCGGACAAAGGCGAGTTCGAGATCTTCGGCAACAAAGAGATCGGAAACCTGGTCTACCGCAACGCAGTCAGCGTCGCCGTCGCGCAGCTCATATCGCAGGCGCTGGAGCAAGTACGCGACACGCTCAATCCGATCATCAACGACGTGCAGGGTGGGCTCACCCCGCTCGCGAAGGCGCTCGATGAGGCCACTGGGCAGGTGAACAAGGTCATCGATGACGGCCTGGGCGCAATGACCGGCCTCGGAGTGGACCTCAACGGGCCGATGCTCGACGCGAACCGACTTGTCAACGAGGTTGGCGATGGCATCAACAACGGCATCCGCAGCATCTTCAATCTCAAGCCGATCGACTCGCCACCAGCCCTGGAATCGACCAGCGACAGCGCACAACATTCGCCAGCGGTGGTGTCCACCTCGGGGGCTCGGACCCCCGCGATCACGGACACACCTGCTGCTGTGGGCACCACGATCACGCTCGACATCACCCCCGGCACCAGCGCACCCCAAGTCACCGCAGACGCCGAACCGGCGAACCAACCGGGCGCGGCGACCGAGCAAGCATCTGCCCCAAGCGAGCTGGCGGCGTCCACGGCCGACACCATTGAGGACCGTCTTGTTGCACAGCAGACAGGCGAGGGTTCCGGGGACGCCGATGCGCGCGAGACCACCAGCACCACAGCTGGAGCCGAGGAGTCCATGGTGAGAGCGAGCCGATCGGGCACGCGGGGAAGCCGCGCCGCAGGGGAGCGCCGCGGGAACACGGCGGCGGATAGGTCGGCCGGCGAGTCCGATACGAGATCGATTCGTGGGGAGCCGAACGCCGAGCGGGATACCAGGACGCCGAAGGCTTCGTTGCGCGCGGACCGTGAGTCTGCGACCACCGACGGACCCACGAATGCGCGTTCGGACGCTGCCTCAGCCAGTGGGTCGCGTTCCATCTCAGGAGACCGCCCCAGAGTTAGAGGCTCAGACCGCGGCTCTGCGGGATGAGCGACTGCGCCCACTGGCGTTCTTGGTCAGTGACCTGTTCTGTAGTGCGTGGTTCTACGGTGTCCAGCAGCAGGGCAGTGAGGCGGCCGTAGTGTCCGGTGCTGTGCCCGTGGTAGCGGGCGCCGATGAACTCTTCACGCCGTGCAAGAAGTTGCACGCCATCGAGTGCGTAGCCGTACTTGCGGCATACGGTGGCCATCAGCATGGTCTGGCTGCGGGTGTTGCCCTCGCGAAAGGGGTGGACCTGATCCAGCTGGCCCCAATGCTGGGCGATCGTCGGGATAAATGATTGCGGGGCAAGGTTTGCCGGGTCGCTCAACGCCTGCTGGAGTCGGGCAAATACAGCTGTGGCTTGTTCCTCTACGAGGCGTCCCGCTGGGTACCGATAGGTGATCCACGGGGCGGACCGGTCGTCGGGTGCAAAGTTGACGACATCGCGCCACTGCTTTGCCATCGCATTTTCTGGAACGACGCGGGTGGTGCCGGCCCACGGGTAGACGTCTTGGAAGAGGCGATGGTGCACGCGTCGGTAGTAATCGAGGTCGACGGTCGCGGGAAGCGTGGACGGGTCATCGAGGATAATTCCGCGCATGCGAGGCGCTACAGCGTGTGCTTCGGCAACCGCTAGGTCGGGGTAGTTCTTGATGCCGAATTTGTTTTTGAGTACACCTGGTGCATCAGGCCAGAAGTAACTATCCCACGTGTCGTAGGACGTCACCTCTCACAGAATCCCGGCTGGGTGAAGCGCGCGACCACCTCTGCGGCAGCCTGCTCCTCGTCAAGTTCGCCACTGTCCATACGGGCCAGGAGTTCACGAACCGAGTCGCTGTCGGGGAAGCCCGCGAGGCCGGCGGCCGCGATCGCCAGAGACGACGCTTCCTCGGGTGTGTAGGACACCGGTCGGCGCTGGAGCTGGCTCATGACAGTCATTGTAGATTCTCCAGTTCGGTCGGGGTCAGAACAGCCGGTGGTGTCCGACTGCGGGGCGGATCGCTGCCCGTAGGCCTGCCGGGGTTAAGGCGTAGTCGATAGGCGAGTCGGGGTGCTCGTCACTGAGGGTGTAGTCGATCGGGGAGTCAGCGGACGGGTATGTGTCCATGGGAGATAGCGCCTTTCGCGTGGGAGGGGGACCTGGTGACCGCACATAGCGGTTGGCTATAACATACCATCGATGGTAGGCTATGACCACCACTCCCTAGAAAGGTGTCGCCTCGTATGTCAACCAGTGAGCCACTGAAATTGGACCTTCCTGAGGTGAATCAGCCCATGAGTGTTGGTGCGCCCTGCTCGGCGTGCGAAGCGCAGCAGGGGACAGGCGCGCTCAACATGTGCAGCCGCTGCGCGAACGCGACATGCGACCCAACCGACGAGAGCACCTGGCACAAGCCCTGCTACGCGTGCGGACATGTCCCCGGTTGCGCGTGGATGGACGACTGTGGGTATGCCTGCTGCCATGAATGCGGGGCGGACTGATGGGTTGGGTCCGATAGGCACCAGAGAGGACACTGCGCCCGCTTCCGACCTAGCGAGCTAGGGCATGTCTCCTAAATGGCGGGTCCAGGTGATGCAGGCACTGAGGACGACGGCGGCGCGGTAGACGATGGCGAGTTTGTCGTATCGAGTGGCCAGTCCGCGCCATTGTTTGAGTAGGGCGAAGGATCGTTCGATGAGATTGCGCTGCTTGTAGCGGATTTCGTCGAATGCCGGTGGCCGACCACCGGCACTGCCGCGACGCTGTCGCGCGGCGATCTCGTCGCTCTTCTGGGGGATGACCGCAGTGATCTTGCGGCTACGCAACAGTCGGCGCGCGACACCGCTGGAGTAGGCGCGATCAGCGATCACTGCGTCGGGTCGCACACGGGACACTCCGCGGCGCGGCACGACGATCTCATCGAGGACACCGGCCAGCATCGCCTGGTCGTTGCGCTGGCCGCCAGTCACGATCACTGCCAGTGGGCGCCCGTTGCCATCGACGGCGGTGTGGATCTTGGTGGTCAACCCGCCCCGTGACCGGCCGATGCCGTGACCTGCGGGTTCACACTGGCGTAGTGGCTGATTCGTGTAATTCGACCCAGCCCCCTGTGTCCTGATCGGGGCGCGTGGTGTTTGTCGCGTGCTGATGGGCGCGGTTGATCGTGGCATCTACCGACACCGTCCAATCCAACCGGTCCTCAGCATCGGCGGTCGCCAACAGCGTCCGCAACACCCGATCCCAGGTTCCGTCGCCGGCATAGCGCCGGTGCCGTTTCCACACCGTCTGCCACGGTCCGAACTCCGATCTGGGCAGGTCACGCCAAGGAATCCCCGTCCGGTACCGGTAAATGATCCCTTCCACCACGCGGCGGTCATCACCGAACGGGTGACCACGCCGCCCCGCGTTGGAGGGCAGCAACCCCGAGATCAATTCCCACTGAGCGTCATCGAACAACCGATACCGCGAAGCCGTCGTCACACCGACAGCATCACCTCAAAACCCATCTCAATATGGGAGACACGCCCTAGTTAAATTCCCGCAGAAATCCCGGACACGGTGACTGCCGGCACTGAGTACAAATGTGGGGGAGGCGGTATCGGCGGCGGTGCCCGTCTTAGTGCCGGTTGGCCAAACACTCTCGGCCGCAGCGTGTGCCGAACAACAGTGGGGAGGGTACCGCGGCAGAAGGTGTTCCACTCGCATCCGTTCGTAGAACGGGTCGTAACGGGTTCACGCCCGCGACAGCAATCCGAACCTTCGGAATGAGAATGGCTCACCCTCCGAAGGTGTCGGATGGGCCACCTGACTCGAGGTCCAATTCTACGGAGCGAACGGTCTGTCGCGGATCGACTGCCTCGTCCATGTCGTCCAGGCTGGAGAACTGGTGTGAACGCCGAAACAGCTGGGCCGCAGGGTGTCTAGAATCCAGCACCGACCGCAGAGGTGTGCTCGTTGTGTAACTGGGTTGTAAGTCGAATCCCGCCAAGTCGCTGCCGTCAGCTGAGGTCCCTTTGGAGCGGCAGTGCCGCGATACCAGATTGCCAAACCGGATGTCGGTCGGAATCGATCATGACCGAGGCCTCCCGCGCCCTTAGGCGCGGCACCACGCCAGGGAACTGGATCCTGGTCCTCATCTCGTAGAACCGTAACCGTGCTGCCAACCTCGTTCTACCTGACTCTATGGTTTCCCGTTGCCCGGCGAGGCCGGATCACGGCGATCGCCATTGCGGCGGCACCGCTGTCCGGTTTGATCGGCGCGCCGTTGTCGACCTGGCTCATGGACAGCACCCACGGATTCCTGGGCCTGCAAGGATGGCAGTCGATGTTCATCATCGAGGCGCTACCGGCCATCGCACTTGGCATTTGGGCAACAGTGAAATTGCCGGAATCGCCGCTGACGGTCAAGTGGCTCACTCGCGACGAGGCACAGTGGCTGCACAATGAGTTGGAGGCCGAGAGGACTGCCATCGCAGAAGCCGGAAACGCCAAAGACGGCGTTCTGCGGACGATCCTGAGTCCGCTGGTGCTCGCGCTGGGCATGATCTACTTGGGCCTCGAATTCGGTGAGTACGCATTGGCGTTCTTCCTGCCGACCATCATCGAGTCGCTCAACGAAGACTTTGCGGTCGGACTCAGCCTCACTCAGATCGGACTGGTCACTGCCATTCCCAGCTTGTGTGGTGTCATCGCGATGATCCTGTGGGGCCGACGTTCAGACCGAAAGCAGGAACGCATCTGGCACCTTGTCATTCCGTCGGTCCTCGGTGCGGTGGCCATTGTTTCTGCCGGCTACGCCAATTCACTGCCGCTGGCAGTGCTGGCCTTTTCGATCACGTCGGCGTGTATCTTCTCGGCCACCCCGATCTTCTGGCAGCTCCCGTCGCGCTATCTCACCGGGCTGGCTTCGGCCGCCGCGATCGGCATGATCAACGCGATGGGTAACTTCTCGGGCCTTATCGGCCCGTCGATCACCGGTGTACTGCGTGACCAGACGGGTTCCTATTCGGCGAGCCTGTGGGTCATGGGTGGGTTCCTCGTGCTGGCGGCTGTCGGGACGGTGATACTCGCCCGGATCGTCCGAACGCCCGCCATCGACGCGGCACCGGTGGGTTCGAGCACGATCGCCAAGGATGCTCGGGTAACCCGCTAACACCCTGATTCGCCAACGCAGTGTGAAACACGTCGACGGTCTTGGCCGCGCCCCTCTCATGGGCGCGGCCAAGACCTCACGATCCCGATTCAGGACGTGCAGGCGCGGCACTTGTCATTGCGGTGCCGGACTCCGATGGCGTGATGCTCGACCATCAGAGCCTGGCGTTCTACGCTGCGCCGGAAACTGCGGATCTTCAATCTATGTCCCTGGGGCGGACTCGCCGCTGTCCTGGTCATCCTCATCGGGCGGTTGGTGGCGAGACTGTTACCGCTGCAGTTAGGACCGCCGGACAACATACAGGACGTTGTCACGTTCCACTCGACCGACGGCGCTCGTCGGGTGTTCGGCTTCATCCTGTCAACTCTTGGCGTGTGCTACGCGCTACGCGCTGCCGATGGTCGGTGTCATCACCTTGCACATGCTTCGGACGGAACGTCGAGTGCCCCAGCTGTCGCTCGTTCAACTGGGCGCGGGCTCGATGACAGTTCTCATCAACCTTTGGCTTCAATGCTTTTCGCCCTACTGGCGTTTCGATCCCGAACTCCTGGCACCCAGTCGACCATGTTGCTCAACGACCTCACCTGGCTCCATCTTTCTTCATCCCGATCATGCCGTTCATCATTCAGAATCTGGCGATCGGGACGGCTGTGTTGACCGACCGGGCTATGACCTTCCCGAGGTGGGTCGCATACCTGAACCTGTGGGTGGCGTTCGCGTTAGTGCCGGACGTCCTGGCGTGCTTCTTTCTTTCGGGCCCGTTCGCCTGGAACGGGATCTTCGTCTTCTGGCTTGCCTTGGGGCCTGCGTCGGTCTTCCTCGTGGTCATGTCGGTCGTTGCGAGGTGCGCACCAATGCCGCCTTGGTTCTCGGCGCGACTGCGGAAGACGCCGACGACCCGGCTGTCGGTGTGAGTGGACGGCGCGGCCCGGTACGACCGTCGGCCGGCACTGCGGCGTCCCGAGTGCCGGGCCTCTGCCACTACTTCTGCAGCTTCCGGTGCGCCTGACCGATCCGGTCGACAACCTCGGGGTGCGAAATGACTTCGCGGCAGGTCAGCGTCTCAGAGGCCAGGGCGGCTACAGGGTGCATCGCTCGCAGAGCCATCCCCGTGCCACAACTTGGTTGGAGACTTGGGGAGTCAGGTCAGTCGGGGTGGCCCACCGCGGGCGCTAGAAGTGCGACCGCCACCTCGAATGCTGCGCTTATGCGCGCGGTGTCGTGCGTTGCGGCGTAGTCGAGTTGTAGCCCCCTCAGCACCGCGAGTATCAGAGTGCCGTGGATCTCGGCCTGGCCGGATTCGCTTCCGGAGTCGATCAGAGCGCCCTCTACCAGTGTTAGGCCCCATTCTCGCACAACGGAATCGGTGAACCAGCGGTACTTCTCGGGTTCCCTCAACGCCAGCCCGTAGAGCTCGAACATGAGCGAGAACTTGCGGGCCTCTGTGGGCGTCAGCCAGCGACGCCACAGTATCCGCAGTGTCTCCACTGGCGGCCCTGCCGTCAGTTCGGGATCGTTGTGCAGGTCGGCGAGGAGTTGCTGGTTGATCCCACGCGTAACCTCCTCGATCAGTTGCTCTTTGGACCCGAACTGTCTTACAACCGTCGCGATGGTCACCCCGATCGCCGCAGCCAGGGGCCTCAATGTCAGGTTGCTTACCCCGTGGTCGAGTACGTACTCGGTGGCCGCTGCCAAGAGCATTGGTCGCCGGTGCTCCCAGCGCGTGGCGCGGCCGTCAGTGTTCGTCGGCTCCATCGACACCAGTTCACCGTATCTCACGGTTTGTCGGCTTTCCGCCTAGTTCGCTAGGCGGTCGGGGTGGGGCACCCGAACGGGTCGTGAGTCGTAATCCAGTCATCTATGTGGTTCATCGTGGTCGGAAGAAACTCGCCGTCGAATACGAGGTGATCGGCATTCGGAATCTCGATGTATGTGGCATTGCGGTGCCGACGCGCGGTCGTGCGTGCGATCCGGGGGTTCACTCCGCGGTCATGGCCGGCACCGATGACGAGCACAGGGCTAGTGATCGCGTCAAAGTCGACCTTCGCTGCGCGGTGTCGGTCCAGAAAGAACAACGACATCTCGCAATAGGCGCGACCTGACTCGCACACCATCATGTCGAAGAGTTCCCGCAGATGATCTTCGGTTTGGTGTTGGGCGCCCCACCGCATGTGGGACCATTTCGGATTCAGCGGTCGAGCCCATGGTCGCGGATGTATGAAGTGCGGTCCCCACATTCGGATCATGGCCGGGTAGGTCGCAAAGATTCCTGCTGCCGGTGCCGGTGCGGCCGCTATCACGCCCGCATGGTTGGTGCGCGCGGCTACAAGCTGGGCAAGCAAACCTCCGAGGGAGTGCCCGACGAGCAACGGGGGAGAGTTCAGCGAATCCACGTATTTGACAAGGTCGTCGGTGTAGTCCAGCAAGCTTAGGCCAGCGATCTTTGAGGATCCCTCCTTGAGCGGGAGGTCGTGATGGCGCAGTGACGGCGTGTGGACGATGTACCCACGACGTTGGAATTCCGGCGCGACATGAGACCAGGACTGGCCAGTGCAGCCGGTTCCGTGGATGAGCACAACGTGTTGGGATTCGACCACGGAGCCCAAAGTATCAGAATCATTCGATATGTCAATCGGTCGCTCCGTATACATTTGGGCCCTCGCCACTGGCAGCGCCTCTTCGCCGTGGCAGATGCTTTCGCCGCACCTTGCTCTCCGGTCGCTATCACTCCGCTGCGCCAAGCCCAACCGCGACGCATACGCAGCCGGAAAGGGTTCGGCAGCATTAGATTGGACGTTCCGACCGACCTGGACACGAAAATCGTCAATCGACACATCAACGCACAACGATAAACTGAATACACCATCGCACTGAAGGCCAGTATAAATGTTTGTTTTCACCAGCGTAGCCCTTGGCGAACTCGGCGGCCCCATCGATCCCGAAGCCATCGTCAAACTGTAAAAATGGTCAACTGTCGATGACTCCGTGAGGCGCCCGCCCAGGTGGCGTGCCGCAGGCTATGGCGAAGAGATCATTCAGATGTTCCTTTACAAGCTGCCAGAAAACGCTGTTGGTAGCTAATTACGTGAGGGCTGCTGGCCCAGCGAGCCAGATAGCGCGGATCAGTGGTCACCAACACCCGATTCTGAAGCTTGATGAATTCTGGATCCGACATCATCGACATCACCGACGGGAACATCGTGTCCCCTTCTAGCGAGCAGATAATCAGTCGCGAGTTCGGCAGGTTTGACGCACCTAGCCAGCGGACAGATGCTCGCACACTGTCCAGGCCGTCGCTGCACTCACTTTGGCGATATGCGGTCATCCGCTTCGCAAGCGAAAGGGTTTCTAAAAGGTCAAGGCTGACGTCGTTCTTACCCAGGTAGTGATTCGCTACCATAAATTGCCGTAGTTCTTTTACAAACCACAGGTCCTCTGTTGCTTCGAAGGCGGCCAATAGTCCCGATATGCGGCGCGTCGCATTGAGCCTATTACGGACGAACGCATTGATGAAATACGGGTGCACCTGAAGGGCGAGTGGTGTTTGGTACGGTTCGAACATGAGAGTAAAATTCACCCTGTGGCCTAGGCTGTGTAGCTTGTTTGCTAAAGCGTGCCCGCGTAGAAGATCTTCAGGAGATCCATCGTGATATCGATTATCCAGGCGACCGTCACTCGACAGCAACTGTTCAACTTGCGATGGCGATATCGCGCCGGTATGAGGTACTTTCACTACCAGTCGGTAGAGCGATAGAATTTCCTCGTACATTTGGATCTCGTCGAACAATTTGGAGGGGTCTGTTTCGTAGGGGTTGTGAAGTTCGACGGAAACGTCACACCCTGGACCGACCTCTCCGGCGATCGCTCTTAGCACCTCTTCTAGATTCGAGAATTCGCCGCCAATGTTTGCGTCTGGATTATTCAGAAAAAGATCGTAAACAATTCCGGGATTGCATGTCACATTGGCGATCAAGTCGCGGCATTGGGCGATCTCGTATGGGTTGGCGGTATCGGCTGAAAATAGTAGCGGTGTCGGTCTCGGTTGACCACCTCGGTCATAACTGATATCTCGGACAAGATCAAACGCCACACCATTGTTCTCAACGGTTTCCACTCGGAACCCCGCCGGAGTGGATTCTCGTTGCGGCTCGAAAAGATCGATTATCTGACGGAAGCGCCTAGTCACGCTCACTTCAGACTCAGGCGCGAGCCCCGTAAGAAATGAAGGGTGGACCAAGCGTACGTACTCCGCCGAGGCACGCTCAACCTTGATCTGTCGTTCTCTGAGGGCCTCGGCAGTGTTGCAGCTGAGGTCAGATGAAGTCACGAGCACTGTACTTCCTTCGCTTCCGTACTTGATTCCATCATGGTCACGCTGTCTTCAAACGCGCTGCTACTGGCAATCTCGTCAAGGCGGACCGCGCAGGCTCGGCTGTAAGCGATGTGGTCGAAGTCGACGAAATGAGTGGTACTCGCCGCCACTGCCCACAATGCCTCCCGTAGCCGACTATGGAAGCGGTACATGCGCAGAGCAGCGAGTTGATACTCAAGTGAATCCTTCCCGGATGAATACGCAACGACGAATTGGTGCTCTTCATCAGCGCTGAGCTCCCATTTCTCTGCGAAATCGCCGCAATCGAAGTATCTGTCTCCGCCGCCCGCGTACTCCCAATCAATGAGCGTCACGTCTGACGGCGATACCAACACGTTCCCGACTGACAGATCTGAGTGCAAAAGACAAGCATCAAACGCACCTCGCGCGCGCTGACAACGACTACTCAGATCAAGGGCCCAAGCGAAGGACTTCGCTGCTTGTGGAACAAGCTTCTGGACTCTCCGGAAAAGCCACTCGTTACCATCGAATGGATCGGCTATGTAGTTGTGCAAGGTGGTCTTCTGCGTGTGTCCGTGTAGACGCGCCAGCGCCGCAGCCACCGAGAGAATTACTCGTGGCCGGTCTTGTGGTCCACAACAGCTGGTGTTGCGGATAAAGTCTGTGATCAGAGCGCAAGGGTTGTCGTGTCGCCATGCAACAAGCTTTGGGCCCAGCTTCAGCTCCTCGACGATCGGCATCACCTGCCCCTGGGTGCTCCTATTGATTCCAATTCTGGCTGCATGGTCGGTAGACAGCAGGAGTTGGACAGCGAAGTCTCGCTCCGTATCTCGGGTGTCCGATTTGACCGTTACACGCCAATTACGATTGGTCATACCCCCGTCCAACGGAACGGACTTCCAAGAACGGTTCGGCCAATGCGCTTGGACCACAGCACCCAGATCACGATGAGCTGCAGAATCTGGTTCGTTCATTTTCCGTGCAGACCCTGTGAAGGTGTCGCATCAATGAACGGATTATCGTTTTGTGCCAACCGCTCCGCGGTGGGGACCGCGATGTAACGCGCCAAGATCACCGCGAGAACGGCGGCAGATAGTTTGCCCAGAAGTACAGCGCCGATGAGGTTGGGCTGGAAGTTCGCAGTAAAGGAGAGGTGGTCTCCGAGCAAAAACCCACCGCACACTACGAACGCAATGGACATCACCTTGTCCTTTGGGGACATTGACTTGACGACGTGAAAGAGCGCGAGCGCATTGGCCGCGCCACCCAGCATTCCGGTGACTCCAGCTTCACTGATACCAACGCGATTTCCTAAGCGGCTCAAGGGCGTTGCAAGAAACTTATTAATGGCGTACACCATGGGAAATGCGCCTGCCAGCATGATGCCAACCGCTCCGACAACCTCAAGGGCACGAAACGGGTCGTCTGGAGTGGCAATGATAGGCTCGAATCCCCAAGAGCCAAAGATTTTCCCAAAGATTCCAGTGAAGTACTCGACTATCGACAGGGCGAGAATGATCTTGACCGCCGCGTCAATGAGGCGACCAAAGATGATGAATGCTTTGATCATGAAACCGGGTGCGAACTTTAGCCCAGCGGCGATGAGAACGACGATAAGGAGCAACGGGAATAGGTTTCTTAGCAATTCGGCAAAGTTTAGCCCCTCGATCACCGTGTCAGAGGGACCGGTCGTCCGCACGTCTCCGCGAATGAACGGGCGAGTGACCATGATGGTCACCATGGTCACCAGAACTCCGATTGGGATTGTCAGTACACCTGACATGATCCCCAGCGCCATGTATCGCTGGTCAGATTTCTGTAGCATCGCCAATCCGACGGGGACGGTGAACACGATTGTTGCTCCCGCCATGAACCCAGTTACCATCGCGGTAATCCAGGCCCCACTGTTATCTGCTGTTGCGAAGGCCAATTGATAGCCGCCCATATCGGAGGCGATGAATGTTGTTGCAGCGATGGAGGGGTCAGCGCCCAGCGCCTGCCAAATGGGGCCGGCGCCCTTTTCGACTGCAATAGTGAGGTACGGAATCGATGCCATGATTCCCGCTACGGGGATGAACAGGTGTCCGATTGAGTGGATTCCCTGCAGGAACTCTTTCCCAATACCCGATTCGCTGTCGCGTATCGCAAACGCTGCTCCAATGAGGACGAATGCCATCATCGTGTAGAGGACGATGCTACTTATTATCTGCATGATTACTCGCTTCCTCGGGTGCTACACCAATTTCCAAGAGGGCTTGGAGATGCCGTTGCTCCACTACGTCGTGAATCAAATTGCCGATAACGTTTGTCCCTGCGCAGTGAGTACTCACTCCCGCGTCGCCGAGCTCGCTGACCACTATTGCTGCGGCGCTGAGGTCTTCATGAATCGTGTACGTGCTAGGCGTCGCGATCACTGCAGTGATGCCCGCTGCGCGCGCCGCTTGTATGCCAATGGCGGAATCTTCGACCACAACCGTGTCGGAGGCTCTGACTCCCAGCTGTTTGAGCGCGAGGAGATAGATGTCAGGCGCCGGCTTTTTTCGTTGAACATCATCGCCTGCGAAGACCGAGAACTGCTCTGCGAGTTCTGCTCCCATTGCCCTATTCAAAACAGCTCGAACCGACGCATGTGCAGACGTCGATGCGACTGCAAGCCTCCAGCCCTGTTCAAGGGCTTCGCAAGAAAGCCGCCGCACACCGGATCTTGGCCGCACAGCACCAGAGTCGAGGAGGTCCACGTACAACTGTGTCTTTCGCCGGTGCCAACTCGCTATGAGGGCTTCAAGTTCGGCAGCGTCGTTGGGCAAGTCATGCCTCGTGGTGAAGTCCGGAGACAGCAGCGCTCGCAGGCGCTCCTTACCGCCGCCAACCTTGAGGGCCTGCTGATAGGCCGAGTCCGTCCACTCGAAGGCGACCGAATTCTCAGCAAATACTTGATTGAACGCTACCCGGTGACCGTCACGTTCGGTGTCGGCGAGAACACCGTCGCAATCAAAAATCAGAGCCTTCATGTGGAAATCACTTTGGAGCTGCCAAACTCGTGGATATAGTCGACTACGATTCGCCGAACATTCTGGCGAACGTGCTCAATCACAGTAAGGGGTTCTGATGCGGACGTATGCTCGGTGAGATAGCTGCGGAAACCTTCAATGTAGGTCTTCTTCAGTGCGGTGGAGATGTTCACCTTTGCGCACCCTGCCGCAATGAGCTCGCTAAATTGTTCCGATGAGAGCCCAGATCCTCCGTGCAATGCCATTGGGATATTTGTGGCCGCGACTATATCGCGCACACGTTGGACATCTAGTTGCGGGACTTGCTTGTAGAGTCCGTGTGCATTCCCGATGGCTGGTGCAAAACAATCGATTCTGGTTGTTTCAATGAAGTCAATTACAGTCTCGATCGGATAGAGCAGAGGAACGTCGTCGCTGCCAATTCCATCTTCGACACCTTGAATTCCTTCGATCTCTCCTTCGACGTTCACCCCTTGGGCGTGGGCCTCCTCCACTACTTCTTTGGTCTGGGCAGTTGCAATATGCAAAGGAAGGCTGGAGGCATCGAAGAGCACCGAGTCCCAGCCTTCCCTGATGCACTCCGAGATGACGGCACGGTCCGGGCAATGGTCTAGATGCAGCGCAACCGGCGTCAGAGAAAGAGATGTCGCGAGCTTGAACTGATCTGACAAACGTTTTGCACCTATGGCTTTCACCGTCTTGACGGACGTTTGCACGATCAGCGACGCTCCCTGTGACTCGGCAGCCTCTACCGCGGTTCGCAAGGTCAACTCATCGAATACATTTAACCCGAGTACACCATATCCGTCTGCGAGCGCCGTTCCGACGATGCTGTTGAAAACGTTATTTGCCAATTTATTTCACCTGTTTCCTTGAAGCTGACCGCCGCCCGAGGCAGAACGTGACAAGCGGGAGAGCGCTGAAAACAGCGAGTATGCTTGAGATGAGCGGAATGTCAGATCTCTCCAACGTGACTTCTGACCGCCAAGCACCCAGCGAAGCTCTCACGACGATTCGACGGTCTTGGATATATAAGCCATGGTAATTAACGGAAAATCTTCCCACGGGCGACAGAACTTGCATAATTTTTCTCCGGTGTAATCGCCTTAGCGTAGGCGGCTTGTTATTAGGCGGCTGGTAGTGGCCGCAATGGTTCGAGCGTTGTCAGCTGTTTTTGGATCTGAATCGGAGAAGCACTCATATACCGTTGGGCTGCCTCCATAAATCGCACCCTCTACGTTGCGCATGGGGATTCGTCCGGAGGCCAGGATCACCGAATCAGTGGAAAGCGATAGCAACCGGTCTCGAGTTTCGATTTCTAGCGTGTGCAGGCGGGGAAACCCACGGATTGTCTTGGGTCTCGCGTGGGAGTAGTGCCGGACGCTTTCTGGGAAGACTCCGGCCCCTGATTCGGTGACCACGCTCACTTCTTGAGCCCCCTTGCTGAGCAGCTTGCTTGTGAGGTGGTGCGCGAGCTCGCCTGAGCCGATAACGACTGGGCGGCGACCCGGCAGTAACCCGGAATCGAGGAAATGCAGTGCGGCTGACCCTGGCAGCACACCGGCACCTCGTTCGCCGCCTATGTTGAGCTCGGCTCGTGTTCTTGGCCGCGTGCCAGTGGCAAGAACCAGCGCTTTGGTGGGGACGATGGCCGCCCCATCGATACCCAGCATCGCAATTGCACCGCCCCGATACTCGACCGCCAGGGTGCCGAGAACGAACCTGACACCCGTGAGTCGTGCCTCCTTGACGAGCCTGTGCGCGTCACGCTCAGGTTCCTGGCCCCCGGCCTGAGGCAGCCTTTCGACCAGTGTGACCGCGAATCCCTGCTCAGCTAACATGGTGCCGGCGTGAAGTCCACAGCGTCCACCGCCAACTACAACGACGTCAGTCATCGGTTTTGCCCACTCCCAGATCGGATCCTTCTTCGTGGTATGGGATCTGCCACGGTTCGTGGTCGGTGTACAGCGATGTAATGAATGAGACACCGGACAAGCACGCCGAACCCTGGCAACGCCCCCACGTCGCATGTGTTCGCCGGGCCACCCCTGCAATCGACGTTGCCGGCAATGGAGGGGACAGTGCCTGGTGAATATCCGCGGCGGTCACCTTTTCACAGGCGCAGATAACAGTCCGCCCGAGTGGATCAGCAGCGGCCCGATCACAATCTAGGTCCTGCCACAGCGGTTGGGAGTAGCTCAGAATGCGGACTGGGTCCGACCTTGGGGCTCCGCCAAGACCTGCTTCTTCTAGGAGCCCGCGGACATACTGACCAATCCCCGGGGAAGCCGAAACGCCTGTAGAACGGATACCGGCGACCTGAAGAAGGTTCCCGGCTGACTCCGACCACTCGATCCGGTAGGTGGGATCTGAGTTCGCTCTCACTCCTGCGAATCGTTTGGTGACGTACCGCAAGTCGATGGAAGGCATCATGTCCATGCATCTACGAAGAACGTCGTCTAGAGCGTCCTCATCCGTCGATCGGTCGAGCTTGTCGTCTTGGTCTTCTGCTGTCGGCCCCAGCAGCACCGAGCCATGGGCGGTGGGCAGCACCATCGGCCCGTGTCCAAGCCTCCCCGGAACACCGGTCAACATGCTTGGGACGTTCTTGCCGAATTCTCGATCCAACAACACCCACTGCCCGCGCCGAGGGGTGACTGTGAATACGTCGCCACCGAGTATGCGCGACACTTGGTCGGCGCCCAGACCAGCGGCGTTCACGACGAACTTGGGAAAAAATGTTCTCTTTGACGTCGTAACGCTGACTACGCGGTCGCCGTCTTTCTGCGCGCTCGTGACTGGCTCAGAGAAGTAGAAACGAGCGCCGTTGAGTTCGGCCTGTTCGGCGTAGGCGACCGAAAGCCGCACCGAGTCCACGACCCCTTCTTCCGGAATGTACAGACCCGCAAGCGTTTTAGGGGAGGCGTGCGGCGCCTGTTCTGCAACTTCGCCTCCGGTAACGAGTCGTGCCTCTACGCCGTTCTGCTGGGCCCGGTCGGCCCATTTCGGCAGCTCCTCGACCTCGTCCTCATTCAGGGCCAGCATGGTGATTCCGACTCGACGGAAGGCGACACCGAGATCTCGGGAAATTTTCTCCCACTGAGGTGCCGAGGCGAGGATCAGCTGCGCTTCAAGACTGCCCGGGGCAGCCGACCACCCGCAGTTGGCTACGCCGCTGTTGGCCTTCGACGTCTCCTCGCCGACATCGTGCCAGCGTTCGACTACAGCGATTTTGGCATCAAGCAAAGAGAGCTCCCTCGCGATTGAGGTTCCCACCACCCCCGCACCGACGATCAACACATCAACAGCGCTATCGTACGAAGACAATTGGTCACCTCATTCAGTCGAATCTCCGTCTGCCGAATGTGAATTCGGATACCAATGCACAGTAGGGCGATCCGGCACCGGCAACCAAGGAAAATGTCCGACATATACAGAGCCCGTATGCGACCGCAGTCTCAGTTTGGATTTTCCGATAGGTGGGTCAGATCTCCAGTTCTAGGTGATCCGTGATGGCCATTCCGGGTCTGGCCGCTGCGGGGTCCGTGAACCGCCCCGGCCATGTCCGGAGACTCTGTCGTGCCCGGTGATCGATGGTCATCGGGATTATCTAAAGGGTGAGCGGTGCGATCTCGCCGTCGTGCCGCCAGGAACTCAAACAACCGGTCGGATTCGGAAGATGGCCGGCCACTATCTCGGTGCCCTCGAGTTCACGCTAATCATCAGAGTGACAGCCTGGAACCACAATTCGCGCGGCCCATTCAACCGGACCTATACCGCCGACGACGCCTTCGAACGATTCACTTCAAGGACACAGGAGCCCCGAACCGCTTGCGACGGCCTCGGTCAGGAGGGCTTGAAAGTACCGATCGGCGGGCGCCTGGATAGCGTTGCCTAGCGTTACCGCGCGGATGTCTCGGCAGCCCCAGTCGACATCGCTAATCCGAAAGCACAGTAGCTCGCCTCGGCGCCGTTCGTCGCTGACGGCGTACTTGGAAACGAAACCCACGCCAGCGTTCTGGCGTGCTGCCCTTTTGACTGCATCGATTGAGCCCATCTCCCACACCGCACCCCATTTCGATTCAGATGAGTGCAATCGAAGTGCGTGTGCACGGATACTCGAACCACGCTCCTGCGCCAACAATGTCCGAGACGCCAACTGCTCGACGCTAACGTAACCGTCCGAGGAAACCTCAATCGAGCCGGGGCTACAGATACCGACTACTTCATCAGCCCCGATGCTTTCGGAACGCAGTCCTCGGAGTTTGGAGTCGCTGCACGCTACTGCCAAGGTAATTCGTCCCTCTCGTAACCACTCCATCACAGACTCAGTCGATCCAACTGAAACCTGCAATGTGACCGCGGGACAACGAGCGATGAAAGACGCGGCCACAGCGGGAAGGATGTACGTTCCTGGCATTGACGATGCACCAATTGCTAGGTCCCCCGACCGTAGTCCAGCGCGGGCGGCCAGCGTGGATTCTCCAGCAGCGAGACTTGCGAGCGCCTGCGCGGCGAAACGTGCGAGGATGCGCCCCGCTGGAGTGAGCACTAGAGAACGTCCTGATCGTTCGGCGACCGGTTCGCCGGCCGCCGAACTCAAGAGGCGTAGATGCTCGCTGGCCGACGGTTGACTTATTCCCATTGCCGCGGCCGCTGCCGAGAGACTCGACGCGCGATCGAGCTCGATCAACAGTCTCATCCGTGTGGAATCCCACACCTCGGTCAGCGTCGGCATGAAGCTATGGTTCCCCAGTTCGTGCGACTTCGCCAGACAATCGCGCCTTGTTCGGGATACGTATGGGTCAAAAGCACGTGGGACCGCGCCGGTTTGCTTGGCTCCTGACCCCGTGAGGATTCGGCATCGCCGATACGATTGAACTCGTGCCGAACGTACCTGCTGCCTAGTTTCGGGCGCGAGGCTTGCCCTCTATGTTCACAGCTGAAGGCTCTGTGCGAACCCCATACCGTTCATCGATCCGTTGGGAATGCGACCAATTTCATTGACGTCCATGTGAATCAACTCGCCGGGACCGGCTCGCTCATAGCGGACCGCGGTTGTCTTCGAGGCGCGGATCAGCGCACCGGTGAGCGGGTCACCGTCCCTTAGGCAGGGCAGATCATGACGGTGGAGGATCGCGCTGACGGTGCGGGCCGGCAGACCCAGCTCCGCGCCGATCCAGTCCTGGCCGCGTCGGGAGGGCGCCGGAGTTCGTTCACCGCTGACTCCACCGCGGCGGTGGTGCGGCGCGGGCAGCGATGGGGCCGTGAGGAGTGGTCGATCAACCCCGCAAGGTCTTGTTTTTGGAAGCGGCGCACCCTCCGATACGCGCACTGGTGTGAGACCCCAAGTTCGGCCGCGACGTGAGCGGGTTTGCGGCCACCGATCAGGATCCGATCGACGAGCAGTTGTCGACCATAGACAGTCAGCCGGGTATCAGCGGGGGAGAAGAGGACCTGCGTGTGGGCGAGGACGTCAGACAGCTCCACTAACCCCCGGAGGTCCTCCCTTCTCACAGCCAAACCGTCAACAATGTCCCTGTCGAGTACACTCAGGTGTGACGTCCAGGGAGGTCGGTCAGTCGGGTGTCCGGTGGCTGGCCTCCAATTGCGGAGGGGACTGCCCCGATTTCAGTTGACTCGCGGGTTGTGAATTTCAGGCCGCGGTCGCGACTGATGTGTGGAGCAGATCGAACTCTATCGGGGTGAGCCTGCCGAGGGCACGTTGCCGGCGACGGCGGTGGTAGTTCCGCTCGATCCAGGTCACGATCGCCAGGCGCAGTTCGGCTCGGGTAGCCCACCGTTTCCGGTCGAGGACGTTGCGTTGCAGCAGGGCGAAGAACGACATCATCGCAGCATTGTCACCGCACGCTCCCGCGCGGCCCATCGATCCCTGTAACCCGTTGCGCGACAGAACATGCACGAACTTGCTCGATCGAAACTGACTGCCTCTGTCGGAATGGACGATCGTCGCCACGGGTGACCGCAGTGCTGCCGCATGATCCAGGGCGGCCACCGCCAGCGAGGACTTCATCCGGGAGTCGATCGAAGAACCCACGATCCGGTTAAAATAGACATCTTTGATCGCGCCAAGGTAGAGCTTGCCTTCATCGGTCCGGCGTTCGGTGATATCGGCCAGCCAGACCTGGTTGGCGGCCAGGGCGCTGAACTGACGCTGCACGAGGTCGTCATGCACCGGTGGTCCGGATCGGCGGTTCAGTCCACATTTCGCGGCGAAGATCGACCAGATGCGTTCCTGGGAACACAGTCGTGCGACACGGTTCTCGCCGGCGGTGATCCCGCGCCCAGGGAGTTCGGCGGCGTGGATGCCGCGGGCGGCGTTGATCAGGTGGGCGTCATCCCAATCACGCTGCGATAGAGGTGCTTTGCGCCATTTGTAGAACGCCTGGGTGGAGAATCCCAGGACCCGGCAGGTCACCGTGACGGGCACGCCGACATCAGCAAGGTCGAGGACCAGCGGGTACATCATTTTGGGTTGGCATCCCGGGACAGGTAGCCGACCGCGCGTCGCATCACCTCCGCTTCCTGCTCGAGGAGTTTGATCCGCTTGCGGGCTTCGCGCAGCTGCGCGGCCATATCGTCCGCATTGGTCGAGGACGTGGGCCGGCCGCGGCCATCCTCTCGGTCGGCGATCTTGAGCCAGCGATGCAGGCAGGCCTCCGAGATGCCGAAGTCCTTCGCAATCTGGCGCAGCGGCGCCTCACCCTTGCGGGCCACAGCGATGACGTCGGCCCGGAACTCGGCAGGAAACGGTGTCGGCACAAGGTTGATCCTTCCAGCAAGGACGAATCCTCACAGGTCAAGAGTCAACCAAACCGGGGGCAGTCTCCGTCGGTTGACCGCGACCCTAGAAGCAACGGCGCAGGCGAGGGTCTCCGCGAGCGCACCACGCCCATGGCGATGCTCTGGCTGACGCCTGCCCTGGTGTTTTGGAGGACTGGTGACTGCGACCGCAGCGCTGCTGATCGTGTTCCGAAGTTCAATGGAACGGCCCGCGGCCAAGCCCTGTTTGGGGAGGAACGAGTCTTCCGACGTCGAGCCCCCGCTTGCGCCCTGCGTGCGCCAAGACGCGCAGAAACAGGGGAGACGCGAACAATGGGATGAAACCCGTGAGAGGCAATGACCTGGACATATAGGTACCGCGAAGGTGCGACAAGACGCTATAGAAGCTGGTAAAAGGCTTCTACACACCAGCGGTCGGCGGTTCGATACCGTCCGCGCCCACCATCAAATCCCGCAGTGCGGGCCGCGTGAAATTCCGTTCGTCCGCCCTGACCAATTGCGAACGCTCGCGGTCAAAGTCCGCAAAAAAAAGTAAGGGCGGGTCCGAATATATTCGGACCCGCCCTTACTTCTCATGGATTCGGTCAGTCGTTCGGACCCTCAACGGTCTGCTGCGGGGCCGTGACCGGAGGAGTGAATACGCCGCCTCCGGGGTTGAGCGACTTCTCGGTCGGGGTCAGCGAGACCTCGGTGGTGGTCGTGGTGGTGGTCGGCGACTCTTCGGGCTTGTCGCTGTCACTGCTGCACGCCGCGGTGAAGCCGATCATCGCGATGATGGCGCCACCGCCAACCGCTGCCGAAATCCGACGACGAGCCAGACGATTCAATGCCATCTTCGGTCCTTTTCTTGTGTGTCAATGTGATGAACCTCGGCAGCCGCGATGTCCGCGAAAACCGGGTGCAACAGTCCCATTTTACGCCGGGATCTGGTGTCAGAAACTGTAACGCAGCGCCTGTAGCAGTGCATTCCCTCACTCGCGCTCGGTTTGGCGTATTGGTGCCGTCAACGGCCGGCATTTCTGCGCATTCTCGCCAGGGTTGTCGGCGGCCCGAACGGACCCGAGTACGATTTTAAGATACGGACCGTATCTACATCGGTCGACGCCGCACGAGGAATCCGGGGAAGCGCCATGGCCGTGGAGCAGCAGATGATCTTCACGCCATCGGGGCGGCTGCCGGCGGCTCGCACGGGCGTGCTGACCGGATTCGCGCCGAGCACGCTTACGTTGCCGGCCGGCTTTCGGGTCGCACCACAGTTGCTGCCGATTCCGGTCGACATCGTCTTCGAGAAGGACGTCGCCGTCCGGCTGCGTGACGGGGTCACGATCCACGTCGACCTGTTTCGCCCAGTGGGCGACGAACCGGTGCCCGTCGTCGTGGCCTGGAGTCCGTACGGCAAGGGGCAGGGCACCTCGGCCAGCGTCATGGGAGTGTTCGCCATGGTCGGCCTGGACAACGGGATCGTCTCGGGACTGGAGAAGTTTGAGGGGCCCGATCCGGCGTACTGGTGTGCCCGTGGCTATGCGATCTGCAACCCGGATGTTCGCGGTGTGGTCGACTCCGAGGGCAACAGTGTGCTGTGGGACCGTCAGGAGGGCCGCGATTGCCACGACCTGATCGAATGGCTGGCCGGGCAACCCTGGTGCAGCGGCAAAGTCGGGATGAGCGGCACCTCCTACCTGGCGGTGTCGCAGTGGTTCACCGCGGCTGAGCAGCCTCCGCACCTGGCCGCGATCAACCCGTGGGAGGGCGTCAGCGATGTCTACCGCGATCTCGTGATGCGTGGCGGCATGCCGGACACCGGGTTCGCCCGTCAGTTGCAGGAAGGCAGCTTCTTCGGTGCCGGCCTGAAGGAGGACATCCTCGCCGAGGCGGAGCGCTACCCGCAGATGAATGCCCTGTGGGAGAACAAGATCCCGGATTTCTGCAAGATCGCCGTGCCGGCGTACGTGGTGGCCAGTTATACGAACACACTGCACACCGCGGGAACGTTCCGGGCCTGGCGGCGGATGGCGTCGCAGGACAAATGGCTGCGGATCCACAACGGTCAGGAATGGCCGGACTACTACGACGAGGACAACCGCGAGGATCTGCGCCGCTTCTTCGACCGCTACCTCAAGGGTGTCGACAATGGGTGGGAATCCACACCCCGCGTTCGCTATTCGATTCTCGACCTGCACGGTGGCGATCAGGTAGGCGTGCCCGCGGACGCGTTTCCGCCCGCCGGATTCGTCTCGACCAGGTTCTACCTCGACGGCGCTGCGCGGGTGTTGAGTACCCGGCTGCCCTCGGCTGGCGTGGAGGTCGGCTACGCGGTCGACAGCAGTCCGAACGCGGTGTCGTTCATCGCCCGCTTCGACGAAGAGACCGTCATGGTCGGCTATCCGAAGGCGCACCTCTGGGTCGAGGCACGCGGCGCCGACGACATGGATCTTTTCGTGCTCGTCCAGAAACTCGACGCGTACGGCACCCCGCTGCAGCAGTTCACCGTGCCCAACCAGAACGCACGCATCCACGATCTGACCGACCATGGGGCAAGCGTGCTGCGGTACAAGGGATCCGATGGACGATTGCGTGTCTCCGCCCGACACCTCGACGACGAGTTGTCCACCGCGGATGTGCCCGCGCACACCTTCGACCGCGTCGAAAAGCTTGTCGACGGCGAGCCCGTCGAGATCGAAATCGACCTGTTGCCCATCGGTCTCGCTTTCCGGCCCGGCGAACAGTTGCGCTTCGTCATCAGCTCGGCCAACCTGCTGGGCCCGTTGATGCCCGGGATCCGCGAGTACGCCGGCGCCAACAGTGGACGCCACGTCATCCATACCGGATGCTCACGCGCCTCGTATCTGCAGCTGCCGATTCGGAAATCGTGAGGACTGTCGTGGACGGTGAACCGAAGACGCGACGCCGCAACGAAGCGCTGATGTCGGCGATCCGGGACGCGGTCCGGGCTGAGCTCGTCGAACACGGCTATGCCGACCTGACTTTCGAAGGCGTGGCCCGGCGGGCGAAGACCAGCAAGCCCGTTCTCTACCGTCGCTACCGGACGCGCGCCCATATGGTCGTCGATGCGCTACCCAATCTGAGATGGGAACCCGACCAGATCGATCTCACCGCATCGGAATCGTTACGCGACGACCTGCTGAACGTGTTCTGCGCGATCGCGGACAACTTCGTGGCCATCGGTGTGGACAACTATCGACGGCTGGTCGCCGAAGCCGACGATGAGCTGCTGGATCTGCTGCACACCCAGATCATTGGACTGGCCGAACGTACCGTCTATCCGGTACTGGCCCGTGCCCGCGAACGCGGCGAGATCGGCGGGCAGGAGATAGCCCGCCTGCCCGCGCTGTCGATCGGGTTCCTGCTGCGCGACCTCCTGGTGTTCACCCGTGTCGAGGTGGGCCGCGACGCGATCGCCGAGATCCTCGATACCGTGTACCTGCCGCTGATCAGGACCGTCTCCACGCCTTAGCCCCGACGGTCCTGGGGATAACCCCCGGACGACTCTCGGGATTCCCACCTGGACAACCACCTTGGTGAAATTCGACCATATATGTGGAATGTTCCCCGGCCGAGAAGTGTTGGTGATTCATATGAGTCCCGTGACAGTGATGACATGGGCTCATACGTTGAGAGACAAGAACACGTCTGGTTCAGCGGAAGGCGGGTCACGTGCCTGAAAACTACTGATATGCAAGCAGATAACTCCTAGAACACACTAGCCAAAACTTCACAAATCACGGAGTCCTGCCCCGGGCGCCATGGCGCCGCCGGGTGGTCGAACTCTGCCGAAAGGAATACGAACATGCAGAAAATTCTCCTGGCCTCAGCGGCCTTCATGGCGTTGGCGGGCGGTTCATTCGGGATGGCGGCCACCGCGTCGGCGGCTCCTGCCGGTGCGTCATCGGTCGAGGAAACCATCTATGACCTGCGCACTCAGGGCTACAACGTGCAGCTGAACGGCACCCGTAACGGGCCGCTGTCCAACTGCTCGGTCGACTCCGTACGCGGCGCCTCGGACGCGGCGGTCCCGGGCGCGACGGTCTACGTGGACCTGTCCTGCCCGGCCGAATACCAGTACTGATCGCACCGGGGTCGCGGTGCTGCNCACCCGGNGNGNGGCACCGCGACTTCGTTGCGCCTGCGGAACGGCAACGTCCAGGGCGGGTCGTAGAACCACGCGACCGGCGGGCCGTCGGTGTTGAAGCCGCTGCCGTGCAGCGCCTGTAGAAGTTCGGCGGACTTGGCGGTGATGGCGGTCGAGCTCCGGTCACCACTGAACCGCAGTACCGCGAAGCGCTCGGCGGGCACGTCCACCACGGTCACGTTCGGGTCGTCGGGTTCGGGCAGCGTGTCCATCGACCACTTCGACGGCATGTAGAAACGGATCACCGATTCGCCGGTGCCGCCGGTATGGGTCTGCGCGACCGGCGCGGTCATCGCGATCTTCTCGCCGTGCTGCGCGACCGGGGCGGTCATCGCGATCTTCGTCTTGCGGTGGTTGCCGCCGAAGATGTAGCCCGCGAGCCGCCGGAACCCCTCACTGCGGGCTTCCTGGCCGTCACCCTTCACGCTGGTCTGCGCTGCCACCCGCGGCCCGTACCGCCGGATCTCGATCGCACCGAGGTCGTCTTCGTGGACGTAGAGCGGCTCCTCGGTGCCGACCCGGATACCGAAGACACCCCCGACGCCCTCGACGAACTGGGTGGCGGCACCTGCGATCTTGGTCAACATGACCTAGGTAGTACCCAACTCGGCGCGGATTACTCCGGCGGGGCGAAGAACTCCAACGCGACACCGTCGGGATCGCGGAAGCTCAGGCCGGAGCCGTAGTGCGCGTCGACCACACCATCGTGCGCGATACCGAGATCATCGAGGCGGCCGGCCCACTGCTGCAACTCCGCTCGCGTCTCGCAGCCGAACCCGACGTGATCGAGGCCCGCACGGAACTCGGTGAACTCACCGGGGGCGATGGACCTGTCGTGCTGATGGATGCCGAACAGTGTGCCGTTCCCGAACGCCCACACCACGTGGCGGAACCCGCCGTCGGTGTGCTCGTCGAGCACCGGGTCGGTCCCAATCAGCGCGCGGTACCAGGGCCCGCTCACCCCGATGTCACTGACCGTGACGGCCACATGGTTGAGCGCTGTAATTGCCATGGAAGTCTCCTTGCCTGATCGTTCGGTTCACACCACCCGTTTGCCACGTCGCGCACGGGACCGCATATCCCAGAGGTAGAGCTGGTAGCCGAACAACCACAGATCACGCGGGACCACGCGGTCGGCGATCCGCAACGCGCCGACTAGGGCGTCGAACGCGCGCTGCTGGCGGGAGGTCCAGCGCATTCGCATCAGGGTGCGGAACTCGGCGGGCAGGAAGCCGGTGGTGGCGAACAGGTTGAGCGGTCCCGCCAGCTGGCGCAGCGGAGTCGGCAGGAACACCAGCGCCGCCACCCCGTGCAGATGCCTGCGCACCGGCTCGTCGATCCGCAGCTCGTCCAGCGACCGTTTCCAGTACTCCTCGAACGCGACCCGGTCCGCGGGCCACATGTCCGCGCGTACCTGCAGCGTGGTGCCGAGCCGGGCGGCGTCGCGGTACACCGCATCGGCCGACTCGTCATCGAGTGGGCCGTAGAGGAACTCGTGCTGATCGATGTAGTAGCGGTACAGGCAGGCCGCCACCCACAGCTGCAGCGCAGGATCGAATGCGTTGTAGCGCACCGGGCTGCCCGGGCCGGACCGGATCTGGCGGTGCGCGGTGTCCACCGCCCCGCGGATCAGTGCCCGGTCGTCGTCGGTGCCCATGGTGGCCGCCGCCAGATAGGTGCCGGTGGTGCGGGCCCGTTTGAAGGGATGCTTGTAGACGTTGCCGCGGTCCACCGGGCTCTCCAGGACGCCGTACCCGACACCGGGGGACGCCAGTTGCATGATGACGTTCGCGGCAGGTGCCAGCGCCGCTGCCGGATTGATCAGATCGGCGACGCGCCTCGGATTCCGCGGGGGACCGAGCCTCATGGAACTGAGTACACCACCTTGTGAGACGCTGCCGACGTGTTTGCGCCCAATAGCTCTGCCCGTGCGATCGGACTGGCGGGCGGTTACCTGGCCGACGTGGTCCTGGCCGACCCGCAGCGCGGCCACCCCGTCGCCGCGTTCGGGTCCGCGGCGGCGGCACTGGAGCGTCGCACCTATGCAGACAGTCGGGCCGCCGGTGCCGCCCACACCGCGGTGCTGCTCGGGGCACTCGGCGCGATCGGGCTGGCCGTCGAGCGCGCCGCGCGCCGGCGNGGCCCGGTGTGGACGGCCGCCGCCACCGCGATCACCACCTATGTGGTGCTCGGCGGAACATCGTTGGCCCGCACGGGTGCCCGGTTGGCGGACACGCTGGAACGCGAGGACATCGACGGCGCCCGCGCGCAGCTGCCGTCGCTGTGTGGTCGGGACCCGGCCGCCCTGGACGCCGACGGCCTGGCCCGGGCCGCCCTGGAATCGGTCGCCGAGAACACCTCGGACGCGCAGGTCGCACCGATCCTGTGGGGAGCGGTCGCGGGTGTGCCCGGTCTGCTGGTCTACCGCGGTGCCAACACACTGGACGCGATGATCGGGCACAAGTCGCCCCGCTATCTGCGGTTCGGCTGGGCGGCCGCGCGATTCGACGATGTCGTGAACTACGTGGGAGCCCGCGCGACCGGGCTGGTCGTGCTGGCGGTCGGTGGTGCCCCCAGCGCCGCCTGGCGGGCCTGGCAACGCGACGCCGGTAAACATCCCAGCCCCAATGCCGGTGTCGCCGAGGCATCCTTCGCCGGAGCGCTCGGGGTGCAGCTCGGCGGCCCCACCCAGTACGCGCACCGGTTGGAGATGCGTCCCACCCTGGGGGACGGGCCGGCCCCGAACGCCGCCGACCTGCGTCGCGGTGTGCGGCTGTCGCGGGCGGTTCAGGCCGGCGCGACGCTGGTGGCGGTGGCCGTCAGTGCCGCTTGCCGTACCGGTCGGCGAGCTTCTGCTCGGTGCTGACCGGCTTCGGCGCCGCCGCCTCGTCGGGTTCGGGTTCGCTCTGCGGGTTGGCGAGCGCCTTCTCGCGGCGCCGGACCTTCACCTCGGCCAGGATGAAGTACCCCACCCCGATCGGGGCGATGATGCCGAACGCGATCCACTGGATCCCGTAGGACAGGAACGGCCCGGCATCGAGCACGGGCAGCGGGATCACGCCGAGGCCGCCGGGCTGGTCCTCGACCAGTTGCAGATAGGACCCGGTCAGCGGGACGCCGGTCACCTGGGAGACCTGCCCGGGGTTGATCGAGTACACCTGCATGGCACCCTCGGCCCGGAACGGCTCCCTGCCGACGGCGAGCATCTCCGAATCGCGCAGCCGCGCGGTGATGGTGACCGGCTCGGCCGGCGCGGCCGCGATGGGCGGCACCGCGGTGCCCTGCTCAGGTTTCACATAGCCGCGGTTGACCAGCACCGTCGGTCCGCCGTCGACCACGAACGGGACCAGCACCTCGTAGGCGGGGGCACCGTCCACCGACCGCAACCGGGCCAGCACCTGCGCCTCGGGCAGGTAGTGACCCGAGGCCGTCACCCGCTGCCACTGGTGTTCGTGCGCCGACGAATCCTGCTGCGGCAGATAGGTTGTCAGCGGCACCGGGTCGGTGTTCAGCGAGTTGGCGATCTGGGTGTTCTCACGTGAGGTCGTGGTGTTCTTGCCGAGCTGCCAGGGCGCCAGCACCGTGAAGCACAGCCAGGCGAAGGCCGCCACCACCACGTACAGCGCCAGCCACTGCGGCCGGAACAGGAACCCGAAGCGCTTCACGGGCGCCCCAATCGTTGGTCGATCCAGTCATGCAGGCCGGGTAGCGAAGCCTCGATGACGGTGAAGACCGCTTCGAAGTCCTCCGGGCCGCCGTAATAGGGGTCCTCGACATCCAGGGTGAAGGCGGCCGAGCGGGGGTCGAAGGAACGCATCATCCGCAGCCGCTCCGGCGGGACACCCATATCGGCGAGCATCCGGGCGTGGTTGCGGCCCATCGCGACGACCATGTCGGCGGCCAGATGGTCCTCGTCGAGCTGGGCGGCGCGGTGGGTGGTCGGATAGCCGTGCGCCCGCAGGACGGCATCGGTGCGGTGATCGGCCCCGTCGCCGGCGTGCCAGCCGCCGGTCCCGGCGCTGCTCACCCGCACCTGCTCGGCAAGGCCGCGGCCGGCGATCTGGTGGGCGAGCATCTTCTCGGCCATCGGGGACCGGCAGATGTTGCCCGAGCAGACGAACGTCACATGCAGGCTAGACACCGAGCACCCTTCGCAGGTCCTCGACGGTGGCCACCCGGTGCAGCGGTGCGGGCGCGTCGGGCCCGTCGAAGTCGGTGCCGCCATATCCCCAGTCGACCACCACGGTGTCGATGCCGTGGAACGAGGCACCCTCCACGTCGTGCGAACGGTCACCGACCATCAGCACCCGCTCCGGGCGCGGGCCCAGCTGTGCGAGCGCGTAGGCGATCACGTCAGCCTTGGCGGCCCGGGTGCCGTCCGGGCTGGCCCCGGCGATGACCTCGAAATATCCGTCCATCCCGAAATGGGTCAGGATGCGCTGCGCGGTGGGCTGCGCCTTCGAGGTGGCCACCGCGAGCCGCACCCCGGCCCGCTTCAGATCCTCCAGCAGGTCGGGGATGCCGTCGAACAGGCGGTTCATCGACCAGCCGCGGGTGGTGTAGTCGGCGCGATAGGCCGTCATCGCCTCGTCGGCGCGGTCACCCAGACCCATCGAGGTCAGCGTGTGATGCATGGGCGGGCCCACGATCCGGCCGGCCAGGTCGCCGTCGGGGACGGTGGCGCCGATGCTCTCCAGCGCGTGGCGGAAGCTGGCGACGATGCCGTCCGCGGAGTCCGTCAGGGTGCCGTCGAGGTCGAACAACACCAACTGCGGGGCTCGGGTCACGGTTTCAGTCACCCCACCATTGTCGCCGATGTTCCGGTGCTGCTGGTCGGCGCACTACTGTCGTGCTGTGGTTCACGAGGTTCGGCAGGCGGCGCGCTATCACGGTGACCAGGCCGTCGCGTCCGGGATGCTGGACTTCGCCGTCAACGTCCGGGCTGCCGGCCCACCGTCCTGGCTGGTCGAACGCCTCGGCGAGCGGCTCACCGACCTGGGGCACTACCCGAGCGCAGCCGATGTCACCCGCGCCACCGAGGCGGTGGCCGCCCGGCACGGGCGCGGCGCCGACGAGGTCGCGCTGCTGGCCGGCGGCGCCGAGGGCTTCGCGCTGCTACCGAACCTGGACCCGCGACTGGCCGCGCTAATCGCGCCGTCGTTCACCGAACCGGAAGCGGTGCTGAGCGCCGCCGGGGTGCCCATCGAGCACGTCGTCCTCGGCCCGCCGTTCGGGCTGGCCGGTGCGGTGGTGCCCGCGCGGGCCGACCTGGTGGTGGTCGGTAACCCCACCAACCCGACCTCGGTGCTGCATCCGGTGCGCGACATCCTTGCGCTGCGCGCCCCGGGCCGGATCGTGGTCGTGGACGAGGCGTTCGCCGACGCGGT
The DNA here is from genome assembly GCF_902705885.1 of Mycolicibacterium austroafricanum. Taxonomy (GTDB): domain Bacteria; phylum Actinomycetota; class Actinomycetes; order Mycobacteriales; family Mycobacteriaceae; genus Mycobacterium; species Mycobacterium vanbaalenii_A. Next base: position 48,578 of record NZ_CACSIP010000007.1, on the reverse strand, counting down.
GCCCGGCGAGCCGGAGTCCCTGGCCGGGATGTCGCTGCCCGATGTCCTGGTGCTGCGCAGCCTCACCAAGACCTGGTCGCTGGCGGGTCTGCGGGTCGGATACGCACTCGGTGCCCCGGAGGTGCTGGCCCGCCTGACAGCCCGGCGCGCGCACTGGCCGCTGGGCACCCTGCAACTGGAAGCCGTCGCGGCCTGCTGCGCCCCGGAAGCGGTGGCCGAGGCGGATACCGGCGCGCGCAGACTGGCGGCCCTGCGCGCGGAGATGGTCGCCGGGTTGCGCGCCGCCGGGGTGGACGTAATCGACGGTTGTGCACCGTTCGTGCTGCTGCGCGTCGACGATGCCGAACTGACCCGAAAACACTTGGACACCAGGGGGATCGCGGTGCGTCGCTGTGACACCTTCGTCGGCCTGGACGGCGAGTATCTGCGGGCGGCCGTGCGTCCCGAATGGCCGCTGCTGGTGGAGGCCCTGACGTGAGCGTGTCTCTCGCCGAGGTGATGGACGTCCTGGACGCGGCGTATCCGCCTGCGCTGGCCCATGACTGGGACTCGGTCGGCCTGGTTGCCGGCGACCCGGCGGAACCGGTCACCTCGGTCACGGTGGCGGTCGATGCCACCGACGCCGTGGTCGCCGAGGTGCCCGAGGGCGGACTGCTGCTGGCGCACCACCCGCTGTTGTTGCGGGGTGTGGACACGGTGGCCGCCTCGACCGCAAAGGGCGCGCTGATCCACCGGATGATCCGTTCCGGTCAGGCGTTGTTCACCGCACACACCAACGCCGACTCGGCCTCCCCGGGGGTCTCCGATGCCCTCGCCGAGACGCTGGGCTTGGTGGTCGAGGATGTGCTGTCCCGCGGGCCGTCCGGACCCGATCTGGACAAGTGGGTGGTGTTCGTACCGGTCGAACATGCCGCGCAGGTGCGGGATTCGCTGTTCGCCGCGGGCGCGGGTCAGATCGGTGACTACTCCTGCTGCAGTTGGAGTACCACCGGCACCGGTCAGTTCCTGCCGCACGCGGGTGCGACTCCCGCCATCGGCGAGGTGGGCACCGTCGAGCAGGTCACCGAGGACCGCGTCGAGGTGATCGCCCCGGCACGCCTGCGCGGACGGGTGCTCGCCGCACTGCGCGCCGCCCATCCGTACGAGGAGCCCGCCTTCGACGTCTTCGCGCTGGCACCGCTGCCCGCCGATGTCGGGATCGGCCGGATCTGCACACTGCCGGAGCCCGAACCGTTGTCGGCATTCGTGTCCCGGGTGCGCGGCGCACTACCCGCGACCACCTGGGGTGTGCGGGCCGCGGGCGTCGCCGAGGCGGTGGTGTCCCGGGTCGCCGTCTGTGGCGGCGCCGGTGATTCGTTGCTCGGCGCGGTCGACGCCGCCGGGGTGCAGGCTTATGTGACCGCAGATCTGCGGCACCACCCGGCCGATGAGCACGGCCGGGTCTCCGATGTGGCACTGGTCGACGTCGCGCATTGGGCAAGTGAGTTCCCCTGGTGTCACCAGGCGGCATCGCTGCTGCGCGGCAGTTTCGGCGAGGCATTACCGGTGCGCGTGAGTACCGTGCGCACCGATCCGTGGAATATCGATGGAGGTTCCCAATCATGAAAGCCGAAGTGAGTCAGCAGCGTTCACTACTCGACCTGACCGAAGTCGATGCCGAGTTGCGTCGCGTCGACCATCGCGCCGCCAATCTGGCCGAGCAGCAGGAGTTCGAGCGCGTGCAGGCGCTGTACCAGGAGGCCAATGATCAGTTGGCGGTGGTCGGGATCGCCCTGGAGGACCTCGACGGCGAGATCGCCAAGCTGGAGAGCGAAATCGATTCGGTGCGCCAGCGCGAGGACCGTGACCGGACGCTGCTGCAGGGCGGCACGGTGAACGCCAAGCAGCTCAGCGAACTCCAGCACGAACTGGAGACCTTGGAGCGCCGCCAGTCATCCCTGGAGGATTCGCTCCTGGAGGTCATGGAGCGCCGGGAGGAATTGCAACGCAGGCAGTCCGAGCATCTGGCCCGTATCGACGCCCTGCAGAACGAGCTGTCGGCGGCACAGCTGGCGCGCGACGCGGCGCTGGTCGACATCGACAACGTCCGTCAGGTGTCAGCGGGTCGGCGCACCGAGCTCACCTCGCTGCTGAACGCAGATCTGGTGGCCCTGTACGAGAAGCAGCGCGCCGGTGGGGGACCAGGAGCCGGTCTGCTGCAGGGGAAACGTTGCGGGGCATGCCGCATCGAGATCGATCGCGGTGAAATGGCCAGGATCCAGGCCGCCGAGGACGACGAGGTGCTGCGGTGCCCGGAATGTGGGGCGATCCTGTTGCGGATCAAGCAGTGAAGGTCGTCATCGAGGCCGACGGCGGGTCGCGCGGGAATCCAGGGCCGGCCGGGTATGGCGCAGTCGTGTTCAGCGGCGACCGCTCGGCGGTGCTCGCCGAACGCAAGGAGTCGATCGGCCGGGCGACCAACAACGTCGCCGAATACTGCGGATTGATCGCCGGTCTGTCCGCGGCGGCGGAACTGGGCGCCACCGAGGTGGTGGTGTTCATGGATTCCAAGCTGGTCGTGGAGCAGATGTCCGGGCGTTGGCGGGTGAAGCATCCCGACCTGCTGGAGCTCAATCGTGAAGCCGCGCAACTCGCCCGGCAGTTCGGCCAGATCGACTACGGCTGGATCCCGCGGGCGGAGAACTCGCACGCGGACCGGCTGGCCAATGAGGCCATGGACGCCGCAGCGGCGCCCGCGGCGGCGCCGGCCGCACCGGGCTGGAGCGGTGCCCGTGGGGAACCGACCCGGCTGATGTTGTTGCGGCACGGGCAGACCGAGCTCTCGGTGGACCGCCGGTACTCCGGGCGGGGTAACCCGGCGCTCACCGAACTCGGAAGGAATCAGGCCGCGGCGGCGGCCCGCTACCTGGGGGAGAAGGGCGGCATCGACGCGATCGTGTGCTCACCCCTGGGCCGCGCCCACGAGACGGCCACTGCTGCGGCCAAGGAGCTCGGTCTCGACGTCGTCATCGACGACGATCTCATCGAGACCGATTTCGGCGCGTGGGAGGGCTTGACGTTCTCCGAAGCAGCGCAACAGGATCCGGAGCTGCACGGCAGATGGCTGCGCGATACCAGCGTGACCCCGCCGGGCGGGGAGAGCTTCGATGCGGTGGCCGAGCGGGTGCGCCGGGCCCGCAATCGGATCGTCGAGGACCACGCCGGGTCCACGGTGCTGGTGGTCTCCCACGTCACGCCGATCAAGACCATGCTGCGGCTGGCGCTCGACGGGGGCGCCGGGATCCTGTACCGGCTGCACCTGGATCTCGCCTCGCTGAGCATCGCGGAGTTCTATCCCGACGGGCTCGCTTCGGTGCGGCTGGTCAACCAGACCTCATATCTCTGATTCAGTCGGAGTGCAGGTGCAGGCGTTCCCCGTGGACGTCGAAGATCATGATGGCCTCGACAGGTCCGTCGACGGTGCCGAACCAGTGCGGCGTCCAGGTCGAGAACTCCACGGCCTCACCGGGTTTGATGATGAAATCGCGTTCACCCAGAACCAGGCGCAGTTGCCCGGAGAGCACGTACATCCATTCCTGACCCTCATGGACGGGCAGCTCGGCCGGCGGTGTGTTGCGCTTGGTGCTGACCCGCACCTTGAAGGTGTGCCGGCCGCCGGTCGGGCCCTGACGGGTCAGCGGCCAGTAGGTCACCCCATGGCGGGTGTGTGAGCTGCCACGGACCCGCGGGTCCTCGGACTCCGGTTCGCGCAGCAGTTCGTCGGTGCTGACCGAGAGCGCGCTCGCCAAACGGGGCAGGTGATCCAGGGCGAGCCGCCGCTTGCCGGATTCCAGCCGGCTCAGGGTCGACACGTCGATGCTGGCCCGGGCGGCCACATCTTGCAGCGTCAAGCCTTGCTGGGTGCGCAGATCCCGCAACCGTTTGCGGACGGTGTCGTCGACACTCTTTGCCTCCATGGCAAAGGAGCTTGGCATTCTGACCGCCGATCGGCAAGCTCGATGACATGAACAACGAATGGGACTGCATCATCGTCGGTGGCGGCGCGGCCGGCCTGAGCGCGGCGCTGGTACTCGGCCGTGCCCGTCGTCGCACGCTGGTCCTCGACGACGGTGACCAGAGCAACCTGGCCGCTCACGGCATCGGCGGACTGCTGGGGCACGACGGCCGCCCGCCCGCCGAGCTCTACGCGGCGGGGCGCGCGGAACTCGCCGAGTACCCGAACGTCACCTTCCGGTCGGTGCAGGCGACTGCCGCGAAAGCGGACGGGCCGGGCTTCGTCGTCGAACTCGCCGACGGGGGCCACGAACACACGCGCCGCATCCTGCTGGCGACCGGAATGCAGTACCGGCCGCCGCAGGTCCCCGGCCTGGAGGAGCTCTGGGGCGGTTCGGCTTTCCACTGCCCGTTCTGCCATGGCTGGGAGGTTCGCGATCAGCCGTTGGCCGTGCTCGCCGATGGGGACCGGGCCGTGCACATGGCGCTCATGCTCAAGAGCTGGACCGACGACATCGTCGTGCTGAGCAATGGCACGGCCCCGGAGAACGATCTGTTGGCTGCCGCAGGCATTGCCGTGGACGACCGCCAGGTCAGCGAATTCCGTTCCGAGGGCGGTGTATTGGCCGAGGTGCGATTCGCTGACGGTGAGGCCCTGCCCCGGCGCGGTGTGCTGGTGGCGGCAGTGCTGCACCAACGTTCACACCTGGCCGCCCACCTCGGGGTGACCTTCGCGCCGGCCAGTCCTGTTGCGGCAGATGCCATCGTCGTCGACGCCTTCCAGCGCACCACCGTGCCCGGAGTGTTCGCGGCTGGAGACGTCAGCGTTCAGATGCCGCAGGTGGCGGCGGCGGTGGCCAGTGGGTCGCTTGCGGCCGCTGCGGTGGTGCAGAGTCTGCTGGCCGATGACGTCGGGCTGCCCGTTCCGCCGTGGCCGGCACCCGATGCCCAACAGCACTGGAACGAGCATTACGGCCAGCGTGATCGGGTGTGGAGCGGACGGGTGAACCTCCGGCTGTCCGAGGTGGTGGAGACGCTGGCCCCCGGGCGCGCCCTCGACCTGGGCTGCGGTGAGGGAGGCGACGCCATCTGGCTGGCGTCTCGGGGATGGTCGGTGGTCGCGACCGATGTCTCGCACGTGGCGCTGGAACGTGCCGCCGCTGATGCGGGGGAGTTGTTGAGCCAGATCGATTTCCAGCACCATGACCTCGAGGTGAGTTTCCCGGACGGTGAGTTCGACCTGGTGTCCGCGCAGTTCCTGCACTCGAAGATTCCGCTGGACCGTGCGCGGGTGCTGAAACGAGCGGCGGCGGCCGTGGCTCCCGGCGGGCTGCTGGTGATCGTCGACCACGGTGAGGCGCCACCATGGTCGAACCACCGGCACGTCGAGTTCCCCGGCGCGGAAGAGGTGGTCGGATCGCTCGATCTCGACGACAGCTGGGTGCGCGTCCAGGTGGGCCCGGTCGAGCGCGAGGCCACCGGACCCGATGGGCAGCCGGGGCATCTCATCGACAACGTGATGGTGCTGCGGCGGACTCGCTGAGGTTATCCACAGGCGCGAGATTTCTCTTCGACTGGTGTCGGCCTGTTGCCTCACGTCAAGATGCGCGCGTAGGGGTCTTCGTTGCCTCACGTAATCGTGCGCGCTTGTTGACTTGAGGCTGGGCGGTGGGGCCGGCCTTGGCGAGGGCCAGGGTGAACAGCCGGGCGGTCAGTGCCTGAACCTGACGCTGGATGGCGGCCGGATTGATCAACGAGTGAGCTCGAGTTAACGCCACGATGCGTTCCACGGTCATGGTCGGGTGATCGATCGTGCGATGGAAAGGGGTGGTGGCCTTGTCATGTTTCTTGGACACTTTGGCGCCTCTGCGGACCTTCGCCACCAGTTTCTGCTGCGGGTGGAAGTAGTTGGTCAGCATGGACTGCAGTTTCCAGATCTCGTTAAGTAACAACAGCTCTGAGGCGGTGTCATAGCGGTAGTAACCCACCACGGTGCGTACCACCGACCAGTTCTTCTGCTCAACATGGCAGCCATCGTTCTTATTGCCCAGCCGCGATCTGGTGAAGGTGATCTGACGTCCCTGACACCAGGCGAACAAGTCATCGTTGATGAACTCCGAGCCGTTGTCAGAATCCACACCCAAGATGGGAAACGGCATCGCGCGGGAGATCTCGTTGAGCGCGGCGAGCACGCATTTGGCGGTCCTGTCGGGTACGGAGCGGTTCTCGGTCCAGCCCGTGGCAATATCGGTGACCGTCAGCGTGAACGCATGGCCTCCGCCCCGGATACCACCGTCATGAAAGACCGTGTCGATCTCCACGAAGCCGGGCACCGCATCGTCCCACTCGGCCCAAGTGCGCACCGGGATCTGACTTTTGAGCAGCGACCCCGGCTTCGTGCCGCAACGTCCCTTGAGTTGGCGTCTGGCTCGCTCTGGAGCTAGGGCATGTCTCCTAAATGGCGGGTCCAGGTGATGCAGGCACTGAGGACGACGGCGGCGCGGTAGACGATGGCGAGTTTGTCGTATCGAGTGGCCAGTNCGCGCCATTGTTTGAGTAGGGCGAAGGATCGTTCGATGAGATTGCGCTGCTTGTAGCGGATTTCGTCGAATGCCGGTGGCCGACCACCGGCACTGCCGCGACGCTGTCGCGCGGCGATCTCGTCGCTCTTCTGGGGGATGACCGCAGTGATCTTGCGGCTACGCAACAGTCGGCGCGCGACACCGCTGGAGTAGGCGCGATCAGCGATCACTGCGTCGGGTCGCACACGGGACACTCCGCGGCGCGGCACGACGATCTCATCGAGGACACCGGCCAGCATCGCCTGGTCGTTGCGCTGGCCGCCAGTCACGATCACTGCCAGTGGGCGCCCGTTGCCATCGACGGCGGTGTGGATCTTGGTGGTCAACCCGCCCCGTGACCGGCCGATGCCGTGACCTGCGGGTTCACACTGGCGTAGTGGCTGATTCGTGTAATTCGACCCAGCCCCCTGTGTCCTGATCGGGGCGCGTGGTGTTTGTCGCGTGCTGATGGGCGCGGTTGATCGTGGCATCTACCGACACCGTCCAATCCAACCGGTCCTCAGCATCGGCGGTCGCCAACAGCGTCCGCAACACCCGATCCCAGGTTCCGTCGCCGGCATAGCGCCGGTGCCGTTTCCACACCGTCTGCCACGGTCCGAACTCCGATCTGGGCAGGTCACGCCAAGGAATCCCCGTCCGGTACCGGTAAATGATCCCTTCCACCACGCGGCGGTCATCACCGAACGGGTGACCACGCCGCCCCGCGTTGGAGGGCAGCAACCCCGAGATCAATTCCCACTGAGCGTCATCGAACAACCGATACCGCGAAGCCGTCGTCACACCGACAGCATCACCTCAAAACCCATCTCAATATGGGAGACACGCCCTAGCCGCTGCGCAGGATGTCGGTGACGCGGTGCTGCACGGCGGTCCAATCCTCGGGTGAGAGGGCGGCGATAGCCGGGGTCCATCCGCTGTTGGGGTCGATGTGGTGGCGCAGTTCGGTGAAGCACACGACCTGGGGCAGCGCTCCAGTGGCGGTCAGTTCGCGGATGCGGGCTACAACGCCACGGGCGTGGTGGTCGATGTGAAGCCAGTAGGTCACTGGCCGGTGGGTGACGGCGGCCAGGTCATCGTGGCGGACGTGGTGCCAGCTGAGGTAGGTCAGGCCGTTGGTGAGGCGCACTCGGGCAACGGGGTGGTTGTCGTCGGCGCTGACCGCGTGGAAGGGCCGCACGGCCGCCACGTAGGGGGGAGAGCTGGCGGGTACCTGAGCGCTGCGGTCTGGCGGGGAGTCGAACGGGTCCATGTTGTTACTACCGTTTCGTTCGGGGACCGCGACCGCGCTGGGGCGAAGTCAAGAGTCCTGGGACGGCATGGCCATCGCTTGCTCGATGCCCCTGGTTAATGCAGCCACGGTGGTCTGCAGGGCCGGTGCGATCTTGGCCAGAAACACCACGGTGGGAGTGCGTTCGCCGGCTTCCACGCCGCGCAGGAAAATGCGATCAACGCTGGCCTGCTCACTGAGGGCGCGCTGGGACAGACCGAGTGTCTCTCGCCGCTGTGCGATGTTGCGGCCGACCACGGGCATGATGCGCGCCAGGAGCGCGCGGTCGGCTTGAGCTTGCAGTTCACGTGCGACCACGCCGGCGCGTTTGCGTTCCTCGGCGGTGGTGCTGGCCTGGGTAGGAGACATCGGCTGTGGTCCTTTCACTCGCGGTGATGACGCCGCGACTTCTTGCCGACAGCATACGCGCGGTGGAGGGCGAAAGGCTACCAGAGTGCGTGCGTGAGCCACGGCCTTCCCTTACTTGGGCTGTTGTCTTTCCAGCTTCGTCTCGGGTCCACCAATCACCCAGTTGTACACGCATCAGAAGTCCCAATCATCTTGGTGGGGTTCGGTGTTCGATGCGGAGATGGCCGGGTCGCATCCGCAGGTGAGCGGGTGCATCTCTCCAGACCGCTGGTAGTCGTTGATGTTCGCGACTTCGTCGTCGGTCCACGGAGGCAGATGCCATTCGGGTTCGGAGGTATACGTCATGTCGCGGCGGATGCTGGCTGGTCGATACACATCAAAAGCCTCCATTCCATATTTGTTGGCTATAGCCTACCGCCAGTGGCGGTGTATAACCACCCATGTTGGGTTGGTGCGCGGCGTTTGGTGATGATCACGCTGGGCAGGTCTCAGGTGACCACAGTCCACGGGATTCATCGGCAGCGGCGCTTTCGGCCGCTCGAAGTTCCGCCTGGTAGCGGTGGGGTGTCCTGTACGTGTATTCGTTGGCGTAGCCCTCGGCGATGAGGTCGAGATTGACAAGTCGCTCGGCGGTCGTCCAGACATACGCCAGGCCGCGCCCGTAGCGGTCGATACGGTCTTGGGTGGGGTCGTATTCCAGGTAGACCGACTGGCCAGTGAGCAGGGACTTGGTGTACTCGGATGCCTCACGCGAGAAACACTGAACCGGCTTTCGCGGGTCAAGGAGTTCGGGTGTGTCGACGCCGATCATGCGGATAGTCGTTGGCGTACCGTCGATTTCGACCACGATCGTATCGCCGTCGATAACGCGTACCACAGGAAACGGACCGTCGATCACATCCGTGGCCGGCATCGGCGGATAAGTGGCGGTAGTGGCAGTGTGCGCCGTCCACGATGAAGGGCTGTGACATCCAGCGAGCACTATCGCGGCCGCGCCCAGGAGTGCAGCAAGTGCGCGGCCGGAGGCAGATCGGGCGGTCATGAGGGCATGGTGACCGTTTCTGACGACGGATTCCAATGGATAGGCAGAGCGGTCAATCATGGTGTCTCCTAGTACTGTTGTCGCGGCGGGCGGTATCTCGTTGAGCGCGGGCTTTTCAGCGACACGTGATGCACCCGCGGTGGTCTTCGGATGGCTGGCAGTCATCACCCCACTCGCTTCCGGCGTGCAACCCCTCCATGCGGTCTGCGCACCCGCCGCAGCACCCGGCCCAGCCCTGCCCGTCGTCAAGGGATTCGCGACAGCCTTCATCGAACGGGTCGCGGCACGCAGCGTCGTCGTCGCTGATGTCGAATCCGTCGATGATCGTTGCTATGGCATCGGGTATCGATGAATGCGGGATGGCCGCGGAAAGGCGTTCGAGCTGACTTGACGTGAGCCGGGAACCGGCCCAGTCGTCGGCTTGATCGTGTGAAATCAATTGCAGGACTGTCATATCCAATGAACTCATAACAATTAGTGTAGTCGATAAATACGGGCTGTGTGAACGGTTTCGCGACATCATGTCGAATGACGCAGCAAGAGAACGGGTTCGGGGGCTGATTCGTTTGCGGCCGACTCCAGCCCGGTGACGGTTGCAGGAGGTATGCTCGGTGCGTGGCCCTGGTGCTTCATAGTCTGCGGGGATTTCCCCATACGGATATTGCTGCACGCCTGCCGCTGGAGCTGTCGGTGGCCGGACGGTTGCGCTCAGATATGCCGGGTCGGTTTTGGTTCTGCCGGGTAACGGCTGAGGTGTGGTGCCGGCTGGATGACTCCACGGAGCGGCGCCATATCAGTGATGCCCTCTTGTCCGAGGATGGTACTTCGTTGCGCGTGAGCGCACTGGTGGTGACTCCAGCGGCGAGTAATCAGGTTCTACAGGCCGGGATTCAGAACCTTGCAGTGCACGCTGGGGCGGTCCTCGACCCCGTTCTGGGCGAGTCGGGGGTTTTCAACGCCGCGCAGGTCGGTTACCTGGGCTGCGGACTGTTGGACGACGCGACGCAGGTGCCACCTCGGGTCTGAGTGGGTGATCCCGCGCCTGGTCAGGAGTGGCTTGACCACCAGGTATAAAGCTGTTCCAGAGTGGGTGTTTGCGGTGTGTCGGCGTGGATCGTCGCCAGCACGAGTGTCGATGCGGTGGTCCAGGCGACCATGGGTTGACCGGCAGGGTTGGTGCCACACAGCAGGGTTCCGGCGACACGTTCGGGGCTGGCGTTACGACGCCACGCGCCCGGGGACTGGTAGCCACCTGGGCAAACCTTCGCGGTGGTGGAGGAGGTGACTTCGGCGAACGCGGCATCGAGGTCTGTCGTGGCGTCATAGAGCGTGTAGTGCGCGGTGGTGGCCTCGGCGATGGCGGGGTGTGGTCCGCAGCGCAGGCCAGCCAGGGTTGGCGCGGGCTCCACGGTGGGAGTGCAGTCGGATGGTCGATATCCAGGTGGCAGGTTGCGGCGCAGGAGTTCCACAGCGACCGTCGTGGTGTCGGTGGCGGTGTCCGGGGCGCTGGTGGTCTGCGGCGGTGCTGGTGATGGCCATAGAAGGATCACCCACAGCACGACCGCGATGGTCGCAACAACGGCAAAGATCGACCACAGGATAACCAGAGGTCGTTGCATACGCGGTTGGCGTCGGTTCGGGGTGATAGCGATCGTGTGGTCGAAGCTCGCGCCCAGATGTGAGTCCTGGGCGCTGACGGATGTGCCGTGGGCGGCAGCGCTCACGCCGAGGTCAGTGGCCGGCGGCGGGTACGGGTGTGGGTCGTCGGCAGCAGACCAGGTGAAGAACTGGCTGAGTTCGGGAAGGGGACCAGTGGGCGCGTCGTCGGACGTTGGTGTCATGAGTGCTCGGTTCGGTGCGCGGCAGTGCTGGCTTCCGCGCATGCCCGCTTGAGTAGATCGGCAACGTCGCCGTCGCCGCGTCGGCGAAGGATGTGCTCAGGGCTTGCTTGCGGGTTATCCAGTGCGGCGGCCATGGCAGCGTTGGGGTCTCGGGGATCGCGCCCGGTGAGTTGAGCGATCTGTTCGGTGGCCGGTGCTGTCGGATCGAGTGTGGCAATCGAGTATGTGCGGCGGTGAGTGTTGAAGGTGATGATCAGTGTGTCCCCGAGCGTGGCGTTCAGCTCGTGGGCGTGGGTGCGGAGCGAGCCGATGCGTGCGTTGTTGCTCGCGTTGGTAACCCAGGTGACGGTGATCGGGCTATGGCGTGGATTGGTGAAAGTCTGGTGCCCGCCGAGAGTGATGTGCGCGGCCCGCGCGACGGACACGGCAATACCGCGGCCAGACCCCCGTTGTAGATCGGTGGTGACCGGTAGTGCAAGCCGGATGACTTGAGTGTTGGTGCGGTACACGCCCCGGGCCTGGTTGAGGGGTCTGCTGGATGGGGCAGGGTCGTCGGCGGTGCGGCGGCGGCTGTAGCCGTCTCGGGTGATGTATCGGGGTGTGGCGAGGTAGGTGCGCAGGGATCGTGCGCTGATGTCGGGGTATGCGGCCTGGAGGTCATTGAGTAGCTCGGTGGTGGGGACGTGCCCGCCATGGTCATCGATGTATCTCGCGATGGCTTCGTTGATGCTGGTGTACTGGGGTAGCTCCCATGCGCGCAGCGCCCAGGTGGTGCGGCTGGCCCGCGCGAATTCCTTGTGGGCCGAGAGCACGGTTGTCACCGAGCCGGGCGAGGCGGGAATGCCGATATCAGCGCGGAGCTCATCGACGGTGAGTGGCCGTTGGTGTGCGTGCAGTACCGCCGCCGCCATCTTGGCCGTGGTCTCTGCGGTGTGGGTGATGCGTCGGCCAGCGATGGTGGTGTGGAGGTAGGTCTCATCGAGGTAGGCGTCGATCGCGTCAGGGTGCATCCCCGCGGCCTGCAAGATGGCGGTCAGTTCGGTAGTCCGCAGCGCGCCTGCACCTGTTGTAAGGGCTTGCGCGGCAACGCGATCAATGGTTTCACGGCCGCAAAGTCCGGTGTTCTCCAGCCATTGGCGATGGCGGCGGTACGGTCCGGCGACGTACAGCAGCAGCGCTGTGGTGTCGGACGCAAGTGACTGGTCTGACTGGCCAAGTTCCTTGGTGGCCAGGTGGGCGGGCACATAGGGGCCAAGTCGCTGGGCGAGCAGTTGCGCGTGGCGGTGCAGGGGTTCGTGTTCGGCGTGCTCAAGGAGTCCGGTGAGTTTGCGTTCGGCCCGCCGAGTCCGTCGGGAGACGCTGGCTTTGGCGCAGCCCAGCATCGCTGCCACCTGCCCGGTCGACTGTGGATCGAGTGGAGTGACGCGGGTAGCGACGATGGTGCGGGTCTCGGGGTCAAGTTGGTCAAGCAGCTTGGCCGCCGCACCAGGGGCGGTATCGGGGTGGCCGGCTGTTGCGCTGCGAATCGCGCGGCGGGCAGCGCCGACGATCGCGTCGAGAGCACTGGCCCCGATGGCCGGTTGCGCAGCAAGGTGTTTGACGGTGTGAGCACCGATATCACGCCACGTTGGATACATCTTGGCGTATGCGGCCAGGCGTGGTGGAAGCTGACTGTAGGGAATCAATTGGTCAGCGATCACGTCGAAGTCCTCAATGAGCTCGCCCAGCGGTCGCGTCGAGTCTTCGACTATGGGTTGGGACATGCGGGAACCTGGCTATCGTGCCGGATGAGATTGCCCGACATGGAATCTAGGCATAGGACGCCTTTGAGGGAACTGGCCGCACGGTCGGGCCTACGATCGATGTTCGTGGGCCTCGGGCTTCCAGCGCATGGAGCGCCAGATGCGCCGCAAGGAGCACAGCCACAAAAATGCGACCATGGTAACGGTCGCAGCGATCATGACCACTGGGCTCCAGGCGCCCTTGTGCGTGCCTACAAACGCTATCGCCCATGCCGTGCACATCGCGAGGAGAAATAGCGTTCCGATGCGGGTAAACATCCAACGCTGCGTCCAGCGTTCCGCTTGATCCAGCCCACGCGTGACCGGATTGCTAGCCATTGTCGGCACCCCTCTGTGTTGCGGTGGGGTCGAACCAGCCCAGGAAGTCAGGCCCTGAGCTGACGCTCTCCAACGGCTGTTCCTGACCTGAGACCAGCACCTTGCCGTTGCCCAAGGCCATCACCTGGTGGTCCTTCCACATACCGACATCACCGGCCTGCAACTTCGTCGGCGGGATCGGCTCCGTCACCGGAGTCCCCGCAGGAGGCAACGTAACCCCAGCCTTCTGATACGACTCAGACACCGACGAACCCGCCAACGCCGCCCGCACCGCCTCGGCCCCCACAGGCGACCGCGCCTCGAATACTTCACCGGCGACGTGCGGTTGTTTGCTGCTCTGATTGTCCATGTGACTTTGTCCCTTCTGCTCTGCTGCGAGGTGTTACGGATGAACGGTAGCGGTGTCGTCGGGGCCGCCTCCCGAGCTGGCCAGATCTCGTTGTCGTTGACGAATCCGCCGACGGACTGCCATCGTTCCCATGCGGCTGGGGTCGCTTGCTGAGGAATCCATTCTGATTACCGTTATCGTGTGGCCGCCCTCAACCCATGAATGCGTAGTCGTCACCTGCTCGATCAGCGGTGCAAACTCACGCGCGCGTTGCTTGGTTTCATTCTCGCGGTCACCTGCAATGGCGCCAAAGTCGTGAAGTGCCAGCGCGAGCCACCGGGCGGCGGACTCGGCTTTCACCCATTCCTCGGCCGGGGTGTAGTACCCGCCTGGGTATCCTGGACCTTCAATTTCGAACGTCCACAGTGACGTAGCTCCGTCAGCTCCCATGTCACTCTGTCTCCTTGTATCCGTTGGGTATTGAGTCGCGGTGTCGGTACCAGGCATGGCGCAGGAACCGTTGTGCGGGGTTACCTGCTGATCTGGGTGAGCCCACCGCGGCGTAGCAGTGTTTTCACTGCCTCGTGTTCGTTGTAGAGGTAGGCCCTGGCCAGGAGGTCGTTGAATGCTCTCGCTACACCTGGGTCGTTGTCATCGACCGGGATCGTGAGCAAGACACCGGCATCGGCGCCGATGAGCAGGCTGTTGGCGACAAACACGGCCGTGCGTTTGTTACCGTCCTCGAACGGCTGCGCTTTAGCGAGGTTCACGAACAAGTCCAGTGCGTTTTCTTCGGCGTCGGGGCTGCGGGTCGCGTTGTCCAGCAAGACTTGGAGCTGATCTTCGGTGAGCGCGTCGGGGGCGTGGCGACCGTAGGACGTAGTGACACCGATGGCCTGTTCCTGGGTTCGTAACCGTCCTGGATGCAGGGCTGCGCTGCGGGTGAGGGTGGCGTTAATGGCCTGCACGAATCCGGCGTCGATTCGATGCGCGGCGTGGTCGATGACGAACTGGGCCGCATCGCGTAGATCTTCCAGGAGTGCCAGGTCAGCGCGCGATGCCACGCCGTCAAGGCTGCCGGTCCGCAGGAAGTTCTCAGTGTCCAGCCGGCCGGTGGACAGTCCGTCGAACACTCTGCCCGACGAATAGACCACACCGGCGAGGTCAGTCACGGTGAGTCGACCCACGGCACGGTCGTCTTGGTCGGCTGCGTTCATGGCTTTTAGTGTAGTCGATTAATGAAGTCGGCGGATAGGGATTGTGTAGTCGATTATCATCGACGTATGCCGTCTCCCGGAAGACCGCCTTTGAAGGCGGGGCAACGCCGAAGCGCTGCCGTGCCGGTCCGGTTCACCGAGGAAGAGCGCGAAATCATCGACTCCGCAGCCGAAGCCGACGGACAGGCCGTATCGGCATGGGTCCGCGACCGCGCACTTGCCGCAGCTCGCCGGCGTTCTCGGGGCCGAGGAGAAGAGGGTTAGTTGCGCACGCCTGAGGGATGTGGGCCGTCGAGTTCGGCGTGCGCGGCGGTGATGTGGCCGACAGCTTCGTCGGCAAAGACGGTGGCAGCGTCGAGTTCAGAGGGTTGGGCATCGTCGGCCTCATTCACCATGACGTACATGGCGAAAGTCCAGGCCCTACGGGCGTGGACGATCCGCAGTCGCGGTTGAGCCATTGCCCTCACCGAGGCATGCAGGTTCGCACGGGCCTCACCGAGCCACACGCTGGGCAGCTGATTCGGGATCATGTGCTGTTTCTCACGCGCCTTCCTTCGGCAGGGGAGCAGTGCCGGTAGCTACTCGCGCGGGGCCTGCGGGGCGGGCGTCTTCTTGCTCGCAGGACGTTCCCGGGGTGCCTTCTTCTCGGGGCTGGCGGGGCCATCGCTGCTGGCGGTTCCGGTCGCTTGCCGCGCGAGGGTGAGCGCGTCGGTGAGGGCTTGCACTCTGTCATCTGCGCTGCGCTGTACGAGTGCGAGCTGCTCAGCGTGGGCAGTCTGCAAGCGTTCACGTTCGGATCGTTGCTCGACGCGGACACGATCAAGTTCGGCGGTAAGGGTGGACACTGTGGCGCGCTCGGTGTCTGCGGCTCGTTCTGCCGACTCGGCGCGTGCCTGAGCTGTAGCGAGTTCGACGCGTAGCGCCGCAGCGTCTGCCGTGGCCGCGCGGACTTCCTCGCGCGCAGTGTCGATCTGGCTGCGCAGGGTGGACTGCTTTTCCTCGGAATCCGTTCGAGCTTGGTCGAGTTGGCCGCGCAACTGCGCCGCGGTCTGCCGTTCACGCTCGGCCGATTCATTCGCCGCGGCCAGTGCTGCTTGGGCTGCGCTGGCCTCGATTTGTGCGGCTTTGGCTGCCTCGCGGGCGGTCTCGACGTGGCGGTCCCGTTCTGCGAGTTGCTCGCCGAACCGAGCGCGAGCATCGGCAAGGCTGGCTTCTGCCGCTGCGACAGCTGAGTCGGTCTGCGAGCGCAGTTCGGCCATTTCAGCCTCGGTAGCGTTGCGGAGTCGCTCAACCTCGGTGAGAGCGTCTTCGGCGAGCGCGTCGGCTTCCTCGCGTTCCTGGTGTGCCTGCGCTGCTCGCTCGTCGGCGGCCCGCGCGGTGCGCTCGGCAGTGGTGGCACGGCGCTCGGCTTCGGTGACTTTGGCAAGGGCGTCACGGTGGGCGTCCTCGACCTCGGCCCCGGCGGCTTCGACATCGCCGGCCGCGCGAATCCCGACCAGCACGTCATCGAGATATTGGCGGATCTCAGACACCCTCTGAGGGAACTCGGCAAGACGTTGTTCAAGGGTCGCCCGCGCCATCGAGACCGGTGCATCGGCTTGCTCGGTTTCAGTGTGTCGCGCTTCGCCCGAAGGGGCCTGCGTGCGGCGTGCCTTCCATGCGTTCGCGCGGTTGTGAACCGGCCCGCCACTGTCGTCGGCCCGCTCGCAGTAGCGAGAAGGACGGCCAGTGGCCGGGTCTGGGCGGCGAGGACGAGAGCAACCGGGGTAGTGACAGCGGTCAACGGCCGTCGCCGCGGCTGCGTTCGCATCAGTCATACCGCCATCTTATCACTTTCGTCACCGAATAGCACATAACGAAAGACGAAACGGAACGTAACGAAACGAAACATGGGCAGCCAGCGATTCGCACCTTTGAGCCAGGTACCAGGAACCAGGAACTACGGGGGGGCAACGTGGAAGTAGCGGTGGTGGCCTGGCTTCAACGCAGAAGACTCGCCGCCGCAGGTTTACGTGCAGGAATGAGATTCGGTGTCGTTTGATCGCGAAGTTTAGGGGTACTGAACTGTTCGTGAGAATGTGAGTATTCGTGATCGAATGTGTGTTTTAGTGAGTGTGTGAAGTTGGCTGAGTGGGCGCGTGCGAGTGGTGTGCATCCGCAGACGGCGTATCGGTGGTTTCGTGAGGGTCGGATGCCGGTGCCTGCTCGCCGGTTGGAGTCGGGGACGATCTGGGTCGATGCTCCGGCCAGCCGGGTGGCTGGCCGGACTGTGGTGTATGCGCGGGTGTCGTCGCATGATCAGCGGGCCGATCTGGACCGCCAGGTTGCACGGCTGACTGATTGGGCTACGTCGCACGGGTATGTGGTCGGTGAGGTCGTGACCGAGGTCGGGTCCGGTCTGAACGGCAAGCGGCCCAAGTTGCGTAGGATCCTGTCAGACCCGTCTGCTTCAGTGGTGGTCGTGGAACACCGTGATCGGCTCGCGCGCTTCGGGGTTGAGTATCTCGAAGCCGCGTTGTCTGCGCAGGGCCGCACGATCATCGTCGCCGACCAAGGCGAGACCGTCGATGATTTGGTGCGCGACATGATTGAGGTGCTGACCTCAATGTGCGCGCGCCTGTACGGACGCCGGGGGGCGCGCAACCGTGCGATGCGGGCGGTGACGGCCACCAAACAGACTGAGCCTGTCGGGGTGGTTGGTGGTGGCTAAGTTCGAGATACCCGAGGGTTGGACCGCGCAGGCCGACCGGTACGCACTGGATCCGACACCGACACAGTTGCGGGCGTTGGCTTCTCATGCTGGTGCTGCGCGGTTTGCCCACAATCACATGTTGGCGTTGGTGAAGGCAGTGATGGATCAGCGGGTCGCCGAACGCAGCTACGGCGTCCCTGAGGATCGGTTGACCTCGGTGTTGGGGTGGTCGTTGCCGGCGTTGCGCAAGGTGTGGAATCAGCGCAAACCGTCGTGCGCGCCATGGTGGGCCGAGAACTCCAAGGAGGCCTACAACACCGGCCTGGATGGGTTGGCCCGCGGTCTGGACGCGTGGTCGAAGTCCCGAAAAGGTGAGCGGGCCGGCCGCGCAGCCGGTTTTCCGCGGTTCAAAACGGCCCGCGCCCCGCGCTCGGTGCGGTTCACCACCGGTGTCATCCGGTGCGAGGCCGATCGTCGCCACATCACGTTGCCGCGACTCGGCGCGGTCCGCAGCCATGAATCGACGCGCAAACTGGCCCGCCGGATAGAGGCCGGGACGGCGCGGATCTTGTCGGCCACCGTGCGCCAAGACAGTGCCGGACGCTGGTACTGCGCTCTGCAGGTCATCGTCGCGGTCAAGGCCCGGCCCGCGCACGCGCGGCGGTCAATCCATCCGATTGTGGGTGTCGATGTCGGGGTGAAAGCCGACAGCCTGCTCGTCGTGGCGACCCCCGGGGGGACCGAGATCGATCGCGTTGCTGCGCCGAAGTCGCTGACCGCTGCGCAGGGCCGGTTGCGGGCGCTGCAGCGCCGCGCCGCCCGCCAGCACGGCCCCTACGATCCGGCGACCAAGACCAAGCAGGTGCCGTCGAAGCGGTGGCGGCGCACCCAGGCCCGGATCGGCCGCACACACGTCCACGCCGCGGCCGTGCGTCGCGATGTCCTGCACAAGGCCACCACTGCACTGGCTCAGCAGCACCAGGTGGTGGTGGTCGAAACTCTGAACGCCGCGGGCATGCGCGCCAAGGGCGGGGCTCGCAAGCGCGGGCTCAACCGCGCCTTGGCTGATGCCGCCCTGGCCGAGATCCGGCGCATGCTCGGATACAAGACACGTTGGTACGGCAGCCATCTAGTGGAGGCCGATCGGTTCTACCCGTCATCGAAGACGTGCACGGCCTGTGGGAGGCGAAAGTCAAACCTCACCCTGGCCGATCGAGTCTTCGAATGTGACGACTGCGGTATGCGGATCGATCGCGATCTGGGTGCCGCGACCAACCTCGCCCGACTCGGCGTACCCACACATCAGGGTGAACAGAGTCCCGCCGGGAGTGGCCCGGTGGCAGGACGTGGAGCCACGCGTGAGACCGAACCCGCACCAGCGGGCGACGCAGCGGGCGATGAAACGTCAACCCCGCACCACCACCCGGTGGACCAGACGGGGACCGCCTCACCGCAAGGCGAGGCTGCCTAATGAACGAGCACACTCACATTCGCTCAACAAAAGGCAACGGCAGGAACTGCCGGGCTCTGTACTTAAAGCGCTACTCAATGCGAGGGACGTGCCGCGGTGGCCGCGGTCCGTGCTCGGGTGGCATCGCGGCGCAGCGCCTGGGTTAATGCGTCGTTGTCGGTCAGATCGGCTGCGGTGGTCAACGTCCGCGCTATGCGGGCAAGCAGCGCCGGGGGAGCGGCGATGGGACCTTGGGTGTGCTCGGCTTGAATCATGCCTGCGATGGACAGCAGTTGCGCCGTCTCGCGTTGGCGCGCGGCTCGTTCTGCGGCGGTGGTTGCCGTCGTGCTCTGGTAGAACAGCAACGTCTCGGCCAGGCCGCTGATCAAGCGTCCGAACACCGACACGCTGATGTGCACCGTCCGGGCAAGGGCGAAGAGATTCTCGCCCGGTTCCTCATCGGTGAATGAGGCGACGATTTCGTCGGCGAGAGCATCGAGGGCGGCGTGATCGAGTAGAGGCTGTGCGGACCGTTCGCTGATACCTAGCTGGCTGGCCACGGTGGCGTGGCGCTCAGCAAGGAGCGTGCAGGCCGCCTCGTGGGAGAGCACCATGCCACGATCACTGATGCGGGCAATCAGGACCGCCGCGCGTTCATCTAGCCAAGCCTGTTTGTCCGGCAACGCGTTCCGCCTTTCAGATTTCCCAGGGGTCCTCCCCACGGCTAAAGCCGGGGGGATTCCAAGCCGGTTCATACTGCGGGTACAGCAGTGGTCTCCGAGAACATCCACGCACTGTCGGTCGGGCATTCCACGTGCGTGACCTTGCCTGCGAGGTCGAGAGTGGCTGGGCATTTGAAGTCGTGAAAATAGGTGGACGTCCCGCCGGGAGAGTCGACCGTCGCGGTGAACTGACATGTGACGAGCGCTCCGCCAGCGGCGGGGTCTAGGCAGGAGACTCTGCTGATCTGGATGTCGCTTCTAGTATTCGCCGACATCCACTCAGCGAACTGGGCCGGCAGCGACGGGCTAGGAGGCGATGTCGTGGTCGTGATCCTCTGAACAGCGACTACGCCGCCGAGCGCCACCACAAACACGGCGAGGGCAAGAATGGCCCACTTCGCCGGTGCACCGAGTCGCTGCGCCCGAGGCCATGGGCTCGGGCGTTCAAGTCTCATGTTTGACGAATCTCCTTGCTCTGCAACCAGGTCGGAATAGCCGAAGCGCAACCGCCCCTGCTGCTGTGGCAACCTCTCCGATGCAGATTCACACCGCCCACTGTCGAAGCCGGATCCAGTCATGCACGAATTCCGTTCTCTCCGTATTCTATTGCGGGCTGAGCGGGGTCGTCGCCCGAACACGGAACCTGAGGCATCGGAGGCATCGGCGCCGCGCCTTGTGTCTTCTCGGTCTCCCTGTCTTCGTCCGCCTGGCGCGCCATCGCTTTACGCAGCTTTTCGCGGTATTGCGAGGCTGCGGCTATTGCGGTCAAACGTGGCTCCACGGATGGCCGCTGGTTGAGAGCAACACAGATGGCGGCGAGCTGCGCGTCGAGCACGCCCTCTACATCGGGGACGAGCGTGTTTCTGTTGGTGGAGGTCGTGCTCATCTCAAACTCGATTCGGTCCTCATTGTTCTTGTCCTCACTCACCTATCGCTCTCTTCCTCTTGGTACGTTTCGCGGACTATGGCTTGCCGACGAGGGTGCGCAGTCGCTCGACTTCATCCGCCAGCTCCAGGTGCAACGCATCCCCGCCGCCCCACTCGTAGGTGTACCGAGCCCGCACAACCATGTCGATGTCCTCGCGCCGCTGGCCCGCCTCAAGTGCACGCTCGACCGTCGCCCTAACGTCGGGGTCTTTCACGAGTTTCCCGCCTTTCTCGTCTCCGGCTCGCTGCTCATCGTGCGTAGCGACGTATTGGGCGATGGCCTCGCGCATGAGATCGCTGGCGCTTCGGTTCTCGCGGTCGGCTAGCTGGTCGACACGCTCGCTAAGCGCACGGGGCAGCCGAACTTGCCGGCGTGGCGAGACTGCTCCCGGTTCGGAGGCGGGGTCAACGCTGGGCCGACCACCGGCCCGGCGGATCAGTTCACGGCTTGATCGCGTTGCCTCAGTGCCCGTTTCGCCGCGCTCGGGATGAATGCCGCGGTCGGCACTTTCGGCCCAATCCGCAAGCTTGTTGTATCGGTCCTGGTCGATGTTCATCGGTCGCCCTCCTTTTGATCGAGTCGGTCGAGGAACTTCACGCGAACAGCCATGACATGAAAGATCCTCACGGTTGACGGCGGGATGACCTCTGCCATGACTTCAATCAGCGGCGACGTAGGCTGCAAGCTCGGCCCGATCCAGAGGTCCGGCTTAACGCCGCCCAGTCTCGGGTCATCAAACTCGGCCTCGTAGTAACGAGGATTGCTCATCGCGTGAACGGCGTCGGCAATGGTGAATCCGTGACGTCGGGCACTCTCGGTGAACTCGATGGCCATACCCAGTAGTGTACTACACAACCGTGTAGTTGTGTAGTACATATCTCGGGTCTCGGGTTCGTTTCCTTCACCCACCCCAGTTAACGCCGCTGCGTTGAGGTCTATGCCCTGGACGCTGTGCCACCCGCCAACCACAGCCGGTCAACTTGGCCGGTCTGGCACCGGGTAGGGGAGTGAGAACTCGCTAAAACCATTGGCGCGGTGCCATGTTGACGCCACCGAGGTCTGACATCGCTGGATCGGCGGCGGCTGTCTGTTCTGAACAGACCTGGCGGCCTGATGCAGGTACGCCAGCTCGCCTGAGGCGCATACCTGGGTCGCCGTCTCATCTGAGATGGCGGATCGAGCCCGCGTGTCGGCGTTAGTCGCCCTGGATGGATTGGATGTAGGCTGGCCAGCTCTCGGTGATTGTTTGAGTAAGCCCGAGTCGGGTTGTGTTGCGGTCGGCTTCTGTGAGCTGTTCTCGGCTCTCGGGGTAATGGATGACCATGCCTTGGCGGGAGGCGTCGCAGACAATGCAGTACGAGCGATGATCAAGTCCTAAGTAGAGCCCGGGTAGCACTTCGGTGATGTCGTAGAGAGCCTGGTCGAAGTCGATTCCATCCGAAGACCACGTGCGTCCAAAGTGGTCGAGCCAGCGAGTCAGCTCGGCGAGGAATACAACGCGGTATTGGCTGTGGCTCGCGAAGTAGCGCGCGAGGTCCAAGACCTGGCGTGTCGGCGTCCTGAGCAGTTGGACTTGCAAAGCGTCTGGGGCGATGGCGATAGCCGATGGAGCTCCGCTCAGTGCATCGCCCGACCAGGCTAAGCCTGCGACCAGCCAGAAGGAGGGTCGTAGCACTGACGAAGACAGGGTCACCACGTACGCGATCATGACACTACCCACCGACAGCGCAACCGAGACGGCTGCTGCCCATGCCGAAGGCCGCGGTCTCAGTGGAACTGACGGCGAATACCTGGCGTTCGCCAGTTCGACGGAGACGTTTCGCCTATACCGCCGTTCAGTAGATCTGGCGGTTCGGTGACGAGGGCGGCTTCACTCGACTGCGGTGGAAAGCGTAGTCAGATGCCCAGCACGCCGCGTCGCAGGAAGAGGTGCTGTTCTAGGGTTCACGGTATGAGAGGTGGCGGTGTCGGTATTGATTGGACTATGGCCCCACTGTGGGTGCGAACGGGGTATCGCTTCTTTCCGTTCGCCGCCGAGGTCGGTGATGTGTGGTGGGTGTTGAGGTTCAACGTCGGCTTCCCGGAGCACGATCTGTTCACGGTGTTCGTCGGCAATCGGGCCGCAGCTGATGTGACCGGTGATCCGAAATCTGTTGTGCCGCTTATTGCGAGTATCGGGTCGTTGAGTCCGGTGAGCTCGCAGGGAGCGGAATTGGACACGGAGACGGCGCGTGCGCTCGTCGGTGAGGTGGCCAGGTTCGTCGAGTACGGCAGTGAAGACGGCCAGCCGTGTGTGTTCTGCTCGCATGAGCGTGATGGGCTGACCCGCAATAAGTAGGCAGCGCCGCAGAGCTTAATCGGGACGCCGGCCGCAATTCGTCAACCGCCAACTCGATTGCGATAACCGCCAAGTTCAACGAGAACGGACACAACGGGAACACGCCAGTCGGACATGCGGCTATCTGGCCAGGTTGACATAATCTAAGTTATCGGCCAAATATCAGGCTAGTCACAGGCCAGAAACCTGGCTATACTCGACGCATGAGGAATGTACCGCTGAGTGAAGCCAAAGACAAGCT
Source organism: Mycolicibacterium austroafricanum (assembly GCF_902705885.1). Lineage (GTDB taxonomy): Bacteria > Actinomycetota > Actinomycetes > Mycobacteriales > Mycobacteriaceae > Mycobacterium > Mycobacterium vanbaalenii_A. The sequence goes on along the minus strand of NZ_CACSIP010000007.1, from coordinate 25,448 downwards.
GTCGGCGCTCGTAGAGGAAGCCGACACGACGCACGAGATCATCCAGATCACGCGTCACGGACGGGTCGCGGCCGTGATCATGTCTGCCGACGACCTGGAGTCACTGAATGAAACCTTGCACGCGCTGCGCACACCTGGACTGGTCGAGGAACTTCGACAAGCCGATGCCGACTATGCGGCCGGCAACGCCGTGTCAGGTGCGGACCTGCGGCAACGGTACGGGTTGCGGTGAGCGAACCACAGCCATGGTTGGTTCAGCTGTCGCCGGGCGCGATGCGCGCGTTAGACCGCCTGCCACACAAGGTGTCCGCAGCGATGGCCGAGTTCATCACCGCCACGTTGCCCACAGATCCGTACCTCATGTCCAAGCCCTTGCGGTTCGAACTGGAAGGCTGGCGTGTAGCGCGGCGAGGAAGCTACCGGGTGACGTTTCGTCTACTCCCCGACGACCACACGCTTTACGTCGGCCGGATCGAGCATCGCGCACACGCCTACCGCACGCACTGAAACTGGGCCAAAACGTCACAGTGACGCAACGTCCGCGGGGGCGGCGCGAGCTGTCGGCATGGCGGACATGCATGCCCGGTCGCCCATCTGCCCGGGGGCCTTCTCGCTACGCCTGGGGACAGCATGGCTTTCTCATTTGATCTGATGCAGATTTGTCGTTTACCGAGGTCTCGGGCTCGGTTGTCGGCAACGACCACTCCGAGTGGAGGACACACTACAACGTAGTCGCACAATTGTGGCGCACAAATGTGTTTAGCTCTATACTTGGCCCATGAAGAATTATTTGAGCAGCACGCAAGTAGCTGATGAGCTGGGGATTAGCAGGGATGCACTCAACTCGGAGATCAGGGCGGGCCGTTTTGTTGCCCCGGATGCTGTCGTCGGTGGACGCTTTCAGGGATGGAGTCGCGAGACAGTGGAGCAGATCCGCCGAGATCGCGAGGGTGGGAATGTCATTCGGTGTGACGTCGCTGGTGTGCGATACCTGATCGCTGAGGTGCGAGAGGCGGCCGAAACGGTTCGGGCGTATGGCTTTTCACCTGAAAATGCCGTCAGTGACGTCTATGTGCAGATTCCGAGAACCTTGCTGATCCTCGTCGCGCGGATGGAGTCCGAGATGCGGCGGCTGATTGTCCTAGATCACACCTATGCACGCATCATCGCCGGTAGTGATGACCCTCGGCATAACGAAGAGACGCCCGTCGAGTTCGAGGTGGACCCGGTCCACAGCCTCGTATTCCCGCTAGAGACCGACCCGCGGATGCGCTCATACCGGCTGCGCAACGCTGCCGAGCAGTTGGGAGCCGTGGTGACACGGATGCCCGAAGTCCTCAAGAGCGCGGAAGCCCGCGCCGTGATGCGGGCGCTGGGCGCGGAGCGCGACAAAATCACCGACTACGCCGACGAACTGGAGCAGGCCCTCGACGGCTCCACCGCATAGCGCCAGATTAGGCAGTCGATGAGGTATCTTGGCAGGCAACGCCATTGCGCGAAGGCGGACTCCCCCGGTCGCGTCGCAGTTCCGCCCACATCGGAATTGCCACCGAACCGAACTACTTTCCGGGGACCAGACTCACCGGGTCACGCGCTCCCGACAAAGATCGTGCGTCGGTTGATGTGGGCAGCTACGCACACGTGTCTTTGAAGGGATTCGTGATTTCATGGCGTCATCGAATGCACGCAAACGCGCAGCGCGCGACCATCAACGACGGTTCCCGGGTACGCCGTATCCGGTGGCTCTGCGTGCCGTCACTCACGCTGACAGCGCCCTCCAGGTCGTGATCGGCAAGGCCGCTGGTCGTCCTTGCTGGGTTGGTATCGAGGAGATGGCTGCCGGGGGGGACGGTCCGCACGTGGCGGTGATCGGTGCGTCGCGGTTCGGTCGTTGCAGGGCAGTCGAGCTGATGGTCGAGTCGCTGGCCGCACGGCCTCCTCGGCGTGGGGTTGAGGTGCTGACCACACAGGGGGAAGTTGGACAGGTCAACCACCTGATCGAAGAGCGAGCGCGTACGTTATTGCAGGCTGGGGCAAGGGATTTCGCTGAATTGCACAGACCGCGCGCCGGTGAGCAGCGCGACCTGGGCGAGAACGTCCCTGCGGTAGTGGTGGTTGTCGACATTGACGATCACCTGATTGACGGCTTCCCGCCAGTTCTAACGCGCGAAGGCTATGTGGCACGAGCGGAGTCCGAGGAGACGGTCTCCATGTTGAATCGTTTGCTGCGGCAAGGGCGGAGCTTGGATCTGCACGCTGTCCTCAACGTGCGACAAATGGAGGGACCGTGGCTTTCGGCCTTGTCAGGGCAGATCTCCAGCATCTTGGAAGTGAACGCTGACAGCATGACTGCGACCTGGCGAACGCACGATGGCTCTCCTGTCGATGTGGTGTTGCCGGCGAAGGTGGCCAGCGGAAAGGGGTCGTGATGTCCATGCCGTCTCCGGGAATGTCGGATGCCTCCCAGCAGGTCGGTGCGCAGTATGCAGCTGTGCTGTCACATCGCGTGGGCTGGAGTCGCATCCGGTGTATCTTCCCGAAGGTGGGAACCGCTAACTAGGGGTGGTCTTCGTAGTGCAGCAGCACGACAGCGGTCGGGGTTTCCACGACGTGAAACTGAGGGCTGGCGGTTGGTAGTTCCTGGGCGCAGCGCTCGGCTTCTGTCCAGGTGCTCACGCATGCGGGGCAGTCGTGGTGGGCAAGGTGGGCCAGGCTGACCAACCACGCGGTGGCGGGTTCGGGGTCGAGCATAGTGTCGAAGTGGACTGTAAGCAGCGGTAGTTGGCTGACGCTGTATGGGTGGTGGTAGAGCGAGGCCTGCGCGGCGGCCACCACAGGGTCAGCTTCGGCGCGAAAGCCGGGAATGTAGAGCGGACGCCCGTCGGTGAGGTGGTCGAATCGGGAGCTGGCGTAGCGACCTAGCTCGGCGGCGATGACCAGCGGCGGCAGGGTGCGGGTGCTCATAGCTCCAGCCCGCCCTGGGAGCTGTGGTGGCGGCTGTGGCGGGGGCGGTGACGCTCCCACCAGGCCTGCTGCTCGGCGGTGAGACCGTCCTCGCTTGCAGCAGCGGGGCGCTCGGCGGCCTGCTGGGGTGTGGTGGTCTCCTGGGATGCCTGGCTGGGCAGCAGGGCGGCCAAGCGGGGGTCTTCGTGCCATCGGTCCCCGTAGACGGAGTGTCCGACCCAGAGCGCGATAGCAGGGACCGCGGGCCCGGCTAGTTGCAGTGGCGGTGTGTGGTCGTCGGCGAAGGACATGGTGACTGCCCGGCGGTGGGGATCGGGGTAGAACTCAGCCATTTCGCTGTACCAGAACGATGTCCACCCGCCTTGGGGGCGGCTGCACATCAGCCGCTGGTTGGTGGTCAAGACAGCGGCGTCGCGGTAGTTGGTCCATTGGGGTTGACTGCTGCGGTCCGCGTCACGTCGTCGTCGGCTGTTGACGACACCTTGGCCGGCCATGGCGGCGGCCATCAGGACCGGGTTGACCATGAACGGTGCTTGGGCGCGTTCATAGTTGCCGTCGCCGGCGGCGAGACGGCTGTAGGTGGCGGGGCTGCTCAGTCGGGCGACCTCGTTGGAGTTCAGGAATGGGCCGTGTACAGCCACGGTCGGCGGTTCCTTGCCTGACCGTAGGGCGGCGGCGGTTCCGACCGCGTAGCTCCACCATGGATCTGCTGAGGGCGGCGTTGGGGCGCTCACAATGTCCTCCCATCGTCACTGCGCTCTTGGTGGTCCTCACGCTGGGCGTCTCGGTACTCGCTGGCGCGGGCCTGTTCAGCGAGCCCTTGCGCGAACCGGTATTGGTCGGCGGTGGCGAGCCCGGATTCTCCGATCAGGAATGGGGTGGGGTTCAGGTGCAGTGACCAGCCTGGTTGGCGGCCGGCGGCCAACAATCGCTGCTGTGCTTCGGCGGCCTTTGCCTTGGCTGCTTCGGACTGGGCCTCCAGTTGCAGCAGTGTGGTCAGGGTGGTGTGTTCTTCGCGTTTGGCGGCCAGCTCGTCGCCGCGGTCGAATGGTTCGACCTCGGTGTTGGTGAGATCGGTGAGTGCGTGGGTGAGGTGGTCGTGCTGGAGCTGGAGTCGATCGCGATGGGCGGGAAGGTCTTTGTAAAGGTTTTCCACTCGGGTCAGCAGGCCGCGCGCTTTGGCGCTGCTGGCCCCGTTGGTCTCCCCTACCTTGGGTGCGCTGTCGTGCAGGTCTTGGATGGTGAACGCGATTTCTGCCGAGGGGCCTTCGAGGGTGATCCAGAGCCGATCGCCCACGTGGTCGCGGCGGGCGTGTAGAGCCATGCCGTTGATCGCGGTGTTCAGGGGCTGGCTATCCCAGGATGCCGAGTTGTTCAACGAGCCGTACACGCGGCGGCAGACTTCGGCGAAGGGGGCGGCGCAGTCTTTGCGTTCTGGGTAGCGACGTCCTTCGACCACGATGTCGACGGGGGCGTCGGCGGGCCGGGACGCCATGGCGTCCACGGTGGGTGTGAGGGCGTCAAGTTGGGAGGTGGTGATGTCCAGTTGGCGCTGGCGCTGTCGGATATCGCGGTCGCGGGCCGCCATGCCGTCGTGGTAGGCCCGTTCGAGAGCGGCGAGGTGTTCGATGTCGTCTTGGAGCTGGACCTGGCGGACGTAGCGGGGGTCTCCGGTGGCCAGCGCCTTGGTTTCGGCGGCCGCGACAGTCATTTCGTTGCCACCGATGTCATCGACTTCATCGACGCTGATGTCGGCACGTTTGACCTGCGCGATGAACAGTGATTTGGCTTCAATTTTCTGCCACATCACCACGTCATAGGAGCCTTCTACGACGTAGTTGAAGATGCTGACGGTCTCGTTTTGGTTTCCTTGCCGGATGATGCGGCCTTCGCGCTGTTCGAGATCGGCCGGCCGCCATGGAACATCGACGTGATGCAGTGCGACAGCGCGGGTTTGGACGTTGGTTCCGGTGCCCATTTTCTCGGTGGAGCCGATGAGCACCGAGACCTGGCCGCGGTTGCAGTCATCGAACAAGCGCAGCTTGTCTTCGGCTTTTTCGGCGTCGTGGATGAAGCGGATCTTCTCGGCGGGCATCCCCCGGGCGATCAGGTCGTCGCGGATAGCGCCGTACATGTTGAAGTCGTTCTTTTTCTTGCTGCCTTTGCTGGGGGTGCCGCGGTCGCAGAAGACGATTTGCAGCCCGCCGGGTGTGGGCATGTCGTGACCGTATTGGGGGTCTTTGTAGATCGTGTCGGCGTACTGCTGGTGCACGGCCATGATGTTCTCAGCGACTGCGGCGGTCCGAGAGTGGGTTGGTTCGGGCAGGTGGACCATGCGCGGGTCGAGACTGGCTTCGCGGCCATCGTTGGAGATTTTCAGGATGTTGTCGCGGGCAAGGTTTTTCGGATCGAGAGTGCCGGCTCGGTAGCCGAGGTCGGTGATGAAGTCCCGAAGGGTTTGGTCGGCGGGGATGCTGACGATGGTGCGCTTGCCGTCGTTGCTGAGTTCGGGCAGTTTCAAGCCGATTTGGTCGCGGGTGATGACATCGGTGAAGACCGACGAGATACGCAGCAGCTCTTGGAGGTTGCAGAATTTTCCGACTCGGGTGACTGGCTTGAGCTGTGTGCCGGTCGCGTTGACTTCGACGGTGTTGACGGTGGCGGTGAACGTCGTTGCCCAGTCGTTGATGTGCAGCACTCCGGCGTCTTCGAGCAGGTCGGGGCGTAGGTAGCGTTGCATGACGTATAGCTCGCCGAGGGAGTTTGCGATCGGGGTTCCGGTAGCGAAGGTGGCGACTCGCTCGTCGGCGGGGGTGGGTGTGCGGCCGGCGGCGATGGCGTCCTCGCGTCGGCGGTTGCGTAGGAGTTCCATTTTCATGGCCAGGTCGTCGGCGCGGTCGGAGCCGTCCGGGCAGGCGAGTTCCTTGACGGGGCTCAGGCGGGTCCGGTTTTTGTACATGTGGGCTTCGTCAATCATCAGGTAGTCACACCCGGTGTGTTCGAACAGAAGTCCGGTGTCTTTGCCTTCTTGGTCGGTGAGTTTCTCGAGCTTGGATTCGTAGCGTTGCAGTGCCGCCTCGAGCCGTTTGACGGTGGCGGCGGTGGCGTTATCTCCGGTGATGTTCTCCAGTGATTCGCGCAGCATCTTGGATTCTCGGGCGATGTAGTCGCGCTGGGCGTCGTGGCCGACGGGGATACCCATGAACAACGACTCGGGGGCGATCACCATATCCCAGTCCGAGGTGGCTGATTGGGCCACGAATCGGCGCCGGCCTACTGCATCGGTTCCGGGTGTGCCGAGCAGGATTTCCGCGCCGGGGTACCACCACTTGGCTTCCTTACCAACTTGTTCGATGATGTGGTTGGGGACCACGATCCAGGGTTGGCGGGCCAGTCCGAGGCGGCGCAGTTCCATGGCTGCCATGAACATGGTTCCCGATTTCCCTGCTCCCACAACGTGATCGAGAAGAACGTTGGGCTCTGCGATGATGCGGGCTACCGCGTCGCGTTGATGGGTGTGTGGGGTGAACCGGTGTGACAGACCGGGCAGCGTTAATGCTGCTCCGCTGTACTTGGGTGCGCGCAGGCTGTTGAAGCGCTCGTTGTAGGTGGCAACTAGTTCGGTGCGGCGGGTGTCATCGGCGAATACCCAGTTCTGGAACGCATCGCTGATCTTGGTGGCTTTGGCTTGCGCGGCGACGGTGGCGTTGCGGTTGACACCGGTCCGGCCGGTGGTTTCGGTCTCCTCTTTTGTGTATCGGATGGCGATTTCTTGGTTATTGCAGACCATTTCGAGCAAGGAGATGGCATCGCGTTTAGGGAACCGGGTACCCCAGGTCTCGGTCATGGCGGCAGTGTTTCGGCTTTGGCATTCGATCGACCAGACTCCCTGTACGTGGTCGGCCTTGACGTCCACTGGTGTCGCGTCAGCGGCTTTGAAGGTCTCGCTGGCGAACTGGGCGATGTACTTGGCGTCGATCCAGGGTGATCCGGGGCGAGCGCTGATTTGGCTGGCTTCGCGGTCGACTGGCTGGACTTCGCGCAGCGCAGCGACGTACTCGTGGAAGCGCGGGTCGTGTTCGGCGGCTGCCTGTGCTTGTCGTAGCTGCTGGCGGACGTTGCCGGATAGTGCCTGCGTTGCGGGGATGAGAATGTCGGGGTCGCGCAGGGAGGGAAAGACCAGACCACGCATCTTTTCTCGCGCGGCAGCAGGGTCGATGTTCAGCAGGGCGGCGATGTGCAGGATGTCCACGCCACCGTTTTGATCCAGGCTGATAGCGAGGGCCTCTTCGGCGGTCTCAGCGCGGTCTCGGACCTGCGGTGGGCTCAGCAGGTCTACCGAGAAGATCGGTGCCTTGCGTGTCTGTCCGGTGAGTTCGTCGTAGCCCTCTAACGCCAGAACTGTGGTCCAACCGGGGTCGTTGCGCAGCGCGGTGACGATGTGCGGGCGCATCTTGTACTGGCTGGGTGTTTCCCATGCCTGCTCGTCCCACGTTTCGAGGAGCTCGGCGGGCACAGTGTGCTGCTCGGGGTTTTTCTGCCGCCACCGTTCGATGGATTTCGCTAGCGTCTTGTCGTGGCGGTCCTGGGTGATGACTGACGGCTTGCTCCACTTGAAGCGTTGGATAGGTCCGTGTTTGGCGACGTAGGTGTCATAGAGCCGGTTGAGTTCACCGCGCAGTTGTTCACGGACATCGCTGGGCTGGCCCGCGCGTTGCGATGAGACGACCGCGTTGGCGACGTCACGCAGCTTGAGCAGGTGGATGGTCTCCTGCTTGCGGGTGTTGAAGACCTTCGCGGTCTTCCAGGTGTCCTCTGTCCAGGTCTGGAACTCATCGGATGCTTCATCGAATCGCAGGGTGTCGCGCGCCGGGAGCCTTGTGGTAGCGGCGGTGATGAGGCCGGGATCGAAACTGACGTCGTTGACCTCGGTCAACGTGGCGGCGGTGGCGGTGAGCCCTTGGCCGCGATCCAGTGCACCGTCGATGATGGCGCGCAGGCGGTGCCCGACTTGCAGGGCCAATGGACTGGATTCGTCGGCAGCCACGTTAAGGGTCTGATGGCCGTGGATTCCGTGGCCGAGGCTGGGCTGGCCGAGGATGTTGTCGGGGTGGCGGTGAAAGTAGGCGTTGATGTCGATTTCGGTGTCGGGGCCGTCATCGGCGGCCACGGTCAGCGGTGCAGTGTGTAGCCAGTCGTCAGCGCCGTCTTCGATAACTCGGTCGGCTTCGCGGCGGCGCAGCACGAGGATGTCGGTGACTACTTCGGTGCCCGCCACACGCCGGAAGGCGTTGGACGGCAAACGTATTGCTCCGAGGAGATCGGCGCGGGACAGGATTTCGCGGCGCGCTTTGGGATCGGCGTTGTCCATGGTGAAGCGGCTGGTGAGAACGATCTGGTAGCCGCCGGGGGCCGTGAGGTCCAGGGACTTGACGATGAAGTGGTTGTGGATGGACAGTCGGCGAGGGTTGTAGGCGGGGTCGCGTAGGGCGAAGTTTCCGAACGGGACGTTGCCGATTACCGCGGCAAAGGAGCCGTTGGGGACGTTGGTTGTTTCGTAGCCTTCGGCTCGGACTTGAGCTGAGGGGTAGAGGTGGGCGGCGATGGCGGCGCTGATGGGGTCTTTCTCTACGCCGACCATCTGCGCCGCCTCGGGCGCCAGGCCGATGAACGTTCCCGCGCCACACCCGGGCTCCAGGACCCGGCCGCCGGTAAATCCGGCGTGCTGCAACGCTTTCCACATCTGCTCAGCGATGGCGGGGTCGGTGTAGTGGGCATTGAGCGTACTTCTAGAGGCAGCCTGATATTGGTCGGTGCCCAGTGCCTCTTTGAGGTAGTCGCGCTGGGCCGCGTAGGTGTCGGTGCGGGTGTCGAAGACCTCGGGGATCGCGCCCCACCCCGACCAGCGGGCCAAGGTGTCTTGTTCGGCGGCGGTGGCGTGGCGCTGTTGGCCTTGGAGCGCGATAAGCGTGTCGATGGCGGCAAGGTTGGCGGTGAGCCGGGCCTTGGCGCCTGACGGGACCGCGATGGTGGTGCCGGGCCGGTAGTCGATGGCCGGCGGCAATGGCAATGCGCCCGTCTCGGGGTCACTGACGGTCGCGTCGCTGGCGGCGACGGTAGGGGTTGCGGGAGGCTGCGCCGTCGCGGCCGGGGCGGTGGCCAGTGAGGCAGCGGTGAGCGTAGTGGCGGTGGTGTCGTCGCCGATCGGTACGGTGCGTGCGGGCCGCTTGAGGGTCAGGGCATCGATAGCGGCTGAGTGCCCGTGGTCGGGTTGGGCGCTGTCCTGGTCGGGTGCTGCCGGTATGAGCGGCGGCAGTGGAGCGCCACCGGGGTCGATGATGCGCGGATCGGTCGGCAGGTCGAAGGAGTCCTCGGCGAACAGCGCAAGTTGCGGATCGTCCTCGGCCAGAGGTTGAGCTTTACGCCTGCGGGCTACTCGCCCGGATACCCCTCGGCTGTCATCGCTTCGGCGACCTCGACTCCCAGGTCGTGGGTCAGGCGCTGGCCCGGGGCGGTGGGAATCGCCCGGTTTTCTTCCAGCCGGGTTGCTAGCAGAAATGCCGCCTTGACCCGGAACATCGCGCTGCGGTCCGGCCACAGATGGTCTGCGAGTTCCTCGATCTGCTCGCTCGGCTCGGCCCGATAGATCAGATGCCGCCACCGTTGAGTCCAGGGAATATCGGCCGGTGTTGGCGGCGGGCTGTCGCGTCCCTCCGGTGGCTGCGGAATGAGGTCGTACAGGCTCTGGCGCACGATCGCTTCGCGTGCGTTCTGTAGAGCCGTCTCGTGCAGGCCGACTGTCGTCTCGTGGTCCGGCTGGCCGTTGTGCTGCTGGGTCCAGCTCTGCACCGCCTGCTCCCCCAGCTCCAGTGCCAGGGCCGCGGCCTGATCGTCCAGCCGCTGGGTCACCAGGCTCAGAAACAGCTCTGTCTGCTCCGGGGACCACCCCGGAGGTGTCCCGATCTGTTGGCGGTACACCTGTTCGACGGCTTGGCGCATCCACTCGGTCACTGTGACTGTGCTCCGATTCCTCGACGCTGAACAGACCCTGGTCCTCGGTGTCGGCCATAGTCGGCGCTCCCCTACTGCAATACCGCTAGTCATGGATTTCTCCCGTTCCTGCGGCATCACCCTGTTCGGGGTCGCCCATCTCCGACAACAGCAACGCATCAAGGCGTTCTCTGTCACCAAGTTCACTGATCGCGACGCTGACACGCTCCAGCGCCTCGTCTACATCCGAATGTAGCTGAGAAAGGCTCTGACTCTGGCGGGTCAGACGCACCTTCACAGCATTGAGTGTGTCCAGGGCACCGTTGAGCGGGACCAGTGCCGGGTTCGGCGCCACCTTGGGGCCTTTGCGCACCGGCGTGCCGCCGCGAAGAGCTGTGAGTGCAGATCCACGCTCCCACAGCAAGAATGTGTCGATCCGATCAAGGGTTTCTGCGCTCGGGCCAAAGCCCCGCTTACCTAGAGTCGCCAGCGTCGCGCGGGCCGGTCCCCCAATGGCGGCGAACTTGGATTTCGTCATGTTGAGTTCGCGTAGGCGCTGATCAATCCACCGGAGCAGGTGGTTATAGTCCCAGCCGGCCGGGTCCTCGAAACTCGTGTCGAAGACATCGTTGAGCGCTGCCGTCGCCGCGGCGACGTCCTCTTCCGGTGCGTCGGTAGGTGGGGCCGGCAGTTTGCCGTAGACGCCGTCCTCGCGCGGTACCGGTTCTCCGCCATGCAGAGCCCGCTCTGCTGATCCAGGCTCCCAGCTCAGCAGGTCATCGAGCTTGGATAGCGTCCGGTAGCTCGGCACCCGGTCGGCACCCTGAGTGATGGCCGTCAGCGTCGAGCGCGACAGGATTCCATACTCCGATGCGGCGAGCACCGACATTCCCTGCCGACGTAGGCGTGCTTTGACGTGGCGTGCGAGTAGGGCGACATCGGGGTCGCCGGGGTGGTCCTGGTCCACGACGGCCGTAATGATCGCCTCCCAGTCCCCTTGCGCAGTGGTCACTTAGTGGACGTGGTGGTGAGTGCCCGCGCCGCCACGTTGCCGCAGAGTTTACATGCACTGTTGGCATACATATAGCGCAACAGTGCACAATGGATGATCGTGGCGCGTCGGCGAGTTCTATCGATAGAACGGTAGAGCGATTAAAGGCGGATTCTCCCCTGGTTGGACGTTTCGGGCGCAGCTTCGCGGATCGCGGCGACAACCTGTTCGGGAGTCATGTGTTCGGCCAAGTGACGCACCGCATAGCGGATGACCGCGCTTGCCGAGGTGACCTTGGGCTTGCCGTATCGCCCGGCTTCAAGCGCACGACGTATGTACTTGTCCTCTTCCAGTTCCAGGTACGCCGTTGTCGGGTAAAGCTCGGAGCTGTTGCTAGCTGGCTGGCTCGGCGCAGCTTTGTCCGACTTGTCCCGTGCTGCTGGACGTTTCGCCTTGGCGCTCGGCGTCACGGCAGGCTCAGTCGACGGGGCCGACAGTGCCACTGACGAAGCGGGCGTTTCCGTCGCCGCCGGCACAGACGGCGACGTGGGCTCCCCCGCCCCTTCACTCGTGACAGGGATGCTCACCGGCGTAGCCCGGGGGCCGTGCATCGGCTTGGGCATCTCGTTGCCCACCGACTTGCGTTTGTCCCGCTGCGCCTTGAGGATGTCCATCCCGTTACTCATTCACGTACTCCTTCACGAATTCGCACACCAGTTTGTAGCGCTCAGCCAGGAGCCGGAACGGCTTAGCGGGCGGCTCTTCAGACGTGATAGCAATCCGCTTGGTTCGTTTGGGCAGGTCGGCGACCAACGGGATCGGCGGTGCGATCTGAACGGGAGTTCCAGCGGTGATCTGCTCAAGCTTCTTCAGCCCGACTGCGGCCGGGACTGCGCGGACCTTGGTCGGCAGCACCACAATCGGGTAGTCGACCATCTCGTCCACCAGCTGCTCCAACCCTCGAAGATCCAGGAGATCTAGGGTTGTAGGCGCCAGGACGACATCTGCCACAGCAAGGGCACCATGCGTGTGCTCACCGGCCCCCGGATGCGTGTCGACAACGACCCAATCGGTGTCCCACTCCGCCGCCCATTTCAGCAGGGCCTCTGACATCTGCTCGCGGCTGGGCGCTTCCTTGTCAAGGTGCGGGTGCCCTGGCACAAGCCGAGGCTTGCGGTACCCCTTGAGGGGTTTCGGGGTCCGGCCGGTCGCAAGTGCGTCCAGGATTGGAACCCTGGCTCGGTCGAGTGGCCGGTCCCCCCATATCGACGTGACGCCGGCGATGTCGTGCTCGAGGTCCACCAGGACGGCATCGAGCGAATATGCGACTTCGTACGCGCTGGTGCTTTTTCCGACGCCACCCTTTCGTGAGTGGGTGACGAGAATCTTCGCCATTGGTTTGTGTCTTTCTATCGAAGCATTGAGATACCGATCAAACGCTGTACCGATCAAACGCTGTACCGATCAAACGCTGTACCGATCAAACGCTGTACCGATCAAACGCTGTAAGCCTATCACAGTTGAAGACTGAAACGATAGTACGTTGGAAGCGTTAAATAATTAACGAATGTATCGTACAACCGTTCTAGCGTTCTAATGTAGAATGGCTGTACGGCACGGTGAACAGCGACTACCAGGAGATATGCCGCTGGCAACAGTTAGCTAGCGCGGCTTACGTCACAGTGACGTTAGTAACGAGTATGGAGCGATGCGAGCCTAGTGCAAAGCGATGACGTGGCCCTATAGCGCCTAACCCGTTGCCTACCGGTGTGCGACGGAGGATTTTGATAGCGAAGCTGTTTAGGTACCAACCGAGAGCGAAATCGGGGGGGAACCTTCTGCTGGGGTGGGGGGTCAACGTGGCCAGAGATGGGGACGCACGACTTGCTGGTTGAGCGACCGATGGTCAAGCGCCTCCAGCGCCCCATGCGGCGAGGTTGGCGGCCCGGAGGCGTCCACACCGGCGGTGTCCAGCCCCAAGGTCGCCCCGATCATAGTTCGGCCGATCCGGGGGGGCTCCGGGCGAGACCTGGGGCCCCGTGCGCGACATGATCGAAGGTTGCTGATCCTCGATGCCCCGGCGCCCGCACGGGGGGGAGGGCCGGACAAGCTCTTCGGTCGCTTCCCCTCGGTTCCCGTCCGCCCGGGACGCCCGAAGAGCAATTCGACCGCCATCGACGGCTTATGTCAGCCTGCCGTCGGTGGGTGGCCAGGTCCGCACGCAACGAGTCGACCTGCAAGCGGAGGGGCCAGGCCTTGGCTGAGCTGGAGGTGAACCACCCACCTCAGCGTGGCGCTTGGTTCGCGTGGCTACAGCCGGCCGAAGTCCCATCTGCACAAAACTAGGCCGGTCGACCCGTCTGCGGCGACTTCTGGTCTCGCCGCAAATCCGTTCATCTGGAGCGTCCAATAGTGGGAATTCTGCGGTGCGTAGTCAGCAGCGCCAGGGAGCGCTATCAGGGATGGCAGCGACCAGAGCATCCGGTCCGCAAAGAGTCGACCGGCTGGCTCGTTCGCGATGAACTCCGCGACACCCAGAACGGCGGGCCGTAGTCGTATGACGGCATCGCGGGTCGGGTCTTCGTGGCGCGCGCGAACAAGTTCGCCTGACTCGACCCACGACTCCCAGAGGGTCACGACTTCATCGATGGGCTGGTCCAAGAATGCGAGACAAAACGGCATCCCGACGGCGATCACGATGGTGTCCACTGTGAGACCCCCTTTCCCCATTTAGCATTTAGCTTCTGGCGCTCATGCTCGCACAGGCGTCCGACAAGCCCATTGCGCAGTCGCATGCCCTCGCCTCGTGATGGTTTGGGCACGTCTATCTCCAAGGGCCGCGTATCGTCACTGTGACGGTTTCGGCGGGGCTGCTGCGCGTCGAGTGAGCAGTGTTGCCCCCATGATGGTTTCGATCAGGCCGATCGCGTGATCTTCTAAACGTTCGATGTCCTCTGGAGGTCCGGTGCGCAGAACTGACTCCAGGTAGTCCTTAGTGTCAGCGAATGCGTTGTACGGCGGAGATGATTGGTCTGCGTCGCCTCCCGGTGCGCTCGCAGCGGCGAAAGAGACGTCCGCGTTTTTCAGGCGTTCCCGGATATCGAGCCATTGTTGCCATTGCGCGCGTTGTTCACGGTAGGTCTGTTGGCGTTGTTCTCGTAGGTGGGGGAGTTGATGTGCTTCGGCCAGGGTGTGGGGGGTGATTGGCCCTGGCCCAAGCATTTTGGGCGCTGTGGCTGCGATGAGTCCGTGGATTTGTAGTTGGCGCACCGCGTCGTCTCCGGTGCTTCGGGATACCGCAGCGGCGGCGTAGATGTCTTCGCGATGGGTCAGGCCGTGGTGGGCGATGAGTTCGTAGATTCGGCGTAAGTGGTGTCCCAGGATGTGCCATATGTCGTGGACTGCTTCGATTCGTACACGCTCGCAGTGGTGGTTGAGGCCTCTGATTACGTTGTTCTGGCTGGTCAGAGCGTAGTAGTCGGCCTCTAGACCCATGTGGCTGCGCACGAGGACGATCGGTGATCCTTGACGGTCCCTGAGATCTCGCAGGACTCGCCACACAGCGTCGGGGCTGAGTAGCCCAGCGCCGAGGGAAAGACTTCGTCCTCCGACCCCTACCACCCAGGTTCCCGTGCTTTTGTCGCCGGCTTTGAGGGCGTGCACGGCGAGAGTTTGCAACACAGCGTGCACGGTCCAGCGGTAACGCTGCCCAGCATATTCAAGGTCGGCCCATCTGAACGCGTTGGCCAGCCAGTGGCGTAGCTCGGGGGGGCCTGTGAACCCGCTCTTGTGAGTAGCTGTTGTTAAAGAACCCCCCTGTGGGTACTTCTGCTTGTGCTGCGGGCGTCGGTATAGAAGGGGGTTTGCGATGAGCCAGTCGAAGGCGCGGTCGATGTCGCGGAGTAGGGCTCGGTCGGCGCCGTGGCCGTAGCGTTTGTAGGCGTGTCCGAGGCCGTCGTGCCATGGGCCGTCGGGGGCGATGAGGTCGCGCAGCGTTGCCGCGGTGTGGCCGCGGTCGAGTGCGGCCACGACGGTGGCGAAGCGGGCTTCGCTTGGACTTTTCCAGTGGGGGCGATCGGTGGGGGCGGTGTCGCCGCGGGTGGCGAAGGCGGCGATGCTGTCGGGTAGGGGGTCGGTGCGGGTNTAGGCGGGGGTGAGGCGGCGGTCTTCACCTTCCCCGGTGGTGTAGCCGGCCGCGCTGGCGTCGTGTGGCTCCTCGGGAGGTGACGGGTCTGGGGTGGCGGGTTTGAGCATGCCGAGGAGCTGGTAGAGCCGGGGGAGCATGCCGGGTTCTGAACGCTCGATGAAGGCTGCTCGGGCGGCGGTGAGGGTGCCATCGAGATGGCGGTAGCCGCCGCGTTTGGNGAGGGTGCCGGGCAGGCTGATGCAGCCTTGGGCGGGGTTGAGGGCAGGAGCGATGTCCAGGGTGGGGAGGTGGCCGGCGAGCACGCGCATGAGGGCGGTGACTTCGGGCAGTGAGGCGGTGGTGCCGATGGCGAGGGGGCACAGCAGGTGGCGGCCGCCGTCGTCGGTGTAGTCGGTGACGACGCGGGCACCGCAGCGGATGAGCCAGTTTTCGGCGGTGCGCAGGTCGCGTTCGACGGCGGCGGCGTCGCCTCGGCTTGTGTCGAAATCTAGCGCTAGAAGGACGGTTGTTGCGTTTGCTGAGTAGAGGTACACGGCCGCTGGCTGAGTGGGCCATTTGGCGGTGAGTTTGGCGGTCTGGGAGAACTTGCCGGTATCGGGGGTCCACAGGCGCATTTGGTGGCGGCCTGGAGCCGCAGCTAAAGGTGCCAGACCAGCCCATACCTCGGCGGGGTGCACCTCTGCGGGAGTGGTGTGTAGCGCAGCGCTCATAGTGGCCGCGCATCACCGGCCGCGGGGCGGGTGGGTAGCTGGCCAGTGGGGCTGATTTTACGAAGATCACGATTTGCCAACGCAGCCTGTGCCGGGTCTGGCACAAGGTCTGGATATGCGCTATCGTGAGACGAGTCCATCAAGACTAGTCCCTTCCAGAGGGGATGTGGATATCGGTAATCCGAACCGAAGCTGCACACTTCGGTTGAAACCGGGACAGAGCCCCTTCGGGGGCTTTTGTCATTTCCGGGGGTTTACCGCGATCCGGTATTCAGATGTTCGGGTGTAGCCCCTGTTAGCCGGCCACGAGGTTTCTTTAGTCAGGGGCTGGGTGTGTTACATCGCCAGCGGCAGGCCCTCCTCGCGTCGGCGGCCGTGGGTGCGCCGCAGCTCTGGGTTGTCCAGGGCGCGGGCCAGGATCTGGGCGACGTCTTCGCCGTCGAGTTCGCGCATGAGTTCGGGGTGGCCAACGATGGCTGCTAGGAGGTCGGCAACCCACTGGGACATGGGTATGCCGTCGGCTCCGTACTGACCGCTGTTGGCGGCCACTGCGTCGTAGACAACCCGATCGACGCGGGGTCCGAGTTGCGCTCGGTCGCCCTTGTGTGTGCTGCGAATCGCCATAAACTCAGACTCTTTCAGACCGGAGCGGTGCTAACTGTTAGCGACACGCGGAAAGGGTTGCACTTACTCAGACGTACCGTACACAATGAGTCAGTACGTGAACAGTTCTATACATTCATGTGTGACAGGAAGGTGCTCAGATGGCCAACAGCGGCGGCGAAGCAATCGCCCTCGACACCGACGCGCAAGCACAACTGGCGGCGCAGTGGGAGGAGTACGCAGACGCGGTGGAGGCCAGCGGCCAGCCACCTGTGCAGCCCGAGGCGCTGCGCGAACAACTCGGGGCGATCTACGAGCCGTTCGTGCAGTCCAAAGCTGGAGAGAACCTGGCCCGCCAGCAGGCGTATCAGCGGGTGGCCGCCGAAGCGCGTGCACACGCGGCCAAACTGCGCAACCATAAGATCGGCTTTGAGCAGCACGACGACGATGTGGCTCGGCAGATCTCGGCGATCACCGGCAACGGCTAGGGCCCGCGCGGATAGGGGTGGTGGCGGTGCGATCCGATAGCGGAGCGGGGGACTGGTAGTGGCGAAGGTGGCTGTTGATCCGGGGGCGCTGGCATCGCATGGCCGCGCGCTTGCCGGTCACGCGCCGGGTGCGCAGTGCTCCCAGTGTCAGCCGGCCGCCTCCGATACCGTGTCCACTGCGGTGGCCGCGTCCTTCACGGCGTGGGCGAGCGGGCTGGACATGCTGATCACCCATGCAGCCTTGCAGCGTGCCGCTGGCGGTCTCGCAGTCGATCTCACCGGGGCAGCGTTGCAACAGGGCGACCAGGAGGCCGCAGCGCACATTGCCAGCGGTGGGACAGCCCCCACGGCCAGCGCAGCGCCGAACCTACCCCGCGAAAGTGGCGGGGCGCCGTCGTTACCTGTGGCGCCGCCGGTGCCGGCGGTGCCTGATCCGAGCACCGGGGAAGTGTGGTCCCGCACGATTCACGGCGGGGCTGGTGCTGAGCCGCTCAGGACGCTGGCAGGGCAGCTACGCACAACGGCCCAGAACCTCGCTACCGTCGCAGGAGACATCGAGCGGACCGGCGCGGGTGTCGATTCCGCGTGGGATGAGGGTGATCAGCCCGCCGGGGAGAAGATCCGGCGTCACGCACAGTGGTTGAACAGCGCCGCTGACTATGCCCGACAGCTCGCAGCATCGGCTGAGACCGCCAGCGCAACCGTGGAGACGGCGCGGAACGAGACGCCCACACCGGAAACGTTCACAGCGCTCAACGCGCAGTATCGCAAGGCGCAGCAGACGTACGCCTCCAGCGGTGGGACTGTGACCGAACCCTTGATGACCGCGACGACAAAACTTCAAGAGGCGAAAGCCGAAGCGCTGGCGGCACAGACACGTTATGCGGCCGCGGCCAACGTCGACAGCACGACAGCACCTGACCCACCGCCGGCCCCGCCGCCCATCGTCGGTGGCGGGCCGTCGAGCGCTGACCAGGACAACAACAACCCGGCCGAGACCAGTGCTGACAAGAAGCGAGAGGGCGCTGACAAGGACGGCAAAGGCGAGGGGTCCGACAGCGAGGAGGATGCAAAGCTCGCCGCCGATTCCACCGAGCAGCAGCCCCTGGACTCCAGCAGCGGCACTGACGAGCCGGGTCCACCCCCTGCCGAGGCGAAGCCCCCGGTCGAGCCGCTGGCGTCGGCTGTCGATCCGGCTGCGAACACTGCCGGTGAAGTGATGGGCACGATTCTGGGCACAGTCGGTCAATCCGCTGGAGCGGCATCGGGATTGATGCCCGGCAGTGGTGGCGGTGGACTTCCCATGTCGGCACTGTCAGGGCTGCCGTCGATCCCAGGCCTAGGTGGAGCTCCCTCGATGAGTCCGCCCGAACTGGGCTCTGAGGAAGACGATTTCGATTTCGAGGACACGTTCGGCACGACCCCAGCAAGTTCTGGCGGCAGTGGCGGTGGCGGTGGCGGTGGTCTTCCTGCGGCTCCGTCGGTGTCGTCGCCTGCTGCTGCGGCTCCTGGTATTGCGGCGATGCCACCAGCTCCACCCACGGCTGCCGGATCAGGTGCTGCTGGCGGCGCGGGGGCACGTATGCCGATGGGCGGCATGATGCCGCCGATGATGGGCGGCTTGGGTGGCGGCCAGACCGGCGAACGAGATAGAGATCTCCATCCAGATCGACGGGTGGTACACCGGCACCCTGCCAATACCGAGGCAGTGTTCGGTGAGTTGGAGCAGTTGAGGAAGCGTCCAGGCCGCCGCAGGGCGGCCGCGACTCAGGAGGAAACAACCGGTGACAACGCCCACGACGACCGCTAACCCAGCGGCAGCGGCGGCTCTCAAGGCCAACGACGCGATGCTGGGACTGATCTATGACTGGATCGAGGAAGCCGAAGAGTTCTTGTCCAGCGGCGACGATGACGACGACGTGATCGTGGTCCACGATTCCCGCGGCAGGTTGATCGACCTCGATGTGCGTGAAGGCCTTCAACGTGAACTCACCGTGGATGAACTCAACGATCAGATCAACGCGGCCCTGGGCGACAACGCTGAACGTGCCCGCAAGGGAATCGATGCCATCTCCGAGCGCCTATTTCAGCGCTGCGCTGAGCTGATCCCCGAGGAACTTCGCAAACATCCTGTTGCTGACCAGCTTTCAGCAGCCATGAAGGGGCAGAGGGGATAACGATATGCCAGCAGTAACACCGTCGGGTGGCTCGGGAGATCTCATCAAGGTCGACCCGATTGCTCTGCCTGCATCTGGCGCGACGACCGGCGCGGAGGCCGCAACAGTCGCTGCTCGCGGCGCCACCGGAGCTGCGCAGGGTGTCGGGAGCTTGGCCAGCGGGGCGGCACAGCCCGATGGGGTTTCACTGGCAATCAATGCCATCACCAGCACATGGCCCGCCCAACGTACGACGTTCTTGGCGGACATGAGCCGGGCGGCAAGCACCGTTGCCACCGGGGACGTCGGCAGCGCGACACAGTTGGAAACGCAGGACGCTGAGAACGCAGCAGACATAACGGCCGTCGCGCCGGCAACGATCA
Organism: Mycolicibacterium austroafricanum; assembly: GCF_902705885.1. GTDB lineage: Bacteria > Actinomycetota > Actinomycetes > Mycobacteriales > Mycobacteriaceae > Mycobacterium > Mycobacterium vanbaalenii_A. The sequence goes on along the minus strand of NZ_CACSIP010000007.1, from coordinate 6,016 downwards.
GCGTGTAGACCAAAGTGGGTGGGCGTTGGTAGGCTGTAGACAACCGTTATCGGGATCGCCGCAGGGAGGCGCGACAACATGAACCACCCAGTGATGCACGACATGCGCACCAATCAGCAGTACAGCGCTGCCCCTCTGCCTCCTGCTCCGGGCCAGTATGGCGCGCTACCGCCGACACCACGGCCTGGAGAGGCTCTGCCGTCCGCATCATCGCGACGTCGACCTTGGCTGATCCCAGCTGGCGTTGCTGGCACCGCAGTAGTCGCACTAATCGCTGGCGTGACACTGGGAGCTGTCTTCGCGAGCAGCGGAAGTGACTCCGGGGCCAGCGACGCTGCGCCGACCGCAGGCCTACCAACCAATGCGCCGGGTGGTGTCACCCCGTCAGCGGCGGAAGTACACGCCCAAGACGTGTCCCTGTGCACCAGCTACGCCATCATCAATAGCGCCATTCCCAGGCCTGATCGAGTTGGCTCTGACCTTCTTCCCGCGGTGACCGCTCTGAAGGTTGCACTGGCCGAGAATCCTGACGCCAGCGCACCTGTGAGGGTTGCTGTCACTGACATCGCCTCGGTGTACCAAGCCCGTGTTGCGGAACATGGGAAGGTCCGTACCCGTGGGCTGGCTGAGCCCCCGCCGTACAGCTTGGATGCAGAAAAGAACGCCGTGGACCAGGTGTGGACGGCCTGCGGTTTGGATGAAGAGTAGGCCGGAGAGGTTTCAATGGCGGCGGTAGTCGGAAACGCAGGGGACATACAGCGGCCGTCAGGGCGAGCATCGTCACTGACTGTCCTACCTTATTGGCCGTCCATCAGCGAAACTGATTTGCAGGCACTGGCCGACGACGAAAGAGCCATGGCCACATCGGTATCCGGATACGCCGACACCGTGCAAAATGAGATGACCAAAGGCGCGAGCCTACTGGTAGGTCAGGGCGGCGAAGCCCGCATCGCGCTGATGCGCAAAATGGTCAACCACGCCGATGGCGGCGCCAACCACTTCAAATCCACTGCAACGGCAGCAGATTCATTCCGCGCAATCGTCTCCGGATTGAAGACCGACCTCAGCCGCGTCGCCGACGCCGCAGCCGAAGCATGGGACACCGCCCAATCCAGCGGCGGCACCTCGGCCGCAGTGTCAGCCATGGCCCCGTTCAAAGCCGAAGCTGCCAGCCTCTACAGCACCGCACTCGAAGACATCGCCGCCACACCCGCCGTCCTACCCATCCCCGAAGCACCAGTCGGCGAAACACCCGACGCACCAAGGGATAACGTCGCAGAGCCAGCCAGCAACACTGAGCAAAAAGAAGCTGACGAGAAGCCGGTGCCAGATTCACCCGGAGAGGAGGCCCCCGCAGACGGTGATTCTGCGGGGAAGGATGGTGGCGACGTAAAGCAGCTCGGTACCGAACCGGACGGCACCGCAACCGACGTCCGAGAGACGACGGACGGATCCCCCGTCGCACCAGGAACCGCGACCGGGCTTCCGTCTACTACGACAGGGCTGCCAGCGGCAGGATTGCCGATGGGCGGTGCAAGTGGCGGCTCTGCGGGTGGGGGCATGCCATCGGCGGGTTCGGCGATGGGTGGTTTGCGGCCGCCGCAGATGCCCTCCGGGCTCAGCAATCCTTTGGGCAGTGGGGGCAAGTCACTGTCGGATGCGTTCACTTCGCCTGCGTCGGCAGCAGACTCGCTGGGTAGTGGCGGGTCATTGACGAGTGCGGCGTCGAGCTTCAATTCGGGGTTGGCGTCGGGTATTGGTTCTTCGGGTGCGGTGTCGCCGCCTCCGTTGGAGAAGTTCGTAGCCCAGCATCCGGGTGCGGCGCCTGCGGTGGCAGCTCCTTTGCAGGGTCCGGTGCAGCCGTCGGTGGCGGCTGCTGGTGGCGGTTCTGCGGGCCCTGCTGCGGGACCGATGGTTGGTGGTGGCGGTGGTATGCCGATGATGGCGCATCCGCCCGCGGCTGGAGGTTCCGGTGGTGGCCCGCTGGCCCCGTTTGTTCCGCCTGGGGGTGGGTCGGCGGCGAGCCCGACGGCTGCGGGACCGACGGCTCCTGCGTCGGCGGCGGCCGCGCCGGCTTCGGCGGCACCGTCGGGTCAGCAGGGCGGTGCCGCTCCGGTGATGGCGGGCACGTCGGGTGCGGCAACAGCAGCGAGCATGCCTGAGCCCGAGGTGAGCGCGGACATGATGTTGGCTCGGCAAGTGATCGACGGGTTGGTTCGCGGTACCGATGCCGCGTGGAACACGATCGATGCCGGGTTTGTGAATTGGGCTGTGGCCGTTGTGCGTACGCATCTGGGTCCGCAGCTTGTCATTGGTTCTAGTGCTGGTGGTGGGGTGTATGTGCCTGCTTCGGTGTTCGTTCCGACGACGGCGCGGTTGGCCCCCATTGATCCTGCTTTGCCGTGGAGTTGGGCGTCGGGGTTTTTGGGTTGGCGGCGACCGGCGGATCTGTTGACTGCGCATGCGGATGTGTTGTCCGACAGAGTATCTGGGGTTGTGCGCAGTGCTTTGGTGACCACTGCGGAGGGTCCGCGTCCGGCGGGGTGGTCGGATTTCGAGACGGTGACGCTGCGGTCGATTTTGCACTCGCCGGGGTCTGTGCCTGTGCTTGATGGTGCTCATCAGCATCGGTTGGCGACGATTGATCCGGCGCTGGCTCAGCAGATTGCGTCGGTGGGCTCGGGTCCGGCGTCGATATCGGTGGCTGCGGTGATCACTCGGAGTGTGGTGGAGTCGGCGGTGGCCACGGCGGGTGCGGTGGGCCCGGATGGTCCGGTGCGTGGCGCGGATGGACCGATTCACGTTGCCGAGGCGGCGGACCTGACGTTCTTGAATCAGCTGAGCCAGGGCGCCGTGGACTGGGATTCGTACGATGCCGAGGTCGCTCAGCGTCACGACGGCAATGCGACCAGTCCGCATATGAACGGTCCGCTGGATCTGGATGATTCGGCGGACTCGCTGCGTCAGCGTCTGCTGTACATGGCGTTCTATCGGACGGCGTTGATTGCGGAGCTCATTCGTTTCTGGCGGCAACCGGCCTCGCCGGCGTTGGCCGATATCGTGTACTGCGCGGTAGCGGCGGGCTTCAAGCCTGTCGTTACCTCAACGTTGAACTCGATCTGACGATCTGCCCGCCATGAAATGGCGGGGAGCGGTGTGCAACTGTTGGGCGCTGTCTTCCGTAAACCTGGAAATTAGTGGTTCGGCACGAGTGGCGATCCCGGCGAACCTGCTCCTTGGACCGATACCGTCACCGCCCATGAGTCCGTTCGATGCCTGGATTGATGAATCGGGGTCTAATCAACGTGTTGATCCCGGTACGTACATCCTCAGCGCGGTCATCAGCGAAGCAGGCCGTGCTGAGCATGCGCGGGAGGCGATGCGGGCGCTGCTCGTAGGGAGTCGACATCGCAAGCTGCATTGGCGCGATGAGGACCGCGGCCGGCAGCGCACGATTGCCAAGACCGTCGCAGGGCTCGACGTTGAGCACCTCGTGGTCGTCCGATCCCGGCCTGGCATCACCGAGCACCCGGAACGTCGGCGCCGGATCTGCATGGAACTGCTACTGCCCGAGCTGGTGGCCTTGGGTGTCGCGCAGGCGATCGTGGAATCCCGCGGCCCCAAGGACGACCGGGAGGACCAGCGCACCTTGGACTACCTGCGGCGAAAGCGCGCTCTAGGGGGTCGGCTGCATCTCGATCACGTTGGCGGCCCCACTGAGGCGATGCTGTGGATACCCGATGCTTGCTGTGGCGCGGTGACCCAACTCCGCAGCGGCGACCCCGAGCACTTCGGGATCATTGAGTCGAAGGTAACCATGCTGGAAGTGCCCCAGAAATGACGCGGCCCCAGGCCCTGTCTTCCGGCAGGAACTCCTGGGGTCCACTTCCGATGACACCACGATGCATCGGCTCACCAGTAAGTCTAGGTAAACCGCACCAGCCGTGCAAGGCTGCTGTACTACACGCGTACGGCTGGTGCCAGCTCTGGTGTGGTGTTATAACTGGCGGTCAGCGACCCGATATCTCGGGATATCATCAGTGTATGAGTGATGTCTTGATTCGGGACTTGCCAGATGACGTGTTGGCTGGCATTGATGCGCGGGCGGCCGAGGTGGGCCTATCGCGCGTTGAGTACATTCGTCGGCGCCTTGCCCAGGATGCGCGGGTCACCCGCAGTGCGGTCACGCGCGATGATCTCCAGCGCCTCGAACAAGCCGTTTCCGGCCTCGCCGACGCAGAGTTGATGCGTGGGGCGTGGGGGTGAGCGAATGGTTGATCGACAAATCGGCCTTGGTGCGACTTTCGTACAGCGACGATGTGGACCAATGGGTCACCCGCATCGAGCGGGGGATGGTTCGGATCAGCAACATGACGCGACTCGAAATCGGGTACTCGGCTCACTCGGGCGAGGTCGGACGCCGCGAATTCCGGGAGTCACCGCTGGCTGCGATGCCAGTCGAGTATTTGACACCGAGAATCGAGGACCGCGCGCTAGAAGTCCAGTTGCTGCTTGCCGATCGGGGGCAGCACCGTGGGCCGTCAATTCCGGACCTCATCATCGCCGCCACCGCGGAGCTCTGCGGGCTGGCGGTCCTGCACGTCGACAAGGATTTCGAGACGATCAGTGCGATCACCGGGCAATCTACGGTCCGGCTGGCACTGCCTGGTGGAGCGGCGCCCGCTTAGCTCATTGGAGGACGCCGCCTGCCGGTGTTGAAGTTGGAGATGGGCATGCACGCTGTCACACAAAGTTGATCACTGATTGTTCACGTGATTAGTCAGTATGTGTAATATGTCTATCAGTGCGTAGAGCGGCGCAGCGGCGTTGGCCGGAAGGGGACCGATGACCAAGCATCTGAGTTCGCAGACTGATGAGCTGATGTCGCAGGTGGCGGCGACCGCTATGTCGTCTCGGCGGTCTGTGGTCGTGCGTGTCAATGCGATGGGGTTTGTGCGCTATGTGGCGTTGAGCAATGAAGCTCGCCAGTGGGATTCGGTGACGCTGAACAAGCGGTGTCGGGCGGTGGCTGCGGTGGCTCATGATCGATGGTTGGCCAACCATGGGGTTTCTGATGGGACGTTACCGACGCTGGAAGCGGTTGCCGCTGCCGAGCGTGCATTGAACTTCTAGTCGCGTAAGGAGCGATGCATTATGTCGTGGGACGTGTTCGGTTTGGCGATTAACCAGGTCGTGGGGAACGCGTTGAAGGCGTTCGCGGGTCCGGGTGCTGTTCCGTTAAGTACCGGAACGGGGGCCGCTCCATTTCCGCTGGATTATCCTCAGCAGCCGCCTGTGCCGGCTCCTCCTGGTCCGGTTCCGAGCCCTCCGCCTGCACCTCCCGGTCCGGAAGGTCCACCTACGACGACCACAACCACACAGGGTCCGCCCGGTGCGCCGACCCCTCCTGTGGGGCCGCCACCGCCTCCTCCGGCTACTCCTGAGGTGGGTGACGGCGGGCCGGCTGCTGAGGCGGCGAAGGAGAATGCCCGCAAGATTGGCATGATGCTGGAGACCCTTCATGATCTGGATTCCGCCGGTATCAGCGCCGATGAGATCGCCGCGGCCGGGGAGGCCGGTCGTGCGGAGCTGGAGAAGATCAACGCTGATGTGCAGGCCAAGATTGCCGAGCTGAAAGCCAGTGGTGCGCTGTACACCCCGGAGGGGCAGCAGGCCCTGATGGACTACAGCAAGACGCGGCTGGAAGAAGCGCGTGGGGTTATCGAGAAGGCCGCGGCCGAGGCTGAGGACAAAGCCAAAGACACCGACAAGAACACCGAGGCCTATGAGGGTGTCGGTGGCCAGGGTAGCGGCAGCGCTGACGGCGGTGCCGGTGGTGGAGAGGCTGGCGGCAGTGGCGGCGAGGCTAAGCCTGCTGAGGAGCCGGTGGCGGCGGCTGGGCAGCCGGGTCTGGGTATGGGTGGCATTCCTGGTATGGGTATGGGCGGCGGCATTCCTGGGCTAGGTGGTGGCATTCCGGGGTTCGGCGGCGGGGGTTCTCCGTTTGGTGGTGGGG
>NZ_CACSIP010000006.1 GCF_902705885.1 Mycolicibacterium austroafricanum | reverse complement strand
CCCCAGGGGCAGGCCCCGCCCGCCCCGCCGTCGGATGGACCCCCGGGAATCGAAGCCCCGAAGAACGAGCTTTCGTGGCGGGACTGCACGTCGCGGTTGTTCAGCGACGCCGCGGTCGACCCGGTGCCCGGTGTCTCGCTGGAGTGCGCCAGCTATGACGCCGACCTCGACCCCCTCAACGGTGCCACCGGGACCGTCAGCATCGGGGTGGTGCGCGCCCGGTCCGCACAGACGCCCGCCGACGCCGGGCCGCTGGTGATGACCACCGGGTCGGATCTGCCCTCGTCGGTTCAGCTGCCGGTGTGGCTGTCCCGCGCAGGCACCGATGTGCTGGCCGAGAACCCGGTGGTGTCGGTGGACCGCCGCGGCATCGGGATGTCGGGCGCGCTGGACTGCCGCGACCTGTACGACCGCCAGGAGATGTTCGATCAGGCCCAGTTCCAGACCGGTGACGACCCGGTCGCCAACCTGCGCGAAGTCACGGTCACAGCCACCACGAACTGCACCGACACCATCGCCCCCGGCGATTCGGCCTACGACAACGCGCACGCCGCCGAAGACCTGGAACGGCTGCGGACCACCTGGGACGTGCCCGCGCTGGCATTGCTCGGCATCGGCAACGGCGCCCAGGTGGCGCTGGCCTACGCGGGATCACACCCGAACAAGGTGGCCCGGCTCATCCTGGACTCCCCCCTGCCGCTCGGGATCGCCGCCGAGGTGGCGACCGAGCAGCGCGTGAAGGGTGAGCAGGCCGCCCTGGACGCGTGGGCCGCCCAGTGCGCCGCAGCGAACTGTCCGTTGGGCGCGGATCCCAAGGCCGCAGTCGATGCGGTACTGGAAGCCGCGGCTGCGGGCCGCGGGCCCGGCGGCGCCTCGGTGGCTGCCGTCGCTGCCGCCATCTCCACCGCCCTGGGGTATCCGCGGGGCGACAGGGTGGGCGCCGGCAACGAACTGGCACTGGCGATCGCCGACGCCCGCTCCGGCGACACCAGCCGGCTGAACGGTCTGATCAACGAGGCCGAGTCGGTGCGCCAGACCGACGGCCAGTTCGTGAACACGTGCAGCGATGCCCTCAACCGGCCCACTCCGGATCGGGTCCGTGAACTCGTCGTCGCCTGGGACGACCTGTACCCGCAGTTCGGCAGGGTCGGCGCGCTCGACATGGTGAAGTGCCTGAACTGGCCCAGCGGAACCGCACCGGCGGAACCTTCAGGCCTCGAGATCCCCACCCTGCTGCTCGGCGTGCAGAACAACCCGATCGTCGGCAGCGAAGGGGTCGCCGCGGTCGCCGCCACCGCCATCAACGCCGGATCGTCCAACCGCCGGGTCATGTGGCAGGGCATCGGACACGGCGCCAGCATCTACACACCGTGTGCGCTGCCGCCGATGATCGCGTATCTGAAATCGGGCGAGTTGCCGCCCACCGACACGTACTGCCCGGCCTGAGGTAGGTCATGTCGCGGTGGGGCCCGCCGCATCGTCGGGTACGGTGCGCACGTGCGTGATCTTGTCATGGCCCCGTTCCGGCCTCGCACCTCTCCCCCGAGCACCGCGTCGGTGCTGCGGTCGATCCTGTGGCCGCTGGCGATCCTGTCGGTCATCCACCGCAGCTACGTGCTCGCCACCAACGGCTACATCACCGACGACTTCGCGCCCGTCTACCGTGCGGTGGTCAACTTCAAGCTCGGCCTGAACATCTACGACGAGAACTTCAACCACGTCGACCCGCACTACCTCTATCCGCCCGGCGGCACGCTGATCATGGCGCCGTTCGGCTATCTGCCGGTCGACGCGTCGCGGTACTGGTTCATCTTCTTCAACACCCTGGCGATCGTGATCGCCGCCTATTTCCTGCTGCGGCTGTTCAACTACACCCTCGCGTCGGTGGCCGCACCGGCGCTGTTGCTGGCGATGTTCTGCACCGAGAACGTCACCAACACCCTGGTGTTCGCGAACATCAACGGGCCGATTCTGTTGCTCGAGGTGCTGTTCTTCCGGTGGCTGCTCGACCGGAACCGGTCCCACGAGTGGTGGGCCGGCGTGGCGATCGGGTTGACGTTGGTGGTCAAACCACTGCTGGCGCCCCTGCTGCTGTTGCCTCTGCTCAATCGGCAGTGGCGGGCTCTGGTCACCGCCTTCGCAGTCCCGGCCGTGTTCAACGCGGTGGCCTGGCCGCTGATCAGCGACCCGATGAGCTTCGTCACCCGCACCCTGCCCTACATCCTGTCCACCCGCGACTACTTCAACAGCTCGATCCTGGGCAACGGCGTGTACTACGGGCTGCCGATGTGGCTGATCATGCTGCTGCGTGTGGCGTTCGCGGTGCTCGGCGCGGCGTCGCTGTGGCTGCTGTACCGGTACTACCGCACCCGCGATCCGCTGTTCTGGATGCTCACGTCGTCGGGTGTGCTGCTGCTGACGTCATGGCTGGTGCTCTCGCTGGGCCAGGGCTACTACTCGATGATGTTGTTCCCGTTCCTGATGACGGTGGTGCTGCCGAACTCGGCGATCCGCAGCTGGGTGGCGTGGCTGGCGATCTACGGGTTCACGACGATGGACCGCTGGCTGCTCGGACACTGGCCGACGACCGGTCGCGCCCTGGAATACCTGAAGATCACCTATGGCTGGTCGTTGCTCTCGATCGTGGTGTTCGTGGTGCTGCTGTTCCGCTACCTCGACGCCAAGGACGATGACCGCCTCGACGACGGAATCGACCCGCCGTGGGTCAGACAGCTCACCGACTCCGGGGTCAGATCCGGCGGGTAGCCTCGGAGCCATGGCAGCGACAGGCTCTGAGTCAGGTCCCAGGCTGGTGCTGAGCGACGACCAGTGGCGCGAACGGCTCAACCCGGAGGAGTTCGCGGTGCTGCGCCGCGCGGGCACCGAGCGACCGTTCACCGGCGAGTACACCGACACCAAGACCGACGGCGTCTACGAGTGCCGCGCATGCGGCGCCGAACTGTTCCGCAGCACCGAGAAGTTCGAATCCCATTGCGGTTGGCCCTCATTCTTCGACCCGGCCGATACCGACGCGGTGATCCTGCGCACCGACGACTCGTTGGGCATGCACCGCGTCGAGGTGGTGTGCGCCAACTGTCACAGTCACCTCGGACACGTCTTCGAAGGCGAGGGCTACCCGACACCGACCGACCAGCGCTACTGCATCAACTCGATCTCTTTGCGCCTGAGACCCTCCGGCGAGTAGCCCTCGGCACCCGTGGGCTCACCCTTGTCGCACGCCTGCCGCGTGGACCGCAACAGCGCCAGCATGGCCTTGGGGTCGAGCGGCCGGCTGTAGTAGAAACCCTGGGCGATGTCGCATCCGTAGGCGAGCAGTTCGGCCGCCGTCTCCGCGTCCTCCACGCCCTCGGCCACCGGCGTCACCCCCAACACGTGGGCCAGGTCGATCACGGCCCGTACGATCGCAGCCGAGGTCGGCTGGGTCAGGATCGGTGTGATGAACTCGCGATCGAGCTTGATCTCGTCGACGGGGAACTCGCGCAGGTACCACAACGCCGAGTATCCGCTGCCGAAGTCGTCGATCGCGATGCGAATTCCGCAGTCCCGCAACTTCGCGAACACCGAGCGGGTCTCGGCCATGTTCTCGAGCAGCACGTCCTCGGTGATCTCGACGGTCAGTTGCTCGGGCGAGAGTCCGCTACGCGCCAGCGCCCGCATGATCTGCCCGGGCAGATCGGCATCGTTGACCGACGGGGCGAACACGTTCACCGCGACGGGCACTCCGACGCCCTTGGCGTACCACTCGGCCGCGTCGTCGAGGGCGAGGTCGAGCATCACCGACGTGACCGAGTCCATCAGATCGTGCTCGCGCACCAGCGGCAGGAAGTCATCGGGCGCGAGCAGTCCGTACCGCGGGTGCTGCCAGCGCACCAGTGCCTCGGCCCCCACGATCTCGCCGGTACGGACATCGAACTTCGGCTGGTACACCGCGCTGAGGCCACGATGTTCGATCGCCTGTCTCAACTCGCCCAGCAGGTGCGCCGCTCCTCGCCCGCCTTCGCCGTTGCCCTTGTCACCGGCCACCGATGCAACACCGCCGAGGCTGCGGTTCAACGCCATTTCCGGCGCGAACGTGACCAGTTGGCGGCTCCGAGAGCGCTTGGCCGTGTACATCGCGGCATCGGCGCGCTTGAGCAACTCGTCGGCCGTCAGCGCCGTGACGCCGAACCCCGCCGCCGCCAACCCGACGCTGGGCCGCACCAGTAGTTCCTGCCCGTCGATGTCGAACGGCCGGTCGAAGGCCTGCACCACATGCTGCGCGGCAGCGCGGGACGCTGCCGCATCACCTTCCATAAGGACCGCGAACTCATCACCGCCCAGTCGGGCGACCGTGTCGCTGGCGCGCACCGTCGCGGCCAACCGCTCCCCCACTCGAATCAGCATCACGTCTCCGGCTGGATGGCCCAGGCTGTCGTTGACCAGCTTGAAGTCGTCGAGGTCAATCAGCAGCACCCCGACCGGGCGACCGTCACTTGCGTGCAGGTCCATCGCGTGGTCCAACCGCTCCTGGAACAGGGTCCGGTTCGCCAGGCCGGTCAGCGGATCGCGCAGCACCTGATCGGAGACCTCGGCCAGCAGCCGGTGGTTCTGGTCGAGAACGATGTACTGGCGGACCATCACGGCGAACACGGTGATGATGCCCACGATGTACAGCGCGCCCAGCATCGGGACCAGTACCGGAGCACACAGCACAACAGCAATCGCGACGGGCACGAAGGGCAACCACATCGATGCGCGCGAGGACACCTGTGGTCGCGCCCGTGCCGACTGCGGGTGCGTCCGCCCGTTGAGTATCGCCGCCGCGCCGATGGCCAGAAACCCCCAGGCATACCCGAGCGAGATCGCTTCGTAGAACTGGCCTTCCACTGCCGTCGCGTAGGCGTATGCCGTGTCCGCGATCATGATCAACAAGAGGCCCAGTGTCAGCATCGCCATCATCGATCGGTCTTCCAGCGGCGCGCGCACCAGCAGCAACAGCGCAACGGTGACCAACGCGATCCCGGCAACGGGATACGCCAGCGACAACCCCAACGACAGAGCGTCCTGCACCCGGACCGAATAGATACTGTCCAGAAGGGTCACCCACATCGCCCCGAACAGCGCACCGGCGACGATCACACCGTCGAGCAGCACCCGCAGTCTCATCGACCGCGGATGGTCACCCAGGAGCAAGATCAGCGCGAACCCGGAGCCGATCGGCAGCAGGGCGTAACCGACGTCGGCGACCGACTGGAATTGCAGCGTCCCGCGGACCAGGCCGACATATCCCCAGACCAACTGGCCGGCGGCGAAACCACCGGCGCCGAGCGCCATGCAGATCCACGCTGCGCGTCGCCTGCCCCGCGCCCGCCGCGCGGCCACCAGCGCGCATCCACCCGCGAACAGCGCGAACAGCGCCATCGCCACATCGGCAGCGAACCTGATGGCCGGTTGACCACTCCAACTGCTCAGCTGCAGCACAGAGAAGCCGGCAGCCACGATGCAGAGGGCTGCCACCACCGGTCTGGGGTTCGGCACCGGACGATGCTAGCAACCTGCTCAGGGAGCAGAGCGTTTTTTGACGTCAACGTCATAGAGCGGTTACACAGCAAAGAGTGCCAGACAGCAGGAACGGTTGCCTGGCGAGAGGCTAGCCTATCCATCGACCATCGGGCGCGATAACCGCCTCTCAGCAAATGTTCAAGGTAAGCCGGTGACCAGTTTCTCCACCGACACCCGCGGCCCAGTGAAGAACGGGGTCTCCTCCCGCACGTGCCGGCGAGCGTCGGTGGCACGCAGGTCGCGCATCAGGTCGACGATCCGGTGCAGCTCCGGAGCCTCGAATGCCAGCAGCCACTCGTAGTCGCCAAGCGCGAACGCGGGCACCGTGTTGGCCCGCACATCCTTGTAGCCGCGTGCTGCCATGCCGTGCTCGGACAGCATCCGTCGCCGCTCGTCGTCGGGCAGCAGGTACCACTCCAGTGACCGGACGAACGGGTAGACGCAGATGTAGGCGCCCGGCTCCTCACCGGCCAGGAATGCCGGGATGTGACTCTTGTTGAACTCGGCCGGCCGGTGCAGCGCCACGTTGCTCCACACCGGCGTCGTGGCACGCCCGAGCGTGGTGGTGCGCCGGAAATCCGAATACGTCGCCTGCAGCGCCTCGACGTTCTCCGCGTGTGTCCACATCATGAAGTCCGCGTCGGCGCGCATCCCGGCGACGTCGTAGAGGCCGCGCACCACCACCCCGTTGTCCTCTTGCTGCTTGAGGAAGGTGGCAGTTTCGTCCGCGACCGCGGCGCGCGCGTCGTCGTCGTAGGCCAGCGCCCCCGGTCGCACGGAGAACACCGAGAACATCAGGTAACGGATGGTGGAGTTGAGGGCGTCGTAGTCGAGCTTGGCCATGCGCCCATCGTGCCACGGGCACATCCCCCGTCGCTTCGCTCGCCCCGGGCACATCCCCCGTCGCTTCGCTCGCCCCGGTCAAGATCGCGGCTCAGCTCCCGTCGACCACCAGCCCGGCCGCCGCACGCGTCGCAGCCGCCACACAGGCCGGCACCCCGATCCCGTCCAGGTATGCGCCGGCCACCGCCACCCCGGGGGGCAGCCCGGCCCGCAGTTCGGCGACGACGTCTGCGTGACCCGGTCCGTACTGCGGCATCGCGTCGAGCCAGCGGGCCACCCGGTGTTCCACCGGCTCGACCGAGATGCCGAACAGCGTCGCCAGGTCCTCGCCGGACCATGTCAGCAGCTCCTCGTCGCCGACGCTACGGGCAGCGTGCGTTTCGGCCGGATCACCGAACCGTCCGAACGACAGGCGGACCATCTCGAGGCTGCCGCGCCGCCCCCACTTGCGCGACGACAACGTCACCGCCTTGGCGTGCAACCGCCCGGGGCCGGCGACCAGCACTCCGGACTGCTCGGGCAGTGGTGTGCCGCCCGGCAGCGCGAGCGCCACCACCGCCGCGGAGGCCACCGGGATACGGCGCGCCGCCGCCGCGCTGCGTGGGGCGAGCCCGGAGATCAGCGCGGGCAGCCGCGGCGCGGGCACCGCGAGCACCACCGCGTCGGCGGGCCAGCGGGTGCCCTCGTCGTCGGTCAGTTCCCATCCGCCAGAGGTGCGGTCCACGCTGCGGACGGCCACCTGGGCCCAGCTCAACCCGGAGCGGCGCACGAGCTCGTCGATCAGCACCACGTATCCGCCGTCCAGCGCGCCGAACACCGACCCGGTCAGTGGCGGCGGCAACGCCGCGCGCACGGCGTCGGTCAGGCAGCGGGCCCCACGATCCAGCGCCGCAGCGACGGTGGGGGCCGCCGCACGGATCCCGATGGTCGCCGACGAACCGGAGTACACCCCGGTCAGCAGGGGATCAACCGAACGGATCACCACCTGCTCCCCGAAGCGCTCGCCCACGAGATCGGCGACGGTCGGGTCAGCGCCGGGCCGCCAGGTGAAGGGGCGCCGGGGTTCGTCGAGCATCCGCCTGATCGTGGCGTCGTCGACCAGACCGGACAGCGCCTCGGGGCGGGACGGGATGCCGTTGACGGTGTCGGCGGGCAGGGGATGCAGCCGGCCCTCGCAGTAGAGCAGCGGCCGCACACCGGTGGTCGTGATCTGTCTGCCCGCGAGCCCCAACTCGGCCAGCAGCGCAGGCACTTCCGGCCTGCGCGCCACAAAAGCCTCGGCGCCGACGTCGACCGGTTGGCCGCTGATCCGCTCCGTCCGCAGCACACCGCCGAGCCGGTCGGCAGGATCGAACACCGTGATCGCGGCATCCGGGCCGGCGGCCACCCGCAGCCGGTATGCCGCGACGAGGCCCGAGATGCCGCCCCCGACAACGCAGTACCGGCGGTGTCTGGCGGACGTCACAGCTCGTGCACCAGTGCGACCGCGTCGGTGATCACCTCTGGGTCGGTGCCGGGCAGCACACCGTGGCCGAGGTTGAAGACGTGCCCGACCGCGCCGGCGTCCACCGCACGTCTGCCGTCCTCGACCACGGCGCGCACCGCGCGCTGCACCACCGGCCAGCCCGCCATCAGCACCACCGGGTCGAGATTGCCCTGCAGCGCGCAGCCACGTTGTACGCGTGCGGCCGCATCGGTCAGCGACGTCCGCCAGTCCACGCCGACCACGGCGGGCACGCCCCGCCCGGAGACCGCCTCCGACATGGCTCCCAGCAGCTCGGCGGTACCCACCCCGAAGTGCGTCATCGGCACGCCGTAGCCGGACAGCGCCTCGAACACCCGCGCGCTGTGCGGCTGCACGTAGGTGCGGTAGTCGGCCAGCGACAGCGTGCCGGCCCAGGAATCGAACACCTGGATGGCATCCACGCCGGCCTCGAGCTGGGTCCGCAGGAACCCGATCGTCACATCGGTCAGCGCACTCATCAGCGCATGCCAGGTGGCGGACTCGCCCAGCATCATCGCCTTGGTGTGCTCGTGGTTGCGGCTCGGCCCACCCTCGACGAGATAGGAGGCCAGGGTGAAGGGCGCGCCGGCGAAGCCGATCAGCGGCACGTCGCCCAGTGCGGCGGTCAGCTGGGTGATCGCGGTGGCCACCGGGGCCACCTGCTCGGAGTCCAGCGGTGCGATGGTGTGGACGTCGGCGAGGGTGCGAATGGGGCGCTCGATCACCGGGCCGACGTCGGGAACGATGTCGAGTGCGATCCCGGCCGCCCGCAGCGGCACCACGATGTCGGAGAACAGGATCGCGGCGTCGACGCCGTGCCTGCGCACCGGCTGCAGCGTGATCTCGGTGATCAGGTCGGCGTCGAAACAGGCCTGCATCATCGTGTTCTTGGCACGAAGCGCCCGGTACTCCGGCAGTGACCGCCCCGCCTGCCGCATCATCCACACCGGCACCCGGTGGGGTTTACGACCGGCGACGGCGGCCAGGTAGGGCGATTCAGGCAGCTCGCGGCGCGTGTTCATCGATCCCCATGCTGCCATGGCCGGTCCGGTTCCTGATCGGCGCGCCTGCACCAAGAGCTGGACAAATGGACTACCGTCAGACGCCGTGACCACCGCCGAACCGGCTCAGTTCCGTGAAGCGGTGGCGGCGATGAATGCCACCACCGTGCGACCGGAGATCGAGCTCGGCCCGATCCGGCCGCCTCAGCGGCTGGCGCCGTTCAGTTATGCGCTGGGCGCCGAGGTCAGGCACGCCGAAACCCCGATCATCCCGGAACGCTCCGAGGGAGATGCGTTCGGCCGGCTGATCCTGCTCCACGACCCCGAGGGCGCGGAGGCCTGGGACGGCACCATGCGCCTGGTCGCGTACATCCAGGCCGATCTGGACTCCAGCGAAGCCGTCGACCCGCTGCTGCCGGAAGTCGCCTGGAGCTGGCTGGTCGACGCACTCCAGGAGCGGGCCGAGCACGTCACGGCGCTGGGTGGCACCGTCACCGCCACCACGTCGGTGCGCTACGGCGACATCTCGGGGCCGCCCCGCGCCCATCAACTCGAGCTGCGCGCCTCCTGGACGGCGACGACGCTGGAGCTCGGTCCCCACGTGGAGGCCTTCTGTGAGGTCCTCGAGCATGCCGCAGGCCTGCCGCCCGACGGGGTGACCGACCTGGGCTCGCGTACCCGCGCCTGAAGCACATGTCCGAACCCGAGAGTGGTGGTTCCCCCGTGGAACCCCGAGCAGAAGAAGTGTCCGGCGAGACCGAGCACGCTGAGCCCGAGGCCACGCCGCTGTTGGCACCCCGGGACGGGGTGCCAGAGGTCTCGGTCAGTCGCGACGAAATCGCCAGGGCGGCAGACACTCTGGCTGCCGGCACCGGGCCGTTTGCCGTGGATGCCGAACGCGCGTCGGGTTTCCGCTACTCCAACCGCGCGTATCTGGTGCAGATCCGCCGGGCCGGGTCGGGCACCGTCCTGATCGACCCCGTGATGCACGGCGGGGACCCGATCGCGGTCATGGCGCCGGTGGCCGAGATCCTGGCCACCGACGAGTGGATCCTGCACGCAGCGGATCAGGACCTGCCCTGCCTCGCCGAGATCGGGATGCGTCCGACCGCACTGTTCGACACCGAACTCGCCGGGCGGCTCGCCAACTACGACCGGGTGAACCTCGCCGCGATGGTGCAGCGGTTGCTCGGTCTGCAGCTGACCAAAGGGCACGGCGCCGCGGACTGGTCGAAGCGACCGCTACCGGCCGACTGGCTCAACTACGCAGCGCTGGACGTCGAAGTCCTCGTCGAGTTGCGGGACGCGATCGCGACGGTACTCGAGGAGCAGGCCAAGTCCGATTGGGCCAGACAGGAATTCGAATTCCTGCGCACCTTCGAGGCCAGCCCGACCAGGCGTGACCGGTGGCGGCGTACATCTGGGATCCACAAGGTCCGCGACCCCCGGACCCTGGCCGCGGTGCGCGAGCTGTGGACCGCCAGGGACCAGGTCGCCCGGCGCCGCGACATCGCCCCGGGTCGGATCCTGCCCGACAGCGCGATCATCCAGGCCGCGACGGTGAATCCTGACAGCGTCGAGAAGCTGACCGCGCTACCGGTGTTCGGCGGACCCAAACAGCGGCGCAGCGCCCAGATGTGGTTGGAGGCGCTGGCCCGCGCCCGCGTCACCACGGACCTGCCCAGCACCTCCGAACCGTCCAACGGCCCGCCGCCGGCATCCCGGTGGGCGCGGCGCAAGCCGGAGGCGGCCGCTCGGCTGGATGCGGCGAGATCCGGCCTGACCGAACTGGCCCAACGGATTTCGGTGCCCGCCGAGAACCTGCTGTCCCCCGATACCGTGCGGCGCCTGTGCTGGGACTGGGAGGGCGCCGACGACACCGCGGCCGCAGTCGACGGGTTCCTGCGGGAGTCCAGCGCGCGTCAGTGGCAACGCGAATTGACGGGACCGGTGCTCACCGAGGCGCTGTCCGCACCAGCTTGATCGCCGCGGCCTCGATGGTCTCCTCCGACAGCAACACCTCGAGCGCAGCGTCGCCGAGTGGGATGAAGCTGTCGTAGCCGGCGACCCGCGTCAGCGCTCCCCGGTATCCGTGGTCGACCAGTGCGGTCACGACCCCTTCGCCCACCCCACCGCTGTCGCGTGTCTCGTCGACGACGAGAACCCGTCCGGTCGCGTCGGATTCGGTGAGGATGTCCTGCACCGGAAGCGGCGCCAGCCAGCGCAGGTCGACCACGCGTGCCCTGATGTCGAGTTCGAGGAGGCGACGTGCCACCCGCAGGCTCATCCGCACCCCGTTGCCGAACGTCAGGATCGTCAGATCGCGGCCGTCGCCGTGCGTCCGCGCCCGACCGAGGGGCACCGTGGCGCCGGAATCCGCCGCCAGCCAGAGATCGTCGCCCTCGTCGTACAGGTCGCGGGTGTGGTACAGCGCGATGGGCTCGATGAACAAGCACACGATTCCCGACGACCGCGCGGCGGTGACGCAGGAACGCATCATCGCGGCGGCGTCGTCGGGTCGTGCCGGCGAGGCGATGACCACGCCGGGCAGATCCCGCACGGCAGTGATCGAGTTGTCGTTGTGGAAGTGCCCACCGAAGCCCTTCTGGTAGCCGTATCCCGCGATGCGCACCACCATCGGGTTGCGGTACTGCCGGTTCGAGAAGAACTGCAGCGTGGCTCCCTCACCGCGGATCTGGTCGGCAGCGTTGTGCAGATAGGCCAGGTACTGGATCTCGGGAATCGGCAGCAGACCCGACACCCCGGCGCCCAACGCCAGCCCGAGGATCGCCTGTTCGTCGAGCAGCGTGTCGAACACCCGCGCCGTCCCGACCTTGGCCTGCAGGCCGCGGGTGACGCCGTACACCCCGCCCTTACGGGCGACGTCCTCACCGAAGACCAGCGTCTCGGGGTGGTTCGTCAACACGTCCAGCAGCCCACGGTTGATGGCTTGGGCGACGGTCAGCGGCGCGTCCTCCTCGGCGGTCCCCTTCGCGGCACCGGGTGCAGCCTGGGTCGCCGCGGTGGCCTCGTCGAGGGTCAGCCGCAGCGGAGACATCACCGCATGGGCGGTGTCGAGTTGGGCGAGCTCGGCCACCTCTTCCGCCAGGGCGAGAACCTCGGCACGCGTGGTTTCGTACCGCTCGAGGACCTGCGACGGCGTCAGCACACCCGCGCTGACGAGAAGCCGCGCCGTGCTCAGCACCGGGTCGCGTGCGTAGTCTGCGACGATCTCGTCGGGTTTGCGATAGCCGCGCTCGAAATCCGAACCGGCGTGCCCCATCAGGCGCACGGTGCGCAGATGCAGGAATGCCGGACGGCGTTGTGTTCGGACGTATCCGGCTGCCTCGGCAGCGGTCGTCAGCACCGAGGGAAGGTCGGTGCCGTCGGCAGCGAAGTAACGCAGGCCGGCACGGTCGCCGTAGGTGCGCGCGATCCACCCCGTGGGGGACTTGACGCTGATCCCGATGCCGTTGTCCTCACACAACAGCAGCAACGGCATCGGCATACCCTGATACGAGCTGTGCAGCGCGGTGTTGATCGCCCCGACTGCCGTGGAATGGTTCGCCGACGCGTCTCCGAAGCTGCACACCGTCAATGCGTCAGCCGGCCAGGGGCTTTCAACTCCCATCTTTCGGGCACGCGCGATCGAGAACGCGACGCCGACGGCCCGCGGCAGGTGCGACGCGATGGTCGACGTCTGCGGAATGACGTTGAGGTCGTGCCTGCCGAAGACCTTGTGCCGGCCCCCGGAGATCGGTTCCTCCGTGGCGGCCACCATGCCGAGAAGCACATCCCGCAACGCGTCGCCACCGCTGCCCTGCCGCGCCCGGGCCAGGAAGAACCCGCCGGAGCGGTAGTGCAGCAGCGCCGGATCGGTGAGCCGCAGCGCGGCGGCGACGGCGGCGTTGCTCTCGTGTCCGGCCGATCCGATGGTGTAGAAGCCCTTGTTGTGCGACCGAAGCCAGCGGGCCGCGAGGTCCAGGTGCCGGCTACCGAGCTGCGCGTCGAAGATGTCGAGGCAGTCCTGCGCCGAGATCCCTTGTAGAGCAGTGACGTCGGCGAGGGTCGGCGCGGTCAGCGACGCGACGGTCGAGGTGAAGTGTTCGTCGATCGGTTCGGCCATGGCAACTCCCCGCTGTCAGCGGAACGCGGCAGTGCCCGTCAGGGCCTGCCCGATCATCAGCGTATGCATCTCACTGGTGCCTTCGTAGGTCAACACCGATTCCAGGTTGTTCGCGTGACGCATCACCGGGTACTCGCCGGTGATGCCGCTGGCGCCCAGGATCGTGCGTGCCGTGCGGGCGATCGTGATCGCTTCGCGGACGTTGTTGAGCTTGCCCAGGCTGACCTCTTCGGGACGCAATCCGTCCGCGTCTTTGGCGCGGCCGAGATGCAGCGCGAGCAGGAATGCCTTGCCGTACTCGAGCGTCATGTCGGCGAGCTTCTGCTGGGTGAGCTGGAAGCCTCCGATCGGGCGGTCGAACTGCATGCGGGACCGGGAGTAGGTCAACGCGGTTTCCAGGCAGTCCCGGGCGGCTCCCACCGCCCCGAACACGATGCCGAACCTCGCCTCGCTGAGGCAGCTCAACGGTGCCCGCAGGCTGGTGGCGCCGGGCAGTCGCGCGCTGTCGGGCAGTCGCACGTCCTGCAGCACGAGCTCGCTGGTCACCGACGCACGCAGGGACATCTTGGCTTTGATGGTGTGTGCGGTGAAGCCGGGAGTGCCGGTGGGTACGGCGAATCCGCGGACGCCGTCGTCGGTGCGCGCCCACACGATCGCCACATCGGCGACCGAGCCGTTGGTGATCCACATCTTGGTGCCGTTGAGAATCCAGTCATCGCCCGATCGGGTTGCGCGGGTGCGCATCCCGGCCGGGTTGGATCCGAAGTCGGGTTCGGTCAACCCGAAGCAGCCGATCTTGCGCCCTGCCGCCATGTCGGGAAGCCACTGCTGCTTCTGATCCTCGCTGCCGTAGGCGTGCAACGCGAACATCGCCAACGAACCCTGCACGCTGACCAGTGAGCGGATGCCGGAGTCGCCGGCCTCGAGCTCCAGGCAGGCCAGCCCGTAGGCGACCGCGGAGGTACCCGCACATCCGTAACCCTGCAGATGCATCCCGAGCAACCCGAGATCTCCGAGTTCGGCGGCCAGTTCCCGCACGGGCAGCTCACCCTCCTCGTACCAGGTCGCGATGTCCGGGGCGATGCGGCTTTTCACGAGTGCACGCACCGTGTCGCGGATCTGGCGTTCCTCGTCGTCGAGCAGGCTGTCGACGCGCAGCAGCACGTCCGGGGTGGTCGGTCCGGTGTGCGGGGCGGGCTGGCGGAACATGGTGTCTCCTAACATCGTCGGGGTGGGTCAGCAGCAGCCGGAGGCGTGAGCCCCGACCGGGGCCGGCCGGGAGGGCGCGGGTCGCGGGTCGCCACCCCGCCAGGTCACCGACCGGCTCGGCGGCGGTGTCTGCTCGCTGCGGGTGGCGACCAGTGGAACCCCATCGACCAGCACGGTGGCGATGCCCGGCAGATCACCCAGCGCGAAGGAGTCCAGCGCATCGGTGGCCGTCGAGCCCGTGATCGGGCCCAGCACAAGCAGATCCGCCGGCATGCCCTCGGCGATCACACCGGTGCGCAGCCGGTGCGCACGTGCGGTCTGCCCGGTGGCCGCGGCCACGGCCGTCGCCGCATCCACGCCGCACACCGAGGCCAGGTAGCAGACGTTGCGCAGCATGCCGCGCGGGATCACACCGGTCCCGCCGGGGGTGTCGGTGCCCAGCGTCAGTCGGTCGAGTCTGCCTCGCCGGGTGAGTTCGTCGACGACCACCGTGGTGGCCCGGTAGTTGTTCGAGCTGCAGACCTCGACATAGGTATCGGGCAGCCCAGCGATGATGGCGGTGATGTCGGCGTCGGGAGGAGGGATCGGGCCGCCGGAGATGTGGCCGACGACGTCGGGCTCGACCGCGATCACGACATCGGCGCCGGCGACCCGGCTCGACCCGGACCGCGAGACACCACCTGAGTGCAGCTTGACCGTCATGGCGCGCTCGTGGGCCCACCGCACATACCGCTGCGCCTCGCCGTCGCCCAGCCGGTTCCAGTCGTAGAAGATGAACTTGAGCTGATCGATGCCCTCGCGGTGGGCTCGGTCGAAGTGCTCCTCGGACATCCCGGGCACCAACAGCATGGTGCCGGCGTTCACCTTGACGCCCGAGGGCCGCATCCGCCCGGTGGTGTGCTTCGAGGTGATCGCGATGCTGAGTACCAGCTCGGGAGTCAGTGCGTCGAAATTCAGCCCGGGAATGTGCAATTCGCCGGCGGAGACCATCGACGTCGTGCCGCCGTGCAGATAGTTGCCGATCCAGCCGACGGCGTTCTGGGCGGGGGTCCATTCCCCGAAGGTCGGGTGGATGTGCCCGTCCACCAGCCCGGGCATCACCGTCAACCCGCCGGCCGAGAGCACCCGGTCGGGTGCCGCCACGTCCACGCCGATGCCGGCGATCACGCCGTCCTCCACGAGCAGGGTGGTGTCGCGGATCGGTGCGACCATGGAGTCGCCGTGCACCAGGAGGCCGATGTCCTCCACGAGCAGCGTCGTCACTGAGACCTCCCTGATTGGATTTTGTATACACTATCCGACGAGTCGCGCTCGGAGAAATCGCCCCGGCGGAATCGAGAAGCGATGCGGGTCAACGTCGGAACGCCGAACACCACCACCAGCACTATCGCCGCGCCGGCGAGATTCATCGCAAGGCGCACACCGCCCTCGTACCAGGGAAAGAGCTGGGGATACTCGCTGATCACCAGCAACACCGGTGGACCGGTGACTGCCCACCACGTGTAGTTGACCGGACGCAGTGCCATCGCGAGCGTGAAGAGGACGACGGNCAGGGCCGCCACAACAGGGATCGACGGGTGGGCGCCGAGCAGCACCGCGGCGATCACGGCCCCCACGGTGTTACCCGAGAGTCGCTGGGCCAGACGCATTCCGGTGTCGCCGGCGGTGGGCTGCACGGTGAGGATCACGCTGGTGACGAGCCAGTGCCCACCGATCAGATCCTCGGGTAGTAGGCGTGCCAGTGCCACGGCTGCGGCGACCGCGATGCCGACCCGCAGCACATGTGGCCACTGTTCCCGCCAGGCAGTTGCCGCCGTCCCGGCCACCGGCGGTTCGCCGCGGGCCCGGCGGACAGCCGCGGCGCACCCGAACCACCCGCCCCAGGTGAGCATCACGACCAGCACGCCGAGCGCGTACGGCGTCAGCGCCGCGGCAGCCGCGCCGGGTCCGTATCCCTGCGGCATCCCCGGCAGGTCGACGGCGACCAGGACCACAGCCAGCCCAGCCGTAGGCCCGACACGCGCGAGCGCGGCCCCGCACACCGCGATCGCGACCGTGGCCGCGGCGAGCACCGTGGGGTGTCCGGCGGTCAGCATCGCGACCAGGGCGCCGATCAGCACCGCGCACCCACGGATCACCATCGTGGACAGGGCCGGACGCCAGGCCAGCGGCAGCGACGGGACCGCCGTCAGCACCAACCCCAGGCCGACGGCCGAGCCCCACTCGGCATGACCGAGTGCCGTGGTGACCCCGAGAATCGCGCCGAGCCCCACGGCCAGCCACACGGCCATCCCCCACCGGGGGGCACCGACGGGCTGCAGCATCCGGGCGGCCCGCCGGCGTCCGGCCGACGCGGACACCGCCGGTGCGGCGTCAGGAGTCCGCACCGTCCGCACCGTCCGGCGGCGCGGCCACCGCATCCAGTACGGCGGCCACGATGCCCTGGTATCCGGTACAGCGGCAGATGTTGCCGGACAACGCTTCTCGGACCGAGTCCGCGGTCAACGGCTTCTCGGCATCCGGATCGCGCAGCAGTTCGACGGCAGAAACCAGGAATCCCGGTGTACAGAAGCCACACTGCAGCCCGCCACGCTCGGAGAACGCCCGTCTCAGCCGCGCGGCCTCCTCGAACTGGTCCAGACCTTCGACGGTGTCGACCCGCAGGCCGTCGACCTGGACGGCCAGCATCAGGCAGGCACGCGCCGACCGGCCCTCGACGAACACCGAACACGCGCCGCACACGCCATGTTCACATCCCAGGTGGGTGCCGGTCAGCCCGAGCTCATCGCGCAGGAAGTCGGCCAGGGTCAGCCGTGCGGGCACCGTTCTCCGGATCGGGGTCCCGTTCACCGTGACCGAGACCCTCACCGCCGTAGCATCATTCGTCATCGGATGCCCCTTCCTGCGCGCGGGCCCGCCGGCCGGCATCGGTGAGCGCCTCCTCCAGCGCGGCTTCGCAGAGTCTGCGCGCGTAGTCGACGTCGTCCGCGGTCGGCTCGATCCGGGCCGCCCAGTCGCTCGCCAGATGCTGCCACAAACCTTGCGACGGGAGCTGCCCGACGGCGTCGTCGCCGACGAACAGCAACGGCCGGTCCGCCACGCTGAGCACTCCCGCACGCAGGCCATCGATCCTGCCGTCCGGATCCAGCGTGAGCAGACAACCCGCCCCGGCCAGACCGTAGTCCCCGCGCTGGTGCGCGTATTCGACAAAGCCCCAGCCCTGATCGGGCTTGATCGCCGGCACCGAGATCCAGGTGATCATCTCGTCAGGGGTCAGCGAGTTGGTGTAGAACGACACGAACATCTCGTCGGCGGCGACCTGCCGACGTCCCGAAGACACCGATTCGACATGGAAGGTGGCACCGAGAACCAAGGTAGCCAGCGGCATCTCGGCTGCCGGATCCGAATGGGCCACCGACCCGCCGATGGTGCCGCGGTTGCGGATCCCGACGTGTCCGATGTGGCGCGCCGCATCGGAGAGCAGCGGCACCCGCGCGGCGACAAGCGGGTCCACCTCGACGGTCCGGTGTGTGACCAGCGCCCCCAGAACCAGATCGTCGGTGTCGTCGAAGATCCTGCTCAGCTCGGTGAGGCGGCCGATGTCGATGACCGCCGACGGTCGGGCCAGGCGCAGGTTCATCAGCGTTAGCAGCGACTGACCGCCTGCCAGGAGCTTGGCCTCGGGATCCTCGGCCAGCAGCGTGAGCGCTTCGGCCACCGAATCAGGCCGGTGGTAGACGAATTCGGCGGGCTTCACGATCCCACCCCCGCCAGTGCCCGGCAGAGCTCGCCCGTGGCGACCGGGGTGCTGGTGACGTGGAAGCCGTTTCCCAGCGCGTCGTCGACGGCGGCGGCGACGGCGGAGTAGACCGCGATGGTGCCGCTCTCCCCCGCCCCGCGGACGCCGAGCGGATTGGACGGGGTGTCGACATGCAGATGGGTGACGGTCACATCCGGCATGTCGGTGGTCAGCGGCAGGTGATAAGCCGCGAACGTCGTCGACATCGGTTCGCCCGCAGGCGAGTACCGCCACGCCTCGAACAGCGCCCCGCCGATGCCCTGGGCCACGCCGCCGACGATCTGGCCTTCGACGATGCGCGGATTGATCTCCCGGCCGCCCTCGTGAGACACCGCGTAGCGCAGCACCTTCACGATGCCGGTGCGGCGGTGCACCCCGAGGATGACCGCATGCACGCCCATCGTCCATGTCACGGTGGCCACCCGATAGACGGTCGTGACGTCGAGCGCCGCGGCACGCTCGCGCGACCCCCCGACCCGGGTGGCGGCGGCCAACTCGTCCCAGCCGACGGCCCGGTCCCCGGCGGTGAACCGGCCCGCACAGTAGACGGCGTCACCTACACCCATCAGGTCCGCGGCGTGGCGCGAAGCGAGGTCGATCAGCTCGCCACAGGCCTGGTGCACCGCCGACCCAGCCAGAATGGCCGAGCGGCTGGCGAACGTGCCGACCCCGTCCGGGAGTCGTTCGGTGTCGGCGGCGACGTAGCGCACCCGCGGCAGCGGGACGCCGAGCGCATCGGCAGCAACCTGGGCGAACACGGTTTCGTGGCCTTGGCCCGCCGACGCCGCCCCAGCGGTGACCTCGAACCGGCCGGACGGCAGCAGCCGGACCCGCGCCGTCTCGTGCGGCCCTCGGCCCGTGGCCTCCAGGTAGCAGGACAGGCCGTGACCGATGTGGTGATCCGGGTTCTCCACGGCACACGCGGCGATCTCGGATCGTGGCAGCACGCCGATCACCGACTCCAGACAGGCCAGGTAGTCCCCGCCGTCATAGGCGATCGGCATTCCGTCGCGGTAGGGAATCGGCCGGTGGTAGGGCATGTCGGCGGCCGTCAGCAGGTTGCGCCTGCGGATCTCCGCGCACGAGATGCCCACCGCTGCAGCGGCCGCGTCGAGGCTGCGCTCCAGCGAGAACGTGGCCTCGGGTCTGCCGGCGCCACGGTACTGCGCCACCAGGGTCTTGTTCGTCAGAGCGGCCCGTCCTCGAACGTGGACGGCGGGGATCCGGTACGGCCCCATCAGATGGACCGCGGTGTTGGCGATGATGCCCGCGACCCACAGGCTGCCCGCACCGATGTCCACCACGAAATCGACGTCCCACGCCAGGATCCGGCCTTCGGCGTCGACGGCCAGCCGCGCACGGTGTAGCTGGTCGCGGGCCTGAGCACTGGCCACCAAGTGCTCCTGCCGGTCCTCGACCCAGATCAGCCGCCGACCGGTGTGTCTGGCCAGCACGGCCAGCACGATCTCCTCGCCGTAGACGTTGGCCTTGGTCCCGAAGCCGCCACCGACGTCGGGCACGCTGACCTTGACCGCCTCGTGGTCCCAGCCGGTGACGGCGCAGATCGCGTTGCGCACCATGTGCGGGACCTGCGTGGAGGTGTACACCTCCACCCGGTCCTCGTGGTCGCCGAAATGCGCCAGCACACCGCGGCATTCAAGCGGCACCGCCCCGTGGCGTTCCATCCGGTAGGTGCCCTCGACCACGTGGTCGGCCGTCTCCGACGCGTGGTCAGGGTCCCCGAAGTCGTATTCCAGGTAGGCCGCCTGGTTGTCGGGGAGGTGCGCGAACAGCCTGGCGCTGGTCGGCTCGAGAGCGGCCAGGGCGTCGGTCACCGGCGGCAGTGGCTCGTAGGAGACGACGACGTTCTCGGCGGCGTCCTCGGCGACGTAGCGGTTCTCGGCGACCACGACCGCGATCGGCTGGCCCACGTAGTGCACCCGGTCGGAGGCCAGGATCGCCAACCGCTGCTCGGCTAGCACCAGCGCCGTGGCCGCGGTGAAGCCGGGATCGGGTGTGGTGAGCGACGGAATCGGAGCACCCTCGAGGCCGAGATCGGCGGCGCCGAAGATGCCGTACACGCCGGCCATCCCGTCGGCGGCGGTGGTGTCGACGCCGGTGATCCTGGCGTGGGCCTGGGTGGACCGGATGAACACGACGTGCTGGGCGCCGGCGGCATGGTCGGCGAGGAACCTGCCGTTCCCGCCGAGCATGCGGTCGTCCTCGCGCCGCGGCACCGAGCTGCCGACCCATTCTCGGCCGGTGTCCGGCTTCGATGCATCGGCGGTCAATGGATTCGCTTCTCCCACTGCCACAGGGCGATCGAGATGCCGAACGAGATCGTGATCAGCAGCATGATGGTCGCCACCATCGACGGATAGTCACCGTGGCCGTAAGCCTGCAGCACGACCCGGCCCAGTCCGCGTCGCGTCGCGAAGAACTCCGAGAGCACCACGCCGACGACGGCGAGGCTGACGGCCAGCCGGATGCCGGTGAGCAGCGGCCGCCGGATGGCCGGGAAGATGACGTGCACCAGCGTCTGCCACGCGTTGGCGCGTACCGAACGCGCGAGCTTCCAGTAGACCTTCGGGATCTCCTGCACGCCGGTGGACACGTTGATCAGCACCGGGAACAGCGCGAACAGCACACCCATGACGACCTTGGATCCGGACAGGCTGAAGATGGGCAGCAGCACCGGGTACAGCACGATCTTCGGGATGCCGTTGAGCATGATGATGAGCGGCTCGAAGATCAGTCGCAGCTTGCTCGACAGGCCCAGCAGCAGGCCGATCCCCCCACCGACGGCGGTGCCGACGACAAACGCCATCGCCACCGACTGCGCAGTCACCCGCAGGTCGAACAGGTAGGCCGGGTCGGAGAGGTTCTCGAACAACACGGTGAGCGTCTGCAGCGGTGACGGGATGACAAAGGTCAAACCGGACGTCACCTCCCAGGCGATGACCACCAGCACGGCGAGCAGGCTGGCCCCGACGAACTGGTTGCCCAGGATCTTGCGCGCCGAGAACCGGCGAGGCGCAGCGTGTTCGGTGTCGGGCTGGACAGGAAGCACGGCAGTCATGCGTTCCTCCCCCGCAACAGCACCCGCTCGACCGCGGCGAGTGCGATCGTCAGCAGACAGGACAGCAGGAGCACCACGACGATGTAGGCGAACATCGCGATGTTGTCGAAGATCTCGTACAGATAGCGGATCCGGTATCCGAGACCGGCCTGCGCGGTGGTGAATTCCATCGCGATGGTGCCGATGAGCGCGTATACCACCGCGAGCCGCAGCCCGGCCACGATGTAAGGCCCGGCGGCCGGAATGGCAATGGCGAACAGGGTCTGCTGCGGCGAAGTGCGCAACGAGCGCGCCAGTTTCATGTAGACCGGCGGCATCTGGTTCAGCCCGACGGCGGTGTTGAGTGCCATCGGGATGGCCGCCATGATCGTGGCCAGGATGATCACCGACATCGCGTTGATGCCGACGAGCACGATCATCACCGGGTAGAACAGCACCAGCGGCACGGCGTAGAAGGACACCAGGTAGGGCTCGAACACCCGGCCCAGCAACGGGATCTTCCAGAACAGCAGGCCGGCGGCGAATCCGAGCAGGCAGCCGAACAGGATCGCGGCGGCCACCTCGATGCCGGTGCGGCGGGCGTCGAGCCAGAACTGCGGTTCGGTGAGCAAGCCGCCCAACTCCGCGAAGATCACCGAAGGCGCGGGCAGCACGTGGTCGTTCCACCATCCTGCGCGCGATCCGAGCTCGGCGAACGCGGTGAACAGCAGGATCAGCGCCACCGTCGAGCCCGCGCTGAGCGCCAGCGTGCCGAACCGGTGCCCCCGGCGGGGCGGGCGCGGCGGCTCTCCGGACGAGGACACGGCCTCGGTCGGCAGATCGTCGGCGGCTGCGAAGGACTTGGTGGATGCGGCGGTCACTTCGTCGCCGTCTCCTGCTGCTGGAACCCGCGCATGGACTCGGCCTGCAGCGAACCCCAGATCCGGTTGTGCAGTTCGTTGAATCGCGGGGTGGACACCACGCTCGCGTCGCGCTCGCCCGGCAGATCGATGTCGACGACGTCGATGATGGTGCCGGGCCGGTAGGACATCACCCACACCTGCTGCGACAGCAGGATCGCCTCGGAGATGTCGTGGGTGACGAACATGATCGTCTGCTTGGTCCTGGCCCAGATCTGACGCACCTCCGTTCCGAGAAACAATCGGGTCTGCTGGTCGAGCGCGGCGAACGGCTCGTCCATGAGCACCACCTCGGGCTGCACCGCCAGGGTCCGCGCCAGCGCGACACGCTGGCGCATCCCGCCGGAGAGCTGGGACGGGTAGGACTTCTCGAATCCCCCGAGCCCGACGAGTTCGATGGCGTCGGTGGTCCGCTTACGTCGTTCCGGCTTCGGCGTGCCGATCATCTCCATGGCGAAGGCGACGTTCTCCTCGACGGTGCGCCACGGCAACGTCGAGTCCTCCTGGAACACCATGCCGATCTTGGGATCGGGCCCGGTGACGGGCCGGCCTGCCACGCTGACGGTTCCGGCAGTGGCCTTCTGCAGCCCGGCGACCACCCCCAGCAAGGTGGACTTGCCACAACCGCTCGGTCCGACGATCGAGACGAAGCTCGAGTGCGGCACGCTCTGGTTGATGTCGGTGACCGCCGTGACCCGGCGCACGGCCGTGTCGAATACCACTGTCACACCGGTCATCTCGATACCTTGCGGGTCCAAGACGCTGCCTCTCGTCGATAGGTTGGAGCGGTCGTGGCCTGGGCTCAGAAGCTCGCCCGGTCGTCCTCGGGAAGGTACTGCTGATCCAGCACGGTGGCCCAGTCGACCGGCTCGTCGATCTGGCCGGCGGCCACCATCAGATCTGACAGGTTCCCCAGCCCCTCGGGGTCGACCTTGAGGGAGTATCCCTTGGCGAGGTCCGGGCTGTTCCTGAACGCGGCCTGCATGACCTCGGGTGAGACACCCACCAACGGTCCGATCTCGGCTCCGGCTTCATCCGGGTTGGACACCACCCACTCGTTGAGCCGGTCAGCCACCCGGAAGAACGTCCTGATGTTCTCGGGATTGGCCTCGGCGTAGCTGGTGTTGACCGCGACCAGGTCGGCGGGCAGGTCGCCGAGCACATCGCGAGCGTTCACCAGGATCTCGGCGTTCTCGGTGGCCTGCTTCTCGGCGATGAAGGGCTGCATCGCCCAGCCCGCGGTGATCTGGTTGGCCCTGGCTGCGGTCCAGTTGTCGCCCATTCCGCCCACCGCCTGCGCCTTGACGCCCTGTCCGAGTTCCTGCTCGAGGCCCTTGACCAGTAGCTCCGTCGACGACCCTGCCGAACTGAAGCCGAGTGTGGCGCCCTCGATGGTCCGTCCGGGCGGGCTGATCCAGGAGAAGTCGTTGATCTGGAACCACGGGGCGATCACCGTGAGGTTCGAATCCGGCTGCTGCGCAGCCAGGATCACCGAGGTGTTCCCGGCGATCGCCATGTCGGCGTCACCGCTGGTGACGACACGTAGGGTGTTGCCACCCCCGCCGCCGGAGTAGAGGTCGACCTTCAACCCCTCCTCCTCGAACCACTTCTTGTTGATCCCCGCCTGCAGGATCGCCATGAAGGGCAGGCTGTCCACCCCGGTCGCGGAGATGCTCAACGTGTCGGTGGTGGCGCCACCGCCCTCGGCGGGACCCGCGGATTCGTCGGCACACGCGGTGGCGCCGACGAGGAGGGCGGATGCGGCAGCGAGTGCGCCGATGACCTTCGGGAACCTTGACATCAGAGAAGCCTCCGAGCGTTAGTGGATATTGGATCCAACTATAGAAAGTGGTGTGATCTGCGTCAACCGCTAACTGTTACGTCGACGTGAAATGATCCCGGCGATCTCCAGCCCCACGGCCACCCCGGTCATCGCGGCTGCCGCGACCAGCCCCGCCCCGCCGGTGAACCCTTCTCGGTCTGAATCACGTTGCGGTAGAGCTATTTTGGTGGCAGCACCGGGAACGGCCACGGCATCGACCACGCCGTCGGCCGGTGTCAGTGACCGCTTCAACGCCGGCGGAGCCCCCGGGACGGTGCTGCCCGGCGCGGGATGGGCCGGCGGGACCGGGGCGCCGGACACCGTCACGCCAGACGACCGCGGACGATGTCGGCGAAGGTCCGGATGGTGCCCTCGCGGCTCTGCCCCGGCCTGACGAACGGCACGATCGAGACCTGATCCACGCCCAGCGACTCGATCTCCTTGAGTCGCTGGGCGCACTCCGTCTCGGTGCCTGCCAGCGCGAACAGGTCGACGAGTTCGTCGGGCACCAGATCGGCGTGGGCGGCCTCGGGGTTCATGTGCTCGTAGTAGTTGTACTGCTCCCGGATCCTGTTGATGGCCTTCTCCAGTACCGGGTCCACCTTGGCGGGCAGCGGGCGGATCGCAACGCGGGAGACGTGCGCGCGCACCAGGTCGCGCGCCTCGGTGCTGTCGTCACCGATCGCGGTCGGGGTCCACAGCACGATGTGGAGGTCGTCGAGCGTCCGGCCACTGCGTGCCGCACCACGTTCGATCGTCTGCAGCGCGGCCTCGATGAAGTGCGGTGCGGTACCGACCAACACGATCACCCCGTCGGCGATGCGTCCCGACATCTCGAGGATCTTGGGAGCGGATGCGGCGATGTAGATCGGGACGTCGACCGGGCCGCTCAGATAGTTCAGGTGGTACTCGGCGCCACTGGTGGGCTCGGCGACCTTCTCCCCGCGCAGCAGCGCCCGCAGGTCCTCGATCGAGCGCTCGAGCTCGGCGAGTTTGAGGGGCTTGAGGCCCATCGTGCGCAGCGAGGAATCACCCGTGCCGATCCCGAGAGCGACACGGCCGCCGGTGAACTCGGCGAGCGTCGCCCAAGTGGAAGCCAGCAACGATGGATGCCGGGTGACCGCGTTGGTCACCCCGGTGCCGAAGACGATGCGCTCGGTCCCGACCGCGGCCGCACCCATCACGGTCGACGACTCACGCCAGATGTTCTGGGAGTCACCGAACCAGACGTTGTCATACCCGAGGTCCTCACAGAGTCGGACGTAGGAGCACATCGCTGCCGTCGGTTCGGTGGGAAACAGTCCTACGCCCATGCTCAGCATCCAGCAGCCTCCTCGGGCCATGTCGACGATTGATGTATATCGTATCCAATCGTAAGGTGAGGACATTCGATCCACAACCGCTGACCACCGGGAGACAGCATGCAGCTCGTCAACGAGTTCGCGGTCGACGCACCGCTGCACGCCACGTGGACGGTGCTGACCGACATCGAGACGGTGGTCGGGTGCATTCCGGGCGCAGCGCTCGATCATCGCGACGGTGACGACTTCCACGCCCACGTCGCGGTCAAGGTCGGCCCCATCGGAATGACGTTGGCGGGCACGGCGACGCTGGTGCGGCAGGACGACGCCGCCAGGGAGATGGTCGTACGGGGCAACGCCCGCGACCGCAGGGGAAATGGGTCGACGGAGGCCACCGTCCGGTTGGCGGCCCGAGACGACGGATCCCGATCGGTGGTCACCGTGACCACCGATCTCGAACTCAGCGGCCGCATCGCCCAGTTCGGCAAGGGTGCGATCACGCCGGTGAGCAACCGCATCATCGGACAGTTCGTCGACCAGCTCAACGCCACGATCCTCGGCGACGACGGACCCGCTGCGTCACCTGCGACGGGCCCGGCCCGGACATCGGTCCGCACCCGCCGGCCCGAGTTAATCACCTTGGCGCTCAACGGGTTCGCCGGTGTCGCACTCGGCCTGGCGATCGGTCGGTGGCTGGATCGCCTCAGGATTCGGCGGTAGCCACACCGACCACCAGGTCGAGTTCCACGCAGGCGCCCCCGGGCAACGAGGCGACGCCGATGGCGGTGCGCGCATGCGCACCCACGTCGTCACCGAAGCCGGCGAGCAACACCCGCGAGGCTCCGTCGATCACCGCCGGGTGGGCGTCGAAATCGGGCACTGCGCGGACATAGCCGCGCAGTGCGACGACCATGGTCACCCCGTCGAGGCCGACGGCCGCGTCGATGGCCCCGAGCAGGTTCAGCGCAGCCGACCCGGCCTGCTCGGCAGCTTGTTCCACGTCGACATCGGCGCCCACTACCCCGCGCAAGGCCGGCACGCCCTCCCGGCGGGCGGTGGCGCCCGACACCCACAACTGATCGCCGCAACGGCGACTCGGGAAGTACGCCCCCTTGGGAGCCGGCGGGTCGGGGAGCACCATCCCCAGCGCGAGCAATCTGTCGACCACAGTCATGCCGAGGCGTTGGATTCCTCGTCGAAGATCTGGTGGATCGGTGCGAGGGCATGCGCCCGATGCTCGTGATTGAGCTTCACCATTCGTTCGACGTCCCGCTCGGCCATCGCGTCGATCATCAGCACGTGCTCTTTGCAGACCTTCGGCATGTCGAGCAGGGGCAGATACAGCGGCCGGTATGCGTCGGCGGTGTTCCACAACTGTGTCACGATGCGCTTGGTGCGCGCCATGCCGCTGGCGTGGAAGCTCAGGAAGTGGAACTGCCGGTTGGCCACCCCGACCGCGATCGGGTCACCGGCAGCCTGTGCGGCATCCATTTCCTCGTTGCACGAACGCATCTCGTCGACGATCTCGTCGGTGACATTCGGCATCGCATCGCGGATCAGCGCCTCCTCGAGGATGGTCCGTAGCGTGAACACCTCCACGAGGTCCTCGAGGCTGAGCTTGGTCACCCGGTAGCCGCTGTGCGGAACGTAGGTGATGTACTCCTCTGCCTCCAGGGTCTTGAGTGCTTCCCGAATCGGAATGCGCGACATGCCGAACTGCTCGGCCACGGCTTCCTGGACGATCCAGCTACCTGGGGCCAGCTTGCCGGTCGTGATGTCGTGCCGCAGCGCCTCGGCCACCGCCTGCTGAGCGGTCTTGGGCCGCACGAAGTCCGACCGCCGTCCCCGGACGGCATCACCGGAGTACCCGGCGGGCGTTGCTCGATCTGCGCCCTCGGATTCGGAGCGCTTGGCGGCGGTGCGCGGTGGCATCGGCTCTCGCTTTCAGCTGATATTGGATACTCTATGCGGCCACCCTGGCGGGGAGTCAACTCTGCAGACCATCGTGACCGATCGCCGCGCCCGGCGCCCCTCGGACGCGCCGGTCGTCGCGGCGACGACGCCGTGGTGCCCCTCCGCTGCGCGGTCGCGCCCAAGGGGTGCGGTCATCACCCGATCCGACTGTTCCGTGCGCCCGAGCGATCACCGGCCAACCGCGCTGCGGCGGTGGATTCTTCGGGATGGGTCGGCCCCGGTCAGTCGAGCTGCTGGCTGATCTCCCGCTCACTGACCGAGGTGCCCAACGCAGCCACCCACCCAGTGATCTGGCGAGCGATGTTGCGTTCGGTCAGGCCGACGGCCGCGAGCACCTCTCCGCGGGACGCGTGGTCGAAGAACTCCTGCGGCAGCGCCGCGTCGCGGCACGGAACGTCGACCTCGGCCCGTCGCAGCGCACCCGACACCGCCGAGCCGACGCCGCCGTGCACACCGTTGTCCTCGAGGGTCACCACGAGCTTGTGGCCGGTCGCCAGCGCCGAGATCTCGGCGGGCACCGGCAGCACCCATCGGGGGTCGGCGACAGTCACGCCGATGCCCTGATTACGCAGCAGTTCGGCGATCCCGAGCGCCATCTTCGCGAACGGCCCGACGGCCACGACGAGTACGTCGTCGGACAGGCCGTCGGCCGCAACCGCCAGCACATCGACGCCCCCACGTCGTTCGACCGCCGGAATGTCCTCGCCCACATCCCCTTTCGGGAAGCGGATCGCGGTAGGCCCGTCGTCGACGTCGAGCGCCTCGCCCAGTTCCTCCCGTAGCCGGGCGCCATCGCGGGGCGCTGCGACCCGCATGCCCGGCACGATGCCCAGAATCGAGAGGTCCCACATGCCGTTGTGGCTGGCGCCATCGGGGCCGGTGACTCCGGAGCGGTCCAGCACCATGGTCACCGGCAGCTTGTGCAGGGCCACATCCATCATGATCTGGTCGAATGCCCGGTTGAGGAACGTCGAGTAGATCGCGACCACCGGATGCATGCCACCCATCGCCAGGCCGGCGGCCGACGTCATCGCGTGCTGTTCGGCGATGCCGACGTCGAAGAATCGGTCCGGGAACCGGTCCCGGAAGGCACTGAGCCCGGTGGGCCCTGGCATGGCTGCGGTGATCGCCACAACATCACGACGCTTGCTCGCCAGCCTGATCAGCGCCTCGGCGAAGGTCGAGGTCCACCCGGGCCCGGGAACCGTCGTGGCCAGCCCGGTCTCCGGGTCGATGACGCCGCACGAGTGCATCTGATCGTCTTCGTCGTTCTCCGCCGGCGGGTAGCCCATCCCCTTGCGGGTGACGACGTGCACGACGACCGGGGCGTTGAAACCGCGCGCATGGCGCAGTGCGCTCTCCACCGCGTGCTCGTCGTGACCGTCGATCGGACCGACGTATTTGAGCCCCAGATCGGTGAACATCACCTGGGGGGACAGCGCGTCCTTGATGCCCACCTTGATGCTGTGCATGCACTGGTAGCAGAACTCGCCGATCATCGGCAGACCGCGCACCGCCCTGCGTCCCTCTTCGAGGGCCCGCTCATAGCCCGGCTGCAACCGGAGTCCGGCGAGGTGCTCGGCGAAGCCGCCGATGGTGGGCGCGTAGCTGCGGCCGTTGTCGTTGACGACGATGACCACGGGCCGGCCCGACGCCGCGATGTTGTTCAGCGCCTCCCAGCACATGCCGCCGGTCAGCGCCCCATCACCGACCACGGCGACGACGTGCCGATTGCGGTGTCCGTTCAGCTCGAAGGCCTTGGCCAGGCCGTCGGCGTACGACAGCGACGAACTGGCGTGGCTGGACTCCACCCAGTCGTGTTCGCTCTCACTGCGCGACGGGTAGCCCGACAGACCGTCCTTCTTGCGCAGCGTGTCGAAGTCGCGGGCGCGACCGGTGAGCATCTTGTGCACGTAGGCCTGATGCCCCGTGTCGAACAGGATCGGATCGTGCGGGGAATCGAAGACGCGGTGCAGCGCCAACGTCAACTCCACGACGCCGAGGTTCGGTCCCAGGTGCCCGCCGGTGGCCGCGACCTTGTGGATCAGGAAGTCGCGGATTTCACGGGCCAGTTCGTCCAGCTGCGCCTGCGTCAGGTGCTGCAGATCAGCGGGACCGCGGATCTGTTCAAGCATTCGGCCAGTCTACGCACGGCCAGCACCATCAGTCCTGCCGAGATTGGTAGATGTCGGGCACTCCGTCCTGATCGGCGTCGGCGGTCTCCTGGACGTGAATGCGCCGGTAGGCGCGGTTCCTGGTGAGAAGCACGCTCGCAGCGAGCAGCGCCGCCAGCAGTGACCCACACAACACGCCGACCTTCACCAATTCGTCACGATCGGACCCCAGTCCGTATGCGAGATCGCCGATCAGAAGCGACACGGTGAACCCGATACCGGCGAGCATCGACATGCCGAGCACATCCACCCAGCGCAGCGACGCGTCCAGCGTCGCGCGGGTCACCGAGGCCATCACCCGGGTGACCCCGAGGATGCCGACCGGTTTTCCGATCACCAGGCCCAGCACGATGCCGAGCGCGATGGGGTCGCTGAGTGCATTGGCGAGGCCGCTGAAACCGCCGATGCTCACCCCTGCCGCGAAGAACGCGAACACCGGGATCGCGAGCCCTGCCGAGACCGGCCGGGTGCGGTGCTCGAAGTACTCGGCCATCCCCGACTCCACTTCGACGCCGCGCCGCCGCGCCGACCGCCGCACCGGTACCGCAAATCCCAACAGCACGCCGGCGACCGTGGCGTGCACGCCGGATTCGTGCACCAGCACCCAGGTGACGAGCGCGAGCGGGACCAGCACCCACCACGCCTGCACCCCGCGCTGCACACACACCGTGAACAGCGCCAGCGGCACCAGCGCCAGCCCGAGCGCCACCGCGTTGATGTCCACGGTGTAGAAGATGGCGATCACGGTGATCGCCAGCAGGTCGTCGACGACGGCGAGGGTCAGCAGGAAGGTGCGCAGCGCCGCAGGAAGGTGCGTCGAGATGACCGCCAGCACGGCCACCGCGAACGCGATGTCGGTCGCGGTCGGAATCGCCCAGCCCCGCAGCGCGCCATCACCGGTGTTGAGGTTGACCAGGACGAAGATCAGCGCGGGCACCACCATGCCACCGACGGCCGCGGCGATCGGCAGCGCGGCGCGACCGGGGTCGCGCAGGTCCCCGGCGACGAACTCGCGCTTGAGTTCCAGCCCGACCACCAGGAAGAAGATCGCCAGCAACCCGTCCGCGGCCCATGCGCCGACGGTGAGGTTCAGGTGCAGGCCGAACGGCTCACCGCCGATCTCGAGGTCCCGCAGCGCGAAGTAGCTCTCCGCCCACGGGGTATTCGCCCAGATGAGTGCCGCGCCCGCGGCCACCAGCAGGATGACCCCGCCGACGGTCTCCTTGCGCAGGATCGTGGTGATCCGACTCGTTTCCGACCAGGAACCGCGCGCAAAGAGCGCCGGTTTGCGCACTGGCGGGACACGGTCGGCAGGCATGGTGGGACCCCTCTGTGCTCAAGGCTCGACAAATACGCGCCGACAAGCTTCCCGGCACGCCTATTACGATCAATGTAAGTCATCTCCCACCCACGTACTCGTCGAGCCGGGTTCCGTGCAGTCGGTGAGTTACCGGGAGCCTGACCGCAACGATGCCGCGGTACGCCCGGATCGATGGCATCCGATGCGATGCGGAGCGTGCAGATGACGACACAGTCGCCCGGCCGGCTACCGCAGCTGTCCAAGCGCGGGCGGGGCTGGGCGATCGCGGCGGCTGTGGTTCTCGGGTTGCTTCTGGTCGGCCCACCGGTGCTCGACCTCTACGTCGACTGGCTGTGGTTCGGGGAGGTCGGCTTCCGGTCGGTGTGGGCGACCGTGCTGCTCACCAAGCTGGCCACCTTTGCGACGGTGGCGGTGTTGGTCGGCGGCTGCGTGGCGATCGCCATCGTGTCGGCCTACCGCTCCCGCCCGGTGTTCGTCCCCGAGCGCAAGCCCGAGGATCCGCTGACGACATACCGCACCGCGCTGATGACGCGGCCGGGACTGGTCACCCTCGGCCTCGCCGGCGGCCTCGGTCTGGTGTGCGGGCTGATCGCGCAGTTGAACTGGGCGACGGTGCAGTTGTTCCTGCACGGCGGCGCGTTCGGCATCGTCGATCCGGAATTCGGCCACGACATCGGGTTCTTCGTCTTCGATCTGCCGTTCTACCGGTCGGTGCTGAGCTGGTTGCTGGTCGCCTCCGTGTTGGCACTCGTCGCCAGCCTGGTGACGCACTACCTTTTCGGCGGCTTTCGCGTGGTAGAGGGCAAGGGAACGCTCACCCAGCCCGCGCGCATCCAACTCGCGATGCTCGCCGGCATCGTGATTCTGCTCAAGGCGGCGGCCTACTGGTTCGACCGCTACGAGCTGCTGACCGGCGGCCGAAAGGAACCGACGTTCACCGGCGCGGGTTACACCGACATCAACGCGGTGCTGCCCGCACGACTGGTGCTGTTGGCGATCGCCGTGCTGTGCGCCGCCTCGTTCTTCGCCGTCGTCTTTCTGCGCGACATGCGGATCCCGGCGATGGCCACGGCACTGCTGGTGCTGTCGTCCGTGCTGGTCGGCGGCGTGTGGCCGATGCTGATGGAACAGTTCTCGGTACGTCCCAACGCGGCCGACGTCGAACGGCCCTACATTCAGCGCAACATCGACGCCACCCGACAGGCGTTCCGGCTCGACACAGACGCCGTCGAGTACCGGGCCTATCCGGGCATCGGCACCAAGCCCCCGCAGGAAGTGCCGGCAGACCGGACCACGATCGCCCAGGCACGCCTGCTCGACCCCAACATCCTGTCGCGGACGTTCACCCAGCAGCAGCAGCTCAAGAACTTCTACAGCTTCCCCGACATCCTCGACATCGACCGGTACCGCATCGACGGTCAGTTGCAGGACTACATCGTCGGTGTTCGTGAGCTCTCTCCGGACAGCCTGACCGGCAACCAGACCGACTGGATCAATCGCCACACCGTCTACACACACGGCAACGGCTTTGTCGCCGCCCCGGCCAACCGGGTCAACGCCGCAGTCCGCGATGCCGCCGAGGCATCCGAAACCAACAGCGGCTACCCGATCTACGCGGTGAGTGACATCGCCACGCAGGGATCGGGCAGACAGGTCATCCCCGTGGACCAACCCCGGATCTACTTCGGTGAGGTCATCGCCAGAACCGACCCCGACTACGCCATCGTCGGTGGTGCCCCGGACTCGCCTCCGCGCGAGTACGACACCGACACCTCGACCTACACCTACACCGGTGCCGGCGGTGTCTCGATCGGAAACTGGTTGAATCGCAGCGTGTTCGCGGCGAAGTTCGCCGAACGCAACATCCTGTTCTCCCGGGCGATCGGCTCGGAGTCCAGAGTGCTGTTC
This sequence comes from Mycolicibacterium austroafricanum, assembly GCF_902705885.1. GTDB lineage: Bacteria > Actinomycetota > Actinomycetes > Mycobacteriales > Mycobacteriaceae > Mycobacterium > Mycobacterium vanbaalenii_A. The sequence continues at coordinate 92,819 of NZ_CACSIP010000006.1, read as the reverse complement.
CACCGCGACCCGAAAGAACGGGTGCAGCGGGTGGCGCCGTGGCTCACCACTGACGACAACGCCTATCCCGCGGTGGTCGACGGCCGGATCCTGTGGATCGTCGACGCGTACACGACCCTCGACGCCTACCCCTACGCGCAGCGGATGTCGCTCGAGGGGCCGGTCACGACCGACAGCGGCGTCGTGCGAGCGGGTGGTGAAGTCTCGTACGCGCGCAATTCGGTCAAGGCGACCGTCGACGCCTACGACGGCACCGTGACGCTCTACCAGTTCGACACGGACGATCCGGTGCTGGCGGCGTGGATGCGCTCGCTACCCGGCAGCGTCAAAGCCGAAGACGAGATCTCCGACGCGCTGCGGGCCCACTTCCGCTATCCCGAGGACCTCTTCCGGATCCAGCGCGAACTCTTGGCCAAGTACCACGTCAATGAGCCGCGAGAGTTCTTCACCACCAACGCGTTCTGGTCGGTGCCGAGCGATCCGACCGATGATGCGAACCCGGCACAACCACCGTTCTACATCCTCGTCGGGGACGAGGAGACGGCCGAGCCGTCGTTCCGGCTTGCCACTGCGATGGTGGGATACAACCGGGAGTTCCTGTCCGCCTACATCTCTGCGCACTCCGACCCCGACGACTACGGCAAGCTCACCGTGCTGCGCCTGCCGACCGACACCCTGACCCAGGGGCCGCAGCAGATTCAGAACTCGATGATCTCCGACACCAGGGTGGCTTCGGAACGCACGCTGCTCGAACGGTCGAACCGGATCCACTACGGCAATCTGTTGACGCTGCCGATCGCCGACGGCGGCGTGCTCTATGTGGAACCGCTGTACACCGAACGCATCTCGACGAACCCGAACAGCTCGACCTTCCCGCAGCTGTCCCGCGTGCTGGTCAGCTTCCGCGAACCCGATGACGGCGGTGTCCGGGTGGGCTACGGCCCGACGCTGGCCGAGGCGCTCGACCAGGTCTTCGGGCCGGGTACCGGCCGGGTGGCCACCGCGCCCGGCGGCGACGCCGCGTCCGCTCCCCCGCCGGAGCCTGAAGCCGCACCGGGTCAGCCTCCGACGGAAGCCGCACCCCCGGCAGCGGTCCCGGCGCCCGGCCTCGAGGAGCCTGCGACTTCGGCGGCCGAGCTCAGAGAAGCACTCGAGGAGATGCGCGAGGTGCTCGAACGAATGCAGCAGGCAGTCGACGGACTCGAGGCGGAAGGTCCGTAGCGGCGCCGACTCAGCGGGTGAGCACCGCGATGCACTCGACGTGGTGGGTCAGCGGGAACGAGTCGAACGCCTCCAACTTCTCCACGGCGTAGCCATGCCCACGGTAGAGCCCGATATCCCGTGCGAAAGAAGCTGCCTCACAACCGATGTGGACGATGCGCGGCACCTCGGCGGCTGCCAGCAGATCGATCACGTCGCGGCCCGCTCCGGCGCGCGGGGGGTCCAACACCGCGACGTCGGCGCGGCTGCGCTGCCCGGTCAGCGCTCGCCGCACCGAATCGGTGAGAACCTCAACCCAGCTCAGGTCGGCAAGCGCGGTGCGCGCGGCGCGGGAAGCGCCCCGCGAGGTGTCCACGGTGAGCACCCGGCCGGTCTCACCGACCTCCCGGGCCAACGCCGCCGCGAACACGCCTGCGCCACCGTAGAGGTCCCACGCCGTCATCCCCGGTTGCAGCCCCGCCCATTCGGCGACCAGCGAGCTGTAGAGCTGCGGGGCGTCGCGGTGCGCCTGCCAGAACGCCGTCACCGGCACCCGCCAGCTGCGCTCGTCCACCCGCTGCACCGCCTCGTAACCACCTTCGGCCACCGTCGTCTTGCGGGCAGCGCGAGAACCCGACACCACCACGTGGCGGACACCCTCGTCGTCGACGGCCACATGGATCTCCGAACCGGCGGGCCAGCGGGTGTCGGCGATCCCGGCGAGCATGCCCGCCGGCAACTGCGCGCAGTCGAGCCGGCGCACCAGTTCGGCACTGTGATAGCGGTGAAAACCCGCCCGGCCGTCCGCTGAGGTGTCCAACCGCACCCGGGTCCGCCATCCGGTCGCGCCCAGCTCACCCACCGGCGCGGCGGCGGCATCGTCTTCGTCGCGCCAGCGGTAGCCGCCAAGTCGCGCAAGCTGATTGGCCACCACAGCGCCCTTGAGCCGGCGCGCGGCAGCCGGGTCGGCGAACGCGAGGTCGCAGCATCCCGCTGCGTGCACCCCGGCGATCGGACACAGCGACTCGATCCGGTCTGCAGAGGGTTCGAGCACCTCGACGACGTCGGCGTTCCAGTAGGAGCCGCGAGCGCCGGCTCCACCCGTCACCCGGACCCTGACCTTCTCCGACGGCAGCGCGTACCGCACGAACACCACCCTGCCGTCGTGGCGGGCCACGCAGCTGCCACCGTTGGCCGCGGCCCCGGTGGTCAGCGTGAGTTCCTCGGGAGCGGAATCGATGCTCAATCCAGGAACCCCCTGCGTGCATCACCGGGCGCCGACTGCGGTTCCAGCTTCTTCAACCGCTCCGACGACGTCAGCTGCCACGGGACGGAGGTCACCATGACGTTGGGTTCGAACAGCAGCCTGCCCTTCAGCCGCAGCGCACTCTGGTTGTGCAGCAACTGTTCCCACCAGTGGCCCACCACGTACTCGGGGATGAACACGGTGACCACGGTGCGCGGTGAGTCCTTGCTGACCCGTTTGACGTATTCGAGTACCGGACGGGTGATCTCCCGGTACGGCGAGGCGATCACCTTCAACGGCACGCTGATGTCGCTGTGCTCCCACTTGTGCACCAGCGCGCGCGTCTCGGCGTCGTCGACGCTGACCGTGATGGCCTCGATCAGATCGGGGCGGGTGGCGCGGGCGTAGGCCAGCGCGCGCAATGTCGGCAGATGCACGTTGGACACCAGCACGATCGCATGGTTGCGGCTGGGCAGCACGATGTCCTCGGCCTCGGCGGCACGCAGTTCGAGCTCGCGGCTCACCGACGCGTAATGCTTGTGGATGAGTTTCATGATGGCGAACAGCGAACCCATCGCCAGGATCGCGATCCAGGCGCCCGCCAGGAACTTGGTGGCGACGACGATGATCAGCACGGTGCCGGTGCAGATGAAGCCGACGGTGTTGATGATCCGGGAGCGCTTCATCCGGCCGCGGGCATCGGCGTCGGTCTCGGTGCGCAGCAGCCGGGTCCAGTGCCGCATCATGCCCATCTGGCTCAACGTGAACGACACGAACACACCGACGATATAAAGCTGGATCAGGGCGGTGACCTGCGCCTGGAACGCCACGACGAACGCGATCGCGCCGAAGGCCAGAAAGAGGATGCCGTTGGAGAACGCCAGCCGGTCGCCCCGGGTGTGCAGCTGGCGGGGCAGGAAACGGTCCTGCGCCAGAATCGATCCGAGCACCGGGAAACCGTTGAACGCGGTGTTGGCCGCCAGCACCAATATCAGCGCCGTGACACCGGCGATCAGGAACAGCCCGATCGGCGAGCTGTGGAACACCGCGTCGGCCAGCTGCGCCACCAACGTTTTCTGCTCGTAGTTCTCCGGTGCGCCGACGAGCTGTTCGCCCGGGCGCTCCGCGATCTGCACGCCCGTCGCCTGGGCCAGCATGATCACCCCCATGAACATGGTGATCGCGATGATGCCCAGCCCCAGCAGGGTGGTCGCGGCGTTGCGCGACTTGGGCTTGCGGAACGCCGGAACGCCGTTGCTGATCGCCTCGACGCCGGTCAGCGCGGCACTGCCCGACGAGAATGCCCGCGCGACCAGGAACACCAGCGCGAAGCCGAGGATGTCACCGTGCTCGGAGGTCAACTCGAACTCGGCGGACTCGGCACGCAGCGGCTCATCGAGCGCGTAGATCTGGAAGAACCCCCAGACCAGCATCGTGTACATGCCGATCATGAACGCGTAGGTGGGTATCGCGAAGGCGGTCCCCGATTCCCGCACCCCGCGCAGGTTCAGCGAGGCCAGCAGCAGGATCGCCGCGACCGCGAACCACACCTTGTGCTCGTTGACGAACGGCACCGCCGAGCCGATGTTCGACATCGCCGAGGACATCGACACCGCGACCGTCAGCACGTAGTCCACCAGCAGCGCGCTGGCCACGGTGAGGCCGGCGGTGGGACCGAGGTTGGTGTTGGCGACCTCGTAGTCGCCGCCACCCGACGGGTAGGCGTGCACGTTCTGCCGATAGCTGGCGATCACGATGAACATCACCCCCGCCACGGCGAGGCCGATCCACGGCGCCATCGAGTAGGCGGCGAGCCCCGCCACCGACAGCACCAGGAAGATCTCCTCGGGTGCGTAGGCCACCGAGGACAGCGCATCGGAGGCGAAGACCGGCAGGGCTATCCGCTTGGGCAGCAGGGTGTGCGACAGGTTGTCGCTGCGGAAGGGCCGGCCCAGCACTAGCCGCCGTGCGGCGGTAGAAAGCTTGGACACGAGAGCCAAGAGTAGGCCCACAGCGTCATCGCGGTAGCGTTCACACTGCGCAGGTCTAGCAACAGCAGTTCGAGTGAGCCATCGCTGGCTCCGGCCGGAAAGGACCGTCAGGTGCGTGTAGTGGTCATGGGATGTGGCCGGGTGGGCGCATCCCTGTCGGACAGCCTGGCCCGCATCGGCCATGACGTCGCGGTGATCGACCGGGACGGCACGGCTTTTCACCGGCTCTCCCCCGACTTCTCCGGCCAACGGGTACTCGGCATGGGGTTCGACCGGGACGTGTTGCTGCGCGCAGGCATCGAGGATGCCGCCGCCTTCGCGGCGGTGTCATCGGGTGACAACTCGAACATCATCTCCGCGCGGGTGGCCCGGGAGACGTTCGGCGTCGCCCGCGTCGTCGCGCGCATCTACGACGCCAAGCGAGCGGCGGTCTACGAACGGCTCGGCATCCCGACCGTCGCCACCGTGCCCTGGACCACCGACCGGCTGCTCAATGTCCTGACCCGCGAGACCGAGACCACCAAGTGGCGGGACCCGACCGGCAATGTCGGGGTCACCGAACTGGCGCTGCACGAGGACTGGATGGGGCACCGGGTCGCCGAACTCGAAGCCGCCACCTCCGGCCGGGTGTCGTTCATGATCCGCTTCGGCGCCGGCTTGCTGCCCGAGGCCAAGACCGTCATCCAGGCCGGCGACCAGGTGTACCTGGCCGCCGTCTCCGGCCACATCGCCGAGGCGCTGGCCATCGCGGCACTGCCCCCGAGCGAAGATTCGGGCAACGCATGAAGGTCGCCATCGCCGGGGCTGGTGCCGTGGGTCGCTCCATCGCCCGCGAGCTGATCGAGCACCACGAAGTCACGCTGCTGGAGCGCAACCCGGGTCACATCGATGTCGACGCCATCCCGGCGGCGCACTGGCGCCTGGGTGACGCATGCGAGCTCAGCCTGCTGGAATCGGTCAAGCTCGAGGAATTCGACGTGGTGATCGCCGCCACCGGAGACGACAAGGCCAACGTGGTCGTCAGCCTGCTGTCCAAGACCGAGTTCGCGGTCCCGCGGGTGGTGGCCAGGGTCAACGACCCCCGCAACGAATGGCTCTTCGACGAGGCATGGGGGGTCGATGTCGCGGTGTCCACGCCGCGGATGTTGGCCTCGTTGGTCGAGGAAGCGGTCTCGGTCGGCGATCTGGTCCGGCTGATGGAGTTCAGCAAGGGCCAGGCCAATCTCGTCGAGATCACGCTGCCCGACGACACCCCGTGGGGCGGCAAGCCGGTGAAGCGTCTCGAACTGCCCCGGGATGTGGCGCTGGTGACGATCCTTCGGGGTCCGCGCGTCATCGTTCCCGAAGGCGACGAACCGCTCGAGGGCGGCGACGAGTTGCTGTTCGTCGCGGTCGCCGAAGTGGAAGACGACCTGCGCGAACTGCTCCTGCACCCGCGCCTGCGCTAAGCCTCAGCGCGGCTTTTGCACCGAATCGTCGGGTTCGGACGTCACGTCGACGTCGCCCGCCGTGTCGTGCTCGTGCAGCGCCCGCTGAGCGGCCCTGATCGCCAGGTAGGTCACCAGCGCCGCCACCGCGGTCAGCGGCCAGCCCATCGCGATCCGGGCCACCCCCAGCCAGCCTGTCTGGTCGGCGTCGTAGAGATGGTTCTGCACCACGAACCGTGCGCTGAATACCGCCACCCACACCAGCGTCGCCAAGTCGAAGGCGCGTACCGCTCGGGGCACGTCACGCCACCGCCGGTCATGGGTGTTCACCCACCCCCAGATGTAGCCGACCAGTGGTCGACGGATGAGGACCGATGTGGTGAACACGACGGCCCAGAACAGCGACATCCAGATGCCGAGCAGGAAGTACCCCTTGGAGGCCCCGACGAGGTAGGCGATCAGCGCACTGATGCCGACCGCGAAGAAGCCCGAGATGGCCGGTTGCACCGAGTCCCGGCGGAACAGCCGCCACCCGAGGATCAGCGTCGCGACCCCCAGGGCGGCGCCGATCGCGGGCATCAGCCCGAACGCCGAGGACACCGGGACGAACACCACGACCGGCAGCGAGGAGTAGATCAGCCCGCTGATGCCGCCCATCTGTGCGAGGACGGCCGCTCCCCGCGGTGCTGAGGCCTCGCCCGGTTCGGTACCGGGGGCACTCACTTCTGGATCTCGTAGTGGGGGTTGTAGATCGCTTTGGAACCGTTGTCCAGTTTGCCCACTCGGCCGTGCACCTTCAGGGTGCGGCCGGACTCGATACCCGGGATGCGACGCTGCCCCAGCCAGACCAGCATCACCGAGTCGGTGCCGTCGAACAGTTCGGCCTTGACGCCGCCGGCGCAGCTCTTGCCGTTGCACTCCACGCTGCGCAGCGTGCCGACCATGGTCACCTCCTGGCCGCGGTGACAGTCGATCGCCTTCTGCGCGCCGGTGCTCGCGGCTTCATCGCTGAGCTCCTGGACGTCAAGTTGTTCCGGGTCCTCGGTCAACCGACGGGTGAGCCGCCGAAGATACCCCTCGGCCGTGGCCATGGCTTCTCCTGAGTCCTGTCAATCCACCGTGGATCGACCTAACCCTCGCCACGGTAGACCTCTTGGTACCGATGTGCCACGTAGGGGCGACCTCGTCGCGCCACCGATTCCGCGGCGGTGCACGATCGTGACATGACGGTCGATCTGCGCGGTGTCACCACCGTTCTGCTTCCTGGCACAGGATCCGACGACGACTTCGTCTACCGGGCCTTTTCACGCTCACTCCACGAGGTCGGCGCGTCCGTCGTGACTCCGTCGCCGCAGCCGCATCGGCTGCTCGACGGGTATCGGGACGAACTCGACAGTGCGGCGCGGGCGGGCGGTTCGCGGCCGATCGCGGTCGGGGGCGTCTCCATCGGCGCCGCCGTCGCCGCGGCATGGGCGCTGTCACATCCCGGTCGGGTGGTCGCGGTGCTGGCCGCGCTGCCGGCGTGGACCGGCGCGCCCGACGGGGCGCCGGCGGCGCTGGCGGCCCGCCATTCCGCGGAGTTGCTGCGGCGAAACGGCCTGGTGTCGGCGACCGCGCAGATGCAGGCGTCGAGCCCGACGTGGCTGGCCGAGGAGTTGACCCGGTCGTGGGTCGGGCAGTGGCCGGCGCTGCCGGAGGCAATGGAGGCGGCGGCCCGGTATGTCGCGCCGACGGTCGGCGACCTCGAGTCGCTCGCCGCGCCGATGGGGGTGGTGTCGGCCGGTGATGACCCGGTGCATCCGCTCGAGGTCGGTGTCGAATGGGTGTCGGCGGCGCCGCGCGCGGCTCTGCGCACCGTGACGCTCGACGAGATCGGGAGTGATCCGGGCGTCCTGGGCGCGCAGTGCCTGGCGGCGCTGTGGGAGGCCGACGACCCGGCCCGTCCGCCGCGAGCGCCCCAGTAGCCCGACGCGAGCGCGCCAGTAGCCCGACGCGAGCGCGCCAGTAGCCCGCCGGAACTGTGTTCCGTGCGCAAAACAGCGGGTGCGGGCCTGCTGGAATACCGTTCCGGCGGGGCGGTCCCCGGCGGGGCGGTCCCCGGCGGGTGTGATCCCGGCTATCCCCCGGTGCCGGTGATGGTGGTGCGCAGTTGTTGCATCGCCGACCCCTGGGTGCCGCGGCGGGCCGCCGGCTGCTGTTGTTCCGGCGGCTGCTCCTGCTGGGCGGCCTGTGGCTGGGGTTGGCCGGACGCCGCCGCCTGCTGCGCGGCTGCCTGCTCGGTGGCGGCGCGCAGTTGCGCAGCCATGGCGTCCGGCAGTTGTATCGCCAGTGGGGTCCGGACCGGCATCGGTGTGTCACCGCGGCGAACGACCGTGTCGGCCAGCGCATCCCGCGCCTGTTGCGCCAGCGCAGTGATGCGCTCGTGGGGCCCGCTGACGACGCACCTGATCATCCAGCGATATCCGTCCACGCCGATGAAGCGCACCACGCCCGCATTCTCGGCGCCCACTCCGACGACCTCGCGACCCCACGGACCGTCCTCGATGCTGACCTTGGGAACGTCTTTGCGCAGCGAGTCGGCCAGCTCCGAGGCGACCTCGCGCCACAGTCCGGCGGACTTGGGCGCCGCATAGGCCGCAATCGTGAAGCGGCCGTTCGCAGTCACCACCCAGACTGCGCTGGGCACCCCGGTGTTGCTCAGCTCGACCTGAACCTGCCCCGCCTCGGGCATCGGAATCAACACCGACCCCAGGTCGAGCCGGGCCACCGCCGCGACCGCCGGATCGTCGAAGTCATCGATGTCGAACGGGCCTTCGAGCTCCTCGCCGGCATCCGCGGCCGTGTCCTCGAGGGAGTCGGAGCTGTCGTTTCGTTGTCTCTTCAGTGCCATTTCACAAACTCGCATGTCCGCCGGAGGAACCGTGGCCACCGTCGCCACGGGTTGTGTCGGCCAAGCCGGCCTCGTCGAAGGACGTCACCTCGATCAGCTCGGGCAGTTCCACTCGCTGCACCAGCAACTGGGCTATCCGATCTCCACGACGGACGACGATCGGGGTCCGGGGGTCGAGGTTGATCAAGGAGACCTTCACCTCGCCACGGTAGCCCGCGTCGATGGTGCCGGGACTGTTGACGATCGAAAGACCCACGCGGGCAGCCAGACCCGACCGTGGATGCACGAGCCCGACCATGCCGAACGGTATCGCCACCGCGACGCCCGTCGGCACAAGAGCCCGCTCACCGGGCCCCAGTTCGACGTTCTGGGCGCTGTAGAGGTCGACTCCCGCGTCGCCATCGTGGGCGCGGCTGGGCAGCGGCAGGTCGCGATCCAGTCGCACTACCGCCAGAGAGGTGGACACGACGTCAGAGATTACTCTTGGCCGCGTGTCCGACACGCGCGCCACCACGCAAACCGTTCGCTACCGCGAACGGCTGTGGGTCCCGTGGTGGTGGTGGCTGCCCGGCCTGGGCCTGGCCGCCCTGATCGCACTGGAGGTCAACCAGGGCATCAAGACGCTGCCCAACTGGGTGCCGTTCGCGGTGCTGCTGCCGGTCGCGGTCGTGGTACTGCTGTGGCTCGGACGGACCGAGTTGCGCGTCACCAGCGGTGAAGGCGAAACCGAACTGTGGGTCGGGGACGCCCACCTGCCTGTGAGCGTCGTCGCGCGCTCCGCCGAAGTGCCCCGCTCGGCCAAGTCGGCGGCGCTGGGCCGACAGCTTGATCCGGCCGCCTACGTCGTGCACCGGGCGTGGATCGGGTCGATGACACTGCTGGTCCTCAACGATCCCGACGATCCCACCCCGTATTGGCTTATCAGTGCCCGGCATCCGGACAAAGTGCTCGCCGCGCTGACGTCCTGACCTCAGGCGGCGCAATCGGTGCAGATCATCCGGCCGTTCTTCTCGCTGGCCAGTCGGCTGCGGTGATGGACCAGGAAGCAACTCGAGCAGGTGAACTCGTCGGCCTGCTTGGGAATCACCCGTACCGACAACTCCTCGCCGGAAAGATCGGCACCGGGCAGCTCGAACGATTCGGCGGACTCGGATTCGTCAACGTCGACCACCGCCGACTGGGCCTCGTTGCGCCGTGCCTTCAGTTCTTCGAGTGAGTCCTCGGAAACGTCATCGGTCTCGGTGCGCCGTGGGGCGTCGTAGTCAGTCGCCATCTGTGTCCCCTCCGTGGAGCTAGTGCAGCAGTGCTTTGTACCAGCGTCGAACGCATCCGCCAAATGATTCGTGCCCGGAATGCCACCGCTTCTATTGTGATTTACATCACATCCACGAACGCGCCGGTCGGAGCCCCGGTAGTCGCTGCGCTTAGAGTGCACAACGTGGTCGCGCAAATCACCGAGGGAACGGCGTTCGACAAGCACGGACGACCCTTCCGCCGCCGCAGCTTTCTGCCCGGGATCGTGCTGTTCGCATCCCTGGCCGTCGTGACCGCACTCGTCTGGATGATCGCGCTGTCGCGTCCGCCGGAGGTCCGCGAGGCGGCGGTCTGCAACCCGCCCCCCACGCCCGCTGACCCGAACGCGTTCACACCCCGGCTGGGCGAACAGGTTCCCCGCGCCGAGATGACCGACGTGACGCCGGCCAAGCTCGCCGACACCAACGTCCGGGTACTCAACGCCAGCGGCCAGGGTGGGCAGGCCGCCGAAGTCGCCGGAGCGCTGCGCGACCTCGGTTTCGCCGAACCCGAGGCGGACAACGACCCGATCTACGAGACGGCGCGGCTGGCCTGCCAGGGGCAGATCCGGTTCGGACCGTCCGGGCGGGCCGCGGCAGCCGCGGTCTGGCTGGTGGCCCCGTGCACCGAGCTGTTCCAGGATGAGCGCACCGAAGACACCGTCGACCTCGCCCTGGGCACCGACTTCACCGAGCTGAGCCGCGGTGACGACATCGATGCCGTGCTCGCGAGCCTGCTGCCCGACGCCACCCAGCCCGCCGACCCGGCGTTGCTGTCCAAGATCCACACCGGAACGTGTTGATCGGGCCCACCCGCGCAGCGACGGTCCGCGGCCACGGAGCTACATAGCGCCGCAGTCCCGCAGCGCGTCGGTCAGCGCCGCGCTGATTCCCGGCGCCGCGGCCACCACCAGACCGGGGCCGTCCACCGACGGTGGCAATCGCACCTGTGCCCCCGCCTCGGTGGCGATCAGCGCCCCGGCCGCCCAATCCCACACATGGACGCCTTCTTCGTAGTAGGCGTCCAGCCTGCCCGCGGCCACCATGCACAGGTCCAATGCGCACGAACCGATCCGGCGCAGATCACGCACCCGCGGCAGCAGTCCGGCGACGACCTCGCCCTGTCGGCGGCGTAGTTCGGGCCGGTAGCCGAAGCCGGTGCCCACCAGCGCCATCGGCAGGTCGGTCAGCGCACTGCAGCGCAACCCACTCACGACGCCGTCGCGGAGCAGGCGGGCGCCATGTCCCCGCGCCGCCGAGTACACCGCGCCCGCAGCCACGTCGGCGACTGCTCCGGCGACCGAGACCCCGCCGCGCTGCACACCGACCGACACCGCATACGCCTCGATCCCGTACAAGAAATTCACCGTGCCGTCGATGGGGTCGAGCACCCAGGTGAGCTCCCCGTCCGCCGGTTCCGTAGGCCCGCCCTCCTCTTCTCCGAGGATGCGCTCCCCCGGGCGCAGTTCGGCGAGCCGGTCCCGCAGCAGCCGTTCGGTCTCGGTGTCGACCACGGTGACCGGGTCGGTCGCGGTGCTCTTGAAACTCACGGCGCGCACCGCACGCGCTGCCGATTCGTCGTCGCCCCCGGCGCCAACAACCTCGCCCCCGGCGCCAACAACCTCGCCCCCGGCGCCAACAACCTCGCCCCCGGCACCGAAAACCTCCGCGCGGCGCCTCCTGACGAACGCCGCCGCCTCCGAGGCCAACTGCTCGGCCAACGAACGAAGCTCCACAGCTGCGGTGTCCATCGGGGTCACACACCCATCGCAACACACCCGGCGACCGCGGACGATCCGGGGATGCAGGACCGACCCGCATCTCCATGGGCGAGCCGATAGTGTGTGGGACGCACCTGCGCAGAGGAGCTCGCATGACCGCCACTCAATCCGGTCCAGCCGGTACCGAATCCGGTTCCGGGCAGCAGCGCCGCGGTTTCGGCGTCGACGTCGGCGGCAGCGGCGTCAAGGGCGGCATCGTCGACCTGGACACCGGCTCGTTGATCGGTGAGCGGTTCAAGGTGCTCACCCCCCAGCCGGCGACGCCGGCGGCAGTCGCCGAGACCATCGCCGAGGTCGTCGCGCATTTCGACTGGCAGGGCCCGCTGGGGGTGACCTACCCCGGGGTGGTGACCGACGGGATCGTGCGCACAGCCGCCAACGTCGACAAGGGGTGGATCGGTGCCGACGCGCGCGAGGTCGTCGGCGGGGCGCTGGGCGGGCGGGATGTGACGGTGCTCAACGATGCCGACGCGGCCGGACTCGCCGAAGAGAAATTCGGTGCGGGGCGGGACAACACGGGCGTCATCGTGCTGCTGACGTTCGGCACGGGAATCGGCTCGGCCGTCATCCACAACGGCGTGCTCCTGCCCAACACCGAGTTCGGGCACCTCGAGGTCGGCGGCAAAGAGGCCGAGCACCGCGCCGCCAGTTCGGTCAAGGATCGCAAGGAATGGTCGTACGAGCGCTGGACGGAAGAAGTCACGAAAGTGCTGGTGGCGATCGAGAACGCGATCTGGCCGGATCTGTTCATCGCCGGCGGGGGCATCAGCCGCAAGGCCCACAAATGGATTCCGCTGCTGCAGAACCGGACGCCGGTGGTCGCGGCGGCCCTGCAGAACACCGCGGGCATCGTCGGTGCCGCCATGGCTGCCGAGACCGACGTCACCGCTACTCACTAGTAACCTCCGGGTGAACCCGGTGTGGCGGCGTCAAATTTGCCGCTCGGCGCGGCACCGACCCACACTGTCGTTACAATGGTCGACGGCGGCCGCCTACCGAGTAGCGGCGAAGCATCCCGAGTTGAGATCAACGCCGACATTCGACATAGCCGACACTTTTCGGTGGCGCACGTGTGCGCGCCGGAACCAGCACGACCGAAAGGGTGTACGTGGCAGCGACAAAGGCAAGCCCGGCAACCGATGAGCCGGTGAAGCGCACCGCCACCAAAGCCCCCGCAAAAAAGGCTGCGCCGGCGAAGTCGGCGAACGGCTCCGCGCCGGCCAAGAAGGGCGCGAAGAGCGCTGCGGCGAAGACCACCAAGCCGGGTGCGGCGAAAGGCGACACGCCGGCCGCCCGGGGTCGCGCCAAGAAGGCGACCGCACCTGCCGTCGAGGGGGCCGACGAGGATCTTGCCGACTCCGACACCACCGAGGACGTGGTCGTCGAGCCGGGTGACGATCTGGAGGTCGACGAGACCGACCTCGACCTCGAGGACATCGTCGTCGACGACGACGCCTCCGACGAGGCGAGCGACGACGACACCGAAGACGCGGCCGATGACGCCGACGGCACCACCAAGGCCGCGCCGAAGGCCGCCGGCAAGGCCGCCAAGGTCGACGACGCCGAGGACGACGGGATCGCCGAACCCTCGGAGAAGGACAAGGCCTCCGGAGATTTCGTCTGGGACGAAGAGGAATCCGAGGCGCTGCGGCAGGCCCGCAAAGACGCCGAGCTGACGGCCTCGGCCGATTCGGTTCGCGCCTACCTCAAGCAGATCGGCAAGGTCGCGCTGCTCAACGCCGAGGAAGAGGTCGAGCTCGCCAAGCGCATCGAGGCCGGCCTCTACTGCACGCAGTTGATGACGGAGTTCGCCGAGCGGGGCGAGAAGCTGACGACGGCGCAGCGCCGCGACTACCAGTGGATCTGCCGTGACGGTGACCGCGCCAAGAACCATCTGCTCGAGGCCAACCTGCGCCTGGTGGTGTCGCTGGCCAAGCGCTACACCGGCCGCGGCATGGCGTTCCTGGACCTCATCCAGGAAGGCAACCTGGGCCTGATCCGCGCGGTGGAGAAGTTCGACTACACCAAGGGCTACAAGTTCTCCACCTACGCGACCTGGTGGATCCGCCAGGCCATCACGCGCGCGATGGCCGACCAGGCCCGCACCATCCGCATCCCGGTGCACATGGTCGAGGTCATCAACAAGCTCGGCCGCATCCAGCGCGAACTCCTCCAGGACCTCGGTCGTGAGCCGACGCCCGAGGAACTCGCAAAGGAAATGGACATCACGCCGGAGAAGGTGCTGGAGATCCAGCAGTACGCGCGTGAGCCCATCTCCCTGGACCAGACCATCGGCGACGAGGGCGATTCGCAACTCGGGGACTTCATCGAGGACAGCGAAGCCGTGGTGGCCGTGGACGCGGTGTCGTTCACGCTGCTGCAGGATCAGCTGCAGTCGGTGCTGGAGACGCTGTCCGAACGCGAGGCGGGGGTCGTCCGGCTGCGTTTCGGCCTGACCGACGGACAACCACGGACTCTCGACGAGATCGGCCAGGTCTACGGGGTGACGCGGGAGCGCATCCGCCAGATCGAGAGCAAGACGATGTCGAAGTTGCGGCACCCCAGCCGCTCCCAGGTGTTGCGCGACTACCTGGACTGAGCACTGGACTGAGCAGTGCCGGTCACACCAAGGGACCGCCGACTCGTTTGGTCAAGGGATCGACCGCGTGCGGGCAGGATTGCAAACTGCTGCTGTTCGAGATGGTGCTGCCGGACCGCCCGACACTGTCCCTGGCGTTCCTGCTCGACCTGGAGATGCTGGTGACCTCGGGCGGCCGGGAACGCACCCGGGCAGAACACGCAATCTGTTGGCACAGGCCGGTTTCCGGCTCGACCGGGTGGTGAGCACCGCAACCCCGACGTCGATCCTCGAGGCGTCGCCGATCTGAGCCGGCCCGGTTCAGTCGCCGCTGTCGCCTGAGCCGCGGCTTCCGTCGCCGCCGCTGCCACCCTGTCCCCCGGAGCCGCCGCTGCTGCCCGTCGGCCCGCTACCGGCACTGCCGGCGCTTCCGGAATCACCTGCGGCACCGTCGCCGGCCGCGCCGCCGCCACCGCCACTGCCGCCGAAACCGCCCGATCCCCCGCCGCCGGTCGCTCCCCGGTCACCGTCGCGACCGGCCGGGCCCTGGGCACTGCCGGCTCCGCCCGTGCCAGGGGCGCCGCCGGGGCCACCATCACCACCGTCGCCGCCGGAACCGCCGAATCCGCCGCGGCCGCCCTGACCGGGTTTCACCGTCCCGCCTGCGGAATCGGAGACGTCGGCGCCACCGTCGCCGCCGGAGCCACCGTCACCGCCGACCGCGCCGTCACCGCCGGTGCCGCCCGCTCCCCCGGAACCACCGGCTCCGCCACTACCGGTGAGCCGGCCGCCGCGGCCGCCCGCCCCGCCGTCTCCGCCGCTGGTGCCCAGCGCACCTGCCGCGCCTGTGCCACCGTTGCCGCCGGCACCGCCGGGCCCGCCGAAGCCGAGGGTGGGACCGACCTTGACATCGCCACCGTCACCGCCGTCGCCACCACGGGCGCCGGTGCCGCCGTCGCCCCCGGCGCCGCCGTCAGATCCGAAGACCGCGACGGTGGGTGAGAATCCCTGCGCGAGACCGGCGTCACCGCCGTCGCCGCCCCGCCCGCCGCCGGCGCCGTCGCCACCGTCACCACCCGCACCACTGACGCTGAAGTCGTGCGGAGCGGCGAACCACGGCGTCACCCCTTGACCTTGGCCACCCTGACCACCGGACTGGTTCGTACCGGCCGCGCCGTCGGCGCCGCGGCCGCCCATTCGGCCGATCAGCATGCCGTCGACAACATTGTTGGAGTGCAGCAGCCCCGTCGACCCCAAGAAGTTCGGGGTCCCGGTCGAGGCGCTGCCACCGGCCGCGGGATTGCTTCCGTCTAGGCCTTTCCCGCCGTCGCCGCCGTCACCACCAGCACCGCCGTCGCCGAACAGCAGGCCGGCGGCACCGCCCGATCCGCCGTGCCCGCCCGCAATGCCCTCGGCACCGGCTGCGCCGTGGCCACCGTCACCGCCGTCGCCGGCGAGCAGTCCGGCGCTACCGCCGTCGCCGCCGGCCTGACCGGCCCGCACACCGTCACCGCCGCGGCCGCCGTCACCGCCCAACAACCCGGCGTTTCCGCCCCGTCCGCCGTTGGCCCCGTCACCACCGCCGCCCCACAGCAGCCCGCCGTTGCCGCCGTTGCACGCTGAGCCCGCACAGTCGGCGGCGGCGTCGATACCGTCACCGATCAGCCAACCACCGTCGCCGATCATCGGAACCGCTGCCGCCGACCGGGTATCCGAACCGCCCGACGCGCGCTGGCTCCCCGGTGATATCCACCACAGCTCATCGGACACCGGCGTCTGCGGCGCCAACAGCGCATCGAACGAGGCCAGCTCGACGGCGCGGACCGGAGCCGCCGGGGCCCCGGTCTGGGTGGACAGCAACACCCCGATGCCGACTGCCGCCGCGCTTCCCGCACCGGCGGCGACCCAGCGGTGGGCGGAGACTCCTCGCCCTCCGACACTGCTGCGCCCTCCGACACTGCTGCGGTCGATCACGTCACGTGCGGTGCGGCGGCGTTGAGCCATGCGCAGTTCCCCCTGGTCTGCTCGGTCTCCGGAATCCGCCGAAATCTAACATGGCAAATCGCCGACTTGGTCAATTACCTTGTCGCAGCGGTGTACCGTGTTGCGGCTTGAATTAGCTGACACAGCATCCACATTCGGAAGTCGCGGTAGCTGGACCGGATTGGCGACCCACGGCGTTCGCGGACGTGCCCGATCGCCGCACGGTACCGGTCGGATCGCTGCGAATACCGCAAAGAACAGTGACAACGCCGGACGGGAGGCCGGCGGCACGCGGCGATCAGCGTTTGCGGTCGCGCACCTTGTACGACGATGGCCAGGATTCGCGCGTCTCGTCGCCGACAAGCGGAATGCCTTTGCTGCCGATCCTGATGTCGTAGGCCTCCTTGCCCGCTCCCACTTCGCGGTTGGCGTGCTCGGTGGCCAGGTAGATCAGTTGATCGATCTCTGCCTCGGCGAACGCGACGAAAGTGGTCTTGCGAACGACATCGTCCGCCGCCGGCACCATCCGGTCCGGCAGCACCCGCGTCAGCAACGCCGCGACGCCCAGCAGTGCGAACGGCACCACCCAGTAGCAGACGAAAGACAACGGCGTACGGGTGTCCAGAATGGTCGCGTCACCCCGCAGGATCGGTGGGATCACCGACGACAGCGCCATGCCGCCGAACGCCGCTATCCAGATCCAGGTCAGCAACGAGGTGATCCGGGCGAAAGGCTCGCTCTCGATCACCTCCTTGGGCTGACCAACCACGGCGAACTCGCGGACGAACGGCCTACCGATCAGCGCACTGACCAGGGCCACCAGGAAGATCCCGACGGTGCTCAGCGGCTGGATCCAGCGCTCCATGAAGTCCTGGCTGACCACCAGGGTGAGCACTGTCAGGAGGAAAAACGTAGCGACAGCGCCGATCTCCATCGTCCGCCCGGGCGAGTCACTGAGCCGGGAGACGACCACGGCCGCGATCGCCACCGCAAAGGCCACGAGCACCGCGGTGACGAAGGGGACGTTGCCGACGAGCACCCAGTAGACGATCCACGGCGCGAAGCCAAACAGTATTCCCACGACGGGTCAGTGTATTGAGTCACAACCCGCCCGCCACCGCGGGCTCCGCGACAGCACCGAGAACGCCCACGGCGCGGTAGTGAAATACGTTGTGCTGCAATGTGTTTGATCCGGACAGGTCAGGCTCCGCGCGGCGGGAACCGGCCATCGGGCCCGCAACGGTAGGGCGTGACGCTTATCACAGCTGCCGCCGGTAGGGGTCCATACAAATGTGGGAACACCATTCCCGCGGGATCGGTGGGAACTCCGCGTTCCCACCGGACCGGAGAGGAGAGACGTGCAGCGTCGATGCGGAGCAGCATCAGATCTGTCCGGCCGGCGTAGAGCCGATTGGCGGGCAGATGCACTTGCTCCGGTGTCGACAGGTGCACAAAGCCCACCGCGTCGAGCGAATCCGGGCGCAGTTCGCCCGACCGGCGGGCCGCGTCCCATTGCGACGCAGAGCACAGATGAACCAGGACGTCGGTCATACCGCTGGCCCCCTCTTGTCGCAACACATACATCCGTGAGACACGACACACCCGTAAACCCCCGGGGAACAAGGCCGGAACCCCAAGCGTCTGACAGAGTAGAAGAACGTCGCCACATCCTATGGAGGTGCCATGACCGCAACGCTGACCAGTCCCGAATTGACCAAGGCTGACCGCTGCGACCGTTGTGGCGCCGCGGCCCGCGTACGGGCGAAGCTGCCGTCGGGCGCCGAGTTGCTGTTCTGCCAGCATCACGCGAACGAACACGAGGCCAAGTTGGTTGAGCTGGCCGCGGTCCTCGAAGTGAGCCAGTTGGAGCCGTAACGGCCCATCGGCGATGCTGGACTGGTCATGAGTGACCAGTCAGCACCGCCCACGCAGCGGCCGAGGCCCTCGCGCCACCACTTTCGGCACATCACCGGCCGGACTCTGGCAAAAAGTTGGGACGACTCGATTTTCTCGGAGTCGGCACAGGCTGCCTTCTGGTGCGCACTGTCGCTGCCCCCCTTGCTGCTGGGGATGTTGGGCAGTTTGGCCTACGTCGCGCCTCTGTTCGGCCCGGACACCCTGCCGATGATCCAGAGCCAGCTGGTCAGCACCGCCGGGCGCTTCTTTTCCCCCAACGTGGTCGTCGAGATCATCGAGCCGACGGTGCGCGACATCATCAAGGGCGCCCGGGGCGAGGTGGTGTCGCTGGGATTCGTCATCTCGCTGTGGGCGGGTTCGTCGGCCATCTCGGCGTTCGTCGACTCGATCACCGAGGCCCACGGGCAGACCCCGCTCCGCCATCCCGTACGGCAGCGGTTCTACGCGCTGGGCTTGTACGTGGTGATGCTGGTCGGCGCCATCGTCACCGCCCCGTTCCTCGCGCTGGGCCCGCGCAAGATCGCCGAGTTCATCCCCGACAGCTGGGATCACTTTCTTCGTTTCGGCTACTACCCGGTGCTGTTCCTGGCGCTGGTGGTGGCGGTGAACCTGCTCTACCGGGTGTCGCTGCCCAACCCGCTGCCGTCGCACCGGCTGGTGTATGGCGCGGTGCTGGCCGCGGTGGTCTTCCTGGTGGCGACGTGGGCGCTGCGGGTTTATCTGACCTGGATCACCAGCACCGGTTACACCTACGGCGCGCTGGCCACACCGATCGCATTCCTGCTGTTCGCGTTCTTCCTCGGCTTCGCGATCATGTTCGGCGCGGAGTTGAACGCCGCGATCGAGGAGGAGTGGCCGGCGCAGGCCACCCATGCCAAACGCCTTCGGTGGTGGCTGGAGTCGAAAGCCAGCGCCTTCAGCGGCGCACCCACCGCGCTACCGGCCGAAACCCCCCGACCGGACCCCGCGCCTGCCGACGACGCGCCCGCCGTGGTCGCCAAGGGCGACGCCGCTACTTCTTGAGCTGCTCGTAGATCTGCTTGCAGTCCGGGCACACCGGCGAACCGGGCTTGGCCGACCGGGTGACCGGGAACACCTCACCGCACAGCGCGACGACGTGCGTGCCCATCACCGCGCTCTCGGCGATCTTGTCCTTCTTGACGTAATGGAAGACCTTGGGGGTGTCGTCGTCAGTCCCGTCGTCGACGCGTTCGTCGGTGTCGGTGCGCTCGATGGTCTGCGTTTGCATGCCACCATTCTGCCTCGCCACAGTTCGGTAAGAAACGTCACCGGCACACCAGGCCCCGATGTGCAACAGTGGAGTGATGAAACAAGGCCAGGAGCTGAGTTTCGACGACGACGGTCGGCCCGTGTTGATCACCCGGGCCGCGCTCGCCCACGAAGAACAGCACCGCGCCCGGGTACGTAAGTACCTCACGCTGATGTCGTTCCGCATTCCTGCATTGATCCTCGCTGCGGCGGCCTATGGCATCTGGCACAACGGCCTCATCTCCCTGGCGATCATCGTGCTGTCGATCCCGCTGCCGTGGATGGCTGTGCTGATCGCCAACGACCGTCCCCCCAGACGCGCCGAGGAACCCCGGCGGTACGACTCGAAGCGACGCATCCCGCTGTTCCCGACAGCCGAGCGTCCCTCGCTCGAGGGCACGACTGCCCAGTGGCCGCGGACCGAAGCCGAGCACTCCGGGTACGAAGCAGACGAATTCCGCGGCGACGTTCCCCGCTGAGCGCCGCTGGGATCACTTCTCAGCACATTCTCAGGTCGAGCTCCGAAAACCGCAGCTCAGCAGGTGTGAGCGGCGCTGAGGTTGGGAACTCTTTGAACTCATAGAGCGTTGTAGCTCTTGAAAGTTCGACCCGATCAGGAGGCCGTAATGGCAAATGCCACCAGCAGTCGCTTCGACCAAGATCTGGATGCCCAGAGCCCAGCCGCAGACCTGGTGCGCGTCTACTTGAACGGCATCGGCAAGACCGCGCTGCTCAACGCGGCCGACGAGGTCGAACTCGCCAAGCGAATCGAGGCGGGTCTGTACGCCCAGCATCTGCTCGACACCCGCAAGCGTCTCGGCGACAACCGCAAGCGCGATCTCGCGGCCGTGGTGCGCGACGGTGAGGCGGCGCGGCGTCACCTGCTCGAAGCCAACCTTCGCCTGGTCGTCTCGCTGGCCAAGCGCTACACCGGGCGCGGGATGCCGCTGCTCGACCTCATCCAGGAGGGCAACCTCGGGCTGATCCGCGCGATGGAAAAGTTCGACTACGCCAAGGGGTTCAAGTTCTCGACGTACGCCACGTGGTGGATCCGCCAGGCGATCACCCGCGGGATGGCCGACCAGAGCCGCACCATTCGTCTGCCCGTCCATCTCGTCGAGCAGGTCAACAAGCTCGCCAGGATCAAGCGCGAGATGCATCAGAACCTGGGGCGCGACGCCACCGATGAGGAACTGGCCGAAGAGTCGGGTATCCCGGCGGAGAAGATCGCCGACCTGTTGTCGCACAGCCGCGACCCGGTGAGCCTCGACATGCCCGTCGGCAGCGACGAGGAGGCTCCGTTGGGCGACTTCATCGAAGACGCCGAGGCGATGTCGGCTGAGAACGCCGTGATCTCCGAATTGCTGCACACCGACATTCGCTATGTGCTGACGACGCTGGACGAGCGCGAACAGCAGGTGATCCGGCTGCGGTTCGGCCTCGACGACGGCCAGCCCCGCACCCTGGATCAGATCGGCAAGTTGTTCGGGCTCTCCCGGGAGCGGGTGCGCCAGATCGAGCGGGAAGTGATGGCCAAGCTGCGCAACGGGGAGCGCGCCGACAGGCTGCGTTCCTACGCCAGCTAGCCCGACCCCAGCCAGACCACGTAGCCAGACCACGTAGCCAGATCACCACGGAAAGCCCGCCGGATTCTCGGCGGGCTTTCTGTCTTCACCGTTGCTTGTCTGGCCCGTGTCGCCAGGTGAAGCACCGCTGTTCAGCGGGTCGACCGGTAGACTCGCCTCAGACGGAGGGTGTGCGAATGAACGATCTGGTCGATACCACCGAGATGTATCTGCGAACCATTTACGACCTCGAGGAAGAGGGCGTAATCCCGCTGCGCGCGCGGATCGCGGAACGTCTCGATCAGAGTGGACCCACCGTGAGCCAGACCGTGTCGCGGATGGAGCGGGACGGGCTCCTGCACGTCGCGGGCGATCGTCACCTGGAGTTGACTGACAAGGGCCGGGGGCTGGCGGTCGCGGTGATGCGCAAGCACCGGCTGGCCGAACGGCTCCTGGTGGACGTCATCGGGCTGCCCTGGGAAGAAGTACACGCCGAGGCGTGCCGGTGGGAGCACGTGATGAGCGAGGATGTCGAGCGCCGGTTGGTCCAGGTGCTCAACAACCCGACCACGTCCCCGTTCGGCAACCCGATCCCCGGGCTGTCCGAGCTCGGCGTCGGCGACGACCTGATCAACGAGACGATCAGCCTGGTTCGCCTGACCGAGCTGCCCGCCGGGATGCCCGTGGCGGTGGTGGTGCGCCAGCTCACCGAGCATGTCCAGGGCGACGCCGAGTTGATCGCGCGGCTGAAGGACGCCGGTGTGGTGCCCAACGCCCGCGTGACCGTCGAAGTCAACAACCACGGTGGCGTGATGATCGTCATCCCGGGCCACGAGCAGGTCGAACTCCCGCACGAGATGGCCCACACGGTCAAGGTCGAGAAGGTCTGACCCGGCGCGCACGCTAGCCCGCCCGGCGGCCGAACAACCGCTTCGGCGGCAGCCGCACCCCGAGTTGTTTGGCCAGCCGGTAACCGGTGCGGGCCAGTTCCCGTATCTGCTCGGGCCGCATTCCCGACTGCAACGCGTGATCGAGCATGCCGGCCATCCGATGCGACGGCGCGCACCGCAGCGCAGCGTCCAGAGAGATCCCCGCAAGCGGACCGTCACCCCGCGCGTAGGCCGAAAACGCCAGCAGTACCAGCGCTTCCACTCGCCACGGCTCGGGCAACAGACGGGCAAGGTCGGCCCACAACGATTCGGCCGCGCCCGCATGGTCGCCGACGGCCAGGGCGTACAGGGTGTCGCGCACCCGAGGATCGGTCAGTGCCAACGCCAGCCGTGTCAGCTGCTCGTCGGCCAGCGGGCGGCCGTCGGTGAGCTGTTCGGCGCAGGCCAGGGCGTGCTCGATGTCGCTTCTGGCCTGAGCATCCGGACGGTCGGTAGCCAGCGCACCGGCCGCGTCGATCCCCCGGGCGAGCGCGGCGCTGCGTTCGGGATCGGCTTGGGCGACCACGGCGACCAACTCTGAGCGCCGGGCGTAGAGCCGCCGACCGTCCAGCACCGCAGCGACAGCGATGGGTGATGCCGCTGGATCCTCGACCACCCCGGCGCTGCCGCATCCGTCCGCGCAGTACCACCGCCCACCTGCGGCGACTTTGTCGACCACGTGCGCGGCGGCCAGTTCGACGTCCCACCGCGCGAGCTCGACGGCCAGTTCGTGCGTCAACTCCCGGTACTCGTCTGCGCACATCTGGCATGCCGCGCCCTCGTTGTCGACGATCACCGCGATCGCGATCTCCGCTCGCGAGGCGGCCGCCAGTTCGGCGAGGTGACTCAGCGAATAGTCCGCTCCTTCGGAGAGGTCGGCACGCATCACCGCGCCCATCTCACCGTGTGCAGCGGTCACCAGCACCAGCGAGTTCTCGGGGACGAACCCGAGCACAGCGGGCAGTGCCGCAATCAGGACGCCGGGTCGGTCGAGCGGATTATCGGGGCGGTGTGTTGTGGTCATACCGCCAACCTCGCAACACCTGCCGACGGCGAGGCGCCGTCGGCGCCGTGCCGGACCCGAACTGTGGATGGAATCGCGATTGGGGATCGCAGCCCGCTCGAGTGACGAGAGTTCACCTGGAGTTGACGTCGGCCGACATGCGAGACCTGGGCAACCGGCGTAGATCTTGTGGCATGGGTTCCACGCAGGAATACGACCTCGTCGTGATCGGGTCCGGCCCGGGTGGGCAGAAGGCAGCCATTGCCGCGGCGAAACTCGGCAAGTCTGTCGCCGTGATCGAACGCGGCCTGATGCTGGGCGGGGTGTGTGTCAACACCGGCACCATCCCGTCGAAGACACTGCGTGAGGCCGTCGTCTATCTCACCGGGATGAGCCAGCGTGAGCTCTACGGCGCCAGCTACCGCGTCAAGGAGAAGATCACCCCGGCCGACCTCCTGGCACGCACCCAGCACGTCATCGGCAAGGAGATCGACGTCGTGCGCTCACAACTGATGCGCAACCGCATCGAGCTCTACGTCGGACACGCCCGGTTCATCGACGCGCACACCATCCACGTCGACGATCCCGGCCGCGCCGAACGCGTCACCGTCAGCGGCCGCTACGTGGTCATCGCCACTGGCACCAAACCCGCCCGCCCGATCGGTGTCGAGTTCGACGAGAACCGGGTGCTCGACTCCGACGGCATCCTCGACCTCAAATCCATCCCCGGCTCGATGGTCGTGGTCGGCGCCGGAGTCATCGGCATCGAGTACGCCTCGATGTTCGCGGCCTTGGGCACCAAGGTCACCGTCGTCGAGAAGCGGGCCAACATGCTGGAGTTCTGCGACCCGGAGATCATCGAGGCGCTGAAGTTCCACCTGCGCGACCTGGCCGTCACCTTCCGGTTCAGCGAAGAGGTCACCGCCGTCGACGTGGGCGCTGCGGGCACCGTGACGACGCTGGCCAGCGGCAAGCAGATCCCGGCCGAGACCGTCATGTACTCAGCGGGCAGGCAGGGCCAGACCGATCATCTCGNCCTCCCCAACGCCGGCCTGGAGGCCGACAACCGCGGCCGCATCTTCGTCGACGACAACTATCAGACCAAGGTCGACCACATCTACGCCGTCGGCGATGTCATCGGTTTCCCAGCCCTGGCCGCGACGTCGATGGACCAGGGCCGGCTGGCCGCGTACCACGCGTTCGGTGAACCCTGCAAGGGGATGACCGAACTTCAGCCCATCGGGATCTACTCCATCCCGGAGGTGTCCTACGTCGGGGCGACCGAGGTCGACCTGACCAAGGAGGCGGTGCCCTACGAGGTCGGTGTGTCCCGGTACCGCGAGCTGGCTCGTGGCCAGATCGCCGGCGATTCCTACGGCATGCTCAAACTGCTGGTCTCCACCGAGGATCTGCGCCTGCTCGGTGTCCACATCTTCGGCAGCAACGCCACCGAGATGGTGCACATCGGCCAGGCCGTGATGGGCTGTGGCGGCACCGTCGAGTATCTCGTCGACGCCGTCTTCAACTATCCGACCTTCTCCGAGGCCTACAAGGTCGCGGCGCTGGACGTGATGAACAAGCTGCGCGCGCTGCACCAGTTCCGGTCCTGAGCCACGTCGGTCTCCGCCGGGTACGGAATGTGACAAGGGTGTGAGCGCGTTCGAACAAATGGGTGCCGGGGGTATACCGCAGTGGCGGGGAACCCCACGTGCGGGACACTGGTAAGACACAGTGCGAACGACACCCACTGTCGCGACCACAGTGG
Organism: Mycolicibacterium austroafricanum; assembly: GCF_902705885.1. Taxonomy (GTDB): domain Bacteria; phylum Actinomycetota; class Actinomycetes; order Mycobacteriales; family Mycobacteriaceae; genus Mycobacterium; species Mycobacterium vanbaalenii_A. Next base: position 67,983 of record NZ_CACSIP010000006.1, on the reverse strand, counting down.
CAAGGAGGCAGATATGGCTGAGAACACCGACGACCCAGGTCAGCAGTACCAACCTGAGCAGACAGGCATGTACGAACTCGAGTTCCCCGCCCCCCAGCTCTGGGCCGCAGACGGCCGCGGCCCGGTGTTGATCCACGCCCTCGAGGGCTTCTCCGACGCGGGCCGGGCGATCCGGCTGGCGTCCGAACACCTCAAGAACACCCTCGACACCGAGTTGGTGGCGTCGTTTGCGATCGACGAACTGCTCGACTACCGGTCGCGGCGGCCGTTGATGACGTTCAAGACCGACCACTTCACCCACTACGACGACCCCGAACTCAACCTCTACGCGTTGCACGACAGCGTCGGGACCCCGTTTCTGCTGCTCGCCGGCTTGGAACCCGACCTGCGCTGGGAGCGCTTCATCACCGCGGTGCGGCTGCTGACCGAGCGGCTCGGGGTGCGCCGGGTCATCGGTCTGGGCGCCATCCCCATGGCGGTGCCGCATACCCGGCCGATCACGCTGACCGCCCACTCCAATGACAAGGAGCTGATCGCCGGACACCAGCCCTGGGTCGGCGAGGTGCAGGTCCCCGGCAGCGTCTCGAGCCTGCTCGAGTTCCGGATGGCCCAGCACGGACATGAGGTCGTCGGGTTCACCGTGCACATCCCCCACTACCTGGCGCAAACCGATTACCCCTCTGCCGCGGAAACGCTGCTGGCAGAGGTCGCCAGGAGTGGATCGCTGCAGATCCCGACGGCCGCGCTGGCCCAGGCTGCCGCCGAGGTCCACGACAAGATCAATGAGCAGGTTGCCGCCAGCCCGGAAGTAGCTCAGGTGGTGGAGGCGCTGGAGCGCCAGTACGATGCATTCGTTGCCGCCCAGGAGAACCGGTCCCTTCTGGCGCACGACGAGGATTTGCCCAGCGGGGATGAACTCGGCGCCGAGTTCGAACGATTCCTCGCTCAGCAGACCGGTGAGAACGACAGGAAAGACGGGGACGATCCCACCGGGAGTCCCTAGCCGAGGTAGCTGCCATCGGTCCCGACGACGAAGTGGGCGACATGACCGTGACCAGCAGGTTCGCGCAGTGACAGACCGCAAGCCCAACCTGCGCTCCGTGCGGGAATGCACCCCCGCGTTGCACTACCGGACCATCCACGGCTACCGCAGGGCCTTCCGGGTGGCGGGATCCGGTCCGGCGATCCTTCTGATCCACGGCATCGGCGACAACTCCACCACCTGGAGCACGGTGCAGGCCAAACTCGCGCAGCGATACACCGTCATCGCGCCCGACCTCCTCGGTCACGGCAAATCCGACAAACCTCGGGCGGACTACTCGGTGGCTGCCTACGCCAACGGCATCCGCGACCTGCTCAGTGTGCTCGGCATCGACAGCGCCACCGTGATCGGTCACTCACTCGGCGGCGGCGTGGCGATGCAATTCGCCTACCAGTTTCCGCAACTGGTCGACCGATTGATCCTCGTCGGCGCCGGAGGCGTCACCAAGGAAGTGAACATCGCGCTGCGGATCGCCTCCTTGCCCATGGGCAGTGAGGCGCTGGCGTTGCTACGGCTTCCGCTGGTGCTGCCCGCCTTGCAACTCGTCGGACGCGCAAGCGGCACGATGTTCGGATCGACCGGGATGGGCCGCGACATCCCCAACATGTTGCGCATCCTCGCCGACCTGCCCGAACCCACCGCTTCCTCGGCATTCGCCCGCACACTGCGCGCAGTGGTCGATTGGCGCGGCCAAGTGGTGACCATGCTCGACCGCTGCTACCTCACTCAATCGGTTCCGGTGCAACTGATCTGGGGTAGAAGCGACTCGGTCATCCCCGTCAGCCACGCCGAGATGGCACACGCCGCGATGCCGGGCTCACAGCTGGAGATCTTCGAGGGTTCGGGCCATTTTCCGTTCCACGACGACCCGGACCGCTTCGTCGAGGTCGTCCAGAGGTTCATCGATTCCACTGAACCCGCCGTCTACGACCAGGATTACCTCCGCGGCCTGCTGCGGGCAGGCATCACCGAGGGTGCGATCTCCGGTTCGGTGGACACCCGCGTGGCAGTGCTGGACGCAATGGGTGGCGACGAACGCAGCGCCACCTGACCTTCGCGCCGTCAGATCGCCGGTTGGTCGCCGGGCCAGCACGTAGCATCGGCAGCATGGCCATCGACGTGACAGTGCTGCGCGTATTCACCGACCAGGACGGCCGATTCGGCAACCCGCTGGGCGTGGTGGAGTCGACCGCCGTGGACCCGGCTGACCGGCAACGCGTCGCGACCGAATTGGGTTACAGCGAAACCATCTTCGTCACGCTGCCAGACACGGGGAGCAGCACCGCCCACGCCCACATCTACACCCCCACCACCGAACTCCCGTTCGCCGGACACCCCACCGTGGGCGCATCCTGGTGGCTCAAGCACAAGGGCACACCTGTGCGGACCCTGCAGGTACCGGCCGGGATCGTGCAGGTGAGCTACACCGACGACCTGACATCGGTCAGTGCCCGCGCCGAGTGGGCGCCCGACTTCTCGATTTACGACCTCGCCACACCCGACGACCTGGCGGCCGTCGACCCCGACGACTACGGCGACGAGGTCGAGCACTACCTGTGGACCTGGCTGGACGAATCCGCGAGCACGATCAGGGCGAGGATGTTCGCACCGCGACTCGGGGTGCGCGAGGACGAGGCCACCGGTGCGGCCGCGGTGCGCATCACCGAGTACCTCAGCCGCGACCTGACCATCGTTCAGGGCCAGGGTTCCGTAATCCACACCACCTGGAGTCCGGAAGGCTGGGTGCGGGTCGCCGGGCGGGTCGCCGACGACGGGATGCGTCAGATCGACTGAGCCGGCTGGCCGTGCGCCGCCACGTCGCGATGCGCACGCAACGCCTGGATCTCCCGCTCGAAATCCTCGGCGGAAGAAAATGACCGATAGACCGAGGCGAATCTCAGATAGGCCACCTCGTCGAGGTCGCGCAACGGGCCGAGGATGGCCAGGCCCACCTCGTGACTCGGCACCTCCGGCGAGCCCGTCGCCCGCACCGCATCCTCGACCTGCTGTGCCAGCAGGTTGAGAGCGTCGTCGTCGACCTGGCGGCCCTGACAGGCGCGACGCACACCTTTGATGACCTTTTCCCGACTGAAAGGCTCGGTCACACCGCTGCGCTTGACCACCGCGAGTACGGCGGTCTCGACGGTGGTGAATCGCCGCCCACACTCGGGGCACGACCTGCGCCGACGAATCGCCTGCCCTTCGTCGGTCTCGCGGGAATCGACGACGCGGGAGTCGGGATTACGGCAGAACGGACAGTGCATCACCGCTCCTTCGCCGCACCGACGGACAACCGCTTCGAACGCCCTCGAGCGTACCTGCGTGATCTGTGGCCGGCTCGAGGGCGGACCGATTGGCGCGTACTTCACGACAGAGGTCCTCAGCGTGCTTGAGCAGCAGGGCATTCGGAAACTGCGGCGGATCAGGCGACCGGAGCGATCAGCGTCTGCCCCGCCGCCAAGGTCACCGATTCGAGTTCGTTCAGTTCGCGAATCCGGTCGACGACTTCACCGACCGGCGCATCGGGCGCCACGCGCTGCGCGACCTGTTGCAACGACTCTCCGGTGTGCACCTGAACCACCGCCAGCCGACCCGGGATCTCGGCGTCGGTGCCCACCACCCCGCCGGACTGGGCCACCAGGCCGAGCCAGATCGTGATCACACCGGCGATCAGGGCCAGCAGCACGGTGGTGGCAGGGGTGATCGGCCGCCGCCGATGAGAGGCCCTCGAGACGAGGACGCCGGTACCGCGGTGGCGCACCGGCGCCCCGCCCGGCCGCAGCGGGGCCGACCGCCGCGCTGCGGCCGGGCGGACCCGCGGCCGCTCGATCACGGTGCCCGGGATCTCGCGGCCCCGGTCGCGGAGCGCACCGTCGGCTTCGAGGTCGTTCCAGACCTCATGGGTGTGGAGGATCGTCATCTGTCTGCCCTTTCGGTCGAGGAGTTCGCTCTTGTGTTCGAACCATAGTCGATCATGTGTTCGATGAATAGAACACGTGATCGAACTGTTGCGAACGTTAGAGCACCCCACCGACATGTCCGATGGACCGCCGATCGGCAGTGGGACCGCAACGCGCGGGCCGACAACACGCCTCGAACACATGTTTGATTATCGAGCCGGTCCGGGTTACATTCGGGTTCATGAGCGATGACAGCAGCGACAGCTCGGCCGGCGCGAGTGAGCTCCGGCCACGTGAGGCGGGACTGACCGAGCGCCAGCGCACCATTCTGGACGTCATCCGCGCCTCGGTGACCACCCGCGGGTATCCGCCGAGCATCAGAGAGATCGGCGACGCGGTCGGTTTGACGTCCACCTCCTCGGTCGCCCACCAACTGCGCACCCTCGAGCGCAAGGGGTTTCTTCGACGCGACGCCAATCGCCCCCGTGCAGTCGACGTGCGCAGCCCTGAGGACAGCGCCCCGCCGATCGTCACCACCGACGTGTCAGGGTCCGATGCACTGCCCGAACCCACGTTCGTGCCCGTCCTCGGACGGATCGCGGCCGGCGGCCCCATCCTGGCCGAGGAGGCCGTCGAAGACGTGTTCCCACTCCCCAGGGAACTCGTCGGCGAGGGCTCGCTGTTCCTGCTGAAGGTGGTCGGCGAATCCATGATCGACGCCGCGATCTGCGACGGCGACTGGGTCGTCGTCCGGCAGCAGAGCGACGCCGACAACGGTGACATCGTCGCGGCGATGATCGACGGCGAGGCCACCGTGAAGACACTCAAGCGCACCCGGGGTCAGGTGTGGCTGATGCCGCACAATCCGGCGTTCGACCCGATTCCCGGCAACGATGCCGCCGTGCTCGGCAAGGTGGTCACCGTCATCCGCAAGATCTGACGCCGGCCGGTCCGGCGCTAGTCGCCTCGGACGAATCCGTTCGTACGTGCCATTTCCTCACTGGCGAACCAGATCTCGGCGGGCGCCTCGTCGTAGTCGGCACCGCCGGGCACCCAGTACAGACCCGACCCGGTGTCCGCCTTGATCGGGTAGCCCTCGGGGATCTCGTTCGGATCGTCGAGCGGCAGGTGCAGGGCGGTGGCCGACGGCGCCGGTTCGTCGAACTCGATCCGCGCGTGGCGGCCGGTGTCGGTCAGCGGATCGTGGTCGAAAGCGACCAACGGTTCCCGGTCGGACACCACGGGCGGCTCATCATGCGGTGTGGTGTCGAGCGCGACCTCGGCGACGTCCGGAACGCGCGTGGGCGCGGTGTCCACGGAGTCGGGGTCTTCCTGCCCGACGTCCTCCTGCACGGCCTCGCCCTCGGCGTCGCTCGGCGATCCCACAGGGGCGCCCCAGAAACTCAGTGGCCCCGAGGGGAAGTCGTCGGACGGAGTCGGTGGTGCCGGAACACCTGACGACAGCGAGCCGAGGCCCTCACGGGCATATCGGTCGCCGAACAGCGTGTCCTCCCGGCCACCCTCGTCCTGGTAGCCGCCGCTCGCCTGCCCGGGCCCGAAGTCCTCGTCGTCAGCGGAGACCGAGCCGGGGGCCGGGCCGAAGATGTCGTCGTCGTCGCCACCGCGCCGCCGTTTCCGGACCACGGCGACCGCCACCAGACCGGCCAGCAGCAGCAGCGGCACCACGGCCAGCAACCACCACCACGTCCACCGGAACGTGGCCTCACCGGTGTCGGCCGCCTGCGGTGGCGCCAACGGCGCTTGCTGCTGGGAGACCGAGATGTCGGTCAGCTGCGAGGCGAGACCGGGCGGTTCAGTGCTGAACGATCTCGTCTCGGTGTTCCAGGAGACAGCGCCCTGACTGAACCGCTGGGTGATCACCTGCCCGTTCTGGGTCTGGTCCGCCACGGGAGCGCCGAGTTCGCCGGTGGCGCCGCCGAGCTCTCCCCAGGCAGCCTTCATCGGGCCGCGGACGATCACCGCGCCGTGGTCCGGTGTCCAGAAGATCACCGGTTCGTCCTCGGCGGCGAATGTGCTCATCCGGCTCGCCGGGGCCACGCCGCCGTCCACCTCGCTGGTCACCGGGAATCCGAGGTCACCCTCCGGTCCCCCGACACTCTCGTACTTGGCCAGTACCTGACCGGTCATCACGTTCGCTCCGGTGGCCGGGCTGTAGAAGATCTTGCCGTTGACGAAGTCCTGGCCGAAGCCGTCCGCGCCGATCGGATAAGGCTCACCTTCGGCGGCACCGAGCGGACCCAGCGGCCCCCCGGCCGCACGCCGGGCGGCGTTGATCGCCGACACCGGATCATCGGGGATGTCCAGGTCCGTCAACTGGTCGGCCAGCTCGGGCGGAACCGTGGTGAACGTCTTGGCACGCGAGTCATAGGAGATCTCACCGCCGGTGAACCGCTGGGTGACGACCGAGCCGTCGTATGTTGCGTCTTCAGCGGGTACACCGAGCACTCCCGACGACCCTCCCAGCTGGTCCCACGCCGCGTTGACCGCGCCACGGACCACCCGTGCGCCCGTCTCCGGCGTCCAGAAGATCACCGGATTGTCGGGAGCACTGAACGTGCTGTTGCGGCTGCCGGGCGCCCGGCCCGGGCCTTCGTCGATCTCGGGGAAGCCCAGGTCGCTGTCGGTGGGTCCACCCAGCGATTCGTACTTCTCCAGGATCGCGCCCTGCATGAAGTGAGCACCGGTGTCGGGGGTGAAGAACATCTTGCCGGATGCGAAGTTCTGCGCAAAGCCTTCGCCGGCCGGGTACACATCACCCGACTTGGGCCCCAGCGGGCCGGTGTCGCCACCGTTGGCCTGCCAAGCCGCGGTGATCGCGTCGCTGGCCTCGATCTCGGGCTGTGCCAGCGCGACGGGCGCCATCAGGAGCGCCGTGGCAACCCCCAACAGCCCGATCGTCGCGCGACCGACCACACGTATGCGCAGCATGGGCTGCCGGATCATTCATCCTCCCCGCGATCGGCGACAGGTGCTCAGCAAGACTTCGAAGCCGTGCTTCAAAAAGTCCTGCGAAAGTACCGCGTCCGTTCACTTTGCGTCAGCAGACGCCGATTACCAAGGACCCTCGCCGGTTCGACAAAAAGAATATGCGGTCCTGCACTACCGCCGCGGCCACTTCGGATGGGGGATTTACACCCCGAGGCTGCGCCCGATGATCTCTTTCATGATCTCGGAGGTGCCCCCATAAATGGTCTGGACCCGCGCATCAAGATAGGCGCGTGCGACCGGGTATTCGCGCATATAACCGTAGCCACCGTGCAATTGCAGGCACCGGTCGATCAAATGGACCTGCTTCTCGGTCGAATACCACTTGGCCATGGCAGCCTGCTCGGCGGTCAGCCGATCGTCGAGGTGAAGACGGATGTACTCGTCGACCATCATTCGCACCACTGTGGCTTCGGTCGCGAGTTCGGCCAGCACAAAACGGCTGTTCTGGAAGCTGCCGATGGGCTTTCCGAACGCCTTGCGTTCTTTGGCGTATTCGACCGTCTGCCCGAGCACCGCCTCCATCGCAGCGGCCGCCATGATGGCGATCGAGATCCGCTCCTGCGGCAGGTTCTGCATCAGGTACACAAAACCTTGCCCCTCCTCCCCGAGCAGATTCTCCGCCGGCACCTTGACGTCGGTGAATGACAGCTCTGCGGTGTCCTGGGCGTCGAGGCCGAGTTTGTCGAGATGGCGGCCGCGCTCAAAGCCCTCCATTCCGCGCTCGACCATCAGCAGCGAGAACCCCAGCGCGCCCTTGTCGGGGTCGGTCTGGGCCACCACGATCACCAGGTCGGCATGGATACCGTTGGTGATGAACGTCTTGGCGCCGTTGAGGATGTAGTGGTCGCCGTCCTTGACCGCTCTGGTCTTGATGCCCTGCAGATCGCTTCCGGTGCCCGGTTCGGTCATCGCGATCGCGGAGATCAACTCACCGGTGCAGAACCCGGGTAGCCAGCGCTGCTTCTGCTCCTCGGTGCACAGCCTGGTCAGATACGGCGCGACGACGTCGTTGTGCAGGCTGAAACCCAGCCCGCTGAACCGCCCCGCCGTCACCTCCTCGGTGATGACGGTGTTGTACCGGAAGTCCGAAACACCCCCACCGCCGAACTCCTCGGGCACCGCCATACCCAGGAAGCCCTGTTTACCGGCCTCCAGCCATACGCCTCGGTCCACGATTTTGTCTTTCTCCCACTCCTCGTGGAAGGGCGCGACATGACGTTCCAGGAATGCGCGGAAGGACTCACGGAACAGCTCGTGCTCGGGTTCGAACAGGGTGCGCTCGTAGGCGACGACTGAGGCGGTTGCAGATGAGGCGGCGGCGCCCATGGGGAATCCCTCCGTGGTTGGTACGGGCTGTTACCGCCAACGTACCCCATCCAACCGGATGGTTGGCCGACGGCGAACGGGCTCGCGCGTGGCCGCCGTAGACTGCCCGCCATGGCCCCGGCCGAGCCTCGAGCCCTGTCCAGCCTGACGCACTGGGGGGCCTTCACCGCCACCGTCGAAGCCGGCGACATCACATCGGTCAGCCCGCTCGACGGTGACACCGATCCCTCTCCGGCCCTCGGCAACCTGCCAGGGTCGATCCGTCACAGATCACGCATCACCTCCCCCGCCGTCCGTCGCGGCTGGCTCGAGGCCGGCCCCGGCCACACCGACCGGCGCGGCGCCGACGAGTTCGTCGCGGTGTCGTGGGACGAACTCACCGAGCTCCTGGCCGCCGAATTGCGCCGCGTGGTGCAGTACCACGGCAACGGGGCGATTTACGGTGGGTCATACGGCTGGGCCAGCGCAGGCAGATTCCACCACGCTCAGAGCCAGGTCCACCGTTTTCTGAACTGCCTTGGCGGTCATACCTTTTCGCGTCACTCGTACAGCCTCGGCGCGACCGGGGTGATCATGCCACGAGTGGTGGGCACCCACGACGATCTGTTCAAGCGCTCCACCGCATGGGACGTCATCGTGAATCACACCGAACTGCTGGTGTGTTTCGGCGGATTGGCCTTGAAGAACACCGGGGTCAACCACGGCGGTACCACCGCCCACCCCGCGCGCGAGGCGCTGCACCGGTTCCGGAAACGCGGCGGACGCGTCGTGTCCTTCTCGCCACTGCGCGACGATGTCGACGGCCCGTGTGTGTGGCATGCCCCGGTGCCCGGCACCGACGTGGCGATCATGCTGGCACTGGCCTACGTGCTCGCCACCGAATCGCTGGCGGACCGGGACTTTCTCGCCACCTACTGCACCGGTTACGAGCGATTCGAGCGCTATCTGCTGGGCACCGACGACGGCGTGCCGAAATCACCGCGGTGGGCTGCGCGGATCTGCGGGCTGGCCGCAGCCGATCTGACGGCGCTGGCCCGTGAGATGGCCGCTGCGCGAACGATCGTCACGGTGAGTTGGTCACTGCAGCGCACCCGCCACGGCGAGCAGGCACCGTGGATGGGCCTGACGCTGGCCGCGATGCTGGGGCAGATCGGGCTTCCCGGAGGTGGTTTCGGGCACGGTTACGGGTCGATGAACGAGCCGGGATTACCACCGCTGCGCTGCGGACTGCCGCGCCTGCCGCAGGGCGTCAACCCCGTATCCACCTTCATCCCCGTCGCGGCGGTCAGCGACATGCTGCTGCACCCTGGGGAGCCGTTCGACTATAACGGACTTCGGTTGCGCTATCCCGATATCAAGCTGGTGTACTGGGCGGGCGGCAATCCGTTTCACCACCATCAGAACATCCCGCGCCTTCGCCGTGCGCTGGGCCGGCCCGATACGGTGGTCGTCCACGATCCCTACTGGACCGCGATGGCCAAGCACGCCGACATCGTGGTGCCCTCCACCACGTCGCTGGAGCGCGAGGACCTCTCCGGTTCCAGGAACGACCCCGTGTTGATGGCGATGCCGAAACTGACCGAGCCGTACGCGGACTCACGGGACGACTATCAGACCTTCGCGGCGCTGTCCCGCCGGCTGGGTTTCGACCACCAGTTCACCGAAGGCCGGACCGCACGGCAGTGGCTGGTGCACTTGTACGAAAAGTGGTCGGCAGAACTGGATTTCGAGGTGCCCGAGTTCGATGAGTTCTGGCGGGCCGGCCAGTTGCGGTTGCCGACCGAGGACGGGCTGACGCTGCTGGCCGACTTCCGCGCCGACCCGTCGTCCCACCGCCTCGCCACGCCCAGCGGTTTGATCGAGATCTTCTCCTGCGCGATCGACGGATTCGGCTACGACGACTGCGCGGGCCACCCGGCGTGGTACGAACCCACCGAGTGGCTCGGAGGTCCACGCGCCGCCCGCTACCCGCTGCACCTGTTGGCCAACCAGCCGGCCAGCAGGCTGCACGGTCAGCTGGACGGCGGGGCGGCCAGCCAGAAGTCGAAGGTCTCGGGCCGGGAACCGATCAGGATGCATCCCTCGGACGCTCGCGCGCGTGGCGTGGGGAACGGTGACGTCGTGCGGGTGTTCAACGACCGGGGTGCGTGTCTGGCCGGCGTGGTACTCGACGCCGGGGTACGGCCCGCGGTGGTACAACTGTCCACCGGGGCCTGGTTCGACCCTTTGGATCCCGCCGACCCCGACGCCATGTGCGTACACGGCAACCCGAATGTGCTCACCGACGACGTCAGCACCTCATCGCTGGCCCGCGGCTGCACGGGCGCGCACGTGCTGGTCCAGGTGGAGAGATTCACCGACGCGCTACCACCGGTGCGGGCCCATGAGCCGCCGGTCATCCGGCGACCCCTGGGTCAGAACGTCGTCTGAGTACGCCCCCGCGCACCGGCGCCGCGGGTACCGCGCCGCCGGTTGCCATGCGCGCCCCGGGCGGGCACACCGCGGCGGTGGTCGGGACCGCGTTCGGGCTTCGATCCGGCGGCTCTGGCTGCCGGCGCGACGACCTTCGGCGCCGCGCGCAACGGTGCGATCTCACCGACGAGTGCGTGCACCGGCTCCGAGTCGGCCGTGACTTCCTGCGGCCGCACGGTGATACCCGCGCGACGCAGCAGCTGCTGGGTGTCCCTGCGCTGCTCGGGCAGGACGACGGTGACGACGTCTCCGTCGCTGCCCGCCCGCGCGGTGCGCCCGGAACGGTGCAGGTAGGCCTTGTGTTCCATCGGGGGGTCGACGTGCACGACGAGTTCGACCCCGTCGACGTGGACACCGCGGGCGGCGATGTCGGTGGCGACCAACACACGGGCACTGCCGGTGGTGAAGGCCGCCAGGTTGCGGTCACGCGCAGGTTGCGAGAGATTGCCGTGCAGATCTACCGAGGGAACCCCCGATTCGGTGAGCTGCTTGGCCAGCTTGCGGGCCTGATGCTTGGTGCGCATGAACAGGATTCGGCGTCCGGTCCCGGAGGCCAGCCGGTGCACGAGATCCTTCTTCTGCTGGGCTCCACCGACGTGGAACACGTGGTGGGTCATCACGGCGGGCACTTCGTCGGCCTCGTCGACCGAGTGCATCACCGGGTTGCTCAGGAATCGTTTCACCAGCTTGTCGACGCCGTTGTCCAGCGTCGCGGAGAACAGCAGCCGCTGGCCACCGGCGGGAGTCGCCGCCAAGATGCGGGTGACTCCGGGAAGGAAACCGAGGTCGGCCATGTGATCAGCCTCGTCGAGAACGGTGGTGCGGACGTCGTCGAGACGGACCAACTTCTGCCGCATCAGATCCTCGAGGCGGCCGGGACATGCCACCACGATGTCGACGCCGGAGCGCAGCGCACTGACCTGCTTGCTCTGCGACACACCACCGAAGATCGTGGTGACGCGCAGGCCGGAGGCCGAGGCCAACGGCTGCAGCACAGCGGTGATCTGGGTGGCGAGTTCACGCGTGGGGGCCAGGATCAGCCCCGTCGGGTGTGAGGGTCGACTGCGGCGCCCGTTGAGGGTCGCCACCAGCGGCAGCGAGAACGCGAGTGTCTTGCCGCTGCCCGTCTTCCCGCGGCCGAGCACGTCGCGTCCAGCGAGCGCATCGGGCAGGGTGGCGGACTGAATCGGGAACGGTTCGGTGATGCCGCGCTCGGTGAGTGCCTGTACCAGCGATGCGGGCACGCCGAGATCAGCGAAGGATTGGGGGGTCATGTGTGTGCCTTTCCGGCCTGTTCGGGCAGCGTGTGCCCGGGCAACCGCGACGGGAACCGTCCAGCGGAAGTGCGCACACAGTGGCGGTTTCGCCGTAGTGGGTAGTCGGTCGTCAGCGTTTCCGGGAGTGGGCGGTGTGCTCGACGAGATGTGATGAGCTGTCCGCAGCCGACGTTCACGATGAGCCTACCGCACCACCAACCACACCCGCATCTGTGGCGGTCAGAACGTCGCGAACTCACCGAGGCCGGCCGCCAGCGCGATCGGCACCCGCCCCTTGATCCTGGTGCCAGAAGCAGTGTGCTCCATGGCATCGACGCGTCCGTCGGCGTGCACCCGGTTGACGAGATCTCCTCGGCTGTAAGGGATTGTGACATCAATCACTACGTCGCGCGGCGCCACCATCTCCGCCATCCGGGTCCGCAGCCGGTCCAATCCCTCACCCGTGCGAGCGGAGACGAACACCGCCTCGGGCAGTGCCCGCCGCAGCTTCGCCAGTGCCAAATCGCCGGCTGCATCGATCTTGTTGACCACCAACAATTCTGGAGCCATCTGACCGTCACGAACCTGGTCTGATGTCGCCGCCGGAGCCGCTCCGGCGATCACCTCTCTGACCACCTGCCGCACCGCATTGATCTGCGCGAGCGGATTGACGTCCGAGCCATCCACGACGTGCACGAGCAGATCCGCGTCGATCACCTCCTCGAGGGTCGACCGGAACGCCTCGACGAGCTGGGTGGGCAGATGCCGGACGAACCCCACGGTGTCGGTGAGCACGATCTCCCGCCCGTCAGCGAATTCGCCACGGCGAGTGGTCGGCTCGAGGGTGGCGAACAACGCGTTCTCGACCAGCACCCCGGCGCCGGTCAACGCGTTGAGCACACTGGACTTCCCGGCGTTGGTGTATCCGACGATGGCCACCGAGGGCTTGTCACTGCCGAGCCGACGGCTGCGCTGCGTGTCGCGAACCTGCTTCATTTCGCGGATTTCCCTCCGCAGCTTGGCCATTCGCTCACGGATCCGGCGGCGGTCGGTTTCGATCTTCGTCTCACCAGGTCCGCGGGTCCCCACGCCACCCCCGCTGCCGCCTGCGCCGCCGCCCTGCCGGGACATCGACTCACCCCAGCCGCGCAGCCGCGGGAGCATGTACTCCATCTGCGCGTAAGCGACCTGCGCCTTGCCTTCGCGGCTGGTCGCGTGCTGGGCGAAAATGTCCAGGATCAGCGCGGTGCGGTCGATGACCTTGACCTTCACCGCCTTCTCCAGTGCATTCAACTGCGCCGGACTGAGCTCACCGTCGCAGATGACGGTGTCGGCGCCGGTGGCCAGCACCACCTCACGCAGCTCGGCGGCCTTGCCGGACCCGATGTAGGTCGACGGGTCCGGCTTGTCGCGACGCTGGATGAGACCTTCGAGCACCTCGGAACCCGCCGTCTCGGCCAGTGCGGCCAGCTCCGCCAGGCTGGCGTCGGCGTCGGCGGCGGTGCCATCGGTCCACACCCCGACCAGCACGACGCGCTCCAGTCGCAGCTGGCGGTACTCGACCTCGGAGACGTCGGCGAGCTCGGTGGACAGTCCGGCGACCCTGCGCAGGGCCACCCGGTCTTCCAGGGCGAGTTCGCCGGAGCTTGGGATCTTGGGTTCAGTCATGTATTCGGAGATGTTGCCCCTCATGGGTGTGTTCGTGCATCTGATTTACTGCGCCCGCCACCATGCGTCGGACAGGTCACCGGCGGCGACCAGGACCGACGGACCCCGCAGGTAGCTGGCGCCGTCGGTGACGGTCACCGCGACCTCGCCTCCGGGAACGCGTATCCGCAGGGTGCCGGTCTGCTGGCCCTGGTGATGCAGCGCGGCGTACGCCGCGGCGACGGTCCCGGTCCCACAGGACCGCGTTTCTCCCACTCCTCGTTCGTGTACCCGCATGGTCACGGCGCCGTCGGCCGGGGCGGTCAGCACCTCGACATTGACCCCCTCCGGGAACTGCGAGGCGTCGAAGGTGACGGGGGCGGCGACGTCCAGCGCGACCAGCTCGGCGGCGGTCAACGAGGCATCGACACAGGCGAGGTGGGGATTGCCGACGTCGACGGCCAAACCGTGGAAGCGCCGACCGCCGACAACTGCCGAGCCGGTGCCGACCTCGGTGGCCTTGCCCATGTCGACGGTGACGTCGGCCCGCAACGCATCTGCGGAGTGCAGCTCGACCGGACGGGGACCGGCCCGCGAGCCGACGACGAACTCACATCGGGACTCCAGCCCTTCGGCCCGCAGGTAGTGCGCGAACACCCGCACACCGTTGCCGCACATCTGCGCGACCGACCCGTCGGCGTTGCGGTAGTCCATGAACCAGTCCTCGGCCGCCACGCCCTCGGGCAGCTCGGCGAGCACGCCCGCCTCGCGTGCGGCACCGGCGACGGTGACCCGCAACACCCCGTCGGCGCCGAGCCCGCGTCTGCGGTCGCAGAGCGCAGCGACCGCGGCCGGGGTCAACTCGATCGCGGCCGCGAGGTCGGGTATCAGCACGAAGTCGTTCTCCGTGCCGTGCCCCTTGGCGAACTTCACCAGCTCAGGATACGTCGCGCCATCGCCTCAGCGCCCGGTCGAGGTTTCCGGGGGCGGCGCCGTCGAGCCAGGTGATGCGGGGGTCGCGGCGGAACCAGGACCGTTGCCTGCGCACGTAGCGGCGGGTGCCGACAAACGTCGGCTCCCGTGCCGCACTGCCGTCACCGCCCGCATCGAGGTCCGCGATGACCTGTGCGTAGCCGAGGGCCCGGGAAGCGGTGACACCGTCGCGCAGACCCCGGCCGAGCAGCGAGGTGACCTCGTCGACCAGGCCGTCGGCGAACATCTTGTCGGTCCGGCGCGCCAGGCGTTGATCGAGAACGTCGGTGGCCCGGTCCAGCCCGATGATCACGGTGTCCCACCGGGGGGTGCCGATCCGGGGCGCCGATGCTGCAAACGGTTCGCCGGTGAGCTCGACGACCTCCAACGCCCGCACGATGCGACGGCCGTCGGTGGGAAGGATCGCGGCGGCCGCTGCGGCGTCCACTCCGGCCAGTTCGCGATGCAGCTGGGCCACCCCCACCTCGGCGAGGCGCCGCTCCCAGCGGGCCCGCACCTGCGGATCGGTGGCCGGAAACGTCCACTCGTCCAGCAGGGACTGGATGTAGAGCATCGACCCGCCGACCACGATCGGCACGGCGCCGCGCGCGGCGATCGCCTCGACGTCGGCGGCCGCAGCCTGCTGATAGCGGGCGACGGTCGCGGTCTCGGTGACGTCCAGCACGTCGAGTTGGTGGTGCGGAACGCCCCGCCGTTGGTCGACCGGCAGCTTCGCGGTGCCGATGTCCATCCCGCGGTACAACTGCATCGCGTCGGCGTTCACCACCTCGGCGGCGATCTCGGCGCCTAGTGCCTCGGCGAGGGCGAGCGCCAGGTCTGACTTGCCGGTACCGGTTGGGCCCACGATCGCCAATGGGCGCGGGGGGCTCACGGGTACCAGAGGCCGACGAAGTAGCCGACACCGTAGGGCGCCCCACGGTAGAGCTCTTTGGCCGATGCGGGCGCCGGCTCGGTCAGCCCTGCCAGTACCTGATACGCGATTCGGCCGACGATCCCCTCCGGCAGTCGGGTCAGCGCGTTCCCGTCACCCTCGGCCAGGGCGTCGTCGAGGGCGGCCTGCACCGGTATCGACTCCGGTTGGTAGCCGCCCGGGGCCGGCGGGCTGAGGGTGTTGGCGCCGTCGGCCACCACGAGCACCCCGATCGGATCGTCGGTGCCGTCGATCTCGGCGCGCAGCCGCCGGCCGATGTCCAGCGCGGTGGCGAGATCGTGTCCACCGTGGAAGGCACGCATCTGCGCGGTGGCCGCCGGCTGAGCCAGTCCGCGCAGCCAGCCGGCGATCAGTGCGCACAGCGGCAGTTGCGCGGGACCGCCACCAAGGGCCACCGCCTCCGGCGACAGTCCCACCCGGACGTCGACGCCGTAGCCGGCGAAGGTCCCGATCGACTCGGGCCCGGCGACGCTGTCGCGGGATGCGGTGCCGATTCCGACCCACCGCGGGGGCAGTGCCGCCGCCGCCGACAACGCGGCGGCACGCAGGTCCGCGGTCTCGGCGGCAGCCGCCGCGGCGAGTTGCGGGACCATCACCGGCGCCGACGGCACGATCGCGATAGCGCTGAGCACGCCACCAAACCTAGCCACCCGGTCAGACTCCTCAACGCGGACTCGTCCCTCGCCGCTTGATCGTCTTCTGACAGCCACCCGGTCAGACGGGCTCTCGGGTGGCGGCTTCGCCACGGGCCAGCGCGGCTGTGGCCGCCACCATCACCGCCACCGCGACGACCAGCGTGAACCATCCCGCGTCCCCCGGCCGCAGCGTTTCGCCGAGCACCACGACGCCGAGCACGCACGCCACGATCGGCTCGGTGACCGTCATCGTCGGCAGCGACGCGGTCAGCGCCCCGGCACGGAACGACGCCTGCTGCATGGCGGTGCCCGTCACCGCGACCACGGCCCACGCGTACAGCTCGGGGGTGACCAACAGCTGCTCGAGGCCGGCCCAGCTGGTCACGTCGAGGCGATCCACCACGGACTTGGTCAGCACCGCGAACAGCCCCCACAACGCGCCGGACACGACGGCGAGCAGCACCGCGCTGGCCGGTCCGGACCACAGTCTGGCGCCCAGCAGGCACAACGCCAGAGCCGGCCCCAAGACGGCGAGCACCCCGATCCAGGTCTCCAGAGAGGCGCGCGAGTCGCCGGCGGTGGGGTTGCCGACGGTCACGATGACGATCACCGACCCGGCGAGCAGCACCGCCCACACCCATTGCCACCGGGTGACCCGCCGTTGAGACTGCCGGGCGCTGATCGGCAACGCGAACAGCAGCGCGGTCACCAGCACGGCCTGCACCAGCAGCACCGATCCCAACCCCAGCGCCGCGGCCTGCAGCGCGAACCCGGCGCCGGCGACGCCACTGCCCAACCACCAGCGGCGGTCCCGTAGCAGGGTCAGGAACAGCGTGAGGTGGCCGACGGGCTGATCGGTCACCTCGTGCGCCGAGCGCTGGTGGATGACATCGCCGACCGCGATGAAGAAGGCAGCGGCGAGGGCGAGCAGCGCGGCGATATCCGCCCGTGCCATCGACCACCTCCCGGGTTTTCGCACCGAGCCTAAAGACCGGGGACGCCAAGCCGTGGGCGCAGCGCCAGCCGACCTGTTTGAATGGCTTCGAGGGCGTTCGACATCGTCGGGGGCTTTCGACGATGAGTCAGCTGGTAGGCGCCGCTTAGCGCGGCAGGTGCGCGGGTGTCCGCGCGGAGGGCATGAGGTAACGGATATGACGATCACCGAGCCGGGCGGTTCCCAGGAGTTCGACCACGACGCCCCGAAGCCGAAGCCGGGGCCTGCCCGACCGGGACCAGGCTCGATGGGTCCGCGGCCCGGTGCGGTCCGACCGGGGCCGGGCCCCGTCGCCCCGGCCAAAGCCCCGACCGTCAGCCCCATCCCGGCCAGCGATCCCCACCGCTTCGGACGGGTCGACCCCGACGGCACGGTGTGGCTGATCACCGCCTCCGGAGAGCGTCAGATCGGGTCCTGGCAGGCCGGTGACACCGAAGCCGCCTACGAACATTTCGGCCGCCGCTTCGACGACCTGCACACCGAGGTGATGCTGCTCGAGCAGCGGCTGGCGTCGGGATCCGGTGATGCCCGCAAGATTCGCTCTGCCGCGTCCGCCCTCGCCGAGAGCCTGCCGGAGGCCCACGTGCTGGGAGACGTCGATTCGCTGGCCGGCCGGCTGCGGGCGATCGTCGAGCATGCCGAGACCGCCACCGCCGAGGAGAAGGCCAAACGCGAACAGGCCCGCGCCGAGCAGACGGCCCGTAAGGAGGCGCTCGCCGCCGAGGCAGAAGAGCTGGCCGCCAACTCGGTGCAGTGGAAGGCCACCGGCGACCGACTGCGGGCGATCCTCGACGAGTGGAAGACCATCACCGGCCTGGACCGCAAGACCGACGACGCGTTGTGGAAGCGCTACTCGGCGGCCCGCGAGACGTTCAACCGCCGCCGTGGTTCGCACTTCGCCGAACTCGACCGGGAGCGCGTCGGCGCCAAGCAGGCCAAGGAGTCACTGTGTGTGCGCGCGGAAGAGTTGTGTGACTCCACCGATTGGGGCGCCACCTCGGCGACGTTCCGCGAGCTGCTGACCGAGTGGAAAGCGGCGGGTCGCGCCGCCAAGGATGTCGACGACGCGTTGTGGCACAGGTTCAAATCCGCCCAGGACAAATTCTTCTCCGCCCGCAATGCGGCCAATGCCGAGCGTGACGCCGAGTTCCGCGCCAACGCCGAGGCCAAGGAGGCGTTGCTGGCCGAGGCAGAGAAGCTCGACAGCTCCGACCCGGACGCGGCGCGGGCGGCGCTGCGTGCCATCGGCGACAAGTGGGACGCCATCGGCAAGGTGCCGCGGGAACGCAGCGCAGACCTCGAGCGGCGGCTGCGCGCGATCGAGAAGAAGATCCGCGACACCCCCAGTGGCGGGGTGGACCCGGAGGCGCAGGCCAGGGCCGACCAGTTCCGGGTGCGAGCCGAGCAGTTCGAACGCCAGGCGGAGAAGGCCGCGGCCGCCGGTCGCAGCAAGGATGCCGAGCAGGCGAGGGCCAGCGCCGAGCAGTGGCGCCAGTGGGCCGATGCGGCAGCTGAGGCGCTGACCAAGAAGCGCTAGGTCCGGTCCGGGCTCTGAGGCCCGGCCTGTCCGTCGTCTCCGAAGTCGTCGAGCAGGCCCCGCTTCTGCCGGTCTGCGGCCATCCGGCGGCGATCTTCTTCGGTGGCCAACTGCAGCGCGGTGCGGGTCAGCACCACCCGGGCCCAGTTGTAGGTGAGCACGATCACCGCCAACCACGCCACGACCAGCCCGATTCCGGGGCCGGGGTACGGCTCGGGTGCGGTCTGGCGCGACCACACCGCCAGCAGGCCCATGAACGACGCCACCGTCGACCCGGCCAGCGCGACCCATGCCAGAGCCCAGCGACGGGCCACCAACGCCAGCATCGAGAAACCGACGCCGAAAACCAGCACGAACCAGGTGAAGACCCGCGACGGTAACGCGACACCGTCGCTGACGGCCGCCTCGGACCCGATCAGCGCGTCGAGTCCCCTGGCGCCGCCGGTGTGGGGCAGCAACATCGTCACCATCAGGACGAACACCAGCACGGCGATGGCCAACGCCCGTGCGCCGGGATCGATCTCGCGTGCGACACGCCGCTCGGCGTCTTCGAGGTCACCCTTGAAGGCCTCGAACTCGGGCCCGCCCCGGGATTCTGCGCTCATCGGGCACATCCGGTGGTCGCGGCCGCCGCCGCGGGCGGACCGACCCCGGGCATACCCAACCCGGTTCCGGTGCGGGGCTTCTGCCCCGCGGCATGGGCGTCACCCGCTCGGGTGCGGCGATACTCGATCACGCCGGCGTCGGCGATGAGGTGGTGTGGGGCGGCACCGGTGACGGTGGTGATGACGATGTCACCCGGGCGGATCCGGTCGACGCCGCCGGGGGCGAAGTGCACCAACCTGCCGTCGCGCGCCCGCCCCGACATCCGGGCGGTGCTGGCGTCTTTGCGGCCCTCGCCGGTAGCCACCAACACCTCGACGGTGCGCCCGATCTGATCGGCGTTCTCCTCGAGCGAGATCCGTTCCTGTAGCTCGATCAACCTTTGATAACGCTCGGAGACCACGGATTTGGCGACCTGGCCGTCGAGGCCCGCGGCCGGCGTGCCGGGCCGCTTGGAGTACTGGAAGGTGAACGCGCTGGAAAACCGCGCGGCGGCCACCACGTCAAGCGTCGCCTGGAAGTCCGCCTCGGTCTCACCCGGGAAGCCGACGATCAGGTCGGTGGTGATCGCCGCGTGCGGGATCGCGGCCCGGACCCGCTCGATGATGCCCAGGTACTTCTCGGCACGGTAGGACCGTCGCATCGCCCGCAGCACGGTGTCGGACCCCGACTGCAGCGGCATGTGCAGAGTCGGGCACACGTTCGGCGTCTCGGCCATCGCGTCGATGACGTCGTCGGTGAACTCAGCCGGGTGCGGCGAGGTGAAGCGGACCCGTTCCAGTCCGTCGATCCGACCGCAGGCGCGCAGCAACTTCGCGAAGGCGCCCCGGTCGCGGGGTTGGTCCGGGTCGGCGAACGACACACCGTAGGCGTTGACGTTCTGACCCAGCAGTGTGATCTCCAGCACACCCTGGTCGACCAGCGACCGCACTTCGGCGAGCACGTCATCGGGCCGGCGGTCGACTTCTTTGCCCCGTAGCGCGGGGACGATGCAGAACGTACAGGTGTTGTTGCAGCCCACTGAGATCGAAACCCATGCGGCATAACAGGATTCGCGACTGGCTGGAAGCGCCGACGGGAATTCGCGAAGCGCCTCCGCGATCTCGACCTGCGCCACCCGGTTGTGCCGGGCCCGGTCGAGCAGGGCGGGCAGCGAACCGATGTTGTGCGTGCCGAACACGACGTCCACATACGGGGCCTTGGCCAGCACCGTATCCCGGTCCTTCTGCGCCAGGCATCCGCCGACAGCGATCTGCATCTGGGGGTCGGCCTGCTTGCGGGGTGCCAGGTGGCTCAGGTTGCCATACAGCTTGTTGTCCGCGTTCTCGCGGACCGCGCACGTGTTGAACACGACGACATCGGCGTCACTGCCGTCGTCGGCGCGCCGGTATCCGGCCTCCTCGAGCAATCCGGCGAGCCGCTCGGAATCGTGCACGTTCATCTGACAGCCGTAGGTCCGGACCTGGTAGGTACGTGCGCGCCGAACGAGGGCTGCCTCGTTCGTCAGCTGCGTCACCGTGGAAGTCACGGCCCCATCCTACGGCCGGCCACCGGCGCGCTCGACGGCCGCGGCGACCCGCGCCTGCCCGCGGTGATCTGGGCGGATTGCTGAGTTCCAGGCAAGCTGAGCATTCCCTGGGTAAGGTCAGCACCCATGGAGAGCGCCCCTGCTGTGCCGATGATCTCGATGAAGTCGGTCAACAAGCACTTCGGCGACCTCCATGTCCTGCAGGACATCAACCTCGAGGTGGCCAAGGGACAGGTCGTCGTCGTGCTGGGCCCGTCGGGCTCCGGCAAGTCGACGTTGTGCCGAACCATCAACCGGTTGGAGACCATCGATTCGGGCACCATCGCCATCGACGGCACAGTGCTGCCGGACGAGGGCCGCAAGCTGGCGCAGTTGCGGTCCGATGTCGGGATGGTGTTCCAGTCGTTCAACCTGTTCGCGCACAAGACAATTGTCGAGAACGTGATGCTGGCACCGATGAAGGTCCGCAAGACACCCAAGGCTGCGGCACGCGAGAAGGCCATGAGCCTGCTCGAGCGGGTCGGGATCGCCAACCAGGCCGACAAGTACCCGGCTCAGCTGTCGGGCGGTCAGCAGCAGCGGGTCGCGATCGCCCGCTCGCTGGCGATGGACCCGAAGGTGATGCTGTTCGACGAGCCGACCAGTGCGCTGGACCCGGAGATGATCAACGAGGTGCTCTCGGTGATGGTCGCACTGGCCACCGAGGGCATGACCATGCTCGTCGTCACCCACGAGATGGGCTTCGCACGACGGGCCGCCAATCGTGTGGTGTTCATGTCCGACGGCGCCATCCTCGAGGACGCGGAGCCCGTGCAGTTCTTCGACCATCCCGAGACCGAACGCGCCAAGGACTTCCTCGGCAAGATTCTGCACCACTGACCACCGCTTCAACACCATCCGCCCCGGCGAAAGGAACACCGAGAATGGTTGCCATGTCTCAGATATCACTGTCCAAGCGAGTCTTGGGCGCAGTCGCACTCGCGGTCACGCTCCCGCTGGTCGCGACCGCGTGCGGTGGCGGTGGCGGTGGTGACAGCGACAGCATCGTCATCGGCACCAAGTTCGATCAGCCCGGTCTCGGCATGCAGAACCCCGACGGCACGATGAGCGGCTTCGACGTTGACGTGGCGACCTACGTCGCCGGCGAGCTGGGCTACACCCCCGAGCAGATCGAATGGAAGGAAGCGCCGTCGGCGCAGCGGGAGAACCTGATCCAGAACGGTCAGGTCGACTTCATCGCCGCCACCTACTCGATCACCGACTCCCGCAAGGAGAAGGTCGCGTTCGCCGGGCCGTACCTGATCACCGGGCAGAGCCTGCTGGTGCGGTCGGACAGCAACGACATCACCGGGGCGGCGTCGCTGGAGAACAACAAGATTCTCTGCTCGGTGTCGGGCTCGACACCGGCGCAGAAGATCAAGGACGAGTACCCGGCCGTGCAGCTGCAGCAGTACGACACCTACTCGGCCTGCATCGAGGCCCTCAAGAACGGCGCGGTGGACGCCGTGACGACCGATGAGGTCATTCTCGCCGGCTACGCCGCACAGTCGCCCGGCGCCTTCAAGATCGTCGGTGAGCAGTTCTCCGAGGAGCGCTACGGCATCGGCCTGAAGAAGGACGACGCCGAGATGCGCACCCAGATCAACGACGCGTTGACGAAGATGGAGGAAAGCGGCGCCTGGAAAGAGGCGTTCGACAAGAACCTCGGCCCCGCGGGCATCACCGCGCCGGCTCCCCCGCCGCTCGACAACTGAGGTCGGCTGGGTAACCAGGGGATTCTTCAGTGGAGGTTTTCACCGAGTATCGCGAGGAGATCTTCGGCGCGTTCTGGACGACGATCCAGCTGACGGTTTTCTCGGCGATCGGTGCGTTGGTCATCGGCACGGTGCTGGCCGCGATGCGCCTTGCGCCGGTGCCGATGCTCAACTGGATCGGCACGACGTATGTCAACACCGTGCGAAACACTCCACTGACGCTGATCATCCTGTTCTGCTCGTTCGGGTTGGCGCAGACGCTGGGCGTCACGCTGGCCGGCCGGCAGTCGCCGACGTTCATCGAGGACAGCAGCTTCCGGCTGGCGATGCTCGGGTTGACCGTCTACACCGCGGCGTTCGTCTGTGAAACCGTTCGCTCCGGGGTCAACACGGTGCCGCTCGGTCAGGCCGAAGCCGCCAGGTCCCTGGGCCTGACCTTCGGGCAGAACCTGACGATCGTGCTGCTACCGCAGGCGTTCCGCGCGGTGATCATTCCGATGGGGTCGGTGTTGATCGCCCTGACGAAGAACACCACGATCGCCTCGGCGATCGGGGTGGCGGAGGCGGCGTTGCTGATGAAGGAGATGATCGAGAACACCGCGGCGGTGCTGGTGGTCGGCGGCATCTTCGCGCTCGGGTTCGTCATCCTGACACTGCCGTTGGGGTTGTTCTTCGGCTGGCTGGGCAAGCGGATGGCGGTGTCGCAGGCATGATGAGCGCTCGGGCGACGGACGGACGGGCACGGTGAGCGGAGCCTCGGTTCTCTTCGACGCGCCGGGACCACGCGCCCGGGTACGCAATCACGTCATCAGTGCGGTCACCGCCGTCGTCGTGCTGGCGGTGGCCTGGGCGGTGTACACGCGACTGGACGCCAACGGGCAGCTCACCGCTGAGAAGTGGGAACCGTTCCTGACGGCGAACCTGTGGACCACCTACGTCCTGCCGGGAATCCGGGGCACACTCACGGCGGCGGTGGTGTCGATCGCACTGGCGCTGGTGCTGGGCTTCCTGCTCGGCGTCGGCCGGATGTCGAAACACACCGGCATCCGCTGGGCGTCGTCGGTGTTCGTCGAGTTCTTCCGCGCGGTACCGGTGCTGATCATGATGATCTTCGCCTACTTTCTGTACGCGTTCTACGGCGTCTTCCAGTCTCAGTACCTGGCGCTGGCCGGCGTGATCACCGGCTTGACGCTCTACAACGGCGCCGTCATCGCCGAGATCGTTCGCGCCGGGGTGCGCGCGCTGCCACGTGGGCAAGGCGAGGCGGCCTCGGCGTTGGGGCTGACATCCGGGCAGACGATGCGGGCAATCCTGCTCCCCCAAGCGGTCACGTCCATGCTGCCGGTGCTGATCTCGCAGCTGGTCGTGGTGCTCAAGGACACCGCGATCGGCTATCAGATCACGTTCGTCGAGATGGTCCGCCAGGGCACCGTCGTCGGTTCGTCCTACGGAAACTACATTCCGGCGTTGATCGTCATCGCGCTGCTGATGATCAGCGTCAACTTCGCGTTGTCGTGGTTTGCGACCTGGCTGGAGAAGCGCATGCGACGGGCGCGGCGCGGCGGCGCGGAACTCGAGCCCGATGAGATCGAACAGGAGGGTGTGCCCGGTGCGAAGGTCGAGTGACCCTGGCCGGGCGCACCTGAACCTGACATGAGCCAGTCTCTGCACGCGTTCGAGGTGCTGCCCGAGTCAGCGCTGCGCGAGATGGTCGACCTGATGGTGCGCCTCATCGAAGGCTGCGGCGCGATCGTCATCATGATCGGCGCGATCGTCGCCATCACGAAGTTCGCCATCGCGCTGGCACGGCGCGACATCAACCAGTTCTCGGCGGTGCGGCTGTCGCTGGCCCGGTTCCTGGTGCTGGGCCTGGAATTCCAGCTTGCCGCCGACGTGCTGCGGACAGCGATCTCACCGTCCTTCGAGGAGATCGGCAAGCTGGCCGCGATCGCAGCCATCCGCACGATCCTGAACTACTTCCTCAACCGTGAGATCGCCCAGGAGCAGCGCGAAATCGAGGGAGCCCGATCACGTCCCGGGCTCCCGCGCTCGACCACGGAACCACCCCCGGCCCCATGAGCGCGGTCATCACCGCGTCCTGGTGCCTTGCTCTTGCCGGACTACTGCTCGGACTTGCTGCCCTGGCGGTGTTCGGCCGACCAATGGTCGCACTACGCGCGATGGTGGATCTGTTCGTCGCCGCAGGCCTACTGCGGTTGAGCGCCGACCTGTCCTGGGCGGCAATCGCATCCACCGTCGCCGTGATCGCGGTGCGGTTGATACTCACTCGAAGCCTGGCATCGGATATCGGCGCCGCTGCGCGCAACGCGCACGCCAGTTAGGCCACCGACTACACCCTGCGACGTTCCCTCTCATTCGCCAGCTCCGCGGTGACCACGTCGAGGGCCATCGACTGCCCGTATCCACGACGAGCGAGCATCCCGACAAGCCGGCGTGCCACCTTGTTCTCCGCATCCCTGTCGTCCGGGTCGCCGAGTTTTTCCCGACGCAACTTGTCCCGCACCAGTTGCTCGGCACGGGTCCGCTCAGCGCCTGCATCGATATCCGCAAGCGCAGCGGTGATCACCTCGTTGTCGACGCCCTTGGTGCGCAGTTCGGCAGCCAGCGCGCGCTTACCCTTGCCGGCGTTGATCCGTCGTGAACGCACCCACTGCTCGGCGAACTCCTCGTCATCGACCAGCCCCACATCGGCCAGCCTGTCGAGCACGTGTGCGCCCACATCGTCGGGATAACCCCGCTTCTGCAGCTGGCCGGCCAACTCGGCCCGGGTGCGCGCCCGCGCGGTGAGCAGGCGCAGGCACAGCGCCCTGGCCTGCTCTTCCCGTGACGGCGACTC
The DNA here is from genome assembly GCF_902705885.1 of Mycolicibacterium austroafricanum. Classification (GTDB taxonomy): domain Bacteria; phylum Actinomycetota; class Actinomycetes; order Mycobacteriales; family Mycobacteriaceae; genus Mycobacterium; species Mycobacterium vanbaalenii_A. The sequence goes on along the minus strand of NZ_CACSIP010000006.1, from coordinate 42,499 downwards.
TGCCGGCGACTCAGAAGTCGACGGGGGTGGGAAGCGCGTCATCAGCCACTGCCTCATCAGTCACCACGGCGCCGATGCCGAGCTTCTCCTTGATCTTCTTCTCGATCTCGGCGGCGATCTCGGGGTTCTCGATCATGAAGTTGCGGGCGTTTTCCTTGCCCTGGCCCAGCTGTTCACCCTCGTAGGTGAACCACGACCCGGACTTACGGATGAAGCCCTGCTCGACCCCCATGTCGATGAGCGAGCCCTCCTTGGAGATGCCCTTGCCGTAGAGGATGTCGAACTCGGCCTGCTTGAACGGCGGCGACACCTTGTTCTTGACGATCTTGACCCGGGTGCGGTTGCCGACCGCGTCGGTGCCGTCCTTGAGGGTCTCGATGCGGCGGACGTCCAGACGCACTGACGAATAGAACTTCAAAGCCTTTCCGCCCGTGGTTGTTTCGGGCGAGTTGTGCACCATGACACCGTCGACGAAATAGTTGTGATTGCCCTCCACCTCGATGTCGAAGCGGTTCATCGACCGGGTATGAGGCTTGACGTGGACGTCGAGCACCTGCGCAGGCACCAATCTCTGACTCGGCTCTACGAACTGTGGCGTCACCCGCCCACGGCCGCGGAACCGTGGGAGCAGCTTGTAGTCCATCGACGGTGCCATGTACGGCGCCACCATCTCCTGGAACTGCGCCGAGGCCGCTGTGGAGAACACCAGCACGGCCTTGTCCGACGCACCTGCCGAGCGCAATCGCACGTCGAGCCCGTGGGCGTCACGCAGGTAGTCACACAGTCGGACCCGCGAACCCTCGGTCATTGCTTCTAGACAGATCTCGATGCGCCCGCTGCCGCCCTCGGTCCGCTGCTGCAAGCCCTTGGACCGAACGGTGAAACTCCCGTCATCCATGTACCAGACGGCCAATGCGAGCGGGGTCAGCGCCTTGAGATAATCCTCCGACAGAAACTTCTTGCCGTCGCCGAGGTATACCGCACGGCGCAACTCACCGAGCTCGGGCAGCGGCGTGAAGTCTGCGAACCGCGAACCTTTGTCGTTCTCGCGGACCGAATGTTTGATGTTGCCAAGCAGATCGGTTTTCCACTGCAGATAATCCAGCTGCTTGGCACCGTGCCCCATACGGAACCGGACACCGTTGCGGTCGCGACGATTCGGCGACAGGTTCCCGTCGCCCATGAGCGAACCCAGGATCACCTGGAACTGCTGCTCACTGAGCAGGTGCGGCTCTGCGGCCATGACACGGTCACCGGCGATGATGTCACCGGCTTCGGTCCATCCCGAGGGCGTCCGGATCAGGTGATTCGGGGTGGCCGCGAATTGCGACCTGCCGTTACCTCCGGACTTCGCGACAGTGAACTGCAGGAACTGCTCCGCCCGCCCGTTGTTGAACCAGTTCACCACTTTGCGGGGCGCGATCTGATCGGTGACCGGGTCGTAGGACATCACCTCGACGTCCATTTTGTTGTTGACGATCTTGCCGATCTTCTCGGTCGTCCCGTCAGCCAGCTGCACCCGAGTGCCGTAGGAGAAACACCCGAACATCACTCCGATCTTCTCGCGGAGCTGGTTGATGAAGATGGCGGTGGTACCCGAGTTGCTCAGCGCACCGGTGATCTTGCGGAGCGCCTGGCTCATCAGACGGGCCTGCAGACCGACGTGGCTGTCGCCCATCTCTCCCTCGATCTCGGCCCGCGGGACCAGCGCGGCGACGGAGTCGATGACCAGGATGTCCAGGGCACCGGACCGGATGAGCATGTCGGCGATCTCCAGCGCCTGCTCGCCGGTGTCCGGCTGGGACACCAGCAGTGCGTCTGTGTCGACGCCCAGCTTTTTGGCGTAGTCGGGATCGAGCGCGTGCTCGGCGTCGATGAATGCCGCGATCCCGCCTGCGGCCTGCGCATTGGCGACAGCGTGCAGCGCCACGGTGGTCTTGCCGGAGGACTCCGGGCCGTAGATCTCGATGACCCGGCCGCGCGGCAGGCCACCGATGCCCAGTGCGACGTCGAGCGCGATCGACCCGGTGGGGATGACCGATATCGGCTGGCGGACCTCGTCGCCGAGCCGCATCACCGAACCCTTGCCGTGACTCTTCTCGATTTGGGCGAGAGCCAGCTCGAGGGCCTTCTCGCGGTCGGGCGCTTGCGCCATGGTGATACCTCTTCCGGTAGTCGTTGTTGACCGGTTCTCGGTCGGTTGGCCGTGACGTTAGATCAGGGCACCGACAAGTCACTGCGTCGAACGCTCCCCACAGTAGACGAACAGGTGTTCGATTCAAGCAGACACGCCGACGGACTACGTTGTCGAGCATGACGGCAGCACAGGACCTCCGGATCCCGAGCCGCGGCGAGCAGCTCGCCGCCTACCTCTACCGGCCGCGGGACCCGGGCCCATCCCCCTGCATCGTCATGGCCCACGGCTTCTGCGGCACCCGCGACGACGGGCTGCCCCCATACGCCGAGGCGTTCCGCGACGCCGGGTACGTCGTGGTGCTCTTCGACTACCGGCACTTCGGCGCCTCGACCGGCAGACCGCGCCAGCTGCTCGACATCCGCCGCCAGCAGCAGGACTACCACTCCGTCGTCGAATGGGCGCGCAGGCAGGACGGCATCGATCCGGATCGGATCGTCCTGTGGGGATCGTCCTTCAGCGGCGGCCACGTGCTGGCCGTCGCCGCCGACGATCCCCGGATCGCGGCGGTGATCTCCCAGGCTCCCTTCACCGACTCCATCGCCGCCCTGCGGCAGGTGCCGCTGCGGACCGCGGCGGCTCTCACCGTCGACGGGGTGCGCGATCAACTGGAGGCCTGGCGCGGCCGCCCGCCCCGGCTGGCGCCCGCTATCGGCGACCCGGGCGACATCGCCGCCATGACCTCCCCCGGCGCCCGGCCCGGTTATGAGGCCATCGTGGGCGGGGATTCGCTGTGGCGCAACGCGTTCGCAGCGCGGCTGATGCTGCGCTTCCCGTTCTACCGGCCCGGCCGCAAAGCCTCGCGGCTCCAGATGCCACTGCTGGTGTGCGTCTGTGACAACGACACCACCACGCCACCGGGACCGACGGAGAAGGCTGCGCACCGGGCGCTACGCGGCGAACTGCGCCGGTACCCCTACGACCACTTCGACATCTACTCAGACCCGCAAGTCAAGACCGACCAGATCGACTTCCTGCGCCGGGTGCTGCCGGAAGGCGCGCCGCGGCCCGCGTGACGGGGCACCGGCCGATTCGTGGACACTCGCCGGACTCCGGCCTATCGTGGGCTCACCCGGCCAGAACGGGGCGACATGCACGAAATGGCGATCACACAGAGCGTCGTCGACGCGGTATGCGAACACGCCGCCGGACGACGGGTACACAGCGTCAAACTCGAAGTCGGCGCGCTGTGCGCGATCGTGCCGGCGGCGATGGAGTTCTGCTTCGGCCTGGCGGTCGAGGGCACCGTCGCCGACGGCGCCACGCTCGAGGTCGACGTCCGACCTGGCGCCGCGCGGTGCCGAAGCTGTGCTGTCCGTTTCGAACTGAGCGACCCGATCCTGTTGTGCCCCTGCGGCAGTGCCGACGTAGAGGTGCTCGAAGGCCGGGACCTGCGGATCATGTCGATGGAAGTGAGCTGACCATGTGCGCTACCTGTGGCTGCGGCGCAGACGACGCCGTCATCACGCTGGCCGGCCACCACCATCCGCACGATCACGACCATCCGCACGATCACGACCATCGGGACCACCACATCCACACCGAGACGATCACCCTCGAGCAGAAGGTCCTCGCGAAGAACGATCTGGTCGCCGAGGAGAATCGCCGGTGGCTGGCCGACCGCAAAATCCTGGCGCTCAACATGACGAGCTCGCCGGGAGCCGGAAAGACAACGCTCCTGGAACGCACGATCCGCGACCTGGGCGGACAACGGCCGATCGCGGTCATCGAGGGAGATCAGGAAACGCTGCTCGACGCGAACCGCATCCGCGCCGCCGGCGCCCGCGCGGTCCAGATCAACACCGGCGCGGGCTGCCACCTCGATGCCGACATGGTGCGGCGCGCCCTCGACACCCTCGACCCGGAACCCGGTTCGCTGTTGTTCATCGAGAACGTGGGCAATCTCGTCTGCCCGGCCATGTTCGACCTCGGGGAGAACAGCAAGGTCGTTGTGATCTCGGTGACCGAAGGCGCGGACAAGCCGCTGAAGTACCCCCACATGTTCGCCGCCGCGGGGTTGGTCGTCATCAACAAAACGGACCTGCTGCCGTATGTCGACTTCGATCTCGAGGCGTGTGCCGAATATGCACGGTCGCTGAACGCCGGCGTCAATATACTGCCGCTGTCAGCGACAAGTGGTGATGGTATCGCCGATTGGTACGACTGGATCAAGGTTCTGGCAAACCGAGCCGAAAGCGGGCAGATGTCACTGCATTCCGTTGACAAGACAAACTCGCCGGAGTAGACCCAGAGTTAGCGCCACGCAAGTGGGCCGAGGGTCGACTCCATTGGCGCAGGGCTCCCCAGCCCGGAGCTCGGAAAGCTGTGACAATGCCGACAGAGGCAGCAGTCAAAGCGGAAGAGGCATTGATCCACGTGCTGTGGATCAACGCCGGATTGAGTTGCGACGGTGATTCTGTGGCGTTGACTGCCGCCACCCAACCCAGCATCGAGGAGATCGCCCTGGGCGCGCTCCCCGGGCTACCCAAGATCGCCGTGCACTGGCCCCTCATCGATTTCGAGTGTGGGCCCAATGGAGGTGCCGACGACTTCCTCGAATGGTTCTTCAAAGCAGACAGAGGCGAACTGGAACCGTTTGTGTTGGTCGTCGAGGGATCGATTCCCAACGAGCAGCTCCATGACGAAGGGTATTGGTGTGGTTTCGGCAATGACCCGGCAACGGGGCAGCCGATGACGACCAGCGAGTGGCTCGACCGGCTCGCGCCCAAGGCGACCGCGATCGTCGCTGTCGGCACCTGCGCCACCTACGGCGGAATCCATGCGATGGCAGGCAATCCGACCGGCGCCATGGGAGTCCCCGATTATCTGGGGTGGGAGTGGAAGAGCAAGGCCGGCATCCCCATCGTGTGCGTGCCTGGTTGTCCGATTCATCCGGACAACCTCTCGGAAACCCTGACGTACCTGCTGTACATGGCAACGGACCAGGCGCCGATGATCCCGCTGGACGAGGCACTGCGGCCACAATGGCTGTTCGGTCAGACTGTTCACGAGGGGTGCGACCGGGCCGGCTACTACGAGCAGGGCGACTTCGCCACCGAGTACGGCTCGCCGAAATGCATTGTCAAGCTGGGCTGCTGGGGTCCAGTGGTCAAGTGCAACGTGCCCAAACGCGGCTGGATCAACGGAATCGGCGGCTGCCCGAACGTGGGCGGGATCTGCATCGGGTGCACCATGCCGGGCTTCCCGGACAAGTTCATGCCGTTCATGGACGAGCCCCCCGGCGGCAAGGTGTCGACCACGGCGTCCGGCCTGTACGGCTCCGTCATCCGCAGCCTGCGCCAGATTACCGGCAAGACGGTGGACAAAGAGCCCAAGTGGCGCCACCGCGGTCCGAACCTCGAAAGCGGAGCGACTCGCACCTGGTAGCGGCGCACCGGGCGTGCCCTCGTGACACCCGGTGTCGAATCATCGCCTCGTGCAGCATATCTAGACGAAAGAAGCAGATCTCGATGACCACCATCATCCCCGAGCCGTCCCATGTGAAGCGCGATCCCGGCCAACTGGTAGAGATGGCGTGGGATCCCATCACCAGGATCGTCGGCAGCCTCGGCATCTACACCAAGATCGATTTCGAGAACCGGGAGGTCGTCGAGTGCCACAGCACGTCGTCGATTTTCCGCGGTTACTCGATCTTCATGAAGGGTAAGGACCCCCGCGACGCCCACTTCATCACCAGCCGCATCTGCGGGATCTGTGGCGACAACCACGCCACCTGCTCCTGTTACGCGCAGAACATGGCCTACGGGGTGCAGCCGCCGCATGTGGCCGAGTGGATCGTCAACCTCGGAGAAGCTGCGGAATACATGTTCGACCACAACATCTTCCAGGAGAACCTGGTGGGGGTCGACTACTGCGAGAAGATGGTCGCCGAGACCAACCCGAGTGTGCTGGCCAAGGCGGAGAACACCCGATCACCGCATGCCGACATGCACGGCTACCGGACCATCGCCGACATCATGCGCGCGCTCAACCCGTTCACCGGCGACTTCTACCGGGAGGCCTTGCAGGTCAGCCGGTGGACCCGGGAGATGTTCTGCCTGATGGAGGGGCGGCACGTGCATCCCTCCACGCTGTATCCCGGCGGTGTGGGCACCACGGCGACCATCCAGTTGATGACCGACTACATGACCCGGTTGATGCGCTACGTCGAGTTCATGAAGAAGGTCGTGCCGATGCACGACGACCTTTTCGACTTCTTCTACGAGGCGCTGCCCGGTTACGACCAGGTGGGGCTGCGACGCACGCTGCTCGGGTGCTGGGGTTCGTTCCAGGACCCCGAGCACTGCAACTTCGCCTACAAGGACATGGAGAACTGGGGCCGAAAGATGTTCGTCACCCCCGGCGTGGTGGTCGATGGCAAGCTGGTCACCACGTCGCTGGTGGACATCAACGTCGGCATCCGGATCCTTTTGGGCAGTTCGTATTACGACGACTGGGAAGACCAGGAGATGTTCGTCAAGACCGACCCGCTGGGCAATCCGGTGGATCGGCGGCACCCGTGGAATCAGCACACAAATCCCAAGCCGCAGAAGCGCGACTTCGACGACAACTACAGCTGGGTGATGTCGCCGCGCTGGTTCGACGGCAAGGACCATCTGGCGCTGGACACCGGCGGCGGCCCGCTGGCCCGGTTGTGGTCCACCGCACTGGCCGGGCTGGTCGACATCGGCTACGTGAAATCCACCGGTCACAGCGTGCAGATCAACCTGCCGAAGACCGCGTTGATGGGGCCGGTCGAGTTCGAATGGAGGATCCCGCAGTACGGGAGCAACACGCTGGAACGCAACCGGGCCCGTACCTACTTCCAGGCTTACGCTGCCGCCAGCGCGCTGCACTTCGCCGAGAAGGCACTGGTGGAGATCCGGGCCGGGCGCACCAAGACCTGGGAGAAGTTCGAAGTCCCCGAGGAGGGCATCGGTTGCGGCTTCACCGAGGCGGTGCGCGGGGTCCTGTCACACCACATGGTGATCCGCGACGGAAAGATCGCGAACTACCACCCGTACCCACCGACACCGTGGAACGCCAATCCACGCGACAGTTACGGCACCCCAGGCCCTTACGAGGACGCGGTGCAGGGACAGCCGATTTTCGAGGAGAACAGCCGGGAGAACTTCAAGGGCATCGACATCATGCGCACGGTGCGCAGCTTCGATCCGTGTCTGCCGTGCGGGGTGCACATGTATCTGGGTGACGGCAAGAGCCTGGACATGCTGCACTCCCCCACTCAGTCGATCACCGGGGAATAACGTATGGGCCCGGCTGGACCGTCACCCGTGGACGTATCCATGGCAGAGACGCAGTGGCGCACGGCGGGCGATCGGATACAAGCGCTGCTCGACGCCAGCGCAGTCAGCGGTGCCGCCGCCCGGGAACGCGCCGAGCACCTCGTGCGGGAGGTGACCGACCTGTACGGCGCGGCGCTGGCGCGGCTGATGGGGCACGCGGTGCAGGTGTCCCCCGAGCTCGCCGACGAACTCGCCGCCGACGACCTGGTCGCCAGCCTGCTGCTGGTGCACGGCCTGCACCCGCATTCGGTCGAGCGGCGGATCACCGACGCGTTGGACACCGTTCGGCCGTATCTGGGGTCGCACGGCGGCGACGTGCACCTGCTGCACGTCGACGGCGACGTGGTTCGGCTGCAGTTCTCCGGCAGCTGTAAGAGCTGCCCGTCGTCGGCCGTCACGCTCGAGTTGGCGGTCGAGGACGCGGTGCGCGCCGCCGCACCGGAGGTCTCCTCGATCGAAGTCGTCGCCGCGGAACCGCAGCCGGACACGGTGTCGGCGTCGAACATCATTCCGGCGCAGTCGCTGCTGGACCGGGTGCACGCCGCGCACGCACCCGCGGCCTGGCATCCGGTCCCCGAGCTGGCAGAGCTGTCACCCGGTGAGGTGGGCGGTTTCCGGGTCGCGGACGTGACCGTGCTGGCCTGCCGCGTCGGTGACGACGTGTACGCCTACCGGGACCGCTGCGGTGGCTGTGGTGCATCATTGGCGGGCGCGGTACTGCACCGCCGGATGGCCTCCGCCGATGTCGTGTTGCGGTGTCCCAGCTGCCACGCGCACTTCGACGTCGTGCATGCCGGGGCCTCGATCGACGGGAGCGGCGGGGACGCGGCCCATCTGGACCCGGTCCCGGTGCTGACGCGAGACGGCGTGCTGTCGATGGCGCTGCCTCGCCCCTCCGCCGAGAGCGTGGCCTGATGAGCTCGGCGAGCGCCTACGACGTGCTGGCCCGCATCCGGGGCAACCGCACGGCGCCGCCGGCTGCCGGCGAAAGCTGTGAGATGTGTGCCGAACGCATCGCCGACGAGCACCAGCACGTGGTGAACGTCGAAGGCCGCCAACTGATGTGCGTGTGCCGTGGCTGCTATCTGCTGTTCACCGATCAGCACGCCACGCTGCGCTACCGTGCAGTGCCCGACCGCTATCTGGCGTTCCCACAGTTCGCCCTCGACCGCCGACGGTGGGAGGCCCTGCAGATTCCGGTCGGGGTCGCGTTCTTCTTCCGCAACTCCCACCTGGGCCGCACTGTGGCGTTCTATCCCGGCCCGGCCGGGGCCACCGAGTCCGAACTGGATCTGGAATCCTGGAATGACCTGCGGACCGCCGACCCGCGGGTCGGCATCCTCGCCGACGACACCGAGGCTCTGCTGGTGCGCGTCCTCGCCGCCGGCCGTCACGACGCCGGCGCGGCCGAGCCGGTGTGCCATCTACTGCCGATCGACGCCTGCTACGAGTTCGTCGGCCGGCTGCGGATGCTGTGGCGGGGTTTCGACGGCGGGCAACAGGCGCGTAGCTACATGGACGAGTTCTTCGCGTCCGTCGCGGCCCGCAGCAAGGTGGTCACCGGATGACGGGGACCGAGGTGACGTTCGCGGTGCTCGACGTAGCGCCGGAACCGTACGCGGTCACTCCCGTCCTGACCGCCCGGGTGGGCATCGCCGCGGTCGGCGACGAACCGATCCACGCGATCGCACTGCGCTGCCAGGTTCGGATAGATCCGCTGCGGCGCAGCTACTCCGACGAGGAGGCGCAGGGCCTGACCGATCTCTTCGGCGCCCGCGACCGATGGGCCACCACCCAGCACACGTTCCTGTGGCAGCACACCACCGCCATGGTGCCCGGGTTCACCGGGGCCACCCAGGTCGATCTGCCGCTGCAGTGCACCTACGACTTCGAAGTGTCCTCCGCGAAGTACCTGCATGCCCTCCGCGACGGGGCGGTGCCGTTGCAGTTCTTGTTCAGCGGCACCGTGTTCGTCCAGGGAAGCCGTGGCTTCTCGGTCCTGCAGGTGCCGTGGGACCGGGAAGACCGCCACCACATGCCGGTGTCGGTGTGGCGGGACCTGATCGACCAGCACTTCCCGAACACCGGTTGGCTGCGACTGGACCGCGACACCGTCGACGCTCTCGCGCACTACCGGTCTGCACACGCCCTGCTGTCCCACGACGAGGCGATCCTGGCGCTGTTGTCCCGGGCCAGCGAGGACGTGCGATGAGCGCCGACTGGGTCCGGGCCCGCGCCGTCGCCGACGCCGTGCTCTACGAGGGGTATCTGCTCTACCCGTACCGCGCGACGTCCGCCAAGAACCAGTCCCGCTGGCAGTTCGGGGTGCTCGGCCCGCAAGACGCCGAACAATGCGGCATCGGCGAGAACAGCACGCTGTCGGCTGACGTGCTGGTCCAGCGGGGAGGGGCCGCGACCTTGTCAGTCGTCGTCCGCTTCCTGCAGTTGCAGCACCGGGCAGTCGAACGCGCCACCGGCGACGGTGGTTTCGAAGCTGTCGACGAACTCATCGCCGGTGACCGATCGTGGCTGCGGTGGGACGAGGCGGTCGAACACGAGATCCCGTTCGGTCCGATCCCCCTCGGCGACATCCAGGGCACCCTGCGACTTCCGCTGGTGATCCCCGCGGGCAGCGACATCGAGACTGTCGACGCCGGTCGCCTGGTCCGCACCCGGCGCGAACTGCGCGCCGAGCTGACCCTGGCAGCGGCGTCGGACGGCGGATTGACCAGGGTGAGCGTGGCGGTGCACAACATCGCCCCGCCCGCCACCGACAAGGACGACGCGATCGCCACATCGCTGATCGGCACCCACGCGCTGACGGAAGTGCAGGGCGGGCAGTTCGTCTCGCTGCTGGAACCGCCCCCGGATGCCGCCGCCGCGGTAGCACGCTGCCGGCGCCACCGCTGCTTCCCGGTCCTGGCCGGACCCGCCGGGGCCCGTGACCTGATGCTGATCTCGCCGATCATCCTGTACGACCACCCCGAGATCGCCGAACAGAGCGACGGTGCGCTCTACGACTCCACCGAGATCGACGAGATCCTCACCTTGCGCATCATGACGATGACCGACCAGGAGAAGGCCCAAGCCCGGGCCACCGACCCGCTCGCCGCAGCGCTCATCGACCGCTGCGACATGATGTCACCGGAGGCGCTGCTCAACCTCCATGGCGTGCTGCGGGATCCGCACGCCGCGGCTGCGGACACGGGCCTCATCCCGCAGATCCCCGAAGGCGTCGACTGGTGGGATCCGATGGCCGACAACGCCGTGAACCCCGGGGTGGATGCCGTGCTGGTGAACGGTATGCCTGTGAGCTGCGGCAGCCGGGTCCGGCTGCGGCCCACCCGACGAGCCGACGCCCAGGATCTGTTCTACATGGACCGGGTCGCGCGCGTTACGTCGGTGCACGAGACCGTCGACGGCGAGACTCATGTCGGCGTGGTGATCGAGGACGATCCGGCGGCCGACCTGCACGAATGGTACGGCCGTTACCTGTATTTCGCACCTGACGAGGTCGAACCTCTCGACGCTCAGGATCTCGGCTCGGAAAGGAGTTCGACATGGAGGTAGTCGGCTGGATCGCCACGGTGGTGGCGGCAGTGGTTGTTGTGCTGGCGGTGACGCTCGGCATTCGGTCCATACCCGATGCGCAGCGCTACCTGAAGATGCGCCGGATGTAGCAGGTCGGAGGCATCACGTCTATCACCCTGGTGGCCGGCATCGGCAACATCTTCCTCTCCGACGACGGCTTCGGACCGGAGGTGCTGCGCCGCGTGGCACCACAGTTGACCGACCCGGCCGTCCGCGCGACGGATTACGGTATCCGCGGCATGCATCTGGCCTACGATCTACTCGACGGGTACGACGCGCTGGTGCTCGTCGACGCGTTGCCCGACCGCGGCGCGCCCGGCACCCTGCACGTCTTCGAGGCCGACCATGACACTCTGTCGGCGGCAACAGGTCTGGATGCCCACGCGATGGATCCGGCGGCGGTGTTCGCCGGCCTCAACGCGCTCGGCGGCAGTCCGCCCTACACGGTGGTGATCGGGTGTGAAGTCAGCTGCATCGAGGAGGGCATCGGCCTGTCCGATGTGGTCGCGGCTGCCGTCCCGGGCGCGGCGCGCGCGGTCGAGGACGTACTCGCCGAGCTTGCCGCGCGCAGCGCGGCGCGGGAGGGCTGACCGATGTGCCTGGGAATCCCCGGACGGGTCGTCCACATGCTCGACGGGTATGGCGGCCAACTCGCCCTCGTCGACGTCGCGGGTGAACCCCGCAAGGTCAACATCGGCATGCTGCCCGAGGAGACGTTCTCCGCTGGCGACTGGGTGGTCATCCACATGGGATTCGTCGTCGAGAAGACCGACGAGGCCGGCGCGGCCGCCGCGCTGGCCGGGCTGAAGTTGATGGGCAGCGGGATCGAGGATCCGCCGTGAGCGGGCGGTGCCGGCGGCGGATCTGGGTGCACGGTGTGGTCCAGGGTGTCGGCTTCCGGCCGTTCGTCTACACCACCGCCGCGGCGGCCGGCCTGTCCGGCTCCGTGCGCAACGACAGCGCCGGCGCCGTCATCGAGGTCGAGGGGGAACCGGGCGACATCGACGGTTTCCTGGATCGGTTGCGCCGCGAGCCCCCGCCGCTCGCCGTCATCGAAGCGCTCGAGATTCGAGACATTCCCACGGCCGGCGGCACCGGTTTTCGGATCGCGGACACCTCCCACCGGGACGGGGGCCGCACCCTGGTCTCGCCCGACGTGGCGATGTGCGCCGACTGCGAGGCCGAACAACGCGATCCGGCCAACCGCCGCTACCGACACGCCTTCGTCAACTGCACCAACTGCGGTCCGCGGTTCACGATCATCGCCGCGGTCCCCTACGACCGCGCGACCACCACGATGGCGGCCTTCCCGATGTGCGCCGACTGCGCGGCCGAGTACGCCGATCCGGGCGATCGTCGGTTCCATGCGCAGCCGGTGTGCTGCCCGCAGTGCGGCCCGACACTGATGTACCTCGACGGGCAGGGCTGTCGCGTCGCAGCCGAGGACGGGCTGCGACGCGCCCGGCAGCTGCTGCGCGACGGCGGCATCCTCGCCGTCAAGGGCATCGGGGGCTACCACCTCGCCTGCGATGCCGGGAACGACGCTGCGGTGTCCGAGCTGCGTCGGCGCAAACGCCGCGGGGACAAACCTTTTGCGGTGATGGTCGCCGATGTGGCAGCGGCGCGCACGCTCTGTGTGCTCGACGAGGGGGCTGAACGACTGTTGTCGGGTCCGCAGCGGCCGATCGTGTTGATGGCCCGGGCACCGACGGCTCGCGTCGCCGAGTCGGTGGCGCCGGGCAACCCCGACCTCGGCGTGATGCTCGCCTACGCACCGCTGCACACGCTGCTGCTGGGTCTGCCCGGCGACGAGCCGGGTCCGGCCGCCCTGGTGATGACCTCGGGCAACCTCGGTGGGGAACCGATCTGCTACCGCGACGACGATGCGGTGCAACGACTCTCGCACCTCGCCGATGGCTGGCTGACCCATGACCGGCCGATCCTGGTGCCCTGCGATGATTCCGTGGTCCGTTCTCTCGGCGACGGCATCGAGCTCCCGATCCGGCGGTCGCGCGGGTACGCGCCGCTACCGGTCGCCCTGCCGGTGTCCGTGCCGCCGACGCTGGCGGTCGGCGCCGACCTGAAGAACACCCTGGCGGTCGCCGAGGGCGGCTACGCATGGCTGAGCCAGCACATCGGCGACATGGACGATCTGGCCACGCTGGCTGCGTTCGACGCCGCGGCCGGGCACCTGAGTGCGTTGACGGGGGTGCGCCCGCAGATCCTCGTCGCCGACGCGCACCCGCAATACCGCTCGACGTCGTGGACCCACCGCAACGCCGACGGCCGGCCGGTGCGGCTGGTTCAGCACCACCACGCCCACATCGCCGCGGTGATGGCCGAACACGGCCTCGACGGTTCACAAGAGGTGCTCGGCTTCGCGTTCGACGGCACCGGCTACGGTCCCGACGGCGCGATCTGGGGCGGCGAGGTGCTGCTCGCCGACTACAAGAGCTACCGGCGGACGGCGCACCTGAAGTACGTTCCGCTGCCCGGCGGCGACGTCAGCGTGCTGCGGCCCTACCGGATGGCGATGGCGCATCTGTGGGAGGCAGGGGTGGCGTGGACCGACGACCTGCCACCGGTACGTGCCTGCCCGCCGGACGAGCAGGCCGTGTTGAGGCACCAACTCGAGACCGGGTTGGGGTGCGCGCCGACCTCGAGCATGGGCAGGCTATTCGACGCCGTCTCCGCGCTGGCCGGCGTGCGCCAGGTGGTGGACTACGAAGCGCAGGCGGCCATCGAGCTGGAGGGTCTGACCCGCGGCGTGGACCCCGGTGCGCGCCGGTACCGCTTCGGCGTCGACCTCGCACCCGTGCCGGCACAGATCGATCCCGGGCCACTCCTGCGCGCGGTCGTCGACGATGTCTGCGACGGTGTACCTGCGGGCGTGATCGGCGCCCGCTTCCACGCCGCGGTCGGCCGGCTGATCGTCGACCTCGCCACCGAGTACGCGGTCGCTACCAACACGGTCGCGCTCTCGGGTGGGGTGTTCCAGAACGCGCTGCTGGCCGCGGCGGCGTTCACGGCGCTACGCGACAACGGTTTCGAGGTCATCACCCATCGCCGGGTTCCTCCCAACGACGGCGGCATCGCGCTGGGTCAGTTGATGGTCGGGAACTCGGGGTAGTAGGAAAGGCAGGACTGCTCATGTGTCTGGCGGTACCCGGGAAGATTCTGCGGATGGAGGACCGCGACGGCACCCTGATGTCCGTCGTCGACTTCGGCGGCGTCCAGAAGGAAGTCTGTCTGCAGTACATACCCGACGCCCGGGTGGGCGAATACGTGGTGGTGCATGTCGGTTTCGCGATTCAGCGTCTCGACGAGGAATCGGCGATCCAGACGCTGGCCGAGTTCGAACGCCTCGGGGTGCTCAACGAGGAGTTCGGTGACGGTTTCGAACTGGCCGCGCAGCAGGCAGGGCTGGAAAATCCAGAGGTGACACGATGAAATACTTGGACGAGTTCAGCGATCCCGAACTGGCGGGCAAGTTGCTCGATCAGATCCGTGCGGCCACCAGCCGGCGCTGGTCGATCATGGAAGTCTGTGGTGGGCAGACACATTCGATCATCCGTCACGGGGTCGACCAACTACTGCCCGACGAGATCGAGATGATCCACGGGCCGGGCTGCCCCGTGTGCGTGACACCGTTGGAGATCATCGACAAGGCGCTGGAGATCGCCTCCCGGCCCGATGTCGTCTTCTGCTCGTTCGGTGACATGCTGCGAGTTCCGGGCAGCGGGAAGGACCTGTTCCGGATCAAGAGCGAGGGCGGCGATGTGCGGGTGGTGTACTCGCCGCTCGACGCCCTCACCATCGCCAAGGACAATCCCGACAAGCAGGTGGTGTTCTTCGGAATCGGTTTCGAAACCACCGCGCCCGCCAACGCGATGACGGTTTACCAGGCCAAACGTCTTGGCATCAAGAACTTCTCGCTGCTGGTATCGCACGTCCTGGTACCGCCGGCCATCGCGGCGATCATGGAGTCGCCCACCTGCCGGGTGCAGGCGTTCCTGGCCGCGGGCCATGTCTGCTCGGTCATGGGAACCGAAGAGTATCCGCCGTTGTGCGACAAGTACGGCATCCCCATCGTGGTGACCGGGTTCGAGCCGCTGGACATCCTCGAAGGTATCCGGCGCACCGTGCTGCAACTGGAATCGGGCCGTCACGAACTGGAGAACGCGTACCCGCGTGCGGTGCGCGCGGACGGCAACGCGGCGGCCAAGGCCATGCTGTGTGACGTGTTCGAGGTCACCGACCGGTCCTGGCGCGGTATCGGGATGATCCCTTCGAGCGGCTGGCGACTGTCTGCCGAGTATCGCGACTACGACGCCGAGCACCGGTTCGCAGTCACCGACATCCACACCGCGGAGTCTGCGGTGTGCCGTTCCGGAGAGGTGTTGCAGGGCTTGATCAAACCCCACGAGTGCTCTGCCTTCGGCACCCTGTGCACGCCGCGCAACCCGCTGGGCGCCACCATGGTCTCGTCCGAGGGCGCCTGCGCCGCCTACTACCTGTACCGACGGTTGGAGGTGACGCATGCCTGAGACGAACTCCGACACGTCGGCCGCCGAGCAGTCGACCATCGACATGGAGGCCTGGGTGTGCCCGGCCCCGCTGCGCGATGCGCCCAACGTCCTGATGGGACACGGCGGCGGTGGGGCGATGTCCGCCGAGCTCATCGAGCACCTGTTCCTGCCGGCCTACGGTTCGGCCGCCGACGCCCAGATGGGTGATTCCGCGGTGCTGCAGGTGGGCGCCGAGAGGTTGGCCTTCTCGACGGACTCCTATGTCGTCAAACCGCTGTTCTTCCCGGGTGGCAGCATCGGTGATCTGGCTGTCAACGGCACGGTCAACGATCTGGCGATGGCCGGTGCGCAACCGGTGGCGCTGTCGACCGCGTTCATCCTCGAGGAGGGCACCCCGCTGACCGAACTCGCCCGCGTCGCACACGCCGTCGGCACCGCCGCGGTGGCGGCCGGGGTGAAGCTGGTCACCGGTGACACCAAGGTCGTCGACTCTGGGCACGGCGACGGCGTGTACATCAACACCGCAGGCATCGGCCTGGTGGACCGTCGCGCCGACATCCGTCCGCAGCGGGCCCGCCCCGGCGACGTGGTGATCGTCAGCGGTGACATCGGCGTGCACGGCGTGGCGGTGATGAGTTGCCGTGACGGCCTCGAGTTCGCGACCACCGTCGCCAGTGACAGCGCGCCGCTGCACGGACTGGTCGCAGCGATGATCGACACCGGCGCGGACATCCACACGCTGCGCGACCCCACCAGGGGCGGTGTCGGCGCGACGCTGAACGAGATCGCCAGGGCGGCGGGTGTCGGGATCTCACTCGACGAACGGTCGTTGCCCATCCCCGGTGAGGTCCGCGATGCGTGCGGGCTGCTTGGGCTCGACCCGCTGTACGTCGCCAACGAAGGCAAGCTGATCGCGTTCGTCGCACCAGAGGATGCCGCGGCGGTGCTCGCCGCCATGCACAGCCATCCGTTCGGGGGGCGCGCCACCGTGATCGGCGGTTGCGTCACCGAACACCCGGGGATGGTGGTGGCACGCACCGCGCTGGGAGGCACCCGGGTGGTGGATCTTCCTGTCGGTGAACAACTTCCGCGGATCTGCTGAATGACGGCGGGCAGCCACCGGAACCATCCCGGCCACGCGATGTTCGCCCGGTACGCGTTCCCACCCAACGAACTCGGGTACTGCGGACCCCCGGGCACCGTTGCGCCTCCCAGGCCAGGGGCGGCCGACCTGGCCGACTACGCCCGCGAGTTCGACGGGGCCTGGCCCTATCTCAACGCCATCGCCGCAGCCGTGGATCAGCACGACCCGCTCGACGAACAGATCGTGCGCAGCTACTGGCTCGGCGGGCCGCTGCTGGCCGAAGTCGACGCCGACGTGCTGCTGGCCACGTTGCGGAAGGCGTTCAGCGGTCAGGTCACCGGCCTGCTCGCCGAGGTGTCGCCGCAGAATGCGCTGGCGAATCACAGTTTTCACGTGTTCGTGGTCTACCCGTGGGCGCGGTTCCTGCATCGCGACCCCCGCACGCCGGTGAAGGTGATGCAGGACTGCCGGATCCGCTGGGGCGTCGTCGACGCCGTGGACGACGAGCACGCCGTGGTGGTGTCACGTCCGCTGACTTTCGTCGCCGGCGAGCTCGGCCTCGGGGCGCCCACGCCCGAGCGGGTGCGGTGGCGCCGCGACGGTGCGTCGTTGGCGCCCGCACCGATCCCCGGGCAGACGGTGGCGGCGCACTGGGACTGGATCTGTGGGGCGCTGACCCCTGGCGAGGTCGCCGATCTGGACGCGGCGACCCGCGCGACGCTGGCGCTGGCCAACGCTGCGTTGTCGCAAGCACAGACCACGTCACCCCGTTTGTGACGTTGGTCACACGGGTAGCCGCACAGCAGCCCGGCCCAACCCGGCAACGCCGGGTGACTCACCACTGATCGCGGGGCACGTCGAAGTCGGCACACAATGCCCGCCACACCTCGCGTGGGTCGATGCCGTCCTCGATGGCCTGCGCGCCGGTGCGGCCACCCAGGCTCGTCAACACGTGGTCGAGCAACAGCGACGAGGCCCGCGCCGCACCGAACTGGTGCTCGACGAGCTCCGAGAATTCCGTCAGCCGCACACGACCAACTTACGCTGACCCCTGCAGGGCTTCATGGCACACCCGTACCGGATCGGCGACCTGCGTAGCGGTCGCACCGGCCTGCCGGGCAGCCTCCCGGTAGCGCGGTGTGGCCAGCACCTCCCGCGCCGCGGCGGCCAGAGCCGCTCCGGTCAACGGCCGGATCAGCTGCGCACTCCCCTGGCGCACAACACGATTGGCGATCTCCCACTGGTCACCACCACCGGGCACGATCACCATCGGCACGCCGGCCAGCAGTGCTTTGGCGACGGTTCCATGGCCGCCACCGCAGATCAGCAGGTCCGCCGCGGACAGCAGTTCGTCCTGACGACCGAGGCCGACCACCGCCCACGGTGGAAGCTCCCCTTCGGGACCTTCGAGCCGCGACACCGCCACCCGCGCACCCGCCGGCAGCACCTGCGCCGGTATCAGTGTCTCCAAAGCCAGTTCGGTCAGTCCCTTGGCTCCGGTGGTGGCCGTGGACGGGGCCACCACCACCACCGGCCCGTCACCCGGGGGCAGTGGCAGCACCGACGTCGTCGGCTCGAAATGCAGCGGGCCCACGACGACGGCCTCGCCGGGCCAGTCGGGGCGCGGCACCTCCAGGGCGGGAAGAGTGGCGATCAGTCGCCGCAGCGGGCCGGGATCATGCGCCGGCAGACCGATTCCGACACGTGCCGCGGCGCGCTGGCGGAGACCGGCGCGCCACGAGCGTGCGCTCAGCGCCCGTAGCACCGAGTCGCGCATCCGGCCGCGCAGACCGGTGCCGGGGGCCAGTCCGCTGCCCAGCGGCGGCAACCCCTTCGACGGCCGGTACAGCGGATGGGTGTTCAACTCGATCCAGGGCACGCCGAGCAGGTCCGCGGCCAGCCCCCCGCAGGTGGTGATCGAATCGGAGATCACCACGTCCGGCGCCAGATCGGCGATGCGCTGGGTGTTCAGCACCGCCATCCGCGCCGCCCGTTGATGGATCTTCGCGCCGTCGTCGGC
The DNA here is from genome assembly GCF_902705885.1 of Mycolicibacterium austroafricanum. GTDB lineage: Bacteria > Actinomycetota > Actinomycetes > Mycobacteriales > Mycobacteriaceae > Mycobacterium > Mycobacterium vanbaalenii_A. The sequence goes on along the minus strand of NZ_CACSIP010000006.1, from coordinate 23,775 downwards.
GTCGTCGTCGACCGATGTGGGATCGAGTCCGTCGAGTTCGACCGCGCCGATTCCCTGACCGCGAGCCACCTCCAGCCATTTCCGGCCGGTCAGCAGGGTCGGGGCGTCGCCGGCGGCCAGGAATCGCAGACACAGCGCGATCGCCGGAAAGGCATGTCCCGGATCGGGTCCAGCGACCACCGCGACGCGCATGCGGGCTACCCTGCCACAGCATCCGCGGTTAGGCTCAGACGATGACTGACGAGGTACTGACGACGCCGTACACGACCACCACAGCCAACTCGCACACCGTCGAAACGTTCCTGTTCGCGCTCGCCGACGAGGACTTCGACGTCGTGGAGTCGCTGGCAGCGCCGGAGCTGATCTGGCAGAACGTCGGCCTGCCGTCCATTCGTGGTCGCGCCCGGGTGATGAAATTACTGCGCAGCGGCCAGGGGAAAGCGGGTTTCGCGGTGAAGTTCCACCGCATCGCCTGCAACGGCAGCGTGGTGCTGACCGAGCGCACCGACGCGCTGATCATCGGGCCGCTGCGGCTGCAGTTCTGGGTGTGCGGCACATTCGAGGTGCACGACGGCAAGATCACGCTGTGGCGTGATTACTTCGACTTCTTCGACGCCCTGGTCAAAGCTCCGTTGCGAGCCGTGGTCGCGGCGGTGTTCCCGTCACTGCGGCCCACCTTCTGAGCCCGGTGGGGTGCTCAGGCACCTCTGAGCCGCCCCAGCTCGTCGAACGCCTGTGCCCAGCCCGACAGCCGGTCTGTTGCCGAGACCAACTCGTCGCGGTAACGGCGCTGCGACATCGGGGAGCTCGACATCGAACCCGAGTTCGCGGCTGACACCAGTTGCGCTGCCGCGGAGACCATCTCGTTGTACTGATGCGCGCCACGATCGAGTTGGGTCCGGAACGCGGCGATGGTGGGCGCGAGGTGGGCGCGCGATTGGGGCGCCGAGCTGATCGCCCGTTCCATCGAGACTATTTCGCCGGCGGTGGCCGCCATCGTCGCCACCGTCTGCTCGGCGGCGGTCCGGATCTCGCGCAGTTCGTCAGCGGGCAGCATCCGGCCCCGTTCCAGTACTCCGAGCAGCGAGGTCAATCCCCGTTCGGAGGCTGCGAGCGCCGCCATCGGCGGACGGGCGGCCGACCCCCAAGGCGGTAGCCGGCGGGCGGTCCGGTTCCGCTGCGGTGGCAGTGGTTCGCCACGCAGCCACCGGTAGCGCAGGAATGCCAGGGTCGCGAGGAACGCGGCGCCGACAGCGATCGGCGCCGGGATGAACAGCGCCCACACCGGTGTGCTCCATGATGCCAGCAACGCGGTCACGCCCACCCAGAACAGTGCCGAGACGGTGAGGAACACACCGAGCCGCAACGCCCAGCGCCGCTTGCGCAACAATTTCGCCCGCGGGTCAGCGGCCGCGTTGAGCTTGTCCGCCAGCAGGTCCGACCACTCCGCGGCGGTGTCGACACCGCGTTGCGCCATGGAGCGCCAAGCCTGCGGCCTGCCGGTGTGTGCACTCATGGTTTCGCAGTCATTGCGACAGCGGGTTTTCCGGTGTCGGACTCGGGTTGGCGGCCGGGGTGGCCGGGTTCTGGGCCGGCGAAGCGGGGGTGGCGGGGCTGCCGGCGGGCAGCTGCTCACCACGCATCGACGCGCGGATCTGCTCCAGCCGGGAATGACCCGCCATCTGCACGCTGGCCTGCTGCACTTCCATCATCCGGCCCTGCACAGAGTTCTGCGCGAGTTCGGCGGAGCCGATCGCGTTGGCGTAGCGCCGTTCGATCTTGTCGCGCACCTCGTCGAGGCTCGGGGTGTTTCCGGGAGCCGCGAGCTCACTCATCGAGCGCAGTGACGAACTCACCTGCTCCTGCATCTTCGCCTGCTCGAGCTGGCTGAGCAGCTTGGTGCGCTCGGCGATCTTCTGCTGCAGCATCATCGCGTTCTGCTCGACGGCCTTCTTGGCCTGAGCGGCCGCCTGCAAGGCCTGGTCGTGCAGACCCTTGAGATCCTCGACGCTCTGCTCGGAGGTCACCAGCTGCGCGGCGAACGCCTCGGCGGCGTTGGTGTACTCGGTGGCCTTCGTCGCGTCGCCCGCCGCAGTGGCCTGGTCGGCCAGCGTGAGCGCCTGCCGAACGTTGACCTGGAGCTTCTCGATGTCGGCGAGCTGGCGGTTGAGCCGCATCTCCAGCTGGCGCTGATTGCCGATCACCTGGGCCGCCTGCTGGGTCAGACCCTGGTGCTGACGCTGCGCTTCTTCGATCGCCTGCTGGATCTGCACCTTGGGGTCGGCGTACTCGTCGACCTTCGAGCTGAACAGCGCCATGAGGTAGCGCCACGCCTTGCTGAACGGATTGGCCATCGGTTCGCTCCGCCTTCGTGTCTGTATGTATGTGCAACTGTGTCAGCTGTGCGGTGAAAGTACCCTGCACCCAACTTATCGGTTCCGCGCAGATCACCACACCCCTGCGGGTGTTTTGCGCACGTGACCGGGCCGGACACCGGCGTCAGGCCACCGCCATCGACACGACCTGCGGGATGACCACCTTGGTGGTGACGTCGATGCCTGCGATACGGGGTTCCGGTGCCACGGCGACCGTGCTCACCTCGGCGCGGGACTCCTCGAGCGCCAACTCGTCTCCGGCCTCCGACAGCACCCGCGACAGCGGAACGTCCAGTGCCCCGCAGATGGCGCTGATCAGCTCACTTGATGCCTCCTTGCGCCCGCGCTCCACCTCGGAGAGGTACCCGAGGCTGACGCGCGCCGAATCCGACACCTCGCGCAGGGTGCGCCCCTGCTCGACCCGGGAGCGCCGCAGCACGTCGCCGATCACTTCGCGCAGCAATGCCGTCATCGCGTTCTCCTGTTCGCTTGGCTGGCGTCCTGCTTGGCTACCTAGGCCAACGCTCGGCGTCACCGGGATGGTTCCCGAAACCGGTCGGCAATCACCGGGACGCGCGGGGCGTCAGTCACCCGCGGGTCGTGCCCGCGAATCCCGGTACGCCGAGACGAAGTAGTCCACGCCGGTGACCACCGTCAGCACCACGGCGGCCAGCATCAGCACCCAGGCTCCGGTCAGCCACCCGCCGGACAGGGGCAGCACGAACAGACCGATCGCGACGGCTTGCAGCAGTGTCTTGAGCTTGCCGCCCCGGCTGGCCGGGATGATGCCGCGCCGCAGCACCGCCAGCCGGAGCAACGTCACGGCGAGCTCGCGGGACAGGATCACCACGGTCACCCACCACGGCAGGTCGCCGAGCATCGAGAGCCCGATGAGCGCGGCACCGATCAGAGCCTTGTCGGCGATCGGATCGGCCAACGTGCCGAATTCGGTGACCATGCCATAGCTGCGGGCCAGCGCCCCGTCGAGCCGGTCGGTGATCACCGCGACCGCGAACACCACGAATGCGACCACCCGCCAATATGTTTCATGACCGTCGCCGACGAACAGGGCGACCAGGAACACCGGCACGAGCGCCATCCGGACCCCGGTGAGGGCATTTGCGAGATTCGCCACCCGAGCGCGCGGAACCACAGGGTCGGTATGTGGTTGGCCCGGCACCGCCACAGAATACTGGTTGCCTGAACCGATACTCTTCGGTGTGTGAGCGCAGGTCCGGATGAATCCACCGGTCAACTCGTCGTACGGCGTGCCCGAACCTCGGATGTGCCTGCGATCAAGACCCTCGTCGACATCTATGCCGGCAGGATCCTGCTCGAGAAGAACCTGGTGAATCTCTACGAGTCGGTGCAGGAGTTCTGGGTGGCCGAACTGCAGGACGAGCTCATCGGATGTGGCGCCCTGCACGTGCTGTGGTCCGACCTCGGCGAGGTGCGCACCGTGGCGGTACACCCCAAGGTCAGGGGCCGGGGTGTGGGCCATGCGATCGTCGACCGACTGCTCGCCGTGGCCGCCGAGTTGCGGCTGGAGCGGATCTTCGTGCTCACCTTCGAGGTCGAGTTCTTCGGCCGGCACGGATTCACCGAGATCGACGGCACGCCCGTCACCGCCGAGGTCTACGACGAGATGCGACGCTCCTACGACACCGGCGTGGCGGAGTTCCTGGACCTCTCCTACGTCAAACCCAACATCCTCGGCAACACCCGGATGCTGTTGACGCTGTAACCCCCACCCCCCGCCGGAACGGTATTCCAGGCGGGTTTTTTGCGATTTCGACCGCGTGGAATACCGTTCCGGCGCGCTAGAAGTCGGGGTCGTCCTCGGCGCCGGTGGCGTCGCTTCCGCCGCGGATCAGCGCGAGCGTGCCGGCGAGCTCGTCGGGCTTGACCAACACCTCACGCGCCTTGGAGCCTTCCGACGGGCCGACGATGTTGCGCGTCTCCATCAGGTCCATCAACCGGCCCGCCTTGGCGAACCCGACCCGCAGCTTGCGCTGCAGCATCGACGTCGACCCGAACTGCGACGACACCACGAGTTCGACGGCCTGCAGGAACACATCCATGTCATCGCCGATGTCGGGATCGACGTCGGTGCGTTCGCCGGCGGACTTGGCGGTGGTGACACCTTCGGTGTACTCGGGCTCGGCCTGGTCCTTGCAGGCGGCGACGACGGCGTAGATCTCCTCGTCACTGATGTAGGCGCCCTGGAAACGGATCGGCTTGTTGGCGCCCATCGGCAGGAACAGCCCGTCGCCCATACCGATGAGCTTCTCGGCGCCCTGTTGATCGAGGATGACCCGGCTATCGGTCAGCGACGACGTCGCGAACGCCAGCCGCGACGGCACGTTCGTCTTGATCAGGCCGGTGACGACGTCGACCGACGGACGCTGGGTCGCCAGGATCAGATGGATACCCGCCGCGCGAGCCTTCTGGGTGATGCGCACGATGGCGTCCTCGACGTCGCGGGGTGCGGTCATCATCAGGTCGGCGAGTTCGTCGACGATCGCGATGATGTACGGGTACGGCTTGTACACGCGCTCGCTGCCCAGCGGTGTGGTGATCACCCCGGACCTCACGTTCTTGTTGAAGTCGTCGATGTGACGGACCCGGTTGGCCTGCATGTCCTGGTAGCGCTGCTCCATCTCCTCGACCAGCCAGGCCAGCGCCGCGGCGGCCTTCTTCGGCTGCGTGACGATAGGCGTGATGAGGTGCGGAATGCCTTCATACGGCGTCAGTTCCACCATTTTCGGGTCGATCAGGATCATCCTGACCTCTTCCGGGGTCGCGCGGGCCAGCAGCGACACCAGCATCGAGTTGACGAAGCTCGACTTACCCGAACCGGTCGAGCCGGCCACCAGCAGGTGCGGCATCTTGGCCAGGTTGGCCGAGATGAAATCGCCCTCGATGTCCTTGCCGAGACCGATCACCAACGGGTGGTGGTCACGCCGGGTGGTCGGAGCCGTCAGCACGTCGGCGAGTCGCACCATTTCACGGTCGGTGTTGGGCACCTCGATACCGACGGCGGACTTGCCCGGGATCGGCGCCAGCATGCGCACGCTCTCGGTGGCCACCGCATAGGCGATGTTCTTCTGCAGCGCGGTGATCTTCTCGACCTTCACACCGGGTCCGAGTTCCACCTCGTACCGGGTCACCGTCGGCCCGCGCGTGCAGCCGGTGACCGCCGCGTCCACCTTGAACTGTTGCAGGACCGAGCCGATCACCTCGACCATCTTGTCGTTGGCGGCGCTGCGCACCTTCGGCGGGTCACCAGCGGTGAGCAGGCTCAGCGACGGCAGCGCGTACGGCCCGTCGACCACCCGGTCCAGCTGCATGTCCAGCGCCTTGGGCGCTTTCTTCTTGCGCGTCCGCGCCGCCGGTTCGGGGGTGGTGGGGGCGTCGTCCTCGATCGGGTAGTTGTCCATCGGTGTGCCGGCCGGCCCCGACGTCAGCGCCAGCGGTGCCGGTGACTGCGCCGGCGACGGCCACGACGGGGCCTCGTCCTGCAGGTAGCCCTCCGGGTCGTCGTAGTAGCCGTCGGAGAAGTCCTCGGACTCAGCGCCACCGGACTCCTGGTCGTCGTAATCGTCGTCGTAGTCGTAGTCGTCCTCGTACTCATTGCGCCACCGGGTCGGGAACATCGCCCGCACCGTCTCGGGCACCTCGCGGATCGTCGTCCCGGTCACCAGCAGCAGCCCGAACAACACACCGAGGAACAGAAGCGGTGCGGCGATCCACGGCGTCAGGCCCTCGGCGAGCGGACCGCCGATCGCGAATCCGAAGAAGCCGGCGGCATCCTCGCGGGCCGCGGGCTCCTGCGGCGACCCCGACCACAGGTGCCACAGTCCGAGGGCCGGCAACACGATCATCGCAGTGCCGAGGATCAACCTCGGACGTGATTCCGGATCGGGCTCGGTGCGCATCAGGCCGATCCCGAGCGCGGCCAGGGCGATCGGGATCAGCACCACGCCCGCACCGATCAGCACCCTGACAAAGGTGTCGATCCACTCCCCCACGGGGCGCGCGGCGTCGAACCACGAACTCGCGGCCACGACGACCGCGAGGCCCAGCAGGGCCAGCGCGACTCCGTCACGGCGGTGTCCGGGTTCGAGATCACGCGCGCGACCGACCGAGCGGGCCGTACTGCCCGCACCTTTGGCCAGCATCAGCCAGCCCGCGCGGGCTCCGCGACCCACCGCGGTGCCGGCGGCGGAGACCGCGGACGGCTTGCGGCGGACAGGGGTGCGACGCGGCGCCGCCGGCCGCGACCCACCCCTCGAACTGGTCTTTGACCTGGTCGGACGGGCAGCAGATCGGGCCGCGGTCTTACTCGCCATGCCACTAAGCCTAGTCCCAAGCGCCCCATATGTACCATCTGCCACACGGGTAACGGATTGGTGTCGATTCCGCTCCCCGGCGGAAGGCCAGGCAGACGCGGTGCGGCCACGCCGATACTGCCGGTTGGTGCGCCCGCGTAATAGGGTGGACACCTGTCCAACTCAGTGCCGAGACCGAGGAGCCGCCCCGAATGCCGATAGTCGTCGTCGCCACCATGAAAGCCAAGCCAGAATCCGTGGACACCGTGCGGGACGCCTGCAAACAGGCGATCGAAGCGGTGCACAGCGAGCCCGGCTGCGACCTGTACTCGCTGCACGAAGCCGACGGCACCTTCGTGTTCGTCGAGCAGTGGGCCGACAGCGACGCACTGCAGGCACACAGCACGGCGCCGGCGGTGGCGACACTGTTCGGAACCATCGGTGAGCACCTCGACGGCGCGCCGGACATCAAGATGCTGCAACCGGTCGTCGCCGGAGATCCGGCCAAGGGCCAGCTGCGGCCCTGACGGCGCACGCGACCATGGGTGGGCTCACAGGCAAAGTCGCGTTCATCACCGGTGCCGCACGGGGTCAGGGCCGCGCGCATGCGCTCAAGTTGGCGTCGGAAGGTGCCGACATCATCGCCGTCGACCTCTGTGACCAGATCGACTCGGTGCCCTACCCGTTGGCAACCCCCGATGACCTGGATGCCACCGTCAAACTGGTCGAGGAGACGGGTGCGCGCATCGTGGCCAGCCAGGCCGATGTGCGCGACCGCGACGCCGTGAAGACCGCACTGCGGCAGGGGACCGAGAAGCTCGGCAACCGGCTCGACATCGTGGTCGCCAACGCGGGAATCGCCCCGATGGCGGCCGCCGACGCGTGGCAGGACGTCATCGACGTCAACCTGACCGGGGTGTACAACACCGTCGACGTGGCCATGAAGCCGATGGTCAAGTTCGGCAACGGCGGTTCGATCGTGTTGATCAGCTCGGTCGCCGGTCTGGTCGGGCTGGGGGCGCCGGTCGGCGGCTCCGTGGGCTATGCGGCCGCGAAGCACGGCATGGTCGGCATCATGCGGGTATACGCAAATTCCCTTGCCCAGTACAGTATTCGGGTGAACTCGGTGCATCCGGCGGGCGTCAACACCCCGATGATCGACAACGACTTCACCCGATCGTGGCTCGAGGGGGTGGCGCAGGAGAGTCAGGGTGGGCCGGACATGGGCAACGCGCTGCCAGTCCAGGCGCTGGAACCGGAGGACATCGCCAATGCGGTGTTCTGGCTGGTGTCGGACGCCGCCCGCTACGTCACCGGGGTCACGCTGCCCGTCGACGCGGGGTACGTGAACAAGCGTTGAGTCCATGAGGCAGCGTCGAAATCCGGCAGCGCAGACGGCTGTCGGGCCGATCGTATTGTCGGCCATCGAGCAGCAGGAGCCGCCGGAGCGCCGCCTGGTCGACGACGATCTGGCGACGTCCTTCCTGCCCGCGCGGCTGCGTCTGCTGGTCGGCCTGTCCCGGTTCGGCCCACTGCGACGGGCCGCCGTCGCGGCGTCGAACCGATCCGGGCCCGGGCTGTGGGCGAGCATCTGCTGTCGTAAGCGCTACATCGACGAACGCCTCTCCGACCCGGTGATCGAGTTCGACACCGTCGTGGTTCTGGGAGCTGGCCTCGATACCCGGGCCTACCGGATCGCCCGGCACAGCGAGCTGCCGGTTTTTGAGGTCGACCAACCGGTCAACGTCGACCGAAAAACCGCCGTCGTGCACCGGGTACTCGGCGCGACGCCACCGTCGGTGCACCTGGTGCCGGTCGACTTCGAGCAGGACGCGCTGCTGCCGGCACTGGAGGCGCACGGTTACCACCCCGGTGCACGCACCTTCTTCATCTGGGAGGGCGTCACGCAGTACCTCACCCCGGAGGCGGTGCGCACCACGCTCGGACAGCTTGCCGCCGCGGCGCCCGGAAGCCGGCTGATCTTCACCTACATCCGTCAGGACTTCATCGACGGCACCCAGTTGTACGGCGCCGACGCGGTGTACCGACGGTTCCGGGGGCGCCGACAGGTGTGGAAATCAGGGCTGGTACCTGAAGAGGTCGGTGACCTGCTGGCCGACTGCGGTTGGCGATTGGTCGAGCAGGCCGGGCCGAGCTACTTCCGCGACACCTACATCCGTCCGGCGCGGCGCTCACTGGCGGCATCGCGCATCGAGTGGACGGTTCACGCCGAACGCTGAGAAAAGGACCCGCCGCTTTCGGGTCTTTCGGCCCCTGCAGACGCTCCCCATGACCCTTAGGGGACCGGCCGCTGACCGACGATCCTGGAATCGACGGGGAAACCGGCGTTGCCGGGGAGTGGGGGATCACGATGGCCACGATACTGATCGCCGAGAGCGACCCTCGAGTTCTCTCGGTGATCCGGAAAGGGCTTGTCGCTCAGGGATTCTCGGTGCGGGTGGCAACGGAAGGCAGGACGGCCTACACCGATGCCCGCAGCGGGAGCTTCGACCTGATGGTGCTCGCCGCCGACCTGCCGGGACGCAGCGGTTTCGAGATCGTGCGCCGGTTGCGCGCCGAGGGCCGCTCACTTCCGGTCGTGATGCTCACCTCACGAACAGACGTCGCCGCCACGGCGGCGACGCTGCACGCCGGGGCCGATGCCTATGTCGGCAAGCCGTTCCGGTTGGAGGAACTGCTCAGCCAGGTGCGGCGGCGGTTGGCTCCCCCGCGATCGGTTGATCACCCGATGCTCACCTTTGGCGACCTGCGGCTCGACCTGAAAACGCGACGAGCCCAGATCGGCGACTACGTCGTCGACCTGTCGGTACGCGAATGCGCACTGGCCGAGATGTTCCTGCGCCATCCCGGAGAGGTCCTGACGCGCGAACGGATCCGCCGGCAGGTGTGGGGTGCCGACAACGCCCGCTCCAACGTGGTGGACGTCTACATCCGTTATCTGCGAGGCAAGCTGGGCCCGGACTGGTTCGTCGCGCTGCGGGGCATCGGTTACCGGCTCAAGGTGGCTTAGATCTCGATGACCGTCGGCACAATCATCGGCTGCCGTCGGTAGGTCTCCCCCACCCACTTGCCGACAGCGCGGCGGACCGCCTGTGCGATCCGGGGCGGGTCGGTGATGTCCTGCGAGGCCAGGTTGCCGAGCTCGGCCTCGACCTTGCGCATCGCGGGTTCCAGCGCCTTGGGGTCTTCGGAGAAACCTCTCGACGTCAGGTGCGCCGGACCGGCGGGCTTTCCGGTGCCACGGTGCACGACGACCGTCACCGCGATGAAACCCGAGGACAGGATCAGCCTCTCCCCCAGGGTGGCATCGCCGACATCTCCGGTGACCAGTCCGTCGACGAAGACCTTGCCCACGGGCACCGCCCCGGCGATGCTCACCCTGCCGGCCACCAGGTCGACGCTGACCCCGTTCTCGGCCAGCACGATGTTGTCCTCCGGCACCCCGGCGCGGGCGGCCAGAGCCGCGTTCGCACGCAGCATCCGCCAGGTGCCGTGCACGGGCATCACGTTGCGCGGCCGAACGCCGTTGTAGAGGAACAAGAGTTCTCCGGCATACGCATGTCCCGAAACATGTACGCGGGCATGCTGATTGGTGACGACGCGAGCACCGATCTTCGCCAGCGCATCCATCACCCCGAAGACCGCCTCCTCGTTGCCCGGGATCAGCGACGACGACAGGATGATCAGATCCCCGGCGGTCAGGGTGATGCTGCGGTGCTCCCCGCGTGACATCCGCGACAGCGCGGCCATCGGCTCACCCTGCGTGCCCGTCGTGATGAGCACCACCCGGTCGGCCGGCATCATCTCCGCGGCGGCGATGTCGAGGACATCGTCGTCGGCGACCCTGATGTAGCCGAGTTCGCGGGCGATGCCCATGTTGCGCACCATCGATCGGCCGACGAAGGCCACTCGCCGCCCCAAAGCCACCGCGGCGTCGATGATCTGTTGCACCCGATCGACATTCGAGGCGAAGCACGCCACGATCACCCGGCCTTCGGCACCGCGGATCAGGCGGTGCAACGCCGGACCGACCTCGCTCTCCGAGGGCCCGACACCGGGGATCTCCGAGTTCGTGGAATCACAGAGAAACAGATCCACCCCGGCGTCACCGAGTCGCGACATCCCGGGCAGGTCCGTCGGCCTGCCGTCGAGCGGAAGCTGATCGAGTTTGATGTCGCCGGTGTGCAACACCGTGCCCGCGCCGGTGTGGATTCCGATCGCCAGACATCCGGGAACAGAGTGGTTGACCGCGAAGTACTGGCACTCGAACACGCCGTGGGTGGAGCGTTGCCCCTCGGCCACCTCGACGAACACCGGTTTGATGCGGTGTTCGCGGCATTTCGCGCCGATCAGGGCGAGCGTGAACTTCGAACCGACCACCGGGATGTCGGGCCGCAGCTTGAGCAGGAACGGGATCGCGCCGATGTGGTCTTCGTGCGCGTGTGTCACCACCAGCGCTTCCACGTCGTCGAGCCGGTGCTCGATGTGGCGGATATCAGGCAGAATCAGGTCGACGCCGGGTTCGTCGTGATTGGGGAACAACACTCCGCAGTCGACGATCAGTAACCGTCCCAGATGCTCGAAAACGGTCATGTTGCGGCCGATTTCGTTGATGCCACCCAGCGCGGTCACCCGTAGACCATCCGCAGCCAACGGCCCCGGCGCAGCGAGCTCGGTGTCCACTACTGCAACACCGCCGCGGCACGCATGTCGAGCGCCAGCGCTTCGATCTGCTGGTCGTCGGCGGGCATCTGGGGCAGGCGCGGCTCACCGGCTTCGAATCCCTGCAGCCGCAGGCCCGCCTTCGACATCGTGACCCCGCCCAGCCTCGTCTGGGCGGCGTTGAGCGGCCCGAGCGTGAGGCAGATCTTTCGTGCGGTGACAATATCGCCAGAGGTGAAGGCCGACAACATCTCTCGCAGCTGACTGGCCGCGAGGTGTCCCCACACGCTGATGAAGCCGACCGCGCCCATCGCCAACCAGGGCAGGTTCAGCGCGTCGTCACCGGAGTAGTAGGCCAGCCCGGTCTCGGCCATGATCTGAGCTGCGCCGTGCATATCTCCTTTGGCATCCTTGATCGCGACGATGTTGGGATGCTCGGCCAGGGTGCGCATGGTGGCCCAGTCGATCGGCACCACGGAGCGCATCGGGATGTCGTAGAGGATCATCGGCAGTTCGGTCGCATCGGCGACCGTGGTGAAATGCGCGATCAGGCCCGACTGGGGCGGGCGCGAATAGTACGGCGTGACCACGAGCAGGCCATGTGCGCCTTCGTCGGCGTACGCCTTCGCGAGGTGGACGCTGTGCGCGGTGTCGTAGGTGCCGGCCCCCGCGATGATCCGCGCACGGTCGCCGACGGCGTCGAGTACGGCGCGCAGCAGCGCGACCTTCTCGTCGTCGGTGGTGGTGGGCGACTCCCCGGTGGTGCCGGACACCACCAGCCCGTCACAGCCGGCGTCGACCAACCGGGTGGCCAGCCGGGCAGCGGCGTCGGTGTCCAGCGAACCGTCGGGCTTGAACGGAGTGGCCATCGCGGTCAACAGGGTGCCCAAACGGGCGGTGGCGTCGAATCCGCTGGTGCTCACGGGCGCAAGATTACCTCCTCGGCTCGCCGCGTCACGACTGCATAGTCGGCTCAGACCTCGGTTGCCAACGGGCTGGTCGCGACCTCTGTGCCGTCGGCGAGCACCGTGATCTCGAAGTCGGAGAAGACCTGGGGGGCGACGCCGACGAGCTGGCGCAGGCACTCGATCGCCAACCTCCGGATCTCCACGTCGGCGTGCTCGCTGGCCCGCATCGCGATGAAGTGCCGCCACGCCCGGTAGTTGCCGGTGACGACGATGCGCGTCTCGGTGGCGTTGGGCAGTACGGCGCGGGCCGCCTGGCGGGCCTGCTTGCGCCGCAGCACCGCCGCACCGCCGGCGGGATGGTCACCGATCAGCTTGGCTTCGAGGCGGCTGAGCAGCTCGGTGTAGGCAGCGCGGCCGGCGTCGGCCGCGGCGGTGAAGATCTCCTCCAGCTCCGGATCGTTCTCGATCCCCGGTGGGGCCACCACCTGCGACTCGTGCTCGGGCACAAACCGCTGGGACAGCTGCGAGTACGAGAAGTGCCGGTGCCGGATCAACTCGTGGGTGCAGGATCGCGAGATGCCGGTGACGTAGAACGACACCGATGCGTGTTCGAGCACCGAGAAGTGCCCGACGTCGATGATGTGCCGTATGTAGGCCGCATTGGTGGCGGTGCGCGGATTGGGCTTCGACCAGCTCTGATAACACGCGCGGCCGGCGAACTCCACCAGCGCGGCGCCGCCGCCGGCGTCGGTGTCCCACGGCACGTCCGGGGGTGCCGAGAACTCCGTCTTGGCGATCAGCTGCACACGCAGCGGCGCGAGCTCGGCCACGGGGACAACCCTATCCGGCGACCGCGCCGGTCCGCGGTCCCGCACCGGAAACACCGAAAACGCTGGACAAGTAGGTGTTAGTGACTAACATGTTAGGAACTAACACACAGGAGGTCAGGGGTGCGCACCGACGTCGTCATCGTGGGGGCCGGTCCCACGGGCCTGACCCTGGCCTGCGCCCTGCGATCCGCCGGGATTGCGGTGCGGGTGCTCGACCAGGCGCCGCAGGCCACCCTGACCTCGCGGGCGCTGGGACTGCAACCCCGCGGCGTCGAAGTCCTCGACCGACTCGGCGCGCTCGACACCGTCCACGCTCGAGGGCTGCCGATTCGCCGGGTCACCATCACCGTCGAAGGCCGTGACCTCGCCAGTTTTCCGGTCGGACTGTCCACCCGTCTCGGCGGCCCCCGGGCGCTGATGATCTCGCAGGCCGATATCGAAAGCGCGTTGCGCGGTCGCCTCACCACGCTGGGGACGGCTGTCGAATGGGGCCGGCGGGTTCGGGGGGTGAGCCCCTCACCCGGCGGCGCGACCGTGCACCTCGAGGACGGCTCCGACGTGGACGCCTCCTGGGTGGTCGGCGCCGACGGCGCCCACAGCGTGATCCGAACGTCGGTGGGCGTGGGGTTTCCCGGGGTGCCGATCATCGAACGTTTCCTGCTCGCCGACGTTCGCGCCGACCTCGACCTCCCCCGTGACGGCGTGCAGACATGGATGCGACGCAACCGCATGCTGGCCGCATTCCCGCTGCCCGGCGGCGATCTCTGGCGACTGATGGCGTTGGCGCCGGACGGTCTCGAGAATCCCGCAGAGCACCAGATCGTGGAGTTCCTGACCGGTCTGCTCGCCGACGAATCCGGCGGGACGGTGCGCTCGGCGGAATGGACGTCCGCCTTCCGCATCCACCGCAGGCTTGCCGACACCTACCGGCGCGGCCGGGTGTTGCTCGCGGGAGACGCGGCCCACATCCACAGCCCATTCGGGGGCCAGGGCATGAACACCGGGATGGGCGACGCGGAGAATCTCGCATTCAAACTGGCCCTTGTCATCTCGGGTCGCGCCGATGACCGCCTGCTCGAAACCTATGCCGCCGAGCGGCGACCCGTCGCCGAGGACGTCCTCGCCTCGACGAGCGGGATGACCCGGATCATGTTGGGGCACAGTCACCTGGCGCGACTGCTGCGCGACCGGATCGTCGTGCCGTTGTTGAATCGTCCCCGCGTGCAGCAGTTGCTCACCGACAAGAGTTCGCAGTTGCAGGTCTCCTATCGGCGCGGCCCACTGGGATCCGGGCGTGGCGGTCTGCGGCCGGGCTGCCGTCCGGGCGATCGGGTGCGCGACCGCGAGTGTGAGACCAGCGACGGTAATCCCGTGCGGCTCTATCAGGTACTCGGTCCGGGTTGGGCAATATTGGGCGACGGCGCTCTCGCCGACGTGGCGAGGGCTCGTCTGGGCGACGTGGCGTCGCTACAGGGACGAAAGGACACCCTCCTGATCAGACCGGACGGACACCTGGCGTGGCGCGGCACCGGTCGCGCAGCACTCGAGGCATGGCTGGACGCGGCGCTCGGCGAGCAGGTGCGGATGCGGTGATGGAGACGACCTGGCACGCCCGCAAGAAGGCGCAGACCCGGCGCGCCATCCAGGACCATGCGCTTGCGCTGTTCGCCGAGAAGGGCTTCGACGCAACCACTGTCGACGAGATCGCCGCCGCGGCGGGCGTCTCACACATGACGTTCTTCCGGCACTTCCCGCAGAAGGAAGCAGTGGTCGAGTACGACGAGTACGACCCGCTGCTCGAGGAGTTCATCGCGACCCGACCATCGGAGGAACCGCCGCTGGTCGCCGTCGGGGCCGCACTGCGGGAAGGGCTGCGCGTGATCTTGGCGACCGACCGGGACGCGCTGCTGATCCGGACGCGCCTGGTGCTCGGCACCCCGGCATTACGAAGCCGAAACCTGTTGGCTCAGGAACAGACTCGGGACCTCATCGCGCGGGCACTCGCCCGCCGAGCGGGCCTTTCCGCCCCCGACTACGCCGTCACCGTGCAGGCCGCCGCCGTGTTGGGCGCGATGACCGTGGCGATCTCGGCGTGGGCGGCCGGGGATGACGAGGATCTCGTCGTCCTGTTCGACCGGGCGTTCGCCGTGCTCCAGGACGGTTTCGTCGGCGGCGGATGACGACGCCACGCGTTAGGGTTTCCCATGGCCTCCGCGCTCACCTCCCGACTGCTCGATGTCATCGAACATGACGTCCTTCCGCTCACCGAGCACGCCGTGGCCGACGGCAACAAAGTGTTCGGCGCGGCGTTGCTGCACAAATCGGATCTGTCCCTGGTCATTGCCGGCGCCAACGACGAAACCGCCAATCCGCTCTGGCACGGCGAGATCAACACGCTGCGGCGGTTCTATGAGTTACCCGAGCCGCCCTCGACCCGGGACCTGGTGTTCCTCACCACCCATGAACCCTGCACGTTGTGCATGTCGGCCATCACCTGGGCGGGTTTCGACAACTACTACTACTTCTACAGTCACGAGGATTCCCGCGACACCTTCGCGATCCCCCACGACCTCGTGATCCTCAAAGAGGTGTTCGGTCTGGATCCCGGCGGTTACCGCCGCACCAACGACTTCTGGACCGCGTACGCGATCGGCGACCTGATCGACGAGGAACCCGAGCCGTCACGCACCCGACTGCGTGGGCAGCGCGATCTGATCCGCAGCCGCTACGACGCGCTGTCGATGCGGTATCAGAAAGCCAAGGCCGACAACAGCATCCCGCTGAGTTAAGGGCATTCGGCGCCGGCCTGATCAAGGTGCCGGTGCTGTGACCGATCACCTCCGGCACGTTTTGACCGATACATCGCCTCATCAGCCACCTGGATCAGCTGGTCGACGAATTGCGGGTCGGTGGTCCAGACGTCCTGAGGCACCGCCGCGCTGCAGGTGCCGAGGCTGGCGGTGATCCGGAAGGGCATCGCGGCGATGCCGGCGCGGATGCGTTCGGCGGTGACAGCATGATCGGTGGCGGTGGCGGTATCGGCGATGACAAACTCCTCGCCGCCGAGTCGGCCGAGAACCGCATCTGGACCACAGTTCTCCTGGAGCACCACCCCGACCGTGATCAGCGCCTGATCACCGACGGCGTGCCCCTTCGTGTCGTTGAGCTTCTTGAAGTCGTCGAGGTCGACCATCGTGACGTTCAGACGCATGCCTGCCGAACCCTGTACTGCCAGCACGAGCTCGTGCACGGCGTTGTAGAAGGAGCGCCGGTTGAGCAGTCCGGTCAGCGCATCGCGGTCGGAGTTCCTCAGGTCGATGCGCAGGGTGTGCACCACCGAGTAGATCCCGAACGGCACCCCGATGTTGAGACCGATGACGAGAAGAAATGACGCGGCGACCAACAGGCCGTCGCTGGTGTCGAGGAACATCCTGGTGGCGGTGATGCCGGCGCAGGCCATGGCCACCACAAAATTCGCGAGCACATGGGCCAGTGCGTGAAAGTAGGCCAGGAATCCACCGATGGCCGCGAAGACCGTGCATCCCATCAGTCCGCCGTACGGGTCCGGTATCACCAGGCAGCCCGCGGCAATGCATCCGGAGCAGACCACGTTGTAGATCAGCGACTGGGT
Organism: Mycolicibacterium austroafricanum; assembly: GCF_902705885.1. Taxonomy (GTDB): domain Bacteria; phylum Actinomycetota; class Actinomycetes; order Mycobacteriales; family Mycobacteriaceae; genus Mycobacterium; species Mycobacterium vanbaalenii_A. The sequence goes on along the minus strand of NZ_CACSIP010000006.1, from coordinate 7,017 downwards.
GCGGGAGGGCCAGCGCAACAGCCACAGCGTCGACACCGCGAACGCGGATCCCGCGGCGGCGATCGCGAACCCCCTCCGCAGAGCGGTGTCCGGACCGGCAGGACTGGCCAGCAGCAGGAGGGGCACCGCACCCAGGAACACGGTGAAGACAAAGACCGCAAGACGCCACCGCACCTGCAGCCCGCGCTCACGCAGATAAATCGTGAACCAGTCGAACTGGTCGGTCTGCCACCAGCCCATCAGCAACCCCGTCCGATCATGCAGACTCCTGACCGGCGCGCATCCACGTCCGCGCATCCACACCGAAGTGTGCCCGCCGACAACCCGTCCGTCATCCCGGAGACCTGCGTCGCCTATCGCGGATTGGTGCGGACGAAATCCACCACGACTTCGGCGAGCTCGCGGCCCTTGTCCTCCTGCAGGAAGTGACCGGCCTGCTCGATCGTCACCACCGGCTGACCCGCAGCTCCCGGGATGAGCTCGCGCAACATCGGTGCGGCGTCGCGGGTGATCGGGTCGGAGTCGGAGAACGCACACAGGAAGGGCCGGTCGAAGCTGCGCAGTGACTCCCAGGCGGATCGGTTCGCCGCGGAGGCGGGATCGTCAGGGCTGGTCGGTACCAGCATCGGGAAGTGTCGTGCGCCGGCCTTGTAGGAATCGTCGGGGAACGGCGCGTCGTAGGCCGCCATCACCTCTGCCGACACGGTCGACACGCACGCGTTGTTGATGATCTTGCCGACGGGGAACTCCGGGCTCTCCTGGCTGAACCGTCGCCAGGCGAGGAACGCCTCGCCCGGAGGCTGATCACCCGTGGGCAGCACGGTGTTGGCGGCCACCACCCTGGCGAACCGGTCCGGATGCTCGCCCACCAGGCGTAAGCCGATCAGCCCGCCCCAGTCCTGGCAGACCAACGTGATGTCGGTCAGACCGATGGCTTGGATGGCCGCCCACGTCCAGTCCACGTGGGCCTGGTAGGTGTAGCTCTCCCGGAGGGTCGGTTTGTCGCTGCGGCCGAACCCGACGAGGTCGATCGCGACAGCGCGTAAACCGGCGTCGACGAGGACCGGGACCATCTTCCGGTACAGGTAACTCCAGGACGGCTCGCCGTGGAGCAACAACACCACCTCCCCATCGGGTGGTCCCTCGTCGAGGTAATGCATCCGCAACCGGTTGAGGTCCGCACCCAACTCGACATAGTGCGGCGCGAAGGGGAAATCCGGCAGGTTCGCGAACCGCTCATCGGGCGTGCGCAGAAAGTCCATGGCCACCATCCTTTCCGTAAACGCCCACCTATCCAAGACCGCGGCGCAACTCCGTGACGAGATCACCCCGCTCACCGACGCTGACGTCGTCGAGACCGAGCCAGCCGGCCATCGAGCGCAACTCCCCTGCCAGCGCCGCCGCCACCTGAGGATGCGGCTGCCCTTCCTCGGCGAACGCTCCGGCGACCTGGAGGGTGTTGGTGGTCCGGTCGGCTTTCAGATCGACCCGACCGACGAGTTGTCCGTCGACCAGGAACGGCCAGACGTAGTAGCCGAACTGACGTCTGGGCGCCGGTGTGTAGATCTCGATGCGGTAGTGGAATCCGAACAGCCGCTCGACCCGGGGGCGGAAGAAGATCAGCGGGTCGAACGGACACAGCAGTGCCGTCCCACGGTCTTTGCGCGGGAGGGTCTGACCGGCGCGCAGATACGCCGGCGCTGACCAGCCTGCGACGTCCACCCGCTCGATCTCCCCGGCGGCCAGCAGCTCCGCGATGGCGGGCTTGACCTGCCGGGCAGCGAGCCGGAAGTAGTCCCGCAGGTCGGCTTCGGTGCCGATGCCGAGTGCCGTGGCCGCCCGCAGCGTGAGCTCCCGGACGGCGTCGACCTCGTCGACCTGGCGTGCCACCACGTCGGCGGGCAGCACCCGCTCGGTCAGGTCGTAGTGCCGGGCGAACCCGACCCTGGTCGCCGTCGTCAACACCCCTGCCGACCACAGCGCCTCGGCCACCCACTTGGTGTCGCTGCGATCCCACCACGGCCCTTTGCGTCCGCGTGGTTCGGACTCGAGGTACGCCTCGATCTGACCGGCGGTCGACGGGCCGAGCGCTGCGACTGCAGCCACGATGTCGTCGGCGAGCCTGGCGTTCTTCTTGACGATCTCGGTGCCCCACCGGCCGTGCCGGTACTCGCGCATGCGCCAGCGCAGCAGCGGCCAGTCGTCGACCGACATCAGCGCCGCCTCGTGCGCCCAGTATTCGACCAGCAGCCGCGGCGAGCGCGCCGAGTGGCTCCACGCCGCCCGGTCCAGGATGTCGCGGTCGTAGGGACCGAGGCGACTGAACACCGGTGCATAGTGCGCGCGCACCGCCACCGACACCGAATCCAGCTGCAGCACCTGGATCCGGTCGGTCAGCCTGCGCAGATGCGCCCGAGTCACCGGGCCACCGGGCTTGGCTTCGGTGAATCCCTGCGCCGCCACGGCGATCCGGCGTGCCTGGGCCGCGGTCAGCGTCGCCGCGCGCGGGCGGGCAGAGGAGGCCATCACGTCATCGTCGCCTACCGCACCGACAAGTTGTCCGGCGCGGCTACGGCTCGGGGATACGCCGGTAGCTGTAGAACCGGTAGCGCAACCCCGAGGAACTGTCCTGCCAGGGCCCTTCGGTGCCGACCCAGGACTCGTCGAGGACCGGCGCGAGCGCGTCGTCGTCCTGCCTGTGAAGATCGAGGTCCACCTCGGTGATCTCACAGCGGGTCGCCAGCGGCAGCGCCAAGCCGTAGATCTGCGAACCGCCGATCACCCAGGCATCGTCGAGCGGAGCATCTTCGAGCGAGCCCACCACCTGCGCCCCGTCGGCCAGGTAGCCGGCTTGACGCGTCACCACGACGTTCTTGCGGCCGGGCAACGGGCGCACGCTGGCCGGCAGCGACTCCCAGGTCAGCCTGCCCATGATGACGGCGTGGCCCATGGTGAGTTCTTTGAAGCGGGTCAGATCCTCGGGCACCCGCCACGGAATCGTGTTGTTCCGGCCGATGACCCCGGAGCTGGACTGCGCCCAGATGAGGTTGAGGCTCACGGTCATGATCCGGACCTGCGAGCAGTCCTCATACGGCCACCGGCGCCTTGATCGCCGGGTGTGGGTCATAGTTCTTCACGACGATGTCGTCGTAGGTGTAGTCGAAAATTGAATCACGCTGCGCCAAGACAAGTTCCGGGTAGGGGCGCGGACTGCGCGACAGTTGCTCGGTGACCTGCTCGACATGGTTGTCGTAGATGTGACAATCTCCTCCGGTCCAGATGAACTCGCCGACCCCGAGGCCGGCCTGTGCGGCCATCATGTGGGTCAGCAGCGCGTAGCTGGCGATGTTGAACGGCACCCCCAGGAACAGGTCGGCGCTGCGCTGGTAGAGCTGGCAGCTCAGCCGCCCGTCGGCGACATAGAACTGGAAGAAGGCGTGGCACGGCGGCAACGCCATCTGCGGGATCTCGCCGACGTTCCACGCCGAGACGATGTTGCGTCGCGAGTCGGGATCAGCCCTCAGCAGTTCCAGCGCAGCGCTGATCTGGTCGATGTGCTCACCCGACGGCGTCGGCCAGGAGCGCCACTGCACGCCGTATACCGGACCGAGATCACCTGTGGGGGAAGCCCATTCGTCCCAGATCGTGACGCCGCGGTCCTGCAGCCACCGGACGTTGGAATCGCCGCGCAGGAACCACAGCAGCTCGTAGACGATCGACTTGGTGTGCACCTTCTTGGTGGTGATCAGCGGGAAACCGGCCCCCAGGTCGTAGCGCAGTTGATGGCCGAACAGGCTGCGGGTGCCGGTGCCGGTGCGGTCGGATTTCGGGATCCCGGTGTCAAGCACCAGGCGCAACAGATCCTCATACGGAGTGGCGATCGGCACGCGCTCAGCTTACGTGGCCCCGGGCGGAGTAGAACTACAACCATGCCGACGATCAACGACACAGTGACGACCACCGACGGCTCCTGCCCGGTCTCCCTGCACCTTCCCGACGGGGACGGGCCATGGCCCGGCGTCGTCATGTATCCCGACGCGGGCGGCGCCCGCCCCACCTTCCGCGCGATGGCCGACGAACTCGCCGGACACGGATACGCCGTGCTGGTGCCGGACGTGTATTACCGCGAAGGCGACTGGGCGCCGTTCAGCATGGCCACGGTGTTCGAGGACGAGGCCGAACGCGCCCGGTTGTTCACGATGATCTCGTCGGTGACCACCGAACGGGCAGTGGTCGACGCCACCGCGTTCTTCGACCATCTGGCGGCGCGGCCCGAGGTCAGCGGGACGTCGTTCGGAACCACCGGATACTGCATGGGCGGGCGGATCTCGTTGGTGGTCGCCGGTAGCGTTCCCGAGCGTGTCGCGGCGGCGATGTCGTTCCATGGTGGCGGACTGGTGGCCGACGACCCCGGCAGCCCGCACCTGCTCGCCGACCGGATACGGGCTGCGGTTTATGTGGGTGCCGCCCAGGACGACCGGTCGTTCACCGCCGAGGACGGCGCGACCCTGGACAAGGCGCTCACCGCCGCCGGGGTCGAGCACACGATCGAGTTCTATCCGGCGTTCCACGGGTTCGCCGTGCCGGACAACGCGCCCTACGACGAGGCGGCGGCGCGGCGCCACTGGGAAGCCGCGACAGCGTTTCTTGCTGCGCACCTGCCTCGGTGACAGCACCGGTGCTGCCGGTCCGGGCGGCTCAGGACGTCGATGAATGCGCGCCGGAGCCCCCGGGCAGCCTGCGCCGGAACGCGTTACGTACGTCGCGCACCACGTAGCCCGCGACAACAATGTTCAGGCCGATGAGCACGATGAACATCAGCGTCCAGTTGGATCGACTGTGCTCGACATGCCACCAGATGATCGTGAACAACACGGTGGCCAACAGCACCATCACATCGCGCCAGCCCCCGAGACCGGTATAGCTCGATGCCGCCTCGCGTAGCTGGCGGCTCTTGTCGGTCGCGTCGATGAGGCCATCGATTCGCTGATCGATGCTGCGCTGCAGTCTCGCGCGGCGCTCCTCCTGCTCCGGCGGGATGCGGGCGAGCAGATCGAGATCCTTGCTGATCAGGCCGCGGACGTCAGGCGGCTTGATGTTGCCCGCGGCCGCTCCGAGCAGCGCGCCGCCGGCGATCGGCGCAGCCCCGAGGGCGAGTTCGGCGATTCCGGGCATGTGTGACCTCCATCAGTCCGTGAGCACTGCCGCAAGAGTGCCACCCAGCTCGTAGGCGCGGTCCCGGACCGCCGCATCGACGGGCCCGGTGACCTCGAGCGGGTCGGCGGCCTTGGCCAGTTCCAGGCCGGTGGCCAATCGTTCGACGGAATTGACGGCACCGACGAGGTCGTTGTTGCCGTGCACCCACAGGCCGTAAGGCCGGCCCGCCACGTGGTCGAGGCTCGGATAGTAGACCGTGTCGAAGAAATGTTTCAGCGCACCCGACATGTACCCGAAGTTCGCGGTGGTGCCGAACAGATATCCGTCCGACTCGAGCATGTCCGGCACCGTGGCGGCGAGCGCCGGCCGGACCCGGACGTCGACACCGTCGATCTCGGGGTCGTTCGCCCCGGCCAGTACCGCCTCGAGGAGTTCGCGGGTGCCCGGGGACGGCGTGTGGTGCACGATCAGCAGCGTCTTGGTCACGATGCCTCCATCTGCACAGCCTTCTTCATCGCCTCCCGGGCGCGGGTGCGATCACCGGCATAGTCGTACGCGCGTGCCAATCGATACCAGCGCCGCCAGTTGTCGGGGTCGGATTCCAGTTCATCGCGCACCGTCGCGAACAGTGCGTCTGCGGCATCGCGCCGGATGCGGCCGGACGGCATCCGGGGCAGCTCGCTGACATCGAGCTCCATGCCCTGTTCTCGCGCCAGTCGTCCCAGCCGCTGGTGTGCCAGCCCGGCCCGCAACGTCGCCACCATCACCCAGCTGCCGATGGCCGGAAGGATCAGGATCGCCACGCCCAATCCGATTGCCGCAGGACGCCCGGAGGAGATGAACACCAGCGCGGCACGGCCCAGCATCACGAAGTACACGATGAGCGCCACGCACATGAACGCGATCAACAGCTGGATGCGTAGCGCACGCGCTCCATCGCTCATGTCAGATCGAGCAGGGGCTCGAGACCCACCGTCAGCCCCGGGAACTCACGGATCTTCCGCACGGCCAACAGCACTCCCGGCACGAAGGAGGTGCGATCCATGCTGTCGTGCCTGATCGTCAACGTCTCACCCAGCGTTCCGAACAGCACCTCCTGATGCGCGACCAACCCGGCGAGGCGTACGGAGTGGACCGGGATGCCGTCGACATCGGCCCCGCGGGCGCCGTCCAAACCGGTACTGGTGGCATCGGGGTTGGGCGGCAGCCCTTTTCGCGCTGCGGCGATGAGCCGTGCGGTGCGGGCCGCTGTCCCGGACGGGGCGTCGGCCTTGTGAGGATGATGCAGTTCGATGACTTCCACGGATTCGAAGAACCGCGCCGCCTGCTGCGCGAAGTGCATCGACAGCACCGCACCGATCGCGAAGTTCGGCGCGATCAGCACCGACACCTCCGGCGTGGCCGTCAACCAGCCCTTCACCTCGTCGATGCGCTCGTCGGTGAAGCCGGTGGTGCCGACGACAGCGTGGATTCCGTTGTCGATGAGGAACTTCAGGTTGTCCATCACCACACTGGGGTGGGTGAAATCGATGACCACCTCGGTGCCGGCATCCACCAGCGTTGACAGCGGTTGACCGGCGTCCACGCCCGCGGAGAAAGTCAGATCGTCCGCATCCTGAACCGCCTGCACCATGGTGGCGCCGACTTTGCCCTGAGCGCCCAGTACTCCGACTCGCATGGGGTAACCCTAACGTGCGCGCCGGGCCCAGGCGGCCGCCCTCACATCGGTCACTGAATTCACTTGTGCCACTTGCGTTTCTTGTCGGACCCTCGTACGAGTGTTCGATGTATGGGTGAGGTGTCCGGCGCGGTCGAGGTGATCAGGTCGCAGCTTGCGGTCCTCCAGGATGCCGCCGGGGG